>NZ_JAESDH010000019.1 GCF_019249295.1 Alteromonas antoniana
ACAGAGTACCACCAACAGGCAGTTGATCTCTTCTCACCGTTTAACCATGAGTGGTGCACTTATTATCTGAATTCGGGCTGACTCATACGCGATCTGACAGTCTGCAATTACTGTATGAAATGGGCGTGCAGCGGACATCATAGGGGTGTCTATCTTCGTCCGCATAAGACAAGGAACGGACATTCAGATTTTTGTTTGCTACTTAGGTATTTGCCACAAAACTTCGGTTTCTATCCATCGTTGATTACTAACGAGTTAAAGTAGCAAACGGTCCAGTTGCGCTAGCGGAAAAAAAATCTAGTCATTTTCAACGTTTTGTAAATAGAAAATAGATCCTAAGTTTTCATCACTAATATTTTACGAGCTTACTGTTTCTGACGATACTATCGGTTATTCTAGGCTAGAAAGTAAAACAATAGTGTTCGATTGCTCGACAAATAAGGTATCTGAACTTATATACCTATTACGTCACTTAAGGTGTTTATTTGTAGACATTAGTTCTGTTAGTTGTATGCTTGACCATGAAAATTCTCATAAATTCTCGGTTAGATCCGATTACTATTCACTTTTAAACTTCGCTGGCTCGATAGAATGTTGAAATTTAAGAAACTGAAGATTCAAAATGTTATTGTTTGTTTAGCTCTGGTTGCGATTATCGGTTGTAACGAACAACCTCAGAAAATACGAAGAAATACCGTAGAGACAAGCGTACCCGAAGAAGAACCGAAAAACACAAAGCAAAAAAATGTACAAACAGTAGCTAAATACGAAGGGTTATATTTAGGAATGTCAAAGGATGACGCGCTTCAATATATCCGCTATGACGAAATTTCATATTCACAAATCTCTGCACTTGAGTATGTCTTTGGAGAAGACAAGGTTTCGCGTAGCAATGCTTATGAGATTGGCCTTCCCCATCAATTCTTTTTTGATATGTATCATTTAGATTTCCGAGAAAAAAACTTTGAATTCATTAGCCTATCGTTTACTGATGACGAAAATAAGTTATGGAAAATAAAAATTTCTTATGAATTACCTGAGAAAAAGGAAGATCAGTACGCTTTAGAGGTAGCCCTAAAAGAAAAGTTTATGGTTAAAACCGTACAAATAGGAAGAATAGGTTCATTAAATCTTATGTCGACTGTACTTTTTGACGAAGAACTTGCTTCTCGAAACTTAAAAAGTAAAAAGGAAGATTACCTATCTGACCTTTGACAACTGCCTGTTAGCGAATAATTTTCAGGCTACTGTTTACGTTCAAAGGGACCACCGCTTTCGCGGTGGTGACGGGCGGGAAATCGCTCAAAGCTGCCATTAGTATCGAAAGAATCCAATGACCGCTTTACGTACACAGCTGTCCAACAGCGAGCCATGACGGGCATCAAAAGACAAGTAACGGACCTTCAGTTCCAAGCTTCAATCAGTCAAGGCATTATCGGTTGGTTTGACTTGGTAACCGTTTTCTCTATCAATATTGGTGAAGTAACTATGTTTTTGTATACTGCTGACTTTCTCAGGCATCTTGTTAGTCTGATATGGTAAGAACAAAGCACAAGGAAAGATCCGTCTTAAAGGAATAATACAGCGAATGAAGCCTTCCGAGTTAGCCCCACCAAAAGCCGCAAATCTTTTCCATAAAGCAACGCAACTTATCCAAGAAATACATGGCGTCTGCCGGTTTCCAATTAATGTTGATGAAATGGCAAAAGGTGCTGCTGAATTATTTCAGTGGAAAGATCCCATCACTGATATAATTCCTGTGAGCTTAGACGGCTTTGAAGGAATGTTGGCAGGTAATGATGAGCGGTCCAAATGGATGATCGCTTACAATGATTCACTGACGTCAAATGGACGAATACGATTTACAAAAGCTCATGAGCTTGGGCACTACATGCTTCACCGAGACCGACAAGAGCGATTTATGTGTAGCAAAGAAGACATGCTTGCGTGGGATGAGGGTAAGAATATTGAAGCTGAAGCCGACAAGTTTGCCTCTCACCTATTGATGCCTATTGATGACTTCAGACAGCAGTTTAACGGGGATATCAATTTTGATGTTTTCAGTCATTGTGCCGACCGGTATCAAGTCTCGCTGACAGCGGCTATTCTAAAATGGCTAAGTTATACTGAAGAAAAGGCCGTCTTAATTGTTTCGAAAGATGGTTATATGGATTGGGCAAGTTCAAGTAACGCAGCCAAAAAAAGCGGAGCTTATTTCAAAACCAAAGGAAATGTTATAGAGGTCCCTGAAGGAACTCTGGCCTCATCGACGGATATACAAGAAGACCGCAATGGAAGAGGAGTTCCCGCAAGAAAATGGTTCGAGCACGCGGACAGCAATGCAGACTTAACGGAAATGAAAATATTTTCGAAACAGTATGATTGCACAATGACAGTACTGCTCCTCCCAAAGTTCCTTGATTGTTGGAAGCCAAAGGAATGGGATTAACTCTTTTTGAACGTTTCCAGGATCTTGCGAAGCTGTTCTTTCTCTGGAGAGCCTAGACTTTTGTAACCTCTAAAGAAAGCATCATCTAAGTGCTTTTCCTCAGGCTGGCTAGCATCATCATCAAGAAAAAAGTCGGCAGTAACGCCAAGCTGCGCTGCTATTGCAGCTAATCGCTGAGCCGATGGGTTTTTCACTTCTCTGTTTTCAAGCTCCCACAAGTAGCTTTTACTTACATTGGCTGCTTTTGCTAGAGACTCTAGTGTAAACCCCTTGTCCTTTCTGAGTTTATTGAGTTTGTTCCCCAACTGATTGGCCACGTTTACCCTCCTCAAAGTTCGGTATACCGGAAAAAACATATTGACATTAGCATATCACAATGCAAATATAAACATAATTCCTGTATACCGGAAATTAATTGACTGTATACAGTTATGCAAGTGGCTTTTTACTCTTAGTAATGGCTGTGTTTTTTAATAATAAAGAGGAGTTTGCCATGAGCAAGCCAGATAATCCGGGCAATCGTCCCGACCATCCACCGGGGCGACCTGAGAATCCAGGAAACCGACCAGATCAACCGCCAGGAAGACCCGGAACGCCTCCGCGTCCACCGTCACGACCTGTGGGGTGAGTCATGGTCTGGTTTATCGATAAGCCGGAAATGCTGCAAGACGAGCTTGATCGTCTTGCAGCAATTGGCGCAACCTATGATGTTGACGAAAACGCTAAGTCAGAAGGGAGGATTGTCATCAACGTCCAATACCGTATTGATAACAATGACCTCGACTTCATCTGTATATTTCCTGCTGAATACCCCTTCTTCCCACCAGAAATACAAAGTCAAAATTTTCCTTCGGGGCGTCATTTAGAACCGTTTGGGAAATCATTGTGTACATTTGCTGACAAGAACAATAAGTGGGATATCGCCAACGATACTCTTGCTGGCTTATTCGAGAATCAAATTACCAATATTTACAAAATCCACAAGGACCCAACACTAAATTCTGAACATGAGGATAAATTTGAAGGTTATCAACCCAGTGGTCAGTTAGTGGCAGAGCAAAATTCAGTCATTGTAGTAACATCTGATTGTGATCCAGGTGTTTCAGAAGGCCGAGGATACGTTCAGATTAGTCATGTTAAAGATGCGAAGAAAGAAGCGATAAGAGGTTGCCTCTCAAAGATTTTGGATACTGAAGGGAAAATGGTTTTTCAGGATGAAACTACGTTTTCTGATAAGTTTAGTATCAGGTTGCCCATTAGATGGTGCAAGATTACCGCTCCTTTATCAGCAGTTGATGCCAGAGGGATATACCAGCAAGTTATCACTGAGTTTCCTAATATGGAAAAAACATCGTCTGCAAGCCTGGGGAAGATAGGTGTCGATATTATCGGTGTTTGCTTCAACGAAGAGTCAAATAGAGGAACTATAGAAGTAAATTGGCTTTTCTTGGTCAGACGCATCTGGAAGGAAAAGAAAAATACACACGTCAGTCTGTCAATTATCCGTTCTGATCATCTCCATCCCAACCAGCTGTTAGCTCGAACACCGAACCTAATAGGCTTAGCGGGCAAAACAGTGACTATTGTAGGTCTCGGCGCGTTGGGATCACAAGTGGCCTTTCAACTCGCCAGAGCAGGAGTAAAACATTTCAAATTAATCGATAGAGACTACCTGCAGGTCGGAAACCTTCAGCGCTGGGCATTAGGACTGCCGTTCATTGGGATGTCCAAAGTGCATGCAGTATCGAGGATGCTTACATCTGGCTTTGTGGGGCTTAGCATTCATCCAATAGAATGTGAAATTGGTTCTACACAGGAAATAACGTTAGAAGATGGTTCTGAGGTACTGTTTTCTGAATATTTTAGTGATGAAATTATCCAAAAGTCTGACTTAGTAATTGATTGTTCAGCGATGCTCAATGTCAACCAGTATGTGTCTCAACTATGTAAAACTGTTGCTACTGATTATGTTTGGTGCAGTGCAACAAACGGTGCATGGGGCGGAATTGTTGGTCGCTCAACAGCACATTGCGATGAAGATGTTTGGTACGAATTTAATAACCAGTACGGCAATAATGTCATACCTGAAATTGCTACTGAACCTACGGGATTCGTTCAGCCAAAAGGTTGTTTCCACCCAACGTTTACTGGGGCTGGCTTTGATCTTGATACCGTATCAAATATGACAAGTCGTATGGCAGTTTCAATATTGCAAGGCGATGTATACGGACTTTTTGAAGACGATGTGTATGTTGTAGATCAATGGGCTGAAGGTAATCCAGTAGCCCCCGTATGGAAAGGGTTCAAATATCAGCATGGCTAACATCTGGATTAGTCAAGCTCACATTGATGAGATCATTACAGATATTGAGGAGTATGAACCGCTTGAGACAGGCGGCGCGTTCTTCGGTTATGTTGCTGCGGATGGGGACTATGTAATCACTGATTTAATTAGTGCTGGAGACGCTGCAAAAAGAAGCCGATATAGTTTTGAGCCTGATCAGGATTATCAGCTATCTGCAATGGCACGTCTTTATGAGACTAGTAGCGGCAGAACGACTTATCTTGGGGATTGGCACTCTCATCCGGTTAGCTCTCCTGCTTTAAGCAGGAAAGATGAAAAGACATTGTTAAATGTTGCTTTATCAAAAGAGGCTCAGTGTTCTAATCCGGTCATGATGATTTTTGGCTCCCATCCTGACAAATGGAGTATGAATTGTGTGAAATTTATTACCGGCAAGAAGAGGATATGGCCTTTCTATTCCTGCGAACATGAATCAATCAAGGTTGTTATAGATTGAGCCGTGCTTTTTTGTTGATTCACATCATCTAGCAGGCACATCTCCATCTGACACTGTTCATAACAGAGCTCACTAAATAGTGAAAGTCAGTTCAGTCCAGTAGCAGCTGTTAGGATAAATAATTAAAATGGCCGCTGACCAAATTGAGACAATAAGTCAGCGTCGGTCTAACAATGATATAGCTAAGTTCAACGTCACGATGACGTCATCGAAGGGAATCACGAATCTATCTTCTTCCTCATGTCGTAAAGACACTAAATTGCGCAATAAAACTTCAATTTGTTCAGCCCTAATATTCGAGTCTAGCACCTGGTTATACTCTGTAATTTGTTCTGCGTCATTTACTATAAACGGCATTTCTAAGCCCCTCTTCGTAAAGACTCTTATATTAATGAATCGTCAGTTTTGAAATACTGTACGAATGGCTAGAACCGACAAATAGCACCCAATAGGTCTGTAGATATTTGAGGAATGATTTGATGTGGTCTATCTACTGAAACGGCTCGGAATGCCCGGCTGCTATACCTTGGCTCTAATGTTAGGTCTGTTCGGATTCAGTGCCAAGAGTAAGTGGATTTTGCACTTTTCTTTAAATGTAACAAACAAGCAAAATATCAATACTAAAAGCATAACAGTACCGATGAGGCTTATATAACTATCTGGTGATATGATGTATTCCGTTTCTATCGCCTCACACAGCTTTTTTTACTGATACTTCATAGAAACACTCGTTTCCACTGAAAAACCATATTCTGTCTAATCATGGGAAAGATATTGAAATGTCCGCTTTTGTTTAGATTATCAATTATCAGCCCCATATGAGTACTTCACCGAAGAGCTATTGGGGGACAGATACCAGTTGATCTAAACAATGACATAAATTAAGCCTCATTAGCCTGACTGTCCGCTCCTTGTCTAAGCGCTCCATTCAAACTGACTGCTATACTTTTGTTTCCTTTAAAACAGGAGACAACTCATCCCTATGGCGCTAAAGCCTACAATTGAAAACTTATTCTGGACTTTAAAGTCCAAGCAAAAATTTAGATAAAAATGAGGAGTATTTATCTAACTTTTAGCTTCTTTCTAAATCTCATTTTCCTGCTAGAGTTAGTGAAAAATTAGAGAAATTAGATAAAAGTTAGAAAGACACCTCGCAAGGTACGTCCTTACTGGGTTTTCTAATATTTGAATCTAAGTATTAGTTACATGTATTTGTTTATGCCTGACATTTCATCAATGTAGTGACAACGCGCTCATCTTTACAGCATGCTCGCGTGATATCGCCAATCAATAACACTCCCAAAGCCCAAAAGAGTCAGCAAAAATAACGCAGTATCAATGATCTGACTATCGGTCAGCCACTTTGCTTTTCCAACCACGATCCTCACACACACTGGCAATTGTAGCCAAAATGATACCTGAGTAGTAGTAACTATACGTAAGTGAAGCCATTTTCATACACCCTCCAGCATTGCTATATCCCCTGATATGAGGGCGATCGCACATTTCACAGATCCTGCAAATTTTACAAATTGTGGAAAAATTACATAAATTTTCGGGGTGTGTAGCCAAACGCCTACACCGTGAACACTCACTTACGTTTAACACCATGAAAAATATAGCTTTTCAATTGTGGCACGACACTTGGAAAGGAGTTAGTCCCACCTAAATCGATAAAAATCTAACATAATCAGAGGTTACAACATGCAAACAACAGCGTCTCGCTTTACGCGAATCGGCGATTGGGTGTTTGAGGTCAAAATGGTCCGAGCATTAAAAGTAAAAGACTATGGCCAGCCGTACTCGTCAGTCGCAACAATCACATTAAATGGTGACAATGGCTATATCGATACCCAGATGTCACGTATTGGGGAAGATTTTAACCGCGAAGATTTTTTTACCTTTTACAATTTCTGTCAACATCTGGAAATGAAACAAGTCAGCTACGATAAGATTCGTCAGGGGATCCGGATCCCAAGGACAGTCGATATCAGAGAGAATCAGCGCAACCGTGCGCGCGTGCAACTGGTTAAGTAATTTTCCCCGGACGATACTGCATTGCCAAAGGACGGCAAATGCTATCGTGACTCAGTGATACATTCACCGCAGGTGCGGGCCAGCTACAGGGCTCTGTCCAGTATCGTTTCACACCCTTATTTTGCT
Source organism: Alteromonas antoniana (assembly GCF_019249295.1). GTDB lineage: Bacteria > Pseudomonadota > Gammaproteobacteria > Enterobacterales > Alteromonadaceae > Alteromonas > Alteromonas antoniana. Next base: position 7,414 of record NZ_JAESDH010000019.1, read on the forward strand.
GTGCTCAATGCTTTTCACAAGCGACTCACTGTGCGCGCTGGTTACTCCCACTCGTTTTTTACTGCATTGCAACGTGTCAGAGAGAAAGTAAACGCCGCGACAAATTCAGGTCTCAAGCCCCTCTTCCTCCCGTGCCCGTTCGGCCACTACCACCGAAAAGTACGCGAGAATGAAAAAGCACAAAAAGCCCAGTCCGATGGGGTACAGGTTAGTTGTCAGAAAGCTGTCTACCAGCAACGAAATAGGTACTGCGAACAAGCTGGATAACGAGCCAATGATTGCCGCCCCCAATCCCGCCATATCACCGAGTGGCTGCATGGCCATCGCATTCAGATTGCCAAACAGGATCCCGACAAAGAAAAAGCCGATAAACATCACGACTACCGTCAGCACCAGCGGTGGCAAACCGCCATACCAAAGCAGTATGGCATTGTAGACAACAGCAAAACTGATCGCGCCGGTCAGTGCAAAGCGACACAGTCGCACCATGCCAAAGCGCATTACCATGGTGCCGTTGAAAAACGAGGCCAGCCCGATAGAAAATGCCAGCGTCGCAAAGATATAAGGGAACATGGCACCGGCGTCATAAAATCCCTGAAAAATGGTCTGCGATGCACTTAAGTAAGCCAGGAACGAACCAAATATAAAGCCCATTGCCAGCGTGTACCCCATCACCGAGCTATGCGTGAGAATATACTTCGACGAGGTGAAAAACTGCGCCCAGGAAAACGCTTTGCGTCTGGAGCGGGGCAGGGTTTCAGGTTGGCGGGTAAAAAACCAAATCGCGGTTAATACGGCAACAAACAGAAACAGGGTAAAGATATGTACCCAGGAAGTCATGGCCAGCACCGCCTGGCCCACCATGGGCGCCAGCATGGGCACCAGAATGAAAACCATCATTATGAATGACATAACTTTAGCCATTGCATCGCCGACAAACAAATCGCGGATGATTGCCATGGCAGCAATACGCGGGCCTGAGACGCCAAAGGCCTGAATTACCCGGCCGATAAGCATGGTTTCAAGCGACTCGGCCAGCATACAGACCACCGTGCCCGCAGCGAAAATAATGAGCCCGAGCAGAATCGTCAGGCGACGCCCGCGGCTATCAGCAAACGGACCAAAAAAGAGCTGGCCTAATGCCATTCCGGCAAAAAATACCGACACAATCAAATGTGGCTGATGGGGATCCGTGACACCCAGCGCATCACCTATCTGAATGAGTGCTGGTAGCATGGCATCAATACTTAATGCCACCAGCGATGTGAGAGACGCCATAAGCGCGACAAACTCAACCAGCCCCAGTGTCGGGGTAGCATGCGTCGTCGTAGACGATGACTGCGACATGATTCTCCTGCTTACATAGTGCCAGGCAAACACCTGATTTGACTGTGGAATGGATAGCAGGCCAGCCGGGAAGGCGCGACGTTTTCGCTTGCCTGCAGAATAACCTGCATTGTTAGTGTGCAGATTCTGTTATTCGGACGATAGTATAACGCAACAGATAAGAAAAAGCCGCCGGCGGCGGCTCTCGTTATCGTAATTTGTCATGAACTGAACGCGTTAGCGCAGCCTGGTGATGCCATCCGGGTTGGGATGCTTATAAACAGCGGGTCTCAGACCTCTGCGTAGTACTGACAATTTAGCTCCACGCCTCGACTGTCTGTAGCGACAAGGAGAGCTTCACCTCGCTTGCCGCTAAAGCGCTGCTATCCACGCTGCCATCAGTCCAGATACTGACTGAGAAAGGCATCCATCTCTTTGAAAAATTCGCGGCGGTTCCGCTGAATACTGAGATAATGATCACCGGCATCCAGCTCAACGTACTTCACGCTTTTCCCGGCATCCTTCAGTTCTTCTGCCATATCGCGGCTTTGTTCCACATCGACCACGCGGTCTTCATTGCCATGCACCAGCAGCACCGGGGTTTTGATTTTCTCCACGTGATAATACGGAGACCGGGCTTCCAAATCGTCGTAGTCATCACCAAACTGGTTTTTTACAAACTCGTTATTGGTAAATTTCCGACTGCGTTTGACTACGTCTTTCAGGTTTGCCACTCCGGCGAAACTTACCGCACACTGGTACATCTCCGGCGTTTTTACCGTCGCCATCAGAGCTGCGTAGCCGCCGTAGCTGGCTCCCACAATGCACATTTTTTCAGGATCGGCATAGCCCTGGTCTAGCATCCACTGCGTGACGTCTGTCAGATCATCCTGCATCTGTAGGCCCCAGCTTTTCATTTGTGACTCTGAAAAGCTGTAACCATAGCCTTGTGAACCCCGGAAGTTGGGCCTGATAACGGCATACCCTTTGTTGCTGAAATACGCGGTCCAGTAATCGAAGCCACCATAATCCCGCGCACCGGGGCCACCATGTGGATGAATAATGGTGGGATAGGGCGCTTTGCCCTGTTTGGGTAATGTCAGGTAACCCTCTACTTCAACGCCGTCACGCATTTTCATTTTCACTTTGCTGTGACCCGTTAACTTGTCTGAGGTGATTTGCGGGTATTGCTGAAACAAGACATCCAAAGCGCCTTGCTCCCGGTTCCCCAAAAAGTACACGCCCGGCTGTGTATCGCTTTCGGCATACATCAGATATATCATTTCATCGTCACTGAAGCTCACCAGAGAATTATTAAAATCAGGCAGCGCCTGGTCTAACTGTGTTTCGAGGTTCTCTAACCGGTCGTTCCAGTAATAACGCCCGCCTGGCGCCTGAGAATGACGAACGCCGATGGCATCGTTAGTCACGGTGGAGTAAATCAAGCCACCATCAACGTCGTAATGTTCATCCGAATAGACTTCTTCCGTATCGCCGGTTTTCGTATTCAGGCGATACAGCGCCAGATAATCCCCCTTATACGCCTTGTAATACAGGATCGCCGGATCCACGCCGAAGCCCAGAGGTACAACGCCTTTGTCGGTCATTACGTTGTAAGAGAAAAGAGTGCGCCAGTCATCACCGTCTTTCAGTAATATTTTTTTCTCGCCGTCATCATAATCCAGCGATACTCCCAGTCTGAGATTACCCTGCCTGTCCGTACGCCAGTCCCGGATTTGACGTTTTCCGCGTTCAATGCGCTGGGCACGCGCGTTTTCAAGATTGATTTTATACACCGAGGGCACGGTCGGAACTTCGATATCAATCTCAACCAGAATATGCTCGGGATCGTCTTTCAACCAGTCAATCACCGAATCCTGAAATTGAGGGACATGATAGGCATTGGTGCTGCGACGGCTTAACCGTCGCCAGTCGATCAGGTTAACCGGCTCTTTCCCCTGGTCATCAAATTTCATACTGAACAGGCGGGTTTCGTAAAATCGGGTAGTCCCCTGTTTAGATTCATAGCGGGCGCTGATCACCAGACGGTCTTCCGTTGCCCAGCGAAACCAGTTAATTTTAATTTTTTCGTTATCCGACTGCAGAAGATAATACATGTCCTGCGATTTAAGATCGTATGTCGTTAACACCGACATTTCGCTGGGTTGCGTCAGGTTCTGAACGAAAGCAATACGGTTTCCGCTGGGAGAAAGCGCGGGTTTGATATTTTCCGGCAAGGCGCTAAAAGCACTAAGCGGAAGCGGCTCGCTACTGGTTTCCTCCTGCGCGTTGGCGACAGAAATCGTGCTGGTGACAAGCACAACAAGACACACTAACGAACAGGCAAAAAGAGATCCCTTCATACGACTTTCCTTTCACTACATCTTAATAATTATTGTCTTTGATAATCCGCAGCGCATCGCATCAACGTATCGATTATCGAAAAGTCATAATATACTAACCCTCCGGGGTTCACAAAATGTTCAGTTACCGGGCGTTATCAGGTACAAAACCTGCATCAGTCATGCTCTGACACTCTATTTATCCGGTTCACCCCGATTCAGGCAAAAGGAACAAGCGTTGTTTAAGTGTAATAGCAAAAAGAACAGGCGTAAGCCGTTACCGCCTGCCAGACTTTTTCTTTTTGCGCTAATCTGGTTAAGCGGGATGGTTGTCAGCCCCGCCCATGCCGTCGACTTTGAGATTAAAGGCGTTGACAAGGATAAGGTCCGCGACAACATCAGTCTTTATTTGAATAATCTGGACATCGAGACCGGATTACTTGCCGATCCTTTCTGGCAGGAGGAGATCCAGAAAACGGTCTCCACTGCAGCTGAGCCTTTTGGCTACTACAACAGCGAAACCTTTATTGAAGTGACCGATGATGACACGGTTATCCTTCAGGTAAGTCTCAACACGCCGCTGAAAGTGGCTAACGTGACCCGTGAGATTATCGGCGCCGGCCGCGAAGATCCTGATTTCCGACAGCGATTTAACAAGTTTCCTCTGAAAAAAGGGGATGTGTTGTTACAGCCAGTCTATGAGTCCTTTAAATCATCCATGCTGAATTACGCGTTAACGCACGGATATTTTGATTTTGCCTGGCAGGCTACCCGGCTGGATCTGGTTCGCGAAGAACGCGAAGCCAACGTGTTACTGATTGCACAAAGCGGTCCGCAGTACACCTTTGGCGATATCCGCATAGTGGGCGAGGACAAAGCCGAAGCGATTATCCGTCGGTTGGTCCCCTTTGAGGTGGGCGAGAAATATTCATCCACCAAGCTGACCGAATTTAACCGTCGGCTTAATCAGTCGGGCTACTTTTCCCGGGTGATTGCCCGTCCGGTAGTCAGCGACGCTGAATCGCTGCGTGTGCCTATTGAGGTATCCGTCTCACACCGTCCACGGGACAGTTTCGACGTAAGATTGGGTGCCGGCACAGATACCGATGGGCCACGGATAAAACTGGGGTGGGACAGGCCATGGGTTAACTCGCGCGGACATTCCGTTTCTGCTGACCTGTTTTTATCCAAACCTGAGCAATCCCTTACCACCGATTACCGCATACCCATGCGGGATATCACTAATGACTATGTCAGCTTCCAGGCTGGCTATCAGTTTATTGAGTATCAAAACTCGCAGACAGAAAGCGAAACCTTATCGCTTGCAGTCCACAGGTACTGGCAGGAAAACAACTCTCCCTGGCAGCAGGATGGCTCGCTAACCTATCTGCGCGAATACTTCGTACAGGGAGCGGACCCGGAGCAGACTACCTCGCTGATTATGCCGGGTTACGCCATTCGGTATTTAGAAAAAGATGGCGACTTAAACATTAATAACGGCACCTACTTTCAGGCGTTTTCACAGATAGGTCGCGACAATTTAGGTTCTGACATCAATATTGTGCGCAGTATTGTTGAAGGCAAGATGATTCGCACGTTTGCTGACGTCCACCGTGTTGTCGTGCGCGGTGAAGCGGGCGCAATTAAAACCAATGATTTCTCCCGGGTCCCGGCCTCACTGCGATTTTTTGCCGGTGGTGACCAGAGTGTAAGAGGGTACGATTACCGGGATATCTCACCGCAAGATACGGTTATTGACCCGGTAACCGGGGAAAGCTCTTTAGAGCCTACCGGAGGCAAGTACCTGGCCACGGCCAGTGTAGAGTACGCTTATCAGTTCGCCGAGAGCTGGCGGGCTGCCGTGTTTACCGATATTGGTACTGCCACTAATGACTGGGATACAGACCCGCGCTACAGCGTCGGTACCGGTATTCACTGGATATCGCCCATCGGGCCAATTCGGCTGTATATTGCCCGGAATTTTGATGATCGTGACAATGTAAATAAGTGGCAGCTTCACTTTATACTGGGGCCTGAGCTATGAGAAAACGTACGATCTCGCTTTGGGTCTTATCGCCGTTTGTGCTGATTGCGTTACTTCTGGTACTGCTGCTCAGCCCGTTGGGCTCCCCGGTTATTCGCTATGCGGCGGTTTCTTTCGTTCCTGGCCTCACCATCGACAATATTGACGGTTCGGTTTATGGCGACATGACTGTCGACGATCTCGTTTGGCAGGACGCGTCGTGGAAGGTCGAGGTAGGAAGCGCGACAGTAAATCTGTCCTGGCGCTGCTTGATGGCGCCGAAAGTATGTATTGAAAAGCTGGCTGCCTCTGATATTACGGTGACTCAGCTTGGCGTATCTGAAGACACCGAAGCCGACGACGCTCCCGCAGAGCCATTCTCATTGCCTGTTGCCGTGCGGCTGGACAACGCCCGCATTCGCCAGTTGCGCGTTGAATTGGCTGAGCAGTCTGTCGCGGTTAAACAGATCACCCTTGCCGCCCGGGCAAAAGATGAGATTGTTATCAATGATCCGGTCATCGAGGGTCTTACCGTCCGGTTACCCGCGGCCAGTGAACCGCAGACCCAGACACCAACCTCTTATTCGTTATCTTACAGCGCCCCTCAGCTGCCGGAAGTCAGGCTGCCTGTCGCCATAACCATTAATCAGTTTGCGCTGAAAAACACCACCCTGTATCAGGGCGAATCGCCACAGGCTATTCCAGCAGTGACCTTTGACAAGCTGGTGTTCAAAGACACGCATCTGGATATCGACACCCTGGATGTTGAGCATGAGTCAGCTTCGCTGCGTGCTGATGCCGACGTGACGTTCGAAAATGATTATCCACTTAACCTGCAGGCAAACGCCGCTATTTCGCTGGACGAAAATACTCGCCAGAAGCTGGATTTAAGCGCATCGGGGTCGCTTTCCGATCTGACGCTGGAGCTGGATGCGACGAATGCCTACGACATTCAGGCCAGGGTTCATGCGAACATTCTGAGTGACACGTTACCTCTGGATATATCTGCGAACTGGGATGAGCAACCCCTGCCCATGCAGGCGCAAGGCACTCTTCATGAAGGGGATATCGTCCTTTCCGGGACGATGGGTGACTACACGTTAACAGGCTCCAGCGCAGCCACGCTACCCGATATTGGCCGCGTCCCCGTCAATGTCGATGTGGTATTAAATCGGAAAAACATTCGCGTCAATGATATCACCGTCGCGTTGCTGGAAGGTAAAATCACCAATACAGGAACCCTGTACCTGAACGAGAGTGTGTCTTGGAACGGCAAGACCCGCGTCAGCGGCATTTCCACTGCGGACTTAGTCCCACAGGGCCCCACCAACATTACCGGTGGATTCACCAGTCTGATGCAGCTGACAGACAAAGGTCCGGAGATGAGCATTTCCGAGCTCGCTTTCAGCGGAACGGTTGAGGAGCGTCCGATTAACGTGTCCGGCTCTGTTGTCTACGCGTCAGGCAGCGATATCATTGTCGGTACGCTGGCGGTAACCCAGGACACCAATACAGTTAATGTCGCAGGGCAAATTTTCAATAAACGCTACCTTGATGCCACCGTCAGGCTAGATTTGCCAGATATGAAAACCCTTTACCCCGGAATTGCTGGCAGCGCCAAAGGCGATATCCGCGCTACCGGCGACTGGCAGAATCCTTCAGCCAAGGGCGATGTGACATTTGCCGACGTGCAGGTTTCCCCATCCATCAACTCTACACTGGCAGCTCAGGGGCCGCTCAATGGCACGTTTGGTGTCGACGGGGCTCTCGCCAGACATGAGCTTGAGCTCGATGTAACCGTACCGGAACACAGCGCGAAAATATCACTTACGGGTCAATGGGAGAACAATCAGTGGCAGGGGAAATTTACCAACAGTGAGTTAGGGATCCTAAATACCCGCTGGAAACTGGACTCTCCGTTTACTGTCACTCTGGTTCCGGAACCATTGAGCGCGACGGTCAGTTCGCATTGCTGGCAATCCCGCGCAGAGGGAAGCCTGTGTATTGAAAATGTGCTTTATAAAGAGGAAAAAGCACAGTGGACCGTCAATGCCAACGCGCTGCCGCTGGGGATATGGGCCAACGAGTTAGCCCCGGCTATCGTCCCTGACGCGCCTGACGCCACGCTGTCTGTCAATACCCGCGGCCAGGTAGGTGCCAATACACCAATGTCGGCAACGTTTTCCGCCAACATCACTCCCGCAGCCTGGACGTTAGGTGAAGAGCGCCCCATTACCATCACGCTAAGTAAAGTAAACACAACCGGGACGTTCAAGGACGGTGTACTACAAGCTACATCACAGTTTGTCAGTGATGAATTAGGAGAAGCGAGCCTGTCAGTGACGACAACACCGCTTGAAGACACACCGACGCTTGACGGCAACATTCAGTTCACTGGTATCAACGTGTCGCCACTGCAGCCCTTGTCGCCGGCAATTCGTCAGCTGTCGGGGAAATTAAATGGTGACATTACCCTTGGCGGCAGTCTGGACAGCCCTTCACTGAATGGCTCGCTGGCCCTTGAGGGCGGCGCACTGGATGTTGAGGACATGCCGGTGTCGTTAAGCAACTGGCAACAGTCAGTCACATTAACCGGTCAGCAGGCTGAGTTTGACGGCACGTTTAAACTGGGTGACGGTGAGGGTAGCCTTTCAGGCAGCGCTAACTGGTCTGGCGACCCGGAGTTTACCGCACGACTCAAAGGAAAACGCTTTGAGGTAAGGCAGCGGGATATTCGCATGCAGGTATCGCCGGATCTCACTGCAGAGGTGTCGAAAGAAAAAATCGACGTATCCGGTTCAGTAAATATTCCCTGGGCGCGCATCGTCATCGAAGAGCTCCCGGAAAACGCGGTGTCGCCCTCCAAAGACGTTCATTTGCGTGGCGAGCCGCCCTCAGACGACCCGCTGGACATTATTCACGCATCTGTCATGGTCAATATCGATAAAGCCAGGTCGGGGGAGGTCAAGCTTGAAGCATTCGGGCTCACCGCAAACCTGCATGGCGGGATCCGTGTGAATACACAGCCTTCGCTGGTTGGCTATGGTGATTTGCAGATCCTTGACGGGCGTTATGAAGCTTACGGACAAAACCTGGTAATACAAACCGGGGAGGTACAGTTCAATGGGCCAATCGACCAGCCCATGCTGCTGGTGGAAGCCATTCGCGATCCGGCGAAAACCAATGACGGGGTTATTGCCGGTATACGCATTGACGGCCCCACGGACAGCCCGAACGTGAATCTGTTCTCAGAGCCCGCCATGGACCAGCAGTATGTGCTCTCGTACCTGCTTACCGGAGAAGGCCCGAACACGGAAAGACAAAGCCCGAATTACAACGCGCTGCTGTTAGGATTTGGTTTATCCAATACCAAAGGCCTCACCGGACAAATCGGTGACACGCTGGGAATAGAAGACTTAAGCCTGAGCGCCAGTGAATCCGGCGTTAGTGTGAGCGGTCAGCTTACCGACAGACTCTCGGTACAATACAACGTGGAAGTTGACGCCATACAGTCTGAATCAACAAATGGCAACTTACGTCGCCGTCAGCGCCCGCCTGATCTCACGGTACGCTACAAACTGTTACCAAAGCTGTTTTTAGAAGCCGTACAAACGACTATCGAAGACGAAAGTGAATACGCGCTGGATTTGTATTATCAGTTTTTCCTGGGCGAGAACAAACCAGACGAGGAAGAAGATGACGGCGAGGACGAGGACTGAGTCTTGTCGTCATTGCCTTGAGTGTCGCTGCAGGAACTTATCGTTTCACCGGCAGCGAAACATTATTGCCCGGCGTCGGTTAAATCCGTAATGCGCCCGTTTTTTAAACTGTAAATCCAGCTGTGGATCTGCAGATCCTGGCCCCGGGCCCAGGCATCTTTGACGATAGTTGTACGTCGTACATTATCAGCCTGCTCTTTTACGTTCAGCTCGCACAGTCGCGCTGATCGTTTGTTTTCCGGCAGGGCTATCAGGTCATTATAGTGGCGTTGATACACGTCTTTGATATGACCCAGCCAGTTGTCGATCAGTCCGAGTTGCTTCTCCCCCATCGCGGCCTCCACGCCACCACAGCCATAATGGCCGCATACGATAATATGTTTCACTTTCAGCACGTCTACCGCGTACTGCAGCACCGAAAGGCAGTTAAAATCGGTATGGATCACCATATTCGCCACGTTACGATGCACAAAAATATCACCGGGTAGCAAATCCACTATCTGGTTAGCCGGCACCCGGCTGTCTGAACACCCAATCCATAAATAATCGGGGGTTTGCTGCTTAGACAAAGTATCAAAAAATGCAGGATCCGCTTCTTCAATTCGTGACGCCCACTTTTTATTGTTATCCAGTAGCTGTTTGATTTCTTTCATCTTGCGTTCCCGGCTTGGGATTAAAAGTCAGAGTGGTACCTGTCTGCTCAGACATAAGAGACAGGTCAGGCCCCGGTCATTCGCGTATCGGTTCTGCGGGAAACACCCGAAGGCGATGCCAGCCTGCCCACCAGCATTGCGGGCCGGGTTTCAGCAAGTGAACCACCATGGGTAACCACTGCCTGGCTCATCCTGCGCCAACCGCCGTATCGTGATGATGATGCATGATATGCAACCTCTGCAGTGACAACTTGCTTTAGTGCGATGCGAACAAGCCACTGAGGGCTGACGTATTCAAGCCCTCTTAACGCTGGCGTTAAGGTGCTACCTCACTATCATGGCCCTGTTCCTGCTTTAAGGCCAGCAGTTCTTCGGCTTTCTGGTGAAAGCGGGCCTCCCGCTTGTTTGCCCAGAGATAGAAGCCAGCCATAGCTACGCTGGTGATAGATATCGCCAGCAACGCTTTGGTCTGTCGGGCTTGTGGCACCTCGCCTAAAACAAACAATACCGCATAGAAACCAATAAGAAAAAGAGCAGTGGTCCAGCTTGAATGCTTTGTCAGCCACGCGATTCTGGCGTTGTTGCGCATTTGCTTTATCAGCATATCCAGATAATTCGCCGTGGCCGTCTGAAATCCCGCTGCGGCCAGCCACCGCAGTCTCGCCAGATAGATAAAAATCGGCAGGGTAACCACCAGCAATACCACAATCATTGTGGCTGCTGCGCGGGATAATTGATCCCACTGAAAGATAAAGAAAATTACCATTGGGACCAGACAGGCAAAATCCAGAAATAAATACAGCCGCTGCTTCAGCGTCTGCCTGCGACAATCCTTTTTAATTTGCTCCGTATCGATGGTTGATACTTTCTGCGTCTGCCATAACCGCGCAAGGTCATCATCATGCGTCGTCATCTTCGAAGCTCCTGTTTATGGCTGCTTTTGCACGTTTTAATAATACGCCAACGTGACTGGTTGTGAGTCCGCAAACGTCAGCAATTTCATCGTAAGATAAACCTTCTAAAGACAGCGTTAGCACTTGTCTTCCCGGTAACGGCAGGGCTCTGACTGCGCGCAGCAGGCGCTCCAGTGACTTATGCTGTTCTACCGCTTTCTCCGGCGACCAGTTACCCTCAGCAGCCGGGCTGTTTTCATCCTCATAGGTTTCGGTATGCGGGGCTCTGACCTGGCTGGCAACGTGTGACACCGCACGGTTGTGGGCCACTTTCAATATGTAGGTTTTCACACTGCTGTTGCCCTTAAAGCGCGCCATTGCCTGCCATACCGCCACAGCAATTTCCTGCAGCAACTCCTGCTGCAGCGCGTCGTTCGCCTCGTAACTGCTGGCTACCCGGCCCAGCAGTGCGCCATAGTCCCTGAAAAGTTCTTCGAATTGACGTTGCAAGCCTGTGTTCCAAATAAGTGATAAAGAAGATGCAACTACGTGCACGCTATCTGTGTAGTCAGTATGAAAGAAAAAATATTACATCCGGCTTGTAATATTTTTTTCTGTCGAACGACTGATAGGTTGAAGCGCAACAAATCGGGCTGTAGCGCAGCACCAATTTAACCTGATGAGGACGATATCATGGAAATTTTTTTATTACTTAGTGGCATTGGTATTACCGCACTTACTGCTTGCTATCTGGATGCCAGATACCAATGGCGTTTAAACGACTGGATGAACGGCCAGTGCAGTAATCCGTTTGCGACAACCTCGTCGCTGCGGGCAGATATTAAGCACAAAGATGAGCATATCGCGCAATTGCAGGCGCGTATAGAAACCCTTGAAGCCATTGTGACAGAGCCTGCCTACGAGCTGAATAAAAAAATCAATGCGCTGAAGTGATGACAGAACCAATTCGGGTTCGTTACGGCGTCATATCTGCCTGGCTCAGAGGTAGAATACAAGCCGTGCACAAACCTACCAGCCTCATGGCTTTCTGTAGTGCTCCGCGTCATTGTCGCTTATGCCGGTAACCCGCATAGGGTTGGGTACCGGCGATGGTTTTAGCCTGGCGTATCCGGGGAGGTGGCAGCGGCGCGTTTTATCGCTTTGCGTCCCGGCAGCGGCACTTTGCCCATGGCAATCGCGTTGCCAAACAGCACCACGCCAACGCCAATACCCGCCAGTAACGTCCATCGGTATCCCTCAAAAAACGTTGAGATGATGAGCGCCACTATAGGATATACCAGCACCACATACGCGGCTTTGTCCGACCCAATTTGCTGTAACAGTTTCATGTATGAACCGAAAGCCAGCACAGAGCCGAAAACCCCCAGATACAACAGCGCTATATAAAAGTCAGGGGAGTCTGGGAGGGCAAACGACTGACCACCAATGAGCGCCGAACCATACAGAAACACCAGCCCGTATGTCATGGCGTAGAAGTTCATCTGAATAACAGGCGTGCCCTTGTCCAGGATCCGTTCAGAAATCACATTCCCTACCGACGCGCAAAAGAAAGACACCATTGCGATCCCCAGCCCCAACGCCAGTGCGGCATCAAGTCGCACATGGGCAAATTCCGGAATGAAAATCAGCGTGATCCCCACCATGCCCAGCGTCGCACCAATCAGCACCTCAGGTCTTACAGGTTGTTTCAACCACCAGCGCCGTAATCCGACGTTAATATAAATAATGCACGAACTCATCAGTGCGAGAAGGGCGCTGATGATGAAATGCTGTGCCGCATACAACAGCGTGTAGTCCAGGGTATAAAGAAACAATCCTACACCGGCCATTTTGATATGAATGTGTAGCGGCAATCGCATCGGAAGACGGCGAATCAGACAAAACAGGCCCAGACATAATGACGCAATAGTAAACCGCCAGGCCACCGCGACCAGCGGTGGTGTTTCCCCGGTCTGAAACGTAATGGCAATCCAGGTTGAGCCCCATATCAGCGCGCAGGCTATAAAAAGAAATGCGTTGTTCACAAAAAATTACTCTGCCTGTCTGAGAAACTGCGCCAACTGGTTAACCGCATCGTCCAGTAGGCGCTGACGCGCTTCCCGCGCCAGCCAGGCTGAGTGGGGGGTTATCAGTAGCGTAGGGTGGGAAACCTGCAGTAGCGGATGCGACGACGGCGGAGGCTCTTCTGACAAGACATCAAGGCCTGCGCCGCCAATACGGTGATGATGCAGAGCGTCTGCGAGTGCCTCTTCGTCAATCAGTCCGCCCCGCGCTGTGTTGATAATAAAGGCATGGTCAGGCAATAACCCCAGTAGCGTCTCATCCACCAGCTTGTTTGTCTGCTCACTCAGTTGGCAATGCAGACTCACTACATCGGCAGTGGGTGCCAGAGAGGCAAGTGAGGTCCTGTTATCGTTAGGTTTACCGGGCCTGGCTGCCACAGATACCCGCATGCCCAGTGCCCGGTAGAGCGACTCAACACGCTGACCAAGATCGCCATGACCCACAATCACAGCATGCTTTCCGGCAAGCTCCACGACCGGGTAGGAACTTAAGCAAAATTGCGATGCCTCAGCCCATTTTCCGTTTTGCACATCGCGATGGTAATCCGCAAAGCGGGTGGCCAGATTCAGCAACAGCATCAGCGTGTGCTGTGCCACCGTCTCGGTGCCATAGCCGGCCACGTTGTTAACGACAATACCGTTATCATGACAATATGCCAGATCGATATTGTTCGTGCCGGTCGCCAGTACCCCGATATAGCGGCATTGGCTGGCGCGCAGTGAGGTTTCATTCAGCACCACTTTATTGGTAAGAATAATATCGGCATCGGCAATTCGCTCATCGGTGTTTTCGGCGCTGGTCTCATCGTAAAACGTCCATTCTACAGGCAAGCCGGACAATGCATCGGTTTGCAAAGACGCAGGAGACATAGTGGCCCAATCCAACACAACGCCTTTCATTACAACCCTTCCGTAATGCTTTCTAAAGCTTCTTTCACTCGCGATGGTATTGGCACCGCGTTGTCAGTCTGACGGTTTACAAACACATGCACAAACTGACCGTGAGCTACGCGGCGCTTTGCGTCACCTGCATACACTGATAAGCCATAGGTGACAGAGCTGCGACCTACTTTTATTACGCGCAGTCCTACATAAATCGTTTCAGGGTATTTGGCCGGCGCTACATACTGACACTGTGAGCTCACTACATAAGCCACCACCTGGCTGTTCTGGATATCCAGCCCGCCATGCTCAATCAAAAAGCGGTTTACTGCCGTGTCGAAAAAGCTGTAATACATGACATTATTGATGTGCCCGTAAGCATCGTTGTCCTGCCAGCGTGAGGCCAGCGTCACGGTGTAAGGGTAATCCTGCAATGAAGGGGTAATATCAGTCATGACTCGTCCGGTGATAGCAATGATGTGAACACCAGAATACCGTTGTTAGAGACGGGGATCTATCTCTATGCTACGCAAGGGATGATGCGAATAAGTCTATAGTCGCTCAGGCTCACAGCCAATTGACTAATCAAGGTGGCCTTTTGCAGGCCTAACGGGTCAAGTCAAAAAAGACTAACGACGAGTAGGTGCCTTGCTGTAAGCCCCGAAGGGCGAGCGCTGAAGCATGCACTTACGACGTTAGGCTTCTTGGCAAGCATGACTGCCATTCCTTGCGAATCCTGCCTAGCAACTACCTACTTCAGGACTCGCTGAGTGACCACAGTCTTGTTCGCATCTTTCCAAGGTTATTATTTTCTGATACTGCGTATCACAGGCTCGGTGCGTTACTACTTGCACGCCGGTGTCGACCAGCCTCTCTTGCGTGATTGAAAACTCCGTAAGACCTGAAAAGCGTGTTCACATTTTATACAATACAGGCTATCTTAAATAATTAATCGACCATAGACGGTATGCAGTAGAAGGATCTCAGCGCAGTGCCTGTTGTTATTTATAACCTCTCACATTACTTATTCCGACGCGACGACCAGTTCGGGCATAAACTGGCTACATTGTTGTTGTACTTTATTGCCGCCTCGATTCAGGTTGGAACAGTGGCGTCGCTGATTTCTCTGGAAGCGGCGCGGATTGTCGAATCAGGGTTATTACTGTTACTGCCATCAACATTCGAACCTCACCAAGCGGCCGTATACAGTGTCTATCAGGAGCGCACCTACGTAACTATTTCAAACTGGTTTAAAGCCGGTTGTATCTGGCTTATGTACCTCGGAGCTAAACGGGCTATCGTATTAATTCGTGAAGAAGCAGACGGTCCCGGTATTGCGCTACTGGCCGGTACCTTTTTCGTCATCTCACTGCTGGGCTATCTTCCTATCGCTTAGGCTTCTTTTCAGCCTCGCACTTCCCCCTGCCCAAGCACCACAAACTTCTCGGTAGTCAGCGACTCCGCGCCCATGGGGCCATAAGCGTGCAGCTTGCTGGTGGAGATGCCAATTTCTGCCCCCAAGCCAAGCTCCCCCCCGTCAGAAAAGCGTGACGACGCATTTACCATCACCACCGCCGACTGAATGTCCCGGATAAAACGCTGTGCGGTAGCGTAATGTTCGGTGACGATAACTTCAGTGTGTCCGGAACCATACGAGCGAATGTGAGCAACCGCATCCTCATAACTCTCTACTACCTTCACGGCAATTTCCAGTGCCAGATATTCAGCATGCCAGTCGACATCGGTGGCCTGCAGCGCCCCGTTAAAATACTCCAGTGACTGACTACACGCATGGGTCGTCACCTCATAGTCGTCAAATAACGCGGCGACTCTGGGTAGAAACGTCGCGGCCCGGTCTTTGTGAACCAGGCACGTCTCCAGCGCATTACACACGCCCACTCGCTGGGTTTTGCCGTTTTCCAGGATAGCCAGCGCCATGTCTTCGTCAGCTGCCGAATCGACATAAAGGTGGCATACGCCTTTGTAATGCTGAATAACCGGAATACGGCTGTGATCCGCTACATACTCAATCAGGCCTTCGCCCCCCCTTGGGATCACCAAATCAATATCCTGTTTAAGCGTTAACAGCGTTTTTAAGATACCGCGGTCAGGGTCGGGAATGACGGTCACAATAGCCGGGTCCAGATCATGCGCTTTAAGGACATGATGCAAGCAGGCCGCCAGCGCCAGATTAGAATGCAGCGCTTCTTTGCCACCGCGAAGAATAACCGCATTGCCGGCTTTCAGACACAGCGCGGCGGCATCCACAGTGACATTCGGGCGCGACTCGTAAATCATCGCGATAACGCCAAGCGGGATACGCATTTTACCCACCTGGATGCCGCTTGGCATACTGCGCATGTTAGCGATCTGCCCAACGGGGTCGGCTTGTGCGGCGATATCCGCAACGGCGTTGGCAATGTCCATTACCCGTTGTTTGGTGAGTGTCAGCCGGTCAGTCATTGCAGCATCCAGTCCATGCTCACGGGCATGCTCCAGATCAAGACTGTTAGCATCCAGAATATTGTCGGTTTGCGCCACAAGGTGCTTGCTGATATCCATCAACAACGTTCTTTTTTGCTCACCGGAAAGCGCAGCAATTGCCGTTGATGCTTTGCGTGCATCCTTTGCTGCCTGTTGAATAGAAAAACTCATAAGGTCCCCTTAGCTGGAAGGGCAGGGACGTTCGTCAGTGCATCGCGTACTCTTCACAGAAGTCCAAGTACGCGAATGTTCCCTGCCTCAGTTACCCGTTAGCGATGAACGGGGCAATTATATGGCTCGGGACAGCAGCACCAGATCATCCCGGTGCACCACGACCTCACTACAATCATAGCCCAAGGCATCACGAATTTGTTGTGACTTCATGCCTTTTATTTGATTCAGCTCAGTATCTGAATAAAGCGACAACCCTTTAGCAATAACCTGCTCCTGACATCGTATTTCTACCGCATCACCGGGCCGAAACCGCCCGCTGACGCCGTGAATTCCAGAGGGAAGGAGCGAAGCCCCTTTTTGTTCAATCGCAGAGCGGGCTCCTTCGTCTACGTCAATTACGCCACGGGTTTTTAACGTATGAGTCAGCCACAATCGCCGGGCAGTATTGCCGGACTGTGTAGCATGAAATAATGTGCCTGAGACGTGACCTTCCAGTAATGCATCAAACACGTGACCACTACGCCCGTTTACAATAACGGTTTGAATACCGCTTTGTGTGCATTTATCTGCCGCTTCGATTTTCGTTCGCATGCCCCCTGTGCCGACTGACGAGCCTGCGCCACCGGCCAGTGCATAAATGCTGTCATTGATGCTTTCTACTTCAGGGATCAGGGTCGCACTGGCATCTTTTCTCGGATCCGCGGTATATAACCCGTCGATATCCGAACAGATGATTAGCGTATCTGCTTCAGCCACCAACGCGGTATAGGCCGCTAAATTATCGTTGTCGCCCACTTTCAGCTCGTTTACCGCGACCGTGTCATTCTCATTGACCACTGGCAACGCCTGATGTTTAAGCAATTCACGCAAGGTATTTTTGATATTTACATAGCGGGTACGGTCGTGCAGGTCGTCCGCGGTTAGCAGTACCTGTGCGCATGGGAAGTCGAAAAAGCGCTGCCAGTTTGCCATCATCTGCATCTGCCCGATGGCCGCCATCGCTTGTTTTTCTGCAATAGAGGCAGGATGATTAAGCCGTACTTTACTGCGACCCGCTGCCACGCTGCCCGATGACACCACAATCACTTCTTTGCCAGCCTCCCGACTGGCGGTGATAAAGCGGGCAATGGGCAATAAAAATTTTGCCTGACACTGATTACCATCGGGTGCAATCAGCGCACTTCCTATCTTGATTACGGCACGTTGCCAGGAAAACTGGTTCATGAGGTTTGAAGACTAACAGCGGATTGGGCAAGCATACGCCAGCACGATAAATAAACAAACTGTCTATTTACGCTTTTTTGCGGCGAAAACTGACATGTATACGGTCAAAAACTGGCATTAGACAGGCTACAGCTTATACAATACGTGGTTTGAAATTGTATTTTCAGTAGCAAGGAATCTGCATGAGTAGACGTAACCGCCATCTGTTCTGGGTTATCCCGGTGCTTTCTATGATGGTTCAGCTGCCTGTCGCCACAGCAGCCATAAAACAAACGAAAGGCGACTTTGAAGATAAATTCCGCCAGCTCGACGAAGTACTGCCAACGCCAAACGTTTACCGTAACGCGGCAGGTGAACCGGGCCATCAGTACTGGCAACAGAAAGTCGATTATAAAATCGATGTGAAACTGGACGAAGAAAAGCGTCGTCTGGAAGCCAGTGAAACCATCACTTACACCAACAACTCGCCAGACACACTGAAGTATTTGTGGATCCAACTCGATCAAAACAAATTCCGCAATGATTCTATGTCTGCGCTGTCAACCAACTTCGGTGGCATTGGTAACCGTGGACCGGCGACAGAAAGTGCATCATCAGATAAGCCTGCACGCTTAAGCATGGGTGCACTGCGTCGTCAGCAATTTGTTGAAGACAACGAGCTGGGTTACGACATTCAGCGCGTTGAAAATAAAGCCGGCACCGATTTGCACCACGTGATCGTCGGCACGCTGATGCGTGTTGACCTTGCCACGCCATTAAAGCCAGGCAAGCAGGTAACCTTCGATATTGATTTTGCCTTTAACATCGTCGAAGAAGATGCCGTATCTGCCCGTTCAGGTTATGAGCACTTTCCCGATGACGAGCGTGAAGGTGGCAACGATATTTTCCTGCTGGCGCAATGGTTCCCACGTCTTGCTGCGTACACCGACTACGAAGCCTGGACGAACAAGGAGTTCATTGGCCGTGGTGAATTTACGCTGGAGTTCGGTAACTACGATGTGAACATCACGGTACCGGCTGACCACGTCGTGTCTTCTACCGGTGTGTTGCAGAACCCTAAAGATGTGTTAACTAAAACTCAGCGCGACCGCCTGAAAAAAGCGGAAACGGCAGACCGTACCGTCTTTATCGTGACTGCAGAAGAAGCACTGGAGAACGAAAAAGAAGGCACCAGCAAAACCAAAACCTGGCGCTTTCAGGCAGAAAATGTACGCGACTTTGCCTGGGCCTCTTCGCGTAAGTTCATGTGGGACGCACGCGGTTACCAGCAGGGCGGCGACGTACAGCCACTGGTTATGGCCATGTCTTTCTACCCGAAAGAAGGTGGCGATCTGTGGAAGAAATACTCTACTGAAGCCGTTATCCACACCATGGACGTATACAGCCGGTTCTCATTTGATTACCCGTACCCGGTAGCGCAGTCTGTAAACGGTCCGGTAGGCGGCATGGAATACCCCATGATCACCTTTAACGGCCCGCGCACGGAATTGCGTGACGATGGTTCGCGTACTTATTCACTGGCAGAAAAGCGCTTTTTGATTGGCGTGGTTATTCACGAAGTCGGGCACATTTACTTCCCTATGACCGTGAACTCTGACGAGCGTCAGTGGACCTGGATGGATGAAGGCTTAAACAGCTTCTTAGACGGCGTTGCCGGTCGCGAATGGGATCCAAACATTCCATGGGGCGTTGAGCCACGCGATATCACAGGCTACATGAAGTCCTCTACGCAGGTGCCAATCATGACCCAGTCTGACTCGGTTCTTCGCTTAGGCCCGAATGCCTATACCAAGCCTGCGGTTGCCCTGAATATTCTTCGTGAAACCATTTTAGGTCGTGAGCTGTTCGACTTTGCGTTTAAAGAGTATGCACAGCGCTGGATGTTTAAACGTCCTACCCCCGCGGATTTCTTCCGCACCATGGAAGAAGCGTCAGGGGTTGATCTTGACTGGTTCTGGCGTGGCTGGTTCTACTCTACCGATCACGTAGATATCTCCATTGACCGCGTATACAAACTGCGTCTGGATACCGCAGATCCAGATATCGATTTTGCCCGCGAGCGTCAGGCGGAGAAAGACAAGCCGATGTCGCTTACCGACGAGCGCAACCGCGAAGAAGGCAAAAAACTGTGGGTGGAACGCTTTGACGACATCAAAGACTTCTACGACGACAACGATCAGTACACCGTTACCAATAAAGATCGTAACAAGTACCGTAAGTTCCTGGATAAACTGGAGCCGTGGGAGCGCAAAGCATTTGAGCGCGCTGTACGTGAAGATAAGAACTACTACGTTCTGGACTTCTCAAACAAAGGCGGCCTGGTGATGCCTATCATACTGGAGCTGGAATATACTGACGGCACTACCGAGATGATGCGTATTCCTGCTGAAATCTGGCGTCGCACACCCAAAGCGGTCAGCAAGCTGGTGGTGACAGAGAAGGACAAAGAACTGGTAAGCGTGACGGTTGATCCGCGCTGGGAAACGGCCGATGTAGACGTGGAAAACAACCACTATCCTCGCCGCATTATTCCTTCGCGCATCGAAGCGTACAAATCCAAGCCTCGCGATGGCAAGGTGTACCGCGACCTGATGCACGAAATCAACACCAAACTGGATGACGACAAAGAGGGCGACGATGACAACTAAGCTGTCTCGTTGTGCCCGGCAGTGGGGCCTGATGGCCCTGCTGCTGGTTACTGCTTTCTCGGCATCAGCACATCAGATAAAGGCCGCCATCACGACGGTACTGTTCAATCCCAGAACGGAAAATATCGAGGTGATGCACCGGTTTAATCTGCATGACGCAGAGCACGCCGTGAAAATGCTGTTTGATAAGTCAGCCGACATTATGAGCGATGAGAGCACGCAGCAGGCGTTTGCCGAGTATGTGGATGAACACTTCGCCATTTTGAACGCAGACGGTGAGCCGCTGGCGCTGAAACCGGTTGGCTATGAAACCGAAGGTAAGTTTTTCTGGGTGTATCAGGAAACGGCGCAGCCTCCGGCAATGGAAGGACTGCAAATTCGTCACGATGCCCTGCGTGATTTATGGCCGGCCCAGGTCAACACGTTAAATGTTGAGGGGAATGGGCCGCTGAAAACCCTGACCTTCACCGATAATGTGACTTTGCTTGAAGTCAAATTTAACGGTCATCATCACTGACTCTTTACCGGCACCAACGCGCGCAACACTGCCTGACTGAGGTGCCGTTTATCTCCTCGCTACGCGCCACATCTTCCCGCTTTTGCTTTCGTTACTTTTTATAATAGATTGATTATGTGACGATTTTCATTCTGAAATACCATCACGCTTTCGCAGATACGCGACACCTGTACTCATCCGACTTTCATTATGAATTTTTAGCGATTAGTATTTAATCAACCATTTTGTACAGGTGTGAGTTATGAAGCCGTTTTTTGCTGTTCTGTTTATGCTGTCCACGTCGGTGTTAACCGGGTGTGCAACCCTCAACTTTCCCTCTCCCATGACCGAGACCGAAGTGTTCGATAAGCTGGTTAGTGTGGAGCCAGTTGCCCCTAAAGAGAAAATATACCGCCAATACGTGACTGACGGGCGTTACCTGCAATTCGAACGCATTGATGAGAACAACATTATTTACGGATGGTATACCTGTACAGATTGCACCTGGACCCGGTCCAAGTTTTTAGCTATGTATGACGGCAGTTATCTCTATCTGACTTACGGTCATCATGAAGAGTTTTTCCTGGAGTCGCCACAGAATAAACGCCAGCACCCTGACTTTTCTCACTGGTCGTGGAGCGTGGTGAATAAATATCAGATAGAAGGACGCAACCTCATCCTCAGAGGGCAAATCCGAAAATGCATCTACGACACGCCGCAAATCCGGGAATGGGACAACAGCCCCTGGTCTTACGACGGTGAAATTGACTGTATGTATAAGGAACGCGGGACGTTTCAGAGTATCTACGTAGCGACGATAGACGAAACACTGACGGGTCAGCGAAGCTCCATTGTTGGTGCTGAACAGGATGCCATACCCTCGGATATTCGCAGTAAGCTGACCGGCCTGAAAGACTTATACGAGCAAGGCCTTATCACGCAGGAAGAATACGAAGAAAAGCGGCGAGAAGTGCTCGATAGCTTGTAGCGTTTGTTCCAGAGCGGCCGTGGCCGCTCTCTTTGGATTTGTTATCTGGCTGAATAGTCTTTCGGCGCTTATGCTACCAGACAAGCTTCATATTGTTTTGTGACACCGCCACGTCTTGTAGGGTGGCTGTGTATCTTCACCGACAATCTACCCTCACGTAACACACCGTGACATCGTTTCTGCGTCTACGCCATAAGTCGTAGATGGCACCGTTGACCCGCCGCGTACTCGTGACGCATTATGCTATTAATAACCAGACTTAAGGAAACATCATGAGTGAAAAGCCGGTCGGAAGTGAATTCGCAAACAAGAAAAATATCATGTGGGTGTTACTCTCCGGTGCAATGGCGGTAACGTTTGTCGTCCTCATGTTCTTGCCAGACTCAGGCACCGGGACGGGTACCATTGCAGTTTATGCTTCGATGCTATGGTGTGGGCTGTTTGGTGCAGCGCTCGCACGATACGTTAACCGAAACGGGTGGATGGGTTTTGCGGGCGGCAGTGTGGCGGGCCTCGTGATCCAAATGCTCTCGCAACTGGTTTAAAATTTAAATTCCTAATCTGAGTATGTCATGGCAGATGAAAAGCCTGGTAAGCGGATCCCTACCGGCAGACTTGCCAGAGTTGGTCGCCTGGGCGCGCTGGCTGGCCGAATTGCTACCAATGTAGTTACACAGGGGGCCGGTCAGTGGATGAAGGGGGAGCGTCCTCAACTGTCATCGCTGTTGCTGACGCCCGGCAACATCACACGCATAGCAGACCAACTCGCCACCATGCGCGGCGCGGCGATGAAAGTTGGTCAGCTGATATCAATGGACGGTGGCGATTTTCTGCCTCCTGAGCTGGCTGAAATTCTGGCTCGTCTTCGTGAAGACGCTGAGCCGATGCCAAAGGCACAGCTTATAGAGGTGTTAGATAATAACTGGGGGAAAGGATGGCAGGACCGTCTGCTTTACTTTTCTTTTGCTCCGGTGGCGGCGGCGTCTATCGGACAAGTGCATAAAGCCATCACCATGGATGGCGAGACACTGGCGATTAAAGTGCAGTACCCGGGTATCAAAGACAGTATCAACGCGGATGTCGATAATGTGGCGTCTCTAATTAGACTCTCCGGTCTTATTCCGAAGGATATCGCCTTAAACACGATCCTTGAGGACGCAAAAATACAGCTGCATCAGGAAGCCGAGTATCAGCGCGAAGCTGAGATGCTCTCTCGCTACGCAGCATACTGTGATGATTCCCCGCTCTTTGTGACACCTACTGTTTATCCGACGCTCACCACTGATACGGTGCTGGCGATGAGTTACCTCAACGGCGATCCCATTGAGCACCTGCAAAGCGAAGATCAGTCTGTACGCAATAACGTGATGAGTAGCCTGCTACGATTATTTTTTCAGGAAGTGTTCGACTTCAGGTTACTGCAAAGCGATCCTAATCTGGCGAACTATCGCTATCAGAAAGACACCGGCAAGGTAGTGCTTCTCGATTTTGGTGCCACTCGCGAGATCCCCGCTTCCATCAGTGATGGCTACCGTACTTTATTACAGGCAGCGTATGATAATGACGCCGCATTGATGCGTACCACTGCTCTGAAACTGGGACTGATGTTAGATACTCACTCACCGCGCCAGCAGGATGCCGTTGTAGAAATGGGATTAACCGCCTGTGAGTCAGTACGAGTAGATTCACCCTATGATTTTGGCAAAACCGACTTAATGCTGCGATTGCACGAAATGGGTATGTCGCTGACCTATGAAAACAATTTCTGGCATGTTCCGCCGGCAGATGCGCTGTTTATACACCGTAAACTGGGAGGGCTGTTTCTGCTGGCCAAGCGTCTGGGAGCGCAGGTCGATATGCAGGAGGTCGCATCTCCCTGGATATCCACTCCTGATAGCTAACGCTCTTTATAATTATCGCCTTTCATCAGTCGTATCGGGTATGGTTTTTATCAACACAACTTATAACAGCTGAGGTAGGGCAGAGCAGCTTTTGTAAAAAAGCGCCGGTGCAGAAGCACCAATGACAAGGTGCCTGCGATAGTCAGTAGGGAAGCGTCATGGTAAACGGCAACGCCATTTGCTCAGCGCTTTTAGGAGGATTACCTATCATCTCATCGTATGGCGTATCATGCTTCATAACCGCCTGGTCGACATCACAGTGCGCGAAGGTTTCGCGGATCTGTCCGGCGCTGAAGAAGCGTTTCGGATTATCATTTTCGTCATAAACCAGGCCGGTATTATCGCCAACCGCAAGCCAGACAAGATACACATTCATTTCATAAGACTGCACTTCAAGATAATCAATCGCCAGAGCATTCTGGATGACGTCTTTATAATAAAATTTATGCATAGCCGTTTGCCATTTTAAAGTGTGTTTTGTCAGCGTGGAGAATTACCGATAAAGACAGTTACGGGACACGCATAGCGCAACTGGAAAACCGGGTGCAGAAAGCAACGCCGCACTGGCTCTGGGCCAGTCCTGGTCTTAATTCAGTTCCACGTTACAGTTTATTCACTCCACCTACGCAGCTTAAGTTCTTCGGGGTCATCGTCACCAATGAAATTTTTGTCATCTTGTCGTACAACCCATAACAACATAACCAGACTGACGGCATGCAGTGTCAAAGAGGCCGTCACCAGTAACGTCGGTAATCCAACTGCCAGCCATAGCAGGGGCAGAGCAAGCAGACGGGGGCCTTCCAGCGCCAGGGCCATTTTGGACTGCTGAAGCACGAAACCGATTTGTATACTCGATAGAAGTACACTAATCATAAGTACTGCCTGCTGTGCGCCGGTGATTGCCGAGAAATTCAAAAGCAGATAGACAGCCGTCGCCAACATCAGAATATGCTGTAAGACACAGTACTTATTGACGGCGTCATTCAACGCCGGGTCGTATTTTTTAAAGTCGGCCAACGACGATTTGATCTGCGGATACTGCTTTGCAACGTCAGCGGGTCGCCAGCCGGTACGTCCAAACCACACCCGCCATTTATCACGCCATCGTTTGGTGTGATAACTGTCGTGTATTAGTTGCGAATACACCTGTAAGTTCGCCCAAACCGGATTGAAGCTTTTGAGCGCACCACGAATGCCGTATACAGGTTTTGCATTGTTCATTTCCGGGATGAAAGTACCAAATAGCCTGTCCCACAAAATGAATACACCACCGTAGTTCTTGTCGATATAGACACGGTTCTGTGCATGATGAACCCGATGATTTGAAGGGGTTACGAACACCCATTCCATCCACCCCAGTTTGTCGATGTACTGTGTATGCACCCAAAACTGATACACCAGATTCAGTGCAGCGACAGTGATCACCATTTCCGGTGGAAAGCCCATCATCGCCATTGGCAGATAAAATATCCAGCTAAACAGCGCTCCGCTGGTTTGTCGTAAGGCGGTGGTGAGATTGTAATCTTCGCTGGAGTGATGCACGACATGCGCGGCCCAAAGAAGACTCATCTCGTGTCCCATACGATGATTCCAGTAATAGAAAAAATCGTAAATGATGAAAGCGGCGATCCAGGTCCATACGGAATCCGGCAGAACCGTCAGGGCCAGCGCATCAAATACCAGCACGTACATGGTCAGCGGGATCAGCTGATGAAGAAGTGTCATAAGCCGGGAAAGTACGCCGGCACTTAGGCTGGTCAGGGCATCGTTAATACGATAGTGGCCATTTTTGCTTCGTGAATCCCAATACCATTCAACACCAATTAACAGGAAAAAAGCAGGGATCGCGAAGAGAATGACTGTCATAACAGGCTCGTTGTTTTTTTAGACGATGTTAATAGAATGTATCGCCATTTCAAGTATTTCCTGCAATTTCACCTGCAGATCACGGCAAATCCTAAGGTATCATGAAACAAAAGCGATCAAATTCTGTCCTTTTAAAGTAGAAAAGTGTTAGAAAAGAGGAATTTGGCCTTGCTTAGGAACCAATCCGTCTATTGATTTTCCAATATGTTGCAATATCTCTGATAGTATTAAGCAAGGACTGAAAACACGGTGGAGACATTATGAGTGAAGCGTCAGAAAAACGAACACTAGCCCCGCACCTGATTATTATCGGTGTCATCGTAATTGTGATTTTGGCCGTGCTGTTCTGGCCGTCTGAAGATGAGCCGGAAGATACCATGGTAAATGAGCCGGAGGTTACCCAGCCGGATAACACTATGCCAGATGAGCCCAAAATCATAGAGCCTGAACAGGCTCCCTCGACGGTCGAACTCGATCCGGAAGCGGAAGTGGAGCCGATGCCGGATATGCCGGAAACAGAACCGGAACCACTGGATACCAGCGATCCGGCGATAAAGTCGTCTTTGCAGGAAATTTCCGACGCGAACTCCACGCAGGTTAATCGTCTTCTTGTCAATGAAGCCCTACTACAGCGTTTTGTGGTATCGGTAACCAATCTGGCAAATGAAGAGATGGCGCCTAACCATCAGTTACTGACGCCGCCCGATCAGCCTTTCAGAACGTATACGCAGGCTGACAAAGAGTGGATAGATGCTGCCAGCTACAAGCGCTACACCCCTTATGTAGACATGCTGGAGTCGTTTAACAATGAAGCCCTGCTTAACCTGTACGCCATGTATAAGGGGGATATTCAGGCGAAATACGCGGAAATTGGTGAAGATCCCGATGAACCGTTCGATCAAAAGCTGATTGAGGCTATCGATGAGCTACTGGACACCCCTGAAGTGCCGGTACCGGTTGAAGTATATACCGATTCTGTTGCCTATAAGTATGCCGATCCTCGTCTGGAAAATCTGAGTACACCGCAGAAACAGCTGCTGCGTACCGGGCCAGATAATATGCGCCGCATCAAGGCTAAGCTGCGCGAAATTCAGGATATGCTGCAAGACAATGGATCTGAGTAGATTCCAGCAACAGTTGTCCGGGACGCAAGACGCGTCCCAGTCTCTGCCGCCGGTAGAGAAGTGGGATCCGGACTTCTGTGGCGACCTGAACATGGTCATCGCTTTAGATGGCCGCTGGTTTTACGAAAATTCCCCGATTGGCCGCCAGTCCCTGGTCAGGCTTTTCTCTACTGTTCTCAAAAAAGAGGATGAGAATTACTATCTGGTAACACCGGTGGAGAAGGTTGGGATCCAGGTTGAAGACGTGCCCTTTGTTATTACAAACTGGCGACGTGAGGATGGCAACCTGATATTGACCACACAGACCGGCGACGACTGCGTCATCGGCCATGACCATCCTATTGAATTACGCTCCCCGCCCGCTCCATTAGCCGATCCGGATGCCACGCCGATCCCTTACGTAAATGTTCGTCGTAATTTATGGGGACGACTGCATCAGAATGTTTACTACCAGTTACTGGAGCATGCCGAGTCATCTACTGATGAAGCGGGAGTATCGACATGGACGGTTACCAGCCAGGGTGAGTCCTACTGTATTGGGCAAGTGAAATAGGCATTCTGCTACCCGGCGTTTCCCGCAACAGCGAATGATACCGCTGAAAGTCAGGCGCCCGTCACGCAGCAGGTTTGCATCACGTTAAAGATTATCTCACCGTAACGCGCTTTATCGTATCTGAGTTTGCGTTGCTACGCCGGCTACCCTAGAGTAAAAATCTCCAAACCAGAGAAGAATTACAACAATGATGAAGAAAACCCTACTGGCGCTCGCTGCAAGCGCCCTGACACTGTCAGCGCAAGCTGCCACTCTGATCCACGCAGGCAAAGTTTTTACCGGCACTAGCGATTCCTTAAAAGAGAAAGTCACGCTGGTGGTTGAAGGCAACACGATTAAAGCCATACAAAACGGATACGTTGAAGGTGACGACAGCGATACGGTAATTGATTTAAAAAACGCCACGGTACTTCCGGGCCTGATGGACATGCACGTGCATTTATCAATGCAGCATGGCGGCCCGCAAACGTATCTTGAACGTTATTCTCTGAATGAAGCAGACTACGCGCTACGGGCAGCAAATTACGGTGAGAAAACCCTTATGGCTGGCTTTACCACCGTCAGAAACCTGGGTGATGGCTATAATGAGACGGTGGCACTGCGTAATGCCATCGCTAAAGGGATCCAAACCGGCCCACGAATTTATACCGCGGCAAAATCTATCGCCACTACGGGCGGGCATGCCGATCCCAGCAATGGTATGGCAAAGAGCATTCGGCCCGATGTTGGCCCTGAAGACGGCGTAGTCAATGGTGTAGCAGAGGCCAGACAAGCGGTTCGTCAGAGATATCAGGACGGCGCGGATGTTATCAAAATCACCGCCACAGGCGGTGTATTAAGTGTCGCGAAAAGCGGCCAGAACCCACAGTTTATGGATGATGAAGTTAGTGCCATTGTTGAGACTGCCAACGATTACGGTATGACCGTTGCGGTTCATGCCCACGGTAAAGAGGGGATGAAGCGCGCCATCCGTGCGGGCGTCACATCGATTGAACATGGCACCTACATGGACGATGAAGCCATTAAACTGATGAAAGAGCACGGCACCTATTACGTACCGACCATCCTCGCCGGCGCGTTTGTAGCGGAAAAAGCAAAAATTGATGGCTATTTCCCTGACATCGTTCGCCCGAAAGCTGCCGCTATCGGACCACTTATTCAATCTACCTTTGCCAAAGCTTACAAAGAAGGCGTGAAAATTGCTTTTGGAACAGACAGTGGTGTCTCGGCGCACGGTGACAATGCCCAAGAGTTTACGCTGATGGTAGAGGCAGGTATGCCGCCTGCGGAAGCGTTAAAGAGTGCAACCGTATCTACGGCTGAACTGCTGGGTATCAGTGACAAACTGGGCTCTCTTGAAGCAGGTAAGCTTGCAGATATTGTGGCGGTTCCCGGAAATCCTCTTGATGACATCACAGTAATGGAAAACGTAATTTTCGTGATGAAGGACGGGACGGTGTATAAACGCTCGTAAAAGGATTACATGGCTGTCAGTAAAGCGGTAAAGCACAGAACTAAGAAGCTGGTAGAGTCGGAGCATATGCTTAAGGGCATTACTCTGGCTTCTTTTTTGGAATCAACCATTGTACCTATCCCGCTTGAGGCGGTGTTAGTTCCTTTGATGCAGGCCAGGCGCGACAAGCTCTGGCTAATCGCGCTGATGGCGACGGTAGGCTGTGTGATTGGCGCTGTGTTTGGTTACGCGTTGGGCTACTACCTGTTTGATTTAGTGGGAGACTGGGTCATTGAGGCGTTTTCGAGCCCTGAGCAGTTCGAGCAGGTAAAACAGAAAATGAGTGCTGAAGGGTTTTGGTTTGTCATGACCCTGGGCATCGCGCCTATTCCCTTTCAGATAGCCATGCTTGCTGCCGGTGCTACACAGTACTCCATGGTGATGTTTCTTATTGCCACACTCATCGCCCGCTCGCTACGCTATTTTGGCCTGGCGATTGTGGTTTACTATGCTGGCAACAAAGCTGAGCAGCTTATCAAGCGATACAAAATGAAAGCCATTCTGGCGATGACCGTTGTGGTGTTATTGCTGTGGTGGGCAAGTAGCGCACTCTCAGGGTAGGTGAGACCAGGTTAAGGGATCACGCCAGCACCGGAAGACTCCCGAAACGCCGCCCTCTATGCTGTAAATGCGATTTGCGTTTGCAGCAGCCCTGTTAGGTTCTCAATACAAACAGGCCCAAGACACTGTTACTGCGCTTGCTACATGACGTCGCCGGCAAGGACCACCGCCACTCCCTGCCTTCTGTCTTGCAGTGCATACTTCAGGACGCTTTGTGTAAAAGTAAACGGATCCGGACTGTCTCAGGCCTCCAATACGCTGAATCCCCCTTCGACCATTCAGGAACTGCCGACGGTTCGAAGTATCAGTCACTGATTACACAATCTATAGCTATCACGGTTTATTGCACAAAAAACACGCATTGGTGCAGTTCTTGAAACAGCTTACCCACTTTTATCTTCCGGAGCCGCTAATGAGCAACTCTTCTAATCTCCTTGGCATCATTGCTGGTGCGGGCTATAGCGCCAAAACCGTCATGTATTCGATGCTGGGTGTGTTTATTCTTACTTCCGTAATATCTGCCGCGGGGCGTGAAAAAACCACACAGACACATGTTTTTGAGACGGTTCAATCCCAACCCTTTGGCCAGGTTCTGCTAATTGCCGTCATTGCCGGTCTTATCTGCTATGCCCTGTGGCGCTGGCTTCAGGGTATGCTCAATACAGAATCTCTGGATATGGGAAAAGCCAAAGATATCATTATGCGGATTTTCTTATTTGTATCAGGCCTGTTCTATTTTGGCGCGGCTTACGTTGGCATCACTGTCCTGACAGGAAATGAGTCTTCAGGATCAGGACAGGGCGACTCAAACAGTGAAAAAATCAGTCAGCAATTAATCCAGTACGAGTGGGGGCTCGCCGTAATTGCCGCCATAGGGGCTGCCGTGCTGGTGTTTGCTTTTGTGCAGTTTAAGCATGCCTATAAGGCCGATTTTATGAAGAAGTTTGAGACCGAAAAGCTGTCACAGTCAGCGCAGCATGCCACCCGCTCTGCAGGGCGCTGTGGCTACACTGCAAGAGGTGTCGTGTATATGCTGGTAGGTAGCTTCTTTCTGGTATCCGCTTACCGCCACGATCCGTCGGAAGCAGGTGGCCTGCAACAGGCACTAACAACGCTAACGCAGCAAAGCTTCGGCCCTTATCTACTCGCAGCAGTTGGTATCGGGTTCGTACTGTTTGGGGTTTATTGTGCCTTTGAAGCGAGATATCGCCGCACCTGAGGATTAAGAAAGCACCTGACATTGCGTAGCTGACAACACCAAGCAACACGTGACTGTGTCTGAAACCGCAGCATAACGACATAATGTCGTCATGCTGCGTTTTTCAATTTGTACCGTTCACAGCCCTTTTCTAATCAGATACTCATAAGGCATCTGCTCAGTTTGCGAGGCAACCAGCGTGTGTTCCATAAACCGGCAGAAACTGGGAATATCCCTGGACGTGGAGGGATCATCCGCAATCACGTGAACGGTTTCTCCGGTCTCCATTTTGCGTATCTGCAATCGCACCATCATCACCGGCTCTGGGCAACGAAGTCCCAGAGCATCAAGTTTATGATCGGCGTGTTCAAACTCGCTCACGGACATACTGCCTGTCAAATCCCGTAACTTTCGCGATAGGCGTTGATGGCTGCGATACTCTCATCAAAGCCACCCTGTTCCGTGAGGTAAGTCACCACGTCTGCCAGAGACACAATGGCAACCACCTGCGTAGAAAAGTCCCGCTCTACTTCCTGAATAGCAGACAGTTCGCCCTGACCACGCTCTTGCCTGTCCAGCGCAATCAGCACACCGGCCAGTGTGGCGTCATTTTCCTCAATTAACGTCATCGATTCGCGAATCGCAGTACCGGCAGTGATCACATCATCCACCAGCATGATCTTTCCTTGCAACGGACTACCGACCAGGTTCCCGCCTTCTCCGTGACTTTTCGCCTCTTTACGGTTGAAGCAATAGGGTGTGTCGATGTCATGATGGTCAGCCAATGCCACCGCCGTGGTCGTGGCAATAGGAATCCCCTTGTAAGCGGGGCCGAACAATACGTCAAATTCAATACCGGCATCGGCAAGTGCAGCGGCGTAGTAGCGTCCTAACCGGGCAAGATCGCGCCCCTTATTAAACAGGCCTGCGTTAAAGAAGTAGGGGCTTTTGCGCCCCGACTTCAACGTAAACTCGCCAAATTTCAACACACCACGCTCAATAGCAAACTCAATGAATTCCCGTTGAAAAGCTTTCATTGCAACCTCTTATTCTTATGCCAGCGCCGCTTTCTGAATATCGAACAATTCACGTAAACCGTGACGGGCGATTTCCATCATCTCCTGCATTTCTTCAAAGGAGAAAGGTTCACCCTCTGCCGTGCCCTGAACTTCAATCAGTTTGCCGGTCTCGGTCATCACTACATTCATATCAGTTTCGGCTTCAGAGTCTTCGGTGTACTCTAAGTCGGCGATAGGGGTGCCGTTGTAAATACCTACCGACAGCGCAGCAATCATATGCTTCAGCGGATTGGCTTTTAAGATCCCTTTCGCACGCATATAGGTAAGCGCATCCACCAGCGCCACACACGCACCGGTGATAGATGCTGTACGCGTACCACCATCTGCCTGAATCACATCACAATCCAGTGTAATGGTATTTTCACCCAGTAATTTCAGATCGACAGCGGCACGTAACGAACGGGCGATGAGACGCTGAATTTCCAGTGTTCTGCCACCTTGCTTTCCACGAGCCGCCTCTCGGCCACTGCGGGTGTGCGTAGCGCGCGGTAACATGCTGTATTCAGCAGTGATCCAGCCCTTTCCCTGCCCCTTCATAAAACGAGGTACCCCTTCTTCAACAGTGGCGTTACACAATACTTTGGTATTGCCAAACTCCACCAGCACGGAGCCTTCGGCGTGACAGGTATACTGACGGGTAAGGGTAACAGGACGAATCTGACTGGCGGTTCTGCCGCTTGGACGCATAGTAGTCTCCACAAGGTTTATGCATGTGTAATAAGGGTAGCCGATAGTCAGGCAATGCATGAGCATTGAAGGGTCATGCAGCCTGAAAAGGCTGAACACGAAGTATATCGCACAACGCGCAAAGAGGAAAAACCAACTTACCTTCATTTGCCTGTGGCAGGAATTACGCGACTTCACAAAAAATTGCGCTATGATAGTGAAGTGGCGGGCCTGACAACACTGAGAGAAAGTCAAAACGCATCCCGCGGTTTGACACAACAGGGCACGCAAAACAGGATGGTAAAATGATTTACAGCATGACAGCCTTCGCGCGTAGCGAAATAAAAAAAGACTGGGGCACTGCAGTGTGGGAAATCCGCTCTGTGAACCAACGATTTCTGGAAACTTATTTCCGCTTACCGGAGCAGTTTCGCTCGTTAGAACCCGTACTGCGTGAGCGCTTTCGCAAACGCCTGGCGCGCGGAAAAGTAGAGTGCGCATTGCGCTTCAGTGCCAATGATGCCGCCGTGACGACACTCAACCTCAATGAAGCGTTGGCAAAACAGGTTATGCATGCCGCAGACTGGGTACAGGCGCACGGTCAGTCAACCGGCGTTAATCCCCTTGACGTCTTACGCTGGCCTGGCGTTATCGCCGCAGAAGAAGCCGATATGGATGCCATTCAGGCAGACCTGCTTGGCGCTTTTGAAACGGCACTTAACGACTTTATTGACGCTCGGGCGACCGAAGGCGAAACACTGAAAACACTGATAGAACAGCGCCTTGACGGTATCGAAACCGAAGTCACGAAAGTGACAGAACAGATGCCGGAAGTACTCAAATGGCAGCGCGAACGCATTCAAACACGTTTTGAAGAAGCAAAAGTGGAGCTGGAACCTGGTCGTCTGGAGCAAGAGATGATCATGCTGGCGCAAAAGGTGGATGTTGCTGAGGAGCTTGACCGCCTCAACTCCCACATTGGTGAAACCCGCAATATCCTCAAAAAGGGCGGAGCCTGCGGCCGTCGTCTCGATTTTATGATGCAGGAATTTAACCGCGAATCGAATACGTTGGGTTCGAAATCAATTAACTCACAGACGACGCAATCTGCGGTTGAGCTGAAGGTACTGATTGAGCAGATGCGTGAGCAGATCCAGAATATTGAGTAACACTTTGACTTCACATCACGCTTCGGTAATAAGCCTGCCATATGCAAGCTTAACCCTGAGGTGGCATCATCGCATACCTCGGCCCGCTATCTGCGGGCTGATTTTTTTAAACACGTTAATGCTGTGAATGACGACTCACACCGGCTAACCCGTCGTTTGTGCAATGATTGCATGCAGCCAGTAATGTGAGTGCTGAATTGATTTGGCAATGCGGCGGCTTCTAATACGAACTGTTTAGACGACGCAGTAACCCTGGTGAATATGCGTAATACGTTTTATGGTAAGTGTCAGCAACTCTGTTATTACGATGAGGACATCATGCGTCTGCTTTTTTATTCTGCGATATTACTCATGCTCACATTGCCGGTACGGGCCAGTGACACCACAGCTATCGAAACCGTTTTAGATTCTCTTCACCAACATTCTGCTGAGGCAAAGGGTAAAGCGTACTTTTCTTTGTATGCTGACAACGCGATGTTTATCGGTACCGATGCCTCTGAGACATGGACATTAGACGAATTTAAACAATACGCTATGCTCTATTTTGATCAGGGCAAAGGGTGGCGATATCACAGCGTAGAGCGCCATATTTCGCTGTCTGATTCTGGCGATATAGCGTGGTTTGTAGAAATGCTGGAAAGTGAAAGCTTTGGTGTTACACGTGGAACAGGGGTGTTGCAAAAATACGGTGATAAATGGCTTATCGAGCAGTATCACCTCACGCTGCCGATACCCAATTCGATGATTGACAATGTTGCTGATGACATTAAACACCAGTCTCTATAGCTGTTCAATTCAACACATGCGCCGACGGCCGACAGACAGGTGCGGGTCAACAAAAAACAGCCTCGGATGAGGCTGTTTTTTTAGCGTGTCTGTTATCAGGTGTTCTGATTTGTCAGCGGCTGAATTTCCAGCTCGACACGACGGTTCATCTGACGATTTGCCGCACTGTCGTTAGGCACTTTTGGCTGATATTCACCAAGACCAACCGCAGTCATACGCGTCGGGTTAACGTTGAACGATGTCATCTGCATTTTCACCGCGTTGGCACGACGCTCGGATAACGCCTGGTTATATTGTTCAGCGCCAGTATCATCGGTGTGTCCTTTGATCATCAATACGGTTTTTTCATATTGATTCACTACAGTTGCCACATCCTGTAAGACCGGATTAAAGTTCGGACTAATAGAGGCGCTGTCTGTTGCGAATGTAATATCGCCAGGCATGACAAGGCGTAAGTTGTCACCTTCACGCACTACCTGTACGCCGGTGTCGGAAAGCTGGTTGCGAAGCTCTTCTTCCTGCTTGTCCATGTAGTTACCAATAGCACCACCGGCGATCGCACCTACCGCAGCGCCCCATGCGTAGCGACTTTTATCATGGTCACCCGTGGCTTTCCCCAGAATTGCACCTACAACCGCGCCAATGCCCGCACCTTTCTGTGTATTAGACATTTCATTTGCACAGCCACCGATAGCGACAGAGGCAGCAAGTAAACTTACAGCAAGTGTTTTCTTCATAACATCCTCGTTATTTAAATCATTACATCGTTTGGAATTACAGCAATTCCTGTTCCATCAGCTAGTGCAGAGATGGCTCACACTACTAACAGTAGCCTATATAAGCTGAATAGAGGCTAAACGACTGGTACTTTTGTCGTAATTTTTACAGATAATGTGATCAAAGAATCAGGAAAGATCTACACGGTAGGGAAGCCAAAGTGCGCACTTTTCACCCATCACGTTGCTTTTTCGCGACAGTCAGATATTTACGCAACGCTCAAAAAACGCGTTTACATCAATACGGTAATCACTCGCTTTTACCGCTTTCTCAATCCTGACCGTCGTATCTGTACTCAGATCGATATCTTTCGGCTCCAGAAAGTGGTTGCCGCGAATAGAAAAAAACACCTTAATTTTGGGTGCCAGCGTTGCGCTGGTCTGGGCCATTACCATACCGATACGTTCGTTATTGAGTTTCACTAAACTGCCAACCGGGTAAACACCCATACATTTTATGAATTGTTGTACTAATGCCTTATCCAGTTTGTGCGGTGTGTCGTTCATCAGGATCTGCAGGGCTTTCTGGCTTGGCATTCCTGCTTTGTAACAGCGGTCTGCCGTTAATGCATCATAAACATCGGCAATCGCCAGCATTCTGCCAGCTTGGGAGATTTCATCTTGCCGTGCGCCATTCGGATAGCCATATCCGTCGAGCCGCTCATGATGCTCTGATACTGTTCTGACTAAATGCTCGGGTATATTCACTTCCTCTAACACCCTCACACCATAGTAGACATGATCGCGCATCACATTCATTTCCATGTCTGTCAGTTTACCGGGTTTGTGCAATATACTGTCCGGGATCCGTATTTTCCCGATGTCATGTAAAAATCCCGCATAGGCCAGGTCGTTAACCTCGCTATCCGACATGCCGATGAAACGTCCAAAGTTGCCCAGAAGAATAGCCACATTCAGCGAGTGCTCCAGCAGGTACTCGTCCTTTTCGCGTATTTTCGTCAGGCATAACAACGCATCTGGATTACGATCAATGGATGACACCAGCGACTGTGAAAATTCCCGCGGTACTTTGTCATCGAAAGGCAATCCCTGCTTTACTGCGTTCAGCAGTTGCTTCTGGATTTTTTTGCCTTGTTTATGCAGTTTTGTTGCACGTGAAACCTCATCCTGGAATGAGACTTTTTCTGCTAAAGTTTCACTTTCATTTTGCTTCACCGGGGTAACTTCAGCATTATCCGTAACAGATACGTCTGGCTCACCCGTCTCGGGATTAAACTGTTTGGATAAGTCGATGAGGAGGGTCTTTACGCCGCGTTTTCTTAATGCGTCAACAACGGCTTGCTTCAGCACTTTTCCCTGGCTCTTAATTTTTACCGAGCCTTTTTGCTCAACAATGCTGTGGACGTACATACCCGGACTGAGTTCATCGATAGATATTTTTTTCAGCGAACTCTCGGCCATGAACTACATACTACATAAACGAAAAATAAAAAATTACCCTATCTGCACGGTTCATACAAGCTAAAACGGCAGTTCAGCGAGTATCGTGTATATGTCCGGCTTCCAGTTATAGGTTTGCATGTGAACCCGACCGCGAGTG
Organism: Alteromonas antoniana; assembly: GCF_019249295.1. GTDB lineage: Bacteria > Pseudomonadota > Gammaproteobacteria > Enterobacterales > Alteromonadaceae > Alteromonas > Alteromonas antoniana. The sequence goes on from NZ_JAESDH010000019.1 coordinate 44,103, forward strand.
ATAACTACCTCCTCACGGTTAAGCCGGCGCTCCTGATCTTCGTAGGCTTCTGAGCCAGACGGGAAAGCCAGCTTACCGTCGGCGCGCACGACACGATGCCAGGGCACATTTTGCGATGTTTCTTTCAGGCAGCGACCAGCCAGACGGGCCCGCCCTGGTAGCCCGGCTAGATCTGCAAGCTGACCATAGCTGACAACGCAACCCGCAGGTACCCGTTTCAGCACATAACAAATTTGCTCGCAGGGCGTGTAATTCGGCATACTGTATCCTCAATCAGGCACTTTTTTATCATGCGACAATACTGTTCTAATTGCCAATACCCCATTACTACCTGTGTTTGCAGCGTGATCAGGCGCGTTGAGTGCCCGCTCAGCATTTCAATTATTCAGCATCCCAAAGAGGTGACGCACGCCAAGAACACTGCAAGATTAATCGCACTGTGTCTGAATAATGTGAGCGTGGTGGTCAGCAACAACGATGAGCACATGACATCGCTCAGAACGCGCTGTGAGACACTACCGACAGCACTGCTTTATCCGGGAAGAGACAGCCACAGTTGGGAGCAGACAACAGCCTCTGACCATGCGCTTGCACACCTGATAGTACTAGATGGAAGCTGGCGTCAGGCATTTGGACTATGGCAGCAGCATACGTGGCTACAAGCTCTACCAGCGTATCATTTTTCATCAGCACCGCCATCTGACTACGCTATACGTCACACTGACGACACAGCCCATCTATCTACACTTGAAGCGGTTGCTTATGCGTTATCAAGCCGGTTCAATACCGATGTAACCCCGCTTTACCAGTTACAACGACGCATGCAGGATTGTTGGCAGGGGCCACCTGAACATCGTCGATAAGCCGCTAAGCTGACATCGCTACAAAGCCTTTCTGATCTTGAATCAGAGATATCCAGTTACGTACTGCCGGAAACGCAGAGAGGTCAAAGCCACCTTCATGCGCCACGTGGGTATAGGCGAAAAGAGAAATATCAGCCAGTGAAAGCGAATCGCCGAGCAGGAAAGGGGTCTTATTGAGCTGCGCCTCCATTACCTCCAGAGCACGATAGCCCCCGGCCTGCTTAGCGGCAAACTCTTCCCGCCGGTCATCCGGCATTCCCAGATAGACATTGATATAGCGAGCCACCGCAATATAAGGTTCGTGACTGTACTGTTCGAAGAATTGCCATTGCAACAGTTTGGCAAAGTCAAACGCCGAGTGGGGGATCAGTAAGGAACCTGAAGCAAGATAATGAAGAATCGCATTGGACTCTGTCAACACGCGGCCATCATCAAGCTCAAGCATCGGTATCTTGCCATTCGGCGCTTTTTCCAGAAAGGAGGGTGTGCGGGTTTCGCCGCGCAAAATATCAACGTCTACCCAATCACAGACTTTTCCAAGTAACGACACTAAAAGCTGTATTTTGTAGCAGTTTCCCGATTTCTTATCGCCGTATATGCGCATTAGGTATCCATTACTATGTGTGACAAAAGAACGCTTACGTCAAAAACGATTCTAACGCGATTTTAATAAGCCAACATGCGGGGATCAAAGTGCAAACACCCAAAACAGAAAGTTTCTGACGCACAGTAGTGACATGTTGCAAATACTCTTTCTCAGTTTCCAGCATTTCAATTTTGCGGCTAACCGCGTTAGTGGCGCCAGAGGCCTGATTGCGAATCAATGACGTTATGTCTTCATTTACCTGCTGCAACCTTGCACGTTGCAAGCCACGATATCGCACGAATATCTTATAAACCGGCAAGAACAGATATACAAGTAACACGCCGGAAAAGAGATTAAACAACAAAAAGTCCAATACCGGTATCGGCTTATTTATCCAGAACACCGGAATGAGTGCAATACCGCTCATTCCCAGAAGACTGTTGTTCAACGCCATAGAAAACGACTGCTCAATTACTGAATAATCGGTTCGTAAATCACCTGAACGGCTATCACCAATTTTGATTATATAACGGGTATTGCTGGTAACCTGAAGTAAAAACGTTGCCATTAGCAACCAGAATCCGATTGCCGATACTGCGATAGTAAACACCTCTGGCTCGTGAAAGCGATAGATAAGGCCCTCATTCACCATGTATATCACAGGCATGATTACGCCGAAGGTCATCGACCAAATCAGGTGGTTGGCGTATTGATGTGTCAGGACTTTACGGTGGTGCTGAAATTCACTGAGCGCATGTTTTTCCAGAAGAATACTAATCAGTGTACTGCTGACATTTTTATGTATCGCTCTGACTGTGATCCAGAAAAACCCGGTGAGCAATGTTTGCCCCAGGGCGGTATTAAAATCCCGCTGTTGGTTCGCCGTTTCCAGAGGCCAGCTTATAGAGCCAACAATGTGATGAAGCAATAACATCACACAGACAAAGCAGAGTGGGAAAAACCAGACATCGAAATGCGATTTCTGACTAGTGTAAGCATTAAAATTCATGAAAATTTCTACATCATGCTGTCAGGGGCAAGAAGTACAGAAGCAACGTCGTCGCTATTCATTGACAGGGTCATGGAGTGTAGTAATTAACGCGCTGAATTCCAACTTTATTGTCAGAATTTCACCTGCCAATTTGTAAAGGATCATGTCTCTGGCAGGCCAGGCGTTGGTCGTGACACATAGCTACAGCTAATTCATGGCGTTAAGCGCTCACGCCTTGTACTGGCAGTAAGAGCTAACCATAGCCAATATGTATCATTGGTGCCCAGGCCACTGTGAGTGGTATCACTCCGACCATACTGCAAATTCACTGCCACCGGGTTCACAAAAATGAAAGCGTCGTCCACCGGGAAACGAAAAGATGGGTTTGATAATGTTACCGCCGGCTGCAGTAACCTCATCAAGGCAGGCTTCAAGGGAAGTAGTATAGAAAACGAGTAGCGTAGCGCCTCTATCTGTCAGCGAAACCGTCTCCGAATAATAGAAGCCACCTTGTAACTCCTGACTCTCAAACGCAGTATACGCATCTCCATAGTCAGTAAATATCCATCCGAAGACAGACTCAAAAAAGGCTTTCGTTTTCATCAGATCAGCAGAGGGTACTTCTATATAATTAATTGATTTATCGCGCATCAGATTTGTCCTGTGCCGTAAATGCCGCTATCGCTTCATCGGCGGTCATGGTGGCAGTGCATTGAGAGAATCCATAGTAATCAGGTTTCTGATCAATAAAAATTTGCTCGGTTAAGGTGAAGGGTAGGTCATCGCCAAATAGCGCGGCAGGAATAAAATACGCAGCCCTTTGGTTGTAGAAATAAAAAAGATGGGTGCCGCAGTGACGACAAAATCCTCTCTCAGCCCAAGCCGAGGATGTATAGCGGGTAATATCAGCTTCGCCAGAGAGTATGACATCGTCGCCACAGTGCAAAGACAGCAGTGGACCTCCGCCCCATTGCCGACATGTTCTGCAATGACAGGCTGAAATTTCCGGAGTCAGGTGTTTAACCCGTAGACCGACAGACTGACACAAACATTGAGCCAGATAGGACATAGCGTGATTCCAAATTTCATAAACATCCCAGTATAGACAGAGTTTGAAATCTCTTGCCAGTGTTTGCGGTTTATATGGGTATCTCGTATAGACACCCGATTGGCTTACGTGGATGTGAACTAGAGGGATGGCGCGCTTGCTAGCAGGTAAAAAGGCAGTAATTTCTATCCTGAACTAACAACAATAAGGCAAAAAAAAACCCGGCGCTTGGCCGGGTTTTTAGAATAACTACTGATTTATCTTACTTGCGCAGTTTCTGAATCAATCTCAGCTGTGCAATAGCTTCGGCCAACTCATGTGCCGCTTCCGCGTAATTAAAGTCAGCGCCTGGATTGGCGATGTGCTCTTCAGCACGTCGTTTGGCGTCTTCTGCTGCCTTTTCGTCTAAGTCTTCAGCACGAACGGCGACATCAGCCAGTACAGTTACAATGCCGGGTTGTACTTCAAGCACTCCACCAGCTACATAAATAACTTCTTCTTCACCGTACTGTTTCACCAAACGCACCATACCAGGTTTGATAGCAGTAAGTAATGGCGCGTGACCCGGGGTAATACCCAGCTCACCTTCACTACCCGTCACCTGAATGGTTTCGACGCGACCAGAGAAAATCTGTTCTTCTGCGCTTACTACGTCCAGATGTGTTGTCATTGCTGCCATAAGAACCTCCTGATTAGGTACGTAAGCTTATTGAATTGGCTGGTGGATTAGCACCAGCCCATATCAATTATGCTTTTTTGGCTTTTTCTACGGCTTCTTCGATTGAACCTACCATGTAGAAAGCTTGTTCTGGGATGTCGTCATACTCGCCATCCAGAATGCCTTTAAATCCACTGATAGTGTCTTTAAGAGAAACGTACTTACCAGGTGCTCCGGTGAATACTTCCGCTACGAAGAAAGGCTGAGACAGGAAGCGCTGGATCTTACGAGCGCGCGTTACTACCAGTTTATCTTCATCAGACAGTTCGTCCATACCCAGGATTGCGATGATGTCTTTCAGCTCTTTATAGCGCTGAAGAACAGTCTGTACGCCACGCGCTACGTCGTAATGCTCCTGACCGATAACTAGCGGGTCAAGCTGACGAGACGTTGAATCCAGAGGGTCAACCGCAGGGTAGATACCCAGTGATGCGATATCACGAGACAGTACTACCGTTGCATCCAAGTGAGCAAACGTTGTTGCTGGTGACGGGTCAGTCAAGTCATCCGCCGGTACGTATACCGCCTGAATTGACGTGATTGAACCAGTCTTAGTCGACGCGATACGCTCCTGAAGTACACCCATCTCTTCAGCCAGTGTAGGCTGATAACCTACCGCTGAAGGCATACGACCTAACAGTGCAGATACCTCAGTACCGGCAAGTGTATAACGATAGATGTTATCAACGAAGAACAGTACGTCACGACCTTCGTCACGGAACTTCTCTGCCATGGTCAGACCGGTCAGAGCGACACGCAGACGGTTACCCGGTGGCTCGTTCATCTGACCGTAAACCAGAGATACCTTATCCAGTACGTTCGATTCGTTCATTTCATGATAGAAGTCGTTACCCTCACGAGTACGCTCACCAACACCTGCGAATACTGAGAAACCACTGTGCTCAATCGCGATGTTACGGATAAGTTCCATCATGTTTACGGTTTTACCTACACCCGCACCACCGAACAGACCAACTTTACCACCCTTCGCGAATGGGCAAACCAGGTCGATTACCTTAATACCGGTTTCAAGCAGTTCAACTGAGTTTGATTGCTCTTCGTAGGTCGGTGCTGCACGGTGAATAGACATACGCTCTTCTTCACCGATAGGGCCCGCTTCATCAATCGGGTTACCCAACACGTCCATGATACGACCCAAGGTGGATGTACCAACAGGAACCATGATTGGGCCTTCTGTGTTTTCAATCTGTGTACCACGACGCAGACCGTCTGTTGTACCCATGGCGATGGTACGAACAACACCGCCACCTAATTGTTGCTGCACTTCCAGGGTTAGCCCGGATAAGTCACCTTCGGTCACTTTCAGTGCGTCATATACTCTTGGTACCGCATCTTGTGGAAATTCGATATCCACAACGGCGCCAATGATTTGGACGACCTTACCTTGACTCATAATTTGTCCTCGTAATTTCTTTTAAACCTTTGCTTACACCGCTGCGGCACCGCTAACAATCTCACTGATTTCTTGTGTGATTGCAGCCTGACGCGCTTTGTTATATACCAGTTGTAGATCATCAATCAGGTTGCCTGCATTGTCGGTCGCGGCTTTCATTGCGACCATACGGGCAGCTTGTTCTGATGCGGCGTTTTCAACCACGCCCTGGTAAACCTGAGACTCAATATAACGAACCATCAGTGATTCAAGAATTTCTCTTGGATCCGGCTCGTAGATGTAGTCCCAACGATGCTTATAGTCGTCATTATCAGACTTTGGCAAAGGCAATAATTGATTGCACACTGGCGTCTGTGTCATGGTGTTAACGAAGTTATTAAAGACCAGATAAACACGGTCTAACTTACCTTCGTCATAAGCTTTCAGCATTGTGCGTACTACGCCTACCACATCACTGACCGATGGCTTGTCGCCCAAACCAGATTCAGCAGCTAATAACGAGCCACCGAAACGATTGAAGAACGCACATGCCTTCGAGCCTAACGCTGCGAAATCCACCTCAACTTCTTTTTCCTTCCAGTCTCTGACTTTCTGGGTCACGAGCTTAAATTCGTTGGTGTTTAAGCCACCACATAAGCCCCGGTCGGTGGAAATCACAATGTAACCAACACGCTTGACTTCACGCTCTTCCAAATATGGATGGCGATATTCAAGGTTACCGTTGGCAATGTGACCAATCACTTTTAGCATGCTTTGTGCGTACGGACGGCCAGTAGCCATACGTTGCTGAGCCTTTTTCATTTTAGAGGCAGCAACCATTTCCATCGCACTGGTAATCTTTTGAGTATTTTTAATACTCCCAATCTTACCTTTTATCTCTTTACCGCTGGCCATGACTATCTCTCCGATTACTCAACGTACGTGCTGACCATAAAGGTCAGCACCCGGTGATTACCAAGTTTGTGTCGCTTTGAAGTCAGTCAAAGCGTCATTCAACTTCGATGCAATCTCGTCGTTGTAGTTACCTGTTTCGTTGATAGTCTTCATCAGGTCAGCGTGTTCGCTGTTCATGTAAGAGTGCAGAGCCGCTTCAAAGTCCAGGACTTTATTAAGCTCGACACCCTTAAGGAAACCTTTTTCTACCGCGAACAGGGAAACACCCATGTCAGCAATTGACAGTGGTGAATACTGTTTCTGTTTCATCAGCTCGGTAACAGTTTGACCGTGTTCCAACTGCTCACGAGTCGCTTCATCAAGGTCAGATGCGAACTGAGAGAACGCTGCAAGTTCACGATACTGAGCTAGAGCAAGACGGATACCGCCACCCAGCTTCTTGATGATTTTCGTCTGTGCAGAACCACCAACACGCGATACTGAGATACCGGCGTTAACCGCAGGGCGGATACCAGCATTGAACAGGTCAGTTTCTAAGAAGATCTGACCGTCAGTAATCGAGATTACGTTGGTTGGTACGAATGCAGATACGTCACCCGCTTGCGTTTCAATGATAGGCAGAGCGGTCAATGAACCGGTTTTACCTTTCACTTCACCGTTGGTGAAACGCTCAACATATTGCTCGTTTACACGGGCAGCACGTTCAAGCAGACGCGAGTGAAGATAGAATACGTCACCTGGGTAGGCTTCACGACCTGGAGGACGCTTCAGAAGTAGTGAGATCTGACGGTATGCAACAGCCTGTTTAGACAGGTCATCGTATACGATTAATGCGTCTTCACCACGGTCACGGAAGTATTCACCCATGGTACAACCAGAGTAAGGTGCCAGATACTGCAGTGCTGCAGATTCTGAAGCAGATGCCGCAACCACAATGGTGTGTTCCATTGCGCCGTGCTCTTCCAGCTTACGTACCACGTTAGAGATGGTAGATGCTTTCTGACCAACTGCTACGTATACGCACTTAATGCCAGTGCCTTTCTGGTTAATAATGGCATCAACAGCCATCGCGGTTTTACCAGTCTGACGGTCACCGATAACCAGCTCACGCTGACCACGACCGATTGGGATCATAGAGTCGACAGACTTATAACCCGTTTGAACTGGTTGATCGACCGATTGACGTTCGATTACACCCGGTGCAATCTTTTCAACTGGCTCGAAGCCATCCGCATCGATAGAACCTTTTCCGTCAATTGGCTCACCCAGGGTGTTTACAACACGACCCAACAGGTTACGGCCAACTGGAACTTCAAGGATACGACCAGATGATTGTACTTTTACGCCTTCTTTAAGGTCGGCGTATGGACCCATAACAACTGCACCAACTGAGTCACGCTCAAGGTTTAGTGCGATTGCAAAGCGACCGCCAGGAAGTTCGATCATCTCACCTTGCATTACATCGGCCAGGCCGTGAATGCGGATGATACCGTCGGTTACTGCGACGATCGTACCTTCATTGCGTGCTTCACTGGTTACATTAAACTGTTCAATTCTTTTCTTGATCAGTTCTGCAATTTCAGTGGAATTAAGTTGCATGCTCTTATCCCCGTTATGCTTGCAACGCGTCTGCGAGACGGTTCAATTTCGACTTTACGGAACCATCAATTACTGTATCGCCAGACTTAATGATTAAGCCGGCAACCAGAGCAGGATCCACGTTACAAATAAGCTTCACTTTACGTGCCAGACGTTTTTCCAGTGTTGTATTCAGCTCAGTTAGTTGGGCTGCTGTCAGCTCAGTCGCTGACGTGACTTCAACATCCACTTCTTTGTCGTACTCTGCCTTGAAGGCATCGAACATCTCGGAAATTTCCGGAAGCACTGGTAAACGTTTATTTTCAGCCAGAACCTTAATCAGATTCTGGCCATTTTCGTCGAGTTGTTCGCCGCAGATATTGTTGAAAATCTCTGCAAGTGATTCGGCAGCAACGGCACCGGTGAGTAACTGGTGCATTTCATCGTTGCTGGCGACTTCAGCAGAAAAAGCCAACATATCCTGCCATTTGGCTACGGCTTTATGCTCAACAGCAAAATCGAAAGCAGCTTTCGCATAGGGACGAGCAACGGTTGTCAATTCAGACATGGCTCATCTCCCTATCAAAGCTCAGCGACAAGTTTTTCAACAATGTCGTTTTGTGCTTGTGCATCGATTTCACGTTGTAAGATCTGCTGTGCGCCAGCTACTGCAAGGGCAGCAACCTGCTTACGTAGATCTTCTTTGGCACGATTGCGTTCAGCTTCAATCTCGGCATAACCTGATGCGATGATTTTTTCACGTTCGGCATGGCCTTTCTGCGTTTCTTCGTCAACCAGTTGGTTGGCACGCTTCTTTGCCTGCTCGATAATTTCCGCTGCTTGTGCTTTCGCGTCTTTGAGCTGCTCAGTAGCTTTCGCCTGAGCCAGTTCCAGGTCTTTCTCAGCACGATCAGAAGCCGCAAGGCCATCGGCTATCTTCTTCTGACGTTCTTCGATCGCACCCATTAGTGGCGGCCATACATACTTTTTGCAGAACCACACAAAAACGATGAATGCGATTGTTTGACCTATAAGAGTGGCGTTAATATTCACGACCGCTCCTCCTCATTAATGTTCGCTAAATGGTGGATTAAAGTAGATATTCCGGTGGAGCGAACAGAAGGAACAGGGCGATACCTACACCGATCATCGCGATCGCATCGATAAGACCCGCTACGATGAACATTTTAACTTGTAGTTGAGGGGCTAGTTCAGGCTGACGAGCTGCAGATTCCAGGAATTTTCCACCCAGAAGACCGAAGCCAATAGCGGTACCTAGGGCACCCAGACCAATTAAGATAGCAACTGCAATTGCAAGCATTGTAAATCTCCGATTTATAGTTAAGTTTAAAGTTAAAAGTAAAAGTAAAACTCGTTTTAAAAAGCCTCGTGAATTAATGCCTCACGAGGCGCTTAATACTGCTTAGTGGTCTTCACTCGCCAGGCTCAGATACACGATGGTCAGCATCATGAATATGAACGCTTGCAGAGGGAGAACCAGAATGTGGAACACAGCCCATGCGAAGTGCAGTGGTAACTGCATATAGCCAATTGTGGCAATCAGAATGAAGATTAGCTCACTGGCGTACAGGTTACCGAACAAACGCAGTGCAAGAGACAGAGGTCTTGCGAGCAGAGTTACGGTTTCCAGAATAAAGTTTACCGGAATAAACGCCCAGTGATTGAAAGGCTGCATCGTCAGCTCTTTAGTGAAGCCACCAAAGCCTTTCATTTTAATTGAGTAATACAGAATGAGAACGAATACACCCAGGGCCAGCGCGAAGGTTACATTCAGGTCAGTGGTAGGCACTGCTTTCATATAGACATCGTGGGGGTCCATACCAAAGCCGTATTGTCCAATCAGACCAGCAATAGACGGCAACCAGTCAACCGGAACCAAATCCATCAGGTTCATCAGCAATACCCACACGAAAATGGTCAGTGCCAGTGGTGCAATCAGGTCGCTTTTACCGTGATATGTGCTTTTTACGTTGTCATCGACAAACTCTACGATCAGCTCAATAAAAGCCTGAAGTTTGCCCGGTACACCTGAAGTTGCTTTTTTTGCAACAGCGCGGAATCCTAAAATGAACAGTAAGCCAAGTGCAACAGACCAGGCCAGTGAGTCCACATGCCATGCCCAGAAACCGGCATCAGAACACGCTTTGTTAAACGCGATCCCGTTTTCTGTTGAGCACATTGTGGCATTGGTCAAGTGGTGCTTGATGTATTCTGAGGTAGTGTATTCAGATGCCATTGTTTAACCCAAATTGTAAAGTGTGAAAATCGTATCTGGTTCCGTATCAGCCGTCTTTGCGACCTTAGCACTAATCATTCGCAGAAAAGTGGTACCGCTTTGTTATTTTCGTTCTTGCGTACCGTCTCGGAACATCACCAGCCAGTAGCTGGTAGTCGTAATGGCGAAGGCGATAAACACCGGCAGGGGAGACGCTCTCAACCCTGCAAAGGCCACTACGAATAAAATAATTGTTAACGCCAGTTTGGCTTTCGCTCCCTGGCTGAAACTTCTTGCAACCAGATTGTTTTGTCTGGCTCCGGCGTAGCGAAACGCGAAGCCAGCGAATAACCTGGTGGGCAAAATACTGATAATCGCGCCGCAGGCCAGCGATATCGCTAATTGGTAGCCGGTGTAACAAAGCCCAAAAAGAACCAGCAAAGATGCGATAACGCACTGAAAAATAAAACCTTTTCTGGCTAATTCTCGGCCCCGGCCAACCAGGTCTCGACTCACGGCTTTTTCCTGCTTGTTCGTGCCCAACAAAAAGCGTCAGAAGTATACTGTTTTACCGACATTTTTCAACAGTACATCGCTTTCTGAAAGTTATTCTGAAAATTTTCACGCAATATATCGGATTGCCGCCGCATTCTACCCTGAAAAAGGGGACTTTGCGACCTTTGCAACCCCCCCGATAAAACCTTTTCTGTAAAGTTTTTAACTTACTGAATTTTAGAGATTATTCCGTCGAGCTGATCAAGGTCGTTAAAGCTGATAACCATTTTCCCTTTGCCTTTTGCATTATGGTCAATCACAACCTGTGCACCCAGATTTTCTGAAAGTTGTGTCATCAGATTTTTCACATCAGGGTCTATCTCTTTTTCCGGCTTTGGCTTAGCAGGTTCGAGTAGTTTACGAACCAGTTTTTCGGTATCGCGCACGGTCAGTCCCTTTCCAGACACTGTCTGTGCAGCCTCAGACTGCATATCACCGTCCAACGCCAGCAAAGCTCGTGCATGGCCCATTTCGATGTCGCCGTGCTCTACCAGTAATTTCACATCATCATTAAGATTATTTAAGCGAAGTAGATTGGTTACGGTAGTTCGTGACTTACCCACCGCTTCGGCGACTTCCTGATGAGTGAGTTCGAACTCAATCATTAATCGGTCCAGTGCCTGTGCTTCTTCCATGGCGTTGAGGTCTTCACGTTGGATATTTTCAATCAGCGCGATAGCAACCGCAGCCTCGTCCGGAACGTTCTTGACCAGACAAGGGACCTCATCGAGTTGCGCTAATTGCGCGGCACGCCAGCGTCGTTCACCGGCAATAATTTCAAAGCGGTGCTGTTCAAGCTGTCTGACGACGATAGGCTGAATAACGCCCTGAGAACGGATTGAGGAGGCAAGCTCTTCCAGCGCTTCTGGCGACATATCTTTACGAGGCTGATATTTGCCAGGAACGAGGTATTCAATGGGAAGCTTACTAAGTTCACTGTGTGTCGGGTTTGATTCGGGTTGTTGTTGTCGGTCGGAAGACTGGCTGGTAGCCAGAAGCGCGTCAAGACCGCGACCAAGTCCTCTTTTTTTCGCTGACATAGTATCCTCAAGTGCCAGATATCAGTCTGGCAATACCGTTTTGCTTAACTGGCTTTCGCCGGGGATTGTACTGCTTTATCGCGACGGCGAAGAATCTCGCCAGCCAACGCCAGGTACGCTTTTGCACCGGTTGATGACTTGTCGTAATACATTGCCGGCGCACCAAAACTGGGGGCTTCCGCTAACCGCACGTTTCGCGGAATTACTGTGCGGTACACCTGCTCACCAAAATGGCGTTTTAATTGTTCCGACACGTCATTGGCGAGACGGTTGCGCGGATCATACATGGTTCTGAGAACACCTTCTATCCTCAGATTCGGGTTTACCACCGAAGCCAGTTTCTGAATAGTGTCCATCAGCGCAGTTAAGCCTTCCAGTGCGTAATATTCACACTGCATCGGTACCAATACCGAATCCGCAGCGGCCAGTGCGTTAACCGTCAGTTGGTTTAGTGAGGGCGGGCAATCGATAAAGACAAAATCATAATAATCCATGACAGGCTTTAATGCGTTTCGAAGGCGAACTTCCCGGGCGAATTGCTCCATCAGTTTAATTTCGGCGGCAGTGACATCACCGTTAGCGGCAATTAGATCGTATTTTCCTGATGTATTGTGAACAATGACATCGTTGATAGGTTTATCTTCAATCAGTAACTCATAGGCAGTTGCATCGACATCATACTTATCGACACCGCTTCCCATCGTGGCGTTGCCCTGCGGATCCAGATCGATTAACAGCACTTTGCGTTTTGTTGCTGCCATCGAGGCCGCCACATTGACTGCTGTGGTGGTTTTACCCACTCCCCCTTTCTGATTCGCTATTGCGATAACCTTAGCCACTGTTCGTCCCGTTACGCTTTAATGATCGTTACCAGATGTCTTTCGCCTTCGAGTCCCGGCACAGACAGATTATCCACTTTATCGATATGAAAGTGATCACTCACTTCGTCTATTTCAGACTGCGGAAACTGTCCTTTGAGCGCCAGAAACTTACCCTGAGAATCTACCAGATGCTCACACCAGTGCAACATATCTTTTAATGACGCAAACGCCCGGCTTACTACTGCATCGTAGGAGTGCAGCGGGTTGTGGGCCTCTACACGAGCCTGAATGGGTGAGGCATTTTTGACGTTCATTTCAAATAAAGCCTGTTTCATGAAGCGAACACGCTTACCCAGACTGTCCAATAACGTAAACTGCACGTCAGGAAGAACAATTGCCAGCGGAATTCCCGGCAAGCCAGGCCCGGTACCAACATCAATGACGTTGCTGTCCTGAATAAACGGTTTTACCGCCAGCGAATCTAAAATGTGTTTGACCATCATTTGTTCAGGGTCGCGCACGGATGTCAGATTATAGGCTTTGTTCCATTTGTGAATGAGAGCGACGTAGTGCACCAGAAGCTCGCGCTGCTTCTCTGTGATGTCATCAAGACCAAGACTGGCAATGCCGTCGTCCAGGATACGACGCAATGCGTCTTCATTCAGTTTGGCTATGGTCACGCGGTTTTTAAATCCTGTTTTCTTAACATGCCATGTTTCTTGAGGTACACCAGCAACAGCGAAATGGCTGCAGGCGTGATCCCGGAAATGCGGGACGCTTTCCCAATCGTTTCGGGACGTGCGTCAGTCAGCTTGGCAATCACTTCATTCGAAAGGCCGGATATCTTACTGTAATCGAAGTCTGCTGGCAGCAATGTATTTTCATGACGTTGCGCTTTCGCTATCTCATCAAGCTGTCTGGCAATGTAACCCGCGTATTTGATCTGAATTTCCACCTGCTCTGCGGCAATAGGATCTTCAACCTTAGGCCCCAGGCTTTCGATAGAAGTGAGTTTTGCGTAAGTCATCTCAGGGCGACGGATAAGTTCTTCCAGCGAATGCTCACGGCTTACCGGGTTTTTCAGTAGCGGATTGAGGGATTCCACCGCACTGTGATCCGGATGGATCCACTGGCCTCGCAATCGCGCCAGCTCTTTTTCTACCACTTCCATCTTATCGTTATATTTCTGCCAGCGTGCTTCGTCCACCAGCCCAAGTTCACGACCCATTTCGGTCAGGCGGCTGTCGGCATTGTCTTCACGCAGTAACAGACGATATTCCGCGCGGCTGGTAAACATGCGATAGGGTTCTTTGGTACCCATAGTGGCGAGATCATCAATCAATACGCCCATGTAAGCCTGATCACGACGCAGGATCATGGGATCTTTTTCCTGAACTTGCAGTGCCGCATTGGCACCTGCCACCAGGCCTTGCGCACCGGCTTCTTCGTAGCCTGTTGTGCCATTTATCTGACCGGCGAAGAACAAGCCGTTGATAAATTTGGTTTCCAGCGTTTGACGCAGATCCCGAGGATCAAAGAAATCATATTCAATGGCATATCCAGGTCGAACGATATGGGCATTCTCAAACCCTTTGATTGAACGCACCAGCGCCATCTGCACATCAAATGGCAGACTGGTTGAGATCCCATTCGGATACACCTCAATGCTGTTAAGCCCTTCCGGCTCGACAAAAATCTGATGAGAGTCTTTGTCAGCAAAGCGCGTAATTTTGTCTTCAATGCTAGGACAGTAACGCGGGCCAACGCCTTCTATCACGCCGGTAAACATCGGTGATCTGTCCAGGCCACCGCGAATAATATCGTGAGTTTGCGCGTTAGTGTGCGTGATGTAGCAAGGGATCTGCCGGGGATGCATAGCGCGATCACCCATGAATGAGAATACCGGTACCGGATCATCGCCGGCCTGCTCCTGCATCACGCTGAAATCCAGTGAGCGTGCATCGAGTCTCGCTGGCGTGCCGGTTTTTAGGCGGTCAACTCGGAACGGTAGTGCACGCAGTCTGTCAGCCAGCGCTATCGAAGGAGGATCGCCTGCACGTCCGCCACGGTAGTTTTCAAGGCCAATATGAATGGTTCCCCCTAGAAACGTACCCACCGTAAGCACCACTGCTTTGGCTTTAAATTTGAGACCCATCTGCGTGACAACGCCAGTCACGCGATCATTTTCAACGATCAGGTCGTCAACGCTTTGTTGAAAAAGCGTAAGATTTGGCTGGTTTTCAACAATACTTCTTATGGCGTTGCGATATAAGGTTCTGTCAGCCTGGGCGCGGGTTGCGCGCACAGCCGGGCCCTTGCTGGAATTCAAGGTTCTGAACTGGATCCCACCCTGGTCGATCGCCAGTGCCATAGCACCACCTAGGGCATCGATTTCTTTCACTAAATGTCCTTTTCCGATCCCGCCGATCGCAGGATTACAGGACATCTGCCCGATCGTCTCAATATTATGGGTTAACAGTAACGTATTCACACCCATGCGAGCAGAAGCTAGTGCGGCTTCGGTGCCTGCATGTCCGCCACCGACGACAATGACGTCAAACGCTTGTTGATAAAACATGGAATACCTCGTTAAACCTGATGAAACCGGACTTTTTCAGATTTGGAAAACCAGAGTGTGGTCTGAAAAAGGGCGCGTATTTTAGCTGAAGTCTTGGTGAATGAAAATGGTTAAATTTTCTTCAGTGAGATCTTTGTTTGAAAAAAGGATCGTGGCTAGTGATCTTAAGATCTCTTAGAGATCTCTTTATTTTTATATTTATTAGGATCGCGAAGATCTGTTGATAAGGCACTTAAGTTGATAATTAACAGTAGTTTACAAGAATGATAACTATGGGGACATGGGATCGTTATCCCCCTTGTGATCCTGTGTATAACCAGTGTATTTATCCACAACAGCAATTCAGTGAAAAACAGTCCCGTTTGAGATCAGAGCTTATACACAGTGGATCAGAGGATCCTATCCACAGGAGTGATCAAAGTGTGATCTGGCTGGGGATAAAGTGTTGAGTAGATCCTGGTTGTGATCAAAAAAAGCCCACTTAGCATGGGCTTGATCGCGATCTTACTGTGGATTAGATCTTTTCCACACGAACACTGCCACCTGAGGTATGCAATTCAATTTCAGGGCCACCGCCATTTATTTTTCCCCGGATCCGCTGCTTTTTTACCTTACCTGAAACGTCAAATTCTGTTTTTACACGACCGCCGCTGGTTGATGCGTCGATATCAATGGCCACATTTGCAGGCAGACGCGCGGTAATGGAGCCTCCTGAAGTCGTTAAACTGGCATCTTTTAACGGTTGTTTTGCGAACGTCACGTTGATACTGCCTCCGGAGGTATGCGCATCGATTTCGCCCATTACATCCTCTGTACGGATAGATCCGCCTGAGGTATGCAGGCTGATATCGCCGTTCACATCACCCACACTGATTGAGCCTCCTGAGGTCCTGACTTTAATTTCCCCTGTGATATCGTCTATTTCAATACTGCCACCTGATGTATCCAGATCCAGGTTAAAGCGTTTGGGTACAGTAATTTGGTATTTCACCTTCAGTGAATTCCAGTTCCAGCCGTGGCTATTGTCATTCCTTCCAACAATTTCCAGGCCGTCATCATTCACATCAAAGCTGATGTCAAAATTGTCTTCCTGGCTGCCCTCGACTTCGGCAAATACCTCTATGCTGTCGTTATTGTGGGTCTTAATTTCGATACTGCCGGCGTCAGTTTTTACTGTCAGGCTTTCACCTTCCGTTACTGTAAAGCTGCGTTCTATTTCCTTTGCGTTCGCCAGTGAGGCCGTTGTAAGAGCGGTAAACAGGGTAGCGATGGCAATGCGCGAGAATAAAGTTGGGTTAAGCATGTGCATATCCTTAGTCAAATCAGTTGTGGCATCTGTTACTGAGGATATGTCGCAATGCGAATTGGGAAAGTTTAAATGTGTAAGAAAAAGTTTTTCTTAGCGAACCTGATTAGGTTGATAGCGACTGGACGATGCCGTTGTTTCAGGTTCATCCTGACCTAATTCCTGACGACGACTGGGGCCTGAGAAGCGTACTTTATAGGTATCGTACTCTTTGATAGATTCGAAACAGTAACGGCCCAGAGCGTGCTCCAGCTCGTTCAGATTATGGTTGGTAATGATGATGCAGTTTTTCTTGTTTACGAGTCGCTGACGAAGCAGGTTACCTAACCAGCTCTGGGTGTTCTTCTTTAACACAGATTCGTTAACACACACTTCATCAAGGATCAGCAGATCGACATCGAGCAATTCCTGATTGGCTTCGCGAAACTTCTGGCCAATGTTGTCCTGTGCATTGAAGTCGAAAGAAAAATAGCGCATTTCCTGCAGTGTAGACAACTGGCGGTACAGCACAGAAATTTCATACTGATCAATCAACTGGTGTGCGATAGCGCCGGCAATATGGGATTTTCCGCGTCCATAATCACCGTAAAACAACATCATGTGAGAGCCGCTTTCCCGCCAGGACGGATCGTCGTGAGCCGCTATAAAGGATTGCGCGATTGAGACAGCCTCTATGACATCGTCGCTGTCTTCAATCAGATTGGCGAAGGTCCACTTGGGATTAAGATCAGAACGACCGTGAATGGCTTGTACGCGTTCTTTCTTCGCTCGTTGTTGTAACTGTTGGATCTCCTGATTTGCCTGCTCTTCGTAATGCTTACGCAATACGTTGTAGTCGACATACTGATTGTCAGTATCGACATTTCTACCCATTGAGCGGGCGAGATTAGCAATTTTATCTTTTATGGAATCCATACAGGGTTACGACTTCTTCTTAGCAGCGTATTTTTCTACCAGTTTGCGGGCATTATCATCTGCTTCAATGCCCGGCGCAACCTTCACGTTTTGTGAACCGACTTTGCGAACTTGTGTTTGTCCGCTGGCCAGACGTTTACGTTTCATGCCATAAGCAAATTTCTGGGTCCACTGAAAATGGCTGAATACTGTTGCTGGGCGGCCGAGCCAGTAAGCAACGAATTCACCGATATCCTCTTCTGAGTAGTCCTGGTCTATCAGCCCAAGCAGGTTAGCCATGTCTTTAAACAGCGTTTCATCCGGTCGCCAGCTAACCTGCATCGGCTGGTGTTGGTGATGTAAATGCAGGTAGGCGTCCTGTTTTGCCGCAATCAACGGCAGGATAAGCGCCACGCCATTTAGCGACTGTTCCAGCGTATACGCTTCAGGAAGTGCTATCAGCCCGTGCTGTTCTAACTGGCGAAGTACACTGTTGACCTGGCGACCACGCGTATACTGACCGTCTGGCTGGTCGCCATTGAGTAACGCCAACAGGCTTTTATATTGCAGTGGTGCGCTGGTCGCTGTGCTGATATTTGCGGTTGGCCGCAGTCCCAGGCAATACAGAACTCTGGCATCATTAGATAATGCCTGATTCAGTGCCTGATGTTCTGCTTCAGTAAATAGCATCGCTGTTAGCTTACCGTTTTTTCCAGCCAGGCAACGGCTTCATCTTCCGGAATAGGATGGTTTAGTACATCGATATGGAAAGGCGCGGCCAGTAACGTGGCATTGCCGTCTTTCAGCAGGGTTTCCATGGTCATAGCGCCAAAACAGAAGGTGTCGTAGCTACTGTCGCCCAAACCGATAACGTAGGCGTTTACTGCTGATAAATCTTTATCTTTAAGCTGTTCGGCAAAAGGCTGAATATTGTCTGGTAAGTCGCCGGCGCCGTGCGTAGATGTGCAGACTATCCAGGTGCTGTCCGTGTCGATGGAATCAAAATCCGGCTCCAGCTGGATGTCGGCCTGAAAGCCTTTTTCTTTTAATGTGTCTGACAGTGCATCAGCAACATATTCCGACGCGCCTAATACTGAGCCCACTAAGATAGTGAAATGCTTTGACATGACTTACTTACCAATACAAAAAGAAGAGAAAATTTTGCCAAGAAGATCATCGGAGGTAAATTCTCCGGTAATTTCGCTCAAGGCCTGATGGGCGAGTCGTAACTCTTCAGCAAGCAGTTCACCTGCCATACTGTCGTGCAGCTGCTGTTGACCCGTGTGTACGTGTTGGGTGGCCGTGTGAAGGGCATCCAGATGCCGTCTGCGGGCGATGAACTGTCCTTCAGTTGTTGTATCCAGACCCATGGTGGCAGCTAAATGATCGCGCAACAAGTTGACACCCTCGCCTGAACGGGCCGATAAACTGATCACCGTGACTTCGCCATGCGCGGTATTAATTTTTTGTTCTGCAATGTGATTTTGTGACAAGTCGGCTTTGTTACGCACAACTGTTGTTGGTATTCCTTCAGGAAGCCGTTGCATAAACTCCGGCCAGATATCGTAAGGATCGATAACCTCTGTCTGCGTGCTGTCTACTACGAACAGTACCCGGTCAGCTTCTTCTATGGCTTTCCACGCGCGCTCAATACCGATTTGTTCAACTTTGTCAGGGCTTTCCCGTAATCCTGCGGTATCGATAATATGTACTGGCATACCATTGATATGGATATGCTCTTTGAGAACATCGCGCGTGGTACCGGCAATCTCGGTAACAATAGCGCTGTCACGACCTGCCAGTGCATTTAGCAGCGACGATTTGCCTGCATTGGGTCGCCCGGCAATCACCACCTGCATACCTTCGCGCAGCAATGTTCCCTGTTTTGCCTGATTGGCAATATCCGCCAGTGAGTCGACGATGCTCTGGAGATCGCCTGCTACCTTGCCGTCTGAAAGAAAATCAATTTCTTCATCCGGAAAATCAATTGCCGCCTCGACGTACATGCGCAAATGAATGATTTGGTCAGAAAGACCATGGATTTGATCAGAAAACGCGCCTTGCAACGAGCGAAGTGCACTGCGCGCTGCTTGTTTAGAACTGGCATCAATTAAATCGGCGATAGCTTCTGCCTGCGCTAAGTCCAGCTTGTCATTTAAAAATGCCTGTTCGCTGAACTCGCCGGGGCGGGCAAGTCGGGCTTTGCCGGTCGCAAGCACGGCATCCAGCATCATGTCCATGACGATTTGTCCGCCATGACCTTGCAGTTCCAGCACATTTTCGCCGGTAAAGGAGTTCGGACCGGCAAAATAAAGTGCTATGCCCTGGTCGATGACATTGCCGTCGGCATCATAAAAAGGCGTGTAAACCGCCTGTCGGGGAGGCAGTGTCTTACGAACCAGTGCAGACGCAATATCGGTTGCCGCAGGGCCGGAGACCCTGACTATGCCGACACCACCACGGCCGGGTGCAGTAGCCTGAGCCGTGATAGTTTCGCTGGCGCTAAGTAATTCGGACATGGTGCTTGGCTGGCCCGGTTAGTCGCGGAAGTTCTTAAACTGGAAAGGCTGGCCAAGGTTGGCCTCTTTTACCAGCTGCATAACGCTTTGCAAGTCGTCACGCTTTTTACCTGTCACACGCAGCTCTTCGCCCTGTATTGAGGTTTGCACTTTCATTTTCGCGTCTTTAATGAGTTTTACTATTTTCTTAGCAACCGGCTGCTCAATGCCTTCTTTAAACGCAATGGTCTGACGGCAGATTTTGCCATGCTGATCCATCGGTTTTACATCCAGAGAGGAGGTATCTACGCCACGTTTTGCGCAGGCTCCCCGGAACATAGAATCCATCTGCTGGAGCTGAAACTCAGCTTCTGCGGTCATCAGCACGGTTTTTTCTTTAAATTCAAAGCTGGCTTCAACGTTACGGAAGTCAAAGCGCGTAGTTAGTTCGCGACTGGCGTTTTCCGTAGCGTTACGGACTTCTTCCATATTGATTTCAGACACAATATCAAATGATGGCACGTCGTTATCCTCTTAAGACTAAACAGCCCGCGTGGGCGGGCTGTTGTTTGTTTCAATTTAGCTGGTCTTTATGCCCCGTTTCTCCATGGAAGCGTAAATCATCTTCGCCTGGATCAGGGTAATTATATTACTGACTAACCAGTATAGTACCAGACCTGCAGGGAACCACAGGAAGAAGATACTCATCATTACCGGCATAAACTGCATAATTTTCTGCTGCATAGGGTCAGTGATGGTCGTGGGCTGCAGTTTTTGCAGCAGGTACATACTGGCACCGGTCAGAATTGGCAGCACGAAGTAGGGGTCTTTTACTGACAGGTCAGTGATCCACAGTGCAAAGTCGGCATGGCGCAATTCCACACTTTCCATTAATACCCAGTACAGCGCCAGGAATATCGGCATTTGTAGCAGCAGAGGCAGACAGCCACCCATCGGGTTAACTTTCTCTTTGCGGTACATTTCCATCATGGCCTGAGACATTTTCTGTCTGTCATCACCATAACGGTCTTTCAGCTGTTGCATTTTCGGCGCCAGGTTACGCAGGCGGGCCATGGATTCATACTGCTTTTTGGTTAGCCAGTACATCGCACCTTTCACGATAATAGTGATAAGGATAATGGCTACACCCCAGTTGCCTACCAGGCTGTGCAGGAATTTAAGCAGCTTAAACAGGGGCTGTGAGATCCACCACAAAATGCCGTAATCGACTGTGAGATCAAGGCCACGCGCGAGCTTAGCCAACTCTTCCTGATTTTTCGGACCTAAATACAAGATGCTGGAAACAGTAGCCGTCTCACCTGCATTAACCTGTACTGGTTCGCCCATATAACCGATAACCGCATACTGGTTTTGTAAGGTGCGGCTATACAGAGAATTGGTCTGATCCTGCGGTGGTACCCATGCCGAAACAAAGTAGTGCTCCAGCATACCTACCCAGCCCCCCTGGGTAGTTTCACGCAGGTTATCGTCTTCAATATCGTCGAAGGTGTACTTTTCATACGGATCATCAACGTTTGAGTATGCCGCACCACGGTAGGTAGGCATGAACATATTGCCGTCATCTTCATACGCTAACGTTTGTTTGAGTTGCGCGTACTGCTGCACCGTTGCTGACTCTGAAGTGCCGTTATTGACGGTATAAGAAACGTTTACATCATGCTTATCTCTGGCGAACGTAAAGGTTTTTGTCACCGTCAGTCCCTTATCATTACGCCATGTGATAGGCACAGACAAGGTGTCACCAGTCATTTCGTAATAAGCTTTTTCTGCTTTATAAACAGGACGACCGGAACGATTGGCATCCGGACCGTTAGCGCCAATCAGGCCGCTTTGCGCAACATAAAGGTTGGTACCTGCTCGCAGTAAACTGTAAGGCTCTTCAGAGTTTTGCGTCACTGGGTATTGCAACAGGTCGGCAGTTACAACGTCACCGCCCAGCAGATCAATGCGCAAATCCAGCGTGTCAGTTTTCACTTCGATAATGCGGCTGGCATTGGTGTTTGTCTGTGCGACAGGTTGTTGTGGTGTATCAGATACCGGAACATCCGCGCTGCTTTGCGGAATTTCGCCTGTTTCAGACTGACTCTGACCATCTTCAAACGACGGTACACCTTGCGATTGCGATGCCTGTTCGGTCTGAGCCTGTTGCACAGGTTGCGGGCCATAATCCTTTTGCCACTGTTGCCAGAGCAAAAAGCTCACCAGGGCAAGGCCAATTATCAGAAAACTACGTTGCGATTCCATAGAGGTCTCTTTATTTTGAGTGTTTATCTTGTTGTTTTTCCGGTACCGGATCGTATCCTCCGGCATGCAAAGGGTGGCATTTTAATATGCGCTTAATGGATAACCAACCGCCAAATAGTAATCCGTGCGTTTTTAATGCATCTATTGCATAAAAAGAGCACGACGGATGGAATCGACACCGCTGTCCAAGCATGGGAGAGATAAACCACTGATAGCATTTTATCAGCAGTAATGGCAGGACTATGAGGAGGCGTTGCAACGCTTGCTTAATTTTCGCCATAACTTTTCCAGTTGTGCGTAAATTTCCCCATTGCTCATGCGATCTGCACCGGATTTACCGACGACGATGATATCAACGCAGGGCAGGGCCTGTCTTCTGTGGCGGAAACTTTCACGTATTAAGCGCTTTATGCGATTTCTATCGTGAGCTTTTCGAATACGTTTTTTGGAAAGTGTTATGCCTAATCTGGGATTATCGAGACTATTGTGTCGTGCCAGAATAGTAAAAGAAGGTGATACTGCAGGAATTGCGTCATCAAAGACGTAAGTAAAGTGGGAGGGAGTTAACAGACGTAACTCCCTGGAAAACTGATTTTCGCCCACTTTGGGATCGTACAATTAAGCTGAAAGGCGAGCGCGACCTTTTGCACGGCGAGCTGCCAGTACTTTACGACCATTTTTAGTCGCCATACGAGCACGGAAACCGTGAGAACGCTTGCGCTTTAAGTTGCTCGGTTGAAATGTTCTTTTCATGACCAAAGTCTCACTTATTGAGTTAAACGTAGGCGGTAAACATTAAGTAGTTTAATCGCACACTTACATGCTTGAAAAAACCGGCGGAGTACCTGCCATCCAAAAAGGACGCTGAATTCTAGAGATCCCAAGGGCTGCTGTCAATGACTATTCACAGTTTCAGGCCAGTATTTTGCAGATTTTTTGGACATTGGCCGGCATTTTTTCAACGTCTATGGCGAAAAAGCGTCAATCCTGGCTTGATATCTGTGAATAACTATGATTTCTGTTTTATGTTATCCACAAAAAGGCAAGGGTATGCGCATGGTTGGGCATAAAATTTGCTCGATCTCGGCTGCTGATCATCAATACAGTAGTCTTGGTTATGGTGATCGCGATCCGTAGAATTGAAATGTATATTCCATATAAAACAATAAATTAGCAATCAGATCCGAAAGATCGCGAAAGATCAAGATTTACATTCTGTTGATAACATACGATAATCCACAGCGACAAATAACGAAAACAAAATTCTCGCTGTTACCCAATATTGCATACGTACCTGATTACGCATCAGGTGGCGCGTTTTTCTGTCTCTGAATCCCGCAATTTTGGCCCTTCCAGCGTCATTCGGAGCGAAGTTACACCATGTCACTTTGGAATTTAAGTCTGGAGCGATTGCGTCAGGAATTGCCGACACAACAATTCAGCATGTGGATAAGACCACTGACGTCTCAGGAAGAAGACAGCGTGATCACCTTGTATGCGCCAAACCGTTTCATTCTGGATTGGGTACGCGATAAATACCGCGACAAGATTACGCAATTGTTCACCGAGTTCGCCGGCGCAGATGCACCCGAGTTACGTCTGGAAGTTATGAGCAGACAACCTCAGGCCTCCACGCCGAATCGCAGTGCGTCGCCTCCGGTAACACAGACTCGTAGCGAAACGCCACCGGTTACTGCTTTTCAGGCACCACCCGGTGCGGCAAAATCAGACGCTAATTCTGTTGCCAGTGATAATAGTCGCAACAGCGGGTCGTCTCGGTTTAATGAAAAGGTGTCAGGTACATTATCTGGTCATTCTTCTCCGAAGGTTGTTCCTATTCCTGAAGGGATGAAGCATAAAAGCAATATCAATCCCACGTATCAGTTTGAGAATTTTGTTGAGGGTAAATCAAATCAGTTAGCCAGAGCAGCGGCAACGCAGGTAGCTAATAATCCGGGTGGTTCTTACAACCCGCTCTTTATCTATGGGGGCACCGGCCTGGGTAAGACGCACTTATTGCACGCAGTAGGTAATGGCATTATTGCCAATCGACCCGATGCCAAAATTGTTTATATGCACTCTGAGCGTTTTGTGCAGGACATGGTAAAAGCGCTGCAGAATAATGCCATTGAAGACTTTAAGCGTTTTTATCGTTCCGTCGATGCATTGCTCATTGATGACATTCAGTTCTTTGCCAATAAAGAGCGTTCTCAGGAAGAGTTCTTCCACACTTTCAATGCACTGCTTGAAGGTAATCAGCAAATCATTCTGACGTCCGATCGTTATCCAAAAGAGATTGACGGGGTAGAGGACCGACTGAAGTCACGTTTTGGCTGGGGCTTAACGATTGCAATCGAGCCACCTGAGCTTGAGACTCGCGTTGCGATTTTAATGCGAAAAGCCGCAGAGAACCGCATTCACTTACCTAACGAAGTGGCATTTTTCGTTGCGAAGCGTCTGCGTTCTAATGTGCGAGAGCTGGAAGGGGCGCTTAACCGCGTGATAGCCAACGCTAATTTTACAGGACGCCCAATAACCATTGATTTTGTTCGTGAAGCGCTACGCGATCTGCTGGCCCTGCAGGAAAAGCTCGTAACGGTGGATAACATTCAGAAAACCGTGGCTGACTATTATAAAATTAAGGTCTCTGACATACTGTCTAAGCGTCGAAGCAGAAGTGTTGCCAGACCACGTCAGGTAGCGATGGCGTTAGCCAAAGAGTTAACTAACCATAGTTTACCTGAGTTAGGCAACGCGTTCGGTGGCCGCGACCATACGACGGTGCTGCATGCGTGCAGAAAAATAGAGCAGCTTAGAGAAGAAAGTCATGATATAAAAGAAGACTATAAGAACCTCATACGGACATTGTCTTCTTAACGACCGAGGCGAGACTAAAAATCAATGAAATTTACTATTAGCCGCGAAAAGTTTTTACAGCCACTGCAACTGGTTTCCGGGGCCGTAGAGCGCCGTCATACGTTGCCAATACTATCAAACGTGTTAATCAAAGTTAGTGAAGACGCACTCTGGTTGACAGGTACAGATCTTGAGGTAGAGCTTATTTCCAGCATCAAACTGGAAGGTGAGTTTTCGGAAGGTGAAATTACCGTACCAGCAAAAAAGCTGTTTGATATTATTCGTGGTATTTCAGACGGCACAGACATCTCTTTCTCTCTTGATGGTAATAAGGCGCTGATCCGTGCGGGTCGTGGTCGATACACATTGTCTACGCTTTCTGCCAATGATTATCCGAATCTGGAAGACTGGGAAGGCGAAGTAGAGTTTGAGATTTCTTGCAGTGATTTGAAGCGTCTCATTGATAGTACCCACTTTTCCATGGCGCAGCAGGATGTTCGTTATTACCTTAACGGGATGTCACTGGAAACCGAAGATAATATCATTCGAACAGTGGCAACAGACGGGCACCGACTCGCACTTTGTCGCTTAGAATATAACAATACACTGCCAGCACGGCAGGTCATTATTCCGCGTAAAGGTGTGCTTGAAATCTCCCGCCTTATCGGTGAAGACGACAAGCTTCTTAAGATACAGATTGGCGCGAACCATCTGCGACTCTTTTCCAGCGATTTTATCTTTACCAGTAAGCTGGTTGACGGCCGTTTCCCCGACTACCGTCGTGTGTTGCCAAAAGATGGTGATAAGACCGTACTGGCCAGTAAAGCCGTGTTAAAAGAAGCGTTTTCCAGGGCTGCGATTCTCTCCAATGAGAAGTTCAGAGGCGTGCGTTTAAACTTGTCATCAGGTGAGTTAAAGATCACAGCTAACAACCCTGAGCAGGAAGAAGCAGAAGAAATTGTTGATGTAGACTATCAGGGTGATGATCTCGAGATAGGTTTCAACGTGGCCTATCTTATTGATGTGCTCAATGCGCTGGTTTCAGAGAAGGTACAAATTAGTCTTTCAGATTCTAACGCCAGTGCACTGATTCAGGATGCTGAAGATGACGCGGCATTATACGTCATTATGCCGATGCGTCTGTAATTACCACTTCTCATATCAGGCTGGAGATTGCTTGATTTTCGTTAATGCCTTCTCCAGCTTGATCTGCTTTCTCCCGGGTTTATCATCATGAAACTGGACGAAGTCCAGCTTACTCATTTTCGGAACATCACCGATGTAAAGCTTCATCCTTCCAGACAGCTCACCGTGATAACGGGTGTCAATGGAAGCGGTAAGTCTTCTCTGCTTGAAGCAATTTATTACCTAGGGTTTGGTCGTTCTTTTCGCACTGCCAAACACCAATCTGTTATTCATCAGGACAACAACGCTTTTAGTATTTTCGCGAAATGCGTGGATGATGCAGGGGATAATTTTAAGGTTGGTATCGAACGCACGCGAGGGGATCAGTTTACGTGTTCCGTAAATGGGAAGCACTCATCCCGACTGGCTGACTTAGTGAGCCGGATACCTGTACAGTTGTTTACACCGCAAAGCACCGATCTAATATTAGGCTCTCCTTCAGAGCGTCGCCGGTTCTGCGACTGGGGATTGTTTCACGTGGAACATAGCTTTAATGGACTTTCTCAACAGTACAGTAAGTTGCTGCGGCATCGTAATGCGCTACTGAAACAACAAGCTGTTTTGTCTAACCCGCAATATCAGTATTGGGAGAGTCAGTTTGAGGTTGTAGGGAATGCCGTGCACGATTTGCGACAACAGTATGTATCAAATCTTACCCCGATATTCGAAGATTTTTTGCTGAGCTTCCTACCAGAGTTTGAGGTATCTGTGAGTTACTACAAGGGATGGGAAAAAGATGCCACTTTAGCAGAAAGCTTGGTTAAAAAGACTGAGTATGATGCTAAAATGGGGCATACCTCATCTGGGCCTCATAAAGCCGATATCCGGTTTAAGTTGAACGGGGTAAACGCCCAGGAGATACTTTCTCGGGGACAGCTGAGAATGGCCGTAGCGGCGCTACAATTGGCGCAGACTGCACTATTTAATCGACTCACATCGAGGAAAAGTATTTTCCTGCTAGATGATGTTGGTGCCGAATTAGATATCGATAAGCGCGAACGCTTTATCGATGGGTTGTTAGACATGGACACGCAGGTTTTCGTGACTGCGATTGAACGTGAACAACTAAGTTTTATTAATAAATACAACGAAAAAAGAATGTTTCACGTGGAACATGGACACGTGACAGAGGAGTGAAATCTAGTATGTCAGAGCAGAACAACTACGACTCGTCCAGTATCAAGGTGCTGAAAGGGCTAGATGCCGTACGTAAGCGTCCGGGCATGTACATTGGTGATACCGATGATGGAACCGGCTTGCACCACATGGTTTTCGAGGTAGTCGATAACTCCATTGATGAAGCGCTAGCGGGTCACTGTTCAGAGATTTTAGTGCAGATTCATACAGATGGCTCAGTGTCAGTATCTGATGATGGCCGCGGGATACCGACCGAACTTCATGAGGAAGAAGGGGTATCAGCAGCAGAGGTAATTATGACCGTCTTGCACGCAGGCGGTAAGTTCGATGACAACTCTTACAAGGTCTCTGGTGGCTTGCACGGTGTGGGTGTTTCAGTGGTAAACGCCTTATCCAGTAAATTAAAACTGCGTATTCGTCGTGGTGGAAAAGCATATGAACAGGAATACAGCCACGGTGTGCCACAAGCCCCATTAGCGGCTATTGGCGAAACAGACAAAACCGGTACGGCACTACGTTTCTGGCCAAGCCACGACACATTTACCAATACTGAATTTCATTATGACATTCTCGCAAAGCGTTTGCGTGAGCTGTCTTTTCTCAACTCAGGCGTAGCAATCCGCCTGAAAGATGAGCGCGATGGAAAGGAAGATCACTTCAAGTACGAAGGCGGAATACGCGCATTCGTTGAATATCTGAATCAGAAGAAGACCCCAGTACACCAATCTGTATTCCATTTTAGTTCAGAGCGCGAGGATGGCATTTCTGTCGAAGTCGCTATGCAATGGAATGATAGCTTCCAGGAAAGCATTTTCTGTTTTACTAACAACATCCCTCAGCGCGATGGTGGTACCCATTTAGCGGGCTTCCGTGGTGCGTTAACACGTACCCTGAATAACTTCATGGAAACGGAAGGGCTTAACAAAAAAGCCAAAACGAACGCCAGTGGTGATGATGCGCGTGAAGGTCTGACTGCGGTTGTTTCAGTAAAAGTGCCAGACCCTAAGTTTTCATCTCAAACCAAAGACAAGTTAGTTTCATCTGAAGTGCGGCCGGCTGTAGAGTCGGCGATGAATGAAAAGTTAGCAGAATTCCTGTTAGAAAACCCTGCAGAGAGTAAAGTGATTGCATCAAAAATCATTGATGCTGCACGTGCTCGCGAAGCAGCCAGAAAAGCGCGTGAAATGACACGCCGCAAAGGCGCATTGGACCTTGCGGGCCTTCCTGGCAAACTCGCTGACTGTCAGGAAAAAGATCCTGCACTAAGCGAACTGTATATTGTGGAGGGTGACTCTGCTGGCGGTTCAGCTAAGCAGGGTCGTAACCGTAAAAATCAGGCAATCCTTCCATTGAAAGGAAAAATTCTTAACGTAGAAAAAGCGCGTTTTGACAAGATGTTATCCTCTCAGGAAGTAGCGACACTAATTACCGCACTGGGCTGTGGTATTGGTCGTGATGAGTATAATCCTGATAAGTTGCGTTACCACAGCATCATTATCATGACGGATGCGGATGTGGATGGCTCTCACATTCGAACGCTACTGTTGACCTTTTTCTATCGTCAAATGCCGGAAATTATCGAGCGAGGCTATGTATACATTGCCCAGCCACCGCTTTATAAAGTGAAAAAAGGCAAACAAGAACAGTATCTTAAAGATGATGACTCGTTAACTAATTATCTTACCTCAATTGCATTAGACGGTTCGTCTCTGCATACGTCTGATGACGATCCTGGTATCAGCGGCATCGCATTAGAGAACCTGATAAAGCAGTATCAAAGCGTTGAAAAAATGATAGGGCGTATGCGCAGGGTTATGCCTGAAACCATTCTTTATCGAATGATTTACACGCCGACCATTGACCTTGAGAATCTCAAAGAAGAGTCAACACTGGACGGCATTGCAGATCGTTTCATTCAGCAATTAACTGAAAAAGAAAACGATGCGGCAACCTATCGTTATGAAATTCGCAGGGACGAAGAGCGTAGTGAATTTTACATTACCATTATCATGCGCATGCACGGCATCGATTATGAGTACTCATTGAATCGTGAGTTTATCGAATCCAGTGAGTATGTTCGTCTGAAGGAACTGAATCACGCTATCAATAATATGATGGATAACGATGCGTTCATTCAGCGCGGTGAAAGAAAAATGCCTGTCAGCTCATTTAAGGAAGCGCTTGAGTGGCTGATGAATGAAGCGAAACGAGGTCAATACATTCAGCGCTATAAAGGGCTGGGTGAAATGAACCCGAGTCAGCTTTGGGAAACAACGATGGATCCGGAAAATCGCAGAATGCTGCAGGTTACCATTGAAGATGCGATTAAATGTGACCAGTTGTTCACCACATTGATGGGTGATCAGGTTGAACCACGCAGAGAGTTTATCGAAGCAAATGCGCTAAAAGTAGAAAACCTCGACGTGTAGTTGTAGTTGAAAGGGAAGGTGCGAACAAAGCGCTTATTAAGTTGTGAGCCCAGAGAAATATGCAATTGCAGGGCGGGGTTCACAAACTAACTGTAGTGTAGTTGTTCACAAAAACCGTTCCTAGCTGACTATCGGAAAGCCCGGCCTGAAATATGCCGGGCTTTTTTATTATCTGGTACACGCTATTCGCGCTTTGTTGTGCAGCCTTACATTTCCCTTCGTTTTGCATGCAAAAGCCGATGACAGTAGAAAAGCCGGTAGAAGAACATCAACACTATCTGTACAGATAGGAATGTGTCGCTGCTACAACATGGCACGAGTTGTTGGGAAACGGGTTGACGATGGTATCTGGGCTATCCCTATCATTGCTGTATCATCACAGATGCTGTTTAATTCAATGGCAGAATGCAAGAAAAACCCAGGCTGGCTGAGCGTTGCCATCGCTTCCTGAGATGTGCTCATGCAAACAGAATAGTTACGACACACAGAAAATAAGGCGGCCACATGGGTCACTGGCAGGTCAGATATCTATTTCGTAACAGAACATATGAACATGCGACGGAGTCATGGTAAATGTAGACGATCAACAGTGTATGTATAATTTAAAAGGTTACTATACGTGCATCAACTGATGAATCTCTTCCTTCCTTTGTTGTGTTCTGCGGCAGCGTTATCGTTGCCGCTTTTTTATTTGGAGTGAAAGTGTGCTTGAAAACTGGGTTCGGCGTGTCAGCTTTTCTTTTTGCATGTCTCTGGTATTGTCATTGCTGATGACTGGTTGGGTGACCTACCTCAACTTAGGGATCACAGACACCTTTTTCCAAAGCTGGGGCAAAGCCTTTATTCTAGCCTGGCCTGCAGCATTTCTTATCGCACTCTTTTGTTCGGGATTGGTGGGCCGTATGGCGACAAAACTGAGCAATTTACTTCTGACTCTACTGCGATAATGCAGTCATTTCTCACACTTAATTTGAGCGCAGCTGTCTCAGTGAAGCCCCATTCTACAAGCACAGCTCTGAGCTGATAACACAGTAAGTTTTCAAAAAAGTCTAAGAGCGCTATTACACCGATTTCAAGCGTGCTTTATCAGGCCAGTTTTCATGAGATTATAGGTTTGTGCCAGGGCTTTCTTACTTGGCTAGTCTCGCAGCATCACTCAGTACCTAAGATGCTTGTGCCAGTCATACGCTGGTAGGATAAAGCAATGAAGCGGTCTCAGAGCCTAACTTACGCCAGCCACTCGGATTTCTGAACGCTAGCACCGGATAAAAAAATAGCTGCATTACGCAGCTATTCATTATATTAGTAAAGTAAGAAGCACAAACTAGCCAGCCCGTGTAATCAGCAACCTGATTTCATTTCCACTGGCAGACATTATAGTAAAACGATAAGTGCCGGTATCAGACGGGGTGAATTGCAGTGTTTCAGAATCGCCGGCACAAATCAGATAACTTGTGGTATTCACAGTAACGGGCTGACCCTTGTATTTCCCGCCACAGCTCTGTGACGGAGTCCAGTTAGCATCTGACACCTTAAAATCATAAGGCTGTCCATCGGCTATAAGCTCAACATCAACCTGCCAGCCGCCATTACCCTTGGTAAATTTATAGGGTGCGTTTGCTTCCCACCAGTTGAAAACACCACGTAAGTAAAGATTGGAAAATTCAACTTCCGGTGCAGAGGATATGCCTGGCACGTTGATAGACCCCGTGCTTGAGCAAGCTGACAGGGTGAGCAGAGAAAATAGGAATAATGCTTTCTTTAACACGATGTCCTCAAAAGAGCCCGGCTGAGTAAAGTAAATACCGGCCGGGCATGGTTACTGGTTGAACTTACTATGCTTTCGCTAGTTGCGAAATGTCTGCGGTAGTGAGGAAAAGTTGCCTCAATAGCGCAAGTAACGCAAGGCGGTTCTGACGAATTTCGATGTCATCCGCCATTACCATGACATTATCAAAGAAGGCATCGATTTCTTCCCTAAGGGTCGCCAGAGCCGTCAGCACGGCTTGATAATTACCTTGGCTGGCAGACTGCGCAATATCACCTTCAACTGCCTTTAGGGCATCGTAGAGGGCTTTTTCCGGTGCTTCCTGAAGCAAGGACGGTGAAATATCGGTAGACACCGGTGAGTCCTGCTTCGCTAGAATATTTGCTACCCGCTTATTTGCTGCTGCCAGCGCTTCAGCTTGTTCGAGGTCCCTGAAAGCGGAAACCGCAGCAATGCGCGCAGCATAATCGGAAGGCTTGGTGGGGCGGCGAGCAGAGACAGACAGAATAACATCCATGCTGATCCCTTGGTCCTGTAGTAACGCTACGAAACGGCCAAGCACAAAATCCACGACCTGTGACTGACACGCGTCGTTCGTCAGCTTGTCACCATACACTTCGGCAGCTTTTGCGACCAGATCTTCAAGGTCAAGCTTGAGGTTCTTTTCTACGATGATACGAAGGACACCAATAGCAGCGCGGCGCAACGCAAACGGATCTTTATCGCCTTTAGGCAATTGCCCAATACCAAAAATGCCTACCAGTGTATCCAGCTTGTCCGCCAGCGATACTGACGCAGCGATGTCACTGGTAGGAAGGTCATCACCGGCAAAGCGAGGCATGTATTGCTCATACAGCGCGCGGGCAACCTGCGGTTCTTCACCGTCGTGCTCGGCATAATACATACCCATAACGCCCTGAACATCCGGAAACTCCATCACCATATTGGTCATGAGGTCTGTCTTTGAGAGTAACCCTGCACGATGAGCCAGCGCGTCATTAGCTCCAATCTTACCGGCTATGAATCCTGCCAGCGTAGCGATGCGATCGGATTTATCTTTCAGCGTGCCCAGTTGCTTCTGGAAAAGGACGCTGCTAAGCGATTCCAGGCGGCTTTCCAGACTGGACTTCTTATCACTGTTAAAAAAGAACTCGGCGTCGGCCAGGCGAGGGCGGATAACCTTCTCATTACCCGATATGACCTGAGAGGGATCTTCGCTTTCAATGTTACTGACAAACAGGAATGTGTTCGATAATTCACCGTTATCATCTAACAGTGGCACGTACTTCTGATCGTCTTTCATGGTATAGATCAGCGCTTCTTTCGGAACGTCGAGGAATGCCTTATCGAAACTGGCAGTCAGCACTACCGGCCATTCTACCAGCGACGCAATTTCCTCTAACAGTTCATCATTGAAATCTGCATTGAGTCCGAGTGATTTCGCATTCGCTTCAAGCGACTCACGGACCTTGTCCGAGCGTGCCTGAAAATCAGCAATTACATAATGCGCTTCCAGTTTCGTTGCGTAATTATCTGCGTGGTCTAACTCAAAAGTGGGCTCGCCGTGGAAACGATGCCCCTGAATGACACGACCGCTGGCTAAACCAAGCGCTGTCAGGTTGACGACCTCACTACCGTAAAGCACAGCAAGTGTATGAACCGGACGAATAAACTGGGTGTTATAGTTACCCCAACGCATAGGTTTAGGGATAGGCAATTTGCCGATGGCCTGGTTGAGTAAAGACTCAAGTAACGCCGATACAGGCTGGCCGGGTACGTTGGCTTTGTGCAGCAGCCATTCGCCTTTATCGGTAACAAGGCGCTCTGCATCCGCAACATCAATGCCGTTGCCGCGCGCCCAGCCAAGTGCCGCTTTGGTTGGATTACCTTCTGCATCAAAGGCAGCTGAAACTGCGGGACCGCGCTTCTCTACCACTTTGTCTTGCTGGCCTTCTGCCAGCTCTGTGACATAAACGGCCAAGCGACGTGGTGCTGCAAACCAGCTGACAGAAGAGAACGGTAACTCGGCTTGCTCAAGGGCAGCCTGAAACTGGGAAGCAAAGCTTTCTCCCAGGTTTTTAAGGGCTTTCGGGGGTAATTCTTCTGTGCCTAATTCAATAAGCAGGTTCTCTGTTCTCACGCTGACGGCTCCTTGTTGCACAGGGGGAATCCCAGGGTTTCGCGGGCGGCGTAGTAGCTTTCTGCGCACGCTTTTGCCAGCGTTCTTACTCGTAAAATATAGCGCTGACGCTCAGTAACTGAAATTGCGTGACGCGCGTCCAGAAGATTAAACGCATGAGATGCCTTCATTACCTGTTCATAGGCAGGCAAGGGAAGGTTGTTTTCAATAAGCTGTTTACTGGCTGCCTCGCACTCATCGAAGGTGCGGAACAGGAAATCTACATTGGCATGTTCGAAATTATATGTGGATTGTTCCACTTCGTTCTGGTGGAAGACATCACCGTAGGTCACTTTCCCCATCGGTCCGTCTGTCCATACCAGGTCATAAATAGAGTCAACGCCCTGAACATACATGGCCAGACGTTCGAGGCCATAGGTGATCTCTCCGGTCACCGGCTTACACTCCAGGCCACCGACCTGTTGGAAATAGGTAAACTGCGTAACTTCCATGCCATTGAGCCAGACTTCCCAGCCAAGGCCCCAGGCCCCCAGCGTTGGTGATTCCCAGTTATCTTCTACAAAGCGAATGTCATGCACCAGCGGATCAAAGCCTAACTCTTTCAGCGAGCCCAGATACAGCTCCTGAATATTGTCAGGAGAGGGCTTTAACATTACCTGAAACTGGTAGTAATGTTGCAGGCGGTTAGGGTTTTCACCATAGCGGCCATCGGTTGGACGGCGACAGGGCTGGACGTAGGCGCTGCTGATTGGCTCAGGGCCTAACGAGCGAAGAAAGGTCATAGGATGAAACGTACCTGCTCCTACTTCCATGTCCAGTGGCTGGATGATAACGCAGCCCTGGCGTGCCCAGTAATCCTGAAGCGCGAGGATCAACCCCTGAAAGGTTTTAATATCGTATTTCTGCATACATTCGCTGCTTATATTTCTAACTGACTATTCAAAGGTGGCATAGTATACAATTTGTCAGGCAACGAATGTAGGCTTTCACCCCTGAAAACCGCATAAAATCAGGAATCAATTAAGGGTTAACTGGATATGGTTAAGCAAAATGTCCATCGCTGTGGCTGGGTGTCATCGGATCCTGAGTATCAGCGTTATCACGATGAAGAGTGGGGAAGGCCGGTCACAAACTCACAACAGCTGTTTGCCAAGCTGTGTCTTGACGGTCAACAGGCAGGACTGTCCTGGATAACCATTCTGAAAAAGCAGCAGAATTTTGAACAGGCGTTTTATCAGTTCGATCCGACGAAAATTGTCACTATGACTGACGATGATGTGGAAACGCTGATGCAAAACCCGGGGATCATACGCAATCGATTGAAGATTCAGTCGATAATCAGAAATGCCAACGGGTTTTTAAAGATTGAAGAGAAAGAAAGCTTCAGTGACTTTCTCTGGCAATTTACCGGCGGTAAAACCCTCATCAATCGCTGGGACAGTTTTCGTGATGCGCCAACAAAAACGGCTGAATCGATAGCGATGTCAAAAGCCCTGAAAAAAGCAGGTTTCAATTTTGTCGGGGAAACGATTTGCTATGCATTTATGCAGGCAGTGGGGATGGTGAACGATCATGAAGTTAACTGCCACTGTTATCAGGCGTGCTGCGACGAGGCGGTGCGCTAACAGGCAGTGAGATAATCAGTTGAACCAGCTGTGATGTGTGAAGCGCTGTTACAGCGCTTCACAGTAGGCTTTAATCTCGGGTAGCTCGCTTAACACCTTACTTTCATGTTCTGACTCAATTTGCTCGCGGGCAACATCCTGTTTTCTGCGTTCCGCTTTTGACAGTTGTTGCCTGGCCTCCAGAATAGCAAAGCCACTCACCGCAACGAACAAGGCATGGATATGCGGAAACTTGTTGCGGTAGTCGGGCTGCGGATCGACAGGCAGGGCGTGTAGCAGGTTAACAATACGAATTGCGCCTTCTGAGAGCTCGCACTGCTGTTGCTCCATCGCCATTGAAATCGTAAGCACGCTCTCTGAAATGGTTTCTACACGCTTATCACGAGCCGCTTGCTGACGTTTATTTTGTTGTTTTAAAAGAAACAACAGGCGACCGGCGTAAAAGCCAAGTCCCAGTATGATTGCTACACCCGCAATCATGATAAGGGTCCACCACATTTCTGGCTCCGTTAACGCTTATAGTCGTCTATATCAATAGCGTCTAAATTATCGAACGGATCATCATCTTCCTGTTCGTCCTCGTCATCCATGTCGGCAATACCGAGCAAATCACATACGATGCGGTGACGTGCCATCTTTTCGTCGACGTAAGCTTGCTCGGCCCGGGTAATCTTTTCGCCCTCGTCGAGTTTATCCAGCAATGTAGCAAGGCGTGTATCAGCTTCCAGCGCCGCAAGTTCTTCGGCAGGATTAGCGTATTTTCGTGCCTGGGTCTTGGCCACGGGCGATGACGACGGTGGAGTCAGGTCTATTGGCTTTTTGCTGCCAACTCGCGGATCCTGATTTTTTCTGGGAGCCGACGAGGCTGTCGATTTCTGTTCAACATTGTGACGGTTACCCGCAGGTTTACCTTTATGCTTTTTCGGCCTTTGTTTCTTGGCGTCTTTGTTCTGACTCGGTTTGAAATCAGGATCTTTACGAACACCAATGAGGCCGACTTTTCGGGTTTTCTTACTTCTGGCCATAGTTCCTTCGGTTTGGAATTGGGTAAATGAATGTCTGTGACTAGTATAACGTGGATCTACGCTTCCTTCTGCATGAATACAACATCTGCAGCCGGAAAACTTACCGTAAAACCAAAAGTTCTGGCGATATAGTGAAATGTCGCCTCACTGAAGAAACAGACGTGAGTAGGGTCATTTTTGTAATGCCACGATGTAAATCGTTGCTGGCTAATCACCCGCTTTGTCATTACGGCAAGCACACCCTCAGGTTTTAAAAGGCTTACCAGCAGTCTGAGCTCTTCGTCTGGCTTGTGAAAATGCTCAATGGCTTCGGTACAGGTGATGAAATCATACTTTTTGGTTAGCACAGCGCTATCAGGGAAGAACAGTGGGTCATAAATTGCCATATTCATTCCTTCTGACGCGAGTATGTCGGCCAGAACTGGCGCCGGGCCACAGCCAAAATCAAGACCACTAAGGCCGGGAGGCAACGAGGCTGTCAAGGGTGATGCCAGGCGGAAGAGGAATTGCCGGTATCCCTGATCGTCGAAAGCATTCTCATGGAGTAAATATTCAGCATGTTCCTGATCGGCTGAAAGAAAACTTTCAGGAGGTACAAACACTAGTTCACACTGTCCACACTGATAATAGTTCCGCTTTCTATCCTGGTGATACAGACGTACGTCAGTGTGCTGACACAGTGGGCAGGAGGGGGAGTGTACTTTCATGAGAACAAGGTGATTTTTTAACGCGCAAAAAAGAAAAAAGGTGATGGCCTAAACCATCACCCTACATTGTTGAGTGTCAGATGACACCTCTCCCGTTATTGCACTTCATTGTGCGGCTGGCTTCCCTTCGGGCTCCCCTTATTCTTTTTCTTCGCAGAGCTTTCTTTGTTGTTTTGGGTCTTCCTGACGCTTTATTGAGTCGTCCATGTTCGCTTTTTATTGTTGTTATTAAGCTTGGACTGTTTCGGTATTAGTTACCAAAACTAGTGCAGTAGAATACAGGAATAATTCTGAATTACAACTTTTTTGCTAACAAAAATTTAACAACACTGTTTTATAACGGAAAATTAGTGTAATCCTGAGATGTAATTCGACAAAATTGTGATGTCTTCATCTGTCAGTTTAGAGGCAATATCGCGCATCATGCCGTTCATATCATTATGACGCTGGCCTGAGCGAAATGCTTTAAGCTGTGCTTCTGTATACGTAGCATGCTGACCACTGATATCAGGAAATCCTGCCAGTGCCATGCCGTTTCCTTTTGGACCATGACATGCGATACATGCTGTGATGCCACGTTCCTCGTCACCGCCCTGATATAATGCCTGACCCGGTTCTACATATTCTTCCGGCGTTTCGCCTGGTTTCATTTCCTGACTCGAGAAGTAGGCGGCCAGGTCCTGCATGTCCTGTTCAGAGAGAGGCGCAGCCATACCGTTCATCACTGCGTTATTACGGCCTTCTTCACCACCTGTCTTAGAGGCAAGTTTGAATTCCTGCAACTGCTTAACCAGATAGTTTTCATGCTGTCCTGCAATTTTAGGATTCATTTCGATCATGCTGTTTCCATCAGGACCGTGGCATGCAGCACAAACTGCAGACTTTGCCTTTCCTGCTTCAGCATCACCTTCTGCGACGGCTGTGGCAGACAACCCCAACGACATACATACCAACAAACACAGTTTTTTCATAATCAATCTCTTAAAAGGATCCAACGGCTCGCGTGACATACGTGATATCATGCGTATTTTACACATTTACCGCGCCAGAAAAACCTATTCCATGATAAAACTATGGTTTTACGCTTTTTTATCATGCAGCGGCTGTCAAAAGATCTAAACAAAAGGTAGGCACAACAAGGCCATGACGTATTTTACCAAAGCTAAATTTCTTATGAGTGCGCCGGACATCGGTCATTTAAAACAGGACGGTGGCATTGAAGTGGCCTTTGCTGGCCGATCAAATGCCGGAAAATCGAGTGCCCTGAACTCGCTGACGCGCCAAAAAAGCCTGGCCAGAACCAGTAAAACGCCTGGGCGCACGCAAATGATCAATATTTTCGAGCTCGATGAACACCGGCGATTAGTGGATTTACCCGGCTATGGTTTCGCCCAGGTGCCGCTGGCAATGAAGAAAAAATGGCAGAAGTCGTTGGGTGAATATCTACAGAAACGCGAACAATTACGCGGACTGGTCGTGTTGATGGACATTCGTCATCCGTTTAAAGATCTTGATCAGGAACTTATTCACTGGGCAGTCAGCGCCGAATTACCGGTTCTTGCGCTGTTGACAAAGTCAGACAAACTCAAGTCGGGAAAACGAAAAGCGCAGTTACTCATGGCGCGTGAAGCGGCTATGGCATTCTGCGGCGATGTGACAGTGCACACATTCTCCTCTTTGAACAAACAAGGATTACCTGAGTTGGAACAGGTGCTGACGGCGTGGCTGGGATTGGAAGAGACGCCAGAACAAGATTCAGATGCCTGAATAAAAAATGCCCCATCAATGGATGGGGCATAAAAGGACTGAGAGAAAACACATAAAAACCGTAGATAAGAGCCTCTTCAAGCGTAATAAGTTCCTTCCTTCTCCTATTTTTTTCAGAAAAAAGTAAAACTTTTTGAAAAGTCTTTAATAATCATTGTGATAGAGAATTCTGATTGCAGGGGTAATTTACCAACTTGCGCTGACTGTGTACCCGTTTTGTGGGTTGGTATTAATCTGCAGGCATAAAAAAACCCCGACAATGTGTCGGGGTTAAAGCAAAGGTTTGAAAACAGCTTTCTCACCTCTGTACCCTACGCTTATAAGAGTAACGCAGAGGACAAAAAAGGCAAGAAAAAAATGTAATTAAATTACCAAAAGACTGAAAATCAGACGATTTTATTGCGGTATCTTGTAATGAAATTACCTTTTAGTGTGCTTCGTCCCAGTTTTCACCAATGCCGGCCTCAACCAACAAAGGGACAGAAAGCGTTGCTGCCTGTTCCATCAGCGCAACTATCTGCTTGCAGTGCGCTTCCAATGAGGCTTCTTTTATCTCGAAAACCAGTTCATCGTGTACCTGCATCATCATTGAGACATCATCTGCGGCTTCTTTCTGGATCCAGTCGTCCACTTTTATCATTGCCAGCTTAATCACATCAGCGGCAGTGCCCTGCATAGGCGCATTGATCGCGGCACGTTCCGCACCTTTACGGCGAGCGCCGTTACTGGCTTTGATGTCCGGGAGATAAAGCCGGCGACCAAACACGGTTTCCACATAGCCTTTTTCTTTGGCAGAGGCTCTGGTGGTATCCATATATTCCAGAACGCCGGGATAGCGTTCAAAATACAGATCCATGTATTTTTGTGCTTCATGACGGGGGATATTTAGCTGCTTCGACAGCCCAAATGCCGACATGCCGTAAATCAGGCCGAAGTTAATCGCCTTCGCACTGCGGCGCTGCTCAGCTGTGACATCTTCCAGTGGGACATCAAAGACTTCCGAAGCGGTTGCTTTGTGAATATCTTTGCCTTCAGAAAATGCTTCAAGAAGGCCTTTGTCTTTTGACAAATGCGCCATAATGCGAAGTTCTATCTGAGAATAATCGGCTGCCACAATTTTGTAGCCCTTGCGGGGTACAAAAGCCTGCCTGACCCGGCGGCCCTCTTCGTTACGGATCGGAATATTCTGCAAATTCGGATCGGTAGACGAAAGACGCCCGGTAGCGGTCACTGCCTGATGATACGACGTGTGTACCCGCCCCGTACGGTGATTAATCATCTTCGGTAGTTTGTCGGTGTAGGTATTTTTCAGTTTTGTCAGTCCGCGATACTCCATAATTTTATGGGGAAGCGGATACTCAAGCGCAAGTTCCTGCAATACGTCTTCTGAGGTTGATGGTGCGCCTTTGGGCGTTTTCTTAATTACCGGCAACTCCATCTTTTCAAACAGAATATGCTGAAGCTGCTTGGTTGAACCCAGATTAAACGCCTCGCCGGCTTCTTCATGGACTTCTTTCTCCAGCTCAGCAATGCGTGTTGCCAGATTTTGACTTTGCTGCGCCAACTGCTGACTATCAATTAGTACACCGAGCTGCTCCATGCGGGAAAGGATACTGGCCAGCGGTACTTCCACATCGGTAAGCAGTGATTTCAGCTCGGGAGTGTCCTGCAGTTTTTCCCATAATACGAGGTGAAGCCGAAGCGTGATATCCGCATCTTCCGCTGCGTAGGGCGCGGCCTGCTCAAGTGGGATCTGATTAAAGGTAAGTTGTTTGGCGCCTTTACCGGCAATTTCTTCAAAGTGAATGGTCTTATGGCCTAAATAAGCCAGCGCCAGAGAGTCCATGTCGTGTCGCTGCGCTGTGCTATTCAGCACATACGATTCCAGCATGGTATCAAAGGCGATCCCGTTAAGTGTGATGTCGTAGTTAGCCAGCACATTTTTATCGTACTTAAGATGCTGTCCGACTTTCTTAACCTCCGGGTCTTCCAGTAATGGCTTTAGCGCTGCCAGCACATAGTCTCTGTCGAGTTGTTCAGGTGCATCCGGATAATCGTGTGCTACCGGCACGTACGCTGCTTCGCCGGGAGCTGCACAAAAAGAGACACCTACAATCTCGGCGTCCATATAATTAAGACTGGTGGTTTCGGTATCAAAGGCAAAGAGGGGAGCGGCTTTTAACTTATCTACCCAGCTTTCAAACGCAGCTTGTGTATAAAGGGTTTCGTAGTTTGACGTATCGATTGCGGTTTTCGCCTCTTCTTCAACGTCATCACCCTGTGCCTCAGACACTGAATCTGCAGCGTTCTCCGAGCTGACTTCAGCATGCCAGCGCTTGAATTCATATTCGGCAAACAGTGTCGCCAGTGCTTGGTTATCGGCTTCGGTCGGCGTGAGGGTTTCCGGAGAATACTCAAGATCAAGGTCGATACTGATAGTGGCCAGCGTATAAGACAGTCTTGCCTGTTCTTCATACTCTTCCATCTTTTTCGCCATGGTCTTTGCCCCGCGAAAAGACAGGTCTGCGATTTTATCCAGGTTCTTGTAGATAGCGTCGATGCCGCCAATACCATTTAGCAGAGCTTGTGCACTCTTATCACCAACCCCCGGAACGCCGGGTATGTTATCCACCTTGTCACCTTTCAATGCCAAAAAGTCGATAACCAATTCAGGAGGGATACCAAATTTGTCCTTTACGCCCTCAACATCCATGAGCTGATTGGTCATGGTGTTAATGAGTGTGACATGTTGATTCACCAGTTGCGCCATGTCTTTATCGCCGGTACTGATCAGGGTATCAATACCCTTTTGCGTTGCGATATGTGCCAGCGTACCAATAACATCATCGGCTTCTACGCCTGACTCCACAATAATCGGCAGCCCCATAGCTTTGATGATTTCGTGCAGTGGGGCGATCTGGCTGGCAAGCTCTTCCGGCATTGGCGGGCGGTTTGCTTTGTATTCTTTATAGATGTCATCTCTGAACGTTTTGCCTTTTGCATCAAAGACAACGGCCATGTGGGTGGGGTGATATTGCTTAATCAGACTCTTAAGCATGTTGATCACTCCGTAGATCGCGCCCGTATCCTGTCCTTTAGAGTTTGTCAGCGGTGGCAGTCCGTGGAAAGCACGGAACAGATAAGAAGAGCCGTCAACCAGGACGAACGGCGGCTTTTTATTTGTAGACATAATAGTGATGAGTTCTGTCTTGAAGAAATTAAGCGAAAGGATGCCATAGGGTGGGGGGGATCGCTACCAGTAACACAGAATATTACGTTGCGATCTGTGGATAACTTTGTGATCTAAATGAAAACCAATGCAGATCGCCGCGATCAAAAACAGGCTTCTGATCACGCTGAGAGAAAGATATATTAAGGCTTAAATGTACAAAACAGGGATATTCTGAAAGCAGGTAAACATTCCGTTGTTTTGTGGATAACTTGGTGAGCGTTGTTTTTATGTTAACCAAGTTGGCCAAGTAATGTAGCATAACAAATCTTCGAAACAACACGATTTGTTAAGAATTTTTTTTGAGCTTCAGGCTATTTTGTAGCCAGAATTTGCATAAGAGAGCATCAATAAGGTCTGGGAGGACATATGAAAAAAGTTGCAGTCATTTTAAGTGGATGTGGCGTGTTTGATGGCGCTGAAATTTATGAAGCTGTACTTACACTGCTGGCGATTCGCCAACAGGGCGCCAGTTACCAATGTTTTGCACCCGACAAAGAACAGTTACACGTTGTCAATCATCGAACCGGCGAGGTCGCTGAAGGCGAGTCCAGAAATGTGCTCACCGAGGCTGCGCGGGTGTGTCGTGGCGAAATCAAACCGGTGACCGAATGTAAAGTCGAAGACTTCGACGCGCTGATATTGCCAGGTGGTTTTGGTGCCGCCAAAAATTTGTGTACCTTTGCAGTGGACGGCGCCGAGTCAAAACCAGATGCAGATGTGCTTGCGGTATGTAAAGCCTTTGCTGATGCACGTAAGCCTGCTGGTTATGCCTGTATTGCACCTGCTCTTGCAGCAAGTGTTTACCAGGATGGCGTGAAGTTAACCATCGGCACAGATGAACCTACAGCTGGAGGGATCAATGCGCTGGGCGCTACCCACATTAATTGCGATGTCGATGATGTGGTCATCGACACCGACAGAAAGTTGGTAACCACACCGGCCTACATGCTGGCCGGGGATATCCTCGAAGCGCAGGCTGGCCTGGAAAAAATGGTAAAAAGCGTATTAGCGATGAAATAGTACGTCATTGTCGTCAGGTTGCTGACTGAAGCATCCGGCAAAGCGGGTACGTGCCCGCTTTGGCGCTGTGAATAACTGTACCTGACGGCCTGCATGCTGCGCCGCTTCGTGTTGTGAAGGTCTTCCAATGAGTTTTTGCGCGCGTGAGCGCTGATTTGCTTTCGGCTGAAACAATTGCCAAAGGAAAGCGTAAAATGGATGAGAATAGGGTTTCTCTTTGCGCCTGCTCCCCGCATAATAGCGTCAGGTAATGCGTTGCCTGTCTGCGCCCGGCGCGCGGATGGAAGATAAATAAGAATAAGGCAAACTGGAACATGCACTATCGTGCAATTGTACGAATACTAGGTCTGTTGGTTGCACTTTTCAGTGTCACCATGATCCCGCCCGCGCTGGTCTCTCTGATTTACGAAGACGGAAGCGGTTTGCCGTTTATTCTTGCATTCATATTGTGTGTTATCACCGGCACCGCCTTATGGTATCCAAACCGTGATCATCGTCGCGATCTGCGTGCAAAAGAAGGTTTTCTTATCGTCGTGTTGTTCTGGACAGTACTGGCCAGCTTTGGTGCAATTCCGTTTATCTTGCTGGAGCAACCCAGCATGACGGTTACCGATTCGTTTTTTGAGGCATTTTCCGGTTTAACGACCACCGGTGCTACGGTAATCGAAGGGATAGAGTTTCTGCCTCATTCCGTACAGTTTTATCGCCAGCAGCTGCAATGGCTTGGTGGCATGGGGATCATTGTGTTGGCCGTTGCCATTTTGCCAATCCTCGGGGTAGGGGGAATGCAGTTATATCGTGCAGAGACACCCGGACCCGTAAAAGACTCAAAGATGACGCCCCGTATTGCGGATACCGCAAAGCATCTCTGGTACATCTATCTTTCACTGACGACTGCCTGCACAGTCTCTTACTGGCTTGCCGGCATGAATTGGTTCGATGCGATCTGTCACTCGTTCTCAACCGTCGCCATTGGTGGGTTTTCGAATCACGATGCCAGCCTGGGCTATTTCGACAGTGCGGCTGTGAACGTGGTTTGCTCGGTTTTTCTGTTAATCGCTGCGCTTAACTTTTCTCTGCATTACACCGCAGCTTCTTCGCGATCATTGAAAGGCTATTGGCAGGATCCTGAAATGAAAGCCTTTTTCGTTATACAGGCCTCACTTATTATTATTTGTTTTTTAGTCTTAACGCTGTCCGGCTATTACACAGACGCCGAAGAGGCGCTGGATCAGGCCATGATTCAGGCGGTGTCTATCAGCACGACAGCGGGATTTGCGACTACGGATTTCGCGTCCTGGCCATCGTTTTTGCCTATTATGCTAATCTTCGCCAGCTTTATTGGCGGCTGCGCTGGCTCGACCGGTGGTGGCCTGAAAGTCATCAGGGTGTTTTTACTGTTCTTACAGGGCAAGCGCGAGATCGACCGGCTTATTCATCCCAAAGCAGTGTATGCAGTAAAACTGGGTGAGCGCGCGATGCCTGACAGGGTTGTTGAAGCGGTATGGGGGTTCTTCTCTGCGTATGCCATCGTGTTTGTGGTTATTATGATAGGCCTGATCGCCACCGGGCTGGATAACCTGACAGCATTTACCGCGACCGCCGCTACGTTGAACAACCTCGGCCCCGGACTGGGCAGTGTGGCAACGACCTACGCGGAAGTCACTGATGGCGGTAAGTGGTTACTGGTAACGGCGATGTTGTTTGGCCGGCTCGAGGTATTTTCTCTTCTGGTGCTGTTTTCG
This sequence comes from Alteromonas antoniana, assembly GCF_019249295.1. GTDB lineage: Bacteria > Pseudomonadota > Gammaproteobacteria > Enterobacterales > Alteromonadaceae > Alteromonas > Alteromonas antoniana. Next base: position 89,024 of record NZ_JAESDH010000019.1, read on the forward strand.
CCAACCTTCTGGCGCGGTTAACGTTGCAACACAGTGGCCTGAAAAAGCGCACTGTGCTGCACGTTAAAGGCTGGCATCAGAAGAACGATGCCATGGCGTAGGCCGTTTTTTCAAACATCAGGGGCTGCGCCTCGTCAAGCTCCAGATTCGCTTTATTGGCCGTCGTAACCACTCTCGTGCGGTACTCTTTGCGGTTAGAGACTTCCGAATAGGTTTGTGTCGAACCCCCGTCATCCGATACTTTCATGTTTACTTTGGTATCCGTGCGCACCATCACACCCTTTCTGGCTTTCTCTTCAATCTGAATATCTGCCACCAGCAAATAGGTAACGTCTTTCACCATGGCATTCGCTGCCGTTGATACCAGGCCGCCAATTAACCCGCCCGCTGCCGCTTGTCGGTATCCACCCCCTGAGGCATAGGCCAGTGCGGAACCCGCAGCTACGCCCTGAAAGCCCGTAGCCAGGTAGTTCTCTGCGGCTGACGGCGATGCTTTCTCCAGGTTTCTAACAAATACACTCATGGTGTACTGAGCATCATCGGGACTGTCTACAAACGTATAGCCGTTGCCGCTGCTTGAGATTTGGGCGTTAAGTTCGTTGCGAAAGGCATTGCGGTCGAACTCCATAACCGCAGAACGTACCTCAAGGTAAATTTTGCGCTTCTCCGGAGGAACCGGATCGACAAATACCGATGTGGAAAGTTTGGTCTGTACGTCCAGATCCTTTTTGGCAATGGATGTATGAACGGCTGCGCAGCCAGAGAAGAAGAGCATTACAACGGAAAGAACAGCTATCCTTATGCTTAAAGTCCGTGTTGTCATGATAGTTACCTTATCAATGGGTTGTGGGTGCGGGCTTCCGCGTTAAGATCAGTAATACCGCCCGTAGTAACGATAGTAGTACCGACAATTTCTGTATTCTCTCCAGTTGTATCTGAGAAGATCGCGGCAAGTGTAGCCGGGTCGCCAGTTTGTGCCCTGATATTCGGCAGGCTTTTCCCCTTTCTCAAGCATGCCCTTTATGTAGGCATCAACTTCCTCAGGCCTTTCCGCCAGGAAAGGCTTATTCATGACTTCTGCGTTGAGTTGTGCCTGCATACGGGCCATCTCATCGTCGTCGGAGGATTGCGACTGTGACGGGGCACTAAGAAAAATAAACAGACAGCAGAGGCTGCAGGTGAGTTTTTTATGCAAGCTGATTGCGGGAGTGGACTTCACCATTACCTTCCTCCTTAAAAGTTAACGTGAAGCCATTACTCTAGCTTTGATTGTTCAAAAATTAATCATAAAAAAGTATGAATTTACTGCCTGAGAACTGGTGTGACGAAAGCGTCCTGCTAACGCAGTAATGCGCCTGTTTGGCGTCTTGATATCTGATGGCGTCGGTCGATAGTTGCTAGTAAAAAAGTACCAGATCGACGAAAGCCAACAGCCTGAAATGCTAAAAAAGTACAGTTAATGGCATGAGCTCGACGAATAAGAGTGGGTACTGGCAGTTAGCCATGTCGACGACAACGGCGCTTCTTAACGCCATGCTGACAGCGGATAGCACTAACGGTTTGGCGACATCGTCAGCCGAAAGTCGGGATTAAGCCTGCGACATCCCAATGTGTTTGCTATAGAAGTTGGCACTGAATGTGGTGTTCATTGGGCCAGCGTCGAGTGGAGCAGTAGTAGCGTTAGCCAAAGAAAAACGCACTTGGCTGGAACAGTTTTTCGACGTCGCCAATGTATTTTTTATTTACCAAAAACAGGATGACATGGTCGTTGGCTTCAATCACGGTATCGCTGTGGGCAATAAGAACCTGATCATCACGGACGATGGCGCCAATGGTGGTGCCTGGCGGAAGTTTAATACTGCCAATTTCACGGCCAACCACCTTCGATGTATTTTTGTCACCGTGTGCAATCGCTTCTATTGCTTCCGCGGCCCCGCGGCGAAGTGAGTACACATTAACTATATCACCACGGCGGATATGTGTAAGCAGTGCCGAGATAGTCGCTTGCTGAGGGGAAAAGGCGATATCAATTTCACCACCCTGAACCAGATCGACATAGGCACTTCGCTGGATAAGTACCATCGCTTTTTGCGCTCCCATGCGTTTCGCAAGCATGGCAGACATGATGTTGGCCTCATCGTCATTGGTAACCGCGATAAAGGCGTCAACCTGTTCAACCCCTTCCTCGCTAAGTAACTCAGAATCCGACGCATCACCACAGAACACGATGGTCTTATCCAAATGCGCAGACAGGTATTGAGCACGTTCCTGACTGAACTCAATCAGTTTCACGTTATGCTTGTGTTCTAATCGCTTGGCCAGCCCGGCGCCTATCAGTCCGCCACCTGCGATCATGATGCGTTTATAGCTGGATTCAAGCTTCTGCAGTTCACTCATAACCGCGCGGATATGTTTGGTAGCCGCGATAAAGAACACTTCGTCGTCGGCTTCGATGACGGTAGTACCAAGTGGCCGGATAGGGCGTCCACGACGGTAAATCGCGGCTACCCGGGTTTCAACGTTAGGCATGTGTTCTTTTAACGCGGAAAGCGCATGGCCTACCAGCAACCCGCCGTAATAGGCTTTTACCGCTACCAGGCTGGCTTTGCCATCAGCGAATTCTACAACCTGTAATGCGCCAGGGTAATCAATTAAGCGTTTTATCGCCTTGGTAACCAGTTGTTCAGGCGCAATAATATGATCAACAGGGATATCCTGCTGTTTGTAGAGTTGTTCCTGATAAATGATGTATTGTTCAGAGCGGACGCGGGCGATTTTAGTGGGGGTTTTAAACAGGCTGTAGGCAACCTGACAGGCCAGCATATTACTTTCATCACTGTTAGTTACAGCGATTAGCATGTCAGCATCTTCAGCACCGGCTTTTCGAAGTACATCCGGGTGAGAGCCAACTCCACTGACTACCTGAAGATCGAGTCTGTCCTGCAGGGCGCGCAGCGTGTTGGGATCTGAATCAATGACGGTGATTTCATTTTTCTCACCTACCAGGTTTTCAGCTAAAGTGCCGCCAACTTGTCCTGCGCCGAGAATGATGATTTTCATTGATGCCGTTCGCGCCTGTTCTTGTTATTCCTATCCGGTAGACTTTACCAGCCTCGCATAATAGAAACCATCCATTTGTTGCTCGCCTGGCAGGATTTGCCAGCCTGGCGCGTCTTCAGTCTCACCTTCCTTCAGAGGTTGCCACACCGCGTCCGGGTGACGTGACAGAAATTGTGCGACCTGCTCACTGTTTTCCGCAGGTAGTATTGAGCAGGTTGCGTATACCAGCGTGCCGCCAGGTTTGAGTACTGTCCACATCGCATCAAATATTTTTGCCTGCAGCTGCGTTAGCGCCTCGATATCCGCTGGTTTACGCAACCAACGAATGTCCGGGTGGCGACGTATTACGCCGGTGGCAGAGCAGGGGGCATCCAGCAATATACGGTCAAAGTAGGAACCATCCCACCACGTGTCGGGCTCGGAAGCGTCCGCGCAAAGCACTGTAGGGTTATGATCCAGTCGCGCCATGTTTTCCTTTACGCGGGCTAACCGACTGTCATCCGCATCCAGCGCTACGCACTGCGCAAGATCGCTGCATTGCTCAATAATGTGTCCGGTTTTTCCGCCCGGCGCGGCGCAGCAGTCCAGAATACGCTCACCTGGCTGTGCTGAAAGAAACGGTGCTGCCAGTTGGGCCGCGCCATCCTGCACGGCAAACCAGCCCTGACTAAAACCAGGTAGCGCGGTAACCTCATGCCGTTTAGTGAGAATAACCGCATCAGGGTGAGTGTCCGGGCAGGTGTAGCTGACATTCAGTGCATCCAGAGACTCGCAAAATGCAGCCAGTGTGGTTTTGTGTCGGTTAACACGAAGCCATAAAGGAGCAGGCTGATTGCTGTTATGCAGAATATCGGCTGCATGATCCGGGTAGTGCTGATGAATAAGTTTGAACAGCCATTTTGGCATGCCGCTTTGAATAACCGGATCCTCAATGGGTTTGGATGCCAGTTCCTGGCGGGTGAAGTTGCGTAAAATCGCGTTCACCAGGCCCTTAAGTTTTATCCCACCGAGATACGAGGCCGCATTAACCGTTTCGCCTACCGCAGCATGTTCTGATACCCGGGTAAATGTAAGCTGATACAGACCCAGCATAATCAAATGCTCGATGGCTTTTTTGTCGCCTTTCAGCGGACGGTCAAGCAGTGTTCGCAGCCACGATTGCAACAGTGGAACCTGTCGTAATACCCCAAGCGACATCTCCTGGATCCAGGCATTGTCTTTGGCGTTGTGCCGTCGCTGAACTCTTGCCAGAACGTCTCTGGATGAACGGCCTTGCTCAAGGATTTGATAAATCACCCACGCACAATCTGCGCGCAGGTTTTTTTGTTTCGGTAAGGGAATGGACTTCATCGTGGATAATCGGGATCAAGCAGCTTACCGGGAGAGAACCATGCGCCTCTTGCGTTCATCACGTCGGCAGCAGACATCGCTTTTTTACCGGGAATTTGTAGTTTGTCGATAGACAATGCGCCGTCTCCGGTAGCAATGACAATGCCCTTTTTATCAGCACGAATAACGGTGCCTGGCGCTTCTTTTGAATCTTCAGCAAGTACGGTGGCTTGCCAGATTTTGAGGTTATTGCCTTCTGCAACGGTCCAGGCCACCGGCCACGGGTTAAAAGCGCGAACATTTCGCTCAAGCTGAGTGGCGGGGAGTTGCCAGTCCATACGCGCTTCGTCTTTAGACAGCTTCCTGGCATAGCTTGCCTGGGAATCATCCTGTTTTTCAGGCGTGAAAGAGGAAAGATTGTTTACCACATTGGTTAACGCAACAGGGCCAAGCTCCGCGAGCTTGTCGTACAGCGACGCGCTGGTATCGTCACGGGTAATGGGTAGCCTGGCAATATCCAGCATGTCGCCGGTATCCAGCCCTTCGTCCATTTGCATGATTGTCACGCCGGTTTCACTATCACCCGCCCAGACAGCACGTTGAATCGGTGCTGCACCACGCCATTTAGGCAGAATAGAACCATGCACATTGATGCAGCCCAGTCGGGGAGTCGCTAATACGGCTTTGGGCAAAAGCAGTCCGTAAGCAACGACAACCATCAAATCAGCATTAAAACCGGCAAGCTCAGCCTGCGCAGTTTCCTCTTTCAGCGAAGGCGGCTGCATTACAGGAAGATTGTGTTCTTCAGCCAGCACTTTCACCGCACTTGGCGTTAGCTTTTTGCCGCGACCGGCGGGGCGGTCAGGCTGTGTATATACAGCCACAATGTCATGCCCGGAAGCGATCAGGGCATCAAGATGTTTCGCCGCAAAGTCCGGCGTGCCGGCAAAAACAATTCGCAATTTTTCAGTCACTCTCAGGCCTTATGCTCGTGCCGCCAGGCGCGCTTCTTTTTCCAGTTTTTTGCGGATACGCTGTCGCTTAAGCGGCGACAGGTAATCGACGAACAACTTACCTTTCAGGTGATCTAATTCGTGCTGGATACAAATCGCCAGCAAGCCATCGGCTTCCAGCTCAAAAGGCTGACCTTCAGCGTCCAGCGCCTTCACCGTAATAGATTCTGCACGCTCGACTTTTGCATAATTTCCGGGCACCGACAGGCAGCCTTCTTCGCTTATCGTACTGCCTTCCTTTGAGGTGATTTCCGGATTAATGAAAACGCGGGGCGTGTCCTGATCTTCAGACACATCCATTACCACAACCTGGAGGTGTCGGTTAACCTGCGTAGCTGCCAGACCAATGCCGTTCTCTTCCTTCATGGTTTCGAACATATCGGCAACCAGTTGCTTGATTTCATCATCTACAGACTCAACCGGCTTCGCTACGGTGCGAAGTCGCTCGTCGGGAAAACTTAATACTTCTAATATTGCCATCTGTCGTTTGCTATACCTTTCACTTGTATAAATAAATATACGATCTAACTGTCAGCACTATTTACTGTGCGTTTTGAGCTACTATTCTAACGTAAATAGACCCTTTACGCGCAGTTTTTTCCGTTACACTGAATAAGATCGCCTGTTTGCCGATATAGTATCAGCTGAACGAAAATTCAACAGTAGTCTGAATTAGCGCCATTCGAAACAGAAGGTGAGAAACGTTGAGAAAATTCACTTTAAAAACCCTGCTGGCAGTATTGCTGGCGCTGCCGGCGATGGTATCGCTTGCGGTAACGCTGAAAAATGATGCGCCCGAAACTTATACCGTCAAAAAGAACGATACGCTTTGGGATATCGCCAGTTTGTATCTGGATAAGCCCTGGCTATGGCCGGAGTTATGGCGTAACAATACCCAAATCGTAAATCCGCATCTTATTTATCCGGGGGATGTGCTGCGCATTCGTATGGTTGACGGCAAACCGGTGATGGAAGTTGTCAGAGACAAAAAGCGTATGACGCTGTCGCCTGAAATGGTCAAAGAGAACAAACCTTCCCCCATTGGCATGCTGCCCTGGTCTGCCATTGCGATTTATGTGAATCAGAACGAAATTATCAGCGAAGACGATTACGACATGTTGCCATATCTGCTGGGTAATCAGTCTGCATCTCTCAACTTTGTCACAGATGATGTGGTATTGAGCCGACGCTACGGCCGTCCCGACGATCAGTATCGCGTCGTTCGCAAGCAGTCTACTATTCGTGACACAGAAGGCGAGGTGCTGGGCATTCAAATTCACCATGTGGCCGATGCCACCATGCTGGAAGAGTCGGCGGGAGCACAGTGGTTAGTCAAAGTTGACGACTCAAACTTCGAAGCCCGGCGTGGCGACCGGCTATTCTCAGGCGAGTTCACCGATGCGCAGGATATGGTTTTACAGGCTGCAACCGACCAGCGCGGCCATGTAATAGGCAATCTTCATCAGCACAACTTGTTGGGTAAGCATGATGTGGTCATCGTAGATTTAGGCAGTAGTGACATTGCTCCTGGAACGGTGATGGGGTTATACGCTCAGGGGCCTGACATTATCGATGGTGAGAAGCCGCGTTACGCCAATGAAAGTAATGTTGTAAGAAGCGTGTTTAACGATGGCAGCACTGTTCAGCAGCCGGCGCTCAAAGTGGGCGAAGTCATAATATTTAAAACATTTGATAAAGCGAGTTACGGCATCATTACCCGTACCAATGGGGTAGTGAAAGACGGTTTTATTGTCGCAAAACCGTAATCGGAGTGCCGTACTCAATCAGGGTACGGCATGATGACAAGTCATACATTATCGCCAGCGCAGTCCGCCTGGCTTTTTTTATCTTCAAATTCTAAAGTACAGCCCGCACAGTGGACGACAGCGCTATCCCATTACGGCGTAACTGCCGAACAACTAGCTGCTCTGGCCGGTGCGCCTGACGTACGGAATCAGTTGGAACCTGTGCTGACTGAGGCGTTGCAGCAATGTAACGATACCTTAATCAAACGCACTGACGCATGGCTTCGCCAGTCAGAAATGCATCATATCGTCACGCCGGGTGACAGCGACTATCCGGCATTATTCAGCACGCTGACCCATCAACCGCTAGCACTGTTTGTGAATGGCAATCCACAGCAACTCCTCAAGCCGCACCTGGCCATCGTTGGCAGTCGGCGGGCCACGCATACGGGAAAAGAGACTGCATATAATTTGGCACGGGCATTAAGCGAAAGCGGGATAAGTGTGGTCAGTGGTTTGGCACAGGGCATCGACAGTGCTGCACACAGGGGCGCGCTGTGTGGGGAAGGAAACACGATCGCCTTTGTTGGCACGGGTCCCGATAGTATTTACCCGGCCCAGAACCGTGCACTGCATAACGATATTATTGCTAATAATGGTTGCGTGATAAGTGAGTATCCTCCCGGTACGCCACCGCGTCGTTATCACTTTCCCCGTAGAAACCGGTTGATTGCTGCCATGGCAATGGGGGTATTAGTCGTAGAGGCAAAAATTAAGAGCGGCACCTTGATAACTGCAAATTTGGCCGCAGATATGGGCACAGACGTTTTTGCTGTACCGGGTAACATTACTAACCCCATGTCTGAAGGTTGCCACTGGCTGATTCAGCAAGGTGCGAAGCTGGTAACTTGTGTAAAAGACATTCTTGACGAATTTCCTGCACTGGAGCCCGCCCCGGTATTGAGCGAACAAAACCGCAGTCAAAAAAGTGAAGCGAATCGCTTGGCAACCGATAAATTATTAGATAGTGTGGACTTCGACGTCACACCTGTAGACGTTATAGCCGAACGCAGCACCTTGCCAGTATCAGCAGTAATGGCAGCATTACTAGAATACGAGTTGCGTGGTTTGGTAGCCGCCGTCCCAGGGGGTTACGTTAAATTGAGGGGGAAATAACATGTTCGACATCCTCATGTATCTGTTTGAGAACTTCATTCATAGTGAAACTGAAATCCGGGTTGATCAGGACGAGCTGACTGATGAACTGGTGCGCGCCGGTTTTCACCATGATGAAATCTACAAAGCGCTGGCGTGGCTGGAAAAGCTGGCGGCTTTGCAGGAAACAGATATCAAACCTTACTTTTGCAAGGGCTTTAGCTCCAGCTTAAGCCGGATTTACACGCATGAAGAAGAGATGCGCCTTGACGTCGAATGTCGGGGTTTTCTGCTGTTTCTGGAACAGGTTGGTGTGCTCGATGCGTCGACCCGTGAGATGGTCATCGACAGAGTCATGGAAATTGATTCCAAAGAATTCTGTCTGGAGGATCTCAAGTGGGTGGTGCTGATGGTGCTGTTCAACGTGCCGGGAAAAGAAAATGCGTATGCGCAAATGGAAGATTTGTTATTTGAAGAGTCAGATGGCGTATTACACTAAGTTCACGCTGCGCCAGCTTAGCTGGCGCTGACTATGTCAAAAATAGATCATTCCCTGTTCAGCGCGCATGAGCATGCGTTAGAGCACGCGTTAGGCGAATGCCCGGAATGTGGCAAGCCGCTCCAGATCCGTAATAGCAAAGCCGGCCCCTTCGTTGGGTGTACCGGTTATCCTGACTGTCACTTTAGTAAACCACTTCACGATACCCAGACAACCGTATTAAAAGTCATGGACGGCAGCCATTGTCCCCAGTGTGATTCACCGATGGCGCTGAAAAAAGGCCGCTACGGAATGTTTATAGGTTGCACACGTTTTCCTGATTGTCATCACATCGAGCCGATTAAACAGCAGGAAGATACCAAAGTGACCTGTCCGAAATGTCGCAAGGGACATTTGATTGAGCGTACAAATAAATACGGCAAACGGTTTTTTTCCTGTAATGATTATCCTAAATGTCGATATGTGCTAAATTTCCCGCCAGTACAGGCACAATGTCCTGAATGTGGCTGGGGGGTGCTGATTGACAAAAAAGGTCAGAAGCAGTGTCCGCAACCCACTTGTGGTTATAAAGAAGTAACTTAGAGTTCCCATTCTCATGCAAGAACAATCTACACATTCTGACAATACCAATGATCCGGTTGTAGACGCTTTTAATGCGGGCTCACTGATTGTTTACCCTACCGAAGCGGTAATGGGAATAGGCTGTGATCCCGATAACGAGGACGCGGTAAACCAATTGCTCGCACTGAAGCAGCGCCCTGTCGAAAAAGGCGTCATTCTTATCGCGGCTACCTATTCACAGTTGCTGCCCTATGTGAATGACGATGCTATTGGTCTTGACAGACGCACAGAGATTTTTTCAAGCTGGCCCGGGCATATCACCTGGGTGCTGCCAAAGGCAAAAGCAACGCCGACCTGGCTTAGCGGCGAACACGACAGTATTGCGGTCAGAGTGACATCACACCCGGTAGTATGCGAGCTTTGCCATAAACTGGGTAAACCGTTAGTTTCTACCAGCGCGAACCTTAGCGGCCAGCCGCCTGCCATGTCAGTAGATGACGCAAAGGCAGTATTTGGCGACAGCGTGTATTACGTAGAGGGACCGTTAGGCGGACGCGATAAACCCAGTGTTATTAAAGATGGCGCTACCGGACAAATTATCAGGGGATAACCCATGACCTCACCAACCACAGACCTCACTGAGCTTGACACCACCGTGGCCATTGAACAGGTAAAAATGTACCTGTTGGCGTTGCAGGATAGTATTTGCCAGACACTGGAACTGGTTGACGGCAAAGGTCACTTTGTTGAAGACGCCTGGGAAAGGGAAGCCGGCGGTGGTGGCCGCTCGCGGGTGTTAAAAAATGGCGCAGTAATAGAGCAGGGGGGAGTGAACTTTTCCCATGTGCATGGAGACGCTATGCCGGCGTCAGCAACGGCTTCTCGCCCCGAGTTAGCAGGAAGAAGCTTTCAGGCCATGGGCGTATCGCTGGTTATTCATCCGCACAATCCCTATGTGCCAACTTCACACGCTAATGTTCGCTTCTTTATCGCAGAGAAACCGGGTGAAAAACCCATCTGGTGGTTCGGAGGTGGTTTCGACCTGACCCCGTTCTATCCGTTCAAAGACGACGTTGTGCACTGGCATGAAGTTGCTAAAAAAATCTGCGCACCATATGGCGACAGCGTTTATCCAACTTATAAAAAGTGGTGCGATGACTACTTTTTCCTCAAACACCGAAATGAAACCCGTGGTGTCGGTGGCTTGTTTTTCGATGATCTGAACGAATGGGGTTTCGAGCAAAGTTTTGCGTTTATGCAGGCTGTCGGTAATGGCTTCCTCGATGCGTACGTTCCCATAGTGGAACGCAGGAAAAATACGGATTTTACGCAGCGTGAGCGGGATTTTCAGCTTTATCGTCGCGGACGCTACGTCGAGTTTAATCTGGTATATGATCGGGGCACATTATTTGGCTTGCAGACCGGTGGCCGGACAGAGTCTATACTGATGTCGATGCCGCCATTGGCACGATGGGAATACAACTATACGCCTACGCCGGGAAGCGCAGAAGAAAAGCTGGCTGGATGGCTTCAGCCTGCTGACTGGTAAGCATACAACTACAGCGCTGACATCGTCAGCGCTGTAGGCTGGCGGCACCAGGCTTCGAGCCATATTCACTGGCACTGTCGTTCAGGTACCCGCTCCCCGGGGGAGAGTAGACTGCCCCGGCTTATCCGGGCGACGTTACATCTTGTTTTCTCCTTTCTTCCGTAATATTACTTCTCGTCTGCTTTGAAACCCGTCACAGTGTACCGTTAGCTTCAGTGTCTGGTTACGAAAAGCACTGTCTCCAAGGCAGCAGAATTGACCTGGATCAAACGGTTAAGGTGCTGCGCTACCACGTGTTTTTAACCTTGTTTTAGATCAATGTTTTCACGCCGCTCCGGGATTAGAGTTGCCTCATCAACGAAAACCGGGAAACACACCATGAAAAAATCTATTATCACCAGCTGCGTAGCTGCAGCCCTTCTCAGCACAACCGCATTTGCTCATCAGGCAGGCGATATTATCGTTCGGGGTGGACTGACTACCGTTGCACCAGACGAGTCTACGTCTAACATCGTCGTAGGCGGAGGCGACCTGGGTGTCGATCTTGCTATCGATAACAATACGCAACTGGGTCTGAATCTGGCTTACTTCATAACCGACCAGATCAACATTGAGTTACTGGCGGCAACCCCATTCAAACATGATGTTGACTTTGGTGTTGTGGATCCGCTGGGTACCGGCAACCAACTGGGCGAGGTTACTCATCTGCCTCCTACAGTCACTGTTAACTATTACTTTAACGACGCGTCCTCGGCGTTCCAGCCATACGTCGGTGCTGGCGTAAACTACACGTTTATTTTTGACGAAGAGTTCACCGGCGCGAATGAAGAAGCAGGGCTTGCGGATTTGTCGCTGGATAATTCATTTGGTTTGTCAGCGCAGGTGGGGATGGATTACATGCTTGACAAAAACTGGCATATCAATGCATCAGTTCGCTGGATTGATATTGATACAGAAGCCTCTTTCAATCTGTCAGGAACAGAGGGAAGCGTTGGCGATATCGAAATCGATCCCTGGGTTTACACCGTGTCGGTAGGTTACACATTTTAATGGCCTGATTGCCTGTCTTGCAGTTTGCACTACTGCTTTTTGGCCCTCATGACTGAGGGCCATTTTTATCTGCCGCGTTAACCATATGGTCTGCCAGCGCATCCAATGCGTTCAATAGCTTCTCCGCAAGTTGCACATCCGTAACCGTCTCATACATTGCTTTTCTCATGCAGTACATCCATTGTGCTTTAAGCGTTGGGGTGACCGTAAATGGCAAGTGTCGGGCCCGAAGTCTTGGGTGTCCACGCTCTTTTTCATAATGATTCGGGCCGCCCAGCCACATCATCAAATACAGATAGAACACATGCCGGATGCGTTCCAGAGGTAGCGGATGAATTGCGTACAGGTCTGCTACCATGGGATCTGAACTCATGATATCGTAGAATCTGTTTGCCAGTTGGCGAACTGCTGGTTCTCCACCGATGGCGTCGAAGGGGGTGGCCGGCTTTTTCAAACGCGCTGCCGAGTTCGATTCTCGTTTAAAGAAGTTTAAGAGGCCCATGAAGAAATTCGCTGTTTTTGGTAATCCAATAGCTCATAGTGTATCACCGACTATTCACCAAATGTTTGCCAAAAACTGCGGGGAAACTATTAGCTATGAAAAGGTTTTGGTGCCGCTGGATGACTTTGAGCAGGCATTATCGAGCTTCTTTTCTGATCCTATGGCAATGGGTTGCAATGTAACGGTACCGTTCAAGCAACAGGCGTTTGAGCTGGCCTCCGATAATTCGTCGGCAGCAAGAGCTGCGCAAGCGGTTAATACGCTTTTCAAAGACGGTAGTGGCGATATTCACGGTTACAATACCGATGGCATGGGATTGGTTCGCGATCTTATCGCTCATGGTACCGAGCTAAAAGATAAGCGTATATTGCTTATCGGTGCTGGTGGGGCTGCACGCGGCGCGATTATGCCTCTGATTGATGAAAGTCCGGCTTCTATCGCAGTGTTTAACCGCACACGCTCCAAAGCACAGGAGATGGTGGACACGCTGTCTCATGATCGTCTTGCGGTGATAGACAAACACAACCTGAACGACTTCGCTGCAGATATTGTCATTAATTCAACGTCTGCCAGCCTGAGTAATACATTACCCGATGGCGTTAGCCCGCAATTATTCACGCATTGCGAACTTGCCTACGATATGGCGTACGGGAAGAGCCGGACCGTATTCATGGGATACGCGCAGCAACATGGTGCCAGAAAGCAACTGGATGGACTGGGTATGCTGGTGGAGCAGGCCGCCGCGGCGTTCACTATCTGGACAGACAAATCTCCTGACACGGCCCCAGTTATACAATTCTTACGGGACAATGTCTGATACAACAGCACGGTCTGGCGTTACTAACACTCTTTACTGATTCCCCTAAAATGAAAAGAAGGTCAAGTGAAAGCGAAGCCAGAGAGCCTGTTACAAGATAAACAGAGGAAAACGGCCTTTGTTTGACGTATACCGCTGTTCTTACTGACCTGGTACGTGTTTGCCATCTTCTCCAGCGCGATCTTTGTTACTTACTTTTCCTCTTCTGCTAAGTAGTCGTTCTTTAACTCAACATAATTCACCGCTGACTGGGCAAGAAAGGCCATTTCCTTATCATTGAGCCGACGTCTCTTTGTCATTGGATTTCCAACATATAAAAAGCCACTTTCTAATGTCTTATTGGGAGGTACCAGTGTGCCTGCACCAATGAAAACATCATCCTCTACAGTCACGTTATCCATTATCACAGCACCCATTCCGACCAGAATGCGGTTGCCGAGCTTGCAGCCGTGCAGCATACACTGATGCCCTATCGTGACATCGTCACCGATAATCAGCGGGTAGCCGTCAGGTAGCCCCGGTGTTTTTCGGGTAACGTGCAACACCGTGCCGTCCTGTACGTTGGTTCTTTTACCAATAGTAATAGTATTTACGTCACCTCTCGCGGCCACCAGAGGCCATATACTTGAATCATCGTTAATGGTGACATCACCGGCAATGACTGCTGACGCATCTATATAACACCGCTCACCTGTTTGAGGAGTAAATCCTTTATAGCTACGAATAGGCATAACTGCTCCTTTCTGGATTCTGACTGTGAGTACAGGTTACGCGAAAATCAGAGTCAGTTACATTGAGACTCGTTGAAATGTGCAGTGATAAATTCAGATAACAGAACATGGAAATCAACCCCAATGTCGAAGTGTTATCAGCGATTTGGTCCTGAACTCGATAAGGGGAAGGCTCATAGAAAAGGGCGGGTGCTGCTTGTGCGAACTTGCTCCCCGCAACAGCGTTGAAGATTGCTTTGCCGGTTAGCTATAAATCATCAATAAAAGCCATGGATAGAAGAGGGGTGACCAGTAGGGATGAATAATCAACATATTGAGTGCTTTGATAAACTAGTCTACTTCTTGGGAATACCGTCAGGCCTGTTGGTCAAGTTATTAAGAAGTACCGGAGCCAATTCCCATTCTTGGATTGAAACCGTCCTTGGCAGTTATCCCAGCTGTATCTTCGTACTGGGAGGCGCGGTCATCATTAAGCGCCTTCGCGACCGACTTACCTGTAAAGCACTGACAACCTTCATTGCTGGGGCGGTTACTTATGAATGGAGTCAGCGCTATATAAAGGGGGTATTCGACGTGTCTGATTGCATCGGCATAGGGATAGCATCACTCACCATGTATGGGTTATTACATGTTGGCTACGGTAAATCGTCCCACAATATCGATGAAAAAGCCCTCAATATGAACAGCAACTAATCAATCAAACGCAATATGACACTTTTTTTAAAATAAGTGTTGACGCTGAAACTAAAATCTCTAAAATGCGCCTCCGCTTCGACGGGAAAGTTAAACAACTGACCAGAAAAGCTAGTCACTACTAACTTATTAAGTCAATAGTGGCGAGAGTTCCAAGAAAATGCTTTCAAAAATAAAATTGAGAAAGTGGTTGACTTAGAATTCAGGTTGCGTAGAATGCGCGCCTCGCTTCAAGGAGATGCATAAGCAACAACTTGAAGGGTTTTCAGCAAGACGCTTTAGAAAATAACTTTCAAAAAGATGTTGACACTGAAAACGAAACGCGTAGAATGCGCGTCCCGCTTCAGGGGAAACCACTGAAGCAAAGGCTGATTCACTAAGGTGGCTCAGCAAGACCAAAAGAAATTTTGCGAGCAAAATGTTTTTTGGTCAAACGTTCTTTAACAATTTATAACAAGACAATCTGTGTGGGCACTCGTTAAGAGTGTCAGCAACGACGATTCATATTTTGTTGGTTTTTTTAAAACTAACATTTCGATTTTAATTGAAGAGTTTGATCATGGCTCAGATTGAACGCTGGCGGCAGGCCTAACACATGCAAGTCGAACGGTAACAG
>NZ_JAESDH010000001.1 GCF_019249295.1 Alteromonas antoniana
AAAATTGGAGCGGGAAACGAGATTCGAACTCGCGACCCCGACCTTGGCAAGGTCGTGCTCTACCAGCTGAGCTATTCCCGCATAAGAGGGCTGTGCTTTCGCACATTAAGCGCTAGGTTATTTACTAACGCTTAATAAAAATTGGAGCGGGAAACGAGATTCGAACTCGCGACCCCGACCTTGGCAAGGTCGTGCTCTACCAGCTGAGCTATTCCCGCATAAGAGGGCTGTGCTTTCGCACATTAAGCGCTAGGTTATTTACTAACGCTTAATAAAAATTGGAGCGGGAAACGAGATTCGAACTCGCGACCCCGACCTTGGCAAGGTCGTGCTCTACCAGCTGAGCTATTCCCGCAAAAAAGGCACTTCGTTTGAAGTGGTGCGCATTTTACAAAAATCTTGGATTAACGCAACCACTTATTACGCTTTTTTTACCATCACCGGTGCAAACGCTTAAATGCTGAACACCTTTTCACGATAATAACGCAGCTCTTCAATTGATTCGCGAATATCGTCCAGTGCCAGGTGCACCCCTTTTTTCTCAAAACCATCCAGAACTTCAGGCTGCCAGCGCTTCGCCAGCTCCTTAATAGTACTCACATCAATGCTGCGATAGTGAAAGTAATCTTCTAATTCAGGCATGTATTTCACCATAAAGCGGCGATCCTGCCCAATGGTATTGCCACATAGCGGAGACTTACCCGCATCCACATAATCGCTCAGAAACGCGATGGTTTGTCTTGCTGCTTCGGCTTCATCAATCTTGCTTTCCCGGCAACGCGCAGTTAACCCACTATTCCCATGCACGCGGGTACACCATTCATCCATCGTATCGAGAATGCTGTCTGGTTGATGTACTGCAATCACCGGCCCTTCAGCCAGCACGTTCAACTGAGCATCCGTCACTATGGTGGCTATTTCCAGTACTTTGCAGGTTTCTGGATCGAGCCCGGTCATTTCCATATCAATCCACACCAGGTTCGAATCGTGCTTTGTCATAAGGCTTCCTCTGTATTGAGACATGGCATGCATGTCTGACAAACGGTATCATTAGTACAGTATACGTGAAAGTTTGTGAGAATCGTGGCCAAAAAACCAAAACTAACGCACCGACAAAAACGTCAGGTGGCTGCCAACCGCAGTAAACGCCTGAAAGAAAAAGGCAAACAAAGCGAGGCGGACCTGTCATCTCTTGAAGCCGGCAGAGTCATAGGTCGGTTCGGTAAGCATGCCGATATCGAAGATACGTCCGGCAGCGTCTCTCGCTGTCATATTCGTCGCACAATCGATTCGGTGGTTTGCGGTGATGATGTGTTGTTCAGCCGGGGCGAGGAGTCTGACGGAGGCGTGGTAAGCGGCGTCATTGAAGTTGTAAAAGACCGAAAATCCGTTCTCACACGTCCTGACTTTTACGATGGCGTGAAGCCTATTGCGGCAAACATCGACCAAATTATTATTGTCAGTGCGGTATTGCCATCCCTCTCGTTAAATATTATCGACCGGTATCTGGTCGCGTGTGAAGATACCGGCATCCAGCCTGTTATTGTGCTTAACAAAGTTGAACTGATGTCTGATGAAGAGCGGGAAACGGCTGCATCACAACTGGAAAACTATCGTTCTCTTGGCTATCAGCTGCTGTTCACCAGCTGCAAAACAGGTGAAGGACTGGATGCACTGAACGACCTGCTGAATGATCGTGTCAGCGTGTTTGTTGGTCAGTCGGGCGTGGGTAAATCCAGTCTGATCAATCAGGTTTTGCCCGATGCCGATGAACTGGTAGGCGACATTTCTGATAATTCCGGCCTTGGCCAGCACACCACCACCGCAGCCAAACTGCTTCACCTGCCAGCGGGCGGCGATCTTATCGATTCCCCCGGGGTCCGTGAATTTGGTTTATGGCATCTGCCAACCGAGCGGGTGACGTGGGGCTTTATCGAGTTTCGCGATTACCTTGGCGGCTGTAAATTCCGTGACTGCAAGCATCTGAACGATCCCGGATGTCTGCTGCGCCAGGCCGTTGAAGATGGCGAAATCAGCGCTGAGCGTTTTGCCAGTTACCACAAGATCCTCGCATCAATGGATGAGCAGCGCCCCAGTCACGCCAGCCCGCCTTAAAGTTGGAGCGAACAGGACATGTCGCTGTGGCATATCGCCGAGTGACTAATCGGGGTGGCCTTTTTGCAGGCCACAGGTTAAGCCTGATAAGAATGGCGGTGGAAAGGGACGTGACCGAAAGCTTTTCAGGGCAAGTCCTGTAGCAGGTAAATCAACAAGTCTCGTTGTCGGCATAGCTAATGCCGTGGCCGTATCCTATTAGCAGCGTGAAATTGGGTATGGCATTTTCATCACAGCCAGAGCAATCACTTTTCACTTCACAGCGTATACAACACTCACTTATGCTTTTCTCTTTTGAGCCATAATTGGAAAGTCGCAACGTAATCACACAGATAGGGTACAATCGCCGTGTCTGAACAATGGAGATATTTTCGTGCTGGATTGGTTTAAGGTAAATCTGCAATACATTTTACCAAAACACCTGCTGTCCAGGCTGGTTGGTAAACTGGCCTCAGCTGAGATGGGAAGCCTGACAACCGGGCTGATTAAGTTATTTATCAAACACTTTAAGGTAAATATGGATGAGGCATTGTATCCTCAGCCAGAGCATTACCGCACATTTAATGCTTTCTTCACCCGCCCGCTTCAGCCTGACGCCAGGCCAATAGATGAAGACGAGAATGTCATTATTCACGCCGTAGACGGTGCAGTGAGCCAGTTTGGTGATATTAATGCTGACAGCATATTCCAGGCTAAAGGACACAACTACAGCCTGACAACGCTGTTAGGCGGCAAGCCGGAGATGGCTTCACCATTTAAAGACGGAAAATTCGCTACGGTTTATCTGTCACCTAAAGACTACCATCGTATCCATATGCCGGTAGAAGGCACCCTGACCGACATGATCTATGTTCCTGGTGAGCTGTTTTCCGTAAATCCTCTGACGGCTGCCAACGTACCGGGTCTGTTTGCCCGTAACGAGCGGGTTGTCGCCTTCTTCGACACGCCTGTCGGTCGCATGGCGATGGTGCTGGTGGGCGCGACAATTGTTGCCAGTATAGAAACGGTCTGGTCAGGCACTGTTACGCCACCTGCGGGTAAAAATGTGCAGCACTGGAGCTACGAAAAAGACACCGAGTCCAGCGTAAAGCTGGCCAAAGGTGAAGAAATGGGCCGCTTTAAACTGGGTTCCACCATTGTTGTGTGTTTCGAAAAAGACGTTATTGAGTTTGATGAACTTACTGCTGGTCAGGTTACCCGTTTGGGTGAGCCAATGGCACACGTGTCGCCGGCGTCAGACAACGTCTAGATGGATCCGGTTAAACGCAGCCTGATATCGCTTCACTTCACTGTTGTCCTGCTTGGCGGGACAGCACTGTTCTCGCAGATTATTCCCCTAAATGCGACAGATATCACACTGGGGCGTTCAGTTTTTGCCTGTATCGCGCTGATGCTTTATTTATGGATCAGTGGGGAATCTTTCCGCCTTGGTTCTCGCAAAGATTATACCGTGGCAGTCACACTGGGCGTGTTGATGGCAGCCCACTGGGTCACCTACTTCGCTGCTATGCAGTGTGCCGGCGTGTCAGTGGGTATGATTGCGTTATTCACGTTTCCTGTCATCACCGTACTTATCGAACCCTTTTTTGAACGCATCAGGCTGGTATGGCAGGACTTCATTTCCGCTATCGCGGTGTTAGTCGGCATTTATTTTATTGTTCCTGAAGTGTCACTTGAGAACGATGTGACGCTGGGTGTCATCATTGGCATTTTCTCTGCCGTACTGTATTCCTTTCGCAACCTGATCCACCGCCAGCATTTTTCACACTATTCCGGTGCCAAAGCAATGGCATGGCAGATCCTGATTGTCTGTATTTGTATTTTGCCGCTGGGCAGTGAAGCGCTGATTGACGCGCCGATGAGTGCCTGGTGGCTGCTGCTTTTGCTTGGTAGTGTCTTTACTGCGCTGCCCCACGCACTGATTGCCGCATGCCTGACACATTTACGTGCTAAAACCTTCTCATTGATTGCGTGTATGCAACCGTTTTACGGCGTTATACTGGCAGTTATTCTGCTTGGAGAATCTCCCGGATGGCGAGCACTGTTAGGAGGATTACTGGTGACTTCCGCGTCCATTTACGAAACGATGAATACGCATAAACTGCATAAAAAGGAAGACGACGATGCTGATTCTGGCGCATCGGGGAGCAAGTAGAGACGCTCCGGAGAATACACTTCGTGCTTTCAGCGAAGCGTTTTCACAACATGCTCACGGGCTGGAGTTTGATACTTACCAGCTGCATCAGGATATTATTGTTTTCCATGACCGCTGGTTGCACCGCACTACCAACGGTTCTGGTCGTGTCCTCGATCAGACGCTTTCTACACTACGTTCTCTGGATGCCGGTTACGGCGAACAAATTCCGTTCTTACATGAAGTGCTGGCGTTATGTCCTGGCAACAGTATTTGTAATATTGAAATTAAACAGTTACACGATGTCGCAGCCTGGCTGCAGGCCTTCGACGAGGCGCTGCATTCCAGCCGTCTGACCACAGATAATATTATTATTTCTTCATTTAATCATCGCTGGCTGCGTGACATTAAAGCGCAGCGACCAGCACTACAGATTGGTGCGCTGACCGCCAGCTTTCCGGTAAATGGCCCTGCATTTGCGAGTGAATTAGGCGCCTATTCCCTCCATGTCACACTGGACATGATTGAAGAAAGTTATGTCCGTGAAGCCCACCAGGCAGGATTAAAGGTGCTGGTATATACCGTGGATATGCCGGATGACATGCTGATGCTGAAAAGTTGGGGAGTCGACGGGATCTTTACTAACGTACCGTCTGTGGCCCGCGCTACGCTGGGTGATTACCTGTAGGTATTGAAAGTTGCAGCGCGGTAGTGAGTTACTTGCCGTGGCCTGCCACTGCATGCGTTGAGAGCACGGTATTGCGACAGCATTTACACTGACGACATAAACGCATGTTTACCCAGTGACCGGTAATGATAAGTAACGCGCCAATAGCAATGGTGAACGGTTCGAATTCATGGCCAAAAATATCCTTGAACCAGTAAATCAGGCCACCGGTAGCAAGTAACCCCATAGGATAATATTTACCATGATAGCGGGTCGCCCCGGACAACAACGCCACGGCACCAATGAGCAGTGAGACAGACAGGATAAGACGCTCAAACCACACTTGCGCGAAAAAGGCCGAGCCGATAAGTGGCAATAATGGAATTAAGACAGGTAACGCCAGACAATGCAGCGCACACAGCCCGGAGACCCAAATCCCCAGACGATCAAGTTTTGCCGGATTGTCTTCGATATTATTCATTTCACCCTTTCCAGATAGCCCGGTGCCGGGCCAGAGACGTTATAATATAACATTTTGGGCTAATTTCAAAACCTCAACTCAAAATTTAATAAAATTAATCAATACGGAAAGGCAGGTTAAATCGCTGCGATTAAAGTGAGGTGTAATTGCGGTGCTATTGCGGTGCTATTGCGGTGCAAGTATGACCCTGCGCTTCGCCGGTTTCACTGAGGAAGGGGAAGCCGGAGAGGAAAAATAATCGTTTGCAGATATCAGTGTAATCCCCTGCTTCTCAAGCTCGGGCAACACTTCAGCAAGAAACGCCACTGACAACGGATGTGGGTGTGCAATACCGATCGCCACGCCCCGTTTCTTTGCAATACCAACAAGCTCAGTCATTTGCTGCTCAAGAAACTCCCGGGTGTGAACATGGTCCAGAAACACGTCACGCACGGCAGTCGGGATCCCCGTTTTTCTGGCAATATCCGCGGCGACTGAATCCGGTGTGGTTTTGCTGTCGATGAAGAATAAGCCTTCCTTTTTGACTGCCTGCATTAGTGCCTGCATAGGTAGTCGCTCTCTTGTCAGAAGGCTGCCCATGTGATTGTTAATCCCCATCGCATTAGGCACTGTTCGCAGGGCGTCACTCAAGGTGTCGGCAATTGTGTGTGGATACATGCCAACCGTGAGAGCACGAGGTCCAAGTTTATTTCCGTTTTCTGACTCCATGGGCAGGTGAAGCATCACATCACGGCCCTGGCGGGAGGCGCGGTCAGCAATTGTGCCTCCCAGTGGCGTATCCGGTAAGATAGACAACGTCACCTGAGTAGGCAGAGTGAGGGTTGCCAGATCAGAATGCCGGTAACCTACATCATCAATAATGATCATTACCTGCGGCTTTGCCAGCGCCAGGCCAGACCATGGCAGCAAAAAGCACAGCCACAGAACTGCTGTTTTGCGGGAAAAAGCAGGTGCTGAAAACATTGAGAAAAGACGGCTTTTATAGACGGACATTACCTGATTTATTGTTGTTGTATTCGTCACGGCAAGCATGATTTGATAGGGTAAGAATAGCAGTCTGCCGGGGACGTGAAAAGGCCATGAAACAAGAACGTCCATACCAGTGTATACTTCTTTGTAAGCAATGTTGAAGACCTCAGCACCATGGAAATAGTCACGCCTGGCGCGCGCTTAACGGGCATGATTATCACAACACTACGGATAGGTGTGAATAGTATTATGGAAACCTTTGAATTTACTCCGACTTTATTTCTGATTTGTGCGCTGGTCAGTGCAGCCATCGCCAACGCGGATAACCGAAGCCCTCTGGGTTTCTTTATTTTAGGGGGCATTGCTCCGCCGCTGGCATTACTGATTTTGGCGACTACCCGAAAAGATGAGAACAACCGAGCGGTATTTGTAAATATTATTAATGGCAGAAACGCAGAGCGACCGACGAAGCAAGACTGGATGGGATTGGTTTTCTCACTTTCCATGGGCTTTCTGGTTTTCGGTGCCATTGCTTATTTTTCCTGATAACGACAGACAGATAGAGATCTTATGACAACCACGCCTACCTCACTCATTGACACAGTCGCGCAACGCGTGGATCACGCTCACTCCCAACTGAAAAAGGCCGCAACACCACCGTATCAGACGGCCTTGGAATACAATGTTGGTCTGTCTCAGCGCCACGGCATGAACGTGTACCTGAAACACGAACATATGCAGCATACCGGCTCATTTAAATATCGTGGTGCACTCAACCGAATCTTGTCACTGGATGAGGCCAGTAAAAAGAAAGGGGTTATTACTGCCAGTTCAGGCAATCATGGTATGGCCTGTGCGATGGCGGCCAAAGAGAGCGGCGTACCGTTAACGGTTTTTGTTCCCGAGAATGCTTCACCTCTCAAAGTGAAGAAAATCAGGGCGATGGGCGCAGAAGTCATTCATGCTCCGGGTGACTGCCTGGTTGCAGAGTTAGCCGCATCGGATAAAGCCAATACCGAAGGCCTGACTTATATCTCACCGTACAATGACAATATCGTTATGGCGGGACAGGGAACCATCGGTCTGGAGATCTTTAATCAGTTGCCCGCTGTCGATGCCGTTGTGATTGCGGTTGGCGGTGGCGGACTTATCGGCGGCACCGGCGCCTGGTTGAAAGCTCACAATCCACACATCAATGTTATTGGTTGCTGGCCTGAAAATGCGCCAGCCATGGCGAAATGCCTGGAAGCCGGAAAGGTGATTGACGTAGAAGAATCAGACACCTTATCAGACGGCACTGCCGGCGGTGTTGAACCTGGCGCTGTCACGTTCGATGTATGTCAGGCCGTTATTGATAAGAAAATTTTTGTCTCCGAAGATGCTATCGCGCAGTCTCTGTACGATACCATTTTTGAAGAGCGCATGATCATCGAGGGAGCGGCTGCTGTTGCATTAGCAGCGCTATCGCAGTGTGAATCGGAGTTGGCCGGTAAGAATGTTGCCGTGGTAGTCTGCGGTCGCAATATCGCCGCGCCGGTACTTAAACGTATCGTCAATCGCGACAGCCAGGCATAGTTCGCGCAAGTGCGTTTCATGTTCAGCCAGTCGCGTGCCTTTTAACTCAGAAGCGTAACCAACTGCTCGGGTTTAAGGCTTTACCCTTGTGGCGTATCTCAAAATACAGGTTGGGAAAACTCTGGCCACCACTTTGCCCAACCAGCGCAATCGTTTCACCCCGGCTTACGGTATCGCCAGCCTGCTTAAGCAGCGCCTGGTTGTGACCGTATACACTCATATAACCCTGCCCGTGATCGATAATCGTCACCAGCCCAAAGCCTTTTAGCCAGTCGGCGTAGAGTATCCGGCCATTGGACACCGCCTGAACGGCACTGCCTTCATCACCTTCTATAACAATGCCTTTCCATTTAACCTGCCCTTGCCTGCGCTGGCCGAACAGCTTTCTGACGCGCCCTTTAGCCGGCAGTTGAAGCTGACCTTTGCCCTGCGCCAGTCCTTCTAATGTGATATTTGCCTGCTCAGCACGGCGCTGGGCTTCCTCAATGGCCCGCATTAAAGACAACTCATTCGCCTGCAGCTTTTCTACCTGGGCACTTTCAGAGCGAATTGTCGCATTCAGACGATTCAGTGTTTGCTTACGATCATCCTGACGAGCCACCAGCACTGCACGCTGCTGCTGTTGTTCTGCCAGTAGCGCTTCCAGTTCCGATGCCTTTTGCTCAAGCTGCGCCGTTACGGCTTCAAGCCGCTCAACATTATCCCGGAATTTGGTAATTTCCTGCTGGCGGGCTTTGCTCACATACTGGTAGTACGTTAATACCCGCTCGAAAGTACGGGCATCATCCTGATAAAACAACATTTTTGCATAGTCATAGTGCCCGGCCATAAACGCGCTGCGAAGCTGACTGGCCAGCAACGATTGCTGCTGAAGAATGGCAGTTTTAAGTTCAGACTGCTCTGCCTCAAGGGTTTTCTGCTCAGCACGATTTGTCTGCAACGCATTTTCCGTCTGGTTCAGCGAGCTGGCAACACGACCTATCTGCACTTCAGATTCTTTCAGTACGGCTTCAAGCTCTTCCGCTGAAGCCTGGCTTTCGGCCAGTTTTTGCTGTCTGGCTTTCAGTTCAGCCTGAAGTTCTGCTAACTGTGCTTTTTCTTTTTCCTGCGCGAAAGCGCCTGCAGGCATCATCAATGCGATGCCCAGCAACAGGGAATAAAACATACGATGATTCAGATACGGCATTTTCATCAGGTACAAGCAACAATCAGCAAACCAACGAGCATTTCAGCAGGTTTGTCGTTGTTATACAAATTATAAGGCAACGGCGTTGTATGGCTGGTTGTCTGACAGTCTGACAAGCCCTTTCACGATTTTAAAAACAGACCAGATGAATACCGCCAGCAGTATAAGCCAGCCAATCAGAATAATAGTAAGAATACCGCCAACCACACTGAGTACCAGCCCGATGATAAATACGCGGATAATGTTGGAATAGTGATCTTCGAATCGCGTGCCGCGGGCATCACCTATTTTAAGCATGGCCCAGATAGCGCCGATAAACCACAGAATGCCGGTAAACACGCCAAGCAACATGAGCACATAAGCGATTTGCGCATTTTGCTTTGCTGATAATTCTTCCTGAGACAGTTCCATAACCTATTTCCTTTAAGTGTTTCGTCTGATATTTGCAGTGTATCGGACCCCTTACCAATTGCCCAGCGCAATTAAAAGCAGAGCGCTTCTCTCAACAACGGTATGATTTTAGTACGCTTACCTGGTGTACAACGCCTGTGGCAGCTCTGCTTGTGCCTGGCAGGGACTATCCTGTTACGTACTAAACACCGTTAGGGCCTTCGAATTACCTGCGCGATATCAATAACCTGCCCGAATAAAGCAAACCCGACCCCGCACTGAAGCAATGCAGGCTGGTTTCTGCGAGAATTTTCTATATACTTTGCACTCTTTTTGTGGTCTGTAAGGCAAAGGTTAGAGGTTAATGGATCAGCTTATCGAGTTTGCAAGCAACAATATGCTGCTTGCCGGGATCTGGGCAGCATTGGTAGCAATGCTGATATTCAGCTACATCTCAGCGTGGACATCGCCGGTTAAGGAAGTGAACACACATGAGGCCACCCTGCTTATTAATAAACAGGATGCAATCGTACTGGATACGCGCCCTCAGAAAGATTATAAAGCCGGTCATATTTTAAGTGCCCGCCAGTTAAAGCCCGAAGAGATCCGGGAGAAAGATTTCAAGAAGCTTGAAAAAAATAAAGACAAACCCATTATTGTTGTCTGTGCAATGGGCAACAGTGCCCGCGGTATCGCATCATCAATGGCAAAAGCCGGATTCAGCGAAGTCTGCGTACTGAAGGGTGGCATGAACGCATGGCAAAGTGCCAGCCTGCCGGTTTCTAAATAGGGGTAACGTCAATGAGCAAAGTTGAAATCTACACCAAAGGACATTGTCCTTACTGTCATCACGCAAAAGCGTTACTGACACAAAAAGGCGTATCATTTCAGGAGTATGCAATTGACGTTCAGCCTGAATTACGCGACGAAATGATTCAGCGAGCCAACGGCGGATGGACCGTTCCTCAGATTTTCATTGATGACCAACACGTTGGTGGATGTGACGATCTGGTTGCGCTGGAACAACAACAAGAACTCGATGCAATGCTTACCCGGTAAGCGGTCACTCTGACCTTAATGCATCAATACAACATGATTAGGAAGTAACATGGCTGACGAAAATCAAACCAACAATGACGCCGCTGCTGGCCAACAAGCCCAGGCTCCACAATTTAATATCCAGCGTATCTATACAAAAGACATCTCTTTTGAATCGCCAAATGCGCCTGCTATTTTCACGAAAGAGTGGAAGCCGGAAATCAAACTGGATCTGGATACCAGCACAAACAAAATTGAAGAAAACGTATACGAAGTGGTTCTGTCTGTGACAGTCACTGCGTCTATGGGTGAAGAGACAGGCTTTTTGTGTGAAGTACAGCAAGCCGGTATTTTCCATGTTGGCGAAATGCCAGAGCAAAACAAAGCGCACACGCTTGGCTCTTTCTGCCCCAACATGCTGTTCCCCTATGCACGTGAAACTATCTCCAGCCTGGTTAACCGTGGAACATTCCCTCCGCTGAACCTGGCACCGGTTAACTTCGACGCGATCTTTGCGGCTTATGTACAAAAGCGTGCACAGCAAGCCAAAGAGAACGGTGAAGCACCGAAAATGGACGCGTAATCACGTGTCTGTGAAATCGGAATCGGTTTCGGTATTAGGGGCGGGGTCTTATGGCACCGCCCTTGCTTTTTGTCTGGCCCGAAATAATGTGCCCACCCTGTTGTGGGGACGCGACGCTGAGCATATTGAAGCGCTGGCGAGCGAACGTGAAAATGCCCGGTATTTACCGGGAGCGACGTTCCCTGACGCGCTGAAGCCAGAAGCCGATCTTGAAAAGGTGGTAACGGCGAGTCGTGACATTCTGGTAGTTGTTCCAAGCCATGCGTTTAAAAGCATGCTGGAAACTATTAAGCCGATGCTGAGCGAAGGCCAACGTATCATTTGGGCAACGAAGGGCCTTGAGCCCGGAACTGGCCGTTTCCTTCGTGACGTTGCCGTAGATGTGCTGGGTGAGGGATTTCCGCTCGCAGTCCTTTCCGGCCCAACCTTCGCGAAAGAAATGGCAGCCGGTCTGCCTACTGCAATTTCGTTATCCTCAGCAGATGACACCTTGGTATCTGACTTTGCCGCTAAGTTGCATTGTGCCAAGTCGTTCAGAGTGTATACCAATCCCGACATTATCGGTGTTCAGCTTGGTGGCGCAGTTAAAAACGTGATTGCCATTGGTGCAGGCCTCGCTGACGGACTTGGTTTCGGCGCCAATGCCCGTACCGCGTTGATTACCCGTGGGTTAGCTGAGCTTAGCCGCCTGGGCGTGAAACTTGGCGCACAGCCAGAGACGTTTATGGGGATGGCAGGATTAGGCGATCTGGTGCTGACCTGTACCGACAATCAGTCGCGGAACCGGCGCTTTGGTCTGGCCCTGGGTCAGGGCAAAAGTGTCGAGCAGGCAATTACCGATATTGGTCAGGTTGTTGAGGGATACCGCAACACGGATGAAGTGCATATTCTGGCAACCAAAATGGGCGTAGAAATGCCGATTTGTGAGCAAATCTATGAAGTCCTGTATAACGGCCGCTCTCCCAAAGAAGCGGCACTTGCCCTTCTCGGACGAGATCTGAAAAGCGAAACGGCGTAAGCTGAGTAATAAGAACAAGCGCAGAGTCTGTTTCTGCGCTTGCCTTATGCTTTGGAGAATCGCTCCCGGTAGTCTGATGGCGACAGTGAAAAGCGCCGGTAAAACGCACGTCGAAACGCATCGGCACTGCGGTAGCCGCAGGCCTCTGAGATCCGGCCTAATGACCACGGCTTCTCTACCAGTAGCTGCCTGGCATAATCCAGCCTGAGAGTTTCAATATATCTGGCCGGTGTTTCCCCCATCTGACGAATAAACTGGCGATAAAAATTTCTCTCACTCATTGCACAGTGTGCGGCAAGTTCACCGACATTCAGTTCCTTTTGCAGATTATCCAGTACGAAGCTGCTCAGTGACGCAAAGCCGGTATTGGCTTTCTGCTGAAAGCGCAACGGCTCAGAAAACTGCGCCTGATCGCCCGCCCGCCGGTAATGCACAACTAAAAAGCGCGCTACTTTCGTCGCGACCTCTGCACCAAGATCGTTCTCAATCAGTCGCAGCGCCAAATCAATGCCCGAAGTAATGCCAGCAGACGTCGCAATATCCCCGTTATCAATATAAAGCTCGTCCGGATGCACATGAATGCCGGCATAATCTGCCGCAAGGTCACCGACAAACTGCCAGTGCGTTGTCGCGTGCAGACCATCAAGAAGCCCGGCTTCAGCAAGCAGAAAAGCGCCGGTACAAATGCTGGCCATCCGTCT
Organism: Alteromonas antoniana; assembly: GCF_019249295.1. Lineage (GTDB taxonomy): Bacteria > Pseudomonadota > Gammaproteobacteria > Enterobacterales > Alteromonadaceae > Alteromonas > Alteromonas antoniana. The sequence continues at coordinate 12,858 of NZ_JAESDH010000001.1, forward strand.
CACCTGCGGCTTAATTTGCTTGAGTCCGAGGCAAAGTACTCGCTGCACGTCAGGTGACCGGGAGCCAGCACCGCCCGGTATAATAAGTGTATCCAGCGACGTCAGGTCTGCCAGTACATAATCTGCCTGCATCGCCAGTCCGGACTCACTGCGGTAACTGCCCGCGCTGTCGCCTATAAACAGCAACTCGTAAGGTGAGGTCGTAATTTCACTGACAGAAAAAAAGGCTTCCATGGGGCCAACCAAGTCCTGCGCATTCATTTGATCGAACAACAGAAAGCCAATTTTTCGTTTTATCACGGGTTACTCCACCGGGGTGTGATGCATTTCAAGCAGGATGGTGTAGGTATCAGGTGCCTCTTCGGGCACTACGGATACCTGATGCGTCCATTCCCTCATGGCATTGATACCTCGCCAGCGCATCATGCCGGGAGATGATTTGGTCACTGCTTCCCAGTCGTCATGCACTGCCATCGCGTCTTTATAGCGCTGCTGCAATTCTGCGGCCGATACCGGGGTTTTTGCCGTGTACGCGGTTTTCCAGTCTGCGGTATCACCAAATGAGTATAAACGCTCAAATCGGATCCCTTCTGGCCAGTCGTACTGGTTATCCGGAAAGTATTGATCTGCCATAACAGCGCGAACGAAACCGCCGTCAGGGTCCCAGTCATACTCGATGTGCAATGCCACGGACCGCGCTTTTTCTTCACCCGACACTTCACTGACCAAATGAAGAGAGGCGTCGATACCGGATGACAGTCCTGCAGAAGTGATCACTTTCCCGTTATCGACAAACCGCTTTTCCCGTAACACGGTAATTGCCGGATAATTTTTTTCAAACGCGTCCATGGCACCGTGAAACGTTGTCGCAGATTTATTATCTAACAGTCCAGATTCAGCAAGAATATGTGAGCCGGTACACACAGACAATATGTACTTGTTTTGGTTTTGCATCGCCTGCAACCAGTGCTGCACTTCTTTGTCCGCCATGACCTCATGGGTATCGCCACCGGGAACCAGAATGGCGTCGGCCTGAGGCATGGTTTTGAAAGAATAGCGGGGGGTCACGCTAAGACCCATTGCGGTGGTAATCGACTCACCTGATTCGGAGACGGTGAACACGTCGTAATCGGCCTGACCGAATACTTCGTATGGGGCTGCAAAATCAATTATCTGCACCTCATCGAACATTAGAATGGCAACCGTAAACGGTTTTTCTTCTGCGTAAGTAAACGGCGCAAGCAGAAGCAGTACAGCGGCCAGCCAGAAGCGGGATGTCACGTGATTTATTATAGTCATTTGTGGGTGTCCAGTTGGTGTTTTCACGCATAGAGTGTACGCAAAACCCACCCTGGCATAATGACACAGATCAGACTATTTATGCCACCTCAAAGAACCGTCTTCCAAAATCTCATAGGGTTTCGCACCACCTTGCAGACAAAGCGGAAGCAGCAAGGGCGCTTAACGCGCCCCGTCATACCCGAGCTGACGCCAGCTTTCATACACAAACACCGACACGGCATTAGAAAGATTCATACTGCGGCTGTCCGGAAGCATAGGGATCCTGACTCGCTGCGCTGGCGGCAGTGCGTCAATAACATCATTCGGCAATCCCCGGGTTTCCGGACCAAACAACAGCGCATCGCCTTTTTTGTACTGAATATCAGAATGAAAGGCCTTTCCCTTAGTCGTGCACGCGAACACTCTTGCAGGTTTCTCGTTTTGCAGATAGTCCTCTAAGGACGCATGGCGCTTCACATCAGCAAACTCATGATAGTCAAGACCAGCGCGACGCACCCGCTTGTCGTCCCAGTCAAAGCCAAGGGGTTCAATCAGATGAAGATGAAATCCGGTATTCGCGCAAAGGCGGATGATATTACCGGTATTCGGGGGAATTTCTGGCTGATAGAGGACGATATCCAGCATGGCAAGGGCTCTTACTATTTCGATGCCGCCAAGGATAGTGTGTTGTGATCTTGCTGGCAATAGAACGCTGAGCGCAGCGAGCCCTTCGAACACGCTGATAAGTTGAAAATCGGCTGGTAAAAACGCATTTGTGCCGCATTAGCTCAGACGAATGACGCTACGCTTGTGCATCCGTGTATTGCAACGTTGCGCTGTCAGCGCGGTCACCTTGCAACGCACTTGCGCCTTTACGCTACCGGCTAACGCGGACCTTATCAGGTTCTGAAGCCGGCTGCGCGGTAGATGAGGCTGCAACGCTGGTCGTGGCAATAGGCGTGACGTTGTCCGGTAAGGGTGATGCAGACACAAATAAACCATAAGCATCATACAATGATTGATCACCGGTTCGCGCCTGCAGTGGCATTGTTAATAAGGTTAAGACATTCATAATACATCCTGAAAAAGTCAGCACATCGAAAACATGCTCTGTGACAGCGTATTCCGCAAATGCGCTGACATTTAACGGAACTCTGAGTATCGCTTTTTACATAGGATGCAGTTCCCATACCTGCTTTACAGCAGATATGGGGAGGGGAACAGTAAATTCTGCCCGGGCTTACATATCAATAAGTTATCTGAACCTCAGGCAAGCAGGCACGATAGTCATGCCGATATTTATGCGTCGTCAGAAGCCTGACTCTGTAAGAATGACATGGCCCGTTGCAACACCGGAGTGCGTAATGCATCTGATTCGGTGAAAAGCTCATGGTAACCGCCACTGACAATATCCACGGTGGCATTGGGCATAGAGGCAGCGACGCGTCGCTGGCGTTTGTTATCGATAATTTTATCTTCGTCTGCACTGAACAACAGCACAGGCAGCAATACGTGCGCCGCCTGCTGCTCAATCGAGTCCATCGCGTCCTGCGCCGCGCGCAACCACTCTGTCGTAACGCCGCCTAACTGGATACGTTTATCTTCATCATACAATTCGCGGAACAGGCGGTAACGCACCTCACTGTGGGTCAGTGTATTAATGGCATAGGGATAGGCCACGTAAGGCGTCTGACCAAAGAAATAACCGGAATCTTTCTTTCGCAGACGATTTAAAGTCAGGCCGGCAGAAATCAGAGTATTGGCCAGCCAGTCCGGTAACGCAGGCTTCACACCAAACATTGGGGAAGCCAGCACTGCGCGCTCAAATACCTCCGGCGCTTTTAACAGCGTCAGCGTGCCAATCGCCCCACCCATAGAGTGGCAAAGCAAAGTCAGGGGACCCTTGCTGTTTGGCCTGACAATATCGTCAACAAAGGTCAGCAGGTCTGTCACATAGTCGTCGAAGCTGTGCACGAAGCCGTGTTGCGGATCATGGGTCATTCTTCCCGACAGCCCCTGGCCTCTGTGGTCCGGGATAAAAACGGCAAAGCCGTTGTGCCACAGGTCGTAAATCAGTTCTTTATATTTAAGTAACGATTCAATGCGTCCCGAGCTGATAACCACTGTGGTATGCGCGTTTTCCGGTACGCACCAGGCATAATGCACCGTGACGCCGCCTTCCCCGGTAAACTCTCCCGTTGTGACCTGAGTCTGCCAAAACGGATTTATCGTTGTTGCCAGCTTCTCTACCAGCTCTGATTCAGTGGTTAATATCCAGTCCATACTACTTTGAGTCCAATGGAAAACGAAAAGTCACGCACAATCCTCCCCCCTCTCGGGGCCGGGCCTGTACGCTGCCATCATGCATATGTGCAGCGGCTTTTGCAATTGCGAGTCCGAGTCCAACGCCACCGGATGCACGGTCTCTTGCCTGCGTGGTTCGATAAAACGGCGTAAAAATCTGTTCACATTCCTCCGCCGTCAGTCCCGACCCGTCATCACAAACGGCAATCTCCCAGTAAGTGTTTTTCACGGAAACGGTAACATCAACGCAGTGGCTGGCATAATGAATGGCATTTCTGAGAACATTTTCTATGGCCCGGCGAGCCATTTCCTTATCAACATTCACGGTTTGCGACGGTATCTGAGCAACGTTTACCTGCTTATTGATATTTTCTGCCTCAAACCTGGCGTCACTACACAACGCGTTTAATAACGCATCTAACGTTACAGGCTCACGCTCGGTTTTGTGACTTTCCGCCCGGGTGAGGTGCAGCAGTTGCCCAATTAGTTCATCCATACGTTCGGATTCACGTTCTATACGGGTGAGCGTGTCACTGTCGATATTCTGTTGCCAGGCTAACCCTAAGGCCATCTGCAAACGGGCCAGCGGCGAGCGCAACTCGTGAGAGATATCAGCAAGCAGGCGCTGCTGTGCAACCCACATTTTCTCCAGGTGTGCCGCCATCTGATTAAAATCACGACTAAGCTGGCCAATTTCATCCTGACGTTTGCTGGCATCGTCGATTCTCACGTGCCAGTTACCTTCAGCCAGTTGCCGGGCACAGCGCTGCACCTGTAACACCGGTCTCACGAGGTGACGGGCAAATAAATAGGAGAGCAGCATAGTGATTACCAGAGCCACTACAACTATGGAAAACAGCAACGTGCTGTTGTCTGCGTCCCGATTCGGTCGCACCACAAATAATGCAATTTCTTTCCCATCGTAAGTCAGACGTTGCGGCCCCACTATCCGGCTGCCGCGATTAACCAGCGCAATGGGCGCTTGCTGAGAGACTAACCGGCGGATCCGCAACTGTTCTTTCGGCCGCAACCTGGGCCCACTACCCTGAATCACAGTATTGGACTGGCGCTCGACCGCCACCAGCATCGTTCTTTCCTGCCTGCTGATTCGCTCCAGGGCAAACCGGAGCGGCGGCATTCGGCGCGCGGTTTTCAGCCTTTCAGCCGCATTTTCCAGTACCGCAATCTCTTTCTCTTCCGGGGTACTGACTTCAACATTGTCAATAAACGTACGCCCAATCCATACCGCGACTACTGCTGCTATCAAAAACGTTGCCCAGAACCACAGGAAAACACGTCCGACAACGCGGCGGGCAGGGTTAAAAAATGAATATCTGGTCACGATGATACCTTCATCAGATACCCGGCGCCCCGGATCGTGCGAATTTTCTCATCGGATGCAATAACGGCGATTTTCTTGCGAAGGTTACTTACATGCATATCAATACTGCGATCGAATGCCATTAGCTTCTTCCCCAGCGCCTTCAGACTGATATCTTCTTTGGTCACCAGATTTCCCGCCTGCAACATCAACAGTCGCAGTACAGAAAACTCCGTCGCGGTCAGTGTGATGGGAACATGGTTTACCTCAACAGCCTGACGACTGTTGCTAAGCAAAATGCCGTTAACGATAATATCCTGTTGATGTTGCGCTGCCGTCGTGAATTCCTGGCGTCTGAATATCGCTTTGATTCTTGCAGCGAGCTCGCGGTGATTAAAGGGCTTGGGTAAGTAATCATCGGCACCCAGCTCCAGACCAAGAATGCGGTCATAGTCATCCCCTCTTGCTGTTAGCATCAGAACCGGCGTGCTATGGCTCACCCGAAGCTGCTTTAACACATCGAAACCGTCCATCTGCGGCATCATCACATCCAGCAGCACCAGATCATAATGCGACCCCGTCGTCGCTTCGGCCAGTCCCTTTGCGCTGTCGTTCCTCACCGCTACATCATATCCCATGCCCTGAAGGTAAGCCTGCAGCATCTGGGTAAGTTCCTCGTCATCATCGATAATAAGTATGGACTGATTCACTTCCTCTACACCCATTTTTGTTCCGTACCGGGGACGTTAACTTTGCTCATTTACAGACTCATTGCTTTGGAGATTGTTCACGACATTATTCAACCAGAGTGCGTTTTCCCTTTGCATCACAGCATCAGGGAAGAATCGAATTAATCTGTGCTAGCGCAGGAATACAACCCGATAGCTACAGACTTGCTCGCTTCACCTATAGAATACGCCGTCGTGCATCATTAAGACAAAACTCTTAAGACGTCTTTACACAAGCTTTACATAACCCTGACCCTTCTTTGCATTGACCTGGCGTAAGCTCTTCATCGTGTTGAGTTGTTCAACACCATTACAGGAGACGAACAATGAAAAAGACTATCGTTATCGCCGTTGCCGGTGTACTGGCGTTAAGCAGCAGTATTGTCGTTGCCGGTCCGATGCACGGACCTGACAGCGAGATTAAACACATGCTGCGTTCCCTTGACCTTACCCGTGAGCAGAAACAGGATATCCGAAAGCTGATTCAGGAGCATCGTCAAGACGTGGCGCTTACACGAACAGGCGAGCCGGGACGCAACGGTATGTGGCAACAGCAGACCAGCTTCGACGAAGACACTTTCAGGGCGAACCTGGCCGCACGCACAACCACGAAAAGAGCGCTGCGATTCGAGCGCGCGGAACTCAGACACACTATCTATCAGTTACTGACCAGCGAACAGCGGAATGCGCTGGAACAACAGGACATCGAGCGGCATCAAAAGCGTTCTGCAAAACGCGAAAAACATGACGAGAACCGGCTTCCCCGTGCTTTTGGCAGACTCTCTCTGACTGACGATCAAAAAGAGACGCTGATTTCGCTGCAAACCGACTATTCCGATGCGTCAGCAAACAACCGGGCCCTGATGAAAGCCTTCAGGACAAAAGAAAAAGCGCTTATCCGTAGTGATAAGTTCAGCGAAGAAACATGGAATGCACTGGCGGATGAATACCAACAGGATATGACCGATGCCATGGTAGCTCACGCGGAACATAAAGCCAGTATGCTGTCGGTACTGGATGACAATCAGCAGCAGGCGTTATTCGCTATGCGTGATGAGCGTAAAGACAGGCACGATCGCGGTAAACCCCATCGCAGATAACACCTGTAAACGCATTAGCCGCTATCGTCAGATTGTTGTAAACCTGCTGAGTTTGCAACAATCTGCTATGAACGTGCTTTTGATGCTATCTGAGATTGCAGGCGTACCCTGTTTAACACCACAACACTGCGGCGGGCATGCCGGTTCAGTTTCCGGTGACCTTATTGAGAAACACATTATGCAACGCGTCGGCGTCGTCGAGCATCCGGTAGTTCAGCAAATGCCCCAGCCCCTCATAGTGCAAATGTTCGCAGCTTCCCTCACGTACCTTATTCATTCGTAAACACACCTGAGACGCCATGTCCCCTGATGGCCAGATATCATCCATGCCTCCCGTCATCAAAGTGACAGCGGCTTGTATATTTTCAACAGCAATATCGGCTTCACCTCCATCCTCACGATTTTCCAGAGACTGCGAATACAGATCCAGCAATCCGTTTATTTTACCTGAGGGCCTGAAAGGGATGTGCGTCAGGGGTTTGCCGCCTTCGCTCCAGCTTGAGTCTGGTACCGCTGTCCAGTCGTTCATAATGCCAGCCCAAACCACATTGCTTGGTGCAATCGCCACTACCCGGCTGACTTCAGAATGCTTACTGGCTAGCAATAGTGCAAGTTCGGCGCCTTTTGACCACCCCACGATGATCACGTTGTCTGCATTGTTACTGCGTTGCTGTATCCACGACATTGCATCGGAAAAATACTCAAGAGGAATAAGCTCAAGTTCGTCAGGCAGTCCATCAGCTTTGAAATAGCCAAGCGCCAAAACCGGGTGACCGGACTCGACCACTGCGTCGGCAAATTTGGTGGGAATTCCTCCTTCAGAGCCGCCTAACACTAACACCGGCGGGTTATTTTGCGATGAGGTGCCGGGATAATACTTGCCGGTGAAGGGTACCTTATCAGGAGATTTTTCCTGAGCATGTACCGCAACACACCAAATCGCTCCAGCGCTCAACAGAATAATGAGTCTCGCTAATTTCTTCATATCATCGTATCCATACGGGTGAAGTAGTGCACTTAGCGTACCCCGACTGTGCTGATATTGTCATGTTTACTGAGTCCCTTTTGTTAAGAATAACGGGAGCAGACACTACTTCCCGTAATCTGGCTTTATCGGGTGGTAGTCATCCGATAAAAACAGCGGTGAGGTCACCATAAGATCCGCGGTCGCCGGGGTACAAGCCACGGGTACATTCCATACTGAGCACAATCTCAGCAACGCTTTTACATCAGGATCATGCGGCGCAGGATTTAACGGGTCCCAAAAGAAAAACAGCGCGTCCAGTTTGCCCTCCGCAATCAGCGCCCCAATTTGCTGATCTCCCCCTAACGGACCACTTTTAAACCGGGTGACAGATAAACCGGTATGCTCAGCTATCATTCCTCCGGTTGTGCCGGTGGCAACAATGTCGCACTTTTGCATTACCTTGATGTGATTTTTTACCCACTGCAATAAATCGCTTTTCTTATGATCATGGGCAACCAGTGCAACCGTAGCGGTTTTCATTGTGTCTCTCTTCCTGTAAGTATGTGGACGTCAGGCAACGCCGCACCTATGTTATTTATCGTACTGTATTTGTCATTGGTTTCACATTCGCTGTTCCGGTCGCAAACGATGCGAACAACCGCGATAAAAAAGGTACCGGTTTTCCCCCTGCCAACCTATAAACTTTTCGAGGCGACAAGATGTAAAACAGCGCTTAGATTTTATCAGGCCACCTGTGAGCACCAGAAAAGCAGGGACAGCACACTCTTCATCGAAGTAGCATAGTTATTTGCCAGCACAGGAACTCAGTTTCAGTTTTCTTTTCTGCCTTGTCAACACACTGTAACAACGGTCTGATTAACTAAGTTCACGCCCAAGACGAGAAATAATTATTTATTTTTATTGCATAATTATTCCATATCATTAAACTTGCACATGGTTTAGATTTCTTCAGATATTCATCCATACTTTAAGGACGGTTCATCTGAATATCAGAAGACAGAAACAGGACACAGGAATGACACAGTTATTCGGCTCAACAACAGCTGATAGCAACACACAGATTTACTCTCCCCTGGCTGGCTACACATTGCATTGCCCGCGACGATCTGGCGCGTATTTGCAGTTGCGGTAGCACACTTTTTACCTTTGTTTTGTGGTAGCGGTTAAGGCTGATGGAGAATGCCCTAGCCAAAATACAAAGGTAAAAAGTGATTTTTTTCACTTTCCCCTTAGTCAGTCAAAATTATGATCAATGTTTCTATTATTGGTGCCAGTGGTTATACCGGCGCACAGCTTATTCAGTTAGTTCATCAGCATTCAGAAATGAACCTGATCCATACCTTCGTGTCCGAAAACAGTCACGATGCCGACAAGCCAGTATCGTCGTTGCATGGTGGCCTGGCACATCTGCCGTATATGCTTACCCCACTCTCTGATGCCTGGCTGGAAACGCTTAGCCAGACAATGGATTTGGTATTTCTGGCTACGCCACATGAGGCCAGCCACGACTGGATGTCGGTACTAAGTGCTGGCAAGGCCCGAGTCCTTGATTTATCCGGCGCATTCCGATTAAAAGACACCGATGTATTTGCCTCTTTCTACGGCTTTGAGCATACCGCTAAGGCGAGTCTGGATAAGGCTGTATATGGCCTTGCTGAGTGGTACGAAGATGCGATTAAAGACGCCAGCATTATTGCGGTTCCCGGCTGTTATCCCACGGCCTCATTGTCGGCGCTGAAGCCGCTTGCTGATAAACAGCTTCTGGATAACACGGTGCGTCCGGTCATTAATGCCGTCTCTGGCGTCAGTGGAGCGGGCAGAAAAGCCAGTCTCACCACCAGCTTTTATGAGGTTAGTTTGCAGGCTTATGGTGTACTGGGACATCGCCATACGCCAGAGATAGAAGCGTATCTTGGCACGCCGGTTATTTTTACGCCTCATCTGGGTAACTTTAAGCGGGGTATTCTTGCCACTGTCACGGTAAAACTTAACCCCGGCGTAACCAGCGCTGCGCTGAGCGATGCGTTTACCAGAGCTTATGCTGATGCGCCGCTGGTCAGGCTACGCGACGCCATGCCAAAAGTAGATGATGTTGCCTACACGCCATTTGTCGATCTTCACTGGAAACTGGATGAGCAGTCTGGTTATGCTGTGATAAGCGCAGCCATTGATAACGTTATGAAAGGAGCTGCCTCCCAGGCGATTCAATGTGCCAACCTGATGTGCGGTTTTGACATTTCAAAGGGACTCGTCGCGTAATGAAAAGAACACCTATCGTCATTAAGGTTGGCGGCGCATTGCTGGATGACAAGGCGGCAGCGTTAACCTTGCTGAAAAGCATCAATACGGTAACAGAAACACGTCCGGTTGTGCTGGTGCACGGTGGCGGCCCCTTGGTTGAAACACTGATGGCCAGCCTCGGCCTTGCCAGCGCCAAAATCGACGGGCTGCGGGTAACGCCTGATGAACATATGCCGTTTATCTGTGGAGCCCTCGCCGGCAGTGCAAACAAATCTTTGTGCGCTATCGCTATCGAAAGCGGCTGCACACCTGTGGGCTTATCACTGCTGGATGGCAATATGGTGTCCTGCCAGCCGATGGAAGAGAAATTCGGTGCAGTGGGTACCCCTTCCGCCGAAGATGCATCGTTATTGAAGTCGGTTCTGTCGCAGGGGTTGCTGCCCGTGATCAGTTCAATTGGCAGCAGTGCTCAGGGGCGACTTCTGAATATCAATGCCGATCAGGCTGCTACCGTTATTGCGCAACTGATCCAGGGTGAATTATTGCTGTTATCCAACGTTGCCGGTGTACTGGATGGTGACAAGCAACTGTTAAACAGCCTGAACGCCCGGGACATTGCCACCCTGAGTCAGGAAGGCGTGATTACTGATGGAATGAAAGTCAAAGTTGACGCCGCGCTGCTGGCTGCAAACTCACTTTCACGTCCGGTCACAATTGCCAGCTGGGGCTCACCCATTCCCGAAATTCTCACTAACACCACGGGCACACGTGTACTGCCCGACACTGACCTGTCAGGAGACGTATCATGAAACAGGACTTACTCACATTTTCCGACTGGACGCCCGAGGCAATGAAAAACCTGTTGTCACTGGCCGTAGAAATAAAGCAGTCGCCAGCCAGCTTTGCCAATATTCTGGCAGGCAAGTCCATTGTTGCCTTATTCGAGAAGCCGTCTCTGCGCACCCGCGTCAGCTTTGATATCGGTATTAACAAACTGGGTGGTCATATGGTGTATCTGGACAGTCAGGCCGGGAAGCTGGTTGGCCGGGAAGATGCCGTCGATATGGCAGCGAACCTCGCTTGCTGGGCAGATGCGATTGTGGCCCGGGTTTACTCACACGATACTTTACTGCAGTTCAGTGACGCTTCCCGGGTACCGGTAGTGAATGCCCTGTGTGACAAATACCACCCGTGTCAGGGACTGGCAGACTATCTGACCCTGTTCGAACAGTTTGGTAAGACCGAAGGCCTGACCATGGCGTACATTGGCGATGGCAATAACGTCACCCACTCGCTGTTAATTGTCGGCGCATTGCTTGGATGCAATCAGGTGGTTGTAACGCCTGAAGGTCATGAAGCCAACGCGGATATTGTTGCCCATGCTAAAGCCATTGGCGAGCAAACCGGTGCCAGCATTACCGTAAGCAACGATGTCAGCGCAGCAAAAGGCGCGAACGTCATCTACACTGACACCTGGCTATCGATGGGGGACGATACTCCACTGTCGGCAATCAAAGAGAAATTTATGCCCTATCAGGTTAATGAAGACCTGATGGCAACAACAGGCGCGACACATGTGATGCACTGCCAGCCTGCCCATCGCGACCTGGAAATAACCGGCTCACTCATCGACAGCGATGCTTCTCTGCTCATGCAGCAGGCCGAAAACAGAATGCATGGCCAAAACGCCATTTTAACCAAATTACTCAGCTCCTGAGAGGACAGATTTTTATGCAAAACGTGAAGAAGATTGTACTGGCCTATTCCGGTGGATTAGACACCTCGGCCATCATTCCCTGGCTAAAAGAAAATTATGGCTGTGAAGTGGTCGCCTTCGCGGCTGACGTGGGTCAGGGTGAAGAAGAACTTGAAGGCCTGCACGAGAAAGCCATTGCCACGGGCGCCAGTGAATGCCACATCGTGGACTTGAAAGAAGAGTTTGTGAGTGAGTACATTTACCCCACGATCACGACCGGCGCGGTGTACGAAGGTGAATACCTGCTGGGAACGTCAATGGCACGTCCGGTGATTGCCAAAGCGCAGGTGGAAGTCGCCCGTAAAGTTGGCGCAGATGCGCTTAGCCACGGCTGTACCGGTAAGGGCAATGATCAGGTGCGCTTTGAAAGTACCTTTGCCGCCCTGGCTCCTGACTTAAAAGTTATCGCTCCATGGCGTGAGTGGGACATGGTTTCCCGTGAAGATTTGCTGGCCTATCTGGCCGAACGCAATATCAAAACCACAGCGTCTGCTACCAAAATCTACAGCCGCGATGCGAATGCCTGGCATATTTCCCACGAAGGTGGCGAACTGGAAGATCCGTGGCAGGAGCCGTCGAAGCAGGTATGGACTATGACGGTGGACCCGGAAGAGGCACCGGATAAGCCAGAGCGCGTCACGCTGTCGTTCAACGAAGGCAAGCTGACGCATGTTAACGATGAAGCCCTGTCGCCCTATCAGGCGCTGGTGAAGCTCAATACACTTGCCAGTGCCCATGGTGTTGGACGCATTGATATTGTCGAAAACCGTCTTGTGGGTATGAAATCCCGCGGTTGCTATGAAACCCCGGGCGGCACAGTGCTGCTTAAAGCGTACAAAGCGCTGGAAACCATGGTACTGGATAAAGCCGCGCTGAAGTACCGCGAACAGATTGGCCTGGAGTTTTCTCACGTCATGTATGACGGACGCTGGTTTACCGCATTGAACGATGCCCTGCTTGCCGGTGCCGCCTCGTTTGCGCAAAAAGTTACCGGCGACATTGTGGTGAAACTGTACAAGGGACAGGCGACGGTCACGCAAAGACGTTCACCGAACAGTCTGTACTCAGAAGATTTCGCGACGTTTGGTGCCGATGATGTTTACGATCAGAAACATGCTGAAGGCTTTATTCGTCTGTTCAGCTTATCCAGCCGCATCGACGCACTGAAAAAACAGGGTTAAAGGAGCAACACATGGCATTGTGGGGTGGCCGGTTTGCCGGCGAAAGCAGCAGTATGTTCAAACAGGTAAACGACTCGTTGCCGTTTGATCAGGTAATGGCAGCGCAGGACATGCAGGGCTCTATCATCTGGTCACGCGCGCTAAAGAAGGCGGGCGTACTGACTGATGACGAGCAACAACAGCTGGAAAATGCGCTATCGGCAATGAAGCAAAAGGCCGAGGCCGGCGAACTCGATTTCAGTGCCAGCAGCGAAGAAGACATTCACAGTTTTGTCGAAGCCGCGCTGATTGACGAGCTCGGTGACATTGGCCGCAAGCTGCACACCGGCCGCAGCCGTAATGACCAGGTCGCCACCGACTTTCGGCTGTGGGTACGCGAGCATGTCGATTCGCTTAAGCAGGACCTTCTCGGCGTGATCCGTGCGCTTCTGAATGTGGCCTCACGCCACCAGCAGGCGATCATTCCCGGATACACTCACCTGCAGCGCGCACAGCCTATTCACTTTGCACACTGGTGCTTAGCGTATGTAGAGATGTTTAAGCGGGATTTAAGCCGTCTAAGCGATTTGAAAGCCCGCATGAATCAGTGCCCGTTAGGCTCTGGCGCGCTGGCAGGGACGACCTACCCGGTTGACCGTCACGAGATAGCCGATGCGCTGGGCTTTACTTCGCCCTGCCTTAACAGCCTGGATGCTGTATCTGACCGTGACTTTGTACTGGAGCTTCTGTTCACCGCCTCCACCAGCATGATGCATTTATCGCGCATGGCAGAAGACATGATCTTCTACAATTCTGGCGAAGCAGGCTTTTTGCAGTTAGGCGATACCGTTACGTCAGGCTCGTCTTTAATGCCGCAGAAGAAAAACCCGGATGCGCTGGAACTGATGCGCGGCAAATGTGGCCGCGTATTCGGCTCATTGCAGGCACTGCTGGTGACCATGAAAGGCTTACCGCTGGCCTACAACAAAGACATGCAGGAAGACAAAGAAGGCGCAATTGATACGGTAAACCAGTGGCATTGCTGTTTATGCATCGCCAGCGAGGTACTTGATTCTACCGGCCTTAACGAAGATCGCTGCCGTGAAGCTGCAACGCAGGGCTTCGCCAACGCCACCGAGCTTGCCGATTATCTCGTAGGTAAAGGCATTCCGTTCAGAACCGGCCACGATATCGCCGGTAAAGTGGTTCTGCTGGCCATAGATAAAGGTTGTGCCATCGAGGACTTACCGCTTTCTGATTTGCAATCTGTCTGTGACAAAATTGACGAGGACGTCTATCCGGTTCTTCAGTTGGAGTATGGCGTAAACCAGCGAAATATTCTGGGCGGAACGAGCGCCGAGACAGTGACCAAAGCACTGTATCAGGAGCTCGAAAATCTGGACAAGTTAGGATAACGCGCGCATGGTGCTGGCACATCACGATGGTATCAAGCTGTTCAGAAGCTCGCTGCCCTATATCAACGCCCATCAGGGTAAAACCTTTGTGCTGATGTTCGGTGGCGAGGCCATTGAACATCCTAATTTTCCCAATATTATTCACGATATCGCGTTGCTCAATAGTTTGGGCGTTCGTGTCGTGGTTGTGCACGGTGCCAGACCACAAATCGACCAGCGTGTCGCATTGCGCGGCATTGAAGGTCGCTTTGAAGAAGGCGTCAGGGTGACTGACAAGCAAACGCTGGAATGCGTAAAAGATGCCGCTGGCTCGGTACGCTCGCAAATTGAAGCGCTGATGACCATGGGGCTGCCCAACTCCCCCATGCACGGCTCGCAAATTCGGGTGTGCTCGGGGAACCTGGTCGTTGCCAAACCTATGGGCGTGCGCGGCGGTATCGACTTTGAAAATACCGGACAGGTCCGCCGCATCGACACCACGGGCATTAACGATCACTTAAACGACGGCTCGATAGTGCTGCTCTCGCCCATGGGATACTCCTCCACCGGCGAGGTGTTTAACCTCTCTCATGAAGACGTAGCCACACAGGCTGCCATTGCGCTTAAGGCCGACAAGCTGATTGTGTTTTCAAACTTCGACGGCATTTTTAATCGTGACGGCAAGTTGCTTCGCACCATTGAGCGCCCACAACTAGAGCAACTCATTTATCAGGGTGACATCACTACCGAATCGACGGTGCTTAGTGCCCTTACCACCAGCGTGGCCGCCGGCATTCCCCGCGCGCACTGTATCAGCTATGAAAAAGATGGTGCACTGCTGCAGGAGTTGTTTACCCGCGACGGTGAAGGGTCGCTGGTTATGGAGCACCATTACGAGCAACTTCGCGGAGCCACCATCGAAGACGTAGGCGGCATTCTCAACCTCATTAAGCCACTGGAAGAAAGTGGCGTGCTGGTAAAACGGTCCCGGGAACGTCTGGAGAGCGAGATTAACCAGTTTATTGTCATAGTGCGTGACGGTATGATCATCGCCTGCGCTGCGCTTTATCTTTACCCTGATGACGGCTGTGCAGAACTGGCTTGTGTTGCCACACATCAGGATTACCGCGGTAAAAACCGGGGCGAGCGTATTCTGGACGAAGTGCGTAAGCGGGCTATGGATGCCGGCATTAGTCGTCTGTTCGTATTAACGACCGTAACGGCACACTGGTTCCTTGAACAGGGCTTCGCACCCGCGGATATCAGCGCTTTGCCTGCGGTAAAAAAAGAGTTGTACAACTTTCAGCGAAATTCAAAGGTCTTTACGCTGACGCTATAGCGTTCACTAAGGCGGTCACTCGCCGCCTTCTTCTCACCCTTTAGCCCTCACACCTTAATGCTTACTTGCCATTGCATCTGTTTTACGTTTAACTGGTTTGACCAGAATCAAAATCACGATACCATGCATCAGGATATAAGCATTACCTGCAAGGATAATACGCCGCTTGCAGCCACGCTATTTGTACCGGAATCGCCTAAGGCCGCCGTCATGATTGGCCCTGCAACCGGTATCAAACGCCAGTTTTATTTCAACTTTGCAAACTACCTCTGTGAGCAGGGGTTTGGTGTAATCAGTTTTGATAACAGAGGCATTGGTGAGTCACTTAAGGGGAATATCAGGAACAGCGACGCGAGTCTGGTATTGTGGGGCTCACAAGACATGCCTGCCGTACTCTCTGCGCTTCAGCAACGGTTTCCCTCTGTACCCCACTTTTTAATGGGACACAGTGCCGGCGGACAGCTTGCTGGCCTGATGCACAATGTCACCGAACTTTCCGGTATGTTCAACTTTGGCAGCTCGTCGGGCAGTCTGCGCAATATGGCAATGTCCTATAAAATCAAAGCACACTTTTTTATGAATGTGTTTATTCCACTGAATAACCTTATATTCGGACATACTAAGTCGCATCTGGTCGGCATGGGTGAACCGTTACCCAAGCAGGTAGCCCGCCAGTGGCAGCAGTGGTGTAACGGACAAGGGTACGTAAAGACGGCATTTGGCAACGAGGTAACACGACACTGGTACGATACTGTCGATTTCACTTCGCACTGGTTACTTGCCAGCGATGATGATATTGCCTGCGAGCGTAATGCCCGCGATATGTTAACCGTCTATCCAAACATGCCTGCCGAGCTTGAAATTATCGAACCGCAGCAGCACGGGCTTAAAGATATTGGTCATATGAAGTTCTTTTCCCGCCAGTGTCAGTCGCTGTGGCCTAAGGCTACGTCTTTTTTTGAAGGGCACCTGCCGCCTTCGATTTTAGCAGGCTGATCTGTTAGAGAGTGTTGACCTTTGTTCATTATTTATGTTGGTGGCTAAAATGGTTGAAAACAAGGCGTCGTTGACGCCGTTTGGCAATCCAAATAAGTCAGCGACAACGCAGTTAGCAGCCATTTTAGTCCCAACACTCTCTAGTAATCTCATGATATCTGACGTTTAACGTCGCCAGTTTGCCGTATATTGCGC
Source organism: Alteromonas antoniana (assembly GCF_019249295.1). Lineage (GTDB taxonomy): Bacteria > Pseudomonadota > Gammaproteobacteria > Enterobacterales > Alteromonadaceae > Alteromonas > Alteromonas antoniana. The sequence goes on from NZ_JAESDH010000001.1 coordinate 29,661, forward strand.
ACATCGAAGAAGCATCGTAGTAAAATAGTAACGTTTATCGGGGGAGTAGCTCGCCTGCGCCAGCAGGAAAGCGCGTCAACATAGTTGTGCGAAAACGGCACATGGCGCGTTTATATCTTTTGAAAATATGAGCGAGACCTGAGACACAATACATCCCAATGTGGCGGGAGGATGTTGCGTGTCTTTGGTCACTATCCCGCCGGTATTGTTTCATGGACGCATTTCTTACATCTACAACCGCCGTCACCCTTGCAGAAATTGGTGACAAAACGCAGCTCCTCACCCTACTTCTGGTTTCCCGGTTTCGCAATCCTGTTGCCCTGATCCTCGGCATTTTGACCGCCACACTGCTAAATCATGGGCTCTCAGCGTGGATGGGACAGTTTATTGGCTCGTTCATGTCGCGGGACACCGGCAATCTCATTCTGGGTATCAGCTTTATTCTCATGGGAGCGTGGCTGCTAATACCGGATAAACCGGAAAACGTTCCCGGCCGGTTTGACCATCTGGGTGCCTTCTGGGTAACTACCATATTATTTTTTCTGGCGGAAATCGGCGACAAAACGCAGGTTGCAACCGTGTTGCTGGCGGCGGAATACCAGTCCGTACTGTGGGTCACGGCTGGCACCACGCTGGGAATGCTGCTGGCTAACCTGCCAGTTATTTACTTAGGGCAAAAGCTGCTCGACATCACCCCGGTGCGCGCCATACAAATGGTGGCATCAGGATTGTTCATCACACTAGGTGTGGTGACATTATGGTAGTAAGTGGTTGTCGTGCTTTTTACACCTAAGCCGCCCGTCACTACGTCACTCTGAATTGGGATGGTGGCCTTTTTGGCGTTTGTATACCCGAAACGGGGAGAGGGCAGACGCGTCTGCACTCTCCTCTCGTGCGTCATCACCCTTTCAGCGCCTTGGTTACATCCGCTTTGCTGTGTCGCTCTTTCAACTGTGCATCGTCGCCCCAGGTTTTATTGACGATAACCCCACGTTGTACTGCCGGCCGCTCAGCGATTTGTTTCGCCCAGCGCTGTAGATGCTTATACTCATCAACCTGCAGGAAGGTAGCGGCATCGTATAGCTTCCCAAGAACCAACCCACCATACCACGGCCAGATGGCCATATCGGCAATCGAGTACTCCTCGCCCGCCATGTACTCGTTAAACGACAAATGCTTATCCAGAACGTCCAGCTGACGCTTGGTTTCCATCGTAAAACGGTTTATCGGATATTCCATAGGATACGGGGCGTAATTGTAGAAGTGTCCGAAACCGCCGCCCAGATACGGCGCCGATCCCACCTGCCAGAACAACCAATTACGGCATTCGGTTTTGGCAATCAGATCTTCCGGCACAAAGCGCCCAAACTTATCCGCCAGGTACTGCAGGATGGAGCCTGACTCAAACAATCTGATGGGGGGATTATGACTGTGATCCATCAGCGCCGGGATCTTCGAGTTGGGGTTGACCCCAACAAATCCACTGGAAAATTGATCGCCGTCGCCAATGTGTATCATCCAGGCGTCGTAATCAGCCGCTTTTTCACCGGCCTCCAGTAACTCCTCCAGCATGATGGTTACTTTCTGGCCGTTTGGCGTGGCCATCGAGTAAAGCTGCAAATCGTGCTCGCCCACAGGCAGTGCCTGCTCATGTGTCGGTCCGGATATGGGGCGGTTAGTTTTTGAAAACTGACTACCGTCTTCCTTTTCCCAGGTCCAGATTTTCGGGGGGGTATAACTCTTGTCACTCATTTCGCAAACTCCTTTACCATCAGAACAAAAAACTGATTGTGTGACATACCTATACGTCAAACTGTGGATGAGGATTTGCGAAAAAAGGCAGATAGCTTAAAAAATGCTGGCGGCAACCTGAACAACGGCAAAGTGTGGAATTTTTAACGAGCATCCATACACAGAAAAGCCGGCTCAAATGGCCGGCTTTAAAGAATAAAAGGCGGGCAATCCTTTGTCCGCAAACTGTTACACTTACTCGATAGTCAGTGTTGTTGTCTCTTTTGCCGTAACGGTAGTTTCATCCGCCGTCATCAGCATAAATCCATCTTCTTCATCTTCGTCCGTTTCCGGCTCATCGAAAGAGGCCAGGCAGGAGAAAGACACCGTATAGTCACCTGCGGGGACAAAGCCTGCGACAAACTCATACTCTTCAGATGTCGCGTTATAAGTCACTGGCGCGATAGTAAACGGGCGAACTTCATCATCGTTTTCAGACGCATCGGCATCATCACCAAGCATCGTCGTATCCAGGTCGTTTCCTTCGTAAACGTAAACTGCATTTCCCGCAAACGGATCAGCCTTGGCTGCACACTCTGGCGCCAGCACTAACGCTTCGCTCACCGTGCCGGATAACGTACCGACGGTGTCGTTTTCAACCAGACGAACACCACGAGGTTTCAGGAAAATTGCTTCCTGGCCTTGCGGGTCAACCAGACTTTTTCGTAAATCAAACTCGACGGTGTAAGCAGCCTCAAATCCGGGTAGCGCAGTAAAGCCGTCCAGTTTCAGCTCATTACTTGGTACGCGTAATGGGAACGTGCCATCATCCATTACGATGTAAGAATCTTCTGTCACAACCAGTCTTAACTGACTGTATTCACCCGCGTCTATTTCGGTGTCGTCAACAATGGGCTCAAAGGCCTCACCCTGTAACTGAAGCAAATCAATCATTTTAGGGTTGCCATCGTCGTCCTCGACATTAATTGTCACAGGCTCACCATTTCCGGTAAGTTCAACTTCGTCAAAATACACCACAACCTGCGATGCATTATCTACCGGGGCATCAGACACCGCTAAAGAGAATTGGCTGGTCGTGGGCTCGGGAGTAATGTCATCATCGCCTCCTGAACTTCCACCACACGCCGTCAGCGTTGCCAGTGCGGCCAGGATCAAAGTGGTTGAAGAGGCAATTTTGAACTTTTGAGAACTTTTTATATTCATACGGGTTACTCCTTACTACTTTGGTTTTGAATAACACGTATCGTGCCAAAACAAAATAAAACCTAAAAATCAAAAACTTAGCTATTATTGAGGAAGGAGCTATCTAATTAAGGCTACGAAGTTGTTGCAAACAGGCAACACTTTTTTACAGATTTAGCGCAAGTCGCTTTCGCTCCCAGTTAGGACGGGAAAACCGGCGGCTAGCGATGCTTTGGCTGACTATTTGACGTGGTATAACGGGCATCCCCGCACTTTTTTATTAAGCGGAGGCCTGATAAAACAAAGGAAGAGGGTGACGCTAATCATCAACACCCTTGCCTGAAAAGGCCAAACCAGAAACGTATAGACACGAACACAGCATTACGGGCGTAAGATAACGTGACTGACGATAATGAGATCAACGCAGCCTAGCAGGATGGAGAGATATCAGGCACAGGCGTAGACCAGCCGTCATAAATTTCTATCAGCTCACCGGAGCAATAGAGAGATTCAATGCCGTTCTCAAATTGCTTGCGTAACAATACGCCCTCGGTCGTTTTTGCAAACAGAATATAGTGGGGCTCTACCGTAAGTTGACCGATAGCAAAATCACCTGGTTCGTAAACGATGAGGCTTTTTTCCATCGTTGCTGCCATCCGACTACTCGTATCAATGTAGTAATCAATAGGCCTGTTTCCGGAAATCAGCAATAAAAAAGCTTCCGACGAACTATCCACTGCCATTCCGTTCAGAAACGGGTAGCGCTGAGTCAATGTATCATTTTTGACGGCAGGCCAGACGCCAAATAACCCTTGCAGGCCGTCTGCTCCACTCGACAAGTTAATGCGTGCCCTGCGATACATGACCATTTCTGACTGATTGATAATGGGATAATGAGGCACAGCAAGCCCGTCAAGCACCTGGGCTGCACCAAGCAGTTGTGCCTCCCCAGAAGTCAGCATGCTCTGCGCTCGCTTAAGGGGAAACTGCTGATGCAGGATCTCATACCCTAAAGGTTCATAAATGGCGTTAAGAATATCGAATATAAGACTCTTGCTACTGCCTGCTGGATCATCTGCTTCCCAGTCCGGAGATACCCAGACTAATGGCTGTGCGATGACCGGACTACCAGTTATCAACAACACCACCAGCATGATTATGCGTTTCAAGCTGCCCGCTCCTCTTGTTAATTCCTCAACAACAAGTACAGCAACAGATAATGAGGTGAAATGACCAGAACTGGCCAAATGAAGGGAAAGTGTATACTTTTTTAAGGTTTTTTAAAACCCTTTGAATTACAGAGGAAATGGTCCGGCAGCATACCAGTACACTGCCGGGTTTCGGTTAAATACTTACCCGTTTATACGGGCGATATTCCGCGTTCCAGAAATTCTTATCAATACTGTTTTTCAAAGCATCATCAGACATTTCCAGTGCCAGTTCCTGCTGCATAGCAACCTTACCGACAGCAAACGCAATTTGTTTACTTAGATCAGCTATCTCGGTAAGTGGTGGTAATAAAGCACCAGTGCCTGTATTCGCAAGCGGAGAGGCATTCGCCAGAGCCGTACTGGCGGCCATCAACATTTCATCACTGATAAGGCGCGCTTTTGTTGCAATAACACCAAGACCAATTCCCGGAAAGATATAGCTGTTGTTACACTGAGCGATGGGGTACACCACGTCATTATGCTCAACCGGTTTGAACGGACTTCCTGTCGCAATGACTACCTCACCGTCAGTCCACTCGATAACCTGCTCTGGTCTGGCTTCAACCTGACGTGACGGATTGCTTAACGGGAAGATGATCGGCAACGAATTATGCTGTTTCATTGCTCTTACAACCTGTTCCGTGAACAGTCCCGGTTGTCCTGAAACACCAATGAGAATGTCCGGCTTCGCGCAGTGCACTACGTCCAGCAATGACGCGTACTCACCACTGAAGGTCCAGTCGGCAATATCCACTTCTGACTGCTGCAGCTTCTGCTGGAAGTCGCGCAGCCCTTGCATACCTTCTGTCAGCAGGCCAAATCTGTCTATCATAAAGACCTGCTTTCGTGCTTGCGCGTCTGGTAATCCTTCGTGCACCATTTGCTGGATTAGCATTTCGGCAATACCGCAGCCTGCAGAACCAGCACCAACAAACACGACTTTCATATCTGATAGCTTGCGCTCGGTGGTACGGCAGGCCGCCAGGATCGTGCCCAGTGTCACAGCTGCGGTGCCCTGGATATCGTCGTTAAAACAACAAATGTTATCGCGGTAACGATTCAGAATCGGCATGGCGTTTGGCTGCGCAAAGTCTTCAAACTGAATCATGACTTCCGGCCAGCGGCGTTTTACCGCCTTGATGAACATGTCGATAAATTCGTCATAATCTTCCTGACTTATGCGCGGATGCCGTGCGCCCATGTACATAGGATCGTTCAGCAGTTTCTCGTTATTGGTGCCGACATCCAGCATGACTGGCAACGTGTAGGCCGGACTGATCCCGCCACAGGCGGTATACAGCGATAGCTTTCCGATTGGGATCCCCATGCCACCAATCCCCTGGTCTCCCAGTCCTAAGATACGCTCACCATCAGTGACAACAATCACCTTCACTTTGCGTTTCGTAGCATTGCGGACGATATCGTCCAGTTGATGGCGCTCCTCCCACGAGACAAACAGGCCCCGTGAACTACGATAAATATCTGAAAACTGTTCGCACGCATCGCCAACCGTGGGGGTGTAAATGATTGGCATCATCTCGTCGATGTACTTCTGCACGAGGCGATAAAAAAGTGTCTCGTTATTGTCCTGAATGGCACGCAGATAGATGTGCTTATTTAGCGCATCATCAAAGGTGCTGTACTGCATGTATGCACGCTCAACCTGCTCTTCGACAGTTTCATAGCGTGGTGGCAACAGGCCAGTCAGATTAAAAGCGGTTCGCTCTCTGGCGGTAAAGGCACTGCCTTTATTCAACAGTGGCGTCTCCAACAGAGACGGCCCGGAATGGGGAATATAAAGATATCGTTTTGACTCTTCTGACATTGATTTTCCGAATGTATTTTCAGGCAATTGTAGTGCCTGAGCCAGATTTTGCGTAGGTTAGAAAATCTCTTCCGGCTCAGGTGTTTCGGTTTCTTCTTCGACGGCAGGGTCTACCACTTCATCGTCACGAACGTAGACGTTAGGTTCAGTACCCTGAATAAAATATTCGAATAGTGTCGTATGGTCTGTCCTTCGGGTCAACTTCCCACTGGTACGATCAATACGCACGCGAACGATATCCTCTGGGATCGGCATAGGGGAATGGGGTTTTTCAGCCAGTGCCACTTCCATAAACCGGATCCACGCAGGACCTGCCGCTTTCGCACCATCTTCAGTACCTATCAAGGCATTGCCTATCCAGTTAAATTTTTCAGGATTGCGGTTTATCAGGTTTTGGTTGCGGGTGGCCCGCCCCAGCTGACGGTTCATATCATCAAAGCCTACCCAGGCGGTGGCAACAAGATCTCTCTGAAAGCCACTGAACCAGGTATCGCGGGAGTCGTTTGTTGTACCGGTTTTGCCGGCAATATCAGTTCTCTGAAGAATGTTGCGAGCCCGCCAGCCCGTACCCAGCCAATACGTTTTCTTATTCCAATTGCCGTTAGCTCGCACGCCTGTGCGCATCATTTCACCTACCAAAAAGGCATTCTGAGGGGAAATAACCTGAGGTGCAGAGACCTTCACATCTTCATTTTCACTGGTTACCACGCCAGTTTGGTTGAGCTCTGCCGCAAGGCGTGCCTCGATATCGTCTTCCGGTATGTCGGAATCCTCTGTCATGGTGTCATCAGTGCATGGATCACATGCCCATACCGGCTGGGTTTTCCACAATAACTCGCCCTGCTCATCCAACACCCGGTCTATAAAGTGAGGACGTATCAGAAACCCGCCATTGGCGATAACAGACATACCCCGCACAACTTCCAGCGGCGTATGCGAACCAGACCCGAGCGAGACGGTTTCATCCAGGGGGATATCTTCACGATTAAAACCGAATTTCGTGAGATGATCGGCGGTTTCCTGCAATCCAACGCCGCGAAGTAAACGCACAGAAACCACGTTCTTTGATTTACCTAATGCCACGCGCATACGGATTGGGCCATCGTATTCCGCTGGCGAGTTCTGAGGTCGCCAGGCTACACCCGTAGCAGCATTCCACTGGTTTATCGGTGCATCATTAATAATGGTTGCCAGCGTATAGCCGTTCTCAATCGCTGCTGAATACACGAAGGGTTTAATATTAGAGCCTACCTGACGCTTTGCCTGGGTCGCCCGGTTAAACTGGCTCTGATAAAAGCTGTATCCACCCACCACGGCCTGCACAGCACCGTTATGGGGGTTAAGCGCAACAAATGCGCCACTGACTTCAGGCATTTGTGCCAGTCGCCAGCTCCCTTCCTGCTTACGGATATACACTATCGCACCATCGGTCAGAATATCGCTCGCAGTTTCAGGCTCATTGCCCTGTCGACTGTCGGTGATATATTCGCGGGCCCAGTCTAAGCCTTCCCATTCGATGGTTCGCTGTTTCCCATATTTATCCAGCGTATCAATGGACTGCCCTTTTACCTTCAGTACCACAGCCGGCATCAGCGGCTTAATCTCTTCATAGTCAGCAAGCGCCTTTACCATGGCGTCGCTATCCCATTGATCTCTAACGGCAGGCCGCTGCGGTTTTTGCTCACCGGCATCAGCAGGGGACACTCTATCGTTTTCAGGCTCGGCGTCTGATTCAGCGGGTTTGTTCCAGAAGTAATCCAGTGGCCCGCGATAACCATGGCGCTCATCGTAGTCATGAAGGTTTCTCACTACGGCGTTTTGTGCAGCGATTTGTAAATCGGATGGCGCCGTAGCATACACTTGATACCCGCCAGTTTCGGCCTCGTCTTTGCCATACACTTCAACCATTTCCGAGTAAATCAGATCGGCAAGATAAGGGGCATCGACTTCAATTTCGGCGCCATGTTTGCGAGCAGAAACAGGCGCATTCGCTGCCTCGTCGAACTCTTGTTTGGTGATAAACCCTTCATCAAGCATTCGCATCAATACGATCCGACGACGTTCAAGGGAACGGTCTGGTCGGCTTATTGGGTTCAGAACGGAGGGCGCCTGGGGCAGCCCGGCGATGGTTGCAAGTTGCGCAAGATTGAGATCTTTAAGCGTTTTGCCGTAATAAACCTGTGCGGCGGCTCCAAAGCCGAATGCCCGGTGTCCAAGCTCAACTTTATTCAGATAAAGCTCGAGGATTTCATCTTTGGTCAGCTCCTGCTCCATATGCAGTGCAATAAAGATTTCTTTTATCTTACGGATGTAGGTTTTTTCACGGGTAAGAAAGAAACCTCGCGCCAGCTGCATGGTGAGGGTACTGGCGCCCTGTTGCTTCTCGCCAGTGATAGCCAGATTCACTCCTGCCCGGATAATACCGATAGGGTCGATGCCCTTATGCTTATAGAAGCGACTGTCTTCTGTAGCTAGCACGGCATCAATAAGTTGTTGAGGAACATCCTCAAGTTCTACCGGGATCCGCCGTTTAACACCATACTGAGAGATCAATTTTCCGTCATGCGTGTAAATGCGCATGGGAGTTTGCAGACGAACATCCTTAAGAACAGTGACACTGGGCAGGTCAGGTTTGATATAAAAATAGATACCTACTAACGCAGCCGTTCCTAGTACTCCGAGGACGATTACAATAAAAAAGAGGGGCTTAATATACTTCACGAATTAATGATACCAAGGCAAATTTGCCAAAATGACTTATATTTTTATACGTATGTGTCGTTAATAGAACCATAAATAACGAAAAAGTTGCGTAATATCCTAAGGTAGAGAAGTCACCTATGAATTCGGACACCAGCACATGAAATCGCTGTTTAAGAAAAAATTGCCCCCCATTGTGGGCGTAGACATAGGCACGCGTCAAATAAAAGCTGTGCTGTTAGAGCAGTCCGGCGATGGTTACGCGCTGCAGGGGTATGCATGCGAGCCAATTACCAAAAATGCATTCCAGGAGCGCGAAATTAAAGATTTCGAGCCTTTGAGCATTGCCCTTAAGAAGCTTAAAAAGTCTCTTAATACGCGTGTCAAACAAATAGCAGTCGCTGTGGCAGGAAGCTCGGTAATCAGCAAGGTGGTTTACATGGACCCGGATCAGAATGATTTCGAGCTGGAAAACCAGATCGAAATCGAAGCTGACAGCTTGATTCCTTATCCGCTGGAAGAAGTCTACCTGGATTTTGAAGAAATCGGTGAGAGCAAAAGCCACGTGGGAAAAGTCGATGTACTGCTAACAGCCGCGCACAAAGATCAGGTGGATCAGCGCCTGGTATTGGTGAGAGAAGCGAGTTTCGAACCGAAAATTGTCGATATTGAAGGCTATGCGTTAGGCAATGCCATTGACTTTTTCTATCACGGTGGAGAAGAAGATAAGTCAGTATGCTGCATTAACGTCGGCGCGTCTTTGCTTCAGGTTTGCGTTGTAGAAAACGGCAACGTCACCTACAGCAAAGAACATGCATTTGGCTTAAATGCGTTAATAAACGACCTCGCGGCCATCCACATGATTGAGCGAGAAGAGGCTGAGCGACAGCTGTTAAGCCACACCCTACCCTCTACCTGGGTTGAAGATACGTTACCGATTTTTGCTGCCAACCTGCAGCAAAACATAAACCGAGCGCTGCAGATGTATATGACGACACTGCACGCCGAACGGCCGTCTAAAATCCTCTTCAGTGGCGGCGCTGCGGTGTTATCTCCGCTCATTGAGATACTGCAGCAAGAGTTTGATATCGAGGTAGAGGTGTTCAATCCTTTTGATGGTATGAACATCAGCTCGAAACTGGATGCCGGTCAACTACAGGAAATCGCGCCGCAGCTGGCTATTGCTGCAGGGCTTGCGAGTCGGAGTTTTACGCCATGGCACATATAAATCTGCTTCCCTGGCGTGAAGAGCAACGTCAGCACCAGAAAAAACAATATCTGCTCGGCATGGTGGCTGTCGCAGCGATTGTTGGATTGATTTTCTGGTTTATCGGTCAGGCTATCGATCAACAAATCAAGCATCAGAATGCGCGAAACACGTACCTGGAAAAGGAAATATCTGCGCTGGATCAGCAAATTCAGGAAATCCAGAAGATTAAGGAAAGCAAGACCGCGATAGAACGTCGCATGGCGCTCATTGAGCAGCTTCAGGCGAGCCGGAATACCGCGCCGACCGTGTTCGATGAACTGGCCCGAATCGTTCCGCCTGGCGTGTCGTTCAGATCGATGCGTCGCACGGGTAATATCATCGAGATTGAGGGTATCAGCGAATCGAACAACCGGTTGTCAGACTTTATGCGTAAACTGGAGTCGTCAAAAGTGTTCACTGGTGGAGATTTATCCTCCATTGTCGCCGATACCAGTGCGAATGATGCTATCAGCGAATTTAATCTGAGATTTGGTATTAGTCCGCTGGTTGCGCCGGTACATCCGGTGGCCGCTACAAAGGAGGCAAAATAAGATGAAATTTGACGCCTCTAAATTAAAAGAGTTGAACGAACTCGACTTCGAACAAATCGCCATCTGGCCTAAAGAAGTCAAAATTGTGGTAACCGCTTTTGTTGCCATTGTGATTGGCGCACTGAGTTACTATCTGCTAATTAGCCCAAAACTACCGATACTGGATAAGGCGGAAGTAAAAGAGCAGGAATTAAAACTACAGTTTGAAGCAAAATACCGCATCGCGGTTAACCTGGAAGCGTATAAAGACCAGCTTGCACGCATCGAAGAGGACTTTTCGTCGATGTTGAAATCGTTGCCCACCAGCAACGAAACGCCGGGCTTGCTCGACGACATTACTTACGTTGGCACTACGTCCGGGCTGAACTTTAAAATGCTGAACTGGCAGCAGGAAATTCCGAAGGAGTTTTATACTGAGCTGCCGATTGAAATGGAAGTCTCTGGTCGATATCACAATTTTGGTGAATTTGTATCGAAAATCGCCGACTTACCACGTATTGTAACGCTGCACGATTTTACGATTGATAATCAAAGTGACCAGCTTCGCTTGCAACTGCAGGCAAAAACCTACCGTACGGCCAATGACGGCACGCAAGGGGGTGAAAAATGAGAACACCGCAACGTGTTGTAGTCGTGGCGTTCTGCGTCGGCGCTTTGTCGGCGTGTTCTCCGAAGCTGGATGACCTGCGAACCTATACTGAGCAGGTAAAGCAAACTACGCAGGTATCAATCGAACCTTATCCAGAGTTTGCTGAACAACCGGCTTTTGTCTATTCCGCACAGGATTTACGAAGCCCGTTTGTTCGTCCGAGGAATAAACAGGCGCAGGCAGAGGTTGTCAAAAAAGCCAACTGTTTGCAGCCGGATTTCAGTCGAAACAAAGAAAAACTTGAAGAATATGGTCTGGACGCGCTGTCGTTGTCAGGGAGTTTTACCTCACAAGGAAAGCGCTGGGCACTGTTTAAAACTAACGACGGCGGATTATATAAGGCCACAATTGGCAGCCATGTAGGGTTATTTCATGGCGAAGTGAAATCTGTAAGTCAAAACGAAGTAGTGATCGAACAATTGCTGCCTGACGGAGCGGGTTGCTGGCAACGTAAAGAGACGACGCTGACGCAAGCCTCGGCAGCAGGAGAAAATGGTAATGTCTGAACGATATATTTTTAATAAAAAACTTAACAGACGCAGCAAAAAATGGGCGTGGTTCGGCGGTTCTGCCGTAGCGTTATTTTTGTTTCAGGTGTTTGCCGAACCGGTGCACGCACAGGAAGAGCCGGTACTGCTGGATCCGTACGCAGAGTCCCAACAAGTATTCAATGCAACGCTTACCGACATTGGATTTACGCGGGCTGCAAAGAATACGGCAGTGACGACCCTGACTTTTGATGGCAGTACCGCGAATCCACAGCTGATTGAGTCAAAGGGACAACTGACTGTGATTTTGCCTGCCGTGGAACTGGCTGAGGATCAGTTAGTAGAACTCGATGTCATGCAATTCGGCACCGCCGTTTCTACCATTGAGACTTTTCAGGACGAAGACGCCTCGCGGGTAGTGATTTCATACGAAGGCCGGGTTTTTGCCCGCAATTCAGAGCAGGATAATACACTGCGTGTGGAAATCCAGCCCATGTCTGATGAAGAAATTGCGGAGCTTGATCAGAGCACCAAATATACCGGTGAGCCGCTGTCACTCGACTTCCAGGACGTGCCTGTACGAAAAGTGCTGCAAATTATTGCTCAGGTAAACGGATTCAACCTGGTCACTACGGATACCGTGTCAGGTAACGTAACCATCAGTCTGACCGGTGTGCCGTGGGATCAGGCATTAGACATGATCCTGAAAGTCAAAGGACTGGATAAGCGGTTAGACGGTAACATTCTGCTGATCGCTCCGTCGGAAGAACTGGCAGCCCGTGAAGCGCAGCAGCTTCAGTCGAAAAAGCAGGTCGCCGATCTGGCGCCGCTGAAATCGGCCAGTATTACGGTGAATTATGCGAAAGCCGCAAACCTGGCGACGATTCTCAAAACCTCAGAAGGTGGCATTCTGACCGAACGGGGTTCGGTGACGGTTGATGACCGAACCAATACCATTCTGGTGAGAGATACTCAGGAGTCAATTGACGAAGCTCGTCAGTTGGTCGACTCACTGGATATTCCGGTAAAACAGGTGTTGATTGAAAGCCGCATGGTAACAGTGCGCGACAATATCGACGAACAACTTGGCGTGCGCTGGGGTTTCAGTGACCGTCAGGATGATGACGGTGTGTCCGGCTCGATTGAAGGTGCGCAAACCATTGCGGGCGGGACGATCCCCAGCATCACTGATCGCTTGAATGTGAATCTGCCGGTGAGCAGCCCAGCTGGTCGCATTGGCTTTCAGGTAGCCAGCCTGGTAGATGGCACGATTCTCGACCTTGAGCTATCTGCGCTGGAATCTGAAAATAAAGGTGAGATCATCGCCAGTCCACGAATCACTGTGGCCAATCAGCAGGAAGCGTACATCGAACAGGGTACTGAAATACCTTATGTACAATCGACCTCAAGCGGTGCAACGTCTGTGGAATTCAAGAAGGCCGTACTGAGCCTGAAAGTGACGCCGCACATCACGCCGGACAACCGCATCATTCTGGATTTGGTAGTTACGCAGGATACCCGCGGCGAAACGGTATCGACGTCAACCGGCCCGGCTGTTGCAATTGATACCCAGGAAATTAAAACTCAGGTACTGGTGGAAAACGGAGAAACTGTTGTGCTGGGTGGTATTTTCCAGCAAATCAATACTGATGATGTCAGCAAGGTGCCTCTGTTTGGCGACCTTCCGGTTGTGGGTGCATTGTTTCGCAATACCGGGAAGCTATATCAGAAGCGTGAGCTGCTGATATTTGTGACGCCGAAAATCGTTGCTGAAACACTTTAACCGGAGCCAATATCGTCAGATTCAGGCTGTAGATAAATGTGTTTTCGTTGAAGGGCGCTGATTAGCGCCCTTTTTCTTTTACTAAACCATTTTAAATGATTGATTTTTAAAGATTTAGAATTAGGGTTCAACAAAACTTGCAACGCCTTGCAGTAAACTGAGATAATCCCGCTCTCGAAATTAAAGCGAGGTTAAAGGCGCAGTGCTTATTGAACGGTAGAATAAGCATGAATGAATGGGTGGCCAGACAGCGTTTTCCTAACACACCACCCCTAACATTAGAAAAGTTGTGATATAAGCAAATATGGCTGAAAAACGTAATATCTTTTTGGTTGGCCCTATGGGTGCGGGCAAGAGCACTATAGGCAGACACCTGGCAGATGAACTTCACCTTGAGTTTTATGATTCCGATCAGGAAATCGAGCGACGCACTGGCGCCGATATTGCCTGGATTTTCGACCTGGAAGGTGAAGATGGCTTTCGCAAACGCGAAGAGACTGTTATTAACGATCTGACAGACAAGCAAGGAATTGTACTTGCAACCGGTGGCGGTTCTGTGGTTAATAAAGCAGTACGCAACCGTTTGTCAGCGCGTGGAATTGTGGTGTATCTGCAAACGACTATCGACAAACAGGTAGCTCGCACACAACGCGATAAGCGTCGCCCATTATTACAGAACGGCGACCCGGAACAAGTGCTTCGCGATCTGGCTCAAGAGCGTAATCCTATGTACGAAGAAGTTGCAGACTACGTAGTAGATACCGACGACCAGTCTGCACGTTCCGTTGCAAACCAAATCATCAGCAAAATCGGTTTATAACCTATAGAAAGAGGAGCTACGCCCATGTCAACCTTAACTGTGGAACTTGGAGAGCGTAGTTACCCGATACAAATTGAAGCCGGACTGCTTAGCCAGCCCGGCTTTTTTGTGCCCTATATTCAGGGTCCTCTCGCCGTCATTGTGACCAACGAAACCATCGCACCGCTTTACTTGGCACAGGCCAAGGCGTGTTGTGGCGACAAACAGGTAGAAACTATTATCCTGCCAGATGGCGAGCAGTATAAAACGCTGGATCAGTTTGGCATAGTTATGACCCGTCTGTTGGAGATGAATGCAGCCCGCGATACCACCCTTATCGCACTGGGCGGTGGGGTTATTGGCGACCTTTGCGGTTTCGTCGCGGCCACCTATCAGCGTGGCGTGCCATTTATCCAGGTGCCTACCACACTGCTATCTCAGGTCGACTCCTCAGTAGGGGGAAAAACCGCGGTAAATCATCCGCTGGGTAAAAACATGATTGGGGCCTTCTACCAACCGGTATTCGTAGCGATTGACACCGACACTTTGCGGTCACTCCCGGCACGTGAATTCAGCGCCGGCATGGCAGAAGTGATCAAGTACGGCATTATTTATGATGCAGCGTTTTTCAATTGGCTGGAAGCGAATGCTGATGCATTAAAAACGCATGAGCAGGCGCCGTTAATTCAGGCTATTCAGCGTTGCTGCGAGATTAAAGCGGAAGTGGTAGCGCAGGACGAGCGCGAAGGTGGATTACGCGCCATACTCAACCTTGGGCATACTTTTGGTCATGCCATTGAGGCTGAACTCGGCTACGGAAACTGGTTACATGGCGAAGCAGTAGCAGCTGGTACTATAATTGCTTGTAATACGGCAATGCATCTTGATTGGTTTACAGCGTCGGAAACCCGTCGCGTCAGCGATCTTTTCCTTGCCTTCGACCTTCCCGTGAAAGGTCCGGAAAGCATGACAAAAGCCGACTACGTAAAGCACATGAAGCGCGACAAGAAAGTCGAAGCAGGCAACATTCGGTTCGTACTACCGCAGCACATCGGTAAAGCGGTAGTAACCAAAGACGTTACCGATGAGATCCTCACGGCTGTGCTTGCCTGATACCAACAGATGCCTTCACTAACGGTTTATCAGCCTGACTGACCAACAGGCAACACGCTGAGGGTACGCTCGTGCATTCTGAACTGCATGAAAGACTGGAATATTTAGTCAACTACTCGTCGCAACTGATCTTTGTGAGTGGCGACTCTATTGCGCAGCAACAGCGCACCTTGGAGGCGTTTGTCTTCCAACAGCACGACGATACAGAAATTGCCTATGTCACCGCAGAGCCAGAAATGGAACTGTCAGATTACCGTCGGCAGCTATGCAGGCAATTGCTTGGTCAGGTGGTTGGTAGCTACGTCAGACCGCTCAACGAACTTCTGTCCTCATTAAACCAGCATGAAGGTCCAATTCTCATCACCCTGACGCAAGCGCAGCATATGCCTGACAGGCTACTTCAGGAGCTCTGGGATTTAGTGTTACAAAGCCGTTTTGCAGGCAATAAACAGCATTTGAATGTACTGCTGTTCGGGGAAACGCAGTGGGCTGAGAATGCCAAACAGTGGCTTCCTGCAAAAAACACCGATACGCCACTGCTGATCAGCAGCCAGTCTGTGCACACGGAGCCGGAAAGCTCTGACTTAGACAAACTGATAGCCCGCAGACGGGAAGATTTTCAACAGCACATGGCAAGACGCTATGGCCAATCCCAGCAATCTTTCACTCCCCGGCTTAAGTCACCGTGGTTTCTTGCTGCGGTTGTGGTGGTATTCCTGAGTTTGTTTGGCTCACTCATCGCATGGCAATACGGAAACGATATCAGCTCACTTTTTGGTCCGCTAAAAAGCGAGCCGGCTACTGTGAGCAATGATACCGTCGCTCCAGGATCTGCGTTCGATAAAATCGCAGCGCCGCAAATTGATGCCACATCCATCCCGGCAGAGAACACGTCACCAGACAATACAGAGATATCGGGCCCCGGCAACGACAATTCGGGATTGGTTACACAGTGGAAGGACGCCGTCGACGCGCTGCCGCGGGTTAAGAGTAACGTCTCGGAAACGAGTAAGAGACTACCTGAAAACACCGAACAAGAGGCACCTGTTAACGTAGCATCATCGGCTAAGCCAGACACAGTTGCTGACAATCCAGTGACAGTCAGCCAGGACGTCATTAGCGATACTCCGCCACAGTCACAGACAAAGGCAGTGACGCAAAGTGAAACGGTGACGACAGACACAGTGACTACCGAAAGCCCGGCTAGCGACAATACCGACATCAAGAACGTGGCCTCCGATGCGCCTGAGCAGATCGTTGCTGACAATGATCTCGTCGCCAGCCTTGTGCGTCAGGACGACTTCATGTTGCAACTTGCAGGCATGAAAGATAACGCATTGCTCGCCCGGTTTGTCAGTGATAACAACTTAACCGCGCTGACCCATGTTTATCGTACACAACGCTATGGTGGCGATTGGTATGTACTATTATTTCATCAGCCATTTTCCTCATTGCAGGATGCCCGGCAGGCGCTTGCGTCATTGCCTGATTATCAGGGCCGCGAGAATGCTTTTGTCAAACGGGGGAATCAGATCCTGAACGAATTGAGAGTAGCGACGAGCATTTAGCGACGCAGAAAGCCGTTACATTGTGATCGAGAGCACTCTCTGTTGCGTAGGGATTTGTTTGATCCCCCTGCTCTTAATCTATGACACTCCACGCGAAAAGCCGCTCCGAATATGACCACCTGAATTCCCGTCCGGGGTCGTTGCAGTACGGCATTTTGGCTGGTGTTGCTTTAGTCATTGTGATTGCCAGTGTCTGGTCAGTTATCAATGGTCGTGCCGAAGGTGCTGCCTCGCCATTGTTTCTGGGTACCTACGGCGGTATGGTTTTCGTGTTGGAACTGTTTTCTGCAGTCCTGCTTTTCTCGCAATTCAGAAACACCGGCATTCTTACCTTTGGCCTACTTGCCTGCGCATACCTCTGGGTTGTGCTGATTTCCCCTTTTCAGGTTGCTTTGCTTGCCGGCGCGTTCGATCAGGTTAGCTTCATTGCCACAGCCCACTCGCAGGCCGCATGGTTGTGGACGTTCTGGCACCTCGGCTTTCCGATAATTGTCACTATCGCCATGTTGCTTGATGGAAGCTCCCCAATAGTCACAGATCAGTTTAAGAGCTGGGCGCTGCTTATCACTGGCTCAACGGTTGCGATTGCACTTGTTGCCATCGTTCCGACGTTATTCGGCTGGATAACCTATCCGGTACTGGTCAAAGACACGTCAATGTTCACATCGGGGCTGCTCGACATAATCGGGCCGCTGAATGTCATGCTATGCACAGCGGCGCTATTGACGATTATTCTGAAAGGCAAGCTTGCCAATGCCATTTACGCCTGGCTGGTAATTGCGATGCTCGCGACTGCCTGTGAGGGTGTGGTAGCTATTTACTCAGGCTCGCGCTTCAGTGTTGGCTGGTATGCGTCCAGAGCCCTTAGTCTGGTGTCCTCCTCAGCCGTTTTTATTGCTCTGCTTCTGGAAACGATGCACCTTTATCATAAGGTGATAAAACAAAATACCGCATTGCACGGGATGGCCAGCACAGACGGTTTGTCTGGCCTGGCAAACCGCCGGGCCTTTGATGAGCGCCTGGAGCAGGACACGCAGCGTGCCCAGCGGGACCATCTTCCTTTAAGCCTTATTCTTGTTGATATAGATAATTTTAAGCAGTTTAACGACACTTATGGCCACCCTAATGGCGACCGCTGTATCCGTCATGTGTCTGAAAAGATGGCGGCGACAATAAACCGCAGTACCGATTTCATCGCCCGCTTCGGGGGAGAAGAGTTTGCGGTTATCCTGCCCTCTCACACGCTCAACCAGGCGTTAACCGTAGCAGAAAAGCTTCGCACTGCCATTGAGCACGCTTTCGTGGAGCTCGACGATGGCAGCGACGTGCGTGTCACAGCCAGTTTTGGTGTAGCAACGACAAGCCCGCATTCGGATTATGACGAGCAGGCGCTCATCAACCGTGCCGATACCGCACTGTATCAGGCCAAAGCGTCAGGCAGAAATTGTGTTCGCACTCATCAACAGAGTGCTTTCACGGATGCGCATTCTACAGCGGAACTTGCGCACGGCCACACAAGGCGGGTTGAAGCATAACGGATTTATACCGTCTGCCCGCAGAGATAATGACGTTTACCAACAGACTCTTATCCACTTTGCCGTACCGATGCTTTCTGACGTGCGGTTATCCTTTGTCGTGACCAGACACTGCAACAAATTACTGGTTGCGTCAGTATTACGCTCTGCCCGGAACGAGTCATAAGGGCTCAAGAGTAGATTTACCAAGCGAATTACCATAAAAAAGCGCCTGCGATGAGTTTGCAGGTTGTCGCGATCTCCGATGCCAGATACAATCCTATTTTATAAGAGTGGTATCGTCGTGCCTGAACGTCTGTCATTAATCCTGGCATGGCCGCCTCAGCACATTCTGGAAATTCTGGAAGCCACCGCTTACATTCCGCGCGGGTAGTTTTAGTAGAGCATGATGCAGAAGAAAAACCGGGCCTTCCTTAAATGGGCCGGTGGCAAGTACAGTCTGGTTGAGCATATTGCAGCCAAGTTACCTCAGGCGAACAAGCTTATAGAGCCGTTTGTCGGTGCCGGCTCTGTATTTCTCAATACCCACTACAAGCGCTACCTGCTTAACGATATCAATCCTGATCTGATAAACCTGTATAACCTGTTAAAAGCACAGCCGGATGCGGTGATCCACGATGCCAGACAGTTCTTCACGTCAGACAACAATCAGGAATCTGTCTACTACGGGTTAAGAGAAGAGTTCAACACTACCACTGACGATTACTACCGTGCCATTCTGTTTTTATATCTCAACCGTCACGGATACAACGGCTTGTGTCGATACAGTCTGGCAGGCCGGTTTAACGTTCCCTTCGGCCGGTATAAAAAGCCGTACTTTCCTGAAGAAGAAATGCTGATATTTGCTGAGAAGTCGCAGCGCGCCACCTTTACCTGTCTGCCGTTTGAGAAAGTGTTCAGTCGCGCACGACGAGGCAATGTCATCTACTGCGATCCACCCTATGCCCCGCTAAGTAAGACGGCCGCTTTTACCAGCTATGCCGCGCGAAGCTTCGGCAATGATGCGCAACATAAGCTCGCCACTCTTGCACACCGAGCCTCAGCGGTACGTGGGATCCCAGTGCTGATTTCCAATCACGATCTGCCTCTTACCCGCGAGCTCTACAGAGGCGCTGATTTCAGTATGCTTTCCGTAAAACGTTCGATTAGTCAGAATGGGGCTTTGCGCAAACCCGCTGCGGAAATTCTGGCTTATTTTCCGCCTAATGAATCACTTCCGAAAAAGCCGGTACGCCGTCGCAAAAAAGCAAAAACTATCGCGGCAAACGCCACGCATATCACCCTCCCTTAGAACAGCTCCAACCTGTACCCGGCCAGCCAACGTCCGTAACAGTTTGCTTCAGGCAGACCATTTACCCGGCTTTCCGCTTCTCAGGCATAGCCTGCTTCGTACCTTAAACCGTTTTTTTTTGTTTCGCGACTCAAGCCATATGACAAATCAGATACCATCATAAAGGCATGTCAGGGGCGTATTAATACGAAGGGTGGTGTTAAATAATATCACCCCGCAATGCGGTGGTTTCGGCTCAGAAAAAGGGAAATGATATAAAAGGATGAGCTTGGTTGGACTATGCTCACAGGTGTGAACAGCAGTTAGCTTAGAATGTAGCGAACCAGAAAAACCAGAGAAATAACAAACAAGATCACAAACACTACACCAACTACGACGTACATCACCGGGGAGGTTTGTTGAAAGTCGCGTTCGTAATTTTTATGGCTCTGCACACCGAATGCACTTGCCAGCACACTGAGAATTACGGCGATAAAACCAGGTTTAGTGGAATCGCCCACTATTGACCTTTAGGCGTAGAAAAATCATTGTCTTTACTGCCACCGTGAAGTAGCTCCAGCAAGTCCAAATAGTGAAATTCATAAGAGAGTGACCGCCCTGATACCCAGGAAACCCAACTTACTTCACCTTGATTGGCACCAACGCACTGATTTTGCACGTGACTGGCTGGTAAGCGATTATCATATTCCGTTAAAGGCTGGAACTCGCACACAGTATCCGGTTCGGTGAACGCCACCAGACCAGCGAATCCTACGCCAGCCACTACAACCGATAATGTTGTACAGGTTTTAAATGTCATCCTGAGCATTGCCATACGCTTAAAAAGTAATCTCATTATATTGCAATCAGATATTTCGACAACAAGTTATTCATTAAAAATTGGTAAACTGGACGTTGTGACAGTACGAAACAAGCCGCAGGTGCATCTGAGGTTGCGCACGCATGCAGGCAGGTATACTTCAGGGCGATGACTTAAAGTAGGAGCTCAGAAATATACAGGCGGTCAGATAATTGGCCGCAGACGATACAGACCAGCCCGAAAACAGACACAGGCAGCGTTATCAGGTATCAGCAATTGTCATATTGCGCGGTCTGAGGGTCATTTGCAGATGTGTACTTGTCGTAGAATTAAGAAGCGCCACTAAAAAGTGGCGCCAGACAAGACTCAACGTGGTAAAGGCAGTTGCCCTGTAAGGTGTCTTAGAAAGACGTACCCCAGCTAACAACGAATTTAGTATCGTCGTCGCCTGACTCGTCATCCGCTTTGGACACTGTCAGTGTAAAGTCACCTTTTGACAGGTCAAGTTGATAGTGACCGTAATCCGAATCGCTACCTAAATCAAAGTCGTAGTAGCCATAAGTTACGCCCAGAGCAAATTCGTTTGGCAAATCCCAGCCGTAAGAGACATTGTAGTAGATATCGCCAGTATCAAACAGTGAGCCGTCAGCCACCTGTGAGTTTACTGTGTAAGCCACACCAAAACCGAAGCCCATGTAACTACCATTGAAGTAAACTTCGCCGAAGTCTGAATCTTCGTAACCAGTTGCCGGGTAGTTATAGTAGATGTAGCCGACATCGTAACCGAAATCGCCTGACTCGCCGCTGTAACCTAGGTAGTAGTCGTTTTCAGTTGCGCCGCCTGCACCCCAATCGATGGTTCCAATCCAGGTACCCGCATAAAAACCGCTCTCGTGCGAGTAATCAACACCACCAGAAATTGATGGATCATTCATGCTTTGCGTCACACCGCGCCACAGGTAGTTACTGGTAACACCGATGTTAGCTTCTACGGCAGCCTGCGCCTGACTCAATCCACTTGCAGCGACTATGGCAACTGCCAAAGCTGACATTTTCAATGTTTTCATGTGTGTTCTCCGTTGGATTTATTAAATTGATGTTCTTAACTTTTCTGTCTTTTTGTTCTTATGCCCCTACTACGCAAAAGTGATGCCCAACCACACCACAATTTATCTTTGCCATAAAAAATGGGTAAACAGCTGTTTTTTATGAATTTTTATTCACGTAAAAATATACGTGTAACGATGCCTGAAAAATGGAAGAGGTTTAAATTGCACCAATATGCAGCACACTCACTGAAACAGTGCAGGTTTTTCGCTTTTTAAGCCCAAGGCTTTTCGGTACACTCTGTGCTCACTTTCAAAGGGTGCATGAGCAGGCACGACATTGTTTCATCTGCTGCCATGTAACATGTTCAGTCGCCCGGATATTTTCACGTTCTCAACGTGTGTTTAAGGGATAAGGAATGGCTATGGCTAAGTGTTTAATTGCTCCTTCCATTTTGTCAGCGGATTTTGCGAGACTGGGTGAGGAAGTAGACGCGGTATTGCGTGCTGGGGCAGATATCGTTCACTTTGATGTGATGGATAATCACTACGTACCAAACCTGACTTTCGGGCCGATGATTTGTGAGGCGCTGAGAAATTACGGGATCACCGCCCCAATCGATGTGCATCTGATGGTCAAGCCGGTTGACGAGTTAATTGAGAAGTTTGCCAAAGCGGGAGCCAGCTATATCAGTTTTCATCCGGAAGCTTCTGAGCATATCGACCGCTCCCTTCAGCTTATTAACGACCTTGGCTGTGAAGCCGGTCTGGTGCTGAATCCGGCGACACCGCTCAGCTACCTTGACCATGTAATGGACAGATTGCATCACATACTGGTGATGTCGGTGAACCCGGGCTTCGGCGGGCAAGCCTTTATTCCCTCAACGCTGGATAAAGTTCGTCAGGTTAAGCAGCGTATCGCAGAAAGCGGGCGGGATATTCGATTAGAAATTGACGGCGGCGTAAAAGTCGATAACATTCGCGAGATTGCTGAAGCCGGTGCTGATATGTTCGTAGCCGGCTCCGCGATTTTCAATGCGGATGACTACGCAGAAGTTATCAGCGCAATGCGTCGGGAAATCGCCCACACCGAAACAGCATAAATCACATAATTTTCAGTTTTACAGGTAACACACCATGAGTAACAAACCCATTGTATTAAGCGGCTGCCAGCCTTCAGGACAACTCACCTTAGGTAACTACATGGGTGCGCTGAAGCAATGGGTTTCCATGCAGGATGATCATGATTGTCTGTATATGCTGGTTGATCTACACGCGATTACCGTTCGCCAGGAGCCAGAAAAACTATACAACGCCTGCCTTGACGGCCTGGCGCTGTACTTAGCCTGCGGCATTGATCCGGAAAAAAGCACCTTGTTTGTGCAGTCGCACGTTCCTGAACATGCACAGCTTGCGTGGGTGCTTAACTGCTACACCCAAATGGGTGAACTTAATCGCATGACCCAGTTTAAAGACAAGTCTGCCAAGAATGTGAATAACATTAACGTGGGCCTTTACAGCTATCCGGTCCTGCAGGCCGCCGATATCCTCGTTTACAACGCACACAAAGTGCCTGTGGGCGAAGATCAAAAGCAGCATCTGGAGCTGACTCGCGACATCGCGACTCGCTTTAACAACCTTTACGGCGACATTCTGACGCTGCCTGATCCGTATATTCCTGAATTTGGCGCACGGATCATGAGCCTGCAAGAGCCTGAGCGTAAGATGTCTAAGTCAGATACCAACCCGAATAACTACATCGGCTTGCTGGAAGAACCGAAAAAACTGGCTAAAAAAGTAAAACGTGCTGTCACAGACTCTGATGAGCAGGCGCGCATTTATTTCAATCCGGAAGAAAAGCCCGGTGTGTCTAACCTGCTGACATTGCTATCACTGGCAACCGGCAAATCTGTCAATTCGTTGGTTCCTGAGTATGAAGATAAGATGTACGGCCATCTGAAAGGCGATGTCGCTGACGCGGTGGTCGCATTGGTTGAGCCCATTCAGGAAAAATTCAAAGCACTGCGTGAAGACCGCGCGTACCTGGATAGCGTGATGAAGCATGGTGCCGAAAAAGCATCAGCCCGTGCCTCGGAAACCCTTGAAAAAGTATACGACGCTGTTGGCTTTATCAAAAAGCCCTGATAACGCAAACTGGCAGAGACATGCTGCTTCTTATCGACAATGTAGATTCGTTCACTCACAACCTTGCACGGTACTTCCGTGAGCTGGGTTGTGAGGTGCTGGTTGTTCGCAATAATGACATCACCTTGGCAGACATCAAGGCGCTTGATCCCGAGCAACTGGTAATTTCACCGGGTCCCTGCACACCCAACGAAGCGGGCATCAGCCTTGAAGCTATTGCTCACTTTTCCGGCACGATTCCAATTCTGGGTGTGTGCCTGGGTCATCAGGCGATTGGACAGGTTTTTGGTGCCACCGTTACCGGTGCCCGCGAGATCCGACATGGAAAAACCTCCTCGGTACACCATCGCAGTGCGGAGCTGTTCCAGCAGGTTCCTGACGGGTTTTCAGCAACGCGATATCACTCACTGGTCATCGCGCCAGACAGTCTTCCTGTGTCACTGCAGGTAGATGCATGGTGTGAGCATGACGATGGCTATCGTGAAATTATGGGCATTTCCCATAAGACCTTGCCGGTGTGGGGCGTTCAGTTTCATCCGGAGTCGCTGCTTACCGAACATGGCCATGCCATTCTGGATAATTTTCTGAAGCAGGCAAGCCGGTTCAAAAAATCAGCCTGACGCTTCTGCTTTCAGCACATCAGCTCGGGTATCTCGTAAATATATTATTCTTAAGTATAAAAAGTTAAAGTCTGTTCACTTTTTCCGATAAATACAGGTAGTATCTGATTATTCGGAAGACATTATATGTATGCAGCAAGTCTCGTGCCTCACGCAGCATCGACACGCAGGAGCTTTTTTACCATGACGGACGATAAGTCGTTGCCCGCTTTTGATGAGCGCTTCGACAATCTGCTAATTGCACAGGAACGTGTGTTTAAAATGCTGGGACGTCGCAGTCCCGGTGAAGTGAGATTCGAAGAGTCAGAACAGGGCGATGCCCGTCGCGAGCTGCTTCATGTAGAAAAAGTAGCGATAAAAAACAAAGCGCTACAGGAACAGCACGAGGCTTCTTTTATCGACAGCGTGCGGTTTGATCTGCACGAGCTGGTGATGCATGAACTCAATATGCAGTTGGAGAGCTCCGAAAATATCTATCAAAAAGTATTGTCGTTATCTGATGATACCGCTGACATGCTTGACACCCTCTCGTTACGCGCCACTACCATCTCCCGCATCGAGCGTTTTGCTTCCGCTCAACCGTGGCTCTATGACGAGCTGATGCAGATTGTGAACTCGCCAGCCCATCGTCGTCGTGATTCAAAAGGGCGCGTCATTGTTGTTGAGTCGTTACGCACAGCACTTAGCTTTATCGGCATTGAGAATTTGCGAATTATTTTGCCTTCGCTGGTATTCAAACGAACGCTGCCTCAGATTACGGACCCCTACCCGCAAATCAAACACAAGCTACTGCAATATGCCAACGGCACAGCGGTTGCTGCGCGGGAGCTGGCGCGATTTACCTCGGTAAAGCCTGTGGATGCGTTCACGCTTGGTATGCTGTCTAACCTGGGCAGATGCACTATTACGCGGTTGTATTTCCGCTTATTTGACGGTGTACAGCGCAAGATGCTTGAAGAGGCACAGCGGAACCGACAACGCGATGTGCATGATGCACTGCTTAAAATACGCCCCTCAGCGAACTATTTGATTGCATTGCAGAATGAGTATGCCGATAAAGTCAGCGCTGATATTTTCGAACATATGCATTTTAGGCGACTGTCGATTGTTACTCCTATGCGAAGCGTTGCTAATAATGAAACGCCTGAACCCGGCTCTCTGGCTGACGTTCTGACTCAGGCCCGCCATTACGCGCAGGTTCGTATGGCATATCAACACCGCGTTGTTGATAAGAAAGAACTAAAACCTCTCTTCGTTCAGCGTAAGTATCCACCCGGCGCACTTGAAGCGATGAAAGAGGTGGACATTTTTCAGTTGCCGGTTATCTCGTCGTCAGAAAACGGTTAATTTTTTGTGGATATTCATGCAACCGCAGCCCTGCGGTTGCTATTTCCCGGCACATTCCAACAACGTAAAGCCGTTCAGCCGAATGGTCTAATCTGTAGTTTTTCCCGTTAAATAGATAGTTATTCACTTTTCCTGCAAATTAAGCCATAACCCTTGAAAATCAAGGGCTTCAGAGGCTCACAGGGAAGACATCGGGTTGAATAAATGGCATACTACCACGCTATTCCGATCACTATTCGCGTCGGAACTTTCGCCAATTGGCCCTGAAAACGACGCTCACATAGAGGTAAAAAAGATGAAGGTAACTCGCGCAACATTTGATGAAGTCATGGTCCCCAACTACAACCCGGCAGGTATGGTACCGGTTCGCGGTGAAGGGTCGCGTGTGTGGGACCAGGATGGTGCAGAGTACATCGATTTTGCCGGCGGTATCGCCGTAAACGTACTGGGACATTGTCATCCTGAACTGGTAAAAGCGCTGACCGAGCAGGGCAACAAGCTGTGGCACCTGTCTAACGTATTCACTAATGAGCCGGCTATGCGCCTGGCATCAAAACTGACCAGCGCCACGTTTGCCGACAAAGTGTATTTTGCGAACTCTGGTGCTGAAGCAAACGAAGCGGCTCTGAAGCTGGCTCGTCGCTGGGCACTGGATAAACACGGTGAAGACAAGAACCAGATTATCGCATTCAACAAAGGCTTCCATGGCCGTACATTCTTTACCGTAACGGTTGGTGGTCAGGCTGCGTATTCAGACGGTTTTGGCCCTAAACCTGGCGCAGTTGATCACTGCGACTACAACGACCTTGAAGCTTTTGAAAAGCTGATTTCAGACAGCACGTGTGCGGTAATGATGGAACCCTTACAGGGTGAAGGCGGTATCATTTCTCCTGACGCCGACTTCGTCAAAGGTGTCCGCGAGTTATGTGATAAGCACAACGCCCTGTTGATATTCGATGAGGTTCAGTCAGGTGTAGGCCGTACCGGTCATCTGTATGCGTACATGGGTCTTGGCGTCACACCAGACATCCTGACAAGCGCGAAATCATTAGGCGGTGGTTTCCCCATCGGTGCCATGCTGACCACTACAGAGATTGCTGCACACCTGAAACCAGGGACGCACGGCAGTACTTATGGCGGTAACCCGCTGGCCTGTGCGGTGGCAGAAAAAGCTTTTGATATCGTAAACGATCCGGCGGTACTTGAAGGGGTACTTCAGAAAGAAGCGCTGTTCCGTGAACTGCTGGCCGACATCAACAACAAGTATCATGTTTTCAGTGAAATTCGCGGAAAAGGCATGCTGCTTGGCTGTGCGCTGAATGACGATTATCAGGGCCGTGCCCGTGATTTCCTGGTTGCCTCAGCGGATGAAAAACTGATGTGTCTCGTTGCTGGCATGAACGTGGTTCGTTTCGCGCCGTCACTGATTATTCCTGAAGAAGATATCAGAGAAGGTATGGCACGCTTCGAACGTGCTGTCGCCACCGTCGCTAACGCGAAGTAAATACACTTTTTTGTTGAGTAAGCGTTTATGAATATTATTCGCCCAATCACATCGGCCGACTATGCTGCGCTGTATGATATAGCTGAAGAATCCGGTATCGGCTTTACGTCGCTGCCGGTAAACGAGGAACTGTTGCACCGCAAAATTGACCGTGCGACTAACTCCTTTACCAAAAATGTCACTCAGCCCGGCAATGAATCGTATCTTTTTGTTATGGAAGATACGCTGACCGGTCAGGTGGTAGGCACCAGCGGCATTGAAGCCGCTGTGGGCCTGGATGATGCGTTTTACCACTATCACCTGGGGAAAGTGGTGCATTCATCCCGTGAGCTTAAAATTCACAATACCGCGGAAATACTCACATTCTGCAACGACTACACGGGTGTTACGGAAATCTGCACTCTGTTCCTGCGGGAACAGGCTCGAGGCGGCATCAACGGCCGTTTCCTGTCAAAAGTCCGTTTTCTGTTCATGATGGAACACCGTCACCGTTTCGCTGAAACCGTTATCGCAGAGATGCGAGGCGTTAGTGATGAACAAGGTCGTTCTCCTTTTTGGGAGTGGCTGGAAGAGCACTTCTTCTCGATGGACTTCCCAACCGCTGACTACTTGTCCGGCATCGGGAATAAGGTCTTTATTGCAGAACTGATGCCGAAGTATCCGATCTACGTGAACCTGCTCAGCAAAAAAGCGCAGGCAGTGATTGGCGAGGTGCATGATAAAACGCGACCCGCACTGCGATTATTGCAGGAAGAAGGCTTCAGTTGTCGTGGTTACGTTGATATTTTCGACGCCGGCCCGACAGTGGAAGCCAACCTCAGCCACGTTCGCACAGCGCAGGCCAGTCGCAAGTTGCCGGTAGTCATTGACGATCAAACCGCTGCTCAGGGACAGACCAGCTACATCATAAACACCTCAGTAGAAGATTTTCGCGCTGTCGCGACCGAAATGGCAGTGAGCGAAGAGCAGCAGGTTGCCGTATTGTCACGTCAGGCAGCCGCGGCGCTTAATATCAAAGAAGGTGATGCAGTCCGGTTCGCTCCGGTGAAATTCAGAGACTAATTACAGGACCCTACATGCAAACTACACATTATATTAACGGCGAATGGCAGGCCGGTAACGGACACCCGTTAAAATCTGTCGATCCAGCGAAAAATGCCGTCATCTGGGAAGGCGTTTCTGCTTCCCCAGAGCAAGTCGACGCGGCTATCCGCGCCGCCCGTGAAGCTGCCCCACAATGGGCAGCAATGACAGTGGAAGCACGCCTGGAAATCATTAAGCGCTTCGGAGCGCTACTGGAAGAAAATAAGCCTCACCTGACCAAAGTTATTGCCAAAGAAACCGGTAAGCCTGAGTGGGAAACCGCGACCGAAGTGGGCGCTATGATGGGCAAAATCGGCATCTCTGAAAAAGCCTACCATGAGCGTACAGGTACAGTTGAAAATCCGATGCCGGTAGGCCAGGCGTTTATTCGCCATAAGCCCCACGGTGTAGTGGCGGTTTTCGGTCCTTACAACTTCCCGGGGCACCTGCCAAACGGCCATATTGTCCCTGCGCTACTCGCCGGTAACACTGTCGTCTTCAAACCAAGCGACTTAACGCCGCTGGTTGCCGAAGAAATGATAAAACTATGGGACAAGGCCGGATTACCCAAAGGCGTACTCAACCTGGTTCAGGGTGAAGTAGAGACCGGCAAAGCACTGGCCAGCCATGCCGGTATTGATGGTTTGTTCTTCACCGGCAGCTCGCGCACCGGGAAAATCCTGCATGAACAGTTTGCTGGTCATCCGGGTAAAATTCTTGCGCTGGAAATGGGTGGAAATAACCCGCTTATCGTCAAGGATGTGGAAAATACTGACGCTGCAGTGCACGACATTGTGCAATCGGCCTTTGTTACCTCAGGTCAACGCTGCACCTGTGCTCGTCGTTTGTTTATACCTAAGGGTGAACAAGGCGATGCGCTGTTGAACCGCTTTATCGAAGTGACGAAAAACATCAAAGTGGGTGAGTACGACGCTGAAGACCAACCTTTCATGGGTGCCATGATTTCGGCCAACGCCGCTGCCATGATGGTAAGTGCACAAGCCTCTCTGGAAAAAGCTGGCGCGAATGTGCTGGTTCGTCTTGAACAAAAAGATGAAAGCAAAGGTTTTGTCACCCCTGGCATTATTGATGTCACGGATATTATCAATGATATGCCGGATGAAGAGCACTTCGGTCCGCTGGTGAAAGTCATTCGTTACGACGATTTCGACGCCGCGATTGCAGAAGCCAACAACACCAGCTTCGGCTTATCTGCCGGCTTTATAGGTGACAACGAAGAAGATTATCGTTACTTCTTCCAGCGCATCCGCGCAGGTATCGTAAACTGGAACCGCCCCATCACAGGTGCCAGCAGCGCTGCGCCATTTGGTGGTATCGGCGACAGTGGTAACCATCGTGCCAGCGCCTACTACGCTGCAGACTACTGCGCCTACCCGGTTGCGTCTGTCGAGCTGGATAAAGTTGCCCTGCCAGGCGCTCTGAACCCTGGCCTTTCACTGTAATTGATTAAGGATAATTGTCAGATGCACAGCAACATCGATACCTTGTTTTCACACATGTGGGACGATTATGTGACTATCACACCATCAGCACACAAAATTCACAAGCTGCTGTTAGGTGAAGAGTCAGGCGACGAAATCGTAAACGACCACGTTGCATTTCGTACCTTTAAGCTGGATAAGACGCGCCTGGACAAGCTGGCCGCGCATTTTCTGGCGTTGGGTTATGAGGAAAAAGGTCAGTACGACTTCGAAGCCAAAAAGCTGGACGCGAAACACTTTGAGCATCCGGATGATACACAGCCAAAAGTGTTTATCAGTGAACTGCGTGTTGATGAGCTGTCTGAACAGGCACAGCAAATCATCCACAAGCTGGTAGATCAAATGAACCCGGATGTGGTTGAGGCTGACAACTTCCTGTATTCAGGACGTCACTGGGATATCACCAAAGCCGACTATGACACGTTGCTGAACGAGTCAGAGTACGCAGCATGGCTGGCTGCATGGGGATTCCGCGCCAACCACTTTACTGTGAGCGTGAATCACCTGTCACAGACCAATGAACTGACAGAAGTTAACGAGCTGCTAAAAGAAGCGGGCTTTGTACTGAACACGTCTGGTGGGGAAATTAAGGGTGGCAAAGATGTACACCTGGCACAATCATCCACCATGGCCGACCGTGCTGACGTGGACTTCGGCGAGGAGACTATCGCCATTCCAAGTTGCTTCTATGAATTTGCGCAGCGCTATGCGATGCCTGACGGCAAGCTATATCAGGGCTTCGTAGCCGCCTCTGCAGATAAAATCTTCGAGAGCACAAACGCCAAGTAGGCTATTGCCAAGCGCGCTTAAGCACGACCAAAAAAAGCTGCCCAAAGGCAGCTTTTTTATTTTTGACTATCGACACGCAGTGAGTCTGCGCTTGTGCACCAGGGCTTAAAAATCAGAACGTACCGGCAGCGTGTTGCCTTGCCATAAATTGTTCAAATGGCATGGGCCGGTCAAAATAAAAGCCCTGCATTAAATCCACATCGCAATCCTGCAGCAGTGGAATATAAGACTCGCTCTCCACGCCTTCTACCACCACATCAAGACGAAGTCCCTGTAACATGGCTAACACGCCTTTGAGCAATGACAGCGCTTTGCTGTCGTGGTGTATGTCGCGGATCAGACTACGATCGACCTTCACCACCTGAAACTGAAATTTGCGCAGATAACTGATGGACGAAAAGCCGGTACCGAAATCGTCCAGCGCCAATGAAAAACCGGCTTCCCGGAGTGTCTCAAGACTTCTTACAGCGCTGCGTTCATCGCGCATAAAGATGGACTCTGTGATTTCAATTTCAATCATTGATGTCGCAATATCACAGGAGTGACAAATGGCTGCTGCTCTTGAAGCAAACTCTTTGTCGAGCAACTGATTCGCGCTGATATTTATCGACAATGGAATACTTAACCCCTGTGTTTCCATCATGCTGATATAATCACAGGCAGCTTCGAGCGCTTGCAGGCCGATATCAGAGTCGAACTGGTGTGCCTCTGCCAGCGGAATGAAAACGACAGGCGACACCATGCCGTGTAAGGAAGAATGCCAGCGACAGAGTACCTCTCCCCCTTTTAGCACGCCGCTGCCGTCGTACTTGCCCTGAACATAGAAATCCAGGGCGTGATGGTTAACTGCACGGCGCAAATCGCTTAGCAAGCTGACACGTTCCTTAATGCTTTCCAGCAAACCTTCCTGATACGTGTTTACTCTGCCCTTGCCGGTTGTTTTCGCCTGGTACATTGCGGCGTCAGCATTTTGAATCAGCGTATCGATGCTCTCACCGTGTAGTGGATATTCGGCAATGCCTATACTGGCAGAGAGGCGAAGCTCGGTTCCCTGAACATCCAGGCTAATTGATTCAATAAGTGCAATAATACGACTACACTTATCGCGGGCCTGATCGAGTGTCATCCCTGTCAGCGCGATGACGAATTCATCTCCACCCCACCGGGTAATCTGATGATGATAAGTGAATTCGTCAGTGAGCAAATCGGCAATACGTTTGAGAACAGCATCACCTTGTTCATGACCAGCGGTGTCATTGATTTGCTTGAAACCATCAAGATCGATAAACGCCAGAATAAACTGACTGTTAGTTTTGATGACCTGTTCCAGCGTGTCACGAAGGCCGTTGCGGTTGCGCAGGCCAGTCAAATCATCATGCAATGCCATCTTTTGTAATCTGGCTTCATTGGATTTTCGCTCGCTGATATCCCGCAACGTGGCAATAAGATAGGAGGAACTTTGATGTTGCGCTTCAAACCTCGCAATGGACACATCTACCGACACATTCTCACCATTCTCGTTGGTCACCACTGACTCGAACCTGACCTGCGAACCGGTTCGAAGCGAGCCCAGGTTGTCATCAGGATCGAGCAAAAAGGCCGACAGTGGATGATGAACGCAGTGATCACGGGAGTGGATCTGAACTAATTGCAAAAAGGCATCATTACATTCGTTGATCTCCAGCGATTCAGACAGTACGAGCATGGGCTCGCGGGAACTGGAAAATGCCGATGCCATCAAGTGGAATGACTGCTCTGCTTTTCTTTCGCGGGTAATATCTTTGGTAGTGCCTACCACATGTAAGGCTGAGCCATGCTCATCACGTTCCAGCACGCGCCCGCGCAGCCGCATCCACTGAAAACTTTCTCTGACTTTAAAGCGAAACGCAATTTCCACTCTGTCACGGCCACCATGTACCGCCAGCGTCCAGTGGAACTCCAGGGTAGTGATATCGTCTTCATGTACTTGTGACAGCAGGTCAAACGGAGAGCCTTTCCATACTGACTCACTCTCTCCCCGTAGCGAGAAGGATCGCAGCTCAAAAGTATCGTTTTGCGCCATCCACTCCCAATACGACTCTTGGGAGGCCCATAACGCCAGTTCCAGCTTTTTTTGCGCAGACTGGCTGAACTGAAGAGCATCAAACAGCGCGACACTTTTTTCTGTCAGTAACTTTTCGGCTTGCTGCCGCGCCTGCTTTTCGCGCTTTAAACGCCTTTCCAGTACACGCAGCTGCTGTTCAGGCTCATTCACTACTAAATCACTTTCAGGCTGAATTCATAAGTATGGGGTTCAGAGCTTTTAATCGTTTGACGCTCGACCGGCGTGCCGAAGTGTTCCGCCGCTGCGTCCATTAGCCCTTCGGCCAGCGCATAGAGCTCATGTTTAGAAAAATAACGAAGCCTCATTGCCGTATCGGTACGCGAGAGCACCGTAAATTTCGGCAAATCGGCATCAGGATATAATTTTCGGACCTGCACATGGATATCACCATCCAGGTATTCCATCACATCAAGCAAACTGTCTTTGCCTGAGAGCACTTGCCCGTGGGCGGCGGCCAGCTTACCAAAAAGGTAGAAGCCAAAATCATGTAATAGCTCATCGACAGGTTTGCCGGTTTTATCTACCAGCACAGTGACTATCTTTTCCAGCTCGCTAAACGGGTAATAACCCACTGCAGTAAAAGCGCCTTCGTTCTCCAGATTTGCTTCTACCAGTACCTCGTCGGCAAACTCCGGTGACGCCTTCTCTTCCAGCATGTCTACCAGTGAAGTGAACACAATTCCCAGCATCTATGACTCTCATTTTTGGATTAAAATTGAGTGTAGTTGAGTTTAGCGACTCTACAAGCCGCTACCTCTGTTCTTTAGTCTACTTCTGGCGCATCAGGCTCCGCTGCAGGCTGAACGGTCTCAACGTCAATGGCATCAACCCGCTGCAAGCCACGGGGAAGTTTATTTCCGCGTCGGCCGCGCTCACCCTGATAATGTTCAAGGTCTGCCGGGCTCAAAGTCATACTGCGTTTACCGGCAACAATTTTAATCGACGCACCGTCAGGCACTACTGCCAGCGATTTCACATACTCTTCCCGCGACTGTGCTTTCGCAGACGGAATATTGATAAGCTTATTACCTTTTCCTTTACCAAGGCTGGGCAAATCGCGCAGCGGGAATAACAACATCCGGCCTTCGCTGGATACCGACAGACACCAGTCGGTTTCGATATTGTGAACCGGCACCGGCTTAATCACTTTCGCCGCAACAGGCAGGCTCAGATACGCTTTACCGGCTTTATTTTTGCTGACCATGTCAGCGAACTTACCAACAAAGCCGTAACCGGCATCCGAAGCCATCAGGAAGCGCTGATCGTCAGCTCCCATTAATACATGTTCAAATTGCTCGCCACCGACAAGACCGAAGCGACCGGTAAGCGGCTCCCCCTGACTTCTTGCTGAAGGCAGGCCATGCGCATCGCAGGCGAAGGTACGGCCTGACGAGTCCAGAAAGACTGCCGGCTGGTTGCTACGCCCCTTGGCACTCGACCGATAGCTGTCGCCAGCTTTGTAACTTAGCGCTTCGGCGTCTACATCATGGCCTTTCGCACAACGTGCCCAGCCTTTTTCGGAGAGCACCACTGTCACGGCTTCCGAAGGCACCAGCTCTTTCTCAGACAAGGCTTTGGCATCGGCGCGTTCTACCAGCGGCGAGCGTCTGTCATCACCGTATTTTTCTGCATCGGCCAGGATTTCTTTCTTAATCAGGGTTTTCAGACGACGATCAGATCCAAGCAGTTGTTGAAGCTTATCGCGCTCTTCTTCCAGCTCGTTCTGCTCACCCTTAATTTTCATCTCTTCCAGCTTGGCAAGGTGACGCAGTTTCAGTTCGAGGATTGCCTCAGCTTGCTTGTCAGATAGTGAGAACCGACGGATTAACTCTGCTTTTGGCTGATCAAAGGTGCGAATAATTTCAATGACTTCGTCAATATTCAAAAAGGCGATCATTAAACCTTCAAGAATATGCAGGCGAGCCAATACCTTGTCCAACCGATACTGCAGACGTCGGGTTACGGTATCTTTCCGGTACACCAGCCACTCACTGAGAATGGTCTTTAGGTCTTTCACCTTCGGTCTGCCATCCAGACCAATCATATTCAGGTTAACGCGGTAATTTTTTTCCAGATCTGTAGTGGCAAACAGATGCTGCATTAACTGCTCAGTATCGACGCGGTTAGAACGCGGTGTGATCACCAGACGAGTGGGGTTTTCGTGATCGGATTCGTCTCTCAAATCGCTGACCATCGGCAGCTTTTTCGCCTGCATCTGAGCGGCAATCTGTTCCAGCACTTTGGCGCCGGATGCCTGATGCGGTAACGCAGTAACCACTATGTCGCCGGCTTCTTCATGAAATACGGCGCGCATTTTCAACGAGCCACGTCCGGTTTCATAAATTTTAGCAATGTCGGCACGCGGCGTAATAATTTCCGCTTCGGTGGGGTAGTCAGGTCCCTGAACGATATCCAGAAGCTCCGTCAGCTCGGTCTTACTATTGTCGAGCAGCTGCGCACAGGCGTTTGCCAGCTCGCGGACATTGTGCGGCGGAATATCCGTCGCCATGCCCACGGCAATGCCGGTGACACCATTTAACAGAATATGAGGTAACCGTGCAGGCAATACGCAGGGCTCGTTGAGCGTACCATCAAAATTCGGGATCCAGTCTACCGTGCCCTGCCCCAGCTCTGTCAGCAGTACTTCTGAAAAACGCGACAGCCTGGCTTCGGTATAACGCATGGCGGCAAAGGACTTAGGATCATCCGGCGCTCCCCAGTTACCTTGTCCGTCAACCAACGGATAGCGATAGGAAAACGGCTGCGCCATCAACACCATCGCTTCATAACAGGCAGAGTCGCCATGCGGGTGAAACTTACCTAATACATCCCCGACAGTACGGGCAGACTTTTTGTATTTGGCATTGTTGCTAAGGCCAAGATCCGACATCGCGTACACTATCCGGCGCTGCACAGGCTTAAGCCCGTCAGCAATGTGCGGCAGTGCCCGATCCATGATGACGTACATGGAATAGTTGAGGTAGGCATCCTCAGTAAAACGGCGTAACGGCAATTGTTCGATGCCGTCTCGATTAATAGTTATCTGGTCGCTCATGGGGTATTTTCATTTTGTTATTTACCACTACCACTGCTTACAGCCTGACAAACCCCGGGGAGTTAACCTGACTGCGTGCGCGGCGGCCGAGCCGAAGGGGTCAGCACACTCCTTTACGGCAGCTATTTGATACGCTGCCAGTGAACAGATACCGGCAATAAATTGCGGCGTCTTCTCCAAGCTATTGTGGGGTAATAGCGCACTGAGTGCAATACAGATAAACGCGCGGTGACTGTGAGTTCATGCTCATCCCCGGCAGCATGGTATTCTGTGATAAATCTGTGTTCAAAGGCAGGTAATGCTCTTTATTCACCAATCCGCTTTGTACATTGTTAAGCGTGGTGGTTTAATAGAGATTATTCGCTTTCAATCACTTAACTTGTCGCTGTCATGTCTGTAGCCCGCATACTTTTCCTGGTTTTCACTCTGATGCTGTTCTTTTGCGGGACAGCGGCACGGGCACAGCAACCGCATACCCTGTTCAGCGCAGAGCAGGAAGTCAATTTATCCGATGACCTGCACTATCTTGAAGAACTTGGTGGACCGCTGACTATCAGCGACGTCACGAAACGGAAAGCTGATTTCATGCCCTATCCGAAAAGCAATCCGAACTTCGGGTTCAGGGAAAACGGGCTGTGGCTACGGGTTAGCCTGAGCAATGTCAGTGAAGTCAGCGACTGGGTAATCACTATAAACTTCAGTCAGTTGGACAAGGTCGACTTCTATCTGGTGGACGATGGCATTATCAAACAAAGCCATCAGGGCAAAGCCCAGACAGAGCAAATATTTCGGATCCCAACAATGCGTATCAGTTTGCCCGATACGGACGCTGTCGATTTATTTATTCGTGTTGAGAGCAACTCATCCAGCCTCATTGTGCCTCTGGAAGTGAAACCGGAACAGATCCACAGCCAGGAAGTGCAATGGGACAACTTGCTCTGGGGCTTGTTTTACGGTGGCCTGGTCATTCTCGCCATTTATAACCTGGTCCTTTACTTTGGCGTACGTGAGCCAAGCTTGCTGGCTTATGTGGGTTACATCTCAGCGGTCGTGCTGTGGCAGTTTGTGTGGGGCGGTCATATTCATTTGTTCTCCAGTGATGGCCTGCCAACCTGGTTTATCAGTCATACGGAACTGATCTTCGTGATCATCGGTATCAGCTCCGGCATATTCACGCTGTATTTTCTGGAGACGAAGAAACATGCCAGAACGGCTCATCCGATATTAATCGCGTTACTGATCGCTCAGGGAGCGGTGGGTCTTTTTTGTATGGTAGATATTCTGCCTGCCATCTGGAAAAACAATCTCGTGTACGGCGTCGGTCTGGCTGCCATATGCAGTTATATTTATGCTGGTTTTGAAGCATTCTTCAACAAGTTTCAGCCCGCGCGCTACTTTATTTTCGCCTGGACCATGCTCGCAGCCGGTGCCATTACCGGCATGCTGAGTCTAATAGGCTTGCTACCTTCCAATGACTTCACCACTTACTGCTTCCAGGTAGGCGTTTTCCTTGAAGCTGGCTTATTCTCCTTCGCACTGATGGAGAAAAGCCGCAGCCAGCTGGAAAATGAAGTGGAGCAGGCGACCAACGATCTGCGCAATAACATGGAGTTAATAGAAGAGCAAAATGCCCGGCTGGATATCGCCCGAAAAGACGCCATTAAAGCCAGCAACGTAAAATCGCAGTTTCTGGCCAACATGAGCCATGAAATACGCACCCCACTTAACGGGATACTGGGTTTCAGCCGTGAGTTGACGCATTCATCCCTGCCCCAGGACCAGCAGGAACAGGTTCGCATTATCAATGCCGCCGCTGATAACCTGTTAAGCATTGTGAATGACGTGCTCGATTTTTCAAAAATCGAGGCAGGAAAGCTCCAGATTAATAATCAGCCTTTCTCGCCAAATCAATTGCTGGAAGAGATGGTTACCATAATGGCCAAATCAGCGCACAGCAAACGGCTTGAATTCATTTACGATTTGCAACCGCTTCCGGAAAAGCTGATTGGGGATATGTTCCGCATCAAGCAGGTGCTGAATAACCTGCTGAGCAACGCACTTAAATTTACCTCTTCCGGTGCGATCACCTTGTCGGTTAATGGCAGAGCGCTCCCCCACGGCATTCACGAACTCGAATTTAAAATTGAAGATACTGGCATCGGCATCAGCAGGCAGGACCAGAAGAAGTTGTTCAATGCCTTCTCTCAGGTCGATGATGCGCTTAACCGCAGTTATCAGGGTACCGGTCTGGGATTGGTGATAAGCCGGGAACTGGTGCGCATGATGCGTGGCAACATGAACCTGAAAAGCCAGCCCAATATAGGCAGTACGTTTGAGGTAACACTGCGTACCAATCAGCTAAGTCAGAAGTATTCGCTCTCTCCCCATGCTGACTGGATTGGTAAGCACGTTGTCGTATTTGACCCGGTACCTGCTACCCGACAGGCCAGCGCACAAATGCTTAAATTGCTGGGAGCGAAAACCACCAGCGTCGAGTCACTTGGCTACCTGAAATCTCTTGATTGCCACCCGGACTACCTCATGGCCGTGTTGCCGGTAAGCAAGATACAATATCGAGACCAGCACCTGACGGAACTGGTCCAGTTTCCCGCTAAAAAGCGGATCCTCTGGTATTCCGGCCCCGAGCCCTTTAATCAATATCCCAGCCTGAGTCAGTATTTTCACTCTCAGGTCAGAATGCCAATGACAATCACCAAGCTGGATGGTCTGGTACACCGCCGGACGAAGTCCAATCGCAACCCGATGCAGGACAAAATAGACGCCTTGCCCAAGGTGCGGATCCTCGCGGTAGATGATATGGATATGAACCTGAAACTGCTGCATACCTGGCTGGATCAGTCGCCCATCGACCTGACCACTTCTATGAGCGGTCAGGACGCGGTAAACCGTTGTCAGACACAGGAGTTTGACCTCATTCTTATGGATGTGCAGATGCCTGGTATGGATGGCTTGCAGGCCTCGCGAGCAATTCGAAAAACGCCGCTGAATATGGGAACCCCGATTATTGCCGTCACTGCACACGCGTTCAAAGAAGAGCAGGAGCGCCTGTTACAGTCTGGCATGGATGACTATTTACCAAAACCCATTGAAATCGGCACATTGTTAGATCTTATCCGGCGCTGGTGTCAGAGTACTGCATCGCCTGCTCTGGATCTGCCCTCCCTGGACTGGGAGCTGGCGATTAAGCGCACGAACAATAATCAGGCAGTCGCCAGAGAGTTACAACGTGATTTTGTTGCCATGCTGCCAGAAGCGATCGACAACATTAAGCAGCAGTGGGACGACGGCAACTACGATGATTTGAAGGCGGAGGTGCATAAGCTCCATGGTGCGTCATGCTATGTCGGAATGCCTAAGCTACAAAGTCTGGCAAATAAGCTTGAAACTGCGCTGAAGCTTGATCAACATTTCCTGGTTGCGGAACATTTATCAGCACTGACAATGGAAGCGGAAATTGTCATCGTAGAGACGAACCGTGAACAACGTATCGTGCAGGATGATCTGGGAAATCCGTGAAAATGCGAATACATCTATGAGCCTCAAGGCGCACAGCCGAATGACTGCTCGGGGCAGTCTTTTGCAGGGCAGACGGAGTAAATCAAAATAGACCCACAACAAGTAGCTACCTTTTTTATTTACCCGCTTTCTTTCAGCGACGCGGAGCTTTTTTCAGGCGCGCGGTCACCGTATTTACGACATCAAGATTGATGTCCCCCGTCTCAATCGACAGTATGAGCTCGCGCTAAATACGATAAAAAGCTAGTGAACACTCACTTATAAAACTTGAAATCGTTCGCCAACTTAGACAGGACAAAAGCATATTACTCGCTGGCAACGGCGCGATGTCTTGCTTCCTGACATTCCTTCATTAGTGAAGAAAACTCGCCGGGGGTGCGATCAAGCTCAGTCGCTGAGATGAATACATCAAATCCGAGGCGTTCGCGTAACTGGGTCATACGATTGGCCAGCATGGCTTTAATGCCTGTCAGTACTTCTCCGTCACTCAGCTTAAAGTGCTTATCATCAAATACGGATTGCTCGTAACAACTGCCAGTCGCGCAGTTTTCATCGCGATTCTGCAACAGCAAAGGCCGCTGCTCCATTAACAAGTGCGTGGCCAGACGTGGAGACACGCTGCGCAGGAAGGGTGTGTAATCTTTGATGCGAAATCCGATGGCTTCTAAGTCAACATGATCCAGGCCGTGCCTGACACGCGGGCAATCAATTCGCTGTACATTGTCCCAATCCAGATTCCAGTTGCCCAGACGATGGTTGTAGGTGATTGATTGTGGGGTAATTTCAATACTGTGTTCTGGCTCACGTAGTTTGAACCAGCCAATCAGCAAGGCAACCAGAGATGCGCTGGTGATAAAAATTCCGGCGAGAAATAACCAGTCAGGTGCAAATGTCAGCCACAGCGCTGATATCAACAGGCCGGCTATCCCAATGACGATACTGGTTATGCCATTTCGCTTGGATGTGGCGCGAATGAAGATCGGATCAGTGTCAGTTCCAGACATACAGGTAAACCACCAGCATAATTATGGCCCAAAGCACGTACAATCGAATACGCCGGCAGTGTGGGCAATCGGTTTGCCACCAGCGTTGCGTTCGTCCGGCTTTAGCGCCCGAGTGAGAGTCTTTCATGCTATCTCAATACGTTGAGACCATCACAGCAGTTTACCTTATTCAACAATTGCGATCACTCGTCAGCTATCACTGCCCGGCTTACCATGACAACCTGACAGATGCTACACAGCGACTGAACGTCTTTGCTGCTCAGCAATTTGTGCCCTAAGCCGGTTGCGGATGTGCGTTCTGGTGAAGCTGTTTTTGCTGACGCTGGTAACGACGGCGATGGAACGCCGCGACGATAGTTGGCGTGAACACCAGTGACAAAATGACGGAAAACCCAACCCCACCGGCCAGTACCACCGCCAGCGGAGGCCAGAAACTCCCCTCACTAAACAGCAGTAGCGGTATGAGGCCGCCCACGGTCGTGAAGGTGGTGGACAATATATGTCGGCTGCAACCCATAGTTTCGGCGACGATGGCCCGGGTATCCCCGATTCTGGCATCGCCATTCGAGTTGATTGCTGCAATCACGACAATAGAGCCGTTAATCGCCACCCCGATCAGTCCGGCCGAACCGAGCAACGGATTGAATCCAATCGGTAAACCGGAGATCCATAAGCTGCCCATCCCCAGCCCGACAGAGAGTACCGCCACCAATCCAATAACAGATGCCATACGCACACTTTGAAATGTCAGGATAAGCGTGGTTATCATTAATACCAGCAATACCGGCGCATACGTGCCAAGTTGCCCCAAAGCCTGTTGTTGTTCGTCAGCATCGCCTGCCATGTGAATACGAAAACCATCCGGTAGCGCGATATTGTCCTCTACCAGGTTTCGCAGCGTGTTGCTGGCATCCACCGCCGGCACACCAGGCAGTAAATAGGCTTGCACGCGGTTGACGCGCTCCCCGTCAAGACGGGTGATACCACTTAAGCTGGGAACCAGCGCCAACTCTCCAATAGCGTTAAGTGGCACCCACTGTCCCGACTGCGACAAGTTAGCACTAACTAACGGCATCCCCTCTGCAGAGGAAAGATTTTGTCTGACATCGTCCGAATATCGAACGCGAACGGGCACATCTTCCGTACTTTCCAGAATAGAACCACCAGTCTGGCCGGCGAGGTTTACCTGCAATTGTCCGGCAAGTTGCGACAGCGTTAATGCAGACAGCGTTGTTGTGGTGCTGTTGGTGCGTACTTCGAGGGCTGGTTCACCCAGGGTAATAGTC
The DNA here is from genome assembly GCF_019249295.1 of Alteromonas antoniana. Taxonomy (GTDB): domain Bacteria; phylum Pseudomonadota; class Gammaproteobacteria; order Enterobacterales; family Alteromonadaceae; genus Alteromonas; species Alteromonas antoniana. The sequence goes on from NZ_JAESDH010000001.1 coordinate 71,178, forward strand.
GCAGTCGACTCGGAGATCCCTGGCACTTTTGTCATTAACTGTCTGACTTGCTGACCGATGGCGTTTAACTGCTCAAGGTCAGGTCCTATTATCTCGACTTCGATAGGCGCTTCAATTGGCGGGCCCTGACCAAACGCTCTGACTACAATTTGTGCCGAAGGAAATGCAGCTTCAAGGTCGTGCTGCAATTCACCAATCAGTCTTGCGGCCTTACTCACCGATTCTGACGTCACCACCGCGTTGGCAAAGTTAGGTGTATTGTCGCGTTTCATCACCTGGTTGTAATAGACTGACGGCGCAGAGCCGCCTACCAGCCAGGTGACATCCGTCACATCACCATGCGCGCGAATGCGACTATCAATTTGCTCAACCAGCGCATGCGTATGTGTGATGCTGCTGCCATCCTGAGACCAGACGTAAACTTCAAACTGGTCGCGATCGGCACTGGGGAAGAAAACATTCGCGAGCTGGCCAGATAAGGCAAAGCCCGATAAACAAAGCACCATTACTACAGGCAGCACAATCAACGGGCGCTGGATCCAGCCTGCCAGTGTCGCGCTGAACGCCGCAGTCAGTGACGGCGTTTGTATACCCTGAGACCACCAGCTTCGGTTTACTTCACCGTGGCGAGGCAAAAAGCGCGCTGCCAGTGCGGCAATAATGGTAAGCGAGATAAACAGCGACCCTATCAGGGCCATTACCACACTGATGGCAATCGGACTGATGAAATCGCCAATGTTCCCATTGAGTAAAAATATCGGCATAAAGCCCAGAATGGTAGTCAGCGTTGATGCCAGCAACGGCGCGAACAGGTGTCGCACGCTGACGGTAAGTGCATCCAACCGGGTGTACGCATCGTTTTTCAGGTTGATGCGAATTTCGTCAGTGATCACAATGGCGTTATCAATCAACAAGCCGATGGCGATGATCATCCCGAAAATCGACATCTGATGGATTTGCTCGTTGTAAAAACTCAGCGAGAACAACGTAAACCCGGCACACAGTGGCAATGCCAGGCCGACTATCCACGATGCTTTTACCCCCATAAACAGCAGAATAACAAGCATGACAACCGCACAGCCCATCACCAGGTTTTGGGTCAGCTCGCTGAGCCTGGCATCGGTATACTGGTTCTGCTCAAATACTATCGTTGCCTGCACCGAACCGGCAAAAGCCGTGTTGAAATCATCCACTGCCGCCAGTGCCTGAGAGGTCCACTTATCGACTCTTACCGTGGTCTGCATTCGGGCGGCAACAAATACGGTACGTTCGCCATTCACTATCGCAATATCATTAACCGGCTTTTCCCATCCACGGTATACACTGGCGACATCGCCTACCCGAAGGTAGCGTCCGGACTGATTAAGCAACGGAACGTCGCTGACCATTTCCACGCCATCAAAGGCACCAGTCATATCCAGTCGCAGTTGTTTTTGGCCCGGATACAGGGTGCCCGCAGGCAGTTTAGGATCGGCGGCGCGAATGGCATTGCCTACGTCAGCTATCGTCAGCCCCGATGCCGCCAGTCGTGAAGGCTCAACCTCAACGACGATTTCCTCTTCTGGGGCACCGAATACTCTGACCAGCTCAGTCCCCCCCACATTACGTAGTCTGTCAGCCAACTCCTGTGCCAGACGAGCGGTCATGGTCAGCGGCAAAGGCCCGTCCTGCTGTGGGGTCATCGATAACAGCAGTGTGAACGCGGTTGCCCCGCGCTTCTCATCAAACACCGGTGCCGCCACACCGTCAGGAAAATCGGCAGCAGCTGCACTTAAGCTATCTCTGACTTCACTGAACAGCGATTCATTAGTGCTATTGTCAATCCAGTCCTGGGTTTCGATCGTTACAATGGAAATACCCGCTCGTGAAGTTGAGCGTACCTCTTTAATTTCGTAGATTTCGCGCAGGCGATCTTCAATAGGATCGGTCACCAGGGCCTCTACTCTCTCAGCTGATGCCCCCGGGTATGCGGTGATTATGAGTGCATTGCGCGTATCAATACGCGGATCTTCCAACCTGGGTAAGGTGGTAAGGGCCGAAAATCCGGCGACCAGCAAAATCATAATGCTTAATACCAGCAAGTGACCGCGACGGAAAAACAGCGTGTACCACGGGGATGGGGGTGTTTGAGGCGCAGACATTACTTCAGCTCCGCCGTATCATCTGAGGCTGTTATCACAGATACCGTTTGTCCGGGCGAGAGACGATGCGTGCCTGACACAACGAACTGGTCTCCCTCGGAAATTGCGCCTCTGACAAAAGCACGCTCACCGTCTGTGTAGATGACTTCAAGAGTGCGGCCTTCCAGCACAGGCTCGCCACTGTCTGCTGTTTTAACAACAAATACTCGCCATAAGCCACGCGTACCATTGCTCAACGCTGTCACCGGCACCCACGCCCCACGCTCCTCGCGTTCTTTTCCGGTTTGCATACTGGCCATATCGCCCGGCATCACGCCACTGTCTTGCGGGAGCGTTACCAGAATATCAATAGTACGCGTAGCCTGCTGGCGTAAGGCCAGACGGTGTGACACCTGACCGGTCAATGACTGACCATTCACGGTGAGTTGCACGTGCTTACCAGGCTCGGCGGCACTGGCAATATCGGAAGGAAGCGCAAAACGCGCCTGTAACGCGCTCTGACTGGTGAGTGACAATATCGGTGTACCCGCACTCACCACGGTGCCGGCGTCGATCATTCGCGCGTCTACGACCCCCGTGAACGGGGCCACTATCACTGACTTTTCACTTTCTACCTGTAATGACGCCAGCGCCGCTTTGACTTCATTAACCTGTGCCGATGCCGCTTCAACCCGGGCTTTGGCTTCATCTAAACGCTGCGCAGACTCAACCTTGCTTGCCACCAGCGACTGAATACGTTCGACCGTCAGTGAAGCGAGACTGGACTCAGCTTTAGCTCGTGCAAGACTGGCATTCAGTTCTGCCCGCTGTGCCTCAATGCGCTGCGTATCTAAACTGGCTAACTGTTGGCCTTCACTGACGCTGTCGCCCTCTTCCACCAGCACGTCTGCAACCAGTCCCTCTCTTTCAAATCCCACTTTGGCCTGTCTGGGTGATTCAATTAGACCGAATACAGAAACGGGCATGTGAAAACCGTTTTGCAACGTAACCGGTTTTACATCGACGCGCGCCGCATTGGCTTCTCTGTCCTGCGCGTCAACCTTGGAAAAGCCGGCAGCAAATAACAGAATTACCAGAGCGATCCCAAAAATGGCAAGCGCAGCCCATAGCCGCCGAAAGTGCTTTCCCTCAGGCTGTGAAGAAACTGGCGTCGGTGAATAGGCCATAGATGGAGTCCTTGATTGTCAAAGCGTGTTGTCGGGAAAATGCGTATAGTGTTTGTACAAGTGTTATGCTAAATTATAAATACTAGACCGTCCAGTTTGATAATTAGTTTTTTTAGTAAAGGTGTTTTTTGAACGCATCAGTAAGCCGTGCCGGCCGCCCAAAAAGTGAAGCAAAGCGACGTCAGATCCTGCATGCTGCCAGCGAGCTGTTTTTAAACGAAGGGTTCGCTAACACGTCGATGGATAAGGTAGCGAAGGCTTCCGGCGTCTCCAAGCAGACAGTGTATTCGCACTTCGAAAGTAAAGACTCACTATACACCGCAGCCATTGAAAATAAGTGCCTGGCCTACCAACTCGATCCGGCCAGACTGTCACAGCACAACGGTTGCCAGTTACCGCTAGAAGACTGCCTGCAAACTATCGGGGTCCAGTTCGTAAAATTGTTTCATGACGAAGAAGTTATTGCGATGTACAGGGTCGTTATTGCAGAGGCAAATAACAACCCGCATGTGGCGGAACTGTTTTACAATGCCGGTCCGAAAGCCAGTATTTATGTTCTGGCGGGCATGTTCGAAACATTCAGCAATAATCGGTTATCGCATGCCGACGCGCTTGCGCTGGCAATTGACTACTTCAGTCTGCTCAAAGGTGAATTTCATATCCGCACATTGTTTGGCCTGGCATCACCACTGTCCGGCGAGCAAATAGAGGAAAAGGTAAGAACGGCGGTAGCCAAAACCCTGCTGTTATTTAACCACGCTGCTGGGAATAGCAAAACGTAAACTTTGGTCGCTAAAGATAACAACCTCTGCATTACACCTTGTCACCTTTTTGTTAGACTATGCCGCGTTTTCACATCGGTGATGAGATAGTCATGACAGAATTTACCGGCAATCATATTCTTTCAGTTAATCAGTTTGATCGCGATGCCATTGAAAAAATCTTTTCGGTGGCACATTCCATGGAACCTTATGCTCGCCGGGAAAAGCGAACCACCGTGTTAAGCGGTGCGATTCTGGGCAATTTATTCTTCGAGCCCAGTACCCGAACACGCGTGAGTTTTGGTACTGCTTTTAACCTGTTAGGCGGTGAAGTCCGCGAGACTACCGGCATGGATAATTCTGCGCTGGCGAAAGGCGAGTCGCTGTTTGATACCGCGCGGGTACTCAGCGGCTACTCAGACATTATTGCCATGCGCCACCCTGCCGCAGGCTCAGTCAGCGAGTTTGCTGAGGGCAGCCGGGTACCGGTAATCAATGGCGGTGATGGCGCGAACGAACATCCCACTCAGGCCCTGCTAGATCTTTTCACGATTAAACGCGAGCTAAACTATCATGGCAAAGGCATTGATGGTCTTCACATCGCGATGATTGGAGATTTGCGTTACGGTCGAACCGTGCATTCACTTTCACGTTTGCTGTGTCTCTACAAAGATGTACGATTTACACTTATTTCCCCGAAAGAGCTGGCGATGCCGCAGCCAATCGTGGATGCCATCAATGATGCAGGGCACCGACTCACCATCACCGAGCAACTGGAAGGCAACATGGATGCGGATATCTGTTATCAGACCCGCATTCAGGAAGAACGCTTCCCTTCGCAGGAAGAAGCCAATCGCTATCGCGGTAAATTCCGTCTCAATCAGGCAATTTACACGCGTCATTTTCAATCGAAGACCGTTATCATGCATCCGCTCCCGCGGGACAGCCGTATGGAAGCTAACGAACTGGATAATGATTTAAACATCAATCCCAACCTCGCCATTTTCCGTCAGACCGACAATGGTGTCCTTGTCAGAATGGCCTTATTTGCCCTGACACTTGGCGTAGAAGATCTGGTGAGTAAATACGAACGTGATGTGGTCTGGTACAGCAACAAGAGCAGTTAAAGCATGCAAAAATCAATAGCCTTATTCGAGCGCGCCCAGAAAACCATTCCGGGTGGCGTAAATTCACCGGTTCGCGCATTTAAAGCGGTTGGCGGCACGCCACCTTTTATCCAGAAAGCCGATGGTCCGTATATCTGGGATGCCGACGGCAAGCAGTACATCGACTACGTGCAATCGTGGGGCCCGATGGTGCTTGGCCACAACAATGAGGCCATTCGCAACGCCGTGGTTGAAGCCGCCCAGATGGGCCTGTCTTTCGGTGCACCTACCGAAGCTGAAGTCTATATGGCTGAAAAGGTCAAAGAAATGGTGCCATCGATGGAGATGGTTCGCATGGTAAACAGCGGAACCGAAGCTACCATGTCAGCGATTCGGCTGGCGCGTGGCTATACCGGCCGCAACAAAATTATTAAGTTTGAAGGCTGCTACCACGGTCACGCCGATTCATTACTGGTGAAAGCCGGATCAGGCGCACTGACGCTTGGCGTCCCAAGCTCGCCAGGCGTGCCAGCTGAAGTCGCGAAACACACGATAACTGTTGAGTTCAATAACTTAGACAGCGTGCGTGAAGCGTTTGCTGAACATGGTGAAGACATTGCCTGCATTATTACCGAGCCGGTTGCCGGTAACATGAACTGTATTCCTCCGGTAGAGGGTTTTCTGCAAGGATTGCGCGACATCTGTGATGAGTACGGCAGCGTATTGATATTCGATGAAGTCATGACCGGCTTTCGCGTTTCCCGCGGCGGTGCACAAGAGCGTTACAATGTTAAACCCGACATGACCTGCCTGGGCAAAGTCATTGGCGGGGGAATGCCGGTTGGCGCGTTTGGTGGCCGCAAAGATATCATCACCCATGTTGCGCCCACTGGCCCTGTTTATCAGGCAGGAACATTATCGGGTAACCCTGTCGCTATGGCAGCGGGGCTGGCGGCACTTGAGCAACTTCAGGCTGATGATCTTTATCCGTCAATATTCAGAAACACCCAGGCATTGGCTGACGGTATGGTTGAGCGTGCGAAAAAGCATGGTATTCCGTTAACCGCTAACGTTGCTGGCAGTATGTTTGGTATTTTCTTCACCGACATTGACCGGGTGACAAATTATCAGCAAGCCATTAGCTGTAACACAGAGCAGTTTAAAGTGTTTTATCACGGCATGCTGAACGAGGGTGTGTACCTTGCGCCAGCGTCTTACGAGGCAGGTTTTGTCTCCAAAATGCACGACGAAGATATTGTCGCGCGGACTCTGGACGCTGCCGATAAAGTATTTGGAAAACTTTAACGCATTCCGGAGCATTCCGTGACGATGGCATACTGGATCTTATTTGGCCTGACATGCATTTTCGGGCTGTACAGCGTCGTCGTCACGGTATTGTACCTGCGTAAATCCGGCTCTGCGCCAGTGACACCCGCTCTGCAGCGTGAGCGCAGCGCTGCAGTCCATAACGAAGCGGAAAAAGCCCGCCGTTTTAAAGAAAAAGCGGATGAGGCAATGCGCCTTAATCAGACTTTCCAGAAATTTGTTCCCAGACAGTTCGTCGATCATCTTGCCAAGCATGGCACTTCCGCGCTTGAACTGGGTCACGCTGACGAAGACGATGTCGCCATCTTATTTTGTGACATCCGCGGCTTTACCGGGTTGTCAGAGCGAATGACCCCTCAGGAGCTGATGAGCTTTCTGAATTCCTACTTTCTGCGCATGAACGACCCCATTCACCAGAACCGGGGCTTTATCGACAAGTTTATCGGCGATGCCATTATGGCCTTGTTTGATCACCCCGGTGGCGGTCAGAAAGACAAGGCCCGTGATGCGCTGAATGCGGCTATCGACCTGAGAAAAGCATTAACCATCTATAACAATCACCGCCGTAACAGCGGTTATGCAGCAATCAATGTTGGCGTGGGAATTCATTTTGGTCCGGTGATCCTTGGCACTGTCGGCTCGGACGATCGTATGGATACCACGGTCATCGGAGACAGCGTGAATATCGCCTATCGTCTGGAGGCGCTGGCACCGAAATATAATGCCGATATTGTGGTAAGCAAACAGCTTCTGGACACCATTGGCGCAGATTACCCTGTAAAAACACGGTTGCTGGACTGGGTGCGGGTAAAAGGCCGGCGTTCGCCAATTGAAATATACGAAGTACTGAGTCATCTGCCCATTGAAGAACAGAATGTACGCTTTTCAATTCAAACACAGATTGCAGCCGGTCTCGCCTGTCGAATTAAACAGGACTGGGAAGGCGCGCTGGGGCACTTTCATCGTGCATTGGCGTTGAACCCTAACGATCTGCTTGCCATTCACCATATCAAAGTTTGTGAGCGCTACCGTCTGCTCGAACTGAACGAAGAGTGGGATGGTGCGCTGGCAACACTATAGCGTTGATGTGTCAGGCTAACTACGGGTTACCGAATACATTCTGCATATCGAGAACGTTTACAGCAGCGACTGCTGCTTAATAAACGCGATAGAAGGGGCGAAAAAGGCCGCGCCGGTTTCGGCGCTGGTGTAGTCCAGCCAACGGTCGTAGTCACCTTCGCCGTTACCGTAAATCTGACTGTGTAGCATAGCCTTAAACGGCTGTGAGCTGGCCGCGCAACTAACAAAGAACAATCCCTGCGAGACCATGTCTCCGTAAGGCATCCCCTGTTTTAACAACGAGGGAATATCCTCGCCAATCCCTTTTCCGCTGGCGCGAACACAATGTGATGAGGCTGATTGCTCAGGACTTGGCAGGTTGTGCTCCTGGGTGGTTCCCATAACCTGTTCCTGCTGACGCGGTGCCAGAGAAAGCCAGCGTCGCAAGTCATGCCGATAGCGCTGAACATGAATATAACTCCCACCGGCGAAATCTTTGTCATCATCACCGATAATAGCCACTTCCCGTCGCTTCATCCCACGCGGGTTATCGGCAGCATAGATAAAACCATTCAGATCCCTGCCATCGAGGTAACGGAAGCCGCGAATTTGTTCTACCAGTTCGGTGTGTAATCTGAGCAGTTCCATCACCTCTATACCGATGGCATGACAAATATCCAGACGATCAGCACGGATCTGAATGAATAAGTCGCAGGGCATCACCGGCGCGCTGCGATCTTCGCATTGCATATCAGGAAAAGGCGTCAGTTCCGTCGGGATCAAGCCAGGATAAAGCTCTGTCCAGTAGTTTGCGCCCACCGCAATCATCCCGGTCACCATCGCTTCATAGTGCTCGTTTTCATGGTGATCGAAAATCTCAAGAACGCGGGCGAGTTTTGCCCGTACCGCCTGACTGTCGTCGTCAACCACGTTTAACAATAAGTACTGTGCATGCAGGTTGGGTTCGGCGCACACGCCTTTTTGCGGTTGTGTCATGCTTGCTCGTTCTAATCCCAGTCGGACTGTTGTTATGATTATTCAGCGAAGCCAGTAGCGAATCGGCTTCTTATCTTAGACTGTTGGCCAGTGCGTAGTGCGCCCACGTTAAACGGACAGCCCGTTCTGTAAACGTAAAGCCGCACCAAACACTCTCAAGTGTGGCCTAATAGCCTGCTGCTTGTCCATCTTTTCGGCTTTCTGAAGCGCCGATATAGACTTTTTCTTTTGGATCCCAGCCAATAGCCTGATAGCCACCATATGCCCCCAGGATTTGCTGCAAGGTGTGACCGCGCTCCATCAGCTCACGTTTAACCTTTTCATCAATACCAGACTCCAGACTGACAACGCCACCGTCCCGCATCAGCTTGCCGGTTGGGCTACTTGAACCGGAATGCAGAATTCTTGGGGCATCGCCGGCTTCCTGCAGGTTCATGCCAAAATCGATAATATTCACCAGGATTTGTGCGTGCATCTGTGGCTGTGTTGCCCCGCCCATGACGCCAAAGCTCAGAAAAGGCTTGCCGTTACGGGTTACAAACGCAGGAATGATGGTATGGAAAGGACGTTTTGCAGGTGCATACTCATTAAAGTGATTCTCCTGCATGGTAAATAATTCACCGCGATTTTGCAGGATAAAGCCCAGCCCCGGCGGCGTCATGCCTGATCCCATGCCACGATAATTGCTCTGGATAAGCGACACCATATTGCCGTCCTTATCGGCTACCGTCATATAGATGGTATCTCCTTCGTACATGCCTGCATCTACACGGGTTGCGGCTTTTTTCGGATCAATCAGCTTCTGACGTTCCGCCGCATAATCCTTGGAGATTAGCCAGTCTACCGGGATATCGTTGAATGCCGGGTCGGCGTAAAATTTGGCGCGGTCCTCAAATGCCAGCTTTTTGGCCTCGACAAAGGTGTGAATGTAATCTGCAGAACCAAACCCCATGCCTTCAATATCGTAACGCTCAAGAATATTCAGTATCTGCAGCGCGGCAATGCCCTGACCGTTTGGCGGAAGCTCGTAGACGTTATAGCCACGATAATTTGAAGATACCGGCTCCACCCACTCAGAAGTATGAGATGCCAGATCCTCGTAACTTAAAAAGCCGCCCTGACTTTTTATGTATGCGGCGATGGTACGGGCAATATCTCCTTTATAAAAAGCATCACGCCCGCCGGTGGCAATCTTTTCAAGGGTCGCCGCCAGAGCCGGGTTTTTAAAGATCTCACCCTTGCGCGGTGCCCTTCCCTGGGGCATAAATACGTCGGAAAAGCCTTCATACTCACCAATGCGTTCGACGTTCATTTGCCAGTAATAAGCAATTAACTCGCTAACCGGAAAACCATCACGGGCGTAGCGAATGGCGGGTGTCAGAATGGTAGTCATTGGCAGGGAGCCATATTTTTCATGAAGCTCGAACCAACCATCAACGGCGCCAGGCACTGACACCGGCAGTGGACCAAAAGCCGGAATTTTTGTCAGCCCCTGTTCAGCAAAATACGACTTTTTAAGTGATTGAGGGGAGCGTCCAGAGGCATTTATCCCGGTTAGAGACTGGCTTTCTGCATCCCAGACAATGGCGAACAGGTCACCGCCGATGCCGTTCCCGGTAGGCTCCACGACACCAAGTACCGCGTTTGCCGCAATGGCAGCATCAATGGCATTACCGCCCTGCTTCAGGATATCCAGCGCTACCTGCGTAGCCAATGGCTGGCTGGTTGCCGCCATGCCATTTTGGGCAAACACTTCTGAACGGCTGGCGAACATCTCTCCGGTAATCCGGTCATATGCGTGTACCTGACTGGCAATAAAAACGAAAAACGCTGCAGCAAGACGATAAGTACTCATAAATTCTCAGATTTCTTTATTTTCTACAGCATAGCGCGACTTAAGCAAACAGAGAAGCATCGTAATGCCTGCTGACCTTGCTATCCGCTGGGGCTAAACTGCGCAATTTTGGTGCACTATCCTGGATGGTCGCATCTCAACCCCAACCGCGCTCCTTCTTCAACACAATGAATTCTTTATGCTTTTCACTAATCCTGTTGCGGTATTTACGGTTGGCAGGTTTTTCGCTTATTCCTCAGGTTAAACCACGTAATTTTGTTTTGGGTTTTACCTGTATCGCTGTTGATTTCAGTTATTAACAGCGATGCCCGAGGATGAAAATATGAATCACGACTTCAGTGTTGTAACTATAGTGAAAGGGCGTATCCGCCAGCTTTCAAATCTAATTGCCAGCCTTGAACAATCTACCGTTTCTCCCCGCCAGTTAATTGTTGTCTGGATGGGACCGCCCTGCAGTGAATCGCTGCTTACCAGTGACAAATTTCATATCGTGCATAAGTTTGTCTGTGGAGAAGCGCTGCCCATCGCCCGGGCCCGCAACCGCGGGTTTGCCGCGTGCGAGTCGGACACCGTCGTGTATGTTGATGTTGATTGTCTGGTAGCGCCGACGTTACTGCAAAGCCTGCTAACGGTAACAGGACCGGGCAATGTCATCACAACCAGCGTCGCCTTTTTACCTACCGTGCCAGAGAAAGTAGACTATCCGAGGCTGGCAAAAATGGCCTCACGCCCGGTCGCTGACATTGTAGAAAAAGAAGAAGCCTTTATTGCGTTTCACACCCGCCTTTTTGCCATTCAAAAAGCTGACTTTGACGCACTAAATGGGTTTGATGAACAGTTTACCGGATATGGTGTGAGCGATGCGGATTTCGCCGCAAGATGTAAAGCTGCTGGGTATACCCTGCATCACGTTAACGACGGCGTGTTGCATCAGTTTCATCCCCGCTTCGAACCACCGGTAAATCATCTGTTTGATATTGTGAATAATGCAGCCCCGTATAAAGCGCGCTGGGGAGCTTATCCTTTCAGTCACTATCTGGAGCAATTTGCAAAAGACGGTTGGATAAACGACGATTACTCGCAATCCGGACCGCGGATCCGGCGAATTCCCACTGAAAAAGACATGAAAAGTTACCTGATTTCGAAGCTCGACTAGCGAAAGCTTCAGCTCCTTCACGGAATGCGTTCCAGATGATGAGTAGCCTTGTGCTGTTAGCGAGGTTGTGACGGTAAAAAATACCATCTTTTAGCACGGGGACCTCTTTTAGCAGGCACGTCGGAATAAACCTGCTCTGAGGATGGCGGCGTTTTTTTTCGTCGTGACGATAATAACGCGAACGCTATTTTGATTTACATAAAAAAACGCCCGCACCAGAGAGGTAGCGGGCGTTTCATTGTTATACTGTAAAAGACAGTGCTTACTTGTCTTCTAACGGGGTGTTTTCAGTCACCGGCACCGCGTTCTTATCGGTATCCAGCGTTTCATTGGCCTTACGTACACCAGCCGCATAGTCCGGGTGAACTTTTTCAAGAACCGCGTACCAGCGCTCTTTAACGCTATCCGAACATGGCCCCATGGCTGCAGCGTAGTTCTTATACAACCTGTCCTTTTGTTCGTCTGAAAACATGTTGTACAACGCACGAGGCTGCACGTAATCAATGTCAGACTCTTCCTGATAATAACGATCAGCATCGCCATCGATGCGCAACGGTGGCTCTTTTACCGATTCGTCCGCCACCGGTCCCTCGTGCTGATTCGGTTCGTAATACGCATCAGGATTATCAAAATCGTTAGTAAAGAAGCGCATCGCGCCATCTTTGTGATAGTGATTAACCTTTGCATTTTTTGGCGCATTGGCGGGCAAGGCCTCGTAATGTGTGCCTAAACGGTAACGGTGCGCGTCAGCATAAGAGAATACCCGCGCCTGCAGCATCTTATCAGGACTAAAGCCAATTCCGGGAACGACATTCGACGGGCTGTAGGCCGCATTTTCAACCATCTGGAAGTAGTTTTCCGGTACCTTGTTCATTTCCAGCTCGCCCACTTCGATAAGTGGATAATCATCATGTGGCCAGACCTTGGTCAGGTCGAACGGATTGTAGTCCTGCTTGCCTGCCTCTTCTTCCGGCATCACCTGAATATAAAGGGTCCATTTGGGGTATTCCCCGGATTCCACGGCATTAATCAGGTCTTCCTGGTAAGACTCCCGGGTTTTACCAATAAGCTTTTCGGCTTCCTCGTTAGTGTAGTGTTCGTGTCCCTGCTGCGTTTTGAAATGGAACTTCACCCAAAAGCGTTCACCGTCTTTATTCCACATACTAAACGTGTGAGAACCATAGCCGTTCATATACATAGGATTTTTCGGGATCCCGCGATCAGACATCAGGATCGTCACCTGGTGAACAGACTCTGGCTGCGCCGCCCAAAAGTCGAACATTGCCTCCGGGCTACGCAGATTCGACTTCGGATGACGCTTCTGCGTGCGGATAAAGTCGGGAAATTTATACGCGTCGCGAATAAAGAAGATAGGCGTGTTGTTACCAACCATGTCCCAGTTGCCCTGCTCGGTATAGAACTTCAGGCTGAAGCCGCGTACGTCGCGTTCTGCATCTGCTGCGCCCTGCTCACCGGCTACAGTAGACCAGCGACTCAGTACATCGGTTTTCTTTCCAATTTCAGAAAACATGTCTGCACAGGTATATTGGGTAATGTCATGGGTAACGGTAAATGTGCCCTGAAGCCCCCACCCTTTCGCGTGTACCGTTCGCTCCGGTATCCGCTCGCGGTTCTGGTGAGCCAGCTTTTCAATTAGTTGATAATCATCCAGCAATAACGGACCTCGGGGTCCTGCCGTTTTCGACGTGTCATTGGATGGTACGGGTGCGCCTGCTGACGTAGTAAGCGTTGGCTTTTTCATAATGCCTCCTGCATGTAGAGAGTTATTATCCTTACATAAGAGAAGACCATTTCGATTAATCGCTTTTTTATGCCGTGAACTTGCAAAAACCAGATTAAATAAAGTTCATGTAATCTGGTGTAAATAAATACAAGTGCAGGCAATGCCTTACAGCAACGTTCCGTTACTACGAGTGGCTGTTGCATGCAAAATAAGAAGGTCGCGGCTGATAGTCCGATAAACCGTTTTTCATACGTTGCGTCAGAACGAAAAAAGCCCCGCAAAAGCGGGGCTCAAAGTTAAGTGAATCACACATTATAGTTATTGTATTTGCTGTGTGTTCGGACTTCCGTCTATTAAGAGCGGCCGCCAGTGAAGTCAGGATAGGCTTCCAGGCCACACTCGCTAACATCAACGCCGTCGAACTCTTCTTCTTCAGTAACACGTACACCGATGATGGCTTTGATAATCAGCCAGACTATCAGGCTGGTCACAAATACCCAGACAAAGATTGTCAGGGCACCAATCAGCTGACCACTGATGCTTGAACCGTCATTGGTGAATGGTACCAGGATCAGACCCAGCAGACCGACAACACCGTGCACAGAGATGGCACCTACCGGATCATCAATTTTCATTTTGTCCAGAGTGACGATGCTGAATACCACCAGGATACCGCCTATCGCACCAAAGATGGTGGCTTGCAGAGGGGTTGGTGTAGAAGGTTCAGCTGTAATCGCTACCAGACCCGCCAGCGCACCGTTTAATGCCATAGTCAGGTCAGCTTTACCAAACATAATGCGAGCCAGGATAAGCGCTGCGATAGTACCACCTGCGGCTGCCGCGTTAGTGTTCATGAACACCACCGCAACGGCATTTGCACTTTCCACAGTTGCTGTAGCCAGTACAGAACCACCGTTAAAGCCAAACCAGCCCATCCACAGGATGAAGGTACCTAACGTTGCCAGAGGCAGGTTAGCACCTGGGATAGCGTTAATTTTGCCATCGGCAGTGTATTTACCTTTACGTGCGCCCAGTACCAGAACACCTGCTAGTGCGGCTGCTGCACCGGCCATGTGTACGATGCCTGAACCAGCAAAGTCAGAGAAACCTAAGTCGCCAAGGGTATACATACCGAATACCGCTTCGCCGCCCCACGTCCAGGCACCTTCCATAGGATAGATGAAACCGGTCATGACAACTGCGAAAGCCAGGAAGGCCCACAGCTTCATACGCTCAGCAACCGCACCCGATACGATAGACATTGCTGTAGCAACAAATACCACCTGGAAGAAGAAGTCAGCTGATGGTGCATATGTGGCTGGATCTTCCGCTACGCCAGTTGCGCCGTCGCCCATAATACCGCTTAGGAATGGACCCCAGTCACCGCCGCCATACATGATGCCGTAACCGCAAACCATATACATGGTGCAGGCAATCGCGAACAGCGCGATGTTTTTTGTCAGAATTTCAGTGGTGTTTTTAGCGCGTACAAGACCCGCTTCCAGCATGGCGAAACCCGCGGCCATCCACATGACCAACGCACCACAAATCAAAAAGTAAAAGGTATCTAAGGCATACCCGAGCTCAAAAGTGATTTCCATTGTTTTCTCCGCGTTATCTTTGTTATGGCTTAGAGTGCGTCGCTGTCAGACTCACCGGTACGGATACGCACTGCGTGCTCAAGGTCGTAAACGAAGACCTTACCGTCACCAATTTTGCCTGTTTTCGCTGCGCCAACGATGGCTTCAACAAGACGCTCAACCTGATCGTCCTGAACAGCAATTTCCAGTTTGACCTTAGGCAGAAAATCCACCTGATACTCCGCTCCGCGGTAAAGTTCTGTGTGTCCTTTTTGACGTCCGAAACCTTTCACTTCGGTGACGGTTAAGCCGTCGATACCGATTTCGGAAATGGCTTCACGAACATCATCCAGCTTGAACGGCTTGATGATAGCTGTGACTAGTTTCATGTGTAGCTCCCAGTAGGTAGTGTTTTATGTTGCACGTTGAGTGTCTTGCCAAGCATTAACACAAGAGCTGTGCCACAAATTTATATTCATTAAAATCATATATTTACCCACTCAAGCCCCTGTAAAAGACTGATTTTTTGCACCATTTGTGTGCACTGGTCATTTTACGCACTTATTTAATGCAACAGACAAAGCCGGCTCAAAAAAGGGGCTAAGACAAAGGGGAACTTTACTGACAGGCACGTGGTCTGCTTTAAGCCATGACGACGATAACTTTCGATAATTTTCAGGCACCTGCGCGAGAGCGCGCGCCCGATGCCCCCAGTTATCCAGTGAAAAAAGTTCTGTTTTTTTCGCTGTTACTTCATATTGCATTGGTTCTGGCCATTGCTTCTCAGTCACGCCCCCCGCCTGCAACTGAAACCGTACCTGCACCAATTAAAGCGCGTCTTTTTTATGCACCGCTCCTGCGCTCTGAAGTGAATGACATACCTTCGGCGACAGAAAAACCGATTGAGGATAGCCGCTCTCCTCTGTCAGAAGCGTTAATCGAACAGCGCGACGCGCAGGCAGACACTTTACCGGCAGCAGTTGCTGAACCAGAGAGGATTTCTACACCGACAGAACCGATACCCGAGACCAATACCGAAAAATCACAATCTGCGTCAGCGCTTCCATTAAAGCAATCGCCGCAACCTGCCAGACGTTTGTCGCTGGGAAATATCGACGCCGCCAGAGAAATCCTCCGCCAGCAATATGCTGAAGCCGTTGAACGTGATGCGCGTCAGGCCGCTACGGATTACCAGCGCCTGAAAACACAGCCGGAGATAATCGATCCACGAAAAGGACAAGAGAAAGAAGCATCTGTCGTTAAGGCGGTTGAAGTGAATTGCGAGGATACAACCAACGCCATCCTTACCACCTTAAGTGGCTTTGCGGGCGGCACATTAAAATGCTCTGAGCGAAATGGTTTCGAAGAATTTGTGGAAAAACGGGTGAAAAAGAAGCCCTGAGCAAATTGCGGATAGCTCTTACAATGCCCGTTTGCTGGCACTGCGCGAGGAAGCGCAGATGATGCCGACTGCGTCGCAACGTGACCACTAACTACAGCGAGGAAGCGCAATATACCCGCTTGATTAATCCCCGATGCGAAGAAGTTGCGCACAAATGAACGGCGACACCGTATTACCCGCTACACTGTACTGAGCCGTGATACTGCAAAGTGAAAGTTTTTTCACTGGGCGTTCTGGGTTTGCACCCAATGTTATTTAAACGGAAGAAAGCGATGAGTAACCTGAATAAAAACGTGGCTCTGGGCTGTGATGCCAAGAGCGGTTGTGGCGCGGTAAAAACCGTTCTAAAACCCAAGGATAAAGACCTGGGTGGCTTTACCGTCAGGCGTACTATTCCTACGGTTGGGTATAAAAATATTGGCCCCTGGGTTTTCTTCGACCATATGGGCCCAGCACAGTTTAAGCCTGGTGAAGGCGTTGATGTCAGACCCCATCCCCACATCGGACTGGCGACCGTTACTTACTTATTTGAGGGAGAAATGCTGCACCGGGATTCGATCGGCACAGAAGCCAGAGTATTACCTGGTGATATTAACCTGATGGTAGCGGGCAAGGGTATCGTGCACTCAGAGCGTCAGCGTCCGGAAGTCAAAGCGGAAAATAATCACGTTCACGGACTTCAGCTCTGGTTGGCCCTGCCCGCAGAGCAGGAGACTATCAGTCCTGCCTTTTATCATTACGATAAAAATCAGCTTCCGGTATTCGAGCAGCCAGGCGTGTCTGCTCGGATCATGATTGGCTCAGCCTATGGTGAGACATCACCGGTTATCACACTGTCGCCAACGCTTTATATAGAGGCACGGCTACAAGCGGGCGGTGAATTAACGTTGCCGCATGCCACCGAGCGGGGTCTCTATGTCGTAGAAGGAAATGTAACGTTAAATGAGACCAGTCTGGCAGCTCACTCAATGGCTATTCTGAATGATGACCCAGAAGTCACTATCCGCGCCGTAAAAGACAGTATTATTGCCGTAATAGGCGGAGACCCGCTAGGAAAACGGTACATGGAATGGAATTTCGTTGCATCAGAACAGGCGTTGATCACACAGGCGAAAAAAGATTGGAAAGCCGGACGCTTTGACAAAGTTCCGGGGGATGAGGATGCGTTTATACCGCTACCAGAGTAACGTATACCGAATACCTGTTGGCGCTAAGAGCGTATGCAAGACGACGGATGTAGCTGTCATGAATGACTCATTTCTGCATTAAAAACTACAAGCACTGTTTAATTTTATAGTATTTAATTCTCTCGACGTCTTCTGTATGTTGTTAATGAGACATTTTCTTTACTGCATTAGCTTAAGGGAATAAGCGAACTGGCCGCATAAAACATACGGTTCATTTTCTTATTTATACGCCGGAATCATTCAGCTCTATTCGAACTGACTCATCAATCGCACCTTAAACTAAGCGCAATTCCAACTTTCAGAATAAATAAGATAAGGGAATATTCACTATGAAAAAGCTATTCTTCATTTCCATGATTTGTGCACTCACAGGTCTTACCGGCTGCGCTTCGACAGAAGAAAGTGGTGGCGATAAGTCAGCTAAATCAGAGTCATCTACCAGTGCCAGACATTGTGAGCGGACAGACACCCGTATTCAGCGCGGATGTTAATTGTCTGCTGACACTCAAAAACGCCGCAAGCTCAACATTGCGGCGTTTTTTTCACCACTTTCACTTTATTATTCCGCCGCTTCGCCTTTGCTGCGTTAATCTATTACGCCAATCCTCTGCTGCATGTTAATACCGGGTAGTGGTGTTCACGTCCAATCGTAGTGTCTGCTTACCAACTGGACATTTTTTGCCTCGTTTTGCCACTGTATGTTTCACCGCCATGCTGGTAACGCGTGCCGCGAGTCGAGTCGTAACGGAAAGGAATTCCTAATGGAACAGAAAGAGAAGGATGCTTTTTTCGCCTGCCCCCGATGTGAAAACACCATCAACTATTTTATTGAGAGAGTGCGCCCTTTTAGTAAGCGGCGTTGTAAACACTGTCAACAGCCCCTGATATTCAGACTCTGCGGCACTGTCATGCTGTACTGGTTTGGTCCCTACCTCATAGTGGCACTCGCAGGAGCAAAGCGGTTTCTGTAATACACCTTAACTCCGTTTTATCCTCTACGCTCTTTGCTGAAAATGGGGCGTTCGTGGCTGCGCATTCTGCGACGTTTATTCAGCAAGTAGCAACACAGCGCGGCGCCACCAATGCCCACCATGTCTGCCAGATAATCGCCAATGTCCATGGTCCGGCTGGGTATCAGCCCCTGAGAGAGCTCTTCTGCCGTAACAAACAACCACACCAGCACAACGCCCAGATAAACGCGACGGCCTGACAGCGATACCGCTTTGTAATTTAGTGCAACCGTGACTAAAAAAGTGAGTGTACCAAATAACCCTACATGACCCACTTTGTCGCCTAACGGAAAACTTGCAACAAAATCGAAAAATACACTTTTCTGAGCCCCGTTTGCCATGCCAATTACCCAGAGTATGAACCCAAAAAATGCCAGTGCAGCCAGAATGCTGAGCCCGCGAATAACCATTTCTAACTTGCCTTATACATTGATAATTCGCTTACCATAACGATAAAAAGTGGCAGCAATCTGTCTTTTTCACGCAATTCACTACCTAAACCAGCTGACAAGGTCAGAAGCGCCCATGCAGCAGCACTTAACGCCGCTACCTATTTCCAACGCCCAGACTGAAATGCAATTAGCGCATTGCCATAAGCCAACTCTGTCTTTATGCTGATTTTTTTGCAGTATCACGGAATGAATTTATGGCAGCCGCAAATTTACTGGCCCTTTTAGACGACATCGCTACCATGCTCGATGATGTTGCTACCATGTCAAAAGTAGCAGCGAAGAAAACGGCAGGTGTGCTGGGTGACGATTTGGCACTGAATGCAGACCAGGTTCGGGGCGTGAAAGCGGAGCGCGAATTACCCGTGGTGTGGGCTGTAGCGAAAGGCTCACTGCTTAATAAGGTTATTTTGGTTCCCGCAGCACTACTCATCAGTGCCTTTATTCCCGTGTTGATCACTGTCTTACTGATCATTGGCGGTCTGTACCTTTGTTTCGAAGGCGCTGAAAAAATTCTGCACCGGCTTATGCCGACGCATAATGATGATGAGCGACAGGCGACAGTGGAAAAACTTGCCAACGACGAAATTGATCTTGTAGCGCTGGAAAAAGAGAAAATAAAAGGGGCTATTCGCACCGACTTTATTCTGTCAGCAGAAATTATCGTAATTGCCCTGGGCAGTGTGGCCACCGCCGACTTTACAACACAAGTGGGCGTGCTTTGCGCGCTGAGCGTCGCAATTACAGCGGGTGTATACGGCCTGGTTGCTGGCATCGTAAAGATGGATGATGTTGGCCTTTACCTTCTTCGCAAGTCGCTTACCGGAGACTACAATCACGCTCAGCGCCTTGCCGGGCGTGCCTTGTTAGTTACTGCCCCTTTACTGATGAAAACGCTGGCTATTGTAGGTACTGTTGCCATGTTTCTGGTGGGCGGCGGCATCCTTACTCATAACATCCCATTCATTCATCACCTGGCAGAACAGGCCATCGCAATAACCCCGGTATGGCCGCTGCTAACCAGTATTGCTTTTGATGGACTTTGCGGTGTCGTTGCTGGTCTCATTGTTGCCGCTCTGCTGCATATTTTCACAAGGATCCGCAGTTAGCTCCTTGCTGCGGGACGTCATCGAGTTCCACTTTCAAAAAACTGGTTAAATTGACCACCTAAAAGGTCAATTTAACCAGTTTTTAGCACGCACCTCTTCGTGCTGTTTTTCATGCCGCTACAATAAATTTAAAATATCCTTAAAAAACAACATCATAAAAATTATTTTCTGACTGGCACAACTATCGCAATAGTGATTGCGACTTAAATGATAACTGTCACGCAGTATTCAAGAGTGCAGTTTTTAAACCTCAAATCAGGAGATAATTATGTTTACCGTTCGTCGTCTATTAACTGCACTGGCTATCACTGTTACCGCATCAGGCAGCGCCTTTGCCGCTCAGGAAAATGAAGAAGTATTACACTTGGTTACCGATGCGATGGTGTCGCAATCTGTTTATGAAACCACGTCAGAACTTGAGGTTGGCGTGACATACGATGTGCTGACAGCCAGCCATCAGTTCGACCCTGAAGAAGAAAGTGGTGAACTGGTTGCCGATGTCACCATCAGTATCAACGATCAGCCATCGCTTAGCGATGACAACGACGCATAAGGAACATTGCCATGATGAGTACCACCTACGTTTTGATGATGGCCATGGGGCCGGTGGCGGCCTATCTGGCAGGTGTAATTTTATTTAATGGTGCACGGGCAATCGTGCACCATATGACCCAATCCCAACCTTACTCCCGTAGGGCCTTTCCTTCAGGGCAGGCAGGTTAACGTGCAGAAGCTTACGCAGAGGTAGTGTCGTTATCGCATTTCTTCAGCACGTTCATCTGCCCTCTCTGAGGGCTTTTTTTTGCCTGAAAATAAGTCCAGTCTCGCTAACAGATTTTAGTAAGCCGGCCGTCCGATGTTGTTCCCTGGCGCTAAACAGGGCAACGATAACCGAAAAGCCGGCCATTACCTAGCCCGCGGCTAACACAAAACGTTACCATGACAACAACCCGCACAGATGCCCTTGCGATGTTTAACGAGGCACAGGTTTAGTCACCGAACAGCTTTTCCCACCAACTTTTCTCCTTCACCGGCTCGCCGGAACAATCCTGTTCGGGAGGCGGTAACACTTCCAGAATCGCCGGTACGCTCATACTTCCCGGACACCCGGGTACGACGACAGCACCGCTGTCAGGATCGAAGTGCGCGATGCCTAACCCCTGAGGAAAACGCCTGGATAGTGACTTTGGCTCCTGCATTTTCTGATAGTTGATGAACACGGGCAACGCGCCCCCGGCGCCCGTCAAGTTAATGGGCTGGTTGTCATCGTTCCCCACCCAGACAGTGATCACATTATTGCGGTCAAAACCACTGAACCAGCTGTCGCGATAATCATCAGTCGTTCCGGTTTTACCGCCCATATTAATGCGGGGGAAGTTCGCGCCGATGCGTTTTGCCGTGCCTTCTGTACTGACTTTATACAGTGCATAATTCAGCAGGTAGGTGGCGGCTTCATCGGTACGTTGTGAATAAAACTCGGCCTTTTTCCAAAGCAGTTCGTTTTTCGATGTGACCACGTCGGTTACGGTATGCAGCGGAATATAGCGGCCATTATTTGAAATCGTCTGGTACATCTGGTTGGTTTCAAACGGCGTTAACGACAGCGCGCCTAAGGTTAATGCCGGAACCGTGTCGATATCCGACTGCACGCCGAGGCGTTGCAGGGTATCGGCGATATTATCCAGCCCCAGCGCCATACCAAGATTCACAGTGGGTACGTTTAGCGACCGCGTGAGCGCCTCTATCAGCGGCACCTGCCCCCGGAACTTCTTGTCGATATTCTGTGGCGACCACATTTTCCCATCGGTGCTTTTCAGCGTAATGGGCTCGTCTTTAATGGGCGTTGCCAGATTAAAGCGGGTCGGATCTTCCAGTGCCGTCAAATAAACCGCCGGTTTCACCAGCGAGCCAATCTGACGATGCGCCTCCAGCGCCCGGTTGAATCCGGCATACTCTGCATCACGGCCGCCAACGATGGCGCGCACCTCACCGGAAGAGATATCAGTGACAACCATTGCCGCTTCCAGCTGCGCGCTGCGATCCTGTTGCAAGCCATCCAGAGTCTGGCTAATAGCACGTTCTGCACGGCGCTGCGCGTAAATATCAAGCGTAGTGAATACTTTCAGACCCGAATCCTGCAACGTCGGATCGGCCAGAATGTCATTCAGCTCTTTGCGTACCTGATTCATAAACGCCGGGTGCTTGCCGCTGGCAAGACTTGCGCCTGTGGCTAACTGCAGTGGCTGATTTATATATTGCTGATACTGGTCGCGAGTGATTTCGTTTTCATCAAACAAAATACGCAACACCAGATCACGTCGCTCTTTCACGCGATCAGGGTAACGCTTGGGGTTGTAGTACGAAGGTCCTTTGATCATTGCCACCAAGGTGGCAATTTCCGGGGTATTGAGCTCATTTGCCGGACGATCAAAATAGTAATAACTGGCCAGTCCAAAGCCATGTACCGCCATATCGCCGTTCTGACCTAAAAACACCTCATTCAGGTAAGCCTGCAGAATCTCGCTTTTGCTGTATCGGGCATCGATAATAATGGCCATCAGCGCTTCTTTGGCTTTTCGTACAATAGAGCGTTCGCGGGTAAGGTATAAGTTCTTTACCAACTGCTGCGTCAGCGTACTGCCGCCCTGAACGGTGCGACCCGCTGCAATATTTGCCATCAACGCACGTAATATTGACAGCGGCGCCACGCCGTAGTGGTCATAAAAGTCACGGTCTTCTACCAGCGTCAGCGCTTTTGGCAGCATATCCGGCACCTTATCGAGGTTAACCAGCATGCGATCTTCACGACGACTGCTTACCATACGGGTAACCAGCCAGGGCTCCAGGCGTATTTGCCCAACCTGTTGATCCGATCCTAAATCAGTAATGGTGGAGATGCGCCTGTCGTCCCAGCGAATACTAATATGCCTAAGTGGCTCAGCACCATCAGGAAACTGAAACGCCCTGCGCTGAAAGGTCAGGACGCCATTACGGTAACTGTATTCACCACTGGAATCCGCGCGGGACACTTTGCGATAGCCAAGCAATTCAAGTTCATCGAGTATCTCTGTGGGCGTGATCTCCAGAGACTTTTCGAGTACCAGCGGGCGCGCAAAAATCTGCGCCGGCACTTCCCATTTATTACCGGTAAAAGAATGTTTGATTTGCGCGTCCAGATAGAAAACATAGGCTGCCAGCACCACCATTGCCACTATGAACAACCTGATACCGAGACTCAGCCATACTGAGCGCGTTTTTTTCGTCTTTGCTTTCGCTTTTGTCTGTTTTTTAGCCACTTACCATGCCATGATGAAAAAACTCTGGAGAGATTCTGCGGTTTTCGCAGCGCTTTTACCAGTGTCGCAAAAATGATACCGAAGTCTCATGGACAAATTTTCAACAGCCCGTAGTCTGTTAATTCACCGCTTTTGAGTCTTCGCCACGTGAGGATATGGATATGAAAATTACGATCGATGTAGACCTTTCTCCTCAGGAAGCCCGCGAACTCATGGGCTGGCCCGATATGAGCAAGCTTCACGAGACCACCATACGTATGGTAACCGAACAGCTTCAGAGTGGGAACCAGGAAGCGGTGATGTCGATGTTAAAACCGTATCTGGATGGCAGTCAGCAGGCATTTTCCTTTTACAAAAATATGATGGAAGGGCTGACTACCGGCAACAGTCCAAAAAAATAGCCACGGAGGTATTTTCAGGTGGATTCACAGGACCAGAACGACATTATTGAAACACTGAACAAGTATGCCCATCAGTTCAACGCCATGGTGCATGATGTCTTGTCCCGCAAGCAAAGCAGTGAGGATACCGCTGCCATGTTCGACCCGGAAAAACTCATGCATTTGCTTTCCCGTGACGTCGAGGTAGATTCTGCAAAATTAGTAAAGACGCAAATGGATTTTATGCGTCAGCAAACAGAACTGTGGCAACAAGCTACCAAAGCTATGTTAGGTGAGAAAGCGCAGGATGTGGTGACCGAGGACAAAGCCGATCGCCGGTTTTCGCATACTGACTGGCATGATAATCCGGTTTTCAGCTATCTCAAACAAGCCTATTTGATCAATTCGCAAATGCTGCAGGGCATGATTGAATCGATGCATTTCAAAGATCCGAAAAGTGCTGAGCAGGTAAAGTTCTATACCCGCCAGTATATTAACTCGGTCTCGCCCACCAATTATCTGCTGTCAAACCCTGAAGTTTGCGAAGAAATTCTGAAATCCAAAGGCCAGAATATGGTGAAAGGCATTGAGAATTTCATGCGCGATCTTGAGCAAAGTCCGCTGGAAGCGTTCAAAATTACCCAGACCGACATGGCTGCGTTTACGCTGGGCGAGAACCTTGCCACAACGCCAGGGAAAGTCGTTTATCAAAATGATCTGATACAGCTGATTCACTACCAGCCCCAAAAAACGAAAACCTATTCCAGCCCGATTCTGTTTGTGCCTCCGTTTATCAATAAATACTACATTCTGGATCTGGACGAGCGTAAGTCTGTCGTCAATGGCCTGTTGGAAGAAGGCCACAGCGTGTTCATGATTTCCTGGGTAAACCCCGGTCCTGAGCTGGCTGACCGGGACTTTGTCAGCTACATGAAAGAGGGCCCGCTTGAGGCACTGGATGTGGTGTGTGAGATCACAGGTCAGGATAAAATCAATATGGTCGGCTTTTGTGTGGGCGGTACGCTGTTGTCGATGACTGCTGCGTATCTGCGTGCAAAAGGCGATGAGCGGATCCGCTCAATGACATTACTAACCACGTTGCTGGACTTCAGTGAACCCGGTGAAGTGGGCAACTATCTGACGGATCAGGCTTTGCCCATTATGGAAAAAAACGCCGAAATTAAAGGGGTTTATGATGGAAGAATACTGGGTCTTAGTTTTAGCCTGTTGCGCGAAAACAACCTGTTCTGGTCGTATTTCATTAACAATTATTTGAAAGGCAAAGATCCTGCCGCCTTCGATATTTTGTACTGGAACAGCGACGCCACGAATATTACTGCGGCATGTTTCAAGCAGTACGTGCGCACTACCTACTGGGAAAACAAACTCAAAGATCCCGGCGCCGTAGTGATTGACGGTATACCTATCGACTTATCAAAGATCGATATGCCAGTGTATTTCCTGTCGACGCTGGCCGATCACATTGTACTTTGGCAGGGTGCCTATAAAGGTACTCAACTGGTAAGTGGCGATACCCGCTTTATACTGGCGGGTTCCGGCCATCTGGCTGGCGTGATCAATCCGACCAAAACTGGCAAGTACCCGCATTGGGTGAATCCGGAACTGCCGGCTGATGCCGCCGCCTGGTTTGATGGTGCTACTAAGCACGAAGGCTCATGGTGGCCCGACTGGTATCGGTGGCTACGGCTGCATGATGAAACTACCACCACCGCACCAAAGCCAGGTAAACACAAATCTTACCCGGCATTAGAGGACGCGCCAGGTAGCTACGTGATGAAACGCCTGGATTAATTGCTAAACTTGTGGCGTGAACTTCCGCTGCTGACGGGGCGGATCGGTAGACGTGCGTTATCTCAGTGCAGGTCACAGATGCAGCAACGAGATAAAACCGATTACCGCTGCCATGACACACCGGGAAGATGCGACCTAAAACTTATTCGCATCTTGCCCGCAGCAGTGACGCCACAGGTTCGCTTGCTCTTATCATTGCCTTTGCGCTACTCTGCAAAGGCAACCTTCGTTAACCAAGAGCACATACATGATTATCATTAAGAAGTACCCTAACCGCCGGTTATACGATACCTCGCGCAGTCAGTATGTGAATCTGGATTACATCAAGACACTCATCGAAGACGGTAAAGAGTTTCAGGTTATCGACTCAAAAAGCGAAGATGACATTACCAAATCTATCTTGCTGCAAATTATCAGCGAGTCAGAAACGAATGATAATCAGTCATTGCTCACCAACTCGCTGTTAAAACAGTTAATCCGCTTTTACGACAGTGACATGCAATTTTTCGTGCGGCAATACTTAGAGCAAAGCCTGGTCAGTTTCATCGAACAGCAGGACAAGATGCAGGGCATGATGAAAAATATGGTTGAGACCAGCCCGTTCGGTATGTTTAACAAAATGATGGAACAAAACCTTGAAGCCTGGAAGCGAAGTCATAACCAGAAAAAGTAACGGTTCGTAACTCTGGTGCGCCAGAGGAAGGTGCGAATAAGTCTTTAGTCACTCAGCGAGGCCTCAAAAGTGCAGTTGCATTGCAGGGTCCTCAGGGAATGGACGTCGTTATTGCCACGTATTCAGACTGACATCCACAGTAAGAACGTGCCTTACCACGATCTCAAGTTTTCTTGCTCTGTATTGCCGTTCTGTATCTGCAAACAGCCCGCCTGAGCGACTACCTTCAAATTATGCTGCACAGCAGCATAAAACTTTATTTCTATATAATAACTCGTTCTATGCATTATGCTGCATCGCAACAAATTCTCCTTGACGGCTTACCATTCACTGTATAGTATTTAATCAAATCCTGCTGCGGTGCAGCATTTTTTTGTTTACTTCAGGGTGGAAACAACCATGTTTGGCAAATTTTCAGAGCAACTGAAAAAAACATCTAAACCAGTAAGCAACCTGTTCGCGATGAACGCAAAAGTACTGGAAGACCTGTCCGCGCATCAAACCGAGCTGTTTACCGGTCTGTTGAGCGACGGCGTGAAGTATATGGAAAGCGTCTCGGTGCAGCCTGACCTTAAAGGGGTGTTAGCAGCCAACTCAGAATACGCCGAATCCGTTCGGGAACGCATTACCAGCGTATCTAAAGAGAATTATGGCACCTTGAATGCGGCACGTGAGCAAGTGACAGATCTGGTCAAGTCTGCGTTTGAAGAGACGGCAACTGATACACAGAAAGCCGCCTCGCAAGCAGTGAAAACGGCGACAGAGAGTGCAGAGAAAGCGCAGTCCGCAGCAAAACGCACCACCAATACCGTAGCCAAAAAAACGAATGCAGCGACCAAGCAAACCGCAAGCGCGGCGAAAGATGCGCCGAAGGTAGCACAAACTGCAGCAACGACCGCCGCGCAGGCTTCGAAAGAGGCGGCGTCTGAAATCGCCCCGGCAACGAAGCCGGAAGCGAAATCAACGAGCAGTACTGCGGCAAAAAAGACAACACGTACTCGACGTACTACCAGTAGTGCAGCGAAGAAGACGACAACCAAATCAACGAAATAAAACTTACCACTAGTGGAGAAAGGCAATGTTTGAACAAATGAATGAGCAGTTTAAAACCGCAATGAAACCAATGACAGATCTGGCAACATTGAACATGAACACCGTTCAGGAACTGGCAGAAAAGAGCAATGCGCTTTATTCAAGCCTGCTTTCTGAAAGCATGTCTTATTTTGAAAAGGCATCTCAGCAGAAAGATCTGATGGCGCTGGCGGAAACGCAAAAAGCTTACGCTGAGTCTGTTCAGGAGACCATGTCTGAAGCCGCTAAAAGCAGCTACGCCGTGCTGACTGAAGCGCAGCAAAAAGCGGGCGAAATGATGAAAGGCATGAGCGAAGACATGACAACCAAGTTTACGGCCGCAGCTAAAGGCTAAGTCAGCCTGAATTAATGCCGGTGCGTCATGCACCGGCATCCCACCTTCGCCACAACGCGACAGGTCATACCCGAGTGTGAACCAACCCCTCACTCCCAGGTCTTAGCCCAGTCTGTATTATTGAGGAGAGACGTAATGAATTACCAGGCATACGATTATTTAACCCGCGGCGCGCACATCATGCACGAGGGGTTTAGCCTGCTCAATGACATTGCGAGTCACCCCAACAACCCGTTTTCTCACACCTATCCCGGCCGCATTACCCGCGCATCGCTGGAAACTGCCATGCGGCTGACCCGACGCTATGACAAACTGGGCTTTAATATTGACGACGTGATTATCGAGGGCCGCCATCACAAAGTCACTGAAGAAGTGGTGCTAAGTAAGCCATTTTGCGATTTGATGCACTTCAATCGTAAAGGCGCCCATGATGATCATAAGGTCTTGCTGGTTGCACCGTTATCTGGTCACCACGCGACACTGCTGAAAGGCACCGTGGAAGCCCTGCTACCGGACCACGAAATCTATGTGACCGACTGGGCAGATGCCAGAGAGGTGCCGCTGGAAGATGGTCCGTTTTCGTTCGATTGCTACGTACAGTACCTGATTGAATTTTTGGAATTTTTAGGTCCCGGCACCCATGTTATCGCAATTTGCCAGCCTACCGTTCAGGCACTGATTGCGACAGCAGTCATGGCCGAACATAAGAATAAGTGCGTACCAAAGTCACTGACGCTAATGGCTGGTCCTATTGATACGTCGAAAAACCCCACGCGCGTAAACGAATTCTCTCATGAGCGGCCCATGGACTGGTTTCGAAATGTGGCCATCATGAAAGTGCCTTATGGCTATCCGGGTGAGGGTCGAAAAGTCTACCCGGGCTTCATGCAGCTGGGCGGCTTTATCAGCATGAACCAACAATCACACATGAAGAAGTACATGAACTTCTATCAGAATCTGGTGTTTGGTGAAGAAGAAGATGCGGATAGATTCCGTGCCTTTTATGACGAATACCTGGCGGTTCTGGATATGCCTGCAGAATTTTATCTGGAAACCATCGAGCGCGTGTTTAAAAACAACGAGCTGGCACGTGGCGCTATCACTTATGAGGGCGAGGCAGTCAACTTTGAAGCCATTGATAATACTGCACTGCTAACGGTAGAAGGTGCCGATGATGATATCTGCGGCCTCGGTCAAACTGAAGCGGCGCAGGATATCTGCAAAAACGTCCCCAAATCCATGCGCCGCCATCATGTGCAGCAGGGCGCAGGGCATTACGGGATCTTCAGCGGTTCGAAATTCCGTAAACACATTCGACCTTTGATTACAGACTTTATTCACAAGTACGCGTAATCACATTCCATCCGGGGCTTATTCAGGGCGGCGTAGGTCGCTCTCAGCCCCTCATGCTGACGGTTGTCGTTTCACAACCACACTATGGTTACTCAACAAAACCATGCGATGACCAGGTCAGGTATTCTGCATTCATCGAGCAAAAAGAAAACGACTCTCAGATACATGACATCACGCTTAACTGAAACCCGTTGCAATCAGCATTGAGTATCGCAGTTGTAAGCGCACATCGATATAAAGTAATCCCGAACCCCTGCTACCTTGTAATAACCATCTGGGACTACAAGTAATACTCACACTTTATTCGCTCATATTAACGTCAATTTTATGCCATTAACGGAATATCCCTCGCTATTTTTACTGGCTTTGCGTTAGCATGAGTCTCTCTGAAATCAGGATGAATCTTATGCCTCAGAAGCTTTCAGGCGGACTTCGCGCTTCATGTTTACCCTTACTAGCTGCGCTTTCTTCTTTCTCCGCCACCAGTGCCGAAACATTTTTAGAATGTAAATCCCGACTTACCGAACAAGCCGTTAGCGAGGGTGTAGACCGCGCGACAGCCGAATCGGTTTTTGCCAAACTGCAATATCAGCCCAGAGTAATTGAGCTGGATCGCAGTCAGCCAGAGTTTGTTCAGACGTTTCCCGGTTACTTTAGTAAACGTGTGACTGACTGGCGCGTGAATAAAGGCAAGGAAATGTATGCCAAACACAAGGATTTGCTTAAACAGTTAAATGACAAGTACGGCGTACCGCCCCACTACCTGATGGCGTTTTGGGGGCTGGAGACCAACTTCGGAAGTTACAAAGGCAAAATGCCGGTGCTGGATTCGCTGGCAACGCTGGCATGTGATCCCCGGCGGGCAACCTATTTCACACAGGAACTACTGGTTGCCATCAAACTATTGCAGCGCGAATCCTTATCACAAGAAGCCATGGTGGGTTCCTGGGCCGGTGCCATGGGTCATACTCAGTTTATGCCTTCAGCCTACACAAACTACGCCATAGATGGTGACGGTGATGGTCAGGCTAACCTGTGGGACAGTGAAGTCGATGCCCTGACCTCGGCGGCAAATTTTCTGGCTAATCTGGGATGGAAACCCGGTTTCAGATGGGGACGCGAGATCCAGTTGCCTGAGAACTTTGACTACCGGCTATCCGGTTACAGCAACCGCCGTCCCATTACTGAATGGGCAGAGCTTGGCATCATGAAAGCCGATGGTGAGCCGCTGGGAAATGCGGATATTGATGCGTATGTGGTGGTACCAGCGGGTCATAAGGGCCCAGCCTTCCTTGCATATCACAACTTCCGCACAATCATGCGCTGGAACAATTCAGAATTTTACGCTATCGCGGTGGGCCATCTTGCAGACCGCATTGCAGGTAAACCGCCACTGGTTGCCGACCTTCCCGATCTGCCAGCATATTCACGCGACAATATCATTGAACTGCAAAAAGCCCTCAACGCAACAGGTCATGATGTCGGTAAGCCTGATGGCATCATTGGTCCTGCAACGCGTGCCGGGATCCGTGATTACCAGATAGCGAATGACATGATTGCCGATGGTTTTCCGGGGCTGACGGTAATGGCGTCGCTAGGCGTTGAACTGGCAAAAGACAAACAAGCCAACGATGTACCAGAGGCACCTTCAGACGAAAAAGCCAGTGAGTCTGACAAAACCGACTCGGATACAAAGGTCTGATAGCGTCATAGAGTCTGCTAGCCAGGCGTGATTCCCTGGCCGGTAGCAAGAAAAAAGGGCTGTTTCGATAACAGCCCTTTGTCGTTTTTACTGGCAGACATTAACGTCGCTGCTAGCGTTAATACATGTGCTGACCGCCGTTGATAGATAGGGTCGAGCCGGTCATAAATCCTGCCTCATCACCTACCAGGAACATCACGGCATTCGCAATATCTTCAGGTTTGCCCAGACGCCCTACCGGAATGGTGGCGACAATTTTCTTCAATACTTCTTCGGGGACCGCCCGCACCATGTCGGTGTCGACATATCCCGGCGCGATAGCGTTAACGGTAATGCCTTTGGCGGCTCCCTCTAATGCCAGCGCCTTTGTAAACCCGTGGATGCCGGATTTTGCTGCGGCGTAATTCACCTGCCCGTATTGCCCGGCCTGGCCGTTTACAGACCCAATATTCACGATGCGCCCGAAGCCCCGGCCGCGCATACCGTCAATCACCGAGCGGCAGGTATTAAAGCACGACGCCAGGTTAGTCTGAATTACCGCGTCCCATTGTTCGAACGACATTCGGTGCATGGTGCCATCACGTGTAATTCCGGCGTTGTTTATCAGAATATCCACCGGGCCGTAATCGCTTTCGATTTGTGCGATGGCATCTTTGGTTTTCTCAAAATCTGATACATCAAACTTGAACGACGGGATCCCGGTGCGCTCTGTGAACGCTTTAGCGGCTTCATCGTTCCCGCCATAATTTGCCACGACAGTGTAGCCAGCATCTTTCAATGCCGTACATATTGCTTCCCCTATACCTCTTGTGCCACCTGTGACTAATGCTACTCTGCTCATGATATTTCCCTTTATTGTTGCTTAAGATTTATACAACCACTCTATTAAGCATGTATAAAGAAAATATGACAATGGCTAAATCAGACCTTGGTACTAGATCATTATTTGAACAGCGCTACTTTCGCTCTGAACATAGTGTAAACAGTATATAAATCAACCCATTGCTTTTTTGGTTTTCGTCGTCGGTGCAGCAGTGGTCGGATCGTCTGGCCAGTAATGTTTTGGGTACCGCCCCTTCATTTCCTTTTGAATGTCACGGTAGCTACCCTGCCAGAAGGCCCCGATGTCGGTAGTGGTTTGCAACGGCCTGTGCGCGGGTGATAGCAATTCAAATACGATATTCACTTTTCCACCAGCCAATGTGAGCGTCGCGTGTTGTCCGTACATTTCCTGCATACGTACCGAATAGATAACATCACCGTGCTCGGTATAACGCAGTTTGTGTACATGACCGCTGGGCGCTTTCAGCGAGGTAGGCAACGCCTCGTTTAAGGCGTGTTGCTGTGGCCAGCTTAGACTCTGTTGAAGAGCATCAAGCCAGGGAAGCGAAGATAAGTCATCCACCTGTCTGCAGCGCGTGAATTTTGATTGCAAACTTTCCAAAGCGCGGCGCAGACACGTTTCAAAACTCACTGGCCAGGGCTCCGGGCTGTCAAAAGCCTGCGGCTGTTCCAGCTGCACCCTACCCGCCAGCTTAACTCTGAACCACCATTGCCAGTGTGCGTCACTGAGAGGCCATTTATTCACATCAAGGCGTGCAAGATAGTCTGTCCAGGCCTCACTCCAGGCGTTTGCCGGTACTTTTGCTACCGGTTCACTGGTGACATCGATTTCCCCGACGCCGGTGACCTGACGCGCCTCCATTTTTTGATTTGACGGGTTAAACCGCACCACCTGCCTGACGCGGAAAACATCAGGAAATAGCGCTTTTATCGTACGCTCGTCTATTTTCTCAGCCAGCCGTATTTGAAACTCCGTGCCGATTTGCTGTCCATCCAGCACCGCCAGCCAGGAGGAATCGACAAAGGATGCACATCGGGCGCCTTTGCCAGACGCCATTTTGAATGCCTCTCCCCGACGATAGGCCAGCCTCTCCGGGTACGCCAGTGCGATGGCGCAGGCCAGTGCCGCGCTATCGCGGGCAGCGTGTATCAGCGCATTTTCTTTAGCCCCTGTATAGCGCGCGTAGCGCTTTGCCTGTTGATACAACGGCTTTTTCTGCGACTCAGGCAGACTGGCCAGGGCGTCATGCAATAACACGTTGCCGGCATTGAGTCCGGCCTCAGCAATGGCTGCCACCAGCGCGGCGGCTTCTCTTAACTGACTCTCCCCCATTTTATCCGCAATCCGCGTTGCCTCCAGCAACATGTTGCCGAGTTTGGGATGGCAGGGTATGGAAGACAGAGCTCTGCCGTAGCGGGTGACCTGACCGCTTTCATCGACTGCTCCCAGAGCAGTTAACGTATCGAAGGCAACTTGCAGTTGCGCCTGACTCGGTTGAGTGAGCATGGGTAAGTCATGCAGTTTACTGCCCCAGCAGAGCGCCTCAAGCAACAATGAGGTAACGTCCTCACGGAGGATCTGCGGGTCGCTGTGTCGTGCCATACGCGACTGCGACTCTTCCGCCCATAGCCGGTAACAGGTTCCGGCCTGAACCCTGCCGGCTCGTCCTGCGCGCTGAATTGCAGACGCCTGAGAAATCTTTTGCTCGGTGAGTGTGGTCAGCCCGCTGGCAGGATGAAAGCGGGCCTGGTTTTCCATGCCACTGTCAATCACCACAGTGACGCCCTCAATAGTCAGGCTGGTCTCGGCAATATTGGTGGCAAGAATGATTTTTCTTTTTCCCTCAGGATCTGGACGGATAGCTTCCAGTTGCGATTCCTTACCCGCACTACCCAGCAACCGGTGTATGACCACTCCCATTCGGGCTGGCAGATCATCAATCAGTCCGGCAACCCGGTTAATGGCGCCGCGACCGCTAAGAAACACCAACACGTCACCTTCGTGCTGGTTCACCGCCTGGCGAATTTGTCGGGCTACCTGCTCATGAAGAAGCGGTGCGCTTACATTCCCACTGTAGAAGATATCTACCGGGTACGTCCTTCCTTCAGTAAACAGACATTCAGCATCAGGCAGCAACGTTTTTACCGGATCCAGTTCCAGCGTTGCCGACATGACGATGATCCGTAAATCCTCCCTCAGGCCCTGCTGAACTTCCAGCGCCAGCGCTAACCCAAAGTCACTGTGGATACTGCGCTCGTGAAACTCATCAAAAATAATCGTCTCGACATCAGGCAGTTCCGGATCGTGCTGAATCATTCGCGCCAGGATCCCTTCGGTTATGATCTCAAGTCGTGTGGACTGACTGACCTTACTCTCACCCCGTATGCGATATCCTACCGACTCCCCTACCGCCTCATGATGTTGCCCTGCAAGATAGCTGGCCAGATTACGCACCACTACCCGGCGTGGTTGCATCAACAGGATGCGGCCTGTTGTTTCCCGATTAAGCAATGACAGTGGCAACACTGTCGACTTTCCTGCTCCCGGCGGCGCACCTATAATAACGTTGCCACGCGCAAGCGCGCTGTGAAGGTCGGGAACCAGTGAAGCAGCGGGAAGGTTTTTCAGCGCGTCGGAAAGCATTAACTCAAAACATTTACGGGTGTGATAGCGTATTGTACCTGCGGCACTTTTTTACGTCATCCTTATTGCCTGGTAAGGATAAAGAAGTATAAAAAGCTGACTCTGGACGGGCTTTGCCTGTATTCCTTGTCAGGGAATGAGCCATCCTCAGTTACAAGAAGTATGACACTTAAGCAGAACCGGGCGTAAGTTGCAGGTTGAAAACGCCGTTCACGCAAACATCTAACAACATCGCAAAAGGAGTGAGAGATGCGCAGCTTCATCGGACTGGACATTGCGGGACCGCAGAAAATGGCGTTAGAAAGCTGGCGCGAACAAGCGCTACCGGAAGTGTCGCGTCGCGATGCCCTGCCCCCAAAAAAATCCAGAAAGCGCGCCGCTCAGGATACCAGCCCTGCACAGCCCTATGCCGTGCCCACGGTCAATCTGCATATGACTCTGTGCTTTCTTGGAACCATTACCCCCAGGCAACACGAAGCGTTAATACATGAAATAGACCAGCTTCGTTATCAGCCGTTTGATGTGTATCTGAACTCAACCGGTATCTGGAACGGCCCGAAAATATTGCATGTCGCCCCGGAATCGCCACCTGAAGAGTTAATGGCGCTGGCAAGAGGCGTGCGAAAAGCGTCGCGAGCGGCAGGAATCGCCGTGGACGGAAAAGAATATCGCCCGCATATCACGATGATAAGAAAAGCCGGACCAACACTGCCGTTGCCGCTTTTCATGCCGGATATCACCTGCCATTTTTCTGATTTTCATTTGTTTGAATCCGTCTCCACACCCGGCGGTGTGACCTATCCCATCAGACACAGCTGGCCGCTGCAGCATCAGCTGTCTGTTCGCGAAAAATTAAAGCGGGGGTTGTTGTAACCCGCCCCACAGCAATATTGCCCAGAGGAAGCGGCTTGCTTCAGACTAGGCCTCAAACAAGTAAATGCAATCTGTGGAATGCTGACGCAGGCACTGTGAAATATCCTCATCCAACAACCCGGCGTTTTTGAGAATTTGCCAGGCAATGCGGCGTGATGCTTCACTGCTGTTTTCATCATCGAGGATCGCCAGCGCCCTTCTGACATAACTTGACTCATTCATCGTTTTTGCCGCCACCGCCTTACTCGTCTGTTTATTTTTTAAACGATAAGGATTCCGACTTTGATCAACGTTATTTGCAAACTACATCAACGGAATCGCTGCAAGGCAAGGCGCTTTAGGTTACGTTTTTCAGCACCACAGCTTAAATGAAAACGGTTATCCACGCATAATGACACCGTACGTGGGCTAGCACAGATAAGGGGCTGCATGGACCTGGCAGGGGCTCCGCAAACGCAACAACAGCACGGCAACGTAATGCAGAACACCATTTTGATATAGCTTATAGAAATTCAGGCTGAATAAATTCCCGACAGGCTGGAGGTGGGGCTTTACATTTCACCGGATCCCCGATAAAACGAACGGTCTAAGCCTTTTTTATTCAGTATTATGCAGCAAACATATCGTCTTATCATCGACTGCCCTGACCAGGTAGGCCTGGTTGCCAGTGTCTCTCAGTTTCTCGCTGATCATGGCGCAACGATTGTCGAAGCCAATCATCATACCGACCAGCAAACCGGTCGCTTCTTTATGCGTCATGAGATAGGTGCAGACTCTTTCAAGCTCGACTATCAGAGCTTTGTGTCCGAATTTACGCCACTGGCTAACGACTATCAGATGCAGTGGAAACTCACAGACTCCAGTCTGCGTCAGCGTGTGGCACTGTTAGGGAGTATCGAGTCTCACTGTCTGGTGGATTTATTGCATCGCTGGCACACCGGAGAACTGTACTGTGATATTCCGTGCATCATTTCAAACCATCCGCAAATGAAGCAATTTGCCGACTGGTATAAAGTGCCTTTTCACTGGGTAGATTTTAAGGCGCTGGGCAAAGAGGCGGCATTTGAACAAATCACCACGCTGCTTAATGAATACAATGTAGATCTCACGGTACTTGCGCGTTTTATGCAGATCCTGCCAGACAGCCTGTGTCAGCAGCTGGCCGGGAAAGCGATAAATATTCACCACAGCTTTTTGCCAAGCTTCGCCGGTGCAAGACCCTATCAGCAGGCCTATGAACGAGGCGTAAAACTGATTGGTGCTACCTGCCATTATGTCACCAGAGATCTGGACGAAGGCCCAATCATCGAGCAAAGTGTAAAACGTATCAGCCACAGCGACACGGCAGCAGATATGGTCAGAAAAGGTAAAGACTGCGAGGTAACCGCGCTGGCTCACGGCGTGCGCTATCACCTTGAGGACAGGGTCATCATCCATCGCAATAAAACCGTGGTATTTGCCTGACAGCATCGTCGTAATGTAGTGCTGAAATCAGCGCAGATTACGTGTGCGCATGCATACACGAAAGGTACAGTGAATAAACAACCAGGGTATGGTTAGCGTACTATGCGCTAGTCGAAGAAATCAGGGAAGACACGTGTTGTTGTCAGTAATAAAATCCAGCCACCGAGTGCTGCCGCTTGTAGCGGCCGTTTCAATATTGTTTGCTATTGTGCTGATCAATTTTCTGAGCATACCTGATGAGCACACGCTCACCGCGACAGATATTGATACGTACCTTCACGCTCTGCGGTCGCTGGACTTATTCTGGATAATCACTTCAGAGGATTTCTGGCTTATCACATTCTCCTCCGACGCCTTCTCTTCAGAAACGTTTCCCGCCTATCTCAATGCTTACAGTGCACTTTCGCTGCTGATTTTTTGCATTGGCCTGGTGACCTATCACCGCACCTTGTCTACTATCAAAGCGGGTCGTCTGTGCGGTTATTTCCTGGTTATGGGATGGATGCACCTGCTTCTTGCAAAGGGTGTATTGCTGTTTTCGGTTCCTGATAAGCTCATTGGCCCGGTACTGGCGGTAGGCACTTTATCTATCTTGTATTTTTCGCTGGCGGGCCTGGTTGCAGAGACCTATCGTTTCGTGAGGGGGCGCAAATGAAGGGGGCATTAACATTAACCGCGCTGTGCCTGTTGTTTTCCGGGACTGCCCTTGCTGCTGAACCCTGGCGGCAAATTGCCACGCACGCCACCATGCTGGCGATGGTATTATCAGTAAATCTGATATTCTTCTTTTTGCTTTTTTTACTATCCGCTATCAGCAACAAACGTAAACGGTCCGCATTAACCGCGCTGACTGAGCAAGCCTATCTTGATCCCCTGACGGCTATTTTAAATCGCCGCGGTTTCGAGCGTCGACTCAACCATCAACATGTACAGCCGGGCTTTCTGATAGTTATTGATATTGACGACTTCAAAGTCATCAATGATACCTATGGACATGACGCCGGTGATCGCATTTTACGGGCAGTGGCGTCTCGCCTGAAGCAGACACTGCGACCAGAGGATATCGTTTCCCGTTTTGGCGGAGAGGAATTTGTGGTGTTTTGTAAAACATCACATCTCAAAGAAGCCACGCGCCTCGGTAACCGGCTGGTTCAGGCCATAGCAGAAAGGCCTTTCGAGCTTCCGGAACAAAGAGGGCACGTCACGATTACCGTGAGTGCGGGTGCCTCAGAACTCAGTGATCCGTCTTCCGCGTATCTGGGCGCTTACCGCACCGCAGATAAGCTGTTATATAAAGCAAAATCGTCTGGCAAAAACCGTTTAATACTTCCCGGTTAACACTTCTGATTATCCCTGTTTCCACCGCACATCAGGATGATATGCGTTTGTGCCAAAGAACCTGGCAGTACTTTTCCCTTAAACAGATGCGCAGGACGCTGCCATAACGCTGCGGAAACAGACAACTTTTGAGTAGCCAGTTTAGTAGCAGCTGCGGGGTAACGTCCGACAAAGTAAATGGTCAGCATTAAGTAAACCCGTTTCGCTTACTATCCAAAAAGGTGTTTGAAACCTAACACTGATGTAAATCAACGATATTCTGCAGGTTGTTGCTAAGCTAGGGTCTGTTGATATGAGATGAGACAGATGATTACAGCACTTAAGTGGATCATGGTTGTCGGTATTTTGCTGTTTCTAGGCGGTCATTACGTTGTTAGCTACTCCGGACTGCCTGAAACCTGGGGGATAAAAGGCCTCATGCTGGGCGCGTTTATGATGGCCATCGGGTTGGCGATGTCGTTGCCAACTAAGATGTACCTTACATTTGTCTTTGTAAAAAAAGAAAACGAACGCCGCTCGTCGAAAAGAGCCGCGCTCGCGAGTCAGGATCAAACGGCGGCCGACTGAACCGTTCGCTTCAAACGCACCCAGTACCACAGGTTAGACATCGCAAAAAGCGACTCTGTCACCGCGACACCCCAGGTATGGGTAATCAGCGCATATACCGTGAATACTGCAGAACCAATTACCATACACATTCTCAGGCCAGCCTCACGGCAGTGAAGCTCTCCAAAGCGATAGAAAATAAAAGTAATCAGCGGCATCAGCTCCAGTAAACCAGTTTTACCGGACAAGTTATTAATAACCCCAATCAGCGCCGACATTATGACGATTAATACCGCAGTGATTTTACTGCTCACCAGCTTGTTAGTAATCAGTCGATAGGTAGTACTGATCCCCGCAACGGTAATCACCAACACGCCTCCCCAGGCTTGTTGAAATGCCAGTAGCGCGGCAATGGTGACGCACAGGCCAAGGTTCAGCAATAGCAGCTTTCGCTCGGTATTTGACCAAAATGAGGCAACGGCGAGAATAACCGGAAGCGTGTGAAAAATTAGCTCTGACATAGTACCCCTTCTGGTGTGATGAAATTTGCGCGCAGTCTAGCTGTCACGTGCGTTTGGGACAATAGTCAGAGCATGACAATTTGGTGATTTTTGATGCGCTTTGCGACGAGTTGCATAGCAACGAGGTGTTTTGACACATTTACTCACGTTATTTGGCGCGTGGGTAAGGTAAAAGGCATTTAATTTGACTGGCCCATCCACTAGTATGAGATGTACCTTTCTTACAATGATAACGACAGATAGGAAATAACATGGGTAAATTCAAAACGTCTCTCACTGCTATGGCAGTGGTTGTCGCGCTGGGTGCCTGCTCTGAGCAGAAAGCACCGGAAACAACAGCGCAAGCCGACAAACCGGCAGCCGCGGAGCAAGCATCTGATCAGCAGTTCGATAATGTGTTGCTGCAGGAGTTCAAAGGACCTTACGGCGGTGTTCCGGCGTTCGATAAAATGAATCTGGAAGATTTAAAACCCGCGCTTGAGAAAGCGATGGAGTTAAACCTCAAAGAAATCGAAGCCATTGCGAATAACAGCGACGCGCCTACTTTCGAAAATACCATCGTGGAAATGGAGCGTGCCGGCGAAGAACTCGGTCGCGTATTCACCTATTACGGTATCTGGAGCTCGAACAAATCAAGCCCGGAATTCCGTGAAATTCAGGCAGAGATGTCACCGAAGCTTTCAGCCTTTTTCAGCCAGATTACACAAAATGAAAAGCTGTTTGAGCGCGTCCGCACTGTGTACGAAAGTGACGAAATGGAATCGCTGACGCCGGAAGAGCAGCGTGTTACCTGGATGACATACAATGGTTTCGCCCGTAACGGCGCAACATTAGACGGTGAAGCGAAAGAGCGCTATGCCGCAATCAACCAGGAACTGGCCACACTGCATACCAAGTTTGCCAATAACGTTCTGGCTGACGAAGAAAACTACGTTACCTATATCACGGAAGACCAGTTGGACGGACTGCCGGAGTCTTTCGTAAATGCGATCAAGACCGATGACGGTAAGTACGCTATCACGAACACACGTTCTTCTATGGATCCGTTCCTGACTTATTCCACCAATCGTGAGCTGCGCGAAAAAGTCTGGCGCACCTACTACGATCGCGGCGATAACGGTGATGAGTTCGACAACAATGAGCTTATTAAGAAGATCCTGAAATTGCGTGATGAGCGCGTTGAGCTGCTTGGCTACGACGACTACGCAACGTGGCGCCTGGAAGACCGTATGGCCAAAAACCCGGACAATGCCATGGACCTGATGATGAAAGTCTGGCCCGCAGCCATTGCCCGTGTGGAAGAAGAAGTGGCTGACATGCAGGCTATCGCCGACGAAGAAGGCGCTGATATCACGATTAAGCCGTGGGATTACCGTTTCTATGCAGAAAAAGTCCGCCAGGCAAAATACGATCTGGATTCCAACGAAGTAAAAGAATATCTGCAGCTCGATAAGCTTCGCGAAGCGATGTTCTATGTGGCAGGCCGCCTGTTCAACTTTGATTTCACACCGGTAGAAGAAGGCAAGGTGCCGGTATTCCACCCGGACGTGAAAGTCTGGGAAGTCACCGACAAAGATAGCGGTGAGCACATTGGTCTATGGTATCTGGACCCGTTCGCACGTCAGGGCAAGCGTTCAGGCGCATGGGCGACGACCTACCGCTCTTACACTACGTTTGATGGTAAGGAGACGGTATTGTCTTCTAACAACTCAAACTTTGTAAAAGGTCCTGAAGGTCAGCCAACGCTGATTTCCTGGGATGATGCGGAAACCTATTTCCACGAGTTTGGTCACGCGCTGCATTTCTTAAGTGCAAAAGTGAAGTACCCAACCTCTCACTCTGGCGTTCGTGACTACACGGAATTCCAGTCACAGTTACTTGAGCGCTGGCTGACCACGGATGAGGTGATTGATCAGTATCTGGTTCACTACAAAACCGGCGAGCCTATCCCTGATGAGCTGGTAGCCAAAATCAAGAAGGCCTCAACCTTCAACGAAGGTTTCAAGACCACAGAGTACATGGCATCTGCCATCATGGATCTGAAGTATCACACTACCGATCCTGAGAATATTGACCCGGATACCTTCGAGCGTGAAGAACTGAAAAAGCTGAACATGCCTGAAGAAATCGTGATGCGTCACCGCAGCCCGCACTTCGGTCACGTATTCTCCGGTGAAGGTTACGCAGCAGCTTACTATGGCTACATGTGGGCAGAAGTATTAACCGCAGATGCGGCAGAAGCCTTCGCAGAAGCACCGGGTGGTTTCTACGATGAAGAGCTTGGTGACCGTCTGGTTAAGTACCTGTTCTCAGTACGTAATGCCATGGATCCGGCGGAAGCATACCGCAAATTCCGTGGCCGCGACGCCAAAGTTGACGCACTAATGCGCGACCGTGGTTTCCCGGTACCTTCTGAAAAAGGTGACGACGAGTAAATCGTCCTCATCAGTTAGTGTTAAAAAGCCGCTTAGATAGCGGCTTTTTTATTTCTGTTCCCTTCCGTTTTTGTATTACACTGACCATCTGGTCATAAAGCCTGTCCAGTCAAGCAATGCCAGAATGTGTCGATAATAATAAGAAGAACAACTCAGTCTGAACACAAACTGGTTTCGAATGGTGCTGAGCCTGCAGCCCACGTCCTGTGTAGTCTAAAGAACGCGTGGTAACAATAATGACTTTCAGTTCATTAAGCATTAAACAAAAACTCCTTTTCGCACTGATCATCGCAGTCTTGGCCTCGACCATACTGGTAGGCTCTATCAGTCAGTGGATTGCCAGAGATCTGATTACTGAGAATCTGGAAACGATGCAATTACCTGCCATGGTGCAACAGGTAGGCAACCGGGTGGACAAAGAAGTCAGCGTGATGCAGACGGTAGCCCATAGTATTGCAACCAACCCGGATTT
This sequence comes from Alteromonas antoniana, assembly GCF_019249295.1. GTDB lineage: Bacteria > Pseudomonadota > Gammaproteobacteria > Enterobacterales > Alteromonadaceae > Alteromonas > Alteromonas antoniana. The sequence continues at coordinate 113,003 of NZ_JAESDH010000001.1, forward strand.
AGTCGCATGGTCTGCCGCAGGTGCAGACAATGCAGGTGAAAAGCGCTTGGTTCGCTACTTAAAAGACATTGTTAACTACAATGATCTTACGGTTGCCTCGTTTGTCGATCGTGAAACCCATAATTACTGGAACCAGGACGGCTTTTTACGACAACTCAAAAACGACGAATTCGACGGCTGGTTTTTCGCATACAAAGACAGCGGAAAAGCCGACTCTCTGAGTCTGTATAACGAACCCGGTGTGGGTTACCGCTTGTTTGCCAATTATCAACAGCTTAATGGCCGCGGCATGTCTGGTGTGGCCAAGTCAGTCGATGAACTGGTAGATATTCTAAACGGTGTCAGGCTGGCCGATTCCGGCGTGATTTACATGGTTGACGGTACGGGCACGGTTATCGCCCATCCAGATACAAGCTTGCTTGGCGATGCATCCATCAACGCCATCGCTGGCGGCAAGTCTGCAGGCTCATTACTGAGTCAGCAGGCTTTTACCATGGTAACCAGCGACATTGATGGTGAGGAAACGCTCTTTGCGAGTACCTTTATTAAGAGCGCAGGCTGGTACGTGATTGCGCAGGTACCGAAAGCGGAACTGTTTTCTGCCCTGGATGCAGCCAGCAGACATATTATTATCTGGTCTGGACTGGTTGCGGCACTATTCGCGTTCATTGGCATCTGGCTGGCCGCGAGTATTACTCGTCCACTGGAGCGCCTTGCGGATGCGTTTCAGGCATTGGGTAAGGGAGACGGCGATCTGTCAACGCGCCTTAACGTTCCCGAGCAGAAGGAAACCGCCCGATTAGTAGAAGGCTTTAATCAGTTTATTGGTCATTTACATGACACTATCAGTAGTGTGGCGCAAACCAGTCAGCGTTTGCGGGAATCGGCGAGCGCCGTGGCAGGACAGTCACGCCACACCGAAAAAGTCAGTCAGACTCAGCGGGACCGCACTATTCAGGTGGCGACAGCGCTGACGGAAATGGGCAGCACGGTCGATGAGATCGCCAGTTCGGCCACACTTGCAGCCCAGAGAGCTCAGGAAGGCAGCCTGACTTCACAGGAGGGCCGTAGAGAAACCCAAACCGCTGTCGCGGCTATTTCGTCGTTGTCGCGACAGGTTCGCCATGTCGCTGACGTGATCCAATCGCTGGATGCGCACACTACTGCTATTGGCGGCATACTGGACACAATCCGGGGAATATCTGAACAAACCAACTTACTGGCGCTGAATGCCGCTATTGAGGCTGCCCGTGCCGGTGACCACGGTCGCGGCTTCTCCGTTGTTGCTGACGAGGTTAGAACACTTGCGCAGCGGGCGGCCAGCGCTACCGATGAGATACAGACTAAGATGGATACCTTCCAGCAGGCCTCGCAGGATGCCGTGTCACAAATGCATACCAGCCGAGCTCAAACCGACGAAGTGGTTGCAGCAGCCAGTCGGATTGATGATCTGTTACAAACCGTGGCAGCGAATATTGAAGGTATTAATGACATCAACACCCAGGTCGCCACTGGTACCGAAGAACAATCGGTTGTCATTGAGGATATCAACAGAAATATTAATGATATCAGCGAAAGCAGCGAAGATAGCCTGGCGACCGCTTCTGCGCTGGTGAAGGTAAGTGAACAACTGGACACGCTGGCAAACGATTTGGCAACGCAGGTCGAGCAGTTCAGGCTATAAATGCCGATACAGTAACGCGCTTCGGTTAATACCACAGGAACTGACTACAACTTGTATAACTGAATACCCGCTAATTTCAGCGCAAAGTAAGGGGGTTGCCTCTCTTGTGGCACTCTGGCTGAGACCGAATGTGCAGTAGAGTGCGAAGAGGTAGTTTGACCGGCTGCTTCCCGAAATGTAAAACGGGGGCTGATATCACCGGCTATGACTAAAAAGAGAGGCTGGCGTGCGGTTAATCCGCTTTCGAAAATCAGAAATCGATGGCGTATCAGTTACTCTGCTTTCGAAAATCAGAAGGCGATAGCGTATTGCAGGTTAATCTGGTTATCTTCGATTTCCTGCCACGTCTGGTTGTTCGTGGTACTGGCTTGCCAGTTCTCGCGGGTCAGCGATACTGACATACTGTGCGCCTCTTTCATTCCCGGCAGCGCCAAATGAAACCCTACTGACTGGCTGGTAGGTAGTGAAAGTTGCTCTGTCATCGGGGACGACATTTTCAATGACGTTCTGACTTTGTGACTGACACCTAACCGAAGCTCATCTACTGTCCACCAGGATATTACCTCGTACCCCTGTGATGTCACTTTCTGACTCAGCGCCCCAAAGCTAAGTTCACCTTTGTCGTAGTGCATACTGGCTTCCAGTGCGAAAACCGGTGTGAACTGCTTACTAAAAGCGAGTTGATAAGCTTTCTGATTACATCCCTTGAAATGGATCCGCTGCTTGGTGAAACTTACCGCCACGGTATCTTCCGCATTCACTGTATCGGAAAACCACTGGGCAGCGTTATCACCCAACTGGCCGGCCATGGCCGCAGGAGCGCAAAGTGCTGTGATCAGGCAGTATAGCCGACGCATCTTTTTCATCATGTGCTCCTGTTTCACGTTTCGTCTTCAGGGCAAATTTCACCCAATCTGTGCGCAAAGTATAACCAAACAAACAGAATATAAAGGTATCAGGATCCATGCGTTGGCATTCTAGCAAGGACGTAACTATTCCGATCCGCAGCATGAAAATGTCAGTTACGATCACGTGATTAAGATAAAAATATAATTTTTTCAATTACCTACACGCCCTTCTAAGCGCGCTTACTGTTCTCTGTTGCAACTGACTTTCCACGGAAGCTGACAACATAAATGAGTCAACTGATTTTTTATCCAATCAGGAAGAATAAAAACCACTAACTAACATGCACTTACGTGAAATTCAAAACGGTTTCGTTTTAATGTACTTATAAAAGCGTCGCACGGCGTAAGATTTTTTGTGGTTTACAGACTACCTGATTACGACCCATACAAATTCAGGTAGGAAAACATGCTTAGAAAAACCAGTCGCTTTTTTCTCTTAATGGCTCTCTCAGCTACATCGTCAATCGCCATAGCTAAAGAGTACCTTTTAGTTAATGCGAACATAATAGTTCCCCACAATCAGACTGAACTTCACGACGGATGGGTGCATATCGTCGATGATAAAATTAAGGGAGTCGGGCACGGTCAACTCCCGCAGGTAAAAGATCGCATTGATGTGCAAGGTGCTTTTATCATGCCCGGAATGATAGATAGCCATTTGCACCTGACAGCGGGCCCAATGACTGTCAGCGTGGTGGAAAACCAGCCTCATATCAGCATGAAAAGTAAGCCGGAAGTTACCCGGTTTCACGCGATGGCAGCTCTGTCATCTGGCATAACCTCTGCGTTCAGTCCTGCGGGCGACCCTATTGCGAACCAGCATTATGTGCAGATGCAGCAAGCCGGTGAATGGCTGGGGCCCTCACTTAAGTACGCGGGGCTGACCTTCGATCCCACTCCCATCGAAGGGGGGTCTGTATATCCGTCTACCCCTCAAGAATGGCAGCAAGAGATACAACGTCAAAAGTCGCTGGGAGTATCCTATATCAAGTTGTATCAGGGACTCAGTGTGCAGGAAGTTAACCTGGGCGTGTCATTGGCCCACGAGGCCGGGCTAAAAGCGATAGCTCATCTGGATAAAGTCAGTTGGCAGGAGGCCGTGGATGCGGGTATTGATGCCCTGACCCATGCTCTCCCTACCTCCGCAGATTTACTCCCCGAAGATGCCCGCGATGACTTTCTGGCGAGTCTTGCACCTATGAGTGCAAAGCATCTCTATCAATGGTTTGAGTGGGTGAATTTCGACGCGCCTCCCATGCAAAAACTAATTACGGATCTCGCTACGAAGGATGTATCTGTGGACTTAACGCTGGTTGTGAATGAGATGATGTACTTCTATCCGGAAATCGACTCGCTGTACCCAGATGAACGCTGGTATCACCACCCTGAGGTCGCCGCTAACTGGAAGACAAATCTTGGCGCCTCCCTGTATGATTGGACAGATGAAGACTTTGAACGAGCACAATCCAGCTATAGTCAGGTAGAAACTTTTCTTCTTCGCCTGCACGAAGCCAACGTGCCATTACTAATTGGATCCGACAGCTACTCTGGTGGTCCGGTATTTTGGCGAGAACTGGCCTTACACCAGAGAGCCGGGATTGAAAACTGGGAGATTCTTCAGCTGATAACCAATAAAGCAGCCAGTCGACTAGCGCTGACTAAGAAAGGTAAAATAGCGGCAGGATATCAAGCTGATTTGGTGGTAATGACTGACAACCCACTTAAAGATATAGGCGCAGTAAAAACAATTACGCAGGTGATTCAAAACGGTAACCGCTTCGATATTGGTAAGTTGCGACACAGACTGAGCGATCAGACATCAGAATTTGCGAGCAATAGCCTGCAATGAGTTGAGACTATAAACGCTGATGTTTATCTAACTTAGGAAAAGCGGCCAGTAAAACATACTTATACATTAAAAAGGCGTAGGTGACATAATCCGCAGCAAGGTTGCAGGACTGTCGCCTACCGCTTCCTGAGTAACCCAGTAACTGCCGTCTGGGGCCGCGCAAACGCCTTCTACCTGATCATGATCCGGTAACGGCCAAATTTTTGAAACCTTGAAGCCGGGAGTCACCTCTGCCAGAAAGGTATCAAAGTTTCCGAAAGGATCGCTGGCATAGCCTACGATGACATACTGTTGCCGCCTTTTATCCCAGTCTGCGCCAGTGATAACTCCGGGCAAGCCTTCAATATGCGCCACGGCTTTCAGTGTCTGATGATCAGTATCCGTGTCAACCTCATACACATGCGAGACACGACTGGCCCAGCTTTTTGAAAATATCAACAGCTTGCCGTCATGCCACGTCATAGCCTCGGCGTCATAATCGTGCGCATAAGGCACGTTCTGCCCGGCGTTGTAGCCATCATAATCGATACTTAGTGTTCGCAAGTGTGACATGGTATCGCGGTTGATGATTTCTATGCTCAGCGACGACCGATTGCCCCGGTTGTTACCGATATCGCCAACAAAGATGGCATCGTGGCTGGCTGTGATGGCCTCCCAGTCGACATTGGGTTTTTCCAGCGAACTCTGAGCAACGATGCGCGCCATTGAGTCGATGGTGAAAACGGTAGCTGGATTACCTGAATCGTTGATAGTAAGGGCCTGATTGTTCAGGCAATACAATCCCGATGACTCAGAGAGCTGTGGCGGCAGCGGATAGCTATCGGTTATGGTGATGTCTGCGACTGTATCGTCGTACACGGCGGCACACCCGGTTAACCCGAACAGAAGCACTGTCGCCCATAAAGTAGCAACGGATGGCAGAACAGTAGGTTGGTGTGGTCTTGCCAACGGAAATTCCCTCTTCCGAAGTTATGATTGGGTTTGAAAATCAGACGCGACGTCGACGCTGGCGAATCGCCAGTGCAATCATTCCGGCAAACATCAGTCCCAGTGAGGCTGGCGCATTTATCGGGTTGTTGTCTTCAGTACACACGTCTGCGTTGGGGTTTAACCCGCAATAATCCTCAATGATTTCAGATGCTTTAACATCACCGAGACCAGACATAAAGTTTTCAGCTTGCGATACACTTGTGGTTTTGAGCGTTTCCAAATCAAAAACATTTCCACCGGTTCCTATAGCTACAGAGCCCAAATCGCCACTTGTTGAACCACCGGACAATACCGCGTTTAACCGCACATTATTCTCTTCCAGCGCGGTTTGGGTTACAGCTGCTTCACTGCCGTCATCAGCCTCTTCATCAGTAAACACAATGAAGTTCTTAATAGCATTACCGGTATAGCTAAGCACATCGCCGTTTATGAAAACAGATAGTGCCTGCTGGATGGCAATGAATGGTAACTCATCTTTTCCCGTATATTCCAGGCCATTATCGTCGTCAGAAACTGCTGCAAACAACGCGCTTAAGTCGGTGGTAAAATCCTGTAAAATCCGTCCGAAATCATTACTGCTCCCGCCGAAAGCCACAACCGAGTAATTAGCTTTAATATCGCGCTTCAGCAATGAACTGTTAAAAAAGGATAGATTTGAAAAGATATTTTCTGTCAGCAGACCCGAGCCGTCAGTATTCATCGAGCCGGACTCATCCATAAAGATAACAATATCGGTTTCAATCATTGCCGCATTTGCTTTAACAGCAGATATTGCAGCAAGACTCAGTGCAAAACACGTGAGGATTATTTTACCAGTCAGCTTTTTCATACCACTACACCTTAACTACACATGCAGAATAAGCACGTATCTGCAAACACCTTGATTAACAGGCATATCGAAAGTAACTAGTTTATCACGAGTTTTTGAACGAATAAAAAATAAACGACGCATTATGCTTAAATGATCTATATCTTATCATTATCTGTTTTAATTACTTTATGCCCCCAGGCCAAACTTCATTCTAAATTACTCTAGTGTGTTGCGCCCAGGCGAGTATAAATTTATATCCAATGATAAAAGGAATTCGCGTTGTCTGATCCGCTCGTCTCTCTGGTAATGGTCGGCTTGCTGTCAATTGGCTGCCAGTATCTTGCCTATAAAATCCGCCTCCCTGCCATTTTACCTCTGCTGATTGTGGGGATTTTAGTTGGCCCGGTTTTCGGCGTGCTGGACCCTGACGCTCTGTTTGGCGATTTGTTGTTCCCCGTAGTCTCGTTGTCGGTGGCTATCATCCTGTTTGAGGGCTCACTTACCCTGCGGTTTGGTGATATTGCCGGGCACGACAATATGGTAAGAAACCTGTGTTCCGTTGGTGTGGTGGTCACATGGTTGGTGGCTGCGCTTGCGGCGCATTACGCACTGGATTTGTCCTGGCAGCTATCGTTCCTGTTCGGGGCAATTGTGACCGTTACCGGTCCTACTGTAATTGTTCCAATGCTGCGCACAGTCAGACCAAAAACCAACCTTGCGAATATACTGCGCTGGGAAGGGATAATCATTGATCCTATCGGCGCGTTACTCGCGGTACTAACCTACGAGTTTATCGTCGCTTCACAAGATTCTGCCATCTCGCACACGCTTTATACCTTTGGTAAAACCATCGGCATCGGCTTTGTGCTGGGGCTGGCGAGCGGCTATTTACTTGGTCTCTCCATTCGCAAGAAATGGATACCACACTATCTGCAAAATACCGCAGTGCTTACTATCATTTTGGCAGTGTTTGCCGCATCTAACTATGTTGCGCATGAATCAGGCCTGCTGGCTGTTACCATTGCCGGCATGGTACTGGCCAACATGAAAAATGTGGATGTGGAGGATATTCTGGAGTTCAAAGAAACACTCAGCGTGTTGCTTATCTCCGGGCTGTTTATCCTGTTGGCCAGCCGTTTAAATCTCGCTAGCGTGATTGACGTGGGTGCAGGTGTCTTCATTGTTCTGGCAGCGATCATGTTTGTTGCCAGACCGTTGTCTGTGCTTGCCTCTTCCTTCGGAACCGGGCTTAACTGGCGCGAACTGGCACTGTTAAGCTGGATTGCGCCTCGGGGGATTGTTGCTGCTGCGGTATCGGCGTTGTTTTCACTTAAGCTTGAAGAAATAGGATACGAAGGAGCCAGCATCATCGTTCCTATCGTTTTTCTGGTTATTATTGCCACTGTCGTGGTGCAAAGTCTTTCCGCCCGTTCGGTGGCTAAGCTGTTGAAGGTGCGCGCGCCAGCGCCAACCGGTTTTCTTATTTTTGGTGGCAGCAAGTTCAGCCGCTTGATGGCGAAGGAAATGATTAACCAGAAGCTATCAGTATGTATTGCAGATACTAACTGGGACGCTATTCGCGAAGCCAGAATGATGGATATACCGGTTTATTTCGGCAATCCGATGTCAGACCATGCCGCCCGCCACCTGGAGATGGGCACGTTTGGCACCGTTCTTATTATGTCGCCCTACAAACAACTTAACCCCATGATTGCTTATCATTTTGAATACACAATGGGCAAAGACAAAGTATGGGGACTGTCAAACAACGAACAGACGGCACGCCCCAGCCACCAGGTAGGCGAGCATTATGCGAAAAAGCTAACCCTGTTTGATGAGGGCGTTACGTACGGTTATTTAGCTACTGCTGTCGCTCACGGCGGTTCGATAAAAACAACGCGGATCACGGAAGAATTCAGTTATGAAGACTATCTGAAAACTTATGGCAGCAGGGTAACCCCACTCATTGGGCTTGACGCGGATAATCGGATCCATACATTTTTGACTGGAAAAGAATTGTTACCGGAAGCCGGGTGGAGAATTATCAGTTTGATAGTACCGGAAGGCGAATCTGTTTAGCGGGCTTAGATGAAACAGCACCCTGTCATGACTGACAGGGTGCCTCTCCCTGGAAAACGTTGTAGTCAAGCGCTGACATCGTGTCGGCTTTGTTGTTTGACTTTTGCCTGAGTTACGCCGTCCCCAGTACTTTTGCAACCCTTAGGCCAACTCTCATTTTCACTTATATTACAGTTACTTAAAAATTTTCTGCACGCAATAAATGAAAGCGCTCACATCAAATCGGTGCAATAACTTTCATTGACGCACTAAAGCGGGGTTCATTTTTTAGTCATTAACTGACCAGAGCGATACCGCCGAAGAGGATTCAGATACCGGTTAGCGCAACACTTTATCAAGACAGCTAAGTGTTTTTTCCAGTGCCCCGCTGTTTTCTTTTATCACATCCTGCCCTGCCCGTCCGGCATGTCGGGCCTGTTCCGGGTTTTCAAGCCACGACGCGAGACAAACCTGTATTTCACTAGCGTCGCTGACAATTGTGAGAGCACCTTTTTCTTCAAGATACTGACAAATTACCGGATTGTTGTATGTGTGAGGCCCCATGATCACAGGGACACCCACCGCGGCCGGTTCGAGGGCGTTGTGCCCGCCTTTGTCAGCCAGCGAGCCGCCAACAAAACTAAAGTCCGCTATCTGGTAGGCCTGATTAAGTTTACCCATCTCGTCCAGTAGCACTACACTACAGTCGGCGGGGATTGTTTGTGTTTGCGAGGATTTAACGAAGCTCACGGACTGACTTTCCAGTAGTTTCGCAACAACAGCAAAGCGTTCCGGATGCCTGGGTACCAAAACTAATAACAGGTCTGGATGCGCAGGCACAAGAGAACGACAGGCATCAAACAACGCCTGCTCTTCAGGCTCGTGCGTACTGCCTGCAACCATAATACTGCGCATGCCACGCTGTAGCCCCAAAAACGCAGATTCAGTTTCTGTTGCAAGTGCCTGATCAAACTTAATGTTATTTGTCAGCGTGATCCGGTCATCCCCAATTCCCAGCTTTTTATAATTAGCGAAGTCGCGCTCTCCCTGAGCACACACGTGCGATACCTTGTGCAGCATCGGAGAAAACAGGGCGGAAACTTTACTGTACCGTGCCGCCGAGCGGTCGGTCATTCTCGCGTTAATAACCACAACCGGGATCTTGCGTTGCCAGCAGCAATGAATAAGGTTTGGCCAAAGCTCCACTTCCGTAATCAATACCGCTTTGGGCTTCAACCTGGTCAGCAACAAGTTCATGGTTAACGGTAAGTCGAAGGGTAAATACGCGATATTCACCGCATCGCCAAAAATAGCTTTTGCACGTGCAGAGCCGGTAGCGGTTGTAGTCGTGACCGTAACAGATACGTCAGGCTCGTTCTCCATTATCCGCTTTATCAGACTGGACGCTGCAACCACTTCTCCCACGGACACACAATGGAATAAATACCCATGGGTTGACGCGGGTACCGGTACTACTCCAAAACGCTCTTTTTGTCGGTTTGCAAACGCATCCGGTTGCTTTCTTGCCTTCAGCCATAAGTTAATCGCCGCGAAAGGCATCGCCACGGCCAGCAAAACGGTATAACACCAGCGCATCAACGTGTGCGTCAGTGTCGGCGAATAAGACGTTTCAATAGAATTCATAATGCTCGTAGTAATGTGTTCCAGGTCGCGTTGCGCTAAGCTGTCTTTATCTTTCTTGTGACGGCCGCTTCGCAGAAAGTACATTTCCAGGGCGCTTTCGCAATTTTGTAATTTGAGCCAGCCCGGTATCTACCGTATCTAACACACTGATATTGCACAAACCGACTCTGTTTACCTTACGCTGCCCGGCGGTGCCATTTCAGCCATTGTAGTGAGATGCGCACGTGACACCAAGCGAAAAACTAACTAAATTTCTATCATGGGTGCTGACGCTGTTGGGTTAATGAAAAGGTCAAAATACTATTCACAACGATCCTGCTTAGCGCGTGTGCGTACTTATATGCTAAGTAAAATATGTGTGACTAATTAATTCAGAATAGACACTTAATCGCGGTGGAACGTTTACGATAACCAAGGTCTCCGCGTCTAGTTGTTTGCTCTGATGGAGTAACCATGGATAAAAGGATTTTACATCTCGAATTTGGCCGCCATTTTTATGGTGGCGCGAAACAGCTTGAGTATCTGGTCAATGCCGAAGCACATACCGGTAATACTGAACACCACATCGCGTGTCCGGAGGGTAGTGACCTCGCAAGGCAGTTGAAGGGGCAATCATGCACGGTGCATCCCATCAGTTACGAGCGTGACATTGACGCAATGGTCGTACAGCGTCTAAAGACACTCATTGACGATATCAAGCCGGATCTTATTCATATACACAGCCGACATGGCGCCGATGTATGGGGCGCCATTACGTCCCGACTGACCGGAGTCCCGGCTATTTATACCCGGCGCACCGATGACAATGAGTCTGCGCTATCCAGGCTGAAATACTCGCAATTCAAAGCCGTAGTCAGCGTGTCTGAAGGCGTTAAAAAAGTGGTTTCGAAGCTTTGTCCTGACGATGTACTGCAACCGGTCATCTATCCGGCAATCGATACCAGTGAGTTCACGTTTTCACTCGATAGAGAATGGTTAAATAAAACATTTTCTGTACCGGGGGACCACAAAGTCGTGGCAAATATTTCTCAGTTGACGGAGCGTAAAGGCCAGGGCGACCTTATCCTTGCGATGCGAAACGTGTTAGAAGCCAGCGACAAGATAACCTGTCTGATATTCGGTGAGGGCCCACAGAAGGAAAATTATCAGTCGATGATCGACCGTTACGATCTTAATGAACACGTTAAGCTGTGTGGCTTCTCAGAGAATGTTTCCCGAATTCTGCCCAATATTGACGTGCTGGTGCATCCTGCATACTCAGAGGGCTTGGGCTCTATTTTATTGCAGGCAGGCGCGACCAAGCGGATGGTTATCGCCTGCCCTTGTGGTGGTATCAGCGAAATAATCAAACACAACGAAACCGGAATACATGTCGATGTAGGCTCGCCTGATACGTTAAGCGAACAAATCACACTGGCGCTGGAGAAGCCAGAGCGTGCAAACGAGTTTGGGCAAAAACTGTTTGAATGGGTGCAGGATAACTTCAATGTCTCGGAGATGGCACAAGCCTATGATGACTTGTACACCCAGGTTATTCAAAACGAACAAGACAAGGAGCAGGCTACAAAATCAGAGGCATAAAAAAAGCCGCTACAAGAGCGGCTTTTTTAAAGACTTAGAAAAGTCAGAGCTTATACGCCTGCTTTTTCTACAACGTCAACCAGAGTCCAAGTTTTGTTCTTGGAGATAGGACGACACTCACGTACTGTGACTGTATCGCCTTGGTTAGCAACGTTGCTTTCGTCGTGGGCGTGGATCTTAGTAGAACGCTTGATGAACTTCCCATAGATAGGGTGCTTAACGAAACGTTCAACTACAACAGTAATGGTTTTATCCATCTTGTTGCTAACCACACGACCTTGTACTGTACGAATTTTTTGCTCAGTCATTACGCATCAGCCTTTTGAGTCAGAATGGTTTTAACACGCGCGATGGTACGACGCACTTTTCTCAGCTGGTCGGTTTTTTCAAGCTGACCAGTTGTGTGCTGCATGCGCAAGTTGAACTGTTCGCGTAGCAGGTTTAACAACTCTGCGTTCAGCTCTTCTACGCTTTTTTCTTTCAGTTCAGTCGCTTTCATTACATCACCGTCCGAGTTACAAAGGTTGTCTTAAATGGCAGTTTTGCCGCTGCCAATTCAAACGCTTCGCGTGCGAGTTCTTCAGGAACACCTTCCATCTCGTACAAAACACGACCAGGTTGAATCTGGCATACCCAGTACTCTACGTTACCTTTACCTTTACCCTGACGAACCTCAAGAGGCTTTTCAGTGATTGGCTTGTCTGGGAAAACCCGAATCCAGATTTTACCCTGACGCTTAACGTGACGAGTCATAGCACGACGCGCGGCTTCGATTTGGCGTGCAGTCATGCGACCGCGGCCAGTTGCCTTCAGGCCATAGGTACCGAAGCTTACTTTGCTACCTGCAACAGCAAGACCACGGTTACGACCTTTATGCATTTTACGAAATTTCATGCGTTTTGGTTGTAACATGATTTAGCCCTCTCGCTTAGCGCTGCGGCCTTTCTTCTTAGGCTGAGGAGGAGTTGGCTCCTGGTTCGTAGGCAATCCACCCAGAACTTCACCTTTGAAGATCCATACTTTAACGCCGATGATACCGTAGGTAGTTGACGCTTCTGAGGTTGCGTAATCAATGTCTGCACGGAAAGTGTGCAGTGGAACGCGACCTTCACGGTACCATTCAGTACGGGCAATCTCTGCACCGCCTAAACGACCGCTAACTTCAACTTTGATACCTTTAGCACCAAGACGCATTGCGTTTTGTACCGCGCGCTTCATAGCACGACGGAACATTACACGACGCTCCAGCTGGCTAGAGATGCTATCAGCGACTAACTGACCATCCAGCTCTGGCTTGCGTACTTCCGCAATGTTGATCTGAGCAGGCACGCCGGCCAGCTTAGATACATGATTACGCAGCTTTTCTACGTCTTCACCTTTCTTACCGATGACAACGCCAGGACGAGCAGTGTGAATAGTTACACGGATGCTCTTCGCAGGACGCTCAATCACGATCTTAGACAGTGAAGCGTTCTTCAGTTGTTTTGTCAGATACTGACGTACCTGATGATCGTTATACAGGTTATCTGCATAGTCTGAGGTATTAGCGTACCAGGTAGAAGTCCATGGTTTGCTGATACCCAGGCGTATACCTGTAGGATGTACCTTCTGTCCCATTATCTACTCCTAGTTATCCGCTACAACCACAGTGATGTGACTGCTACGCTTAAAGATACGATCTGCACGTCCTTTCGCACGTGGCTTGATACGTTTCATAGTTGGGCCTTCATCAACAAAGACTTTGGCAACAACTAATTCGTCGATGTCCGCACCTTCGTTGTGCTCTGCGTTTGCAATCGCAGATTCCAAAACTTTCTTAATCAGCGCTGCGCTTTTTTTCGGGCTGTACGTCAGAAGCTCAAGAGCTTTCTCTACGTGCATACCGCGAACCTGATCCGCAACCAAGCGTGCTTTTTGAGCCGACGTGCGGGCGAAACGATGTTTAGCTAATGCTTCCATTTTCCTATCCCTTAACGTTTGCTTTTCTTATCCGCGACATGGCCGCGGTAAGTACGCGTTGGCGCAAATTCGCCCAACTTATGACCGACCATTTCGTCACTGACTAATACAGGAACGTGCTGGCGACCGTTATGGACCGCAATGGTCAACCCAATCATATCTGGGATGATCATAGAACGGCGTGACCAAGTTTTAATTGGTTTACGCTCGTTCTTTTCCACTGCAGCCTCTACCTTCTTCAGCAAGTGAAGGTCGATAAATGGACCTTTCTTGAGAGAACGTGGCATGGTGAATCCTCGCTTTTACTTGTTACGACGACGTACGATAAGCTTATCAGTACGCTTGTTGCTTCGGGTCTTCTTACCTTTAGTAGGAGTACCCCAAGGTGATACTGGGTGACGGCCACCTGAAGTGCGTCCTTCACCACCACCGTGCGGGTGGTCTACCGGGTTCATGGCAACACCACGAACAGTAGGACGAACACCACGCCAACGAGTGGCACCGGCTTTACCCAGAGAGCGCAGCATGTGTTCTGCATTACCAACTTCACCGATAGTGGCGCGGCAATCAGACAATACTTTACGCATTTCGCCAGAACGCAGACGTAGAGTGACGTAATTTCCGTCACGCGCAAGGATCTGAGCGTAAGCACCAGCAGAACGTGCAATTTGTGCACCTTTGCCAGGCTTCATTTCGATAGCGTGTACAGTAGAACCTACTGGCATGTTACGCATTGGCAAAGCGTTACCCGCTTTGATTGGTGCGTCAGAACCAGACTGAACTTTATCGCCAGCCTTCATACCTTTAGGCGCCAGCATGTAGCGACGCTCACCGTCTGCGTACAGCACAAGTGCAATGTTAGCAGAACGGTTTGGATCATATTCTAAACGCTCAACAGTGGCTGGAATGCCATCTTTGTTGCGTTTGAAGTCAATCACACGGTAGTGATGCTTGTGACCACCGCCGATGTGACGAGTTGTAATACGACCATTGTTGTTACGGCCGCCAGACTTGCTGTTTTTCTCCAGCAGTGGCGCATATGGTGCACCTTTGTGAAGGTCGTGATTAACAACCTTAACAACGTGACGACGACCGGCAGAAGTTGGCTTAGCTTTCATTAATGGCATTTCTAATCCCCTTCTTACTCAGCGCCACCGACAAAGTCGATGTCCTGACCTTCTTTAAGCGAAACGTACGCTTTTTTCCAGTCGCTGCGTTTACCGAAAGACATACCGTGACGCTTGGTTTTACCCTTAACGTTTACAGTACGAACTGAATCAACTTCAACCTCGAACAGTTTTTCAACTGCTGCTTTGATTTCTGCCTTGTTCGCATCTTTCGCCACTTTAAATACAACTGTGTTACCCGCTTCAGCAGCCATGGTCGACTTTTCTGAAACGTGAGGTGCGCGTAGCACCTTCAGTAGACGTTCTTCATTCATGCTAACGCCTCCTCAAGTTGTTTCACTGCATCAGCAGTCATCAGCACTTTTTCGAATGCGATAAGGCTAACTGGGTCGATGCCTGCTACGTCACGAACGTCAACCTTGTACAGGTTGCGTGCCGCAAGGAACAGATTCTCATCAACTTCAGGCGTAACGATAAGAACGTCGTTCAGTTCATATTCGTTAAGCTTAGCAATCAGAGACTTTGTCTTAGGTGCGTCAACACCGAACTTCTCAACCACAATCAGACGATCTTGGCGAATCAGTTCAGACAGGATGCTCTTAATCGCACCACGATACATTTTCTTGTTAACTTTTTGGTCAAAGTCACGAGGCTTGGCAGCAAATGCACGGCCACCACCAACCCAGATTGGGCTGCGGATTGTACCGGCACGGGCACGACCAGTACCCTTTTGACGCCATGGCTTCTTACCACCGCCACGTACTTCTGCGCGAGTTTTTTGCGCTTTTGTACCCTGACGAGCGCCTGCACCGTAAGCAACGACTACCTGGTGTACCAGGGCTTCGTTGAAATCACGTCCAAAGGTCGCTTCGGATACTTCAAGAGCGCTTTGCGCGTCTTTCAATGTTAATTCCATCAGTTCACTCCCCAGACGTTACGCTTTAACAGCTGGCTTGACGATTACGTCATTGCCAGTTGCGCCAGGTACGGCACCTTTAACCAGGATCAGGTTGTTCTCTACGTCGATACGAACCAGTTCCAAAGACTGCGTAGTCACTTGTTTGTTACCAAGTTGACCAGCCATTTTCTTGCCTTTGAATACTTTACCTGGTGATTGGTTTTGACCAATTGAACCAGGAGCACGGTGAGACAAAGAGTTACCGTGAGTCATACGCTGTGAACTGAAGTTCCAACGCTTGATTGCACCAGCAAAACCTTTACCTTTTGATGTACCAGTGACATCAATTCTCTTAGTGTCGTTGAAGATTTCAACGGTGATTTCACCGCCAACTTCCAAATCGGCACCTTCGTTATCTTCCAGGCGGAATTCAACAAGACCACGACCAGCTTCAACACCAGCTTTAGCAAAATGACCTGCTTCAGCTTTGTTAACGCGGTTCGCTTTCTTGGTTCCAGCAGTAACCTGAAGAGCGCGATAACCGTCTGTTTCCTCAGAACGGATCTGAGTGATACGGTTTGGGGTCGCTTCAATAACAGTCACAGGGATAGACGTGCCATCTTCAGTGAAGATGCGAGTCATACCCACTTTACGACCGACTAGACCAATCGCCATTGTTATAACCCTCTCTTGTTAGCCCAGGCTGATTTGAACATCAACGCCGGCAGCCAAGTCCAAACGCATCAGCGCGTCAACTGTTTTATCAGTTGGTTCGATGATGTCTACCAAACGCTTGTGAGTACGGATTTCGTATTGATCACGCGCGTCTTTGTTGACGTGCGGAGAAATCAGAACTGTATAGCGTTCTTTGCGAGTAGGCAGAGGAATTGGACCGCTGACCTGAGCACCAGTGCGTTTCGCCGTTTCAACGATTTCAGCCGTAGACTGATCGATCAACTTGTGATCAAACGCTTTCAAACGAATACGAATTCTTTGATTTGGCATCGATTAAGCTCCAATCGAAAGAACAAAAAAATTCACCTTTTCTCTCCCTTTAATTTGGGAAGAAAAGATGTGCGTAAACCGATGGTTCCCAATCGGAACCCTGTTCTTTTTTCTAGCACGCTTGCAACAGGTGAGTCGTAAAGACTTTCTCCGCTACGTCGGCAACCACCCTAAAAGCAGTGAGGTCGCGGCTAAAAACGTATGCTCGTATTGAGCAGTGGGCGCGAATTATACAGACATGCCGGGGCAATGCAACTGCAATACGCAAATAAATTGCTTAAATTCTGATCTTCAGACGAGCAGACTCAGGAGGATACATCAGTAACATGTCAAACGGTGGAGCTTTGCAGTTCCACGGGCCAAAGCCGCTACTTATTATTTGGTGGAATCGTATCGTCTTGAGGGCTGTTTGCCCACATTATTATTGGAGAAAGAAGAGTTGCCAGGAATTCTGCGTCGGTTACTTTTTGTCATAGACAGTATAGTAGTGGTGTTTGTTGGTAATTTAATAAAGGCGGTTGAATCACTTCGCCCCGGTGTAATAACCAGCTTTCTGCTTCTGCTGTGTGCGACTTCCTTTTAGCTATTTCTCAACAGGCGGTGGTTAACAGGCAGGTGGTAAGTACTCTATGCAATGGTCCGTTATCGGCGCGGCTAATTGTTATGGTGCGTGTTCGCTGCAAAGCGTTAAGTGATACAACAGACATTTGGTTTATTCACTAACTGCGGCTTAATGCCTTTTCCTGCGAAGACTGTTGTGGCGTGGTTGGCTGATTACATGGGATTACTGAATTCCTTTTTAGCGACAGCCAAGAGGCCGGCAATCCAATGCAGCAGTATATGCTCGCAGGTTTTCGCATTCCTTTGGATTGTCATTAATATAACCCCGGACGCAGGCAAACTTGATCGCTTTTCAACGAACCACTACTACATACATATACCGATTAGACCTTTATGCTATTGCTGATAGGTAAACAACGTTATATGGTGCGATGCATACGTAACGGTATTTTTGAATATGAATAATTGGTTACAGCACCAGAAAAACTGGTAATGTTAACAGGTTGCACCAACTCGTCGGACACGAATATTACGCATGTTAGACACAAGTAGTCAGCAGAAAACGCTGGATCAAATAAAGAATATCCTCAGCAATCATTCGTCATTGATGGATGCTTACAGCAAACTAGAGCCCATCATCCTTAAGATGTTCGGCGCTAAGCGTATGAGTATTTTTCAGCGTCGCCGGCAACACCAGGATCTAGTTGCGCGCTTTAAAACCGGTAAAGAAACACTGGAAATTAAAGTGCCAATCAGCCCGATGTCAATTGCGGGGTATGTGGCCTTATCGCAATTGCCACTCATGATTTCCGATCCTTACAACGCTGAAGAGCTCAAAGAAATCCATCCGCGTCTGCGCTTCGCCGATAAGTTCGATAAAAACAGTGACTTTAAAACCACCAATATCCTGTGTGTGCCTATCCTCAATGCGGGAGTAATGATGGGCGTGCTGCAAATCATTAACAAGCAACAGGGATCGTTTGATGATGCTGATTTGGAAATGGCCCAGGAGCTTACCAATATTCTGGGAACCAAGTTCCGCTTTGAGCTTGGCGGGACTAATAACCCTTTCGATTTGCTGCTACATCAGAACACCATTTCAGAAAAAGCACTGAAAGAGCTGGTTGACTCGTCTCAGGATATACGTCAAATAATTCAACGCCTGATTTCAGAGCATCGTATTTCAGAAGACCAGATAGGAAACTCACTTTCTATCCATTATCAGGTGCCGTTCGTTCCTTATTTGCCTGACAAATATCATTTATATCAGAGTGACAGTCGCCTGAACCTGTCCTACCTGAAGCGGAATTTCGTCGCCGTTATCGCAGATGTGCGTGACAACCCGATTGTCCTGATGGCTGAGCCAAACAATGCCGCGCTGCTAATGGAAATAGAAAGTGCGCTGGGCATCGACAGCTACGATATCGCCGTAGGGCTTCCTAACCAAATCATGCACTATCTCGGTGAAGGTTCTGGTGGTGGAACGCCTGGCGAGATGAGTGAAATTCTCGACGAGATTGGTACTACCGCAGAAGAGAAAGACGACCAGTTTGATGAGCTATCAGACGACGCGCCTGCGGTAGTGCGTTTGGTGAGCCGTGTTCTTCAGGATGCTAAACGCCTGAATGCATCAGATATTCACGTCGATCCGGAGAAAAACGCTCCCACCCGGGTGCGTATGCGTATCGATGGCGTATGTCGTGATATGAGCCAGGTACCGCACTCGCACCACAGCGCGGTAATTGCCCGTATTAAGATTATGGCCAACCTGAACATCGCTGAGAAACGTGTACCTCAGGATGGAAAGTTGGCATTCAGAATGGGCGGACAATTGGTTGAAGTGCGGGTTGCCACGATACCAACTGTGGCTGGTGAAGGCGTGGTTATGCGTATCCTTGCCTCCGGTGGTGCGATGCCAATCGATAAGATGAACCTGGCACCGTCTAACATGACCCGTCTGGAAGACATGATTAAAAAACCCCATGGCATCCTGCTTGTTGTTGGACCTACCGGTTCCGGTAAAACTACCACACTGCATGCTATTTTGGGCTATTTGAACACCCCGGATAAGAAGATCTGGACGGCGGAAGATCCGGTGGAAATTACGCAACCCGGCCTTCAGCAGGTTCAGGTCAGCCCTAAAATTGGTTTTACCTTTGCCAACGCACTGCGGGCCTTTCTGCGGGCTGACCCCGATATCATTCTGATTGGTGAGATGCGTGATAAAGAAACCGCGCATGCCGGTATCGAAGCGTCACTTACCGGTCACTTAGTATTATCTACACTGCATACCAACTCTGCGCCTGAGACCATTACTCGTCTGCTGGACCTAGGTCTGGATCCGGTCAACTTCTCAGATGCGTGTGTGGGTATTTTAGCCCAGCGTCTTATCCGTACGCTTTGCAGTAAATGTAAAGAGAAATACACTGCGTCGGAGCACGATATTGCGTTTATCAAACGCCAGTACGGCGAGAAATTCCTGGAAGAATTGAACTTGCCGCAGCCTATGCAACTGCATAAAGCAGTAGGTTGCGACGAGTGCGGCGATACCGGTTATCGTGGCAGAACCGGTGTACATGAACTGTTAGGTATGACGCCAGAATTACGCTCGTTGATTTACAAAGAAGCCAGCGTGGCAGAAATGAAGGCGCAGGCTATGCATGATGGTATGCGTACGCTGGCCCAGGACGCCATCTATAAAGTGATCAAAGGTGACACTGATATTGCGCAGGTGCAGATTGTCAGCGGAGATTAGCGCGTTATGAGCCCAAAGCAGTTCGCATTTGTGCTAGCGATGCTGGTGCTGAGCTGCTTTTGGATATCTAACGCCCATGCTGGTTGTGCCGTCATCTCGCCCAAACCAATTGCTGCCTCAGAGCCCATCCCGTTAACACTTGGCACCCAAACGTTTGTCCTTTCCTGCCAGCTTGAGCAGGTCTCGGTATTACATTTTCCTATGGATATTGTCACTACCGCCAGCCTGACAGACAAAAACGGGCAAGACTTTAACCCCCTGCGTAGTGCGCGCAAAGCGTTTATCATTCCACAAGGTAGTTATACGGCGCGACTCACCGTCGAGGCTCAGCGGGAACGTTTTCTGAATATCATTGTTGAAAATGCCGACGACGCGCAGTATCGCAACAGCGTTCATCTGGTAATGCTAAGTCTGTTCTCGGGTTTTTGTCTGGCGCTGGCAGTGTATGTCGGGGTACTTGGCAGCAGCATCAATAACACGGCTTTCTATGCTTACAGCGCCTACATCATCAGTGCCGGGCTGTTCTTTCTCTTTCAGGAAGGGATCCTGAATGTCTTTTTACCCGGCTCGGCGTGGGTGAACTGGGTAGAAGTAAAATACGTGTTTGCCGGATTAACGGTATTTACCGCACAACGCTTCATTGCAAAATTGCTGGAGTTTCGCGCCATCCTCCCTCGCTGGCAGTTGCTGGCGCTGAAAGGCGCCGCGCTGGTTGTCCTGTTACTGGCGGTATCTCATAGCGTTGTCTCCCTAAATATGTCTGCTGTGCTGGGCAAGGTTATGGGCGCACTGACGTTACTGATCATTGTGTTTATTACCGCTGCTACCGGCTTTGCCATGAAGCGCAATATCGCCAGTGCCGGGCTGGTGATGATAGCCATGATTATTATGCTATCTGCGATGGTCCTGCGTGTTTACCTGCACGATATCAGCCCATTTCTGCATCGGTATGCCCTTATTTTTGCTGTAGCCATTGAGTCGCTACTGTTGGCAGTGGCCGCAGCGGAGAAAGTGAAAAAACTGGGAGAGGAAAGGCACCAGGCATTCATTCGCGCCAGTATGGATCCGCTTTGCCCCGTGTTAAACCGGCGCGGTTGGGAATCGGCAGCATTGACGATGCTCAACAGCCACAAGGGCAACAATGGCTTTCTCAGTGTTGCGTTCATTGATCTGGATGACTTCAAAACGATTAATGATACTTACGGTCACAGTATCGGTGACGATGCGCTGAAAGTAGTATCGCAGATACTGATTAATCAGTGTCGAGAGCAAGATCTGCTGGGGCGCTTCGGTGGCGATGAGTTTGTGGTGTTATCCCACTGCTTCAGTGAAAAGCAAGCGAGGCGCTTTATCGAGAGAATAGCGCAGCGAATGAGTGAACTGACCCTGCACATTGGTGATAATTACATAAAAATGGGGGCCAGCGTGGGTGGCAAGGTAGTGCAAACACCGCAGCATAATCTTGAGCCATTATTACAGGCCGCCGATATGGACATGTACAATAAAAAGCGTGAGCGCCATCAGCTGAAATCGGATAGCCTGACCGAGTAGCTAGCGGGGCTAGATAATCCTGAACAGTGCAAGTTGTTTAGAGCGCCAGAGCGTAACAAGTCAGGTAATTCAAATAAACGCGTTTGCCGCTGGCCGGGGCCAGGCTTGGATATCGCAACCGGCCCCTTACCACCATGATTCGCTACAAAGTTATTCCGGTTTCACCAGCTTTATACGACCAAATACTGACGCATCGATATAGCCAAGGTTTTTATCACCGTTAACGGGCTCTATCTCATGCGAGCCCATAAAATGCTCTCGCGTATCCCCTTCATCGGCGTCGCAGTAAGCCAGCATAAATCCGACTTCTTTGTCTTGTGACAACGCCACGGGCTCACCCGGTGCGGCGGTGGTATAGGTATCCGGATACAGTCTGTACGCCACTTCCCACGTCATTGCATAGGGCGTGGTGTCGGCGCGCTGCCAGGCGCTGTCTACATGGTCGTTTAACAGAATAACACCACGGTTATCGTTCTCGGTATCGCCAATATCTGCAACATTACCGTCCAGCGCGATGTGGTAGGCAAACGCGTTGTGATTAAACTGGTGTTTACCGCCGGACGCATCTTCATCAACAAAGATTTCTACGCAATCATCGTCCCAGTACTGGACTCGCGGGTCTGGATGCGAGTCGCGCAGCACATCGTCAATCACTTCCAATAACAGGTACATCTGCTCTTCATCCCACAGCAGCTTATATCGCCCGGAAAAATCCGCAGGTACCGGCACGTCGCCAACAATGTGATGGTCCAGTGCGTGCCATTGCGCTTTACTCCACGCCTGCTCTGTCACTTTCCCGTCGATAACAATCGGCTCGGAGGTATAGTGAACCGAAGTGGTTTCCGCTGAAACGGGCACCATCAGGCTGCTAAGCGCCATTCCTACACCCAAATGTACAAGTTTTTTCACTTCAGTCTCCTTAAGTGTGTCGCGTAATTATTACACAGATTATGGCGCACAGCCGTGTTCTGATGAATTTTACCTTACCCTAACCGTGACCAGTAACGATAGTGGTTATTTTTCCTATCGTATTCTTTTATTTGGTTTTTTCAACTACTCAGCAGGCGCTTCCGCAGGCGGCTTGTACCAAACTGGCACTTCTGATGCTTGTTTGTTTATGTGAGAAGACTGAGAGCAGTATAAGTATGAGGCAATCCAGCCTGAAAGCCGGACGAGAGATGCAGTCATTCCGGCGACAAGGTGGTTGAGAGGACAGTATGACAGTAACAACGTTACCTAATGATGCAATAGCACAGGTTCAGGAGCTGGCAGCAGAAGACACACGTAACCGTGTACAACCAGCCAGTGAGACAGATACGTCGCCTAACGGAAACCAGCGTGAGGGGAACCCCGCCGGCGCGCCTACCGATCAACTGCAAACAGCGGAACTGGAAGCCAGACTGGACGCACTTCGTCAGCAGCGCTCGCAACGTGAGCAGGCTCGTGAACAAGCAGAGCAGCGCGTCACGCAGCGCCAGGCACAATTGAATGATGCTCAGCCACAGGCTTCTCAGCCGTTGCCGCAACAGGATTTTCCCGAACGCCCAACTCAACCCCCGCAGCCAGGCGATCAGCAGGTGCGTGGAGACATCACGCAGGCGCAGCAGCAACAGGCTCAGGTTGCCGCGCAGCGTACTGACACCACCGATACCGTACAACAGGAGCAGGTACTTCGCACCGAGCAGCGAATTCAGCAGGATGTTGAACAACGCGAACAGCGTCAGCAACGCATTGCACAAGAGGCGCAAAGCGAGGAAGAAGAGCTGGCAAGACGCATTCGTGAAGACGTTGAGGCGCGCGAGGTAAGACAAGAGCAGACCGCTCAGGAACAGGTTCGTGAACGCGAGGCTCAGCAGCGCGATACCACGCAGCGTATTATAGATGAAGCAAGGGAAGAAGCCCGT
Source organism: Alteromonas antoniana (assembly GCF_019249295.1). GTDB lineage: Bacteria > Pseudomonadota > Gammaproteobacteria > Enterobacterales > Alteromonadaceae > Alteromonas > Alteromonas antoniana. The sequence goes on from NZ_JAESDH010000001.1 coordinate 136,288, forward strand.
GAGCTTCAGGAAGAGGCCAGAGAGGCACAACGCGCCGAGACAGAGCGTTCAGAGGCGCAGCGCGATCAAGACCGGACAGAAGCTGAAAACCAGCAGGTTGATGCGGCGGTAAACCCAGCCACACAGCCTGATTCAGCTAACCGTGTTCAGTCGCAGAACGCTACAACAACATCGCAGGACGCAGTAACCTATTCCTCTCAGACACAATCGATTATTGAAGAAGTAGGCGAGCAACAAACCACGCAAACCACAGAAGAGCTGATTGAAACACTGCGTGAAGAGGCCGAGGCGCTGGAAACCTTGCTTCGCCAGCAGGCAGCCGGGGATGTTCTGCCCGACCAGGAACTTGATGCCGAATTAAATGAAGTACGCGAAAGCCTGCAGCAGGAAGTTGAACGCAACGCACGCCGTCTGCAGAATAATCAGCCTGCGGCCACCCGGCTTGGCAATTTTATTGACCAGGTGAGCTAACGCTTATTCTGCAATTTAACGATGAGATGTAGTTATGTTGCAGAAGATGCCCCGGGCGAACCGTGGTGCTGTAGCAATGCCATTAATGATTGCTGAGCGCGCCTTGTAGTAACACTGGCTTAACCAGTAAACATGTCAGATGCTGGCTGTTTTATTTGCGGTTATAGTGTGATGCGAACACACACTCAGTGTTCAATGGCCGACTAACAGTTATTGGCAGGAAATGCGACAACGCGCAGATAACAGGCGTTGTCACATGGCAGGCAGTTGTTTAGGCTAGGTTAGCAGCGCGCTGTCTACCTCAACGAACTTCTCGAACTGCGGCTTGGCGAAATAGTAGCCCTGCTGCTTTGTTATCCCGATATCGGCCAGACAATCACGCTCGGCGCGGGTCTCAATGCCTTCTGCCAGCACATCAATGCCCAGCTCCTGACACAGGTTATACAGATGCGACACAATAACGCGTTGTTTTTTATCTTTGTCGATATCACGCACCAGACTCATGTCTACCTTAATCATATTGGGCGACAATCTGGCCATCCATTCTAAATTGGCATAGCCCGATCCAAAATCGTCCAGCGCGGTTCTGAAGCCCATCGAGTTATAGTGGTTAATGATGTTTTGCAGGTGCGCAAGGTCTGCGATGTGGTCGGTCTCTACCACTTCAAAGCTAATCTGCTCGATTGGGAAACCATACTTCTCAGCGGCTTTTAACGTAGTACGAATGCAGTGTTCAGGCTTATAGATAGCGCCCGGCATAAAGTTAATGCTGAGAATTTTATCCATGTTGGCTTCTGCGGCCAGCGCAATGGCTTTTACGCGACAGGTTTGGTCGAACCGGTAGATATTCTTAGCCGTTACCTGATTAATGACGGTGTAGGCAGGCTCGCCATTTAATCCCCGAACCAGGCTTTCGTAACCAATTACCGACTTACTTTGCAGATCGACCAACGGCTGGAATGCCATTGAAAAGTCGAAATCCAGCGCTTCACCATTACGGCAGGCATCACAGGACAGCTTTTCTGCTGACTCGTCGGTAGCGTAGGCGGGTAATTCTTTAACGGCGATATTGTCGAGGCGCAAGCGTCCTCCTCTTACTTGTCATACATTAAAATAGTTTAACGTCGTGCTTTGAGAAAACAAGCTTCGTCTCTTATACCGTCGTCAACTATCGATTTCCTGCATATTTTATGTTCTCAGCGTCGTTCAAAAAACTGTTAACGCTCACAGTTTGTCCTCTTAGTTCAGGGATGATGATTTCACTATTGCCTCATCCTGATAGCACTTAGGCGACTTGCCGTACTTTTGTTTGAAGCAACTACTAAAATAAGACGGTGTACCAAAACCAACACCGTAGGCTACATGTGTGATTTGCTCACCACTGGCTAGTCTTACGCCGGCTTTTGTTAACCTGTGATTTCTGAGAAATTCTGTAAAGGAAGTACCGAACAAATCTGATACTTTTCGGTTCAGTTGCCGCTCACTAATAAGCAACAGGCTCGCGGCGTCCGCCCTTCCCCACTTTTCATTAGGGTAATTCTTTTCAACCACTGCTAAAAAGTTTGTATAGAACTCCATGTCTTTTCGGCTGGCAAATTGAGGGATATCTTGCGCTTCTTTGCCAGCTACTGAAGGTTGATTAAGTTCTATGTGCTCGGATATTTTGTTTCGGTTGCTTAATATGTTTCGAATTTTAATTAACAATTCGTCACCATCGAAAGGCTTAGTAATAAAGTCGTCAATTTCCTGTTCCCAAGCAGACGACTTTAGCTCCTTATCCTCATGCGCAGTCAACATAACAAATGGGATAAGATTTAACGTTTCCGACTCTTTTATATGCTTTGCGAGATTGACCCCGTTAAGGTGAGGCATTTCAAGATCACTGATGATTACATCCGGTTGATAAACCTGCAGCACATCTATTGCATGCTGACCATTTCTTGCTGTGACACAATTGTAGTAGGGCTCAAGGAGGTTGCAGAGGTAAAACCGCATATCCCGGCTGTCGTCTACGACAAGAATTAAAGGCTTTTCTCTGTCGAGCTCTTCAATGTCGACCTGCTCTTCTACCTCATCATCTCCACTGTAGTCAGCGAGCGGTACCCATTCTCGCTCTGGGGGTAGTGCGATTTCAGAACAAGTCACTGGCAGTGTGACAGTAAATGTACTTCCTTCACCTTCTTTGCTCTTTAATTCAACACTGCCACCATTTACCCTAGTAAGCTCTTTTACCATGGCGAGCCCAATGCCAGTTCCCTCTTCGCTCACACTATTTAACTGACTAAAGCGCTGAAAAATCGACTCGAAGTCGCTCTCGCTGATGCCGACTCCTTCATCAACAACCCGAATGGTTACGCTGTCCTCATCCACTTTTACCCGGACTCTAATGGTAGTTTTTGAGTCAGAATATTTACTGGCATTGACAACAAGGTTCGTGACTATTTTTTCCAGGGAGTCCTCGATAAGAATAAGAACGGCATCACCATCTACCTTCACATCAAGTACCTGCGACTTGAAGTCTGTAAGTGCCTGCATCTGAATACACAGCCCTTCAATACACTCCTTAATCTGAATAGGTTTACGTGGAAGTTTGGTAACTGACTCTAAACGCTCAATTTGAATAACCTGATTCACCAAACACTGAAGCTTATGCGCTTGATTTAATGCAATTTCAATCCGCTTCTTATTTGCTTTATCGTCTTTCGGGTTATCTCTTATTTCTTTGAGAGGCTCTCGAATAAGCATTACTGGTGACTTAATTTCGTGAGCAATGTCGCTGAACATTTTTTGTTTTTTTGCAATATCTTCTTTAAGTCCCATTAAACGCTCGCTTAAAACTTCATCCTTCTTACTATTTTTAAGCAATATTGCGTCAAAAGCTTCAGATAGCTTGTGCCGATACTTCCCTCTGAAAATATAAGCTATAGCAAACAAGATAAAAGCATAAATATAGAACGCGTACCAAGATAGAAGTGGTGGGGGTTCAATCTCGATTTTAAGATTTGATACCGGTTGCTTCTCGACGCTGTATGGATCAACCACTCTTGCTTGCAGGCTATACTCTCCGTAATCAAGAAGATCGATGACTACTCTACCAGAGGAGCCATCTAACACTCTCCATTCATCAAATAATCCGAGCATGCGATACTCGATATCCTGATCATATCTTGCTGTAAAATTGCTGGACGCCATTTTAATGTTAACTCGATCAATTAACCGACGTGTATATATGTTTGAAATGCCTTCGCTTAACGAAGCCCCCATCAAAAAGGTTTTATCCGGTCCTTCCACAGCGGTTACTTCTAAAAATTCAACATGACTTGTTCTATGTCGCTTTTCTTCTAACGATCGAAGAAGTTTTGTCTTATCGAAAATATATGAGTAACGGTCACCAACTACCAGTACGTTTGAGCTGCTTACCTCGTATATCCCTCTATACTCGAAATCAACGTCTACAACACCATCGTTGTCACCTATAAGATGCGCTATTTTATTTTTTTGATCGTAAACAAAAGCCCCTCGGTTTGTTGTGAACAATAGGTTGTTATCGTCAAGCCTCAAACCTCCACGAATGAACTTAGCAGCTTGCAGCTCACGTGCTGTGTCCCCAAGTATTTCATAACTACCCAGATCTAGGTTCAAAATGCCGCTACCGGATGTGCAGACCCATACAATATCTTCACCACTATCTAGTAAGCAGTTTATTTGTGAGAAACTTGTATTTGGAATTGGTATTTCTTTCCACGTTGCCCTCGAATGCTGTATGAAAACTCTCGCGTCATCCGTGGCAACAACCAGATCGTTTTTGTCCGTAAATAATAAATTTGTTACCTTTCCCGGTGCTTCATAAGTATCTACAACTTCTCCTTCTCTTATCTCGACTATTTCTTCTCTTCCTCCTCTCTCGATGTAGAGCAAAGCTCCATCTGTTAGCTCAAAAGATTTTATGTTTTCACCTTCACATAAAGCCTTTTTAGTTACTGCATAATTACTCTTACTTTGGTTAAGCAAGCTTTTTATCACTGCACAACCAAACTGCTCTAACTCTAATGAGCTTCGCTTTATAAAACCGTTATTGGTTGCTAGTTGATAGATGCCATCCTGTGTTCTGATATTGACATCACCTTTCACACGCTTGACATCTTTTATATTCCCGTAGAACGGTTTACCAGATTCGGATATGTAGTCAAAAGAAGTCGCTAGGTGGGGAATTATGATTAATCCCTTTTGAGACGATGCGAAGACAAGTTCTCCATTGGCTGTTTCGGATATGCTTGTCACAGACTCGATTGCCGCAGACGACAAGAATGGCTCTAAAAACTCTGGTTTGACAACCTTCCCCGCGACAGAATCTAATTTAAACAGGCCACCGGCCGCAAGCCACAATGAGCCTTGTTTATCCTGATAGATAGAATCAATCTCATATGACAGAGTTAATCCACTAGCAACGGGGTAAAATTGTATATTTTCTTTTTCAACACTGTAAATTCCCTCCGGCCCGGCTATGTAAAAGACGGAATCGATATATTCGATAAGAGAGATTTCGGTGAGTTTATCAAATTGCGGAAAACCGTCGTTTACCGCTACCTTTCTGGCGTTAAGAGAAGGGTCAAGAACAAATACCTGGTTATTAGCTACAAAGTAAACATTTCCCCCCGGGTCTTTTGTGAGCGAGTAGATATTTTCTAGATGCTTACCATCTACACTTACAATCTCTTTCACTACATCTTCTGACTTTTTGTCAAAAATTAATAAGCCAGTAATAGTTGACGCAATCAAATGCCTCTCTGTTTCTTCGACACTCCATACGTAGCCTATTTTGGGATGACTGCTCTGAAGAGTTCTCAGTTTATATCTTGAGGGATCATAATGATGGAGACCACTTCCATATTCAGCTATCCACAGCCCTCCGTCTTCAGATCTAGATAAGTCCGCAATAACGCCATTGCCCAGCAAGCTGGTTCTGTAATCAAATACTTTGGAGCTAGCTCCTACTACCGAAAATAAACCATTTTCAGCACCCAAATATATTTCACCATCTATAGTCTCAATGTCTCTGATAATTCCTGTGGTAATTCCTTCGAATCTGAGGTTTCCGAATTCTGAAAAGCCAGAGGCTTTCGCAAAGTTAAAAATTTGAGCCAGTACTACTGCAAAAAATGAGACATTTACAAAAAAAGTCACATCACCGCACTTCCTTGTCCTAGTTTTCATTTTATTACCTTTACATTTTACGTAACTTTAATTTGTGCCTTGATTTGCACGATTTTTAATCAGAGGATAATTTTTATGAATACAGAACAATTTTCAAACATGCAAGAGTTAAGTGAATCCGATTGCGAAACAATAACCGGTTCTGGAGGAAGGTTTATTTATTTGGAGGACTCTCTAAAACCTATTGAGGAACCTGTTCCGCACAGACCCCACAAGCCAAAAGGTCCAAAGGACGATATATAAATTCTAAACCAACCACCACCGCATCCCTGCACTCTCTGCAGCCATGCGGTCGTAGATAAAATCTCCCACGTACAGGCAGTGTTCTGGTGGGAGGTTCCACTGTGTTGCAATGTGTAAAAGGGCCGTGGGGTCTGGCTTTGGCGGGGCATCTTCGCGGGTAAGCACCAGGTCAATGGGCACCTGATTGTTCTGTAGCTTTATTGTTGTGGCTTGTCGGCAATTGCGCGTAACAATAGCCATGGGCAGCTTATGCTGCTGCACCTTTTCTACCATTTCTTTGCCTATCGGCAGCCATTTGGCGTTCTCTGCGTCTTCCAGTTCATGGTTCAGAATTCGCTGCTCGGCCTGCGCTTTGGTCTCGCTGCAGGTAATGGCAGCAACAAATTCCAGAATATCCTGATCCTGTGGACAGCCGATATCGTCGCGCATTCTGGTAAAGTTAAGGCTGGATTCCACCAGCGTGCCGTCCAGGTCGAATATCACGCCTTTGATGTTGGTTAAGTCCACGGTTACCCTCGTTGTTACAGCCTGCAATGGGGTAACCATGCCAGTTGCCGCGCACTAATTACAATGAATTTTTGGTAAGTGTTGCCAGTTGGTGGTGTATTGGGGCGAGAGGAAATCGCGCTTCATGGTCCAGTTCTGATGGGTACCTTTGGCGGCCGCGCCAATGGTCTGGCTGCCATATTTTTTGTTTATGGCATCCATGCATTGCATTAGTTTTGGATTATGGGTTAATTGCGCAAACATGTCGGGCTGTACATGCTCGTCGTCTAAAATTTCTATCGCACCTATGCCGCACTTGTGAAACAGCACGCCCGCTTTAAATAATACCTGGCTGGCATAACTGGCTGCCTGCACCAGTGCGCGGGTGTCGTTGGTAGGGTGGGCAAACTTGTGCTGCACGGCTTTATGATAGTGGCCTTCGCTGGCGAACGGGTTGGCGTGCGCAAACAGCGTGAGGGTAACCACGCTGCTTTGCTGTCGACGTAGCTTTTCGCCTACCTTCTCTGCGTGCCAGCAAAGCGCCTGACGTAAGTCGTTTTCCTGCGTAACCTTAATGCCAAACGCGCGCGTTGAGTAAATCTGCTTTTTATTGGCGCGTTCGGCGTCCCACGCGATGCACGGCGTGCCGTTTAACTCGCGCACGGTTCGCTCGGTTTCTACCGAGAATTGCTTGCGAATACTTTTGGGGTCGCACTGCGCCAGCTGCCAGGCGCTGGATATGCCCTGTACCTCCAGCCGGGCACTGATGCGTTTACCCACGCCCCAGATGTCGCTTACATGCATTTGCTGCAGCACATGCTGAATGGTTTGGGGCGTGTCGAGCACTGCCAGCCCGTTTTTATTGCCTAACCGCTTTCCGGCATGGCTTGCTACTTTTGCCAGCGTAGGCGTACTGCCAATGCCTACCCCCACGGGCAACCTAAGCTGCTGCCAAACAGCTTGCTTGATGTTTTGGGCATACTGTTGCCAGCCTTCCGGTGGGCACCAGTTACCAAAATGCAAAAAGCACTCGTCAATCGAATACACATGCATGTCGGGCGCGAACGCGCCGACTATCTGCATCATTTTGTTCGACAGGTCGTCGTATAACTCATAATTGGACGAGCGAACAACCGCACCATAACGTTTTAACAAGCCCTGCACTTTGTAATAGGGGCCAAATTTTTTCACGCCGGTGCTTTTTGCCAGCTCGCACATGGCGCAAATGCAGCCATCGTTATTGGTTAGCACCACCACCGGTTTGTTTCTGATGGCCGGATCGAACACCTTTTCTGCTGACGCATAAAAACTGTTGGCATCGACTAACGCATACATTGGCTTAACCACCTTACATAACGGTGCATGCGTACCGACCGCACAACGATGCCCTCCTCTTCGAAAGTGTCGCCTGGCCCTAACGGATAGGGTTGGTAGTCCAGCCCGGGTGATAACAATACGTTCGATTTCCGGTCGAACAATTTGCACACAAAGCTGCCGTTTAAGTTGGCTACCACAACATCCAGTGAGGTATGCGACGCGGCTCTGTCGACAATAAGCAAATCGCCATCGAAGATCCCGACACCGGTCATAGAGTCGCCCTGTGCCTGACCAATAAAGGTAGCACTGGGGTGTTCTATCAGGAGTTCGTCCAGATCCAGCCCGAGTTCACGATACTCTGCAGCGGGCGATTCGAACCCACTAATGCCTGCCTGCGCAAGCACGGGAATGACTTTCAGCATGGTTTACTGCACCTTCTGAAAAACAACTGAATGATACTGTTTATTTATACAGTATTTTGCACTATAGTGACAACGTCAATTCGAAAAAACGGAGCGAAACCATGGCAATTACCACACAGTATGTTGTTACACACAAAGGGGTAGAGAAACTGGTGACTACCGATAAAAAAGAAGCCGATCAGTACGATAAGATGCTGGACGCCGCCGATAATCTGGCCACTTATATCCACGCCAAGGGCATTAAGCTGGATGACGGCGTAGCCGAAGAACTTTCTATTTTGCTGGCGAAAAACAAAGACAAAGTGTCGAAGCTGTTTAAAGGCGCGTCGGCAGAAAGCGTATTGGAAGATGAATCTGCAGAAGTGGTAAAGCTTCAGGCTAACGGATAACGTTAGCCACTGCATTATTCTATGTACAGCGGTCTCACAGCGAGGCCATTGCCTGCCCTGCTGTCAGCGCCATGCAACCAGCATCATGAATACGATGACAAGCATAGGGACCTGCTGTTTTCCGCGCACAGCGTGACGTTGTACAAAGCAAAGTGAAACAATGCGAAGCCACGTGAAGTAATGACGCGGAAGTAGTGAAAAGAGCGCTAACCAACGCAGATTGGCAGGCTTCGCCTGCGCTGCTGATTTTCTGCGTTGCTTTCTTATTCCGGCGCACACGCGGGTAAACAATCCCAATACCATTGAACTTACACCGCGCAGACTGCTATAAACTGTTGATACAAAAATGCGTTTTCAGACAACGCAGAAATCAGTGAAGTAAAAGCAGATAAGGTGTAAGCCGTGACCCTTTCACAAGAAACATCACAAGCCCCGGCCTCTTCCGACAGCACGGCCGTCGCGCTGGATAAGGTAAACTTCAGTTACGGGCGCAACAGCGCTCCGGTTATTGATATTCCTCACTGGCACGTGAATGCAAAAGAACACGTTTTTGTCAGTGGTGCATCAGGCAGCGGCAAGAGTACACTGCTTAACCTTATCACCGGCACACTGATACCTCAGCAGGGTACGGTAACACTGTGCGGCAAGCCGTTCTCTGAGGTTTCAGCCCGCAAGCGCGATAAACTGCGGGCCACACACATTGGTGTGGTATTTCAGCAGTTCAATCTGATTAGCTATCTTACGGTATCGCAGAATATTGCGGCGGCAGCCTATTTTGCAGATAATCCCAGCAACGATATCGACGCGCGTATCCGTCAGCTACTCGCCGCCCTGAAACTGCCGGAATCTATTTTGCGGGCAAAAGCGTCTGAGTTAAGTGTGGGCCAGCAGCAACGTGTTGCCATTGCGCGCGCGCTGGTCAACGAACCCGAATTGCTTGTGGTCGATGAACCCACGTCTGCGCTGGACGCCAGTGCCCGCGATATCTTTATGTCGCTGCTGCGGGAAAACGCTCGCGACAGCGCGCTTATTTTTGTCAGCCACGACGCCGCTCTGGCATCTCATTTCGATAAACATACAGATATTGCAAGTCTCAATCAGGCGGGGGCTACCGTATGATCACGCAAATAGCCATTGCCAGCCTGCGTCATCGTTTAGGTTCTGTTCTGCTAACCTTATTTACCATTGTCATCAGCGTTAGCCTGCTGCTTAGCGTGGAGTACGTAAGGGGGCAGGTGCGCGACAGCTTCACCCGCACCGTGTCAGGTGTCGATATTATTGTGGGCGCGCCCACAGGACAGCTTAACCTGCTGCTCTATTCTGTGTTTCGTTTGGGTAACCCCACTAATGGCGTAAACTGGAACGACGTTGCCTGGCTACAAACTCACCCGCAGGTTGACTGGCTCGTTCCGTTGTCACTGGGTGATGCGCATAAGGGGTTTCGGGTAGTAGGCACCACTAATGGGTATTTTGAGCACTTCAAATATGGCGACAAACAGCCACTGTCATTCGCCAGTGGCGGGCATTTCGTCGCTGATACCTCAGCGGTAATTGGCGCAGAAGTAGCAACAGAATTAGGCTACGCCGTCAGCGATGAGATTGTGGTATCTCATGGGCTGGGCGATATCAGCTTTCAGCATCATGACGCCCATCCCTTTACCATCACCGGGATCCTTGCGCCCACTGGTACGCCGGCAGACAAAGCGGTATATGTCACTCTGCACGGGATAGAGTCGGTACATGCGTCACCATCGCCAGGCCGGACTCTGCGTCGCACAGCAATTACCAAACCTGGCAATGATGACTCAACGCAAGCCAGTCAAGACGATGCGCATGACACCCATCGCCATGAGGATGATGAGCAGCACCACGATCACGATGACTCTCACGAACATGAGTTACACGAAGAAAGTCACACAGAACACGATAATGATAGTGCAACCTCCACGTTATCTGAGGCGCAGCCAGAATCTGTCAGTGCATTGTTACTGGGACTCAAAAGTCGCGTGGCAGCATTGCAATTACAACACCAAATCAATAATTACGACGGTGCTGCACTGCTTGCTATTTTACCCGGCGTGGCACTGAAAGAGTTGTGGGGTCTGATGGGAAATGTAGAAAAGCTGCTGCTTGGTATATCGGTGCTCATCCTGCTTTCCTCACTGATTGGTTTAATTACACTGCTGCTGGCCACGATGCGCGAGCGCCGTCAGGAAATTGCGGTGCTGCGGGCAATCGGTGCAGGGCCAGCCACTATTTTATGGCTGGTTCAAGCTGAAGCCCTGCTTATCAGTGCTGTCGGCTGTGTGTTTAGCATCGCACTTGTCTCGGCAGGGCTGTCGCTTTTCTCAGAGTGGTTGAACGCCAGTTACGGACTGATTGTCACCGGCAGTCTTTTCACGCAGGCTACCGGCATTGTGATAGTCTGCGTAATGGCAGCCACCTGGTTATGCAGCTTTATTCCGGCTATTGCGGCTTACCGCACTGCATTGCATACCGGGCTAAGTGGCCGCTAGCAGGCTTATAACTGGCAGTGTATGCCATCACCGGTATATCGTATTCATCACTACCAATAAGGCTTTGTCAGCAGCCAACAAAAAAAGGCCACCCTGCGGGATGGCCTTTTTGCCTTGCGGCGTGTCAATGCACAGCGCCTGCGAAAAATACGCGACTCTTAATGACGCACGTTAACCTCACTACGCGCCTAACTGTTTACTTTCCTATCCGCTTTTCGCTTATTGCTTACTCACCTATCTGCTTTTTATTAATAAAGCGGGTGATGACCGAGTGCACCTGATTCACTGTATTGCGCAGTCGTTCACTGGCTTTCAGTGACGCCTCTGATGACCGCTGGGTTTCCGCAGCGCCATCAGCAATTTCAACGATTTGCTGATTAATGTGATCGGCAACGGTGCTCTGCTGCTCTACTGCAGAGGACATTTCGATCGTCGCTTCCGCGATACCGCTAACGGCGGTATTGATTTCAGACAATGCAGTACGGGTTTCTTCCACTATCTCTGTACCACGCTGTGCAGAGGACAGCCCTTCATCAGAGACCTTCACTGCACGCTCGGAACGCTCGGCAAGCACCTGAATAATGTTGTGGATTTTGTCAGTCGACTCACGGGTTTTCGATGCCAGAGAACGCACTTCATCTGCTACTACCGCAAAACCACGACCTTGTTCACCGGCACGGGCAGCTTCGATAGCCGCGTTCAGCGCCAGCAGGTTTGTCTGATCCGCAATGGTAGAGATAATACTCGCAGCCTCGCCGATATCATTGGTGGACTGTGCAAGCTCTTTTACGGTTTCAGATATTGACTCCACCGCCTGCTTTAAGCCAACGATGGCCTGAATGGCTTGCTCGGCTTTCTTATTGCCAGTGTCGACATTCTTTGAAGCACTGCGTGCACTTTCCGCATTCGTCTCGACACGCTGCGCCACTTCCTGGATTGCCTGTGACATCTGCGTTACCGCCGACGCAATTTGCTGAGTGGCCTGATTTTGCTGCATGACCGCGGCGCTGGTCGCATCTGCCTGCTCATGCGTAGTATTCGCAATACTGTCCAGACCCGCTGCGGCATCCTCAATTCGCGTCAGAGCCGTTCGACTGCGCGCCAGCTCGCACCCCATAGCCAGCTTCGCCCTCGAACGAACGCCATACTCTTTAAAATAGGTCTGGGCCACCACCGGGTTACTGTAGCTATCCGGACTTAAGTCCAGAAAATCCTGCCACTCTGATTGCGATATGCCCACACTCCAGGCCGCCATTAGCAGTAATGCTAGCGCGGTGATCACCGTTGGCAACCATCCGGCAGTCATACCAAGGATCACCAGTAACGGAATACCGAGCGACCAGTATGGCAAGGTTTTCTTCGCGTAATGAGCAGCCAGTTCTCCGGTTGAGGTGCTGGACTTGCCTTCACGCAAGCGGGCGTAGCGCATCTCGGCCCGTTTAATCTCAGCGGGTAACGCCGGTACCCGTACCGATTCATAACCGGTTATCTGACCGTTCTTATACACTGGTGTAACAAATGCAGACACCCAGTAATGATCGCCATCTTTTCTGCGGTTCTTAACCAGGCCCATCCATATTTTTCCGGATTCCAGTGTCGCCCACATTTCGCGGAACACCCCTGATGGCATATCTGGATGGCGGATCAGATTATGATTTTTTCCAATGAGTTCGTCTTTTTCGAATCCACTGACTTCGATAAATTCTTTATTGCAATGACTGATTACACCACGCCGATCCGTCGACGAGATAAGGCGGTAGTCATTAGGAAACTTGTACTCTCTCTGAGTAACAGGCTGATTATTGCGCATTGGCTGTAAAACTCCATTAATGCGTAAGGATTAACATTTTTTATCGGCAGGAGTTGTTAAGTCACTACTGCTGTTCATTAAAAGTAGACGACTTTTAGACTTTTGGATAATTGACGGGAGGATATCAGGGTTTTCATAGCAAAGCTGACACCTAAACGTATCAAAGAAGACACCAATCTATTTACGCAGATACCTGAAGGCCCAGATCAATACCACATAGTATTACTATCAGGAAGGTAGGTAATATCTGAAACCGGCGCTACATGTATACAGGCGCGCACTTGTATAGTGAAGACTCATGCTTGCAAAGTGTGGCAGATGCGCCAGCATTATTGGCAGACTGTCACAATGAGGTCGTCAGGAAGGTGTGACTGAGAGTACGCAGGCTTTGGCCACAAAAACGAAGCCAAAGCCTTTAGATGCGTTAGCGCCAGGCCGCCAGCGCATCGAGCACCGACATCACTTCACGGCTGGCAGATTCCATTTGTTTGACCAGCTTATCGCGCTGGGCCATGTCTCCCTTGCGTGCAGCCTCAATGGCAGCAACACCGCTGCGATGCACTTCTGCATGCGGCTTTTCCAACCGGCGGAATGAATCTGTTTTGCCCACGCCTGCATGTTGCTGCGCACTATACCACTTACCAAGACGGCAATTAGTATGGTCGGCAAACTCACCGGCTGACTTATTACTTTGTCCGCACAGTACTGCATATACCTCACTCTTCCATACAACGTGGTCAAGTTTCACAGTTTGAATAAAGGTTTCGTGCGAGCCGTTTTCAATGGTGTGCTTCATGCTGTCGCAATGCTGCACCATTTTTTCGTAAGACCCGTTAAGTGTACTAACACCTTCAGAGAGGTGGGTGTTGTTACTTTGCAATTCACTGACCGACCCAACGGCGGCGCGGGTAGACTGAATAATTCCCTGCACCAGTTCTGCCACTTCACTGGCTGATTTATTGGTTTCGTTTGCCAGCGCTCTCACTTCATCAGCAACCACGCTAAAACCACGACCTGCATCGCCTGCACGGGCGGCCTCAATGGCAGCGTTCAGCGCCAGCAGGTTTGTTTGATCAGAAATACTGGTGATGGTAGTTACAAACTTGTTGATGTTATCAGCCGTATCCGACAGTCCGGAAATGCGCTCGCTCATTTCACCCATGTGACCACTCAGCGAAGCCATGTCGCTGATAATGTCTTTTAGCGACTTAGCAGACTGACTAAACAGCTCATTAATATCAGAGATAGCACCGGTCTCTTCATCAATCTTCTCATACGCTGACAATACCGATTCGCGTATGCCGTTCATCTGGCCAAGCGCATCGAGCATGGCAGCACTTAGTACATCGTTTTTGCCCTGACTTGCTGCCTCTTGCAGCTCGCGGTTTTCGGCTTTCAGCCTTGCGTTTTCTGCTTCAAGCTGAGACAGCTTATCGAGGGTCTGATGTTGCTCTTCTTGCAACGCATTCAGGGCACTGACTTTATAATCATAGGAAGACTTTAGGACCAGCATAGAAGCTCCGGCAAATTGTTATCGTTTTTTTTACTGTACCAGAGGTACACGAGTCACTGCTATTTAGCAAACAAAAATTAATCGATGTTCAAATGTGACGGGTGGTTCCACGTACAATGAGTTCGGGGGTCAGAATATGCTGCATTGTCATTTTGTGACTTCCGTAAACCTGATCGAGGATCCAACTGGCTGCCATAGCGCCAATCTCCTGCACCGGATAATCGACCGTGGTTAGTTTAGGAGTAAGGTAGCTTGCAAAATCAATATTATCGTAACCGATGACCGATACGTCCTCCGGTACGCGTTTACCATGGTTTCGTAGCGCATTGATCGCGCCTGACGCCATTTCATCGTTAGCACAGGCAACGGCGGTAAAGTGCAGTCCGGCAGCCTCCAGCGCGTCAATTCCGGCTTCACCGGACTTCGCCTGGAAGTTCCCTTCTACCGTCAGATTAGGGTTGTAGTTAATGCCCGCTTCGGAAAGTGCACGTTTATGCCCTTCAAGCCGGTTAACACCATCGGCTTTAAATAGTGCTCCTGACAGGTATGCAATGTCACGATGCCCTAAATCGATGAGGTGTTTGGTTGCGAGATAGCCACCTGTCACGTTGTCCAGGCTAATACAGTTTTCACCGATTTCCTGAATGTAACGGTTAACAACAACCAAAGGTACATCCTGCTTCACCAGGTCAACCAGATAATCATCACTTACCGCTTCTACATGCAGGATCAGCGCATCGCAACGGCGACTGAGAAGCGCTTCAATTTCTTTTCTCTCAAGCTCTTCGTCGGAGTGTCCGGTTACCACAAACATGTGTTTGTTGGCCTGGCGCAACACTTTTTCAGAGCCGGCCACCATGGTACCGAAGAACGAACCGTGCAGTTCAGGTACAACGTAGCCAATGGTGTGGGTTTTATTAGAAGCCAGTGATGCAGCAATGACATTATGCCGGTACCCCAGCTTTTCCATTGCACTTAATACTTGCTCGCGGGTTTTCTCTTTAACGGTATCAGTATTATTGATAACCCGGGACACTGTTGCGGATGAAACACCGGCCAGTTCACTGACCTGTTTTATAGTAACCATATTTTCCGTGATTCCTGAATGCCCCGACACGAAGCCGGCGCACACCTGACTGAACCGCCTGTTACTGGCGTTGCAGTGACAACTGTTGCTGAATAGCGTCTATCTTGTTGTTATCTAATGTATACCAGCGCATGATAATCGCAACACCTAAAGAGGCAATCGCCGGTAATATGCAAAACGAAATCACAATACCGGCAGACACCCGCTCGCTCAATACGTTCGCTTCATAGCCGTAAAATGCCAGTAACCACCCCGCCATAGCACCGCCCAATGCCAGACCAACCTTGATGAAGAACACAACCGTTGAGTAGGTTACGCCAGTCATTCGCACACCAGTTTTATGTTCTCCGTAATCCACCACATCGGCAATTTTTGCCCACAGCAGTGGCGTTGCCATTTGCAGCAACAAGCCCCACAGGAAGTGCAGGCTTACTGCCAGCAACCACGCATCGGCTGGCACAAAATAATTCAGGATGCAGATAACCGCACTGGCAATTTGCAAAAAGGTATATACCTTAATTTTGCAGAACCTTCTGGCGGCCGGGTTCGCCAGCGCGCACCCGATAATGCTGCCAATCATGCCTGCTGTAACAAACAGAGTAACGTCGTCAGGACGCTGTAATACGTATTTCACGTAATAGATTGCCAGCGTATTTCGCAGCACCATCCCCGTTAACAGCACAACGGCGACAACGCATAACACTCGGCATTGATCGTTTTGCCACAGGGCTTTTAGCTGCTGCGTGTAGGGCACAGCCACTTCATTTGAGGGCTTTACCCGCTCCCGCGTGCCTAAAAAGCACAGCAGAAATAACACCATGCCGATGACGCTCATGAGGATCATCGCACCCTGGTAGCCAGCGGCGTCATCCCCCTGACCAAAGTACTCCACCAGCGGCAACATAAATAATGTCACGATCAGGCCGCCGCCCATGGCAAAGACAAAACGGTAAGACTGAATTGACACGCGCTCATTGGCATCGGCGCTCATTACGCCGCCCAGTGCAGAATACGGAATGTTGATAGCGGTATACATCAACATCAGCAGTGCATAGGTACCGAAGGCATAAGCGAACTTGCCGGTTTCAGGTAAAGGCGGTGAGGTAAAAGCAATCACACTGCAGATAGCAAATGGCAGTGCCAGCCATAACAGATAAGGGCGGTAACTGCCCCAGCGGGTTCGTGTTCGATCGGCCAGTGCGCCCATCATTGGATCGGTCACCGCGTCAAAAATTCTTACTATCAGGAACATACTGCCGACCGCAGCAGGCGATAGCCCCACGATATCGGTGTAATAAAAAGTAAGAAACAACATTACCGTCTGGAAGATAAAGTTACTGGCGGTATCTCCCAGACCGTAGGCAATCTTTTCCCGTGAACTGACCATGCGCACTACGCCCGATTAATCGTTATTCTTTTCGTTGTGCCAGCATTTTGCGTAATGCCAGCGCACTGTTTTTCAGCGTACGCTTTTGTGTTTCATAATCAACATAAACGATGCCAAAACGCTTTTCGTAACCTAACGCCCACTCAAAATTATCCAGCAAACTCCAGACAAAGTACCCCGTAATGTTAACCCCCTGATTTACGGCTTCTGTCACGGCATCCATGTGTGTTTGCAGATAACGAATACGCTGTTCATCATTCACTACGCCATCGATAAGATGATCGTCGCTTGCCAGCCCGTTTTCCGTAATCAGCAAGGGAGGCAGCCGGTAATCGTTATGTAATTGTAGCAGTAAATCGGTGAGCCCCTGCGGATACACTTCCCAGCCCATTGCCGTTTTTTCGCAATCTTCGGGAGGATCCAGCTGCTTGGGATCTTCTCCACCATCGTCTTTCACTTTCGCCCGGGTGTAATAATTCACGCCCAGAAAATCGATGGGCTGAGAAATGGTTTCCATATCACCCTCTTCAATCAGCGGGCAATGCTCCGGTGGCAGCGATTCAAGCAGCCCGGGATATTCGCCCTCGATAATCGGGCGGATATACCAGTCGTTAAAATGATCGTGCGCCAGCTTGGTAGCTGTTTTATCTTTATCGGAGTCGCTTGCAGGGTAAAAAGGGGTGAAGTTAAGTACGATACCACTTTCTGTATCCGGCACATTCTTTCGCAGCACCTTCATACCCAGTCCGTGCGCCAGTAACAAATGGTGCACGGCTTTCTTGCCGTACTCTTTCCCTACTTTACCCGGCGCATGCACACCGACCTCGTACCCGAGGTAGGCACTACAGAAAGGTTCATTCAATGTGGCGTAGGAATACACTTTATCGCCAAAGGCTTTGGTTACCACATCGACATACTCAGCGAAGGCAAAGGCGGTATCGCGGTTTAACCAGCCGCCTTTATCTTCAAGATACTGCGGCAAATCCCAGTGATAAAGGGTAACGTAAGCTTTAATATTGCGCTGTGCCAGTGTGTCAAGAATGCCTATGTAGAAATCCAGACCTTCCTGATTTACCGACCCATCAGCACGGATGATACGCGGCCAGCATATTGAAAACCGGTATGCATCGACATTCAGCGAAGCAATTAGCGCAATATCTTCTTTCCACAGGTTAATGTGGTCGCATGCAACAAGGCCGTGGCTGCCATCGGCAATTTTGCCGGGTTGCTCACAAAAGGTATCCCAAATGCACGGCTCACGTCCCTCAGCCCCTCCTTCAATTTGAAAGGAAGAAGTGGCGACACCGAGCGTAAATGAGGGATCCGCAAATGGCGATCCGGGCTTCGCAGTAATATCCATGAGAGACAGGTATTCCTACAGGTTAACAGTTTAAATCTATAAAAAAATATTGGCGCTGAACAGGCGTTCAGTCTGTCCAGGCGTTGTGCTGGAAGCGCTTACAAAAAATTAGCAAGACACAGCATATCTACTGAAACTGTGGTTGACTTTACCACAAAGTGTAAGCGCTTTCATAGCGTTTTTAACATGAATTTTACACGTCGGAGTATGGCAAATGATGAGGAGGAAAAAAGTGCGCCTACTGGCGTAAGCGCACCAAAGGGCCGACCTGGAGAAGGAGTGGGGCCGAGCCTGAAAATTGCCAGAACCGACAGAACACCAAGCTGAATTCTGTCCGCACCAGCAATACTGAGCAGAATGCAATTAGCCCGCTTTTTTTATACCCAACTGTTCACGAGCATCATGGGTGAGTTTCACCAAAGCCTGACGCACTTGCGTTGGGGTATGACATAATTCGTGGAAAGCAACATAAATGACTTTTTCACCACAACGATAATGCGCCCCTTCCGGAAACACGCTGACCATCTCAGGCTGCCCGCAATAGAGGCCGCTGGCAACACGGATAAAGGCCTGCATGGCATCGACGTGATCGTCATTCATATGGTTGATCATACCTGACGCGTTACTGTGCCAGTCCTGCTGCGGTACAAACCACAACTCTTTGCTTATCCAGTGAATTTTCCCAAACCCGCCAATGTAGCGCACGCGCTCGGTGCGAATTTTGTAAAAGTTAAAATCGTGGGTTTGTTCATAGCTTTTCGCTTGCGGAAACAATGCCAGATACTGCGCTTTGACTTTTTCAGCGGCAACTCGCTCAGCGTTCCCGAGTATTGTTACTCTCCCGTTAGCCTGAGAGTCGTCTTCGTCTGCATCAAAAATAGTAAGACTGACTTTTGAGTCAGCGTTGATATTGCGGGTGTGAAGTGCAATATCGGAAATATAGATAATGGCATCACCTTGCGCGGTGAGATAAAACGGCACGACCGAGCCAAACGGATAGCCCGGCATTGATGTAGACTGCGTACTCAGCACCCCTGAATGGTGCTTGCGTGAAAGGTGTTTGGCATCAAACGTAATGTGTTGCATGCTCATAGTGACTCCTGATTAGTGCGTGACGAACACAATCTGTTGTTCGTTTTTAAGTAGTTTCAGTTGAGTGTGAAAACACCGTGCCAGTACATTTGCAGTAAGCGCTTCGGCCGGCGGCGCATCCGCCAGGCATCGCTTCTCGCCAAGTACCATCATCCGGCTGGCGTAAGGCGTGATCAAATTAATATCGTGGCTTACGCATAAAACACACAGGCCGGCCTGACATAAACGTGTCAGTGTCTGCATCACGATTTTCTGATGTCGCAAATCCAGTGCTGAAGTGGGCTCATCAAGTAGTAACATACGCCCGCTTAGCGTCTGGCTGTGCAATTCCGGTGAAGGCAGGATCTGCAAAACTGTTTTTGCCAGAAATACCCGCTGTCGCTCGCCGCCCGATAACGTCTGAATATTGCGGGTAAGCAAATGAGAAATCTCCAACCACCGCGCCACCTGCTGGATGCATTGCTGACGTTTATCGGGTGACTCTGTAATCTGGTTCCGGGCCATTTCCAGTATTTCTGCCGACACGAAGCCAAACGGCGTTACCGGAGTTTGTTGCATCACAGCCCGCAGGCTTGCCAGTTCAGACGATGTGAAATCCTGAAGCGGCTTGCCGTGAAAGCAGATATCTGACGATGTCGTGACGTTAGCGCCGCTTAGCTCAGACAGCAGTGATGATTTTCCACACCCGTTTTCTCCCACTATTGCCACAAACTCACCGGGCTCGAAAAAAGCTTTAAAACTCTCAAGGAGCGTGCGACGCCCTCGGGTAACGGTCAGATTATTAACGTGTAGCATTGCATTCTCAGCCAAAGCCCAGTCTCCCTTTTTGTTGCCACAGCAGATACAGAAAAAACGGTGCTCCTATGGCTGAAGTCACAATACCGATGGGAATTTCCATAGGCGGGAACAGCGAACGTGAGAGCGTATCTGCTACCACCAGCAACAACGCGCCCATTAGCCCGCAAGCAGGTAACAAAAAGCGATGCTCCACACCGAACAGACTGCGACAAATATGCGGTACTACCAGCCCGACAAAACTGATAATGCCGCACAACGCGGTTGCCATACCGACAGAAAATGCGACCAGCCAAAGAATAGTCTGCTTGTAGCGTTTTACATTCAATCCCATGTAAGCAGCGTCACTCTCTCCCAGTGCTAACAGGTTCAGCGCCTGTCTGCAGGCTACCAGTCCGGCTGTTGCCAGCATCCCTGCACCGGTAATGACTGCCACCACGCTCCACTGCGCACCTGCCATACTGCCCATCGTCCAGTACGTAATTTGGCGTAGTGCATCGTCGCTTGCGACATAACTGACAGCACCGATAATAGTGCCACTCAAGGCATTGATGGCGACGCCTGCCAGGATAAGCGATGCGACGGACATTCCACCGGGTGTACTGGCAAAACGCACCACCAGCCATACCGCCATAAGCGCTCCACCAAACGCCCAGGTAGCAACCCATACCGGCGCGAGCGCAGGAATAAATGGTGGCAGTATCGCCATGCTGACAGCAGCTGCGGCAGCAGCACCTCCGGCAATACCAATTAAGCCAGGATCGGCAAGCGGGTTGCGAACCAGTCCCTGCATCGCACAACCTGACATGGCCAGCATCGCTCCGACAGTGGCTGTCATTAATACACGCGGTAAGCGCAGTTCGGTAACAATGTAGTATTGGGTTGCCACATCGGACGCAGACTGAACAGAGAACATGGATGAAACTACCTGAGCCAGCTGGATCTCATAACTGCCTGAGACCAGCCCCGCGTACATCGCTGCCATCAACGCCACGGTAATGAGAGCAGCGCGTAGTTTGCGCTCACGTACTCTGGCCTGTACAAATTGCTGGTAGGCCTGCGGCTGTTGCGTCAGCGTACTCACGGATAAAGCCCGGCTGTTGATGCGGTTTGCTTCTGTCGTATGGCCGTTTTGGCCTGGTCCGCAACAATGCCCAGTGCATCGGCAAAGCGCGGAGACAGCCCTAATCCGATACTGCTGTCAATTGACTGCACCAGGCAATGCTTGCCTGCAAAGGTCGCGGCAACTGCCTTTTGCGAACACAGTTTTTGTAGTGCGCTTTCACCATGCAGCATGTGTCCTGCAACCAGGATAAAGTCGGGATTGCCGGCCAGTACCGTTTCGTTGTCGATAAGCTTATAGCCCTCTATGGACTCAGCGATATTGACAATATTTAGCTCAGAAAAGAGCGCCTGCGGCACCGTATTTTGTCCCGCTACCGTCAGCCCTCTGTCGTTATTCGCTACGATAAACAATGCCCTGAGGGAGTGTGTGGTATCTGCATCATTCAGAAAACGTTGCTTTTGTTCTGTAACCTCACGTTGAATTCGTTCTATAAGACGGTTTGCTGCAGTTTCTGCATTTACAATATCCCCGACATCGCGAATTACACTGAGCAAACCCGCGAGGTTTCTAGGCTGATGCAGTACTGAAACCTGCACACCCGCGCTCGCTACCTGCTTAAGCATGATGTCAGGCCCGGTCGCATCAGCACCAATTAAGTGCGTCGGATGCTGAGCAAGCACACCTTCAGTACTGAGCTGTCTGAAATATCCCAGCTTGGTTACCTCGCCTGCAGGTTCCGGGTAGGAACTGGTGTTGTCGGTTGCCACCACCCAATCACCGCGCCCCAGCGCGTAGATTACCTCCGTTATACTGCCACCAGCACTGATAATGCGTGGCGTGTCGCTATTTGCTGTTACCGGCAGGCCGAAGCCTGCCACTAGCAACAGTAACAGCAGAGTCATACTGATACGCGTCATCACAGTTTATTCCTGAACCAGTTCATCTGCGCGGAAGCTATAGCTTCCTGAAGTGCCAGCATCGTCATAGTAGCTGGTGATCTGCAGCTTGAACGTAGCGCCAGCTGTCTGAATAAGGTACACACCAAATTGCGAGTGCAGTAAATGCGAAGTGCTATCGTAGAAATACCAGGGAGACGCATCAAAGGCATAATCTGTGACATTGTCCTCACTGAAGCCGTAGAAAGGTGCAGCTTCCGGATCGATACCAGTATGGGTTTCTCCATCTGTGCGTAACACCGTAGCATCGTCGGCAAGAAGCATCGCAAATTCTGCGGCGCCATCACCACAGGGAATCTGAACATCCCAGTTATCGGCTTCGGTAACGGCCTGTTGCAGGTCAAAATCAATAAACAGTGGTTCAACGCAGCCTACTGCATTGAGGGTGATATCCACCGGCTGCGCAAACTCTGCCTGCCCGTCCACCGCGCTTTGATGCATGACTTCCAATGTGATCTCGCCCAGACCGCGACCTTCGGTGACGATGTTGGTTACGTGAAATTTGGTGTAATTGTCATCCGAGGAAACAATGTAAAATACGTCATCAGCCGGCGACACGACATGGGTTGTCATATCGTAGTGATAGAAGCTGTCGCCAATTACCTGCGATTCTGAATCGGTAATAAATGCATCTGCCTGCGGAATATCTTCTGCGGTAATGGCCAGATAATCTTCCAGTTCACTGTCAGGTGTCGCATTTAAGAATTTGTCTGCAACCGGCTCGCCGCTATCATCATAAAAGTCAGCGTTATTACCCGTGAAATAAACACTGACCGGCGTCTCCTGATGGGTATTCACAAAAACACTGGTGCGTTTGAAGGCGATGTCCCAGGTGGTATCTGTAGCCGCTTCCTCTTCTGTCAGTGAAACCTCTGTTTGTGTATCAAGATCGAAATATACCGCGACAGGATCTGAGGTTGAGCCCGTGCTGAAGGGACCGAATACGGTGCCTTCCTCGATATTGCCATCACTGCTATCGCCATCATCACCCGTATCTTCGCCACTGTCATCACCTTCAGAACTGTCCGGTGGCGTGGTGCTGGTATCAGGATCGCTGGAGCCTCCACAAGCGGTAAGTCCGAGACTGATAGCTAAAAGTAATGCTAAATAGGTTTTGTTCATTTATAAGTTCCTTATTAAGAAATGTTAAAAGCGATAGCCGAAGCCGAGATAGACCCGACGGGCTGTAACAGGCCGCGCATCCCAACGCCCGGATTGGGTAAGTGCTGGATCCCGATGGGTGTCGGTAAGGTTTTCTGCACCAGCGCGAAACTGCCAGTGAGCAGTTAAGTGATGCTGATAGACCAGGTTGACGGTAGTGAAGTGGTCGCGGCCAATATCGGTGTACCCCTGTGCAGGCGAGACGTCCCCTTCATAAACCAGATAGGTTTGCAGTGTGCTGTCCACGTTATCGAAGTCATAGCTGACTGACGCCTTCACTACGTGTCGCGGACGCTCTGTCAGGCGTTTCCCCTGCTCTCCTTCGGTTTGCAGATAGCTGTAATGAACCTGCCAGTGCCAGTTCAGGTTTCTGGCCGACATACTGATATCAACACCGGATAGCGTGGCTTCTTCAAGGTTCTGATAAACGGAGATATCCAGACCGGCCTCCTCCGAGGCTTCCCGATCCAGCTGTGTGGTGATGAACGCTTCCGCTTCGGTATGATGCAGTTCAATGTCGCCGGAAAACTGCCACTGACTGGAAGCTGGCTCCCATATCACTTCCACGCCGGCATTGGTACTCAACGCCGTTTCTGGCACCAGTGCAGAATTTCCCAGCACCATGTAACCAAGGTTACTGTGGTCAAAAACGTAATAGCGTTCTTTTAAGTTTGGTACCCGGTAACTGCTCCCCACGCCGCCGCGCCACTGCCATTTCAGTGTCTGCTGTTTAACGACGTGACTGATGCTGAGCTTTATCGCTTCATGCCAGCCGAAATCAGAATCGTTTTGCACCCGTAACCCGCCTAACCACTGGGTATCACCGGTGCGCCAGTTGGCCTGCAGGTAAGCCTCGGCGCTGTCACGGCTGGCGTTATCAACTTCTGTTGTACCGGTATCAATCCGATACTGATCCAGTTCGTCGGTATGCAACACGCCACCCGCTACCCACTCAATGGCACCGGAACTGACAATCCATTGGGCGTCCAGCTCGGCCAGCAATATGTCGGTTTGGCGTAAACCATTACTGTTGCCGCTTAGTTCATCGTGCTCAAGATAGCGACCATTAACATGCCACTGGTGTGATTTTTCGATTCGAAAGTCGTGCTGCCATTGCGTTACATCAGACTGGTATTGAATAAGCGCATTCTGACCAGGGATCGCAGACTGAGGCTTATTCTTGGTTTCCTCAAACCACTGTCCGTTGTAGCGGATCTGCAAATCATCCCAGTGTCGCCCTACAGACAATGTCGCAAAATCTTTGTCTACGGCGCCACCATTCTGTACCACCGTATCGGGATCATACTCAAAGCCAGGGTTTGCGATATGTTGTACGCTCCCACCCAGTCGCCATTGCTCCCAGCGGGTGCTGGCGTTGATTTTTGCCGTGTGTCCCCATCGCTCATCGTCAATTGCGTTGCCAGGAAAAGCGGAAACCTCGTAGTCGGCTGTGAGCGCACTTCCCTCTGGCGTGTCGGTAATGATATTGATCACTCCGCCCATCGCAGAGCTGCCGTACAACACGGAGGCGGCACCACGGACAATTTCGATCTGACGGATATTGTTTACACTGATTTGGTCCAAATCGACGGAGGAGCCGGTGGGCGAAATTACCGGCTGCCCGTTAATCAAAACCAGTACATGATCGCCGTTAAAACCGCCCATTTGCACGTTGTAGCCATCTTTCTGGTTTCGACGAACGACTACACCGGGCATAACCTCTAATACTTGTCGCAGTGTTCCTTTCGACAGGCGGGCGATTTCCTCGCCCTCAACCACATCAACCTTTACTGGTGAGTCATGCAACAGTGTCGGTGTGCGTGTCCCGGTGACCACAACTCGCTCAAGCCTGTCGGAGGGTTCCGCAGCAATAGCGGGTGCTACAGCGACAACGGCACTAAGAAATGCTGCACTTCGATTCACGGCTTCCTCTTTGATAATCTAAATGATAATAATTATCATTCGATCCTATACAAAATAAAGAGGATTACAACCCTGAATTTTTTAAGGGATTATTGGTGTTCTCTGTATGTTTAAAAAATAGAAAAAGGCTTTTTATCAGATAGATAAAAAGCCTTTTTGCGCAGTGGGTCAGAACTGGAGAAGATGAGCAGGTCAGGAAGTATTTCTCCACTCCTTTGGTGAACGTTATTGACTATAACGCGTGAGATAATCCTGATGGTAAGGCAGCTTATCTACCGCCCGATCGATGTTCGTGCGAATTTGCGACAGCAATTGCTCCAGTTCCTGCCGACTCATGGTATCGACAATCGGGTGATACGACTGCGGCATCAGCCCCTGCCCTATCATCACCTGCTGCCAGGAGTCGTCGAACAACTCACTGCCCTCACGGAATACGCGACCGGTTTTGACGAACAAATCGATACGGTGGCGTAATGAGTCAGGCACATCCATTTGACGGCAATGACGCCAGAATGGGGTGTCTGTGCGGTTCGTTACATGATAATGCAGAATGATAAAGTCGCGGATGTGCTCGATGTCAAAATCGGCCTGAGCGTTGAACTCGTTCACATCCTCTTCGCATATGCCATCGATGGGAAACATTCTCAGCAACCGCACGATGCCCTGCTGGATAAGGTGAATACTGGTGGATTCCAATGGCTCTAAGAAACCACTGGCAAGGCCCAGCGCAATACAGTTGCGGTTCCACTGTTTACGACGACGTCCGGTGCGAAAGTGAATGACGCGCGGATCGTTTAACGGCTTGCCTTTGATGTTGGCAAGTAGTTTCTCAATAGCCTCATCATCGCTGACATAGTTACTGCAATATACCATGCCGTTACCCACACGATGTTGCAGCGGAATTCGCCACTGCCACCCAGCTTCATGGGCAATACAACGAGTGTAAGGAATGGGGTCGCCAACGGATTCTGTTTGCACCGCTACCGCGCTATCGCAAGGCAACCAGTGCGACCAGTCTTCATAACCGGTGTGCAACGCTTTTTCAATCAGCAGGCCACGGAAGCCCGTGCAGTCGATAAAGATATCGCCCTCTATGACATCACCGTTGTCCAGCGTCAGACTTTCTATATAGCCGTCCTTTTCGCGCATAGTGACGTCATCGATTTTGGCATCAATGCGGGTCAGGCCCTCATGCTCAGCAATTTTTCGCAGAAACTGCGCGTACAGCGTCGCATCGATGTGATACGCGTAGTTCAGACCATTGTTTGGCAGGTGCGCAAATTTACCGGCTTCTGCGGCTTTGCGCTCCAGGCAGTAATCACCAAAGTCGGTGCTTAAGCCTTCTTTTAAACCGCGCATCCAGAAGTGCTGAAAGCCGGCTGCCCAGCAATCTTTCCCGGTTACGCCAAAAGCATGCAGATAGGCATGCTCAAGCTCTTTCCAGTTCTCGAAATTAATGCCCAGTTTAAATGTAGCATTGGTGGCTGCCATAAACTCCTGCTCATTGATCTTGAGCAGCTTGTGGAAGAACACCAGTGTAGGAATGGTCGCTTCACCCACCCCAACGGTACCAATGTCACTGCTTTCTATCAGCGTAACATCTACCTGCCGGTTCAGAATTCGGGTAAAGGCTGCGGCCGCCATCCAGCCTGCGGTGCCTCCTCCGGCAATTACCACCCGTTGCTTTTTAGAATCAGTCATAGTCTGTCCTGCCGAATTCAGTTACTGCTTTAAATTATTTGCCAGCCATGCCTTAAACTGTCGCATAGTTGGCTCATCAATATGGCCTAGCGGCCCTTGCCGGCTTTCCGGAATGTGGGAAAAGCGTGTCGATGACTCACCAAATACATAATGATTAAACATCGCCTTCCACGCTTCGCGTTGGGCATCGGGTAAATTATTCAGCGCTAGCAGGGCATGGTAGAGCGCATTCTCCGTTCGTCCCAAATGGGAAGGCGTTTCTCGCCACCAGAAATTCACCAGCATATTCATGGTTTCCTGCCCTTCAATGTGATGCCACCACATTGACGGAATATATAGCGCGTCGCCCGGATGCAACTCCACCACCAGTGCGTTTTCCAGCGCAGTGGCAAAATCAGGGAAACGATCAAGGTCCGGCTTTTTAAAATCCACTAGGCTAATGGCTTGCCCTGCGGGCGTAAAATGTAGCGGCCCTACGTACAGGTTTTCCACTTGCTCAGGCGGAAACAGGGTCACTTTGCGTTTGCCCGCGGTCACGCAAATAAGATTGTCGGGCACGTCATAGTGCGCCGCTATCCGGCTTTTGTTACCAATCCATAATGTGGCCAGAGGATCCAGCGAGTCCAGCCCTATCGGATTCGCCTCCACAAAACCCGGCAGACAACTTTGCACCGTGGTAGATCCTACGTATAACGAGTCGGGTTCATCTTCTTCTGCCAGCGCAAGCATCGCTTTCAATGCCTGCATAAACGGTTTGCGAGTGCGGCTGAAGTTGAACCCGGACATGTCGTCGTTGTAGAACATCCGCCCATCTTCTGCGTGTGCTAACTCAAGACAATCAACAGTCACATTGTTGTCGAACTGCTGTAAGTAGTTAACCAGCGCCGCATCACCTTGTTTTGCCGCCTGCACCACTGGCCAGTGCGATACCAGCCCGGGCAAATGCCGGGGGCGGGTCCATTGCGACAGTTGCGAGGGCAATGCGTCCGACGTTGTTACGTGTTCCTGCTGTGGTGATGGCATGCTCATTTAGCTGCTCACTCGCGCCTTTTTCAGGTCAATCATATGACGAAGTTGCGACATGGATGCCAGCATCATGTATATCAGTTCGATGTAGCCATTGCTGTGCAAGTCGCCCAGCGTCTCTGCGTTCAGTTTTTTGAGCTTATCTTCATTCAGCGCATAAAAGCCTGAAAGGCGGTGAGTACCTGTACCATCCAGATCGATATCCACGACAAAGCTTTCTATCAGTTCCAACTCGTTCAGGCGTTTTACGAACAGCCCGGCTTCCGTCTGACTTTGATGAATAGTGCTTAGTACGTTGGCGATATTATCGATGTAATCGGTATTGCCGCCGTGGGGCAGGAAGATTGGCTGGCCTTCTGACTCATTCACGCGCGGATCATCCAAATCGATGTGAATCGACAAGGTTTCCTCGCCCTGCTGAGCATTTCGACCAATCAGAAACGGCCCTTTCTCAATGAGCAGCGGCTTGTAACTCGCCAGCCAGTCGTTACCGGATAAGAACAGGTTTTCTCCCTGTTCAAAGCCCAGCAGTGCCACCATCTGAAAATCGCCATTAGCGTCCTTGGCGAACATCAACGGATAATGTGCCTGCGCGTGTCGGCATTCCACCGGATACACCGGCACACACATAATATTTTCGCCATAGGCGTCGCTGTGCGTGGTGATCACTTTCAGATCTTTGTGCTCGACGTTATTCAGTAAGACGTGTTTAGCCATGATCACTCCTATTAGCTGGCTTCGTTCGCGGCGGCTGACCGTAACTGTGTTAACAGTTCGCGGTTTTGCGGCAGCCCCGCAAGTAATTGTTGTAAACGCTGATGGTTATGACGTATTGCCACTTCAGCCTGAGATAAGCGTTGTGCCGGGAAGCGGCCCGGATCTACCTGCCCTTTGTACCCCATGCCGTAAAGAATATAGAGGTAGCTGGCAACAGGGAAAATTTCGTTATTAAACAAAAAATCGTCAGCGTGAGGAGGACGCGTATTCCACATCTCCAGCCAGGCCTGTAGTTGCAGAGAAGCGCCGCTCATATCAGTCATATCCCGCCAGTATGCGGTGTCTCGTCGCTCGCTTAGCACGTAGTGCAGCTTCAAAAAGTCAATAATACGGGCCCAGCGTGTGTTCATTACCTGATTAAACTGTTCAGAAGCCATCTGCATTTGCGCGTTATTCGATGGTAACAAGCGGGCGATGTCTTTTGCTGCCAGTTCAATCATCACCAGCGCAGACGCCTCCAATGGCTCGAGGAATCCGGCAGACGTGCCTACAGCAATACAGTTGTGTTTCCACAGGGTTTTCCGATAGCCCGGCGTAAACTGAATTTTTCTGATGGCGTCAGGATCAACGTCGGCTGAAGCATCATCGTTTTTTAAATAGTTAAGCAGTGTGGCTTTGGCCGTGTCATCGTCAACGTGTGCACTGCTGTAGACATAGCCTGTACCCTTGCGGGTAGGCAGGCCGATATCCCAGATCCAGCCTGATTCCTGCGCGGTAGACACCGTAGCAGACTGAATTGGTGTTGAGTCGCTTTTGTACTTCGCCTGCACTGCCATGGCGGTATCGTTTTTCAATGCGGTTACGGGTGCGAGCGGCACACCATAATGCTGACCGATTAGCATTGCAGCGAAGCCGGAACAATCAATAAAAATATCGCCCGGAATTTCACCCTTTTTCCCGCGAATAGCCTGCATGGGCTGGTCTGGTTCACCAATAATAGCGTCAACATGGTCAATGACATGCGTCACCCCAAGCACATTAACACTGTGGTTTTTTAGCAACTCTGCGAATTTATTCGCATCAAGGTGATAGCCATAGTTCGCCACCGCAGCATAGGGTGGGGTTTGCGGCTGTTTCGGTGCTTTTTGCTGTTCGCAAAGCGCAACCTGGGAGGAAAACAGCGTGGCAAAGCTGACATTGTTATCAGCCTGCTGCCACCAGGCGGCAATATCAGTTTCAAAGAAACCAGCAGGTAAATCGAATGGATGATAATAGACGTCATCAGACTGCCCGTTAATCCAGCCTTTGAAGCACGTCCCCTGTTTGAAAGAGGCATCGCAGGAAAGCAAAAACGGGTACTCATCTATACCAATTTTGCGCAATGTGTCACGCATCGTTGGCCAGGTACCCTCTCCTACGCCAAGAATTTTAACGTCAGGCGATTCCACCAGCGTAACGGATACGTTGGGGTTATTCTTCACATTGTGTTCAGCAGCAATAATGGCTGCTGTTAACCAGCCGGCTGCGCCGCCACCTACGATCACAACAGACCGGTGCGGCGTTGAATTGTGTTGTGACTTCATTTTATTGTCCCGTCTGCGCAGATTTGTGCGTATCTGATAGTCGCAGTTTTACCGACATTGTGTGTGCAAGCCGGTTGTTTCTGATTTTTCTTTCCACCGTCCCGGGGGAAGATAAACCCACAGCGAGTTGCTAATTCAGTTCCGTTTAAAAAAGCAACTCGTTGGAGTCTAACTTATTAAGGCGGTCGGCGCTGCCGATTCCTTCGACAGCGCCTCCCTGATCTACAACTTCTCGGGACTAGAAGTTGTAGCGCACACCCACGTTATAACGAGGCTCACCGTCGTACACGCCAATCAGCATGTTTGGATGACGACCATGCGTACGTTGGTACTCGTTAGTAATGTTGATACCTTCAACAAAGACTTCGAGGTTTTCCATCGCCTGATAGCGAACGCTCGCGTCCAGCTGACTGTATTCCTCAACATAAATCGGGTTACGTTCACCGTTCCCGTCAAAGCCGGAAGCGAAGAACTTGTCACGCCAGTTCCAGGCAAGACGCACTTCCCAGGCATCTTTTTCATAGAAAAGCACCGCGTTGGCTGTATCACTCAAACCTGGCAATACAAACTGATTCGGCGCTTCGCCTTTGTTCGTATTGTAGTTATCGTAAGTTACGTCCCCATCAACCGTAGTGTAGTTAACAATGACGCCAAAGCCGGTCTCACCGAAGATGTGCTGTACGGCCATCTCGAAACCATCAACGTTGCGGGTATCGGCGTTGATATCCTGAATGATGGTGTAAGGCATAAGTGGATCTTCACCCGCGATACCCACAATCTGGCCGTCCGCATTCGTGTAACCCTGGTCGACAAAGTACTGGCGTACTGCTGTCGCATCGTCTGTACCCAGAGCTTCAACCGCTTCCTGATAACGAGGGCCACCAAATGGGTTAGGCAGGTTGAACACTGTGTCGGTATACGAATCCTGCGCAATGAAGTTATCTACGCTCTTGTCGAAGTAACCGATAGAAACGTAGCTGCCTTCGCCGTAATAGTATTCTGTCGACAGATCGATGTTCGTTGACTCAAACGGCAACAGATTAGGGTTACCTGCGTTACCGGTACCACCGTTGAAACGCGCCAACTCACCAATTGTCAGACCACCCTGAATTGACTGGTAGCTTGGACGTGTGATGGTTTTGCTGTAAGACGCACGCACAATCAGGTCTTCAACCACTTCAATATTGAAGTCGACAGAAGGCAGGAAGTGATCATAACCACCATCCAGTGAAGTAAACTGGTTCCCTACTGCTTGTGCAGTGAATTCGTTATCGCCGGTCCAGGCGATAGTGGAATATTCAGGTACCAGAGCGGTAGACTCAACGTCAGTGTCTTCGTATCGCACGCCCACAACCAGGTTCGCTGGCATGGTGCCAATTTCGAATGACATGTTGGCCTGCACATAAGCAGCCCACTGCGTTTCTGTCGTACGACGGTCAGTGGAGTAATTTGGATCCATACACAATTCGGTACCACACGGTCCAAGGTTGTCGCCGTTAGCCGTTGCAATCGCCGAAATCGCGCTTAAGAAATCCTGCATGCTTGATGCATAGTAGAACGGTTCCAGACTGCCGCCATTGCTACCTAAAATGTCATCGAAGCGGCTCGGCAGGTCTTGCTGAATAAAGATATCATCCGGATAATCTTCTGGCGCCCCATAGCCGCCCCAGGTATCACGCTGCGCGTTAGAATACGCAGAGCGATTGTCTACTTCGATTGCAGAAATACCGAAGTCAATTGAGCCAAGGATGCCTTCATCGACATAGTACTTACCGCTGAACTGAATCTGATCGATCTCAGATTTCATGTAACTGTTTCGGAACGACGTGCCCGAAGTTAGCATGCGTGAAGGGTCCAGGCCGTCTACGCCGTCGGCATAGGTGATGTCCATCACAGGGAAGTCTTGTGAATAATCAACTTCCGTCAGCACGCGGTCAAACTGTACACCGGAAATAACGTTGTCGCTTCCCAGGTTATCGCCAGGACCTGCTTCCGCTGTCGAGTGATGATAATCCAGTTCCAGTTCCAGTCGGTCTGAAACTAACCACTCGAAATTCACACCAATAGAGTTATTTTCATTCACACGAGTGAAGTCTGATGTACCCAGACCGACATCTGAACCGGAGTTGTCCGCATAGATTACCGGCCCAATAACCGATCCTTCTGTGTTGCTGCCCTGAGTATATTCACCGTATACGGGCTGGCCGTTAAACCAGGTTGAAATCTGTTGACGCATTGTGCGTGTTTCAAGCTCTGAATAGGTGTAATCCAGCGTGGAGGTAAAATTATCTACCGGACGATATTGCAGCGTTAACTGGCCGTTTGTCCGGGTGCGACGGAATTCGTTGAAGTTGTACGCCAGGTTACGAGGTACTGAGTACACATCGTTTTCCTGAGGCGGATTCTCGAAAGTATCCTGAGGCAAGGACCCCCAGTCGCCACCGTCACCTTTAATGGTATACCAACCATTCCCGGTTTCGGCACTGGCCGAACCGCTGTCGCGCTCTTGGTAAGAACCGATAAGTTGAATACCGAATTTGTCATCGTTAAACGTTTGACTGTAAATACCCGAGAGTTCAGGCGTTACCTTGCTGCCGGTTTCGGTAGAATTATCGTACACGCCTTTAACCGATGCAGATGCCGTCAGGCCAGGGTTAGAAAGCGGCTTAGCCGTAACCAGGTTTACTGTAGAACCGATACCACCAGTAGGTTTTGCAGCCAGGCTGGTTTTGTACACCTCAACTGCCGATACCCCTTCTGAAGCCAAATTTCCAAAATCGAAAGAGCGTGAGCTGGATGCTGACGTAGCTTCGATAGAAGCTGCCGGCATCTGACGTCCGTTTAGCGTTACCAGGTTATAGTCGGGACCAAAGCCACGAACCGTAATCCGGCTACCTTCACCGTTGGAACGGTCGATTGACACACCGGTAATACGCTGCAGTGATTCTGCCAGGTTGGTGTCCGGAAATTTACCGATATCTTCCGCGGAAATGGCATCAACGACACCAGATGCCGCTTTTTTTGTCAGCATTGCTTTGGTCAAACTTTCGCGAATACCGCTGACTTCAATGACTTCAAAATCACCGGCGGTTAATTCCTTCTCTTCGCTTTCCTGTGCTACTGCAGGCATTGCTGCAACAGCACCCAAGATTAGCGACAAACTGGTTGCTAATCGGGTTTTATTAAATGTTCTTGATTTCATGTATTTCCCCAGTCGAGCGGTTATGCGTTAAGGACATCCACTATTTGTAAGACCCAGGGAGCGAGTCGGTTACAAGTGTAGTTCATGTGCCAATAGCCGCTTCATTCACATTGGTTTTATCTTCATACGATGCATACCGCGGCATCGCTCGCCAACTGCAATGAAAGCGCTTACAAATTTACAGGCAAAAGCTGTAAGCGCTTTCATTACAAAATACTTACGATACTTTTGTAATGCAAGTGTTTTAAACTTGTTAATTGATTTATTTTTAGTCAACTCTGGATCGACCAGATCGCATACCTGATCGTTTGTTGTTCTGGATCCAATCCTATGAATGTTGTGAACACAACAATAAATAACGCTTATAACACTGATTTATTTTTATTTATTTTTTACCAGCATCTATCTTAGGTAGGTGGTTGCATGAACCACGTTTAACGAAAACGCCTCATTAGAGAAAATATTGAACATGATCGTATTTACAAATGATAAATGTAAGCGCATTCAAAAATACAATGTAAGCGCTTGCATTTCACTTTCTCACGCCTATACTAGCCAACAAGTTATTAACAATATTGTGTGCGATTCACGTCAAGCTGGTCTGAAGGCGCGCCTTAGTACCTGCTGTATCTAAACACGCCACAACGACAAGGCAGAACGTAACTATGAACCATACTGCTCAGGCTGGTACCCACCACAGTCCCAAAACATCGCATTTTGTTCTGGGCACTCTCACATCATTGTTTTTCATGTGGGGTTTCATTACCGCCATGAACGATGTGTTAATTCCGCACCTTAAATCATTATTCGAACTAAGCTTCACCAAAGCCATGCTGGTTCAGTCGTGTTTTTTCGGCGCCTATTTTCTGGTATCAATTCCCGGTGGTCGTCTAGTCAGTAAAGTCGGCTACCAGAAAGGCATTGGCATTGGCCTGATCACTGCCGCTGTTGGTTGTGTCATGTTCATACCGTCTGCTTACATGGAGCAGTACTGGATGTTCCTGACGGCTTTGTTTGTACTCGCATCAGGCGTGACCATCCTGCAAGTGGCGGCAAACCCGCTGGTAACCGTGATGGGCGATCCTGAAACGGCATCGAGTCGCTTAACCATGACGCAGGCATTCAACTCACTGGGAACCACAGTTGCGCCAATCATAGGCGGTTACCTGCTATTTTCCGCCACGCATGGTGAATCCAGTGCCCCCGTAGAGGCCAGTTCTGTCATCGCGCCTTACCTCTCAATGGCAGGCATATTAGTGGTTATGGCAATCGTAATGATTAAAGTCTCATTACCCAAGCCATCTAAGGATGACGTTGACCTGCCTACCGAAGCCGATCAGACCGTACTGAAACACCGCCACCTGGCGTTAGGTGTTATTGGTATTTTTGTTTATGTCGGTGCAGAGGTATCAATCGGCAGTTTTCTGGTTAACTATTTTGTTTCTGAAAACGTCATGGGCATGACCGAAGGTCAGGCTGCTAACTATATCGCCTATTATTGGGGCGGTGCCATGGTGGGTCGGTTCATCGGTGCAGTTTTGATGCAGAAAGTCAGCCCCGGTAAATTGCTGGCGTTCAATAGCGCGCTGTCCTGCCTGCTGATTATTTTGTCAGTTTCAAGTTCTGGCAGCCTGGCCATGTGGTCGATTCTGGCAGTAGGTCTTTGTAACTCTATTATGTTCCCCACTATTTTCAGTCTTGCACTGAAAGGACTGGGTAAACAAACAGCAAATGGCTCAGGCATGCTCTGTCTGGCGATTGTTGGTGGTGCCATTATCCCTCTGCTACAGGGCGTGGTAGCCGACACAATGGGCCTGCAGATCTCTTTCCTGTTACCCATGCTTTGCTATCTATATATCGCATATTACGGCCTTATTGGGTCCAAGCCTGTCGAATCTCAGGAGAAAAACGCATGAATTTTAAATGGAAGCATTCCGTCGCAGTAGTTGCTACGGCGCTGCTGGTGTCAGCTTGTCAGAAAGACGACGCTACGCAAGCCACATCAGCGAATGTTGAACCTGAGCAGACCTCTCGTAGTCTGCCACCGGCACCTGATTCACAGGTTCCGGACTACTGGCCTGAAATATCCTTCACTACCGAGAATAGTGAGGAAGTAGAAGCCACGGTATCTGAGCTGCTGGAAAGCATGACGCTGGAGCAAAAGGTTGCACAAATCATGCAGCCCGAAATTCGTGATGTCACCGTTGAAGACATGCGTAAATACGGTTTCGGATCCTATTTGAATGGTGGCGGTGCGTTCCCGAACAACGACAAGCACGCATCAATGGAAGACTGGGTTGCCGTGGCAGAAGCCATGTATCAGGCATCCGTCGATGATTCCTTAGATGGTATCAGCATCCCGACAATGTGGGGTACAGACGCCGTACACGGTCACAACAATGTGATTGGTGCGACCTTATTCCCACATAATATCGGTCTGGGGGCGATGAACGACCCAGAGCTTATCAGCCGAATAGCCACCGTTACCGCCAAAGAAGTGCGTGCTACTGGTATCGACTGGATTTTTGCACCAACAGTGGCTACTGCACGTGATGATCGCTGGGGCCGCACTTATGAAAGCTACTCAGAAGATCCTGAAATCGTAGGCAAGTATGCGCGTGCGATTGTTTCTGGTCTTCAGGGCGATATTCGCGATGGCAACATTGACGATGAGCACGTGATTTCTACCGTGAAGCATTTCGTGGGTGATGGCGGTACCGAAGGTGGTGACGATCAGGGTGACAACCTGGCCGATGAAGAAACGTTGTTTCGCATTCACGCGCAGGGCTATGTAGAAGGTCTGGATGCAGGTGCACAATCGGTAATGGCATCATTTAACAGCTGGCATGGCGATAAGATCCATGGCAACAAGTACCTGTTAACCAACGTATTAAAAGAAAAGATGGGCTTTGACGGCTTTGTGGTTGGCGACTGGAATGGTCATGGGCAGATTAAGGGCTGCAGCAATGAAAGCTGCCCTCAGGCGATTAACGCTGGCCTTGATGTTTACATGGTGCCAACGGGTGCCTGGAAGCCGCTATACGAAAATACTATCGCGCAGGTAAAAAGCGGTGAAATTCCCATGTCCCGTCTTGATGATGCGGTACGCCGGGTGCTTCGCGTGAAAGTCCGCGTCGGATTATTTGATTTGCCTTCGCCCGCAAAGCGCTCGCTTTCAGCAAAAGCGGAGTTGATTGGTGCAGACGAGCATCGTGCCGTTGCCCGTGAAGCTGTTCGCAAATCACTGGTAATGCTGAAAAATCAGAATGATATTTTGCCACTGACGCCTGACATGAACGTGTTGGTGGCAGGTGATGCTGCGCACAATATTGGCAAGCAGTCTGGCGGCTGGACTATCACCTGGCAGGGCACGGGAAATGAAAACAGTGATTTCCCGGGTGCCACATCAATTTATCAGGGGATTGAGTCTGTAGTGTCAGAAGCTGGTGGCAACGCCGTGTTGTCTGAAGATGGCAGCTTTGAAGAGAAACCCGACGTCGCCATTGTCGTATTCGGCGAAAACCCGTATGCAGAGGGTAACGGCGATTTGTCGAACCTGGAGTACCAGCGCGGCGATAAAACCGACCTGGCCCTGCTGGAATCATTGAAAGCGAAAGGGATCCCGGTAGTTTCCGTATTTATTACCGGTCGGCCTCTGTGGGTGAACCCGGAACTAAATGCATCTGATGCCTTTGTGGTTGCCTGGTTACCTGGCTCAGAAGGTCAGGGTGTCGCAGATGTGCTGTTTACCAAAGCAAATGGTGACGTGAATTATCCTGTGACCGGCAACCTGTCGTTCTCCTGGCCAGCGCTGCCTTCGCAGGCAACTGTGAATCGCGGAGACGGAAAAACGCCGTTGTTTCCTTATGGCTATGGCCTGGAATATGGTGAGCAGGATACTACCGAATATCCGCTAAGTACTGATCGCGGTGAACTCGGCAATGCCGGCCTGACATCACACGATATCTACGTTCGCAGCACACAGAAACCGTGGCAGTTAATGATTAAAGACAGCGACGGTGATACCGTCATGCAAAGCAATATTATTACCTCAGCGGGTGCATCGGTTCGCACCACCGATCGCAACGTGCAGGAAGACTCTCTGGATATGCGCTGGACAGGCGATGCGGTTATTGGCTTTTTTGCCCCCTTCCCTGAAGATCTGCGTGACTTTACTGCGGACAATTCAGCACTGGTCATGGATGTGAAAGTTGAAGCCAACGCCGGCTCACTCTCGGTCGCCTCAGGCTGCTCAGAAAATTGCGATGTCTCACTGCCGCTTAGTGACTACATGACCGACACTAACGAGTGGCAGACAGTAACCTTGCCCACTCGCTGCTTTATGGAGCAAGGTGCTCAGTTTGGTGAGGTATTCTCGCCAGTGGCTTTGAGCGGTGCCAGCGACGCGCATATTATTGTGTCGAATATCCGCTTTGAAGTAGATGTGGATAACGCGCCAGCCTGTAAGGACTGATACGCAACAGTAACGTTAAACGCTTCCTCCCCAACCCGGAAGCCGAACGTACAAAGCCACCTTCGGGTGGCTTTGTTTTTGGTGCTTTTTATACCAATCCGTAAGCATGTGTAATCAGGTCAGGGAAAGATGAATGTCGCTAATTGAGGCACATTGATGAAGGAATGTCTGAGCCTTGCATCGACCGGACTCATGACGATGTAAAATATCGCGCGGATAACCTGTGGTGCCCCTGCTCCAATAAATCAAATGAAAAAGCCGGCAAAACGCCGGCCTCTTGGATCAGAATATGACTATGGCAATCAGAATCTGACATTCACTCCTGCCCAGAAGTTACGGGTGCTGTCTTTAATGTTGTAGTCATCCAGGAATACCACTTCACTGACCATGCCACGACCGGTCAGGTATTCGTAAGTACCATCACCATTTAAGTCGTTATATTCTGCGGTGTAGGTCGTAAAGTCTTCGTCCAGCAAGTTGTTTATTCTTGCATTGACCGTGACATGCTCGTTAATACGGTAGCGCGCGCCAAGCGTCAGCAACTCGTAGTTTTTGTAGTAAAGCGGCTTGTCCAGTGTGCTGTCCCAACCCCGGTAACGATCCGAGCGTAGCTGGGTTTGCAGATACAGATTAATATCCGTCGTCATATCCCAGTTCAGGGTGACATTGGCCATATGCTCGGCGGTGTTGGTTAACGGCTGGCCTTCTTGCGGGCCGCTTTCCTGCTCACTGTCCGTCCAGGTATAGTTAGCACTGACAAACCACGATGATGATATCTGTAGGCGACCTGCCGCCTCTATGCCCTGTAAATCGACCTCGTCAATATTGATTTTCTGGCTGTAACTGTCGTAGCCCAGCTGGTCGTAATCACCGAGATTTACACAGGGACGCACGCCTCCGGTAGTTTCACAACTATAGACCGTGTCGCCGCGAGCAATTTTGTCTTTAAACTGGGTATTGAAGTAGGTCAGGTTGAAGTTATGTCCTTCATCACTGTTCCAGTACACCGCGATTTCACTGTTTACGCTGGTTTCAGGCTCAAGATTAGGGTTGCCCGCAAACGGTGAGGTACCTTGCCCGCCAAAGCCGGTAATGCCGTCATACAGATCGGTAGTATTCGGGGTTTTATAGCCGGTGCTGACACCGCCTTTTACCGTCCAGTTATCTGAGAACGTATAAACCGCGTAAACTCTTGGCGACACCTGGCTGCCGAATACATCATGCTCGTCGTAACGCACCCCAGCGGTCAGTGTCAGATAGTCATTTGGACTCCAGTTATCTTCAGCAAACAGCGACCACATCTTCTGCTCCTGAATACCGCCGGCTTCGCTGTCTTCCAGTCCAAAAACGCCGTCCAGCAATTCTCCATCGATAAGCTGGCCACCCAGTACAATATTGTGCTCGCCCCAATAGCCGGTAACCGGAATATCGATTCGGGCATCCAGCGTGTACTGATTGCTTTCTAACGGACGCTTAGGTCGCGGCAGGAACGTTTCCTCGGCGATATCACGGCGTTCTGTTTCACTTAATCCCGCATACTCACCGGTGCCGTCGTACATTTGCTGCAACAACAGGCGTTCCTGCACGGACAGCGGCAAGGTACGTCCATCGTTAGAGGTATCCACATAAGAAAGGGCTATCATGCTTGAGAAACTTTCCCACTGTGCATCGTGGCTAATCGACCACCACTCGCGGTTAAACTCCTGGTTCGCCGCATAGCCGGCACGCGGGTTCACCACACCGCCACGATCTGCCCAGATGGATTCGATATTATCTTTGGTGCCAAGGGGGTACGAAATCTCGCCGGTATCGATATTGTAGGTAGGCGTATTGTCATAAGTCTGATTCGAGTTGTCGTAATCAAACTTCACACTCTGGTTGTCAAACGGCGTGTAGTAAAGCGTGAAGCCAAACTGCTCACTGTCGCTGTCGACGGTTCTGCCGCCGCTGCCGAAACCTAGCTGACGAACATGCACCTCACCATTAGGATCCACCGCAGGATCAAACTCAGGCGACGACGCCTGGCGCTCATAAACACTGCCTCGGATCCCTAACGTCAACAGGTCTTTGATCAGCGGGCCCTGTGCGAAGAAGTCGGTCGTTATATCGTCGCCGAACTGATCGTCGGTTTGCAGACTTCGCCCGAAATTGATTGAACCACCCCACGCTTCTGAACGTTTTTTGGTGATGATGTTTATCACACCACCTAACGCATCTGCGCCGTAAAGCGTCGATGCCGGACCGCGAATAACTTCAATACGCTCAATAGCCTCTATAGGCGGTACGTGTCCAAAGGCATTGCCACCAAAGTTATTCGGATAAATATCACCGTGGTTATTCATACGAATACCGTCGATAAGCAAAAGCGTGTATTCCCCCGTGAGGCCTCGCATGCTCACGGTGCCCTGTCCTGTCTTATCGCGGGTAGTACCAATGTCGATACCTTCCTGAAACTGGACTGCATCCAGCAATGTCATAAAAGATCGTGCTTGCAAGTCTTCCTGCGTAATCACAGAAATACTGGCTGGAGCTTCTGTCAGTTTTTGTTCAAACCCTGTTGCAGAAACAACAATATGTTCCATTGCACTGCCATCAGGCAGCATGGGGGTGTTTTCCTGAGCCAATACGCTGGTACCTAATAGCGATGATAAGACGGCCGAGGCGACCATTGAATGACGAATGTTCACAGGTTTTTCTTTCCTTCTCAAAGTGTCCGTAGTGTGCAGATAAGCCGGTGTATGGTTCTCTGAATCAGGGTGCTGATAGTAGCAATGGCAGGTAGACACTTCAATGCAAATGATATTAATTCTTATTTGCATTTATTGAAAGGAGTGTTAAGTTTTTTGGGAGATGCTTTTTACACAGAGAGATTGATAGTCATTTTTCGCTTGCTTTACGCTGATTGCGGTAGGGTTTTACCGTGAAACAGTTTGACAGATGAAGCAGCCATAAACCGTCGAACATGCCTGTTATCAAAGCTATGCTATTAGGGCCTCTGAAACGACTACCTGTCAGCAGATAGTCGTTGCGGCGGCATTTTTTATCAAAAAGGCAACTACCTTGCTGAAGCCGCGTAGGTCGACGAGCTACTTCTAAGGCATCCATCATTCTGTGTTTTCGACTTTACATACCTAATCACATGCCCCTCCTGTAGCGATATTTTTAAGGCCCGGTGGGTAGTATTGCGATGCAGGCTTCAATTTTTGAGTCAGACATCTCTTGCTGCAACAATTGATACAATATAACATAACGTAAAATTTCACAGACTCTCTATTCTTAAATACTATGCAAAAGCCATTTTTACTTTCACTTATCGCTATATCAGTGAGCGCGACAGCACAGACTTCTGTAAGCCCGCAGCAGGATCTTGAACATGTAGAGGTGGTGTCACATCGCCAGCCCTACCGTGGAAACGTTCCCCTCATTGATACCCCACAGGCTATCGACAGAATAAATGCTGACACACTGGAAAATGAGGGGATCACGCAGTTTATTGATGCCCTGGCGTTATCCCCAGCCATTGTTCAGCAAAATAATTCCGGCGGGATGTTCGACAGCTTCGCAATTCGCGGCTTTTCCGGCGACGAAAACAACCCTACCGGCTATTTAATTAACGGCTTTAATGTTCGGGGGTACAGCGGCAACCGGGGCACGGTAAATATTCAGACTATCGAAGTCATGAAGGGCCCAGGCTCAGCGTTATACAGACAGGGCGAACCTGGCGGCACCATCAATGTCATTACCAAAAAGCCGCAATTTGATGAACAAGGCTACGTGCAGGCAACTGTTGGTAACTTCAGCAAAAAACAGGTTGAGTTTGATTACACCAATGGCCTTACAGATACCACCGCTTATCGTATCAACGGTTCCTACGAGGACTCGGATACTTACCGGGATCATGTATTTTATAAAAACCTGACTTTGAACCCCTCATTTGTCTGGAATATATCGAATTCCACGAAGTTAAGTTATGAGGCGGAAATCCTCGATCAGGAAAAGCCCCTTGATCGCGGCGTCTATGTCTTAAATGACGACTTCGACGCGACCGAACCTGACACCTTTTATGGGGATATTCGCGACGGCGCTCATAAAGTAAAAGTGCTTGGCCATCAGTTGGTAGTAAATCACGCCCTAAACAGAGACTGGCATTTGCTTGCCGGTTTAGCATATCGCGATTCATCCTTCGAAGGGCAATCTTCCGATACCGAACTGTCTGCAGGCAGGCAGCTTCTCTTTTCGGATCCCTCAATACTGTCGCGGCAGCGACGTGAGCGTGACTACCAGGCCGAAGACGTGTCCGTGCGTTTTGAAGTAAGTGGCGATGTTGAGCTGGCAGGTGTTGTAAACAATTTGCTGATAGGGCTGGACTTCTATCAGTATGATCTGGATACCGACTATCGCAGGTGGAGAACCGACTGGGACTCAGGAGACACCACGTATAGCATCAATCCCAATAATCCGGACTACACTATTTTTCGTCCTGAGGTGTCACCCACTACACTGACCTCAGAAAAGCAAAAAGGCTTAGGCTTTTATGCTCAGAATATGATTGAGCTAACCGCCAGCACGTCACTTCTGCTTGGGGTCCGGATGGATAAGTTCGAGCAGGATATTTTAAACAGGCTTAATGATGCGACACAGAGCCAGGACCAAACGGTATATACTCCCCGTGCTGGCCTTGTCTACGAGGTAAACGACAGTTTCAATCTATACACCAGCTATGCCGAGGGCTTCAGACCTAACCCAGGCCTCGACTCAGAACGAAACGCGTTCGCCCCTGAAGAAACCACGTCGTTTGAAATAGGTGCGAAATGGGAAAACCTGGCAGAGCGGTTTTCCGGCAGCCTTGCTGTCTTCGATGCTGAAAAAACCAACATGCTTACGGCGGCACCAAACACTGGCTTTTCTGCCACCCTTGGAAAAGTAGAAAGTCAGGGAGTTGAATTTCAGCTGACCACTGAACTAACGGCAAGTACCAGCGTAGATATTGCCTATGCCTACACGGACGCTAAAACCGCCAACGAAGTGAATAACCTCGACTGGGGCGTACCGATTCCAAAAGGTTCGCGACTGATTAATGTGGCTGAGCATGCCGGGCATATTTCACTGAATCACTATACTCAATTCATGGACAAAAATACGTACTTAGGTGCGACAGTACTCTACGTAGGCGACCGACTGGGAGAGACCACAGACGCAGACTATCTGCTGCCGTCATACACCCTGGTTAATCTGTCAGCCTCTATCGACCTGACTGAACAATTCACCCTGAAATTCGATGTGAACAACGCGCTCGATGAGGAGTATTTCATTCACTCATACCACAAGCTATGGACCATGCCTGGCTCGCCAAGAAACTATTCCGCCAGTGTCAAATATCAGTTTTAATTAAGCCTCTTAAAACAACGAAAATTATCTGGTCGTTTTCTACCAGTTCCAGAGCGTGCCGTCCTCAAGCCGGTTGACCGGCAAGGCGGCGCGTTTATACGGATATTTTGCTGCCAGCTTTTCATCAATATCAACACCATGCCCAGGCTTCTCACCCGGAGTAAAGAAGCCTTTTTCAAATTGGTAATCGAAGGTAAATACCGACTCCATTAGTTCAGAGTGTGGCATATGCTCCTGAATACCGAAATTTGGCACCCAATAGTCAAAATGCAAAGCCGCGCCCATACAAACCGGTGACAAGTCCGTGGCACCATGAAACCCCGTGCGAACGTTATATAAGCTGGCAAAATCCGCGATACGACGAACCTGGGTAATACCACCGGCATGCGCGATGGTTGAACGTATATAGTCAATGTACTGATTCTGGATGAGCTCCCGACAATCATGAATGGAGTTAAACACTTCACCCACCGCCAGCGGCGTGGTGGTATGCTCACGTATCAGTCTGAAACTCTCCTGGTTCTCTGCGGGCACACAATCTTCCAGCCAGAACAATCGATACGGCTCCAGATCTTTCCCCAACCGGGCTGCTTCAATAGGCGTAAGACGGTGATGAACATCGTGAAGCAGATGAACCTCAAATCCATACTGGCTGCGTACGGCATCAAATAACTCTGGGATAAAATTGAGATATCGCTCAGTAGACCAGACACTTTCAGAAGGCAGCGCTGAGTCGGCCGGCTCGTATTTACTGCCGTCTTTCGGCACACCGTAGGTACTGGCAACGCCAGGGATCCCGGACTGGATACGCACAGCCTGATACCCTGCATCCATGGCTTCTCCCACTGCATCAAGGGTGGAGTCTATGCACTTACCGTTGGCATGGGTGTAACTCATAATACGGTCGCGACTGCGACCTCCAAGCAACTGATAAAGTGGCAAGCCGGCAATTTTTCCCTTGATATCCCAGAGTGCGACATCCACCGCTGCAAGCGCGGTCATCCCAATAGGTCCCCGTCGCCAGTAGGCTCCACGATAGAAAAATTGCCAGATATCTTCTATGCGTTGCGGATCTTTGCCGATAAGTGCAGGTGTAATGTAATCTTCAAGGTAACTGACAACCGCCTTTTCACGGCCATTAAGCGT
Source organism: Alteromonas antoniana (assembly GCF_019249295.1). GTDB lineage: Bacteria > Pseudomonadota > Gammaproteobacteria > Enterobacterales > Alteromonadaceae > Alteromonas > Alteromonas antoniana. Next base: position 180,733 of record NZ_JAESDH010000001.1, read on the forward strand.
TGCGTCACCGATACCGTAAACACCTTCGTCAGTCACAATTTTAAGCGTTACGAAGTTACGCCCCGGAGAGCACACAATCACTTTTGCATCGATAATTTTCATGATGGATTTCCCCGTTAATCAGTAAATCAGTTCAGGTAAAAAGAGTACAACAGATGGAAATACCGCCATTAAACCAATAAGCCCGAGTACGGCTGCATAAAATGGCCAGGCGGCTTTCACATACTCATCGGTGGGACAGTTCATAATATTACACACAGAATACATCGCGATGCCTACCGGTGGTGTGGTACCGCCAAATGTCACAACAATCATCATAAGCACACCAAAATGCACCGGGTCGATGCCAACAGACTGGACAACAGGTACCAGAATTGGCGTGAGTAACAACACGATAACGGTGCCTTCCATCAGCATACCGATAAAGAGTAAAAGCAGCAGGCAAAGCGTCAATACCAAAAGCGGCTGGCTGGTTAAATCGCTGACTGCCTGCGCCAGTGACACCGGCAATTGCTGATAGGCCACGACGTAGCCAACCACACCGGCACTTAAAATAATCAGCATGATCATGCCGATATCATCAATGCTGCTTTTTAAAGAATTAAATAAGCTGGATACCGTTAATTCCCTGTAACACCAGAATCCAATTATCGCGGCATAAACCACCGCAAACGCGCCGGCCTCAGACGGGGTAAATATTCCAAACCGAATTGTGACAATCAGAATAACCGGAAACAACAGTGCCCATTTACAGTCATTCATAGACACCAGGACCTGCTTCAGGTTTGGCCGCTTTTGATCTTCAGATTGTCCGGGATAATGTTTTTTCACCTGAAAAAAGACGGTTAGCATAAGTGTCAGCGTCAGCAGAATGCCGGGAACGATTCCGGCAATAAACAGCTTTCCAATCGATACATTGCCAACAAAGCCGTAAAGTATCAGACCAATACTGGGCGGAATACAGGCCGTAATAAGCGCACTGATTGTAATGATGGCGGCACTGAACCCTTTTCCCAGCCCGGAGTCCTGCATCGGGGTGCCAAGGATACGTGCCTGCATGGCGGCATCTGCAATGGCAGAACCAGATACACCTCCCATCAATGCACTCAGTATGATGGTCACGTGTGCCAGACCACCTGCTATCCAGGCCACCAGCAAATTCGAAAAAGCAATTAACCGCTGCGTGATCCCTGAATGGTTCATGATATGGCCTGCCAGAATAAAAAAGGGCACCGCCAGTAACGGGAAGCTTTGACTACTTGCGACTAATCGCTGCACTGCAACAGCCATCGGCAGGCTGTCTGCGACAAGAAAGTAGCTTAGCCCTGCAATTAGCAGACAAAATGCCAGCGGCAAACCGATAACAAGCAAAAAGAGAAAAAGGAGCAGCATTATCATAATCCTGTCTCCGTAGGTTCACGGTGATGCCGCCCAATAAGGCGTGCACATAGCGTGATGATCATCAAGGCGGCACCTACCGGTACAGAAAGCGTTACCCATTGATAACCGATTTCGGTGCTACCCAGCGTGCGCTGCGGGTTTGCCAGAAACAGTTCGATGCCAAACCAGAATAAAACACAAAGAACGGCAATCATCACGACATCTAACACTGTGAACAGAACTTCCCGATACACCGGCGTCAGGCGTCGGGTGACTATATCTACGCAGGCATGCTGACCGTGGTGAAAGGTCTGGTTCGCAGCCAGCATTGCCAGCCAGGCAAAAAGCAGCTGGGCGACATCGACAGACCAGATGATCGGATAGCCAACAGAGCGCATAATCGCAGCGCTAAAAACCAGAAATACGATGGCGACCAGCAGTAACACACAGATCCACCGTTCTATACGATTAATCATGTGCATCGCCGGTCTCCTTCAATAGTGCCTGAATATCCTGGAACAGCGCGGAGTAACCCAGATTTTCATACACCACTTCAGTGGCTTTGCGAAACGGTTCGGTGTCGGGTTCACTAATCACTACCCCACGTGCTTTAAGCGCCTTCTCAATATCCGCCTCTGCAGCATGCACCTTTTGTGACGCGTACCGACCTGCCTCAATCGCGGCGTTCGTCACCATCTGTTGCTGCTGCAGCGTAAGTGACTGAAACCAGCGCTCGCTGCCCACCAGGCCAGAGATAAGTTGGATATGACCGGTTTTGGTTACATGCGAAATGACTTCATATAATCGTGCGCCCCACATGCCAGTGTATTGAGCCTCTGCGGCGTCAATTACCTGCTGCTGCAACCCGCTGTAGACTTCTGCCCAGGCCAGAGGGGTGGGCGTAGCGCCCATTGCATCAATAGTTTGGATCCAAACCGGTGCACCGATGGTGCGCATTCTTATACCCTGCATGTCTGAGGGGGTAACCACCGGAGTTTGCGTCAACAAATGACGCGCTCCCTGCCACCAGTTGAACGAGAAAATGTGCAGGCCATGTCGCGTTGCCATTTCATCTGCCCAGGAGGCAAACAATTCAGTGCGTGTCAGCTGATCTATTTGTTCATAGCTTTGAACCAGGTAGGGAGCTCCAAGGATCCCAAGTTCGTTCTGGTAAACCGCCAGTCTTCCGCCATCGGCAAGCACAGCAACATTTGCCCCCAACATCGCCTGCTCAAGCATGTCACTGTCGTTCCCGAGTTGGGAGCCTACAAAGATGCGGATACGGATATCCCCGTCCGACTTGCTCTCTACGTCACTTTTAAACCTGACTAACCCCTCATACATGGGATCGTTAGTGCTAAGTGAGGTAATAACATTTAACGTTGAGTCTGCCGCCGCTGGCAATGATTGCAGCGGTAAAAGGGCAATGACACTCAGAGCAAGTCGTCGCAAACCTGCTTTTGAACATGCTCTGAGTGATCTGGCGTTAAGACGAAATTCGGGCATAGGTCAAATACGTTATCCCTGGCCAGGGGCATGAGGAAACGACATTTTTTGGTATTCCGCTAACGATTTTTCAGGTTTCGGCAGTCCGTCAGGGATAGGCATACCGGAGAATTGCTGGAAATACAGTACACAGGCGTTGCGCCACCACAGGGCCTCTTTCACATGAATATCCAAGGCCATCCGAACCTGATGAAATTGTAACGGATCGATATGCCCTTCCAGCGCGTCCCATTGCTGTTCAAGCGCCTTAACATCCTCTGCCCCCTGATAGTAACGATGCACCAGCTCGTTCCAGAGTGTGCGACCTGATGATGCAACCTTATATTCCCAGGGGAGATGGTGAAACCAGAGCAGGTATTTTTCAGGCGTCGTTGCAGGGTCGGCTAATTGCTCTTTCAGAGGCGAAAAATATTGTTCCACCGCATTCACACCCGATGGTGAACGGTCAAACCCAATACCCTGTTTATCCGCGCGGTGATAGTAGACAGAATTCCAGTCATCACGCCCTAAAAAATCAACCCACGGCGCCGGTCCAAAGTGGTGCCCTGCCCCCATAATGTGATGCAGACCCAGCGGTGTCATGGTATTAACCGTAATCTCATGACTTCGCATCATCATATCTGAGACAGTTGACACTACCTTCGTCTCGTTACTGAGTGTCATACGCACCCAGTCGTTAGCCACAGTTTCGGCTGACACCTGGGGATCCCAGGCCATTCTGCCCAGTACATACCAGTTTGACTGTAAAATGATATGCCCTGTCCAGTTCCGATCTGTGCCGATATTGGCAACACCGGCCATGCCCGAAATGCTGTTATCGAAAAGACTGCCATCCACGACTTTGGCGACAGTGGACCCCTCTCCTCTTGCAAAGGTGTCAGCTTTCAATACTTCCTCGTACATTGGCCCCAGATAAACAAAGTGCGTACTGAAACCCAGGTACTCCATAGTCACCTGAAACTCCATCATTAAAGGCGTTTTGGGCATGGCGCCAAACAATGGACTGAAAGGTTCGCGAGGCTGAAAGTCAATCGGACCGTTCTTAACCTGCACCAGCACATTTTCTTCAAACTGGCCGTCCAGCGGTTTGAATTCGGAGTACGCCTGTTTAGAGCGTTCTTCATTTTTCTCATTGGCATACACAAAAGCACGCCACATCACAGTACCACCATGAGGTTTTAACGCTTGCGCCAGCATGTTAGCGCCCTGTGCGTGAGTTCGCCCAAAATCGCCGGGGCCAGGCTGACCTTCCGAATTAGCTTTCACTAAAAAACCACCGAAGTCAGGAATTTCCTGATAGATTTCCGCCGCTTTGGCGCTCCACCATTGTTTTACCTCTTCATTTAACGGGTCGGAGGTAGCCAGCCCGCCAACGAGTTGCGGTGAACTGAATTTGACCGACAGAAACACCTTAATACCGTAAGGACGAAACAAATCAGCCAGCGCTTTTACTTTCTCCAGATAGTGTGGAGTCAGGATCAGCGGATCCGCGTTGACGTTATTTAACACCGTGCCATTGATACCAATCGACGCATTAGCCCGCGCGTAATCAATGTAACGCTGATAGCGGTATTCGGGAAGTTTGTGCCAGTCCCAGATTGATTCACCTGCATAGCCACGCTCGACATGACGGTCAAGGTTGTCCCAGTGATTCAGAACACGCAAATCAATATCGGGCTTTGATGACACTGCAAGATTATCCAGTGGCTGATGCGTTTGTATCTGACGCAGCAGCCGGTAGGTACCATAAAGCGCACCGACATCGGAATTCGCCAGAACCACGATTTGTGATGAATCACCCGATACCAGTTGTTGTACCAGATATCCCTCGTCGCCCACGGCATCCAAATCCAGGTTGTGGGACCTGGCAATGGTTGCCGCTTTACTCCCGCTGGCAACAACCAGTGCAGCTTCGGACTCGCTCACTTGTTTAGCCTGCGACAGTAATCCACGTAGTGCGTAATTAAGCTCATCGCGGATAATTTGCATCGTGTCCGACTCGCCACTGACGTAAAAGTCTGCAACTTGTCGGGTGTAGGCGTGTTGCAGTTTTTCGTTGCTGACAAGATCGTATTTCAGCCACAACCGGTAGCCATCTTCGCCTTCTATAATTGAAGACGCAGCACTACCTGCCGTGAACAACAGTAACCCCAGGATCAGGATAGTTTTCATTGTTACCCTCTTACTCAGACAGCTCCGTAACACAGTTACAGAGCTGTACATTGAGAATAGTAATTAAAATGCGCCTCTCAGCCCCACAGTGTAAGTAGCTCCCGGATAGAATGCGTTAAACGCGATCCCCGTGTGTTCGTGCCAGTTTCCTACAGGTTCATTGGTCAGGTTATACGCATCCAGCGTTAACGTCATATCCATGTCCACCGGCAGGTTATAGCTGGCTGACAGATCAATTTGCGTACGGTCGAAAGAAAAGACTTCTTTGCCCTGGGTGTAATAGCTGGCAGCACCATCCTGATGGTTGACAGTTAACCGGGTCTGGAAGGATTCGTTCTCGTAAAAGAGCGTGCCGTTGTAACTCAAATCAGAAATACCGGTTATGATAGCGTCATCGTCACTGGCATCCTGGCGAATAGTAGTCGCACTGATATTAAAGCCAAGCCCTTCAACCACGATATCCAGTGGTTGTACCCAGACGGCTTCAAATCCACTTAGTGTCGTCGCGCCATCAATATTGTTCCGGGTATTAACGGTTGCAGTACACTGCGATGGCCCGCCACATTCAAGCAGTGCCTGCTGACGGTCTGCACCAATATCATTAATATCAATGCCGTACCGGCCTAAGTCTTCAAAGGCCACCGTGATACTGTCTGAGCGCGTAAAACCAGTTACTTCTTTCTCAAAGAAGGTCAGGCCGATATAGCCAAGCTCAGAAAAATACCACTCGCCGCCAATATCGAAATTGGTCGCTTCGAAGGGGGACAGGTAAGGATTGCCCGCTCTCACGGTTTCAATACCTGAACCACCCCAGGAAGCATTGGGGAAAAGGTCAGACGGGTTTGCACGTGTCAGGCTGCGCGAAGCACTGGCACGAATTTTCACATCTTCCATGGCGTCATACACCAGGCTTAGTGAAGGTAATAACTTGCTATAGCTCGTGCTGGTGCTGCTTTCCGACGTTGCTACGCTTTGTTCCGTATCTACCCAGCGCACACCGGTATTCACTCGCAGAAGCCGCCCTGCTATCTCAGTTTCCGCATTCGCTTCTATGTAAATGCCCAGGACTTCTTCGTTTATGTCACCCACAGTGGCACCAAACTGATCGCCTTGTGAAGGGATGGCTTCGAAGCTATCGTAATTGGTGGCGTCCTTGATGCGGTTCCAGTCAACCTGTGCAATACCGGTATAACCACTGTATCCGCTGATGCCAGTACCAAGATCATTGACCAGAGAAGGCATAAGATAGTCGGCGAAATTACCGTAGGCCGCAGAGTTCATTACATTATTTTCGGTAAACTCGGCCGTGCCGCCAAACGCGTCCATATTGGAGGTATTTTCATCCCAGGCGATACCGAACTTGAAACCATTGTAATTTGGCGCTTCGCCGTAAGCGAAATCAAGGTGGAAGCCTTTCGTCTCGGTTTCACGATGATTTCGCTGAATGCGGAACATATCGCCGAATTTTTCGTCTTCGCTTATTACACCGTCTTTGTTTTGGTCATATTCCTGCTGCCACGTCCAGCCAATGGTGGGATCTGCCGGGTTCTCACTGAAATTAAAACTTGGCACATCGCCATTGGTAAACTGCATGGTGCCGCCCGGCGACATATACAGTACATAAGGCTCGTCACGGTCAAATTCTGATTTGGTTAAGCTGGCAGACACATCCACAGTCAGCATGTCTGAAGCTATCCAGGACACGCTTGGCATGATGCTGTAAAAATCCAGATCCTCCTGGTAATCATGAGACCCTACCCAGATGTGTGAGTTGTAAAACGTACCGTCTGTCACGTAGCCGTTATTATCCACGGTGACATTTTCCGGAATAATTGCCGCACCCTGGTGCAGATAGTTTCGCCGGCCCCACCACATGGCTTCTGTTCTCACAAAGTCCTTAGATGCCTTCGCGTACATAGTATCCAGTACGGCATCAATGCTGTCATTTGGACGATACTGCAACGAGATGATGCCAGATACGCGATCGCGGCTGCCATAGGTAAACATTGGACGGCCGAGATACGGCAGTAACGCCGTGTCGAGCGTATCGGCATTCAGCCCCGACGTTGCGACCGGATCAACCGGGTCTCCGACATTTACGCCGGGGTTAGCCGCAGCGTAGTCCGCGGTCGCTTCCGGACTCCAGAAAAAATGATTGAGCCCCTGACTGCCATCAACGCAGCCTGACGCTGTATGTTCAGGGTTGTTCCACTGCGCCACACACCCGTCAGTGAACAGCGCTACGGCTTCATAGCCATCGACCCGTGACTTTGTATTCGCGCCGGCTACGCCTACAAGTACACCAAATTTATCGTTGAAAGTGTTTTTATACATTGCCGAATAACGAGGGCTGATATCGCCGCGAAGATCACCATATGCACCCTCCAGGGAATATTTGAAGGTTTGATTGCCTGCATCGAACGGGCGCGCGGTGCGCATATTTACAAAGCCTGATACTCCGCCTTCGAGCTGATGTGCTTTCGCTGTTTTAGAAACGGTCAGGCTGCTGAACAATTCTGTGGGAAAAATATCAAGATCCACTTCCCGGTTTCGGTTTCCCGACCCCAGACTGCCGTCTGAGGCGATAGCAATAGAATTGCCGTTCAGTGCGATTTTAGTGAAACTCGGTCCCAGCCCCCTGACTGAAATTTGCTGACCTTCCCCAGTCACTTCCCGGTTTATTTTAACGCCGGGAATGCGGCTTAGTGACTCGGCGAGATTCTGACTCGGCATCTTGCCGATATCATCAGCGAATACTTCATCGACAAATCCCTGAGAATCCCGTTTGGCCACGGTTGAGTTAAACAAGCTTCCACGGTAGCCACGAACTTCAATGACTTCCGTTTCCTGTGCTGGCTCCTCTGCCTGCTGCGTCTCGTCTTCCTGCTCCTGAGCGTTTGCTGAGTTCATAGCTGTTACTACTGCCAACATCAGCAGACCACGTTTACTTAGCGAAAAAGTCTTCCGTGTGTTCATACTTAACCCCTTGCCTATCGCATCGAACGGTATAGAAAGTGTCGACGAATGACCGGCTCAAAGAAGGTCGAATCGACACATGAATACTTGTATACAACTTAAATTTCGAGGGCACTATAACGGGATGATTTCTGCGCGACCAGCGAAAATGCACATAATTTTAACAATTGATAAAAATCATAAAGGCGATGTAACTTTTGAATAACAAATGAACGCGTAATGCGTTGATATTTTGCTTCTCCTCTTTATATTTCTAGTTGCAGTCAAGGCGGGCGCTGCAGTCATTAATGTAAGGGAATGGGTTAACGGGTAAGCGCTGACGTGCAAAACTATTTCTGAAACCAGACATCAGGCGATAATAAATGATTAAGAAAATGCGGGTTGTTACTGGCCGTGACATAATGTCAGTTTTAGCGGTGTAATAGTGAAAGTGAAAAAGAATAACGCAACAGTGACTGCTGCAGATATCCAGCTATCCTATCACCAGTCTACCTCTGACCAGCTTTTTGAATATTTACGCGATGAAATCGTAAATATGGCTATCGAACCAGGCTCAACCATGTCTGAGAACAAACTTGCCGCGAAATTTGGCGTCAGCCGCACACCGGTAAGAGAAACTATCGCGAAACTGGTCTCATTAGGTTTTCTTGAAGTCCGGCCCCAGCGCGGTACATTTGTTTCTAAACTGAGTATTCCCAAAATTGTAGAGGCCCGCTTTATTCGAGAGGCACTGGAAGTTGCGGTTGTTGCCTATTGTGCAGAGCATGCCAGCGATACGCTGATTGCTGATTGTGAAGCGCTTATCGAACAACAACGTGAGGCTGCAAGCGAGCTCAACGCACTGGAATTTCAGCGCCTTGATGATGATTTCCACCAGACGCTTGCCGATTTTTCTCAATACAAACGGGCAGCCAGCCTGATTCAATACGAAAAAGCACATATGGACCGGGTCAGGAATCTCAGTCTGAAGGAGTTTGGGGGGCAATATGACAGTGTGCTCGAGCAGCATACGGCGATTGTTGAAGCACTCAGAGCACGCGACCCAGCAGCAGCCCGCGAAGCAATGAGTAGTCACCTTCATCTGATCCTGCAGGTATTGCACGCCGTTAAATCACGACACTCAGAATTTTTCGAAGAGAGTGAGTAACCCAACCCGCTCTAACGAGCTGGCCCCCATACAGAATTAGGGCCCACGGTTATCCGGTCAGCGTAAAACAAAGGCGGTGTACTTCACTCCATTAACGTTTTCGTGAACAAATAAAAGATCGCGCTTAAGTCTCTTATAAATTTTGTTTGCAAGGAATAAGCGCGCTACTCTGCCCTTCTGAGATAAATCGACATCACCAACTGCCTGAAATGACAAAACGACCTACTATTAACGATATTGCAGACAAAGCGGGCGTGTCCAAACGCACCGTTTCACGGGTTATCAACGGCGCTACAAACGTCAACGCGAAGACGCGTGAAAAGATTCAGCAGATCATTAGTGAGGAAGGTTTTTCACCGGATAAGAAAGCCCGCGGTCTGGCGTCAAGGCGCTCTTATTTACTGGGCATTATTTATGATAACCCGGGTACGTTTTATATTGATCAGGTGCAGGATGGCGTTTTACAGGTAATTACTGACCGCGGTTATGAATTGATTGTTCACCCATGTGATTATCACGATGCCGGATTCGTTGAGAACTGCATTGAGTTTACCAAACGCTCAAATGTTGATGGGGTTGTTGTGCTGCCCCCTGTGTCGGAGTCTGAAGCGCTGGCGAGTGCTTTCAGGCAGCAGCACGTTAACTATGTCCGAATGGCCTCGGTAGCGCTGGATGATACAGAGAAGATGGTGATTTCTGATGATCGCGCCGCTATGCGTGAAGTCGCAGATTATCTGGTCTCTGAAGGGCACCGCGACTTCGCTGTCATCTCCGGCCCACAAGGTTTCTCATCTACCGCTGAGCGTCTGGAAGGTTTTTCTCAGGCACTGAAAGGCCATGGCATCACGATCCCGTCAACCCGAATTATCGAAGGGAACAATACGTACGAAAGCGGCATAACGTGTGCCAGAGAGTTGCTACAGCTTACGCCAAGGCCGGGCACTATTTTTGCCAACAATGATGAAATGGCAATCGGGGTAATCCGGGCAGCCTATGATATGGGTATCGCAGTCCCGGATTCGCTTCGGGTTATCGGCTTTGATGATAACCTGATGGCCGCCAGAATCATTCCGTCTTTAACGACAGTGCGCCGCCCGGTGGCAGAAATGGCAGCGATGGCTGCACGAAAACTGCTGGCCCGGATAGAAGGAAACATTGCTGATAATACGTCGACTCAGCCTGTAAAAGCCTCGTTAATTGTGCGTGAATCCACCGGCAAACGCTAAGATTTTTCTTGATCGGACGTTACTCAGCTCCTATTATGCCACCGGTGGCATAAATGAATATGTTACGCTTTTTGCCTAACTCAACCAGCAATGCGAGGACGTTATGGAACCGATTTTATTGCACGAAGACAGACTTTTCCCGGTAGATAAGTACACCCGTGACGTGGCAAGAGCGCTTTATCAGTCTGTCAGAGACATGCCCATTATCAGTCCGCACGGCCATACCGATCCTCGCTGGTTCGCGAATGACGAAAACTTTACCAATGCCACCGAGCTTTTCATTACGCCTGATCACTATGTTTTCAGAATGCTGTACAGTCAGGGCGTCGGCCTGGATTCGCTGGGGATTGCACGGGTGGATGGAAAACCGGTAGAGCAGGATCCCCGCAAAGCCTGGCAATTGTTCGCAGACCACTACTATCTGTTCGCTGCCACTCCTTCCAGACTCTGGCTGGACACCGTGTTTCATGATGTTTTCGGCATGCAGGAAATGCTTTGCAGCAAAAACGCGATGGCATACTACGACCATATCACCGCAGAGCTTGCCACCTCGAAGTTCAAACCCCGAGCACTGATGGACAAGTTTAATATCGAACTGATTGCCACCACTGAAGGTGCCCTTGATCCGTTATCGCACCATAAGAAATTACAGGGCTCCGGCTGGGAAAAGCGGGTAATTACTACTTTCCGTCCTGATGACGTGGTAGATGCATCCCGGGATGACTTTGTGGAAAACATTGAAAAATTAGGTGCGCTTACTGGCGAAGATACCAGCTCGTGGAAGGGGTATCTGAATGCGCTAAGAAAGCGGCGCGAAGTATTCAGGGCACACGGTGCGACAGCCACTGACCACGGTCATCCAACCGCAGCGACTGCCGATTTATCGCCAGGCGAATGCGAAGCCCTGTTTGAGAGAGTACTTGCCCGGCAAGCCAGCAAAGCAGACGAAGAACTGTTTCGCGCTCAGATGCTGACGGAAATGGCGGGAATGAGCGTGGAAGATGGCATGGTGATGCAAATTCATCCAGGCTCACACCGCAGTCACAATCAGCCGCTTCACAAACAGTTTGGCAATGACAAAGGACACGATATTCCGGTAGCCGTGAACTTTGTCGATGGCCTGAAGCCCTTGCTGAATAAGTATGGAAATGAGCAGAGTCTGACTATCATTTTGTTCACACTGGATGAAACCACTTATTCAAGAGAACTGGCTCCGCTGGCAGGTCATTATCCCTGTCTGAGACTGGGTCCGGCATGGTGGTTTCACGACAGTCCTGAAGGCATGTTACGTTTTCGCCATCAGGTAACTGAAACGGCTGGATTTTTTAACACTGTTGGGTTTAACGACGATACCCGCGCCTTTCTTTCGATTCCGGCCCGGCACGATGTTGCACGACGCATCGACTGCCGCTTTCTGGCTCAGCTGGTTGCCGAACACCGGCTTAGTGAAAATGAGGCTTTTGATTTAGCCAGCCAATTGACATACCGGTTGGCAAAACAAGCGTATAAGCTGGAGGCATAATGACCAGACTGTCTTATCGTACGCTAAGCAACTTACCTGATAACGTCATCACTGCCGACATCGCTCCTGCGTCAGTGCAAGTCGGGATCGTCCACCTTGGTCCCGGCGCGTTTCACCGCGCGCATCAGGCTATGTATACGCAACAGGTGGATAAAGACGGGTGCTGGGGGATCAGTGCAGTTTCGCTGCGAAGTGGTCAACTCAAAGATGCGCTACAGCAGCAAAATAATCTGTACACCCTGATGATCCTGGACGACAAACCACAAACGGCCATTGTAAGTGCGTTGAAGGAAGTGCTGGTGCTTGAGCAAGATCGCGCTCAGGTAATGGCCAGAATGACCTCGCCTCAGACCCACATTATTTCGCTGACCATTACCGAGAAAGGCTACTGCCTGAATAATGACGGCAGTTTGAACCTCGAGCATCCGGACATTCGTCACGATTTGGCTCACCCCGATAATCCTATTTCAGCGATAGGCCTGTTAGCTGCAGCATTAAAGCAGCGTAAGCACACAAATACCGGGGATGTTACTGTCATCAGTTGTGATAATTTGCCGGATAACGGCGACACACTGCACGGCGCCGTAACGTTGTTCGCTGACCAGTCAGATACGGCACTCAGCCAGTGGATAGCGGATAGCATTTGCTTTCCTAATACCATGGTCGACAGTATCACACCGGCCTCCGATGACGCCCTGCAAAAGGCAGCAGAACAAGTTACAGGGCTGGAAGATGCCTGGCCTGTTCAGCGAGAGGCATTTACCCAGTGGGTGATTGAAGATAAGTTCAGTGGTCCACGTCCCGGCTGGGAAGCGTCGGGCGCAATCATCACCCATGATGTTCAGGTTTTTGAGAAAGCCAAACTTCGCATCTTAAATGGCAGTCACACCGCACTGGCCTACCTCGGATCGCTATGCCATTTAAACACGGTTTATGAAGCTGTAACCCACGATGCAATGCACACTTTTTTAAATACACTGCTTCACGAAGAGATTTTACCCTCCGTTGATGCCAGTGACGCACTGAACCCGGGCCAATATGCCGCCGACATTCTGAAGCGCTTTAAGAACCGGCACATTCATCATTTATTGTCTCAGATAGCCTGGGATGGCTCGCAAAAGCTGCCTCCCCGCATCTTACAAACTGTGAAGGATAACCTGGCCGCAAACCGCAGCATTGCCTTGTTATCAGCTACCGTGGCTGCCTGGATCCTGTTTGTCGTTCGGGCCAGTCAGTCTGACACTAAAATTATAGACCCGATGGGCGAGACACTGCATGAATTGGTAAAGACGCACAACGGCCATCTGACGAACGTTGCAGACGCACTGTTGGATGATAAGCGTATTTTCGGTGAACTTTCCCAAAATACCGCGTTTCGCAATACCGTTCACAGCCAGTTGAGAATCGTTGCGGCGATTGACAGCCAGAATGTTTCACAGCAATTGGCGGCATTATGTCAGTAAGCCCTGCCCGCGTTTAAATTAATCCCGGAACCTGTGCCATGAACCATATCGTAATATTCGGCGAATGCATGATAGAGCTGGTAACCCAGTCTGCAAGACACCTTGTTAAAAACTTTGCCGGAGACACCTTCAACACGGCCATTTATCTGAAGCGGTGTGCGCCGGCTTTACAGGTCGACTACCTTACCGCAATTGGCAATGATGCGCAGAGCATCGAACTTTGCGACTTCATGCAGCAGGAAAACCTTGGTATCGATTGGGTAAAACGCTCAGATACCCGGCATCTGGGGCTGTACATGGTGCATACCGACGAGGCTGGTGAACGCACCTTCACATACTGGCGAAGTGAATCGGCTGCTACCCAGACCATGAATCTGTTTACATCACCACTGCCAGATACCGAGCTGTTTTATTTAAGCGGAATTTCTGTGGCTATACTGGATGATTCGCAGCGCCATGTGCTGGTGGGTAAGCTCAACGACTTGCGCCGCAGGGGAGCCAAAGTTGCGTTCGACCTCAACTATCGCCCGGCACTTTGGAAAAATAGCACTGAGGCCAGGGAATGGGCAGATCGCCTTTACGGAATGGCCGATATCTCGCTATCCGGCGTTGATGATCACGCCCAGCTTTATGCGCATCACTCCGTGAGCGATATCGTTTTACACCTGTCTCAGTTTTCAATTGATGAGAAAATCATAAAAAATGGCGCTTCAGAGCTCGTTGTCAATACACCTGACGGCAACTGGTCGGTGCCGGTTGAGCCAGCACGCACCGTAGTAGATACCACCGCGGCAGGCGATGCGTTTAACGCGGGTTACCTTGCGGCCCGCGCTAAAAAAATGGATGCCGTCGAAGCGGCCAGATACGGCGCAAAACTAGCGGCATTTGTTATTGGATATCCTGGCGCGATAACCCCACCGGAAAAGGCATTACCCGCCCTGTAAACGCTATTGTCAGCTATCCGCCAGCGGCCCTTTCTAAACAGGAATAGTAAGCAGCTGGCTGTGCCGATTATGTCATCACAAAAACAGCGTCGCACGGCTTAAATGCACACGACTCGTATATCCTTTTCAGGGCGCCAAAGAATAGGCATCTGTGCCGCTTGATTTGCTAAAGTTCCGGTTTTATATCAGGAATTATCGCCAACAAATCTGTTACACCAACGTCTACGCCAAATTGAGATAATAAGGTTGTAACCTGCCCACGATGATGAGTTTGATGATTGAAGAAATGCAGCATGATATAGCCCAGGCATTTATGGTATGCCGTTCCGGTGGTATTTATATAAGCCAAAGGGCTCTCCAAGGCCTCATCCGAAAGCTCTGCGACAAAATCTTTAATAACGTTATCTAAAAGAACCCTTTCTATTTTTAGCGTTTCTATATCTTGGTACAAAATCGTGTTCAGCTTTTTCGGGAAACGGTTTTGTTGCTATATCCTTTAGAGAAGGAAACCGGTTAGGGTGCACAGCGATGCGCTTAAGCCAGATAATATCCGCCACTAAAATATGATTAAGCGTTCCCAAAATAGAGCCGAAAAACGCCCCCGTATCTTTTTTAAGATCATTGTGGCTCAATTGGCATGCAGCTTCATAAATAGAGTTATTCATCCATTTATTGTAATCGGCCATCAGTAGGAAATTCGCTTTCATAGTCATTCCAATTTCTCAGAGATTTCGCCTGAACTTTTCACCATATCTATTATTGAATAGTAGTTTGTGAGCACCTGGCGTAAATCTCCGACTCCACCGCGTTTTAAGGGATGAACTGCCGCCGGAGGCTGACTACTGAGCAAGCGCTTAGCAAACCTGATTTCAGGGCATATGGGGAATCAAGTTTATAACACCAGCATAATGCATATTGTGCAAAATAACGCATACATATACTTAGTTAACACCTGCACTCATCATTTATAAAATGACAATTGCGATAAGTTTAACTTATTCCCTATCTCACAGAGATATCGTTTAAGTTTCGCACGCCGCGCTTTGTGAACAACATCAGCTTGATTAGCTTTAGAGACAGGTTTATGCACATTTAATTTCTCTGTAACTTTCATTCTCTTTTTTACCGTTGGTGGAAAACAACGCTATTGTTTCGTCAACCGCTTTACTTCTCCAACGATAAAACTTAACTTGTAATATAACTTAATCTTATAATTGAAAGAGTATGGACAAGCGACTGCGTTGGCTTAACAATTTACTTTGTTTCGAGGTGGCTGGACGGCATCAGAGCTACAGCAGAGCCGCAGCAGAACTGTTTATTTCACAGGCGGCTGTCAGCCAGCAAATGCGGCAATTGGAGAGCAATCTTGGGGTGACGTTGTTTACCCGTGAAGCACGCAGAATGGTCCTCACGGAGCCTGGAAAAACGTTGTTTTCCGCTTGCCAGAGAGGGTTTGTTGAAGTCATTAATGGGCTGAATCAAATTCAGGAAGCGCCCCTGGAGGGCGACTTAACAGTGAGTTCCACACAAGCCTTTTGTGCATTGTGGCTCGTTCCTAACTTACATTCTTTTGCCAGTATTCATCCTGACATAAATATAAATGTATTAAGCTCAAATCGAATTGTTGATTTCAATGATGGTCATGTAGACCTTGCGATTCGTTTTAGTACGTCAACAAGTCAGCTACAACATCCTTCTTTAGTGATTGAGCGCATTGCGGAAAATTCTGTATTTCCCGTCTGTTCACCTTCTTTTATGGAGAAATACTCTCTGAATACACCGGAAGATTTTATTGGTGCGCGACTATTTGGACTCACTTACGAAGATAAAGTGAACTGGGAAAGCTGGTTTGAAAATGCTGACGTTGATTTAACAGCGATAACTCTTAAGAAGACAGCGTATACATCCAGTGATCTTGCTTTAAGCGCGGCATTAGCGGGCCAGGGAGTCATGCTGGCCTCAGATATAATGGTTGGGCGTTATGTACAATCTGGTGAACTGACTGTACCTATTGATCTCCCCCATCCACTTCGCTGGAAGTCGCACTTGGTTTACTCAAAGTTTTCTCCGAAAGGGAACCGCATAAAGCTATTTTGCGACTGGATAAAAGCCGAAATGCCATTTAAAACGCCGGTTACCTCTTTGGATGAATGGAAAGCAAGACTGCGGGATACTGAGGCCTTCTTGAAATAAGGTTCATTCTAACCCTGACTGCGATGGCTGCTTCGTGATTTGGGACCACAGCTCGCATGACTTGAATAATTCATTATCTCAGAGCACTACCTGTACGTGGACGCCAGAGAACTTAGAATGTCTGAATGCGGCATGCACCGACACCGATTAAACAATCACTAAGTGTACTTCCGGATTGGACAACCACTCCACACGCATAGGCACTTTAGGGTGACCGTCTTATTTTGTTTGCACTCGCCGTCTATTAAAACATATCGAAACGAATGACTCTGCCCAGATGGGGCTGATCGCCAGTCATATAAAGCGTGCGAGTTACCCTCGCCGCATCACCAAATCCATAACCAGGGCTAAGTTTCATCCAACCGGTTTGGGGATCGACAAGAGCAGCCAAAAACTCGGCCTGAGTTGCTTCGTAACGTCGATTTAATTCATCCATACCCCAGTCCTGAATACGTTTACGAATTTGATCCGGAGCGAAGTAAGGCACAGGTTCAGGATTATATTTATGCTCGTTCGACAGGTATTCTGTATTGGTCGCTGAGCCTGCGTAACAGTCATATTTAAGTTGCTCTCCAAGGTGCTGATGAATATGTAAACGAAGACTGTTACTGCCCGAGAAATCCACGTAAACATAAGGCTCGTCCGTAGAAAGCGTGTTGAGTTCCTCGTATGTCACGGTGGAGTCGTACAGACCTGTGCTTTCGACAAAAGCCTGATTGCGCGCTGAAGTAATACCCACAAAGTGTGGGTGATCGTCAAGCTGGCGTCCGCAGTAAACTGTTCCGTAGGCCGTTTTGCTGGACGCGCTGGAAAACACTATTTTTTTGGCGCCGAAGTAATTATTATCCTGTAAGAAGTCGGCCAGCATATATGACGTATAGAACAGCGGGCGCATTAACATCTCAGCGTCTTCTAAATCAGGAGTCAGGGTGGGTGTCTGAGGCACACGTACATAGGTGTTATAGGTAAACGGTAATTCCCTCCTGTGTTCAGAAACCTCTTTAAAGCCCTGGGTATTCACCCGTCCGGCTTTGACCTTTAAGAATTTCGCAATAGGGTAATAGCCGTAAAACCGATCGCCCACGGCAATGCCTTCAGCATTCGTACTATAAACAGTGGCATAACCCCATACCGGCATTTGCCCCCAGCCCTCTAGTTGCGTAGGAAAAAAGTCCCAATAGCGCATTGATTCGCCAAAGGCGGCATAGGTAATGTTGTTGGTGGTAAGCGCGAAGGTATCTATGGTTAACAGAGCCTCTCCAGGCTCTAGCGCCAGACTCTGCTCTGCGTGGTCAACACGAGTATTTCCAACGTTACTTTTACTGGAAAGAAGACGTGTATTGGTAATTGTCGACATAATCTACTCTCAAAATATCAGAAAAAACATGCAGTAAGGTTAATAGTGCTGGTATGCGAAGTGATTCGAAATTAACACGCCTGGGTAAATCTTCACCAATAGGTACTAATGATGACGCGCGATAATTTTGAGATAGCCTGCTTTTGGAGGGGCAGGTTAATGAACGGCTGTACAGAGTTCGAATATTCTTTTTGCGTGTATTAAGGGGCATTGCTTTATCGGTTAATGCCGGGTATTTGGTGGATTATCGATATCACCAGGTCTTCATCACCGTGTTACTTGAATGCAGGGTCGTCACCTATTCTATTTAATAAAAAAATAGCCTTGTGGGAACGCTGGAGGGGCGATGGATGCCTGTTGAATAAGACAGGAACGTGGGTTTCAATACTCAAGGAAAGTCCATTCTATGGAAAGGAGCTGCAATACTCTTAAATTCTCTGCTAAACACCAACTGATGAAAGTTAAACATCACTAAATCAGATAAGGACATCTTGAAGCATCAACGATTGTCCGCGAGCACGCCATTATTTAATCGCTTTCCTTCTGAATGTGGAATCAAAGAAAACTCATCGGTACTGCTAAAAATACCCGATAGGTTGGGTCTAAAATCTTGAATGTGGAAATCGATCAGTAAGGTTCTGCCTAGGGTCTGTTGACCTTTGCTGTACATTTTTGCAGCGAATTGTTAGTGATTTACGCAAGGCAGCGTTCACGCCGTGTAGCCACTCTACATAAGTGGACGATAACACAGCATAAATCACTAACAAACGCTGCCCGCTGGGTTCAGCTAAACGCGTTTTGCTCTTTGTTCCGCCTCATTTTCCTAGATGACTAAGCTACAATTGGCGCGCCGCGATCAAAACGCGTTTACCCCGAACATAATTCGTACAGCAAAGATCAACAGACCCTAGCTTTTAAGTAAAGGCAGACGGGGGGTGAACGAAACCCGAACAGAACCTACAGAAATGCCAGCTCTGGGGAAGATGTGAACAAGTTTATTCCGAGAGAGCGTATCTAACTGAAAAATATAAATTTAATAAAATTTAAACGTTTTTAATTACAGTTTACTTCCCGTTTTCGTCACAGTCATGACGCGTTTTATCAGACTTTAAGGACATAGGTTGTGAACATTATTTATCAACATTTTAAACTGAGCACTTTGCTTTTAGTAGCGCTGCTCGTAGGGAGCGGCAAATCATTTGCCGCCGCTGATATCCACTGGAAGAGTGCAACGGTTTATTTTATTCTTTTAGACCGCTTTAAGAACGGCGACAATTCCAATGATTACGCCTATGGTCGGCCTGAAACGCCAGCAAAACTAAGAGGCTTTGTAGGCGGCGATATTAGAGGGGTCATACAGCAACTAAAAAGCGGCTACTTTTCTAATCTTGGTGTGGACACTCTTTGGTTAACGCCTGTCTTTGAGCAAATCCACGGCGTGGATACAAGTTCGGGGGCCACCTATGCCTACCACGGTTATTGGCCAAAAGATTTTACCCAAATAGACGCGAACTTCGGCACTAAAGACGACTTCAAAGAGTTGGTGACACTTGCCCACAGCGAAGGTATCCGGATCCTCTTTGATGTCATCATTAACCATACCGGACCGCAAACTGCTATAGATGAAGCTTGGCCTGCTTCGTGGGTTAGGACGCGGCCCTTATGTAACTGGAGCAGCTACATACAAAATACTGGATGTGCTCTTGCCACGTCACTCACCGATATGCGGACAGACAGTTCACTGGAAGTTACACTGCCCGACTGGCTGAAAGAAAAATGGCGTGAAGAAGGCCGACTAGACCAAGAGTTAGCTGAACTTGATAACTATTTTGCTCGCACCCAGCACCCTAGGTTACCAAAATATTACCTTATTAAATGGTTATCTGATTGGGTCAGGGAATTTGGACTAGATGGTTTTCGTGTTGATACTGCCAAGCATGTTGAACCTGAAGTGTGGACAGAGCTAAAAGTAGAAGCTGATTTGGCTTTGAAAGAATGGCGCTCAAAAAATCCAAACCGGATAACACCTGATATTCCATTCTATATGGTGGGTGAAGTTATGCATTGGGGCCTCAAAGGTTTCAAAAATGCAATTGAAGGAACTGGCGAATATGATTTTGGCGACAAGAAAGTAAATTATTTCGACTTTAGCTTTGACGGCCTCATAAATATGGGATTCCCAGAACACCTTAAGCTGTCTGCCGCACAGCTATTCTCAGATTATAGCCACGCCATGAACAGCGCACCGATGCAATCTTTTGCCACGCTGAATTACATCAGCTCACATGATGATCCCGAATCATTTGACCGTGAGCGCAAATTTCCATACCAAACTGCATTCAAATTGATGATGGCACCAGGCGCAGCGCAAATTTATTACGGCGACGAGCTTGCCCGCCCATTGTTGGCTCCCGATGCCGTGGGCGACGCAAGTTTACGTGTGCCAATGAACTGGGCAGACCTTGCCTTACCGGCCACACAGCAACTACTTCTGCACTGGCAAAAACTCGGGCAGTTTCGTAATCAATACCGGGCGATCGGTGCCGGCCAGCATACCGTGATTTGTGATGCCCCTTACACCTTTGCAAGAGAGTTAAAGGGCCATCCGTCCGTAATAATTGCAGCATCGCTACCGAACGGTAAAAAGAATATTCCTGTAGGCGATTATTTTGCAGACGGAAGCTTACTGAGAGATCACTATTCAGGCCAGTCTGTTCAGGTCATTGATGGATCAGTGACCCTGGATAATATGTTCAGCTATGCGTTGCTAGCCGAAAGCACAACTCACTAACGGTCTTTCTTCGGCTGCTGTATAGTCATCGATGTACCCTGATACAAGTTACGATAATTGGGCATGATGATTTATCGAATAAACGACTGGACGTTGGACTGTCATCTCCGATCGTTAACCAACGGAGATAAAGAGCGGCATATAAGGCCTCGGACGCTAGCCTTGCTGCTCTACTTTATTGAGCACAGAAATGAGCTAATTGCCTCAGAACGCTTATTGGAACATGTTTGGGATGACGTAGGCGTTAGTGATGGTGTGGTTGTCCAGTCTATTCGTGAAATCCGTCAGTTGTTGGATAATCCCAATGTTATCGTAAACTTTCCTCGCAAAGGCTATCAATTTACTGGCAATGTGGTCAGCGTTGAGAGCACTCGAAAAAAGTATTCTGACATCATTAGACAGCGCCCTTTTGGGTTCTTAACTTTATTCATTGTGATGTTAGTTGGATTGTATTTGGCAAAGGACATAAATACTAATACGGCAATTACAATTAATAGTCATAGTCGGGCATTTGCGCCATACGAAGCCGCATTGAGCAACGACATGACATCGATGAAACTGCTTCCTAAAAATATCGAAACTTTGAAGCTTGATATATATGGCGATACGGCAGAATTTGCAGCAATTTACTCAGCAAAATTCAATTCACGCGAAATCCAGGGAATTGTTTTTACAGCTTATCCTAAATCTATACCCAGTCAGATTGCCGAAGAGATAGTAAAGCAGTCGAGAGCCCCTAATCCAGCTAACGTTTCTATGACATGGAACCAAGAATTTATAGATGCCTTCCTGATTTACGAACGTGACTGGAAGGCTGCTTTGGGCACCCTCGAAAATCTACTCCCGCGTTTCCCTGATAGCCTTCGGCTAAAGTATTTTCTGGTGAAACTCTATATCTGGAATGAGAGCCATTTTAAAGCACAAGAGATTCTAGACAGCATTGCACCTGAGACAACCAATACCTCTTGGCAGATGAGGTTTGGCTACTTGCGGGCCAAGTCACTTTTTGTACGGGGAAAATTTGAAGACGCATTGGCTGTTTTAAGCCAAGCAGAAGAGCTTTCAATATCTGAACAAAATTGGGACCAGCTGGCGTTATTAAGTGATTTACAAGGCGACATTAATTATCAAGCTGCAAATAATGTCGAAGCGTTGAGGGCATTTCAGAGAGCAGAAAAAATGTACCTAAATCGCGGTAACCAAACGGGCCTGGCTGCAGTCAGACTCAAGATGTCAGTTTTGTATATCGCCACCCAGCAAT
Organism: Alteromonas antoniana; assembly: GCF_019249295.1. GTDB lineage: Bacteria > Pseudomonadota > Gammaproteobacteria > Enterobacterales > Alteromonadaceae > Alteromonas > Alteromonas antoniana. Next base: position 202,671 of record NZ_JAESDH010000001.1, read on the forward strand.
TAACCCTCGCTAAACGGGCTTTTTCGGAAGCCGAAAGGTCAATAGCGCAATATCAAATAAAATTTCTGTATCCTATGCAGACTGAAATATGGGAAGCAAACAGAGCCTACTTAACAGAGGTAAGCAACTAATTAACCGATGCTCAAAATTTATATCATGGGTTCTACCCCGTTGTCACGGACGGTGTTTTTCATACCGCAGGATCAAAAAAGCCCCGCTAATGCGAGGCGTGTAGTTGACTCTGGGCGTAACAACCCGTCCCTGGTGAGCAGCACCAGCCGCGACGTCCTGTCGCGTCGTTAAGGCGACTGCGTTGTGCCACCGGCACAACGGTTCGCCTTCACCCCAGCGGCGGGAACCCGCCTCTGGTTAATACATCACAAAAACAAAAAAGCCCCGCGATTGCGAGGCTTCTAAGAATGGTGCCCAGAGGCGGGATCGAACCACCGACACGCGGATTTTCAATCCGCTGCTCTACCGACTGAGCTATCTGGGCTAAAACTGTTTGGCGCTTAAGGCTTGCTGCCTCTTGCGTCGTGGGTGCGTATTAAACGGATTTCCCGCTCCCAAGTCAACCGTTTTTACAGGAATTTTTTCCAAGTGCGCGTTGTTTGTTCAATTTCGCGTATTTTGGTCAGCTTTTAGGCGGAACATAGCCTTCAATGTCCGGCTCTTCCCCTTTGAACAGGTATCCTTCCATCTGCTGTTCCAGAAACTGACGGGCATTTGGCTCCATCATATTCAGCTTATGTTCGTTAATCAGCATCGTTTGCTTCTTTTGCCATTCGCCCCAGGCTTCTTTGGAAATATTGTCAAAGATCTTCTTTCCCAGTTCACCCGGGTATAACTGGAAATCCAGTCCTTCAGCCTCTTTCTGCAGACGCTGACAAAATACGGTTCTGCTCATCTTATTTACCACCTTGTTGGTTTGGCGCTAGTTTACAGGACTTGCGTCACCTGTTTGATTATTTTTTTTGTGGGGGCGGCAAGCCCGACTTCAATGGTATTGTCGATATCAAACCACCTGGCCTTACTTTCCTGAATGCGACCGGAAGGCGGCTCAGAGGCAATAGCCAGAACAGGCTCAATATCCAGATGAAAATGACTGAACGTATGACGAAAAGGCGTTAGCGGCTGCCACTGTAGACTATCAACACCAATTGTCTGTAATGCATCGCGCCCTGCCTGCTCGCTTTCACACTCAATAAAACCGTACAGTCCGCCCCATAGTCCGCTTGATGGACGTTGTGCCAGATACACATTTCGCTGGAAGCAAGGCACCACCATCAGCGTCTTCTTCACTGGCAATGCTTTTTTCGGTTTCTTACCCGGGAACTCTGCTTGCCTGCCCTGCGCATAAGCAAGGCAGTCTGTTTGCAACGGGCAGTGATCACAATCTGGCTTGCCCCGGGTGCAAACCATGGCACCTAAATCCATCATTGCCTGGGTATAATGATGACAACGAGAGCCAGGCGTGTGTGCCTCAGCCACTTGCCACAACTTGTTCTCTACCGATTTTACGCCCGGCCAGCCTTCAATGGCGTAATAGCGCGCCAGCACGCGTTTCACATTGCCATCTAATATCGGGTGAGACTGCTTAAGAGAGAGCGACAGCACGGCGCCAGCTGTGGATCGCCCGACACCGGGCAATGCCATGACGTCGTCAAGCGTATCGGGAAACACACCGTTATGCGTATCCCGGATCTGCTGGGCAGCTTTATGTAAATTTCTGGCCCTGGCGTAATACCCCAGGCCTGTCCACAGATGCAATACATCATCCTGCTTCGCATCCGCCAGTGCTGTTACCGTCGGGAAGGATTTCATAAAGCGTTCAAAATAAGGGATAACAGTTGTGACCTGGGTCTGCTGCAGCATGATCTCAGATACCCATACCTTATAAGGTGTCACCTCCTGCTGCCAGGGAAGGTGCTTGCGCCCGTGGGCGTCAAACCAGCTTAATACCTTATCTGCAAATGACTCTGACATGAAATACTACTTCGTTGACGTAAAAACAAAAGAAGGGGATATGCTACCATGGCGCGCATCATTCTGGGCGATTACAAAAGCTGAGTTCATCATGTCATCACTTCCTGCATTATTTCTTCCCGGTACGCTTTGCGACGAGCGTGTCTGGCTGCCTGTTTGGAAACAACTTACGCTGAACCAGCGACGATACGTGCCATTGCAGTGGGCAAACTCACTGGAGGAGATGCTAAGCTTAACCGGTGATCGCGTTCTGCCAGACGAAAAAGTCCATCTTATTGGGTACTCAATGGGCGGCTATATTGCGGCACTGTGGGCGCTGGAGAACGCCGCGCAGGTCGCCTCACTTACGCTTATTGGCTACGATGCCGCAGGACTCACCAACCAGGAAATGTCCAGACGGCAACAGATGGTGAAAATGATAAAGGCGGGAAAATTTGATGCCGGCAATACCAACTATCTGGCGCGCTTTATTCATCCATCCCGCCTGGATGATGAAGCAGTAGCAAGCGTCGTAATAGCGATGGGTGAGGATTTAGGTAAAGGGACGTTGATTGCCCATACTCAGGCAACAACCCCGCGCAAGGCGCTTACTGCTTCGCTGGCAAAATCCCCTTTTCCCATCCATATTATTGGGGCAACGAATGATGAAATTGCACAACCGGAAGGGGTTAAGCAGATGATACAGACAATATCGCCTGCCTCAGCGACGTTTGTCGAGAATAGCGGTCATATGCTGCCGCTGGAGAAACCCTCTGAGCTGGCAGACGCATTGCAAAAAATTGTAAATTCCGGCGCTAAATAATCTGTGAAAACGTTGCATTAAACCGGATAGACTGGATAATGCCGCACCAGTTAAAAAACACCCAATTCAGATAGGCAAAACCATGGGCCAGTATAAAAATCAGGCAGAAGCGGAAGCTGCCGGCGTTTACATTAGTAAAGTCAAAAGCTACGTCAAACGTGAAGGTCGCCTGACCAAGGGCCAGGCCCGCGCGCTCGAGTCATTCTGGCCAACCATGGGCATCGAATACCAACCCGAGCCGCTGGACTTAAACGTTGTGTTTGGCCGCACGGCCCCGGTGGTGCTGGAAATTGGTTTTGGCATGGGTAAATCTCTGGTGGAAATGGCAGAAGCGGCACCAGAGCAGGATTTTATCGGCATTGAAGTGCACCGGCCGGGTGTGGGTGCCTGTCTGGGTGAAGCCGGTGAGCGTGGTCTTACCAACTTACGCGCCATGGAGCACGATGCTGTAGAAGTATTAAAGCATATGATCCCGGATGGTAGCCTGTCTCGGCTGCAATTGTTTTTCCCTGATCCGTGGCATAAGAAGCGTCATCACAAGCGTCGTATTGTGCAGCCCGAGTTTGCCGAGTTAGTTCGTCAGAAACTGTGCATTGGTGGCCATTTTCATATGGCAACAGACTGGGAACAATACGCTGAGCATATGGCGGACGTCATGAATGCAGCGCAAGGGTATACCAATACCGCAGCACAAGGCGATTATGTACCTCGTCCGGACTATCGCCCGATCACGAAGTTTGAAACCCGTGGCCAGAAATTAGGTCATGGCGTCTGGGATCTGATATTTGAGCGCACAAAATGATACTGAGTCAGCAGAGCCAACTACTTGAACGTAATTTAGAGCTTTTTGAACAGGGTGACTGGCTGTTTGTTAACCCTACCGACGCCTATTTTACAGACAATCTCAAACACCGTTCCATCTCGGTTCTGCACCAGTATTTCGACATTTTTTCTGAAAGCGTGAGAGTCGTCCCGTCTTTCTCTCTGGACAGTCGTGATGTCAGCGCTAATCCATCCGGCTTCATTTGCGAGCAAAAAGTGTCGAATCATACCCACTGGTTTGCGCCTTTCGTCACCACAACCGATACCTACACTGATATTTTGCTGTTTATGCCCAAGTCCAAAGCACATTTCCAAATGCTGCTTCGCATGGCCGCAGGCGCGCTGAAAGCCGGTGGACGAATACATGTGGTTGGCGAAAATAAAGGGGGCATCAAAAGCGCAGCCAAACTTATGACGCAGTATGGCAATACGCAGAAATTAGATTCTGCCCGCCATTGCAGCCTCATTACCACAAGCGTTGAAGAGTCACATCTTGCCTTTGAGCCCGATGACTGGATGGAAGAGCTCGACTATGAAGTCAGTGGCCATAGCTGGCAGGTGGTATCCATGCCCGGCGTATTCAGCCACGGCGAACTGGACAACGGCACACGCCTGTTGATAGAAAAGCTGTCATCTACCCTGCGCGGCCAAGTCCTTGATTTTGCCTGTGGTGCCGGCGTCATCGGCAGCTACCTGCTGGCGCGTTACCCTCACCTGAAGCTTACCATGCTGGATGTCAGTGCACTGGCGTTGTTCTGTGCCTCGCGCACCCTGCATGCGAATCAGCAGGCGGCGACACTTATCGCGGCAGACGGTCTGAATAACGTTGAGTTAAACGTCGAACATGTGGTGACCAACCCACCGTTCCACACCGGCGTAAAAACAGACTACTCAGTGACGAAACGGTTCATCAACGACGCCACCCGGGTGTTGAAGCCTCAAGGCAGTCTGTTGATGGTAGCCAACCGGTTCCTTCCTTACCCGGGCTTACTCTCAGAAAAATTCGCACAGGTTCAGACTGTTGCCCAAAATACGCAATTTTCTGTTTATTTAGCGCTTCGTTAATGCATTCGCGCGCAGCGCTGTGGTAACTTATTAGCCATTGTTGTCGCCCTGGCAGCACTGCTGCTCTGCACGTCCTCCCTCTGCCAGGGAGTTGGTAACGAGGTATCATAGTGAAAATTGTATTTGCGATTTCTGAGGTAGAAGAGCTGGTTAAAACCGGTGGACTGGCGGATGTTGGTAAAGCGCTGCCACTTGCGCTAAAGGAAGCGGGTCACGACGTTGCGATTGTCATGCCTTATTACCAGACCATCGCGAAAGCGCATAATCTCGCTACCGTTTGCCCAACACAAACCCTGTTTGCGGAAAGCCAGGTGTATCACTTCGATATACGCCATATGTCATGGCACGGTATTGATGTGTATTTGGTCGATTACCCTGAATACTTTGACCGTGAAGGGTTGTACTCCAATGCGTACGATGCCTATCAGGATAACGGCGAGCGATTCAGCTTTTTCAGTGGCTCAGTCCTACAGACGCTTCAGGCCGTTGCCTGTATCCCCGACGTCATACACTGCCACGACTGGCACACGGCTATGCTGCCTTATTTGCTGGCGTATGACCGTTCAGGCGCATTTTCACAAACCCGGTCAGTTTTCACCATTCACAATGCCGCGTTTCAGGGGGTACATCGTTTAGAAGACATTCCCTTTTTACGCCATCATCCGGGCATTCTGGCGCAAGTACACGGTGGCTATGTAAACATGCTGCAATCAGGTATTGAGTTTGCGCACAAAGTCACCACCGTCAGCCCAAACTATGCTGAAGAATTGCTCACGAATTTAGGCAGTCACGGCCTGCACGATCGTCTTGTCACCCGAAAGGAAGATTTAAGCGGCATTCTTAATGGCTGCGACTATTCACAATGGAATCCTGCAACCGATCACTTTTTACCTGAAAATTACGATGCCACCAACCTGCATGCCAAGCAGACCTGCAAGCAGGAACTACAGAAAAAGTCCGGGTTGCCACAAAATCCTGGCGTCCCCTTGCTGGGAATGGTTTGTCGTCTGACAGAGCAAAAGGGATTCGGGTATTTATTACCTATTCTGGATGAATTGATGTGCCACAACCTGCAAATGGTGATAGTAGGAACGGGCGACCCGGAAGTGTGCATGGATTTGGGCGAATTCGCCCAGAATCATCCGGAGCAGTTTGCGTTTATCAACGGCTTTTCTTCAGAACATGCTCACTTGGTAGAAGCGGGAGCTGACTTCTTCCTGATGCCTTCCCAGTTCGAACCTTGCGGGCTAAACCAGATGTATTCTCTGGCGTACGGCACTATCCCTGTTGTGCGTGGGGTTGGCGGACTTAAAGATACGGTGATAGATCAAAGACAAGGCGAGTCAGCCACAGGCTTCGTTTTTGACGATCCCACCTCAAGCGCTTTGCTTGCATGCATTCGTCGCGCATTGCTGTTTTATTACGAACATCCGCTCAAATTCAGAGAAATGCAACAGCGTGGCATGGCAACGCGGTTCACCTGGGCGCAGGCAGCAAAGGAGTACATTGCCTTGTATGAGGCGATGTTGGCCTGAGGTGGATCAGTCACAAGCGGTGAAACAAAACAACACTCAGCAGTCAGGTGGAGCTCTATTGCCTCCTATATGCTCTGAAAATGCCCTTAATTGAAGGAGTTTTGAGCAGAAAGCTTTCCTTTTGCACTGTGTTGCGCCACTATTAACAAATAAGAAAATGCATATAAACCTTTCAGACTGATTATAATGACATCCCCGATGGTAAGGCTCTCAATCAGGAGCTTGTTTTTATGGGTGGTAATGGCCATCGCAACTATCACACTGGTGATATCCTCCGGCCTGTCTATTTATACGCAAATTTCCACTTACGAAAAAGAAATTGTCACCCACGTGGAAACGCTGGCAGAGCTTATCGCCAGTAATGCGAGCAACTACATAGTGGAAAACGACGTCAAAGCCACTCAGCGCCGGCTCAGCAGTTTATCTACCGTTCCCATGGTTCTTAATGTAAATATTTATCGGACTACCAACGAACCCGGTAAGAACTTTGAACTGTTTACCGCCTACAAGAAAAATGTATCTATCCGTGCCAGCGATGACTATGAATCTAACAGCACCAACTTCAGGGGTAATTTTATCGAGGTCACTCGCGATATTACGCAGCGGAGTGAGGACGATTTATATACCGAAAGTCGCATTGGCTATATTTTCCTGAGGGCATCCGCCGATTCCCTTAACAACCAGGTTGGCAAGACAATTCTGATAAACCTGTCGGTGATGCTGGTAATGATGCTGGTTAGCTTCCTGCTGGCCCTACGGCTTCAGCGCGTGATTACCGGTCCAATCGAAAGTTTGGCTGATTTTCTGCAGCGTACCTCCCGTCAGCGGGATTACTCTGGCCGCTCTGAAGGCTCAAACATACGCGAGCTAAGCATACTGTCTGAAGCCGTCAACGTCATGTTAAGCCGAATTCAGGAGTACATGCACAAGCAGAAACAGGCCGAAGAGCAACATCGTAAACTTAATGCCAGCCTGGAAGACATGGTTAATCAGCGCACACTGGCACTAAAAGATGCCAATCAGGAGCTGATACAAACCCTTGAGAAACTTCACCAGTTTCAGCGACAGATTGTTCAGAATGAAAAAATGGCCTCGCTGGGCGATATGGTTGCTGGTGTTGCCCATGAGGTAAATACACCTATCGGACTTGGTGTCACTGCCTCGACCATGATGCTGGACCGGCTGGTGACAATACAGAAAGAATTTGAGAACAAAACATTAAAAGCCAGCACTATGGCCAAGTTCCTGGCAGAAAGTCAGGAAAATTTGAATATCATCTACCGTAATTTGAACCGCGCCGCAGAGCTGATTTCCAGCTTTAAGCAGGTTGCTGTAGATCAAAGCAGTGAAAACAGCCGATCTTTTTGCTTTGCACAGCTGGTTAATGAGATACTACTGTCATTGCGGCCTCGTTTGAAAAAAGTACATCATAAGATCAACATCGAGTGCGACCCTACCCTCACCGTTGAAACGAAGGCCGGCCCAATAAATCAGATTCTGATCAATTTGATCATGAATTCGATTATTCACGGGTTTGAAGATATTGAAGAAGGGCAAATTGATATTTGCGCTGAATTGATGTCGGGCAACAAGCTTAAGCTTATTTACCGGGACGACGGCAAAGGAATTCCTCCTGATATAAGGAAACGAATCTTTGATCCGTTTGTCACAACTAAACGTGGTCAAGGTGGCTCAGGTCTGGGTATGCATCTTGTCTACAACCTGGTAACGCAAGCATTGAATGGGTCGATCTCTCTTACCAGCGAAGAGGGGCACGGTGTTGAATTTGTCATTGTATTCCCCATTGCCAATGCGAAAACCGCGTAATACCTGATGTTGGGTGAATAAGTCCTTGAAATTTGTTGGCAAACCCCTATACCTTGGAGTTATTAATATTCGATAACAGCTTGCAAACATTGTTACGGATATTAAAATTTAACCGATAGATTGCTTAAACCGATTGTAAAAAGAGTGTGAAACACCATGCAGACGCCAAATGTGTTAATTGTAGAAGATGAAGTGGTCACGCGTACCACGCTAAAAAGCTTATTTGAGGCTGAAGGCTATAATGTTTTTGAAGCCGAAAATGGCGAGCAAATGCATGATTTTTTTGAAAATCACACTATTAACCTCGTCATTATGGATATCAACCTGCCGGGCAAAAACGGTCTTATTCTGGCACGTGAAGTGCGGGATCGTAAAAACGTAGGTCTGATTTTCCTGACAGGTCGTGATAACGACGTAGACCGTATTCTGGGTCTGGAGATTGGTGCAGATGATTATCTGACCAAGCCGTTCAACCCACGCGAGCTGACAATCCGCGCACGCAACCTGCTGTCGCGCACTACCAGCTCTGCTGAAGATGACGATCTTCCCAGCCGCGTCAGCTTTAACGGCTGGACACTGGATGGCGACAGCCGTTCATTGATCTCTCCAAGCGGCCATGAATTCCGTCTGCCGCGTTCAGAATTCCGTGCGCTGCACCTGTTTCTGAGCAACCCGGGTAAAATCCTTACTCGTGAGCAGCTGATTATGGAAATGACAGGCCGTGAATTGCGTCCTAATGACAGAACAGTAGATGTGACTATCCGTCGCATTCGTAAACACTTTGAGTCTGAGCCAAACGATGAAGAGTTGATTGTAACGATTCACGGCGAAGGCTACCGTTTTTGCGGATCGGTCGACGGTTAAAGAAAATCAGTAATAGCAATCTTTGTGAAACGCAGCCTCCGAGCTGCGTTTTTTATTGTTAAATGTCTTTTGCTGCCCGACAGGGTTCCATACTCGCCTTTCTGACTCCTCTGTTACGCATTGTTGCCGCTTCTTGAAGCGCAGACTCATCAAGTCGATATGGACTCAGCCTTTTCAGGGAATCGTGTTACATACACACAAAAGAGCAATCAGCCCCCCTGTAACCCTGTAACCCTGTAACCCTGTAACAAACACTATAGAGAGCACATAGCTCCCGCGAAACAAACTTTAAAATGAGCATAGAGCTCTGCGTTGCATACTCAAAACGGGCACAGAGCCGCCCTTCAGAATACCGCGCTACAGATACAAAAAAGGGCAGCCAGCGCCGCCCTTAAGAAAAAGTCGTATTACGAGCTCAAATGCAGCACTAGCTGCCGGCGATGCTCATTTCATCAAGCAGTATCGACCCTGTGCTCACGCTACCGCGCTTATCCTGCACGGCACCGATGGCCTGAATGCCCGCAAACATATCTTTCAGGTTACCGGCAATCGTTACTTCGTGCACCGGATACTGGATAATCCCATTTTCCACCCAGTAACCTGCGGCACCGCGAGAGTAATCACCGGTCACGACGTTTACGCCCTGTCCCATTAATTCGGTTACCAGTAAGCCTGTCCCCATGGTTTTGAGCAATTGTTCGTCTGACTGCCCGGTATTTGTCACCTGCCAGTTATGGATCCCGCCAGCATGACCGTTACTTTTGGTATTGAGCTTTCTGGCTGAATACGTGGTGTAAAGGTACGTCGCCAGTTTGCCTGCATCTACAATGGTCATATCATGGGTGGCAACCCCTTCGTTATCGAAGTTGGAGCTGGCGAGTGCGCCTTTCAGATGCGGCTTTTCTTCAATGTTAAGCCACTCCGGGAATACCTGATGGCCCAGTTTATCCAGCAGGAAACTGGACCGGCGATACAGGTTTCCACCACTGATAGCACTGACATAATGACCAAACAGGCTGGAAGCCAAATCGCGATGCATGATTACCGGCACTTTGGCAGTACTGATTTTACGTGCACCGAGTCGCGAAACCGTATTATGCGCCGCTTCTTCGCCCACTTCTTTAGGGGAAAGCAAACCTCCTGCTTTGCGACTTACTGTATAGGCATAATCGCGTTGCATATCGTCGTTGTCTGCGCCAATCACCATACAGCTCAAGCTATAGCGGCTGCTGGGATATCCCGCGTTGATGCCATGGGTGTTGCCATAAACGCGCATCCCAAGATTGGCATTATAAGACGCGCCGTCGGAATTAGTGATGCGCTTATCGTAGTCCATCGCCGCCGTTTCTGCTTCAATGGCAACCTGAATAGCTTGTTCCGGGTCCAGTGGCTGTGGATGATACAAATCTAAATCCGGAAATTCAGTTGCCATTAACTCGGCGTCAGCAAGACCTGTGCAAGGGTCTTCACTGGTGTATTTAGCGATATCAATCGCCTTTTCCACCGCCAGCGTTAACGCTTCTTTACTAAGATCGGCAGTCGATGCACTGCCTTTGTGCTTACCTACATATACGCTGATCCCCAGGCCACCATCATTGGTAAATTCAACGTTCTCCACTTCCTTCATCCGTGATGAAACGGCTATTCCCTGAACTTTTGACATGCTGGCTTCTGCCTGCGTGGCGCCTTTTTGTTTGGCAAGCTTGAGTACGTCATCAACAATCGTTTGAATTTCTGCTACCTGCTGGTCAATTTGCATAGTAAGTTTCGCTATCCAAGTCTGTCTGTCATCGTTACAATTTAGAGAAGTGTAACACTTATGAGTTCCAAATGAGCGATAACAAGCCCCATTCTGAAGAAGAAAACGATTTTGACGATGCTAACTATTTCGAAGAGGAAATTGTCAGCAAGTCAGAACTGAAGCGCCAGTCCGAAGAATTGCAAAAAATGGGAGAAACCCTGGTGGGCCTCTCTGCAGCGCACCTTGAAACCATCCCTCTTGATGACGAACTGCAGGATGCCGTGTTGACGGCCAGAAAAATCAACAAGAAGAAAGATGGTTACCGTAGACAGCTTCAGTTTATTGGCAAACTGATGCGTCAGCGCGATGTCGCTGACATCCAGGAGGCTCTGGACCGTATTGCCAACCGTCACCAACAGGCAAATGCTGAATTTCATGCGCTTGAAAAAGCCCGCGAAGCAGTGATCCGTGAGGGCGACAGTGCCATACAGAACCTTATCGAGGAACATCCGCAACTGGACAGACAAAAGCTTCGGCAGTTTCATCGTCAGATAAAGAAAGAGCAGGAAAAGAACGCGCCGCCAAAAGCGTTTCGCGAACTCTTCCAGTATTTAAAAGAAGAGATCCACGAGCAGAAATAAATGGACATTAAAGCCTATATCGACGAATTCAGTGAAATTTCAGAGTTACCCCGCGAGCGGCAGTTTGCATTGCTGGACAATGCGCAAAAGCGAGCGGCGAAAAAATCAGTCTGGTTTCGTACCGGTCTCTACGCACTTTTCGCTCCGGCGTTTTTTCCGGGATTGCTGATAGCCGCAGTTTATTTTTTTACCGCCGGCTCTCCCTGGTTTTACCTGGCTGCCGTCGTCGTCGGTTTGCTTGTAGCCCGGGTGGCGGTAAAAGAGTTTGAAAGCCGCTGCTTACACTCGGCCCTGAAAGAAGAAATAAAGGGGCATAGCCGACACAAGACGCATGCTGCAAAGCCTTAAGTAAGTACTTACACTCAATAGGTTACTTTTCTGACTTAACACTAGCGGTTCGTAACAAAGCGTATCGCTGATTGCTACATACTAAAAAGGCGCGGTAACCCGCGCCTTTTTTTATACCTGTGGCGAACACACCACATAAGCTACGCTGTGCCACCTACCGTTAGCTCGTCCACCTTCAGCGTAGGCTGACCCACGCCGACAGGTACACTCTGTCCGTCCTTTCCACACACACCCACGCCCTTATCCAGCGCGACATCGTTACCAATCATGGAAATCTTCTGCATGACTTCAGGTCCGTTACCGATAAGGGTGGCACCTTTTATCGGCGCGGTAATTTTCCCATTTTCAATGAGATATGCCTCGGCACTTGAGAATACAAACTTCCCGGACGTAATATCCACCTGACCGCCTGCAAAGTTCGGGGCATAAATCCCTTTATCGATACTGGCTATAATCTCTTGCGGATCGTGCTGCCCTGCCAGCATATAGGTGTTTGTCATACGAGGCATCGGTAGATGCGCATACGACTCACGACGCCCGTTACCGGTAGGTTTCACACCCATTAAACGTGCATTCATTTTGTCCTGCATGTAGCCGGTCAGTTTACCGTCTTCAATCAGCACATTGTGCTGTGTGGGCGTTCCTTCATCGTCTACTGATAACGATCCCCGACGATTTTCCAGCGTACCGTCGTCCACCACGGTTACCCCTTTTGCAGCAACCTGCTGTCCCATGCGGCCACTAAACGTGGAAGCGCCTTTGCGATTAAAGTCGCCTTCCAGGCCATGCCCTACCGCTTCGTGCAGCAGCACACCTGGCCAGCCATTACCTAACACAACCGGCATGGTGCCGGCCGGAGACGCAATCGCTTCCATGTTAACCCTTGCCATGTGCAGCGCATCGTCGGCCAGTTGTTCATAATACGGTTTACCGTTCTCGTCCTGCGTGAAGAACGAATATGCGTAGCGGCCGCCTGCACCTGCACTGCCGCGCTCTCGCCGTTCACCTTTCTCCATCAGCACTGAGCAATTCAGTCTGACCAGCGGGCGAATGTCAGTGGCAAGCGTGCCGTCACTGGCGGCAATCAATACTTCTTCATATACGCCGCTCAAGCTGACGACAACCTGATTGATGCCTGGCTCTTTTTTGCGAATATACGCATCTACCGTTTTCAGCAGGCTGATTTTCTCAGCGTCCTGCATCGCCAGAATGGGATTGTCTGACTGATATCGGGCGGTATACTTTCCGTTGGTAAGCGCCGCCACTTTGGCATTGCCGCCTTCAGGCGCAATCGTACGTGCTGCCTGACACGCTTTGGTCAAGGCTTCCGGGCTGATTTCGTCAGAATAAGCAAACCCCGTTTTTTCGCCGCTAATCGCCCTTACGCCAACCCCGCGTTCGATGTTGTAGCTACCTTCTTTAATAATGCCGTCTTCAAGTACCCAGGTCTCATGCTGACTGGACTGAAAATACAAATCGGCGAAGTCGGTATCGTGCCGGTGAATTTGTCCAAGCGCTTTTTCAAGTGCCTGGGTATCCAGTCCGGAATCGGTTAATAAATGGCGTTCGACGTGATTAGACAAAGTGACTCCAGAATCGATTATGGTCTTTGACGGGCATTTTCTTTTGTATTTCTTGCCGCTTGTTAATATCAGCACTGGCTTTGACGATGCCCACCCCTTCAGCCTGCTCAGCCAGCGTCTCGCCCCAGGGAGAGTAAATCACGCTGTGACCAAATGTCTGACGGCCATTCGCATGCTCACCCACCTGACCAGCCGCGACAACAAAACACTGTTTTTCAATAGCGCGGGCTCTTACCAGCGAATGCCAGTGCGCGTTGCCAGTATACCGCGTAAATGCTGCGGGCAGCGTAAGAATATCAATATCGCCCATAGCTTCAAATAAGCCGGGAAAGCGCACATCATAACATACTGCCAAGCCAATTCTGCCAATTGGCGTATCCGCCACCACAACATGTTCACCGGCTTTGGTGTACTTTGATTCCAGATATGAGCCCGTGTTGTCATCGACAGACACATCAAATAAATGAATTTTCTGATACTCGGTAACAACGTGGCCATCAGGCCCTATCAGCAGGCAAGAGGCGGTAAATTTCTCCGGATCGTCGCTCTTCATGGGAAAGGTGCCAGATACGATATAGCAGGCATGTGCTTTCGCCAGCTCACACAACCGGGACTGAATAGGGCCGTTGTCTTTTTCTTCGGCCACCGCCAGTTGTTCTTTGTCCCGTGTACCGAAACGTGCAAAACATTCAGGCAATACAACCAGCGTATCCTGACCTTTCTCAAGCTTGGTCAGCTCGCTTGCGACGTATTCCAGATTTTCCTGAACATCGGGAGTGGATGTCATTTGAATGGCTACCAGATTAACCATCGATTACCTCCAGGTTTAGTCGCTGTAAGTCATCTTCGCTCAGTGGCGTGTCTTCCTCATCGTCTTTGGGTGTTGCACGCGCCGGCAACTGAATATCTTTACTGTCGCGTCCCACCTCGTTGATCACCGGATCACTGATAGTACCGGTAACGTGATAGTTAACATTGGAGATCACCTTCGCTGAGGTCAACACCTGATCGAGCGCCAGAGCGGCAAGGGCCGTTTGCGGTGTCGCAAGAAAGTACACTAAAAACGGCAAATTACCGGTGACATTCGGCGTAAATGACACGTTGTAATTAAGCTGCCGTGCTGTCAGATCAGTATAGCCCTGAATTTCGATTTCGCCGGCACCGCCGTCGATTTCTGTATCGTCGGTATAGGCTTTGCCATCAGCAATAGACAGGCTTCCGCTCATTTTGTCGTAGAAGAAGCCTTTGGCAAACACATCGCGGAAATCCAGGCTTAGCTTTCTCACCAGAGAGTTCAGACTAAAGACCGTAAAGATACGCGAGCCTTTGTCGCTGAGTTCGGTCAGATAGCCATCGGTAAGCCCCCAGTTGATATCACCATCTACCGTGGCAAGTGCAAAATCCATCGGTGATTCCGGCCAGTTGAGATCAAATTCAATGCGTGCTTCTGAATCTTTGATCCCGGAATTAACCCCGTATTGCTGCAGCATCAGACCAACATCATCACTGTTAAGTGTACCGGTCAGATGCGTGGTGTTATCACTATCGTTAAATAGCCACTTGCCGCTGGCGTTAAGGGTACCGTGACGGCTTTTCGCGTTGGCCTGACGAATCAGCATACCGTCATCTGCGCGCGCCACATCCAGCGTCACTTCCCCCAGCTCAATATCGAACAAGGTACATTGCTGGCAGTGAAAATAGACCGGCGGCAGCGTATCGGCATTCCATTTACTGGCAGCATCATTTTCTGCGCCTTCCCATTTCGCCAGCTTCAGATAATCCGCTTCTATCTCAATACCACGCGTTAGCCATTGATCGTATAAATTTACGGTAGCCCTTGCTTCCTCTGCATTCACTTCCAGCAACCAGTTGTTGTTCACTTGCTTGGCAATGATGGCGACATCGTTTAGTGTTTGTCCGGCAAAACGCAGCGTGCCGGCATTGGCAAAAATGCGTTCAGGCACGGTAAATAACCCTGTGCCGCCCTCACCTGCGCCATCCAGCAACATTTCTATTGTCTGATACCAGCTGCCAATATCTACCAGTTCCAGCGCTGCAGAAATACTAAAGCCAACGCCCAGACCAACAAACTCAGACTCGCCTAACGCCAGGTGAGCTCTGGAAAACTGAAACTCTTCATGAGGAAGAATGCCATCAAAGCGGATGTCCTCTCCCAACGTGCCGGATATCGTAGAATTCTGCTCATTGCCTTCCGCACTTAATAGAAAGACTTTGTCGTTGCCAGCGCGTTTATTAAACGGCGGCGGTAGCGCCGAGCCCAATCCGGTCAGCGTTGATGATATTGATGCTGTGTAAGAAAACCCTTCTTTGGGGATGACAAGGTCTACTTCACCTGTCCAATCCGACTCTCCTCCCAGATAATCGCCAAGTTCAGGCTTAAACTGGTTGGTCAGCGGGGCAACCGACCACTTGCCAGACAACCCCAAATCGACAAGATAAGCGTCTTCCTGCTGATGGCCATGCATGCTCAGTGCAACAGGCTGATCCAGTAAGTCAGCCTGAAGACCTTCAAAGCGCACGTCATCGTTGCGGAAATTGATAGAACCAGTGGCTTTGTTAAAGCGCATTTTTATCGGATTGATAAAAATACTGTTATCTGCCAGCGTAACTTCACCCGACGCTATCACGTTGGTTCCCGTGAGCGGTATCTGCAATTTCAGGCGGGATGACACCTCCCCTGAAACCTTCACCTGATTTTCCAGTAAATTGCCCAGCGAATCCGCCATAGACGATGCTGACATCAGCGCTGCAAGCTGTTCTCCCGTTCCCTTACCGGTAGCGTAGATGCTAAGTTCCGATGAAGGCTTGAGTGACGGGATCGCGGCCGACATGTTGCTGATTTCAACATCCATCAGGGTTGCCGACGGGCTCTCCATCACCAACGCATCGTTAACGAAAAACAAATCCAGATTGAGGTTCGTTAAAGCGGGCCAGTTAGGATCGAAGGTAAACTCACTGTCTGCTATCCCCACGAATGCCTGAAAAACGCCGCTGTTGTCATGAAAGGGAAAGTCGCTGAACTTGCCGTCCCAGAGTACCCGCGCATGCTCTATATTGCCCCCGCCAGAGAACGCACGGCGAAGATAGGCAGACGTCTTTTCACCCATAACCGGATCAGGCAGCAGATTATCCACCTCACTGACGGACAAAGGACTGATATTGACTACACTTTGCAGGGTTCCGGAATTGATGTTGAAGCGAGCTTGCTGCTCAAAAGCGATCTTATCGCTGTTAAAGCGGATATTGTTGCTCTGCACCCACCACTGACGGTCGTTGTCACCATCGGCTGGCTTATCGGCGTACACATAGAACTCGCCGTCCAGCGCAGAGACCTCCAGGTTATCATCCAGCAGGTTATTAATTTCAAGCCGGCTGTTTGAAGATGACAGTTTCAGACTGCCCTGATTTTTATACCAGTACACATCGGCATCGATAGAAGTCAGGCCGGGAATGAGATCCGTCTGGTTCCATGAAATATCCAGAAGCTTCGCCGCCAGCGCCGGGCCATGTTGTTTCCACTGAAACTGTAAGGTCGCCAGTTGCCCCTGGGGCTTCATCGCTTTGAGTTGTTCAAGGCTGGTATCGCTGCTAAACAGCGGCAACAGCATCATAAAGGGATTAACCGAAACAGGTTTAACGGTATTAAGCAGCATGTCGCCACTGGCCGACACATGGCCAACGAGGTCGGTGACCAGCGTCTGCGTATTCGAATCGAGGATCAGCTGATCTACCCGCACGTTCCAGCCTTCCGCTGCCGGTAGCGCCTGGATTGTTCCTCCCCGCACCCCGGTGTACACTGCGCGTGAGGCATCCCCGCCCCATTCCAGTAGACTGCGGTCAAATACCACGTTCACCGCATCAAGCTCGCCATCCCGCAACTCACTCCAAATCTCAAAGTTAGCCCGGCTCTGACTAAGGGGTCTGCTGATTTGTAACCACTCACTAACCCACGGCGAAATATCCAGCTCTTCGGCTTTTGCATAAAAAACGCCACTCAGATTATCTTTATCGCCATACAGGTCGATAATGAAAGACGCTGAATTGTTCGACAGATCCCGCACCTGCACCGCGCCGCGCCCCTGATGTCGGGTGCCCTGGTTAATCCAGGCGAGGGCTTCTAAGTCAAAGGTTTGTTGTTTTCCGTCACGGGTGAGTATGACTTCACCATCGTTAAGGGAAAATTGCTGTAGCTGCTCCAGAAACAAGCTTTCCAGCGCATCGACCACCGGAAAGTCATTATCTGACGCTCCTTCCAGACGATCGGCATCAATATCCAGCTGCAATCCCACCAGCTCAAAACGGCGCGACGACACCAGGCGCTGCGATAATGACGCCCAGAAGTCCAGCTCGACATAGACTTCGTCGATATTAAGGGCAACAGGGGAAGAGGCATCTTTGGCCAAAGACACCTGATTTAAGACCACAGTAGGACCGCTGCGCTGCCAGACGGCATGCACACTCTCTATGGTTAAATTGACGCCATACTGCTGATTTACATAATCTTCCAGTAAGTGCTTTTTGTGTTCAATGTGCGGTAATGCGTACCGCAAAACGCTTAGTAATACAGCAAAAAGCACCAGCAGAATGGCCAGTGTCAGCCACAGCTTTTTCACGATAAACGCTGCGACTGTGCTTAATTTTGTCACGCTTCGCCTTATCTTTTACATCATGACAACGTCATATTTATCCTGGTTATACAAGGGCTCTGTCTGCACTTTAATTTGCTTAGACACGAAGACTTCCAGTTCTGCGAGCATATGAGATTCCTCTCCCATTAAGGCCTCCACGACCTTTGGAGAGGCGTATACGACAAACTTATCAGCGTCGTATGCGCGGTTCACGCGGACAATTTCACGCATGATTTCAAAACAGATGGTTTCGATCGTTTTAACCGTGCCCCGTCCTTTACATACCGGGCACTCACCACAAAGAATGTGTTCCAGACTTTCCCGGGTGCGCTTGCGGGTCATTTCGATTAGCCCCAGCGCGGTAAAGCCATGGATATTTATCTTCGCTCTGTCCTTACTTGTCGCGACTTCCAGACTATGTAAGACACGTCTTTTGTGGTCAGGTTCAACCATATCGATAAAATCGATCAGGATCATACCGCCCAGATTGCGCAGCCTCAGCTGTCTGGCGATGGCCTGGGTGGCTTCAATATTGGTGTTAAAAATGGTTTCTTCGAGGTTGCGATGACCAACAAATGCGCCGGTATTGATGTCGATAGTGGTCATGGCTTCGGTCTGATCGATAATCAGATAGCCGCCTGATTTCAGGTCCACCCGACGTTCCAGCGCGCGCTGCCCCTCATTTTCCACGTCATAGAGGTCGAAAATAGGGCGGTCACCCGGGTAGTATTCCAGCTTCCCGTTCATTTCCGGCACGTACTCTTTCGTGAACTGATCGAGTTCCTGATAGGAAAGCTTGGAGTCGATTCGGATACGGTCTAACTCCGTGCCCACAAAGTCACGCAGCACACGACGGGCCAGCGGCAAATCTTCATACAACACATTGGACTTGCGCTTTTTCATGCGCATCTGAATTTTATTCCACAGGCGGCGCAAAAACTCGGCATCCTGGGTTAGTTCGGTTTTACTGACGCCCTCTGCGGCGGTACGCAGAATAAAGCCACCGTCCTCGTCACAGAATTCCTGCACCAGCGACTTCAGACGCTCTCGCTCAGATTCATCTTCAATGCGCTGAGACACACCGACATGGGTCACGCTTGGCATGAATACCAGATAACGCGAGGGAATGGTGATGTCAGTGGTGAGTCTCGCCCCTTTGGTACCAATGGGATCTTTGACCACCTGCACGACGATGTGCTGTCCGTCCCGCACCAGTTCGCGGATATCCTGCTTTTCGATATGACTGGTAGACACCTCGCCAACCACCTCATTGTGGATCACGATATCCGAAGCGTGCAAAAATGCCGCCTTGTCTAATCCAATATCAACGAAAGCGGCCTGCATGCCGGGAAGCACGCGAGAGACTTTTCCACGGTAGATATTGCCCACCAGCCCGCGTTTGGTATGACGCTCGACATGAATTTCCTGCAGAATACCGTTCTCTATCAGCGCCACGCGGGATTCCGATGGCGTTACATTTATCAACAGTTCTGCACTCATGACTCTACTCCAAATTCGTTTAGCAGCATGCGGGTCTCGTACAAGGGCAATCCGATGACCGCGCTGGCGCTGCCCTCAATGGATTTAACGAACTGTCCACCAATCCCCTGAATGGCGTAACTACCCGCTTTATCAGCGGGCTCACCGGTTTTCCAGTATGCGGCAATGTCCTCGTCGGTCAACGCTCCAAAATATACTTTGGTACGAATGCACTGCGTCTGTTGTCGGGTGTCATCCTTCACGCTGATAGCGGTAAGCACATCATGCTCGCGATTTGACATAGCACGTAACATGCTGGCGCTGTCTTCGGCGTCTTTCGGCTTGCCAAGGCTGACACCATCCAGTGAAATCAGTGTATCTGAGGCCAGCACTACAGTCGTCTTACGAGCTTGTGTTGTTAGTGCCGAGAAAGCCGCTGACGCTTTTTCTGCGGCCAGTCTGGCGACCTGCTGTTGCGGTGTTTCCTGCCCTTTTACGGACTCATCAATATCCACCGGATTAACCGTATGGTGAATGCCTATCTGTGAAAGTAACGCCGTACGGCGCGGAGATGCTGAGGCAAGCAAAAGAGATTTAGACACCATCGCCTCCTGTGTCAGGTTATTCGTAATTGTCGACGTGCTTTACGTAGCAGCCAGAAGACCCAGGGCCAGAGTAACATTGAGGTGAGCACCGGCCACAGATAAGCGAACTGAAAATACACGTCGGTGAGCAGATGCTGTAACCAGAAGACCACCAGATGATACAGCGAACTCAACAGCCCGATAATGATCGCCTGCTGCCACACCGAATAGTTTCGCAGACGCTGATAGTTCGCCGCCAGCACATATACCGACACACTCAACGCGAGGCTGTGAATACCAAGCGTAGTCCCCACCAGAATATCCAGTGCCAGGCCGGTGAGAAAAGCAATGCCTACATTCACCCGGTTTGGCAGCGCCATGGCCCAGTAGGCCAGAACAATTAACACCCAGTCGGGCCGATACATATCGACCTGTATGGGCATAGGCATAATCTGCAGCACCAGCGAGATGATAATGGTAATGGCAATAACATAGTGTCTGGCCTTAAGGATCACGACTGAGGCTCCTTCTCATCAGCGCCATTCGCCTTTTCATCATTTGGTTGTGCGTCGGCGTTGTCATCGCTTTTTGCTGGTTCCTCAGCGATGTCGTCTTCCGGCCAGAGCAAAAGCATATAGCGAAGCCGGTCGAGTCTGGCGAGAGGTTGCGCGATGACTCTGGCAAAAGGCCGGCTTTCATCACGTACCACGGTTTTCACCCGGGCAACAGGATAGCCTTCCGGAAACACGTTGCCGAGACCGGAGGACACCAGCAAATCGCCTACTTTGACATCGACACTGTGCGGCACGTGCTCAAGATAGAGCTCTTCCAGCGAGCCACTGCCACTGGCGATAAAGCGGATATTATTGCGTAACGCGCGGACAGGGATGGCGTGGGTCAGATCGGATATCAGCAGCACACGACTGTTCGTTGAGCCAACTTCCATTACCTGACCGACAATACCGCGATCATCAAGCACCGACTGCCCTTCGTAAACGCCATCAATCGCGCCCTTATTCACCAGCACCTGATGACTGAACGGGTTGTTATCGACGGCCATTAATTCTGCCACCATTTTACGCATGCCGGTTTTCACCGGGCCATCAAGTAGCTTTCTCAGCTGCGCATTCTCGCTTTGCAGCACTTCAAAGCGCTGTAATCGCTCACTCATCTCAATGACGCGATTGGTAAGACGCTTGTTCTCTTCCAGTAATTGTTGCTGAGACGTCAGCCGCTCTGCTGATTCACTTAACATTAGGCTGGGCAAGTTAGCCAGATATTGTAGCGGGCTCATGATTGAATTGAGGTAGACGCGGGTAGATTTGAAACCGTCGAGTTTATGGTCGACAAAGATCAACAAAACCGACAGGGCTATCGCTAGCGCAAGTCGGTTGTTTAGTGAGGGGCCCCGAGTGAATATGGTATCCATAGAAGGAAAAAGGCAACCTCAGGTTGCCTTGCCCGTTTTATTCGTAACTAAACAGGTCGCCGCCGTGAAGGTCGATCATATCAAACGCTTTACCACCACCACGCGCAACACAAGTTAACGGATCATCAGCGATGACAACCGGTATACCGGTTTCTTCCATTAACAGCCTGTCTAAATCTTTCAGTAGCGCACCACCGCCGGTTAATACCATGCCGCGCTCTGAGATATCAGAGGCCAGCTCTGGCGGAGATTGCTCAAGCGCAACCATCACCGCAGACACGATGCCGGTAAGTGGTTCCTGCAGCGCTTCCAGAATTTCATTGGAATTGAGAATAAATCCACGAGGCACGCCTTCTGCCAGATTACGGCCGCGTACTTCAATTTCACGCACTTCCTCGCCCGGATATGCCGCGCCAATCTCGTGCTTGATACGCTCTGCCGTGGCTTCACCAATCAGTGAGCCAAAGTTACGGCGAATATAATTGATAATGGCTTCGTCGAACTTGTCACCACCGATACGCACAGAAGATGAATACACTACCCCGTTCAGTGAGATGATTGCGACTTCTGTGGTACCACCACCGATATCGACAACCATAGAACCGGTGGCTTCAGATACCGGCAAACCCGCACCGATTGCCGCCGCCATTGGTTCGTCAATCAGATAGACTTCACGTGCGCCGGCACCCAGTGCAGATTCTTTGATTGCACGACGCTCAACCTGCGTAGAGCCACACGGCACACAAACCAGCACACGCGGGCTTGGGCGTAAGAAATTATTGTCGTGAACCTGCTTAATGAAGTGCTGCAACATCTTTTCGGTAACGTAAAAGTCGGCAATAACACCGTCTTTCATCGGGCGAATCGCGCGAATATTACCTGGCGTACGGCCCAGCATTCGTTTGGCTTCAGCACCGACCGCGGCAACACTTTTCGGGCCCGCGGCACGCTCCTGACGGATGGCTACAACGGAAGGCTCGTTAAGGACAATGCCCTGATCTTTTACATAGATCAGCGTATTGGCGGTTCCGAGGTCGATGGACAGGTCATTGGAGAACATGCCTCGAAGCTTTTTAAACATGAAGAGTTAATTCCTGTAACTGTGCCGACGCGCAAGCTGGAGATGAATGGATAGCGCGTTAGCGTGAAGTCGATAGTTATCCACACACTTTAACAATGAGGGCTATTTTCAGCAAGTAAAGAGCCTGCCTAAGATAATAAAAACTGGTGATTTTTCATTTTTATTTTTGCATTCGTCCCCAGCCCGCCGTTTTCTTCTGAAAACAAGGCGCCACTGTGGTTATTTTACATCAGTAACGTCGCGGAGTGGTTACTATTTTATCTTTCTTTACCAGCGCCATTCGATGTGAATACAACTAACCTGGCGCTATCTCAACCTCAGCCTGCTCTGCAAGTCCTCGTGCTAGAACCGTTCCCGCCAGTTCAAAGTGCGATCATTTCCACGATAAAGGCCAAATGCGACGCTGGCCTGCGGCGTATCGTTATCGTCAATAACCCCATCGAGGTTCCAGTCAATGTTCAGATACTCTGCCCAGGCTGCGCCCGAGTCCGGTGCCAGCGACAGCATGACCACGCCGCGCACTCCCTGCCCCTGAGCGTCCAGTGGTGGGCCGACGAGCAAATCGCTGCTATCCGAAATCCCCTGCTGAAAAGTGCCTTTTGCCTCAACGTCGCTGAGAAGGCCGGTAATATCCGCTTCCTGGGCCCCCGATGATGCGTCAGCCAGTACGATTTCATTCGCCGACTCCTGAATATCCAGCACCGTACAATTGTCATCGAGGTTGCGCTGCCAGCTGCCACTGTCAAAATACTCAGTCACAGCAATAACCCGTAATGGTTCAGTTTCAGGCCCGAAGGTATTCTCCAGCCGCAGCCGTCCATATCGCTGAGTTGCGCCGGATATGCCGGTGATAGTCATGCTCTCACAAGCTCCGGGGAAATCGCTTTGAAAACAGATACCATCGCTGTCGGTAAAGAAACTGGCATCAACATCAAGCGCAGCTTGGGCTGAAAACGGTGATCCCATTCCTGATGTCCCGTTTACTGCCGGAATTTTAGTGTATGTCAGCCCCAGACCACTTACCGTCATTTCGGCGGAACCGTCATAATCGTCCTGCCCGGTTACCTGCAGGGAAGACGCATCGGAGGACATCGTCAGCGCGCCCGAATAAGCGCTTTCATCAGCCACACTCACGGCACTGGTGTAGTCACTGGCACTTCGGCTCAGTCGCCATTGCGCATTTGCGTAGTTTCGCGTGACCTGGCCTTTGGCGTTGTAAGCCACTATCTGGTAAACCGGTTCGCGACCCGCTTCAAACGCCATCTCCTGACCAAGGTAGGTAAACACCCCGCAGGTATTTTCCAACGCAGGCGCAGCAGAGGCGGTTACATCGAAATAGGCGGGCGTAAAGCGTCCCAGCGTGGTTGCAGCAGCATCAATGGTGTTGTTTCCCAGATACTGGCTGTCGCGTATATCGGCTTCAAAGCTACCCACTTCTTCGACATAGCTTTTATCGTACTCATACTCGCCTGCCGTAAAGGCTCCCACCGACATGTCTGCAAATGAGGCGGATGTACTGCTGCTGATACGTGCTGAATCGCCTAGTATCCACTGCCCGTCTGCTGCATTACTATCGTTGGGTACCTGTCTCTGAAATTTCGCCTGCAAGTTGCCGGGAGAATAACCTGGCAGCAGTGCGCCCTGACTTCCCACGGCATGAATAGTAAGCGAAAACGCCTCTCCAGCGGGATACACGGCAGTATCACTGGTGGTAAGGACCAGCTCAGCAGGAATACTGTCCAGTGTCGTGGACCCGGACGTTATCGAAGCACCATCAATCGTTGCTTGCGCTCTTAAGGAAAGCCGGCCTGCGTCGCTGTATTGCAGTCCGTCAAATGTCGTGCGCCCCTGCTCATCAAAGGTAAGCGACAGCGTGCCACTGTTCACACCCAAGCCATCACCACTTATCGCAATTCCCGCAAATGGCACCTGACATTGGTTGGGAGAATAATCAGCGCCGGTCTGCACACAATCAAACGACAGTGTTATGTCTTGTTCGCCGCTCACCAGCGCTTCGCACACGCCGGCGTTATCTTTGACCGCGCGCAGGCCTATCCGGTCTAAGTTATCCTGAGCGATAATATCCGGCAATGTCGTGCTGTCGTCGGAAGAGCCAGCGTCAAAAAAAGTAAAACCGGCATCGACAAAGGAAATTTCACAGCCCTGAGTACACTCGGTAGCAGCGACCGGCAACGAGCCTGCATCCTGACCTGTCACTGCTAACTGATGAATCCCGGTATTGCGCTGAACCAGTGACAGCTGCGTTTCGCCGCGGAAGCTTATGACCTGTGATGGCGACCAGTTCCCGGCAGACAAGGCTACCGTCGTGGTGTCGCCTACCAGCTGCGTGCACGCCGCATCCGCGCAGGCGCGCAGAGACACTTCCGCTGAATCACAGGTCAATGCCTGGGACGGATGGGTAATTTCATAATGATGCACGACATTACAGTCCAGCACGTCGGCAATGTCTTCACGAATTTCTTCCCGCGTGAGTTCGTAATCGTAAACTCGCAAATCATCAAACTGGCCATTTGCGGAGTCAGGCACACTGCCATTAACCAGATAAGAAGTGGCGTTATCGCCAAGATGCAAAGAGCCAAGCTGACCAAACGTACTGGATATGAGGGTCACTTGCCCCTGCATATATACCCTTGCGCCATTAATATATAAATCGACATCTTCACCTGCCAGATCCCAGCTGATCGCAATATGCACCCACTCACCGGCACCATAATCCAGAGGATCTGTAGCCGCCAGCAGGTCATAGTCATAATTGTCTTCCATCCCAAAGGTAAGCTGACCGCTATTGTTCAGTGACATGAAGAAGAACTTATCGTACTGACCATCCGGGGAGGACGGGTTCTGTATTTTTGAGGCATCAAATAACTGACGCTGACCACCGCCCTGCCAGCTTGCATTACTCTTATACCAGAACGACACCGTACCGCGCTCACCGACATCATTGATATTGAGATGAGTCTCTACCGCATCGATCTCGTTTGCCGACGAATTAGAAGGAATATCAACCACCCGGCAGGAAATGTCATTAGCGGGGAGTTGTGGTGAAGCCCTCCCAAGGGCACTGCCACGCTGTTCATTGCCACTGCTATCAATGACATCACCGGCGTTCTCCCAAACCGGCTCCTCGAAGCGATACAACAGTTTTGGATCCCCACCCTCACATTGCACACAACTGTACCCGGAGGCTGTGAATAACGCCTGTACATCAGCTGAGGTCAGCGCATCCGAATACAGCCGAACATCATCGATTTCACCTTTGAAAAAATCGGTAAGGTCGCTGTAGGCTGCGCTGCCGGTAGCGGTATATTCTGCGTTCGCACCAACCACAATGGGCTCACTGTTCTCACTCCATCCAAAATTTCCGCTGACACCACCAAGATAGGCACCATCAAAGTGAATCAGCACTTGCCGGGCGTCCCAGCTATAGGTCACATGATGCCATTCCCGTTCTCTGACAAGGCCCGGATCACTGATTAGTGTGAGGGCGTTATTGCTGTTTTTCTGGGTGAACAACAGGCTACCATCGTCCTGAATAAAGAAGCTGAAATCGCCCACGCCGTCAAATCTGCCGTTGCTGTTTTCCGCATCTTTAGAGAAGACTCCCATGGCGCCGCGATAGGCGCGGAATGAATGCTGCAAATCAGACGCTTTAAACCAAAGCGAAAGTGTGCCCTCGGACAACGCCATTGCGTTGCGGTGATCCACTACCAGATGCTGGCCTTCTCCCTGCAGTGTCATTCCCTGGCAAAATCTGGCATTGCGCAGCGCAGAAACCCCATTCACCGACGTACCGTTATAACCACTGATAGCATCCACGATTTCATCCGGCGTGCCGTTTACGCTGCAAACGTCCATTTTCCAGTGTGACAACAGCGTCGGATTGGTCGTACAACTTGTGCAGGTGCTCGCTGTCTCACCGGTAATCAGATTAATTTGCTCTTCAGAAAGTGCGGAGGCATAAATTCTTAAATCGTCAACGCTGCCCTGATACAGATCAACAAGCTCATCACTTCCAGAAGTACCGTCACCCGTCAGCCACGCATTTCCTCCCAGCACCATGGGTTCCGCATTATTCACGAGTCCGTCGGTAAAACTGCTGTTGGCTCCCTGAAGCACGCCGTCGACAAAGAGTTTCATTCCTCCGGTGCCGAACGAGTAGGCAATGTGATGCCATTGGCCTTCGGTCAGAACCGGTCCGGTATTGATTTGAGCACTGGTCTGGGTGTTTTGATGCAACACCCGCACTCCGCCGGACTCCGTTACCCAAATAGTCAGGTGCCCGCCGTTGTCCAGACCATATGAGTCTTTGGAAAACACGCCCATCCCGCCGGCACTGGCGCGATTGTAATAGGAGAAATTATCTGTATTTACCCAAAACGACACTGTTCCGGACGCCAGTAAGTATGACGACGAATGCGGGATGGAAATGATGTCACCGACGCCCCGGAAGTATGCCGCCTGACATAACCGGCCATTATCAAGGCTGCTGGGGCCTTCGATGGCTGCACCATTATTCCCTGCAATCACATCCGGCACTGACGTATTACTGCCTGACAGCGCGCAGACATTCATTGGCCACCGCCCAATCGGCTCCGGCAGGACAACAGGGACGCTACACAAATTTTCAGCCGCGATGTTCACAATACTGGCTGGGCGATAGTGGATCTGTGCGTTGTCATTCATGACCACGCTGGCCGCGTTGACGGCACCGTAAAGTATCGCGCTGTTACCCATTGATAACGTGCCGGCAGAGTAGATGAACGCATAAACCACGTTGCTCTGGCTAATGTTCACATCGCCATAGCTAAAAATACTCATATCCGATGGTTCAGCCGTCAGAGTGTTAAACTGGGTCTGCGTGGAGGTCTGGATACGATTGACAAAAATCGTTACTTTTTCGCCCAGAACCGGCGCAAAGGTGACGTAATTATCGGTTGTCAGCTCATCAATCCAGTACACGCCCCCCGCTAATCTCACCTGCGACTGACTGCCAATTTGCAGCCTGCGAATTCGGTAAATGCCTGTGCCCTGGGTTTCCAGCTGCGCAAAACCTTCCAGTCTTACTTCGTCGTAATCGCCCGGCGTCAGTGTATTCAACTGACTTTGCTTCACCAGTACATCCTGGGTCGAATTAGCGGCTTGAAACGCAGGCAGGGTAACGCCCGCGGAAGGTATTCCGGAAAGCTGACAAGATGACGTGGCGCAACTGGTGTTTACACCGGCATTATCCGTTTTGCTGGCGAAATCGATAATGCCATCGGTATTCCAGAGGCTGGCACCAGGCTGGAACCGAATGCTTGATGAAGAAGAGTAAGACCCGGCGGCATCAGCAAAAACGGCAGTGCACTGCGCAGCCAAAACCGGAAACGCGAAAACAGAGAGTAGTAATGCCAGCCAGTACTTCATTATTGCTCCTGCAGGGCGTCCATCGACACCGAGCGGCTTACCCAAACATCACCGGCCTGACACAGACCCGTGCTTTCAAAACGATAAAAATAATGTGCAACTCCGTCTTTTTGTATCGACGTCGTACTGCAGCGAGCCGTGTAACTGCAGTTTTCGAGCCCATCAATATTACTATAGCCTGCCGGGCTGTTAATGGTTGTATTGCAGGGGACCGGTCCGGAGTTCAGGGGGAAGGCCGCAGCAGCAGTTTGTTGCATGCCACTTTGTGCTGCGGACAGTGCGCGGGTTCCCAACACGTCGTAGACCACAGACTGAGACGTCGAGGAAATAACCGATACCAGCGTCAGTCCCAGCAGGGATATTACGATCATGACAAACAGCGCCATTACCAGCATACTGCCACGTTGTGAATGTGAATGGTCAGGGGACATTGGCAATATGCACCTCCTGATGCCACTCGACCTGCTCGCCATCACGGGCAAAGCGAAGTCGCAACTGCACCACGGCGTTACGTTGGAGTGTAGCGGCAAAGTACGTAAACGGATCGTCCTGCTGCGGCGCGACGACCGGATTTGATGAGAGAACGTTCACCACATCCGTCGCCAGTCGCGCTGTCGCGAGTGAACCCACGGCCTGACTTATCTCGATATCATTCTCAAACCGAACCAGCACGCCACTGAGAACACAGAAACTGACAGAGCCATCAGCGAAATACAACCGTGAGGCAGGTGAGCGTTCCGCAAAGGCATCATCTACTTCTATCTGAATAATATCGTCGCTGTCATCACGCGTGCTGCAGTCACCGTCACCATCATCGCTGCAGCTTGTTATTATTTTGCGCTTATTGCGCGAAAGGTCATAAACATCTTCGCTGCGCCGCGGGTACACAATCGCGAAATCGGTACTATCGATATCAAAGACATTGCCATCAATATCATACGGGAATACCAGGCTGACAGTAGTCTCGGTTGAAGGCTGCACGGGCAGCTCAGTATAAATTGTAGAAAACTGTGAAGGCACAAATTCAATACAGTGCTGAGTCGAATCGCCCCGGATCCGGATACTGTTAGGTACAGCCCGGCGTAACTCACGTGTCATTCGCTCGATAGCGAACCGTGACTCTGTCAGCAACGCTTCGCGGGTGTTCACGTCCAGATAAATCTGCATGGTGCCTCTGACAAAGCTGGCGATACCAATACCCACCACGCCGAGGATCACAATGACGGTAATCAGTTCGACCAGCGTGAATCCGCGTGCTTTAGTCATGATCAGAAATTCCACCGGTGCGCAGTAAACACGATATCTTCATCCAGTGGCGTAGTCACCGTTACCCGCAGCAACTTTACATTTCCCACAACGGTAGTGGTACCTGCAATGTCATCATTTACGCCGTCCAGGTTATCGTCATAGAAAACCTGTATCGCTACGCGAAAGCCCTGATACATGGCACCATCCTCAGAGACAATATTTTGTCCAAGGCTGCTTTGAATGGTTTCACCACCGGCAATCAAACCATGATAATCATCAACGTCATTATAGGTACCCCGCACTTCGGCATTATCAGGCCCCAAATTGCCGCTGGTCGTGCACGGCGTCAGCTCGTTGCAGCGCAGCGCATTCCCGGTCCGGCTTGACTGCTCATCAAATGCTTTGCTCATCACCTCATTAATGATCGACTGACCCAGTTCTGAGGCACGTGATTGCAGTACCGGATCCACACTTCGGGCAGATTGTGCTGAAATAAGGTTCACCACAATGAGCATCACGATACTAAAGACCACCATGCCTACCACCAGCTCAATCAGCGTGAAGCCTCGGTCAGCACGCATGGATATAGCCCTCTCTTTCAACACACACGGCAGCGCTCTCCTCACCAGTAAAGGTCATTCGGCAAGCCACGTTCCGGCAGTTAAGCGGGCGGTTGAATACGATGTTGTTGGTCAGCGGGTTGCCCAGATTATCAAAGCCAATGTAGGTGACCGTTCTGTTGAAACCTTCAGTGGCAGTGAAGCTTACGCCTTTCGCTGTAATCTGCGCACTGGATGCCTGTAAATAGTCTGGCGCTGCCGTATCGATAGTAGTGGTACAGGTCGCATTTTCGTTGCCGGCTGAATAGTCGGCAGACGATGGACCGAAAGCGGCAGGGGTGCCGGTGTTGAGGATCAGGCGATAGCAGAACCCGGGACGGGTATCCTGCATGGCGCGCGTCTGCATCTGGCGCAAGGCGGAAATAAGACGCTGCTGAAGGGTAAATTCGGTGTAGCCGGTATCATCCTGGAAGCGACTTGCTGCGGTCACAGCGACCACAGCAATTAATACCAGCGTAACGATCAGCTCTACCAGCGTAAAGCCAGCGCCGCGGCTCACCGAATGACGCTGGCCAGGAATGCGTTGCCTGGCCATCAATAGTCGTCAGGTTTGATTAACAGCCGGCTGCTTCGACTGTGATGGTCGGGCCGGCATTCTCACCAGTGGCCTCATCGTATCGAACGAAACACTCACTGCCAGCCGTAGCGTTGTATGTGACACCTTCAGGTGTAATCACAAAGCTACCAGCGGAAGGAGTGTCAGCAGTTAAAGTCCATTCCGCATCAGATAAGTCAGCCCACGGTGCAATTCCATCAATATCAGCAACTGAATCAGCATCAGGGTAACCGTAAGTAGTCGCTACACTACTCCCATTGATGTTTACCGCTGGAGCGTCGGTACCAGCAAACTCAATTTTTTGCTCACCCGCTATCGCAGACTTCGCATAAACCAATTGTGAGCCACCCTGCAGTGCCGCTTTCACGCCCTGCAGTGTTGCGCCGCGCGCATCGCCCTGAAGATCAATAAAACGCGGGGCGGCTGTAACGGCCAGGATCCCAAGAATTACAATCACGATAATTAATTCAATTAACGTAAAACCACGCTGTTGCATACATCATTCCTCTGGTTAGCTATACCAAGTATCCGCTAAACGGTCCGGTATTAAAATGAAACTTTAGTTTATTGTTGTTGCGTTCTGTTTCTTGTAAAAACAATGACCTGGCCAATCCGTGGGTCGTAAATAAAACCATTACCCTGAGTATCACCAACCGGGGCAGCGGTAAGATTTTTTACCGTCTGACTCAGGTAATAATAACAAAGATCGTTTCCTCCCGATCCGGTGCCGTTACTTACAGAAGTATAGTAACGGATCCCTTCAAAGGGTCGAAGCGAAAAATCTGACGTAATGGTCGGGGCACTTTGCATAATCAAATTAAAAATGCTCTCACAATCCAGTGCCGACATATTGTCATCTTCACTGTTGCCATCGTTATTCAGTTGTCCGGTAGGATAGCCGGTATCCTGATCGACGGCCACACGTATGCCGTCCAGGGTCACAAATGTCTGGTTAGTGCCGCTGTTTTCTTCTGGTCTGCCCTCAAGCTCCCATTGCGCCCGAACCAGGCCTACCCCGGTAGCAAAGCCACCCGCAACCCCTTCTACGGTGGCATCCTCAGCGTCCTCTGTCACATCCAGAAAACGTGGAATGGCAACGGCTGCCAGCAGCCCCAGCAGCACCACGACAATGACTAACTCTATAAGCGTAAATCCGCGCTCCCGGTGCTGATTTACAGCATTCCGGAAAACAGGTTGTGTTGTTCTTGTACTCACCCTTTTCTCCTACACGTTTAGCGCAATTGACAGAGGCTGTCGCCCTCGCAGGCTTCTGCTATCTGGTTCCCTGCAAATCTACTTTGCCAGAGTAGATGTGATAATCAAAATGTGGACCGCGGCTTAACCGGAAGCGACACCGTGAATTAACCGGCTCGTTGTTTTCCAAATCTCCCCGGTAATATTCGCCGATGACCCGGAACCCATCAACCTGCATGGGAACATTTAGCAGCATTTTCCATAACTTATCACAGCCATCGCTGCTTGCTTCTACCCATGGCACACCAATATGCGACATTCTGACTGGCCGACGATCTTTTTCTTTTCCCTGATTGTCGTAGTGAATGAGCATAATCATTTCCGGGCGCCCCTGCGCCTGCCACTGCCAGTGCGCGTTGGTCGCACTGGTTTCAATTTGTCTGCCATACTGCTCCAGCAGCATGCCATCAAAATCCGGCTCTGACTCATTCAGATAAATAATGGCGCCAGCCATTAATAACGCGAATACCGTCACCACAACGATATTCATAAAAATCTTTAACGTGCTTCTTTCTGCAATGTCTTTTTTTGTGGTCATCTCTGACTTCTTGTTATCCGAGCCTGCCGTATTCGCGCGAAGGCGGCGCTCGCGTTAATTGCCCTTTATCGCGCCCATCATATCCCACATTGGCGTGAAAATACCCAGCGCAAGGATAAGAACCATGACGGCCACCACCACAATCAGGATTGGCTCAATCTTTGCCGTTAACCCTTTAAGGTCGTAGTCCACTTCCCGCTCGTAAAAATCAGACACTTCCTGCAGCAGCTCCTCAACCCGGCCGGTTTCTTCTCCCACCCGGATCATCTGCATGACCATCGGCGTAAACAATCCGCTGTTGGCACTGACCCGCGTGAGGTTCTCGCCCTTTTCTATGCTCTTACGCATGGTGATTATTTTATCACCCATATATGCATTATCGACGGCATCCGCGGTGAGGTTTAATGCAGTAGTCAGTGGCACTCCGGAGCGCAACATCATTGAAAAGCTGCGACAGTAGCGACCCAATAAGGAGCGGTTGACGATGCTGCCAACAATGGGCATGCGCAACCTTGCTCTGTCCCACCGGTATCGCCCCTGCTCTGTCGCCAGATAACGCATGGTGCCATACACTGCCAGCCCGGTCAGGCCAATCAGCAGCCACCAGTAATTCTGCATGAAATCTGATGTGCCAATAAGAATACGCGTCATCAGAGGCAGTTCGGCATTAAACTTCGCAAACATATCAGCGAACTTGGGAATGACGAAAATGTTCAGAATGACAAACGCGACGGCAATCGCAATTATCACGAAAATGGGATACCGGGTTGCCGCTTTAATTTGCTTACGGGTTTCCTGCTCGCGCTCCAGGTATTCCGCCAGTTGCTGAAATGCTTCATCCAGCCGCCCGGTATTTTCCCCAACGTGAACCACACTGACAAACAGCTGATTAAAAATTTTAGGGTGACGGTGAAGCGCCGATGAGAGACCGCGCCCCCGCTCCAACTGCGCAATCACATCTTCCAGTGCATCACGCATACGTCGCGAACTACTGGATTCTGCCAGCCCGCTCACAGCACGTAATATGGGGATCCCTGCTCGCGTCAAAGAATACATCTGGCGACAAAAAATCACTAAGTCATCCAGCGTGACATTAGGCGTAAACCAGTTGCTGATATCA
The DNA here is from genome assembly GCF_019249295.1 of Alteromonas antoniana. GTDB lineage: Bacteria > Pseudomonadota > Gammaproteobacteria > Enterobacterales > Alteromonadaceae > Alteromonas > Alteromonas antoniana. The sequence continues at coordinate 235,870 of NZ_JAESDH010000001.1, forward strand.
GGTCCGGTGGCGGTCTTGTCCTCGTTCAGCGTCAACCGGATGGGAGTCACATTGCGCGCCCGTAGCATGCGAACGGCAGTTTGTTCATCCGTCGCATCAATGGTGCCCTCAGTGAGCTCGCCTGAGATTTCGCGGCCGGTAAAGCTGAATTTAGCCATTATTCTGCTCGTCCGTCACAGACTCTTCTTCCGGCGCTTCCGCCACCATCTCAACCAGCCTCAGCACTTCATCGACCGAGGTGATCCCCATTTTGGCGTAGGTCAGCGCGGCATAGGAGAGCGGGCGGTAATGCTTACTTTTGGTCGCCGCATCGGCAAAGGCTACGGTATCGGCAACTTTCAGTGCATTCATCATCGCATCGGTCATTTCCAGCAGCTCAAACACCCCGATTCGGCCCCGGTAACCCGTTTGATTGCACTTCTGGCAACCTTCGCCCTTTTTAAAAGTCACGTTTTCTGACGATGCATCGATGTTAGATAACCAAAATGCCTCTTCCTGATTCGGCGTGTAAGGCTGGGCACAGTTGTCACAGTTTCGTCGCACCAGACGCTGGGCAACAATGCCACGCAGTGAGCTGGCAACCAGATAGCCCGGCGCGCCCATATCGAGCAGACGGATTGCACTGGAAACCGCATCATTGGTGTGCAGTGTGGAAAGCACAAGGTGACCGGTAAGCGCACCACGCAAACCGATCTCTACAGTTTCCTGGTCACGCATCTCCCCCACCATGATAATGTCGGGGTCCTGGCGCAATGTTGTGCGAAGAATTTGTGAAAATGACAGGTCAATTTTCTGATTCACCTGTACCTGATTGATTCGCGGCAGCCGGTATTCCACCGGATCTTCCACGGTGATAATTTTTGATTCTGCCCGGTTAAGCTCACTCAGGGCACCGTACAGGGTTGTGGTTTTCCCTGAGCCTGTGGGCCCGGTTACCAGGATCATACCGTGAGGGCGTTTTAACAGCGTCCGGAAACGTTTGAGAATTGGCCCCGGCATACCGGTCTGATCCAGTGTCAGCAGTCCGGCAGACTGGTCCAGCAAACGCATCACTACCGACTCGCCGGATTGCACCGGCATAGTGGATAGACGCACGTCTACGCGGTGGCCTTTGATAACCACCTGCGTACGGCCATCCTGCGGCAGCCGCTTTTCCGATATATCCAGTCCCGCCATCAGTTTCAGACGCAATACCAGCGCCGACGCAATGTTTTTTTCCGGGATCACGTTCTCCTGCAGCACACCATCTACCCGCTGGCGAATTCGAAGCTGATTTTCATCCGGTTCAATGTGAATATCCGACGCTTTGGCTAACACGGCATCTTCAAAAATCGACTGCAATAACCGGGCAACTGCCGTTTCCTGCTCGTCTCCGATCCCGGCTGACAGGTTGAACTCATCTTCGGTGTCGTACTCTTCGGCCAGCTCCTGCGCAAAGGAAGCGATTTCTTCGGTTTTGCGATAGTAACTGTCATAGGCAGAGAATAATTGCTGCTCACTGACAACTGCCAGCTCTATCGGTTTAGGAAGCAATTCCGTTAAGGTATCAACGGCGTTAAGGTCGGCAGGATCGGTCATCGCCACCAGCAACGTATCGCCTTTATCATCAATTACCAATGCCCGGTATCGACGCGCCTGTATCTCGGGTAACAATTTAACCGCATTCTGGTTTACCCGATAATCCTCAAGGTTTATCAGTGGCACATTGAGGTGGGTAGAGAGCAATTCCAGCAACTGATGTTCTGACACCATTTCCAACGATGTCAGGGTAGCGCCCAGCTTTCTGCCAGTGCGCTTTTGTTCCGCTAACGCTTCCATCAACTGATCTTCAGTGATGAGGTTATTTTGTACCAGCAAATCGCCGAGGCGGATACGCGGCTTATTCATTCACGCCTCCGGACAAAACGTTCACCCGCTGTGACATAAACTGCTGTATATCGCTGCCCAGCTGACCTAGCGACAGTGCCTGCTGGTACGCCCTTTTGGCGACATCCTGCTGACCCAGTTTGTCGGCGCTGGTTGCTACACCCAGCCACCACCTCGCCTGCTCCGGTGACATGGCTGCAAGCTGATGATAGTCAGAAAGTGCTGCGGGGTAGTCAGCTCGCTCCTGCGCCGCTGCGGCACGAAATGCCAGCAATTCGGTGGAGAGCGGGCGATAGCTGTCAGCCTCGCCAAGTACCGTTGCCGCAGCATCAGCCTGCCCCTGCTGCACGTAAAGACGTGCCAGCATCAGCCGTACGCTGTGATCTGCAGGCACCATACTGAGTGTTTTGATAAGCGTGTCTCTGGCGCTACTCACCTGACCTTCGGCAAACAGAATGGCCGCCAGCTTTTTACGAACCGCGACATTTTCAGGTTCGGCGTCAATGAGTTCCTGCATCAGCGTGATGGCTTCGCCTTTCTGTGGCTTAGCCAGCGCAAGGCGGATGCGCTCGCGTAAGTTTTGTAAGGGCTTATCTGCGGTTTCGGTTGTTGTGAGCTCAAACCGCGTCACCGCCGTCTCGTCTTCGGCACTGACGTTCTGCGTGTCGGCCACCGGCTCGGCTACCACGCGCATGCTGCCTTCCGGCGCAGACTGCTCTGGGGTTTCTGTGGCGGCTGGTTTATCGCCTCTGGCTTCAGCCACAATTTCATTGATAGGGCGGGTGAGAAGCGAGCCTTTCTTTTTCTCCGGTTTTTTTGTCACCGGCTGTGCAGCGGGCTTTTCAGCCATTGCTGAAGTATCGCCTGCTGGTGAAGTATCAGCCTGTGCACTTTCGGATTCCGTTACCGGCGTAGTCACAGCTACCGGTTCCGGTTCGGATGATTTCTCAGGCATTGTCAGTAAAGCAAAAGCAATAACCACAACCGCGGCGATGACCAGGCCATAAAACCATATCCGTAATCGCGGCGACTTCTTCACTGGCGGCTGGTAGTTGGCGTGGGTTTTCTCATCGCCTTCACGGGCTTCCAGATCTTTAAGCATTTTATTCACCACACTCATGCCATGACTCCCCAGCGCCAGAACGCAACAGCGGCAGCTGCCACGCACAGGGTAACGGCCCCCGCTAAGGCGAGGTATGGCAAAGGTCGCGATGCCGGTTTATCGGCTGCCTCGGTATCATTAATGGCGTCAATAACGTGACTTCGCTCCACCGCGGTTTTCCCCTCTCCAAACGCCAGCATGAGTGACTTGTGGCAAAGTACATTTACAATTCTGGGCGTTCCCCGGCTGGCGTCGTACAACAACTTACACAACGCCGGTGAAAACAATTCATTTCCACGATATCCGGCAACCGCCATTCTGTGACGAACGTACTGAAACACCTGGTCTGCATCCATAAGCTTCAGGGTGTAGCTGAACGTAATGCGCTGTTTCAACTGCCTGAGTTCATCGAGTGCCAGTTTTTCATCAAGCTCGGGTTGTCCGAATAGCACCACCTGCAACAACTTGCGGGACTCGGTTTCCAGATTCGTCATCAGACGCAACGCCTCAATACTTTGAGTAGGCAACGCCTGCGCCTCATCAATAATCAGCACTGCGCTTTTCTGCTGCTGATGAATCTCTATCAGCCGTTGCTGTATTTTTTGGGTAAACGCCTGTTGATCACTGTTTTCGCCTAACTCAACGCCAAGCTCACTGGCCACCGCGCGACGAAGCTCGTCGGGAGACAGCATCGGATTAGGAATGTAAGCAGCTTCAAAATGGTCGGGGATCTCATTTAGCAGTTTCCGGCATATCAATGTTTTGCCGGTGCCAACCTCGCCCGTAACTTTAATAAACCCTTCGCCAGTTTTCAGTGCTGTCAGCAGCACCTGTAACGCTTCGTTATGACTGGGCAGCCCAAAGAAATAGCTGGTGTTCGGTGTCAGCGTAAAAGGCAGCTCATTAATGCCGAAGTGATACAGGTACATAGTTACTCTACATACAACCAGTCAGCCATTGTCGCGCGGCTCTGTTCCATTTGTTTACTCCAGGTACCAGCGCCGACAATTGTGGGTTTTAACAGAATGATCAACTCTTTTTTGGTCTCCTGTTGTCGCTTATTGGTGAACAACTGACCCAGCACCGGAATATCTCCGAGCAGAGGTGTTTTAGAAACGGTATCACCTACGGTGGTCTGCATCAGTCCGCCAATCACCACAATTTCACCGGACGCGGCGCGAATAATGGTGTCAGATTCACGAATAGTGCTTTGGGCCAGAGGCAGAACAATTTGCTCCTGATTCAGCGTCACCACTTTTTGCTGTTCCTGGGTTTCAATAACCGAAGGGTGAACGTGCAAAAGCACGCTGCCGTTATCATCAATTTGAGGGGTAACATCCAGTGCTATGCCGGAAAAGAACGGCGTAAGTTCGATATTCGGCACCACCGACGTAGTCGTTGAGGTAATCGTATTCTGACTGGACACTTCGGTAACAAAGTACTCGTCATCTCCAACCTTAATCACCGCTTTTTGATTATTGATTGCCGTAACGCGGGGGCTGGACAGTACCTGTACATTGCCTTGTGTAGACAGCAGTGACAGCATGCCGGAGAAATCTTCGTTTAAGAATGAAAGCGTGGTAATACCGCCAAGGGTCGACGTAATGTTATTCCCCAGCGTAGCGGCAGTGGTGGATAACGAAAACTCGGTACTGCCGGTCGCCACAATGTCGTTCCAGTTAATGCCTTGCTGGTAATCGTCATTCAATATCACTTCGAGAATACGCGCTTCCAGAATTACCTGTTTTTGCAGATTGGTTTCTGACACATTCAGGAAATGCTTTATCTCCTGAATTTCAGAAGGCATAGCACGCACCGTAACTAACCCCGCCTGTGGCGTAACAAACACAGCACGCCCGTTTTCGCTGCCAATCATGGCCTCAAGGCTTTCCTGTAAATCGTCCCAGAAATTGGTTTCAGTTCGGGTGGTAATACTGGTGCCGTTAGCATTGTTGTTCATCTGGTTTCCCAGATTATTGCTGTTTTGCGAGTTGCCACTGAAGTTATTAAACGGACTGTTGCCAGCGTAACCGTTGTTATTGTCTTTTTGTGACACACCACCGGAAATAATACTGGTTTGGGTAGAGCCATCCCGCTTCATCAGCAGATAATTGACCGGGAAAGTCTCTGTTCGCATGGTTGCAGGGCGAACGCGATAGATAGTGTCAGACCGGGCGATATCGTAACCATAGAGCTCGCTGACCAGCGACATAATTTGCTCCATCGTAACCTGTTTCAGGTTGAGGCTGATATCACCTGTCACCTCAGGATGAATAGCCGCACTGTAGGGCGTGTCATGAACAAGACCGGTAAAAAAGGATCTGACATCCACGTTCTGTGCATTCACATCGAACTTCTGCGGACCGAATAAGTCAGCACCTACGCCGGACTGCACCGGCGCGGCAAGCGCTGCGGTGACCGCCTGCGGCATGTCTTTGAGTGCGCCATCGGCGTTACGCAGCTCTTGTCGCTGTTGTGCATCACGCTGTTCACTTAAGTCCTGCTCAACGGCGGAACGTTGAGTGGTGTCGGAAGATGACGTCGACTGGCAGCCCGCCATGCTTAATACTGCAGCAAGTGCAACCAGACATCTGCCTGTATAGCCCATCTTAAAAATCCTCTGAGGCATCGCGTTTCACTGACGCGTGAGGAGCAAGACGCAGAATAGTTTCCCGCGTTTCTCCCTGTTCTTCTATTAGCATTACCACTGAGTCAGGTCCGATTTCAGACACCATGGCATTCGACAGACGGCTACCGACCGTCACCACTTGTTTATTGACTATCGCCTGACTGCGGTCAGATGAGTAAAAAATGGCATTGAGCGTAAACCGGCTGGCAACAGGTGCTGAAACGCCTTCGGATACCGCAGAGCCGGCCAGCTTTCCGGGGCGTGTAGGATCACGCTCCTGCTGCGCTGCAACTCCAGTCACAAACAGCATTGCTGATGTTGCAACCCAAATCATGCCTTTATTCAACACCAATAAACGCCTTTTCTGTGCTTAAGGTATACACTTCAATGGTCACCCGCGCATCCGGGTATTCTTCAACATTGTAAGCCATTGAACGCCAATAAAGTTGTGAGGTCAACTTCTCCAGAGATGCCAGAAAGTCGCGTACATCAAAGTAACGCCCACGGAAAGTCAGAGACAGACCATGCTGATAAACGGCAACACCTTCCATCTCTGGCTTATCGGCAAAAATATTCTTCGGCGTGAGTGAACGCATTTCAATAAGTTCTAATCCGCTGGCACGGGAGAACACACCCTCTATGAGTCCCGGCATCTGTTGAGGCAACACCAACTCCCCAAGCTCAGCAGCAAACGTTTTCTGAAGCTGTTCATACTGACGAGTCAGGTTTTCCAGCTGTCGCTTGAGTTCAAGATCAGGATCTTCATTCAGCGCCTGTGTGAACGCGGCCTGCTGCTGTACCAGCGACTCGTTTCGGTCTTGTTCAATCTGCACCGCCTGCTCGGCACTGGTTATGGCTTTAAGGGCGGGCTCAAGTAAAAAAGTTAGCCCCAGCATGAAAACCACCACCACGCCGGCTGCCAGCACCAGGCTTTTTTCACGAACAGACATTGCCGCAAATTTTTCAGCGGCAGTAGGTTGACTCATGGTCTGCCCCCCTGTGACTGTTCGTCTTCTTCCTGACGTTGCGCTTCAAGGGTAAACAATAACGCGTCTTCTTCTCTCATCACACTGGCAGAATCGAAAGTACGGCCAGAAAAGGACGGAGTTTGCGCCAGTCGTGTCAGCCACTGTGGCATGGCTTCTGGTTGCGATACCTGCCCCTGCAACAACATCATTGATTCAGACACCGCCACTGACTGCAGCCAGATATCAGCACGGCTTTGCGCGGCAAGGTCAGTCATCAGTTGGGCAAAGCCGGTATTTCGTATCACTTCGCGGCTGGCCAGTTCCTCAAGCAGTCTGTCCTGCTTACTCAGGGTATTTTTCAGCGCGTTTACTTTTGCTGTCAGCACCGGATCGGGCTCACGTTCAGCAAGCACTGCCTGCATCGCATTGACGTCATTTTGCAAATGCTGGTTTTCGGCAGTCAGCGCCGCCAGCTCTTCTTCGGTAGAAGATGCAACTGCTGTCATAATCGCCCAGGTAACCAGCATGACTGCCAGCAGGCCACCAATTGCCGCAGCAACGCTGCTCAGTGACAACAAATCCAGTCGCGGTTGAAATGAGGCCTGATAAAGATTAATACGATGCTTCATCAGGCTGCCTGCTCATCCGTTTCAGAAGGGATCTGGGTTTGTCGCACCGGCACCAGCGCCATTCCCAAGGCTGACATATTCAGCCGTGAAACCGCCAGGGGCTCTGTTGCCGTTACCTGCGTATTAATAGCGGCAACATCGGCAGGTACAACCTGATTAATCTGCTGTGCAACAATAGCGGTATGTGTGGTATCCAAACGTAGCCTGACTTTTCGGACCGGAGCCTGACGCAGCTGACTTTCGAAGTAATCCATAGAGCGCTGAATTTGCACACTCAACGAATCAATCAGACCCATCTGCAACTCATCTTCAGAAAAACTGCCCAGATTTTCGAACCCTTTAAGCCGGCGACTTACGTAAAGGTTGCCATCCTTGATGATGTTCACAGACACTTCCTCCCCCGGCTCCTGCACCACCATCATCATTGGCTCATCCGAATAAGGCAGTAATTCACAGGTAGCAAGTTCGGCCACGCTAATTTGTTCTAGCGTAACACCGGCCTCCAGCATATTTCGGCACACAATGCCCACGGCATCATGCGGAATAGCAAACACGTTGACCTTTTTGTTCCCGGCAAGCGGTACTGCCAAATCGGTATAGTCGAATACCAAAGGAGCATCGGTGCCAACCAGTTCTTTGACTGAGTATGAGAGGGCGTTTTGCATTTCGCTGTCTTCAACCGCAGGACGGTCGATTTGGAGAAGGTTGTACCAATCCAGAGAAAATGCCACGTATGCGGGAGTGCCTGACAAGCTATGGCGCTCAACCCAGGTGCTGAAATGCTTGCCCCAGTCTTTGTAAGCGACCGTTTCTTCTGTGGTGACAATAAGTGTGTCCTGCTCTTTTTTCAGAGCGCTGAACGTGACGGTCTCGGTGCCAACAGCAACACCTATCGACAAGTGCGCCGACGCCGATCTCCACTTTTGTTTAAGGTAGGCACGCCAACCAATCCGCATAGTAGGTAATGTTGTCTTTTATTATTTCCACAATTACAACAGAGTTTTATGTAAAGTGCCAGTAGACTAAAGGCAGATGCGAACAAGTCGATTGTCAGTCAGCGAGTCCTGAACTATGCGCTCGCAATATACAGAGCGAAGGGAATGACAATCGTTCCTGCAAGGAAGCCTTACGCCGCAAATGCAAGCTTCAGAACTCGCCCTGCGAGCTTACAGCAAGACACCAGACGGCCTCTATGGCCTTTCGACTTAACCCGCTATGCCTGCTAAAAAAGTTTTGCTTAGTCACCTGCTCTGAAAGTTGAGGCGACTATTGAGTTGTTCGGCTCGGTATTAAGAGGGAGAAGCGACTTGCCGCGTCAGGCGATTGACTCCCCAGTACGCATTGTCTTTCTCGTGCACAAACCAGCCCCGCTGTTCCAGCGCGATACGGATATAGCGATTACTTATACCGTGACCGAATGCAGCAACGCTGTGCTTATTGCTGGCCGTCTTTTCCAGCCAGAGTGCAGCGGCCTTTGCACGTTGTTTCGCGTCCCGAAAACTTTCAAACTTCCCACGACACCCTGCCATCCACAACGCGCGATTGAACACCACCCAATGCCAGGCTTTAAGCTTTCCGCTTAACCGGTAGTAAGGAATGTCCATTTCGTTTAGCAGCGGATTTTGCTCATCAATCCGGGCAACACCATACGCTCTCGCCGACAGTTTTGCCCGCTTCAGACTACTGGTAACCACATAGTGAGAGCTGAGGTCATAGTGTGTTCGTGGACGACTGGCCGGGTCCAGCAGGGAGTGATTGTAACGTTTCACCCAGCGGGCAAAATCCCGCGCCCCCATAATATCATTGGTGGCAGATGCAGGCCTTCCGTGCCTGATAAGTATGATTTCCTGTTCCATTGCTCGTGTGTTCGCCTTCCTGATTGACTCGTGGGGTGTTGTCGCATGACGGTGATTTACTCAGCGGACCGCAAAATATGGGCGCGCACCGCATTCTGCACGTATCAGCGCAATTGAGTAAAGAGGCTTTTCCGCAAATGGTAATAGGTCAGTAACCCGGCGATGATCGCTATCCGGCTTTCGCCTGAGGATAGCTATTATCCTCAGAGCACTTTCCCACCATGTACCCCGCAACTCTTGCAACCTGCGCCTGACTGAGTCTCAGTCCCTGTTTGGTGCGTCGCCACAGAATATCCTCTGCGCTGTGTGCCCATTCACTCTCATACAGGTAATCAATTTCAGCCTGATACAGATTATTCCCAAAGTCGATTCCCATATCCTGAATAGACGTTTTGTCAGAAAGAAAACGTTTACACAGCAAGCCATACTGACGCACATACCGGGCAATCAGAGACTCCGGCAGCCATGGGTATTGATAAGCCAGCTCCGCAGTCAGGGTGTACTGACTGCTAAAGGAGCCGCCGGGTAACGGCACGGTTTTCGTCCAGGCTTTACCCGCTTTAGGAAAATGCGTTGCCAGCGTATTCACCGCCTGCTCAGCCAGTTTCCTGTAAGTAGTAATCTTGCCACCAAATATGTTCACCAGTACCGGAGACTGACTATCGCCAGTCATTGCAACTTTGTAATCCCGGGTAAGCTCCTGTGCCGACGCATTCGCCTCTTCCAGCAAAGGTCTGACTCCGCTGTACGTGTGCACGATATCCTGTTGAGTAATGGTTTTAGTAAAGTACGTATTAATGATGTTTACTAAGTACGCTTTTTCGTCGTCCGATATGGTCACTGACCCCGGATCGCCCTGATAATCTTCATCGGTTGTGCCGATAAGCGTAAAGTCATTTTCATAGGGGATAGCAAACACAATCCGCTTGTCTTCGTTTTGCAGAATATACGCTTCCTGTGTGTCATATAACCTGGGCACAATAATGTGGCTGCCTTTTACCAGCCGCATTGCGCCTGGATTCGGCGTTTCAGCCATACGTTCTATAAGCGATACCGCCCAGGGGCCTGCAGCATTTACAATACTGCGCGTCCTGATGTGTGAAACCGTGCCGTCTGCATTACGCAGTGTTGCCAGCCAGTATGCGCCCTGCTTCTCGGCTTTGACGCACTCTGTTCTGGGTAAAATTGTCGCGCCCTGATCCCGCGCCGCCATCGCGTTGAGAATGACCAGCCGTGCATCGTCTACCCAGCCGTCGGAATATTCAAAACACGTGGTAATGTCTTTTTTCAACGGGGCGCCGGGCTCTGGTTTCACTTTTCGCGAGCGTGGCAGTACCTGCCGTTTCGCCAGTGAATCATACAGGAACAGCCCGGCCCGAATCATCCACGCTGGCCGCAGATGAGACTGGTGCGGCAGCCTGAACCGCAGCGGCCACATAATATGCGGTGCTTTTGCCAGCAGAACTTCGCGCTCAGCCAGCGCCTCTTTTACTAAACGAAACTCGTAATGTTCCAGATAACGAAGACCGCCGTGGATTAATTTGCTGGAGGCAGACGACGTTGCGCCGCCTAAATCGCCCTTTTCACACAAGGTGACATTCAGTCCGCGTCCGGCGGCGTCCGCCGCGATACCTACGCCATTGATGCCCCCACCAATAACCAGAACATCAATTTGTGTTGTTTGCGTCGATACTGAACTCATAGACTCGGCTCCACCCGTGGATATTGCTGACTAGTTATACGCCAATATGAAAACATGTCAACAAAAACGAAAATAAACGAACATTTATGATCATACGCCGTCTCCATGTTTTGTAGCAAGTCATCATGGCAGAAAAATGACAACATCCCGGGCTTTAGCCGGTGTTCTGCAATGCAAAGCGTATTCATTACTCGCGCTACTGTATTTTGAAGCAATTGAGCCTGTATATTTTTGTTCAGTGCTTATGCCGTGAACAAGGATATACAGGCTCCAGAAAGGTGCGAAGTCGTCTGTAGTCGTCAGGATTTATACATTACCGAAAGGGAAAGGACGCGAAATATAACACCAGCTGCTTTTCAAAAAACGGCTAACGATATCAGGCTTTAACGAAGGTAATGTTGTTATCGTCGATGATTTTCCTGATGGCCGGCGGCGGCGTTTTATCACAGACCATGCAGTCAACCTGAGAGAGGTGTCCCTGTTCAACCATCGCGTGGCGTTCGAATTTACTGTAGTCGGCGGCCAGTATCGCTTTGCGGGTATGCTTTAAAATAGCCTGAGACACTTTGACTTCACGGAAATCAAAGTCAAGTAGCGCACCATCTGCGCTAATACCACTTATCCCTATAATGCCGTAGTCCATGCGAAACTGACTGATAAAATCGCAGGTTGCCTCACCAATAATGCCGCCATCCCGGTAGCGCACTTCTCCTGCTGCGATGATGACGGTGAAATCTTCTTTTGCGGACAGGATCGTGGCCACATGAATGTTGTTAGTCACAACATGAAGGTTCTTATGATTCAGCAATTTGGTCGCTATCATTTCGGTAGTGGTACCGATATTTATAAACAATGACGCGCCGTCAGGGATCATAGCGGCCACCGCATCAGCGATTTTTTCCTTGATATGCCGGTTATGATTTTTACGTTCCTGGTAGGGGGTATTTTCCCAGCTCTTATTGATGCCAGCGCCGCCGTGATAGCGGCTCAGCACGCCAGATTCCGCCAGCTGATTCAAGTCCCGGCGGATAGTTTGCGGGGTCACCGCACACTGCTCGACCAACTCATCTATAGACATAAATCCGCGTTGCGTGATCAGAGTCACTATTTTGTCGTGTCTTTGTGTCTGGTTCATGATTCCGCCGGTGCTTCTTCTCAAATTCGTTACTATTACTCTCTTCTGGCGCAGTGAAGACAAGTCGTCGTGTCGGGCTGAATACCGCACCACACTTCTGCCCCCCTTGTGCAAATGGCATCTATAAGAGGTGAATGTTTTACTGCACTGCGGCAGACGTCACGGCAGTATACGACATAATATGAACAATATCAGTCATAAAACGAACCTGAAATTTTCGTTTTCGAAAACCGAATATTGTTAATCGGCTGTAAATCGGGCACACTGCTGAAAAATCGATTTTGGAGCCCAGTTGTGAGTCAGCACATTCTCGCTATTGATCAGGGAACCACCAGTTCCCGCGCTATTATCTTCTCTGCCGCTGGCGACATTGTCGCTATTGCACAAAAAGAATTTCCCCAATCCTATCCCCACGATGGCTGGGTTGAGCATGATCCCGACGCTATCTGGGAAAGCGTCACCGACAGCCTTACCAAGGTTTTTGATAAGTGCCCGCTTACAGTCAATGATATCGCCTCGGTAGGCATCACCAATCAGCGCGAAACGACGCTGGTATGGGATAAGAACACCGGTGAACATATATACCCGGCCATCGTCTGGCAGGACAGGCGTACCGCGCCACTTTGCCGCGAATTATCTGAAGATGAAGCCCTGCTTAACTACATTACGCACACGACCGGCCTCTTGCTGGACCCGTATTTTTCTGCCACAAAAATCAACTGGATCCTCGACAATGTTGAAGGGGCACGTGACAAAGCCGAGGCCGGCGAGCTGCTTTTCGGTACCGTCGACACCTATCTGATTTGGCGGTTAAATGGCGGCAAGTCTCATGTCACCGACGCCACGAATGCTTCACGCACGATGCTGTTCGATATCCACCAGCAGCAGTGGGATAACAAGCTTCTGGAAACGTTTAACATTCCTCAGTCTATGCTGCCGGAGGTATTGGACTGTGCCGCTGAATTTGGCGTAATTGACGAATCCATCCTGGGCCGGTCGCTGCCAATACAGGGCGTCGCTGGCGATCAACAGGCCGCATTAATAGGGCAAGCGTGTTTTGAGAAAGGCATGGCGAAAAGCACCTATGGAACGGGTTGCTTTATGATTCTAAACACCGGTGATGAGCCGCTAATGTCAGAAAACCGGTTATTAACTACCGTTGGTTACCGCCTTGACGGTAAAACGACGTACGCGCTGGAAGGCAGTATCTTTATGGCGGGGGCGACTATTCAGTGGCTACGCGACGGTCTGAAGCTCATTGATAACGCTGCAGAGTCGGAAGCACTTGCACAGCGTGCAAGGCGCGATAACGGTGTCTTTCTGGTCCCGGCCTTTACTGGTCTGGGTGCCCCGTACTGGGATCCCGACGCCCGTGGTGCGATCCTAGGACTGACTCGTGACACCGGGATCAGCGAAATTGTGGCTGCCGGTCTGCAGTCCGTATGCTATCAGACCAAAGATCTTCAAAAAGCAATGGAAAGTGATGGTGCCCGACCCATGACCCTGAGAGTGGACGGCGGCATGGCGAAGAATGACTGGGTGATGGGATTTCTCTCCGATATTCTTGGCGCGGAAGTAGAACGGCCCGTGGTAACCGAAACCACAGCACTCGGAGCCGCTTATCTGGCGGGCCTGCAAGCCGGTATTTATGACTCTGTGAATACGCTTTCCCAGAAGTGGCAGTGCGAAACCACCTTTACTCCCCGACTCACTAAAGCAGAGCGTGATAGCGCTTACGACGGCTGGAAATCTGCTGTAGCCCGCATTCGCTGTAGCTAGCGGCAAATCAGGCGCGAGCTCTTTTCGCGCCTTTTTCATACAAAAAAATTTTATTATAACATTGTAATTACATTCAATTTATGTGTTAATACGGCTCAACAAGGTAAACGTTTCACCTTTTACCTTGTAAGGGTTTTTCCAGAATAATCAGAAAGTTAGAATAATAAAAAATGTAATTTCTGGGCAAAACGGTGTGAAATTTTTGTTAAATAGCTCGATTGGCAGCTCCCAATAACACTGATTCTTTTTGTCAATCAGAACACAGTTGCCTAAACACACGGAGAAAACACAGTGACACATAAAACCACTAAAGCTCTTGCTATTCCGTTCGCAAAACGTTCTCTATTAGGTGTTGCAATCGCCTCTGCCCTACACGCACCGGCGGTATTCGCACAACAGCCAGCGGACTCCGCCAACGACAATGTTGAAGTGATTGAAGTTCGTGGCTTTACCAGCTCATTAAAAGCTTCCATGCTGGACAAGAAAGCAGCCAGCGTTGTTTCCGATGGCATTACTGCAGAGGATTTAGGTAAATTTCCAGACCAGAACGTTGCAGAATCGCTTCAGCGTATTACCGGTGTAGCCATCGATCGTAGCGGTGGTGAAGGCCAGTTCATTACTGTCCGTGGTTTTGGTCCACAGTTTAATACGGTTTTGGTTAATGGACGTCAAATTGCGACTGAGAACCAGGGTCGTGAATTTTCATTCGATACCCTGCCAGCTGAATTAATCAGCGGTGCAACAGTATATAAAAGCCCTATGGCATCCATGCAGGAAGGCGGCATTGGCGCCACCGTAGAAGTGACGACTGCTCGTCCTCTGGACTTTGACGGCTTTAAAGCCGCTGCCAGCGTAAAAGGGATGTACGAAGAGATTTCAGAGGAAACCACACCTCAGGTTTCCGGTTTAGTTTCAAATACGTTTGCCGATGGCACCGTCGGTGTACTGGCAGCCGCTTCATTCCAGCAACGTAAAGCACAAACAAATATGCTGGAAACCCGCTACTGGCGTCCGGGTGTAAGCATCACAAACCGCTCAGAGCTGGATAACCCTGCCTATGCGGAAAACGCGCAATTTAATAACGTATTTATTCCGCAAAACTTCGACCAAATCGTAGATCTGGTTGACCGTGAACGTACCAGCGCCAACCTGGTATTTCAGTACGCCCCAAGCGATAAGATGAAACTGACGCTGGATGGCCTTTACTCACAGTTTGAAGTGGATTCTGACGCCCACAGCGTAGGGCACTGGTTCTCAGACAGTAACCTGGACAACCTGCAGTTTACTGACCTTGGCAGTGTGCAAAGTCTCGACAGTACACTGGTTGAAGGTGTCGGTGGCGCAACGGATTTCATTCGCCGCCGATTTGGCCGTGACGTAGAGATCCAGGCCTTCGGTGCGAACTTTGAATGGCTGGTTAATGATTCACTGACTGCCGTATTCGATGTTTCAACATCTACAGCAGAAGACAGCTCAGGCGGCAATAACTTCTTTACCGTAGTGGGCTATAACAACGCGTACAGCGTTGATTATTCGGGTAATACCCCAACCCTGCAGGTAAACGGCGGCAATGAAGCCCTGCTGGATCCTTCTCTGGGTCGTCTGCACTATAACGAACGTAACGGCTTCGACACGGAAGATACTATCAGCGAATACCGCGCAGACTTCGAGTGGGTGCCAGAGTCAATGACAGCATTTACCCGCATGGAGTTTGGTGTCTACTTCCAGGATCGTGAGAAGGAAAATAACCGTCGCTCATCAGACTCCTGTAGCGTGTATTGTGGCTATCAGTTTGATCTTCCGGATGAGCTGCTAAGTGTATTCACTGCTGAAAACTATTTCGGTGGCGTTCCAAACCAGTGGCTGACTTACGATCCGGAAGCCTATTTTGACTATGCAATGTCGGATGAAGCCGCGCAGCAAATTGCGGATGCTACCGGTGCATCTTTTGATGATGTGCGTGCCGCACTGGATGCCACCAGCCTTAACAACCCTTCCATCGCCAGCGATTCTTTTGCGGTACAGGAAGAAGTGTTAAGCGCGTATATGCAGTTCTTCTTCCAGACGGAAGTCTCTGATATGCCGCTGGATTTCAACTTCGGCATTCGCTACAGCGAAACGTATACCCAGGTTGATGGCATTGGCCGCGTGTTACAGGATATCCAGCCAGTACCGAATGACCCGTCAGATCTCGACACGATTTATGCCACAGATACAGGGACACCAGTAAGTGAATCTAACAGTTACTCTAACCTGCTGCCTGACCTGAACATTAAGCTGTCGCTGACAGACGACTTGATGCTGCGCTATGCGTATTCACAGACACTGACTCGTCCAACCATGGGTGATCTGGTGCCGGTGTTTAACGTGACGACGGCGCGCCCAGGTAACCTGCAGGCACAGGCCGGTAATACCGAACTCAAGCCATTTTTGTCAACCAACTGGGATATCTCACTGGAATACTATTACGCAGACACCAGCTACCTGGCTGCTGCCGTGTTCCAGAAAGAAGTTGAGGATTTCATCGTCGCGACAGTGCAACCCGAAACGCAAAACCTGGATTCAGGCGCTTATGAATTCAATGTGCGTCGTCCGCGAAACGGCGAAACGGCGAACGTTGACGGTATCGAACTTGCCTGGCTGCATACGTTTGAAAACGGCTTTGGTATTCAGGCTAACGCGACTATCGTGAACAGCGATGCAGAGCTTGACCGTGACGATACCTCTCAGGTATTTGCGCTTGAAGGTCTGGGTGATTCACAAAACCTGACGGTGTTCTATGAAATGGACGGCTTCCAGGCACGTGTGGCTTACAATAACCGTGAAGGCTTTATGCAGGACGTAGTCAGCCCGTTGGGTGGCGTAGAGCCGCGCTACACAGAAACCTATGGCCAGGTTGACGTAAGTGCAAGCTACGATATCGACGAGACCTTCACTGTATTCTTTGAAGGCATCAACGTAACTGGCGAAGAATTTCGTCGCCACGGTCGTTACGAAGAGCAGTTCGTACAGCTGGTTGATGATGGTGCCAGATACGCTGTCGGCGTACGTGCTACCTTCTAAGCCAACGCAAATTAAGGGAGCGCCATGCTCCCTTTTTCTGTAAGTTACCCTTAGCCAGCGTCGTGGCTTTTCGGCTTTATTAGTAGGTACAGTCAGCTTGTTGCGCAATATAAGCGTGCTACTGAATCACACCGGATATCCGGATACTGAAAAACCGTTACGCACTGCACGTTGGCAGACAGGAGGCAGAGGCCTCCTTTCGTGTTGTTATTCAGGAGTACTCTGTGTCAGGTAGTTATATTCAGATCCTCGTTTTCGTCATCATTACTGCATTCATCGGCCTGCTGACCTATCTGAAATGTCGCGGACACGGCCACAGCAAAGCCAGTGAAAATAAAGAGTATTTTCTTGCCGGTGGCGGCCTTACTTGGATCTTCGTTGCCGGCTCGATCACGCTGACTAACCTCAGCACCGACCAGCTGGTAGGCATGAATGGCAATCAAATGGCATTGCTGGCGTGGTGGGAATTCGCCGCAGTAGCAGGACTCATCATTCTGGCGAAAGTCTTCCTGCCGGTTTATTACCACTATGGCTGTACTACCACAACGGAGTTGCTGGAAAAACGCTACAACAATAAGCACATCCGCGCGCTTATAGGTCTGCTCTTTTTCCTTGGCAGCAGCCTGATATTTATGCCCGCGGTTATTTACTCCGGCTCGCTGTTTATGATCAACATGTTTGGTCTTGATGTTCCGCTAATGGCTGTTGCCACTACCTTTGCACTAATTGGTGCTCTGTATGCCATTTTCGGTGGCTTACGTGCCGTTGCGGTCTCTGATACGTATTCCGGTGTGCTGCTACTGGTAATGGCAATTGTGGTTGTGATTCTGGCACTGTTTGCCATCGACTTTGACTTTTCGGGTATTCCGGCCGAACGACTTACACTGATTGGCGATAATGACTCTCCGCTGCCATGGCCTACATTGCTTACCGGCATGATTTTCATCCAGACATTCTACTGGAGTACCAACCAGACTATCACCCAGCGTGCGATGGCAGCGCCAAACGTGAAAGAGGCGCAAAAAGGCGTATACGCTGCTGCCGTCATCCGCTTTATCATCGTACCGTCAATTATCGTAGTGCCGGGTATTATCTCTTTCAAACTGTACGGCGATATTAACGATGCCGCTTACGGTACCCTGGTAGGTGACGTACTGCCTGACTGGTTATCCGGCGTCTTTGCCGCCGCGCTCGCTGCCGCGGTACTGACTACCTATAACAGTAACCTGAACTCGGCGACGGCACTGTACGTGTGTGATATCCACGAAGCGTATATTGATAAATCGCCTAAGGTAGCGCGTTTAGGTGGCATCGTTACCGCCATTCTGACGGTAATTTCATTGCTGATGGTGCCGGTCTACGCACAGGCAGAAAGCATCATAAACCTGCTGCAACAGCTCTACGGGCTGTTAAGTATGCCCATTCTGTCTATCTTCATCGTGGGTCTGCTGTTTAACAACGTGAATCCGTATGCTGGTATCACCGCGGTAATTTTCGGAGTGATCCTGTATGCCGTCTTCAGCTTCGTGCACGCCCCCTTCGGGCTGCACTATATTCACCTGATGCTGGTTACGCTTATCGCCTGTATCGCTGTAGCACTGAGCACGAATCGCCTGGTCTTCCGGCAACGTGCGCAGTGGCGGGGTCGACTGGTCGACTAGGCAATCACCAGAGAACTGCGTATTCATTATTATTTCGCAGGGCGTGTTGGATAACATGCGCCCTGCTATCACAAGTAAACTTTTTACCTCCGCGCTGCCGATAACAGCCTTCAGAGTATTTCGACGGCGCGGAAAAAGTGAGGTCTTTCATGTCCACAGTGCCTGAATTTGTCAGCTTACATAACCGCGCGACCAGCCTGATCATTGATTGCCGGGGCCAGTCTCCGGCATTGCTTTATTACGGAAGCAAACTGCACGACGATGACAGCGCCGCAATGATTGCGCTGTTATCTACCCGTCAGGAAGCAAAATGCTCACCCGCAGCAGAACCACCTTTGTCACTCACGCCGACTTACGGTGAAGGCTTTACCGGAGCGCCGGGTATAGAACTAAATGGCAACAGCGATCAGTGGGCGGCGGGGTTCACCCTGACAGCTATCGATCGCAGTGCGGATAAGCTGGTATTACATTGTGAAGATGCCACGCGCTCGCTGGAACTCACTCATACTATTACGCTTGATGAATATGCTCAGCTTGCCACTTTTGCTACGCGTGTTGTCAACAAACACGATGTGGCTGTTCAGCTAAACTGGCTGGCCTCCGCCACGCTGCCACTGCCTGATGAGATGACTAAACTCAGGGCGTTTGAGGGGCGCTGGTCAAGTGAGTTTCAGACCCAGGACCATGATATTTTTATGGGCAGCTATGTGCGCGAAAATCGTCGCGGCAAAACCTCACATGATACGTTTCCAGGGTTTATTACCTACGCGGCGCACACCGCTGAGCAGCAAGGCAGCTGTTACGGCTTTCATCTTGGCAGCAGCGCCAATCACCGTACCCGGGTCGAACTGATGGCAGACGGCCGCGCTTATGCGCAGGCGGGTGAGCTGTTGCTACCTGGCGAAGTGATTCTCGGCAAAAACCAGTCCTATACATCACCTACCCTGTATGTTGGCTTCAGTGAAGACGGGTTCAGTCACCTTTCCCGTCAGTTTCATCATTATGTGCGAGCTAATGTTCTCAAACATACGCCAGACAGCAAACCCAGACCGATTCATTACAACACCTGGGAAGGGATTTACTTTGATCACGATCCTGACACGCTGATGTCGCTGGCAAGTAATGTGGCACCTTTAGGCGTCGAGCGGTTTGTCCTTGATGATGGTTGGTTTAAAGGCCGCCGCTCTGATAAAGCTGGTCTGGGAGACTGGCAGGTCGACGAGAAAGTCTACCCGGATGGGCTACAACCGCTAATTGACCATGTACTGTCGCTGGGAATGGAGTTCGGGATCTGGTTTGAACCGGAAATGGTGAACCCGGACAGCGATCTGTATCGGGCGCATCCCGAATGGGCACTGGCAATAGATTCGCAGCCACAGGTTCCCTTCAGAAATCAGTATGTACTTGATTTAACGAACCCTGAGGTTGTGGAATACCTGTTCTCGCAAATTGATGACGTGATGAATGCGTATCCGGATATCACTTATATTAAGTGGGATATGAACCGGGATGTGAATCACCCGGGTAACCTGGCAGGACGCCCTGCTATGCATCAGCAAACCCAGGCGCTTTACACCCTTATTGACCGGGTTAAACAGGCGCACCCGCAACTGGAGATAGAAAGCTGCTGTTCTGGCGGCGGACGTATCGACCTAGGGATCCTGCAACACACGGATCGTTTCTGGACGTCTGATTCCAACGATGCACTCGATAGGCTAAGCATTCAGCGCGGCTTTAGTTTTTTCTTTCCACCGGAAGTGATGGGGGCGCATGTCGGTCCCCGCGACTGCCACATTACAGGCCGCCACATTCCTATAGAGATGCGTGCTGCTGTGGCGATGTTCGGTCATATGGGCATGGAAATGGACCCTCGTGAACTGACCCTGCATGAACGACAGGTACTTAGCGATGCGTTTGCCATCTATAAACAGCATCGTACGCTGATCCACAGCGGCGATCTCTTTCGCTTTGATGACGATGGGCTGAATATCAATTTTGGCGTGGTTGCACAGAATAAATCGCAGGCGTTGTTCGCTTATAACAGTGTGAAGGAGACCGTCAGAACGACACCGGGTAAGTATCGTTTCACCGGACTGGCGAAGGAAAAAAGCTACCGGCTGACACGTATCTGGCCTACCGAAATCAAAGAGTATTCACCCTCTGTACTCAGTAAGATAGAAGGTGAGGTATTCACAGGGGAAGTTCTGACAAAAATCGGTGTGCAACTACCGGTGCTGTTCCCGCAAACATCACTGGTCTTCAAACTCGAAGAAGCCTGATTGATGCTGGCCTGACACTAACGCTCAGACAGATGCTAACGGCCGGGACTGACCGACCGTTAGCAACATCAGGCGTCCCGCATTATTTTTCAATCTGCGCGTTTGCTTCCATTGTCAAACCCAGTGCGTAGCGGTTATCAAAGCCTTTCCAAGGCGCCGGAACTTCACCGTCTACAGGCGATTGCGCACTGTCGCCACGAACGCTCAGATACTCACAGTCATCGCGACGCGCTTTCACGTAGCAATTCATCATCGCCAGCGCAAAGTGCTTATTGATTTCATTCAACGACTGCGACCGCCAGGCGGGCTCAAAGTAGTGGCCCAAATCCAGCTCTGACCCCATCGCTTCCATCGGTGCAGGGTGAGGCGCGATGTTATGTCTGGCGTTATTGATGGTAAGTAAATACGCCGGTGTGCCGGTCGTGTTTTCATACAACCACCGGATCCCCTGATAGCCTGAAATGTCATCATATTCTCCGCCAATATAGAGGGTCGGAACCTGAATACTGTTAATAGCCGCTTTGTCAAAAACCGGCAACTGGCCGCCCCAGGGCGCCATCGCTATCATCGCTTTCCAGCGCGGGTCGGTATCATCAGAAGCCTGCATCCCCGCTGCACAGGTATTAAGTTGTGCGCGAATTGCCTCAACAGCTTCTGGCGAATCCATCCCGGTAAGCTGTTTTACGGCGGCTTCGTTGAAGTCGAAACACCCCCCCACCGTATTGACTGCACCGAAGCCGCCCATGGAGTAACCGATTAACCCTGCGGCGTCTTTAGTGACAACATCACGAAAATCCGGATGATTTTGCACGGCACTCAGGGCATGTTGTTGATCCCGCGAGCGGTTAAGTAAGGTGCCTGGGAATCCGGCATAAGGTGCATTTTTCATATCAATATCGGCGTTGGTAGAGCCGGTATGATCAATACCAGCCACAATATAACCGTGTGATGCCAGATGCTCCCCCAGGTAATACATGATTGTGCGGTAGCCGGTGTAACCGTGGGACAGGATCACGACAGGATAGGGAGTGTCTGACGACGCGATATCCGCATTCCGGTAGGCATCACCCTGTATTGCGAAGGGTTTTCCCGAGCGTGTCTGGTTTTCGTAAACAGCGTGTTTTTTGGTTGCTACCGCCGGGTACCAAACTTCAAGCGTAAGTTGTCGCTGTGCGCTATTTCCTGCCAAATCCAGCGGTTGTTTACCGATATTAACATCAATGGTTTTCACACCTGCGGAAAAGCTGCCAGCTGCACTCAGCTCCGGCAATACCTCATGACTTAACGGTAAGTACAGCGTTTGTGGCGAAACTTCTTCCGCTTTCGTTGTACTGCTTAAAGCAACGCACAGCGTTAACAGGAATGAAGACGCTGACAGACACTTTCTCGTTTTCATAATTCAAATTCCTTAAAATATGCCACCAAGGTTAAACGATTAACCTTCATCCTGAGTTAGCCATCTGGCATTTCTGCTTAAAAATTAACACTTCCCGGTCATTTTAAAGCAGCGCTCACCTGCAACATACACAGGACAAAGACACCAATAAAACTATTTTGTAAACGTTTTACCCATGTTAACATCAATATAACGATGCAGTCACATTAATAAGGACTACTATGAATTGCCACCTGTTGCGTGCGCTGCTGCTGATTACTTTTTTCGCGGGAGTGTCTACTCCCCCCCTTGCAAAGGAGACCTCCATGTCTAAGCCTTACTGGAACGATGTCGGCGTGTTGTCAGAAAATCGTCTCCCGCCTCGCTCTCACTTTTATGCTTTTTCGCAGGATCCGGGCGAATTTCAGTATCTGCCCTGGGATAGCAAGGATTATTTCAGTCTGAACGGCGAGTGGCAGTTCAAACTGCTTCCTGATGCGCGCAACACGGACGAAAGCTTTGTTAAGTCCGATTTTGATGCCAGCGACTGGGGTACCATACAGGTGCCGGGTAACTGGGAAATGCAGGGCTACCACTACGCCAATTACGTAAATATGTGGGCGGACTGGACCGAAAAGCAGGAACTGGGCGAGATCCCCGCAGAGAACAACAAAACGGGCCGCTATCGCAAAACCATCACCCTTCCGCAAGGCTGGCAGGATGATCGCGTGGTGCTTTATATCGGCGCGGTGAAATCGGCGATTAAAATCTGGGTCAACGGTCAGTATGTTGGCTACTCGCAAGACAGCAAAACGGCGGCGGAGTTCGACGTTACCGAATTTGTCACCACTGGCGACAACGTCATTGCCTTTGAAGTTTACCGTTGGTCAGACGGCTCTATCCTGGAGCTTCAGGATATGTGGCGCCTTAATGGTATCGAGCGTGATGTCTATCTTTATCGCACACCGCAAACGCATATTGCCGATATCCACGCCAATGCTACGCTGGATGACAGCTATCAGAACGGACTGCTGACGCTGGAGGTGACGGGTAAAAATGCAGACAATAGCGGTGCAACACTGCACGCTGCGCTGTTTTCTCCTTCAGGCGATGCCGTCTGGAAAGCTAGCCAGGAATTGACTCAAACCACGTCATTGACGCACGAAGTCGCTCAGGTTAGTGCCTGGAGCGAAGAGTCTCCAACTCTGTATCCACTTCGCCTCACGCTGAATGATGCGGATGGCAACACGCTTCAGGTAGTCTGGCTGCGTGCGGGTTTTCGTCGCAGTGAGTTAAAAAACGGCAACGTGCTGATCAATGGCAAACCCGTGCTGTTTAAAGGCGTAAACCGTCACGAGCACAGCCCGGAAACCGGCCATGTGATAACGCCGGAGTCTATGCGAGAAGATATGGCGCTGATGAAAAGCCTGAACATCAACGCGGTACGAAACTCACATTATCCCAATAACCCCTACTGGTACGCGCTCGCTGACGAGGTTGGGATGTATATGGTGGACGAAGCCAACATCGAGTCCCACGGTATTGGTGTAGCCAATCAGGGGCACTTCTATGAGCAGGCCAAACATATGGTGTCGCTGCCTGAGTGGAAAGAAGCCTACGTGGACCGCGTCCGCAATATGTACGAGGCCAGCAAAAATCATGCGTCTGTGGTTATTCTGTCTTATGGAAACGAAACCGGCGATGGGCCGAACACCGAAAACCTGTATCACTGGCTGAAAGAACGCAGTTCGCTGCCGGTCATGTCTGAGCAGGCACAAATGCGACCACACACTGACATGTACGCACAAATGTATGCCACCATCCCGCTGATGGAACATTTTGTCGAACTGGGCAGCGACCGTCCAATGATCCTGTGCGAGTACGAACACGCTATGGGTAACTCGGTAGGCAACCTGGGTGATTACTGGGACCTCATCCGTAAACACGATTCGCTTCAGGGTGGCTTCATCTGGGACTGGGTCGACCAGACCATTACTGCCACAACCGAAGATGGCACTGAATATCAGGGCTACGGCGGCGACTTCGAGCCAGAAGGCGTGCAGCATGACGGCAACTTTTCTGCCAATGGCGTGTTAACAGCAACCCGCGAACTGCATCCCCATGCGTATGAAGTAAAACAGGTGTATCAGGATATTGAAATCACCACCGACGCGCCACAAAGTGGCAAAGTTAACGTATTTAATCGCCGCTTCTTTACCGATTTATCTGACCGCGAGCTGGTGTGGACGCTTCTGGAAAACGGCAACCCGATACAGCAAGGCGAAGTTATACCGCTGTCTGCTGCACCACGTGCTTCAGAGCAGGTTACGCTGCCGATTGATAGCGAGAAACTCATTGCAGGCAACCGCTACCATCTCACTGTGAACATCCAGGCTACCCAGGACAGCTTTGGCATTGTGAAAGGGGAAGCGGTAGCAACCGACCAGTTTATGCTTCCGTACACCACAAAATCTGAGAATACCGTGGCTGTCAGCGATGATGCTTATACTGACAGCGGTAATACACTTAACGTAAACGCCGGTAACAATACTTATGTGTTTGATAAAACCACCGGCTGGCTAACGCAGTTACAGGCAGGGAACAGCAATGTGCTGGCAGAACCTGTTGTGCCCTGGTTCTGGCGGGCTCCAACTGATAATGACTTCGGTGAGGGCTTTCCGGAAAAAGCGAAAGTGTGGTTTAACATTCATGAACAGGCGGAGCTGAGCACCTTTGAAGTGAAGCAGAATGCAAGCGGCACCGTGTTGTTTACTGAGCACTTCTTAAAGCCGGTAGAGGCGCGCTACCAGACTACCTACCAGTTTGCTGAAAACGGCAGTGTAAAAGTAGACGTTGCTTTCCTCGCCGCCCCAAACCATTTCTACCCTGAGCTTCCGCGCCTGGGTCAGCGACTGGTACTGAAAGGCGGTTATGATGAAGTGGAATGGTTTGGCCGCGGCCCGCACGAGAGTTACTGGGACAGAAAGCGCTCAGCGCATTTCGGTCGCTTTACCATGCCGGTAGACGCGCTGGCCCATGACTATGTAAGGCCTCAGGAGAATGGCCATCGCAGTGACGTGTATGACGTCACGTTCCGTGGCGATGAGTCGACATCACTCACGTTTGAAGGTGCGCCATTTATTGGCTTTAACGCCGAGTATCACGATCTTACCGATTACGATACCTTCGATAAGCCAGGCACTCATCCGCACGATATTCCGGTAACAGAGAACCTGTACGTGAACATTGATTACAAGCAGCGCGGTGTTGCCGGCACGGACTCATGGATGACGCCGCCACTGTTCAAATACACCCTGCCATGGCGCGATTACTTCTACAGTTTCACGCTGATGCCGGGTAACTAGTTAAGCGTACAGAAACCAAAAAACAGAGCCCTTGTGGCTCTGTTTTTTTGATTCCGGATGAAGGTAAGACGGTATGGCTTCAGTCCAACCTTTATCATGAAAAAATGCCAGATATCCCTGAGCGGAATATCCAGTTTAGCCGCTGAGTATTCTCATTCCCCACCATGCCTGAATGCATTGAATACGTCAGGATGCCGGGTACAAAAAACCGGCTTAAGAGCCGGTTTTGTAAAGAGTCTGGAAAGCCTTAGATAAACTGGCTTTTAGAACGGGATATCGTCATCAAAGTCAAAATCAGGCTCAGCCATTGGTGGCTGCTTAGGCTGCTGATTGCCACTTTGTGGGCGTCCACCCTGAGGGTTGCCTTGTGGGCTGCCCTGGTTGCTGTATCCACCTTGCTGACCGCCGCCCTGATTGCCGTAACCACCCTGGTTGCCCTGTCCCTGAGGACGTTGCTGCTGATAGCCACCGCCGGCATTATTACCACCGCCTTCGCGGCCACCCAGCATTTGCATCTGGTCAACAATGATTTCAGTGGTGTAACGGTCCTGACCTTGCTGATCCTGCCATTTACGTGTCTGAAGTTTACCTTCTACGTAAATCTGTGAGCCTTTTTTCAGGTACTCACCCGCGACTTCAGCCAGACGACGATACATAGTCAGACGGTGCCACTCTGTACGTTCCTGAACCTGCCCTTGTTGGTCTTTCCAGCTTTCACTGGTTGCCAGGCTAAGGTTCGCGACGGCATTGCCATTGGGCATGTACCTGACTTCAGGATCATTACCCAGGTTACCCACCAGAATGACCTTGTTCACGCCTCTGCTTGCCATTGATGTCTCCTGTCTGTATTCATATCGGGGCCGGCTTTTCGATGCCCACCACCACTAAGCGTTATTCGTGTTCACAAATGTGAAAGTGGATCAGTATACCGCATTTTAAGAAAGCTGAGTGCGGTTTTTACATCCGAAAAATTGTGATGGGGGTCAGGTTAACACAAATCAAGGATGCTGTGTGCTGTACGGGAATAGCAGCAAACGAACAGGTATCAGCCATCCGTTTGCTGTAACGCACTACCACCAGGTGGTATAAAATGCGACAAGTATGATAATCACAGCCAACGTTGCTACGTTAAAGCCTTTGGTTGTAGCAAAGTCAACTTCACTCAACTCCACTGCATTCGGGTGTTCTTCTTTTTTCTCAAGCAAAGACACCATGACCGCCAAGCCCACACAAAGCAGGAATACCAGACCAACGCGGTCGATAAACGGCAGTTCCGGCCACACCTGACGCAGCAGCAAACTCAGCAGGAATGAACCCAGCGCCGCGACCAGACCACCGTTGGCGGTGGTGCGCTTCCAGAACATACCCAGCACAAACAGCGCCACGATACCCGGCGTAAAGAAGCCGGTAAATTCCTGAATATACTGGAAGGCCTGATCAAACTGGCCCAGCAGCGGCTTCGCAGCCACCATGGCAATAATCAGAGCCACAAAGCTGACAATACGCCCCACCTTCACATAGTGGTGCTGTGACTCGTTAGGGCGCTTATCTTTGTAAATGTCCATGGTGAAGATAGTCGACACACTGTTGGTCATTGATGCCAGTGACGACACGATAGCCGCAACCAGGGCCGCGAAGATAATCCCTTTAAGACCCACCGGCATCAGGTTCATCATGGAAGGATACGCCTGATCCGGACGCTGTAAGTCCGGCACCAGCAGCACCGCCGCAATACCCGGCAATACCACAATCAGCGGCATCAGCAATTTCAGAAACGCCGCAAAGGCTATCCCTTTTTGCGCTTCAGCCACGCTCTTTGCCGCCAGCGTCCGCTGAATAATGTACTGGTTAAAGCCCCAGTAAGACAGATTCATGATCCACATACCGCCGATAAGCACCGACAGGCCGGGTAAATCCATATAGTGCGGGTTATCTTCCGACAAAATCATGTCGAATTTGCCTGGCAGCTCGTTGGTCAGTGTCACGAAGCCCTGCACCACACCGTTTCCGTCACTGATAAGATTCAGCGCAGTATAGGACAGGAACAGCCCACCAAATACCAGCAACACAACCTGAATAATGTCTGTCAGCGCGACGGCCTTAAGCCCGCCATACAGCGAATAGGCCAGTGAAAACGCGCCTAAGAAAATCATACCGTAAACCATATCCACACCGGCAATCGTGTTAATAGCCAGTGCACCCAGCCACAGTACGGCAGTCAGGTTCACGAACACGTATACACCTAACCAGAATACCGCCATGACTTTCCTGACGCGATGGTCATAACGCTCTTCCAGAAACTGGGGCATGGTATAAATTTTATGTTTCAGGAATATCGGCAGGAAGTACTTACCTACGATAATCAGCGTGATAGCTGCCATCCATTCGTACGAGGCAATCGCCAGTCCAATCTGATAACCAGAACCGGACATCCCGATGATCTGTTCTGCAGATATATTGGCAGCAATGAGTGAAGCCCCGATGGCCCACCACGGCAGACTGGAACCCGCAAGAAAGTAGTCGTTTGTGTCTTTTTCGTGTCCGGGCTTTTCTCTTGATACCCACCAGGCAATACCAATGAGTGCCACGACATAAATCACGAATACCGTGAGGTCGAGCGTTTCAATTTGCATACATGTTCCCAACGTTTTTATTATCGTTGTGCAGTCGTAGGGGGTCGGCGGTTGCGGTTATTTACTAACTCTTATTGAAGTCGCCACTACACACTTGTTGTCCAAAGCCAGATCCCGCATCTGGCGGACCGACATTATTACCACACCTTAACAGCGAATTCACAGTTCAAAATCCATATTGACGCGTTGTTTGGTCAATAACGGTGCAAATCCCCGAAGAGAAAAAGGCGGCAGGCATCCAAAAATACGCGCAGCCGCTCAAAAAGAAATGACGCCGACCTCTTTTTACAGAGGTGGCGCCACGGGACACAACTCGTTATTCAGGCAAACGCGCCCTGGGTGGCAGTACAGTCGTAAATGTCTGCCTGGTAGCCGGTTTCCTTAAAGTAATTCTGATTAACTAACGCCTTTACGTCTTCTATGCGCTGTTTGGGAACCAGAGCAACCACACATCCACCGAAACCGCCGCCCGTCATTCGTACGCCACCGTCTTTGGCCAGCAAACCGGATATCAGTTCGACCAGATAATCAATCGGTGGCACGGTGATCTCAAAGTCATCACGCATTGACGCATGCGACGCTGCCATTGCCTCACTGACGGTGGCAATATCACTTTGCTTTAGCGCATCAAACATCGCATGCGTGCGCGCATTCTCCGTAATGATGTGACGCGCCCGGCGATACACCACCTCTGGCATAGCCGGCTTTGCCGCTTCCAAGCGCTCCAGAGTTGCCTCTCGCAAAGAAGGCACACCGAGTAACGATGCCGCCTGCTCGCACTGCTGACGACGCAGATTGTATTCACTGTCTACCAGCCCGCGTTTTACATTGGAGTTGATAATCACAATGTGCAGATCGTCAGGTAGCGTGGAATGATCAAACGTCAGCGACTGACAATCCAGTAGCATGGCGTGATCTTTTTTCCCCATCGCCGAAATCAGTTGATCCATGATGCCGCAGGAACACCCTACGAAATCGTTTTCTGCTTTCTGGCCCAGCAATGCGGCTTTTACGCCATCGATATCGAGTGAAAATAACTCAGATACTGCTTTTAGAATGGCGATTTCGAAAGACGCAGAAGAGCTTAATCCAGCACCCTGCGGGACATTACCCGTTATCAGCAGATTGATACCGCCGGGCAATGCGAATTCTTTTTGAAGAACCAGCAACACGCCTCTGACATAGTTTGACCAGCTTTGCGTATCATCCTTCTCAATGCTGTCCAGGGAAAAACGGTTCTCGGCATTGTCGTAATCCATCGCGACAATGCGGCAGTCGCGGTCACTTCGCGCGGACGCGGCCGCCCAGGTGCCAAAATTGATCGCCGCAGGAAACACGAACCCCTGGTTATAGTCGGTGTGCTCGCCAATCAGGTTTACGCGACCAGGAGCATGACAGACCACGGCAGGTTCGTGCTGATAAATAGCAGAAAATGCTGAAGACAGCTGCGCGTTATCCATGCTCTGGCCCCGCTTGTTTGTAATGCACACTCGATTGGTCGCGAAGTCGGATAGCGGCTTGTTCCGGCGTCAGATCCCGCTGCGCCTCAGCCATCATTTCATAACCCACCATAAATTTTTTCACGCTGGCAGAACGCAGAAGCGGCGGGTAAAAGTGCGCATGCAGCCCCCATTCAGGATGAGCTTTACCGTCAAACGGGGCGCTGTGCCAGCCCATGGAATAAGGGAAAGAGGTTGTAAACAGATTGTCGTAGCGTGTAGTGATCTGACCGATAATATCGGCAAGAGACGACGCCTGCGTGGGCGACAACGCCACCAGCGAGTTCACAGAAAAACGCGGCAACAGCAGGGTTTCAAATGGCCAGGCAGCCCAGTACGGTACCACCACAACCCAATCATCGTTCTGACAGACCACACGCTCCTGTTTTTCTATTTCACGTGTTACGTAGTCATCCAGCATGCGGGTGCCATGCTTTTCAAAGTAATGAGAAAACTGTGCAAGTTTTTTCGCCGGCTCAGTAGGAATATGCTTTTGTGCCCACACCTGACCATGCGGATGCGGATTAGAGCATCCCATCATGGCCCCTTTGTTTTCAAATACCTGCACCCAGGCAAAATCTTTACCCAGATCGGCGGTTTGCGCCTGCCAGCACGCCACAACGTCCTCGCGTTCCGACTGCGTCAGTTCAGGTAACGTTTTGCTGTGATCTGGTGAAAAGCAGATCACCCGGCTACATCCCTGCTCCGTTTCGTAACGAAACAGGTCGTCGGCTTCTCCCGATTCGGGTGTATCGGGCTTTAACGCAGCAAAGTCGTTTTCAAATACAAAGGTTCCGCTATAGTCAGGGTTGTGTTCGCCATTTACACGGGTATTGCCCGGGCATAAATAGCATTGTGGATCATAGTCCGGTTTCTGTTCCTGCGACGGCTCTTCCGATTGCCCCTGCCACGGACGCTTAGCCCGGTGAGGAGATACCAGCACCCACTCCCCGGTTAAGGGGTTATAGCGACGATGCGGATCGTTTGTCAGGTCTGCGGTCTTGCCCATAATCACTTTCACACTCTACATCTTGACCTGAAAAACAGGTTAAGGTTAAACGTTTACCCGAGATAGTATAGTATCAAAACGGGTTTATCAATTTGTTAACAGATTATTTTTATCTACCGCAAAATACGACGTGCTTTGTTTTCTGTTGGTATAACAGAAAACCCCGCCAATTGGCGGGGTCCCTGAGTTGCTAACCCTGCAAAGGTAATGTGCCGCTAAGATAAATCCGGGCACATGCGTACCGGGCTTGTCTCGCTATATCCGGGAAAACTCATAGCGTACCGATGCCTGAAACGGTTCACCCGGGCGCAATATGCAGTCTGGAAATACCGGCTTGTTTGGTGAGTCTGGGAAAAACTGTGGCTCCAGACATATGGTGCCGGCCTGGTCGTCTGTCATCAGGCTCCCGGTGTACACCTGCATTCCCGGCAGCGTAGTAAACAGTGCCATGCGGATCCCAGTATCAGGAGAGGCCAGTACTGCAGCAGGCGTCGCACTGTCGTTACTCAACACAAAGTTATGATCGTAACCTCCTACGCTGTCAAAAAGCGGGTTCCCCGTAGTGACTCGCTGACCGATTTCCACCGCAGAGGTAAAATCAAACGGCGTATTCTCTACCGCGAGCAGCTTGCCCGTTGGCAGCAGCGTATTATCCGCGTCGGTCACATATTCCGCATCGATTTTCAGCGTGTCTCCCATCACCGAACCACGTTTGCCGGTGTGGAAATAGGCATGCTGGGTCATGCTGAAGGGCGTCGCTGCCGTGGTTGACGCGAACAATGACAGCGTCAGAGTATTCGTCGTTTGCAGCCGATATTCCGCTGTCACTGTAACCTCACCGGGAAAGCCAGCTTCTCCGTCTGGGCTTATCAGCGATAAGCGCACACCGACGGCATCGTCTTCTTCGATAGGCTCTGATACCCATAGTTTCTTATGAAAACCGCTGAAGCCCCCGTGAAGATGGTGCGGACCACCATTGACATCAACCTGAAAAGGCTGACCGTCCAGTTCAAACCGGCCTTCACCAATACGGTTAGCGTAACGACCTATCAGCGCGCCCTGGTAACTGTTGTCATCCAGGTAGTCCTTGAGGGTGTCAAAGCCTTTCACACACGAGTGCGCCGCTCCTGTGTTGTCCGGTACTGTCAGGTTGCGGATAATGCCACCGAGCTCCAGGATCTCCACCGCCATTCCCGCGTCATTGGTCAATGTATAGCATGACACTGTCTTGCCCAGGTGCTCTCCAAATGGCGTAGCAGTCACTTTCATAAAGGTTGCCTTCTTGTAAAAACAGGTAAAAAGGGTATACGTTTTCCATGTACAATAATACCGCTGCCGGACGGCAAAAGATTGATTTTATTCTCTACGGGCTTATCAAATCCTCTAAAACTAAGGTAACCTGAGCCTTCACCTTCTGTTTACATCAATAACAGCGGGGAATGCATGAGTTGGAATGACATAAAGTATGGCTACGATTAAAGATATTGCACAAGCTGCTGGTGTTTCGCTGGCAACCGTTTCCCGTGTAATTAACGATGGTCCTAAGGTTGGCGATAAAACCCGCGAAAGGGTGAAGCAAATCATGAAGGAAATGGGTTACCGGCCTAATGCGAATGCGCGCGCGCTGGTAACACAGCGAAGCGCGTCGCTTGGCGTAGTAATAGCCGAATTGCACGACCCCTTTTTCGCTATGCTGGCGCACGGTGTAGAAACCGTCACCCGTAAAAATAACGTCCAGATTTTGCTGAGCGCGGGCTCCATAGCAAAAGACACCGAGCTTAAAGCCATTGAAACCCTCCTCGAACATCGCGTTGAGGCGATGGTCGTCCACTCTAAAGCGCTGGATGATGACACTCTCATTGCGTTCGCAAACCAAATTCCCGGCTTTGTGCTGATTAACCGCTATATTCCTGCCATTGCCAACCGCTGTGTGTGGCTTGATAACGTGACGGGGGGACGCATCATGGCGGAATATGTCCTTCGCCAGGGGCACAAAGACCTCGCCGTGATCAGCTCTCACTACCAGATTGACGATCCGTCTCAGCGCCTGGAAGGCATTCGTCAGGCAGCCGGAGACGCAGGCCTGACCCTGCCCGACAGTATGATTGAATACTCCACACCGGATCAGGAAGGCGGCGAGATGGCAATGCAAAACCTGCTTGCCACCGGCTCTCACTTTACCGCCTTGCTGGCTTATAATGATGCGATGGCAGCGGGTGCAATGGCTATTATGCAAGACCATGGTATTGACGTGCCGGAACAGGTGTCGATTGTGGGCTACGATGACGTGCTGCTGGCAAAGTATTGTCGCCCGAAACTCACCACGTTACGTTATCCCATAGAAATGATGGCAGCCAAAGCTGCTGAGCTGGCCTTAAAGTACGCATCCGGTATACCGCCAGAGCCGGATCTTACCTTTAAGTACACGCCGACCATTGTCAAACGAGACTCGGTACTGCGTCTATAGTTTGCAGGGCGTCGTTGCTACGCCCTTCACACCCACATCCAAAAGAAAGGTATCGCCACTGTGCGGATGCTGTACCCGCTGTTTGTTCGTCATGCCCGTGTTGGCTGAGGTTACCAGCAGCCTGTCAAAATTATCGCCTGCGAACGCCATGCTGGTGATCCGTGGCGCGGGCAAGGCCACAAACGCGAGTTGCTCTCCTTGTGGGCTGAAGCGATACAGTCCGCCTCCGTCCCAGGCCGCTACCCATAAGCAATCTTCCGCGTCGACGGTAATACCGTCGGGAAATCCCATCGCTTCTGTGAATCTGATGCAGACTTGTTTGTTTGCTAATTGGCCGTCATCGCTCATGGTACAGCGATAAATTACCCGTTCAGCCGATGACACTGACCACAGCCATTCGCCGGACAAGCTAAAGGCCGGCCCGTTGCTGACCTGATACCCCGTGTCTACCGGCAGCACCTGTTGTTCATCAGCCAGTAAATAAAGTGCGCCACTGGCCTGCTTTTCTTCATCATCCATAGTGCCAAAATAGAGTTTGCCAACACGGTCTACTTTGGCATCATTCAGCCGGTTTGATAGCGGCTCATGCTCCATTTCAACGTATTTTTTTCGATGCCAGGAGTCCGGATTGAGAATAGATATACTTCGGTGGCATCCCAGGAATAACTGGCCGGCCTGCCTTTCTGCAAGCCAGCATACCGGCTCGTCAAACGTGTGAGATTCGAGGTGACCAGACTGCCAATGCAGCCGAAATACTTTATGGCCCTTAATGTCCACCCAAAACGCACTGCGGAATTGAGGACTGTAAAATGCGCCCTCGCCCAGTAGGCATTGTGTGTTGAAGTGATGTCGAACGTAATGTGGTAAAGACACAATATCCCGTGACTGCTCAGCTGTGTGTGATGAGTTTAGCCATGAAAAAGAACCAGTACTACCCCTGAGCACCCCGCAACAAATAATATGAGCTGCCGGATCCGCGCTTCATTGATATTTCTGGTGATGATATAGGACAGCGCCCACCCTGTCAGGATAGCGGGGACACACTTTACAAACAGGCTCAGGTCATCATGTCCGGCGGCACCGGTCGCCCATAGCACCAGAATGCCGAACAGGTTAATGTAGACGAAAAAGATACTCAGGTTGGCTTTGATCCTGTCGTGCTCTTCAGACTGATACAAGAGTCCCATTGGCGCACCGCCAGCCGAGGTGGTGGTTCCCATAAAGCCGGAGATCATGGCTGCGATAAGGTTAGAAATAATCGAAACTTTTGGGGTAAGACCAACCAGTGACAACAGCACAGCGATCAGAATACTTACGCCAAATAGCAACTGGTACTGATGCGCATCGATGTATAACATGACACTACCCGCCACCAGCACCCCAGCGGTGCCTCCCAATATGGCAAAACCGGTTTGTTTCGGGTCAATTTCGCCGCGATGCCTGACCGACAGCAAGCTTGTGATAAGCAGCGCATTCAGGATCATCGGTCCGGGAACCAGCTCCGGCATCAGAAAGTACAGCACCGGCGCGCACAACAGGCCCAGCCCAAAGCCAATTACGCTTTGAAGGCATGCTCCTGTTATCAGCACCAGATAAACTAAAACCCACTCAGTCAATGTTCGCCCTACATGTTCAACCCAACAACCGGGTCTGAGCGCACATGCTACCACCCGAAGTTTTAATATTATATTACTATTTATGACAGCCGGACATGCCTTGTGTCAATGTTTCAGGGTAAAATGTAAACTAAAAGTTAATACAAAGAGAGGAGAAGGGTGTTAACGGGACTGCAAATAAGCAAAGAGGCAGCGCCGTAGCGGCAGGTACCTGCCCTGAAAGGATTACGTGCGCGTGCGCAGCGGCGTTAGCGATAACGACAGCGGAAGCCGGATTACCCCGGCCTCAAACCCATCCGGCATCAATAATCAGCGTTTGTGCCGTCATCATTTTACTGTCTTCCGAGGAGAGCCATAAGGCGGCATCTACAATGTCGTCCGGCATCAGCGTTTCATGAATGCACTGTTCCTGCTGCACTTCTTTGACAATATCCGGGTTCAGCCAATGGGTCATCTGACGCTCCGTCATTACCCAACCCGGAATCAATGTATTTACACGTACACGATATTTTCCGTAGGTGGCCGCCAAAGAACGTGACAACCCTTCTATTGCCGCTTTCGCCGTGGTGTAAGCAGGCATACAGGTTTGTTTTTTGCGCCAGCTGACAGAGCCAACGTTAATAATGCTGCCGCCTCCCAGTCGCTGCATTTGTTCCACCACAGTTTGGGCGGTGAAAAAGCTGGGGCGAAGGTTCACAGCCAGGCGATCATCCCAGTACTGTTCTGTCACATCTTCAGCCTCATGACGCGTGTCGTCTGCGGCGTTATTGATAAGCACGCCGATGTCGCCAAAGTGTTCCTGCGTACTGGCTATAGCAGCTTTAAGCGCATCAATTTCGCGGATATCGCAGTGAATGAAAACCGGATCGTAACGATAATGTCCTTTGAGGTCTGCACATAACGCTTCACTTTGTGTCGTCGCCATGTCCACAAAAGCCACTTTTGCATGCTGCTCGCAAAACCGCCTGACCATGACCGCACCAATACCGGTGCCACCACCGGTAATAAATACGGTTTTGTCAGCCAGGCTCTGATAAGTCGTCGTTTTTTTCATTGCAGACGCGTTATGTTCCATCAGGTGTCTATCCGGCTACGCTCGTTTCGCTTCCATTTCCTGCTCGATAAAGGCCATGGCCTCATCAATCAGATAGGTCATCATATTTTTCGCACGTCCGGCTTCGCCATTGGCGATGGCGTTATATACCTTCGCATGCTCTTCTGCGATAGCCGTTTTACTGCCCTTGGCCGGTGTAGTGTGCTGAATACTGACGTTCAGTGCGGTGGTGATAAACTCACGCAACTGATAGAAAAACCGGTTTCCGCTTGCCTGCAGGATAGCAGTATGAAATGCCAGGTCAGCTTCATGAATGTTACCGTCTGGCTGCTCGGCTTCGTTTTCCATTGCGGTTAACGCCGCCTTAATGTTGGCAATTGCCTCAACGTTTTGATGACGTGCCGCCAGCGCTGCGGCTTCAGGCTCTATTGCCAGACGCATTTGCAAAAACTCTTTAAGCACCTGCAACGACGGGCTGCTTTCCAGCATCCATTTCAGTACATTGGTGTCATACAAATTCCAGTTATCAGCAGACTCCACTCTGATCCCCTGACGAGGACGCGACGAGATCAGGCCTTTTGCCGCCAGCATTTTTACCGCTTCTCTCACTGCGGTTCGACTGATGCCATATTCTTCACATAACTGTGCTTCGGTTGGCAGCCCTGTCTGGCCGTTGTAACTGCCGCTGATAATTGCTTTACCCAGCTCGTTAGTCACGCGCTGCGATAAATTCAGGTTCTCAATTCGCGCCATAATCATTCCCATAAAGACACGTGTCGTCATTCATCCTTTCTGATCCTGGGGACATTGTCTCCGATCAGGCCTTTATCGTCGTCACAACGTTTCGGCAGGATTGTGCATAAAGCTAGTCTAAAGTAATTATGCTCCATTGCCTACATATCTGATAAAGAGCCGTTTGCTGTCTGTCAACTTGTCCCTCGCGCCGCCAGCTTAGTTCATATGCTATGGCTGGCTCGGCGGGCTGCAAGCAGGTAAAAAGGATGCAGCTTTTTGCCTTCCGGCAGGGGGTGTTAAGGCTTTGCATGACCACCGTTCTATTCACATCTTGCTTAACTATCGTCATTGCAGCGAAAAAAGATTAACGTGTTTTTAACAATGGGCCTTTTCATTGATTGATTTATCATATAATATTTTTTATCACTTCAGTTTTTTGCTTTACGCCAATTCGGCAATGGACGTTTTATGGTTGAATTAAGTACGTTGGACTGGCTGGTTCTCGGAGGCTTCTTCGTGTTGCTTCTTGGAGTCGTCGTGATGTCTATCCGTCAAAAAGAAGAAGATACCGCAGATTATTTTCTGGCTGGCCGCAATGCAAGCTGGCTGGTTATTGGTGCATCAATTTTTGCCTCAAACATTGGCTCAGAACATCTGGTCGGTCTGTCCGGTTCCGGTGCCCAGTCGGGCATGGCACTGGCTCACTGGGAGCTGCAATCCTGGATAATTCTGTTGTTAGGCTGGATATTTGTTCCGTTCTACTGGAGCAGTAAAGTCTACACGATGCCGGAGTTTCTTGAGCGTCGGTTCAATTCTAAATCCCGCACGTTCTTGTCAGTGATATCGCTGGTCAGCTATGTGCTCACTAAGGTCGCGGTTACGGTGTACGCTGGGGGCGTGGCGTTTAAAACCATCCTTGGTATCGAAAGCATCTGGGGCATCGATTTCTTCTGGATTTCCGCATTCGGGCTGGTCATTATCACGGGCATCTACACGGTACTTGGGGGGATGAAAGCCATCATGTGGACCTCCGTACTGCAAACGCCGGTATTGATTATCGGCTCTGTCGTTATTCTCGTGGTGGGTTTGGATAAAGTCGGCGGCTGGTCGGAAGTCGAGCGTCTGAATGATGCCAACATGCATCTTATCCGCTCAGCGTCAGACTCGGAATTCCCGTGGCCCGGTATTATCTTCGGCTCGTTTATTATTGGTTTCTGGTACTGGTGTACCGATCAGTACATCGTGCAGCGTGTACTTTCTGCTAAAGGCATTAAAGAAGCACGTCGCGGCACCATGTTCGCCGGTTATCTGAAACTGCTACCGGTGTTTATCTTCCTGGTTCCCGGCATGATCGCCTATGCGCTGAATGCCAAGGGCATAATTACCTACGACAGCCCCGATCAGGCATTTCCCACGCTGGTTGCTGAATTGCTGCCGGCCGGTGTGAAAGGCATTGTTATTGGTGGCCTGGTGGCTGCACTGATGAGCTCACTGGCGTCGCTGTTTAACTCTTCAGCCACGCTCTTTACCATCGACTTTTACAAAAAATTCAAACCAGAATCCAGCGAAAAGCACCTGCTGAAAGTGGGCCGCATTGCCACAGTAGTGATTGTCGTGCTGGGGATGTTGTGGATCCCGGTAATGAGTCTTATCGCCGATGTGCTCTATGAATATCTGCAAAGCGTACAGTCTTTGATTGCCCCGGGCATTGCCGCTGTCTTTCTGCTTGGCCTGATAAGTACCCGTGTGACCGCAGAAGCCGGCTTTATTGGTTTGGTATCGGGTTTCGTACTGGGTATGGTGCGGTTAGTCCTGCTGCCTTTCAAAGACAGCCTCGAAGGCACCGGGCTTGCGTGGATCACCAGCATGAACTGGCTGTACTACTGTATTCTGCTGTTCTTTATCGTGGTGGGGATCATGATTGTTGTGAGTATCTTCACCAAAGCGCCGGACCGCGAAAAGCTGAAGGGCCTTACCTTTTCCACACTGGGTAAGGATACCATGAGCGAAGTTATCGCCGGCCTCGACAAATGGGATTACATTCACACCGCCGGAATTTTAGGTATCACTGCGCTTATCTATATCCGGTTCTGGTAACACTTCTCTGCTCTTCCTTGAGAGGACCTCAGGGCGCTTCGGCGCCCTTTTTTTATGCCGAATTCTTACCACTCCATGCTGTTATTCCCTGGCAGCACTGGTAGGATTGCTTCAGAGAATTTACACAGGACAGACGCAACAATGACTTCAGGACAGGTCCCTGATTATTCAATCTATAGCGATGAGACGCTGCATCACCGCGCCGCCACCATTAATCGTTCACTTTTCCCTGAGCGCGCTGCGGTACTGGACCAGGAGGTTGCTCGGCGTGACGCTAAAAACCAACCTGAGCTGGCGTCCCGGGGAGAGCGTTTTGCCGGTGCCGTTATTGATCTGGTCATTGCCATAATATCGCTGATCCCGCTGTTTATTTTTGCCGGTGATAAAATGCAGCAGGAGCCGCTGACAGGCATGCTGATAGCGATTGGCTGGTCGGTTGCAGTAATGATTGTAGTGCATGGCTACACGCTGATTAATTACAGTCAGACTGTAGGCAAGTACTTTCTCAATATCCGTATTGAAGATATGGACAGGAAGCCTTCAACGTTTTTCAACATTCTGGCGGCGCGATTTCTGCCCATCACGGTACTGACAATGATCCCGCTGATAGGGTTCGTTATTTATCTGGTCGATATTTTTATGATCTTTCGCACTGATAAGCGCTGTCTTCACGACCTCATCGCAGGCACGCGGGTATGCCGACTCCCTGACGCAGAGCGTGTGAATCATTAAGGTGATGAGCTGAAACCGACAAGCAGTGTCATCGGCGTTCAAACGCATGCAGGAAACTCGTCGGGATTTACGTTAAGGGGAATGCGAGTGAGTCTGT
Source organism: Alteromonas antoniana (assembly GCF_019249295.1). GTDB lineage: Bacteria > Pseudomonadota > Gammaproteobacteria > Enterobacterales > Alteromonadaceae > Alteromonas > Alteromonas antoniana. The sequence continues at coordinate 275,218 of NZ_JAESDH010000001.1, forward strand.
GGTCGCTGAGTGACGACCCCCTATTCGCGTCCTCACTGCCACAACGCACTAATACAGTATATATAAACCGGCACCTACGGTTGCTGGCACCGGTCTGCCGAAGGCAGTGACTGTCATATTGCCTTCGGCGCCGTGGATTTATCTGAGCTATTAATCCGGTTCGTGGTTTCTGAACACCGGAAAGCCCTCTTCATCCCAGGTCAGTACCCGCGCCCGCGCGTGACGGTTCGGATCGCTTAGCGGCGAGCCCTGTAGGTCTTTGTAGTCCCGACTGTGATAAATCATCAGGTCGGTTACCCCGTCTTTCGCTTTCACAAAACTGTTGTGACCGGGCCCGAAGCGCCCTAATTCAGGAGCGGTCGTAAATACAGGCTCCTGCTCTTTATGCCAGCTTTCAGGATCAAGCAAGTCGGCATCTGCCTGCGCCCACAGCAGGCCCATGGCATAGCGATGGTCGGTGGCACTGGCCGAATACGTCATAAACAATTTGTCGCCATGCTTGACCACTGAGGCACCTTCGTTGACTTTATAGCCCTGAATTTCCCAATCCAGCGTTGGCTCACTGATCTTCACAATCGGCGCTTTCACCGTGACCGGCGAATCCATTTCCGCAATCCACAACGCTGAATTGTAGCTTTGTTCAGCATTTTGCTGTGCCCATACCAGATAACGCTTGTCGTTGTGTGTGAACGTGGTGGCGTCCAGCGAGAAGGTATCAAGATGCGTTTTCATCAGGCCTACGGTTTCCCATTCGCCTTTCATTGGATCGTCGTGAGTATTTTTCAGCGCGTACATACGAATACTGAAAGGCGTATCTTTATCCCCGGCAGCAAAATAGATATACCAGTCGCCATCCACCTCATGGAGCTCCGGCGCCCAGATATTCGCACTCATAGGGCCGCTCTCACGCTTACGCCAAATCACTTTTTCTTCAGCCAGTTTCAAATCATTCAGCCTGCAGGCCTGGCGCAACGCAATTTCATCAAATTTTGGTGAGGTACCAATAAACGTAAAACATCCGTTGTCGTGACGAACCAGCTGCGGATCAGCACGTTGTAAAACAATGGGGTTATCCACTGGCTCGACTGCACTGCTACTGGTGTGAGCAGGTTCATTAGCGCAGGCGCTGCTGCCGGCTAGCAGGGTCAACAGCAGGGAACTTTGTAAAAGGGAACGTACTGGCTTCATACTATCTCCGAAAAGGCGTTAACATTGTTAATATTGTATTACATATTAAACAGCAAGTCTGGTATGCTACGCAACACTATGTAAACAAATTGTTTGAATAGCGAAGGAAGAAGACATGTTCAGGTCAATGTTCAGTTTTACACCTGCTCTCGCCGGTGGCGTACTGGCGCTGTCTGCGTCGCTGATGGCGTGTGCCAACGCGAAGCAGGTAGAAGTGCACGATCCGGTAATGGCAAAAGAAGGGGATACCTACTACGTATTCAGTACCGGTCCTGGTATCACCTATTACGAATCGAAAGATATGGAGAACTGGTCACTGACCGGTCGCGTCTTCCCTGATGAGCCAAGCTGGGCTCAGCGCATAGCGCCCGGTTTCAATGGTCATCTTTGGGCACCGGATATCATTGAGAAAGACGGTAAGTATTATCTGTATTACTCGGTATCCGCGTTTGGTAAAAATACCTCTGCAATGGGGGTCACAGTCAATGAGACGCTGGATCCGGATTCTGAAGATTATCAGTGGGTAGATTACGGCATTGTGGTGCAGTCAGTTCCCCATCGGGATCACTGGAATGCTATCGATCCGGCAATCGTGCAAGATGACGACGGCAGCTACTGGATGTCATTTGGTTCTTTCTGGGATGGTCTCAAACTGGTGAAGCTGGATGATGATCTGGTTCGTCTGGCAGAGCCTCAGGAGTGGCATACTATTGCTGCGCGACCTGGTGCATCTGACAACGCGTCGGACCCGGGTGAAGGCGCGATAGAAGCCCCTTATATTTTTAAGAAAAACGGCTACTACTACCTGTTTGTCTCGTTCGACAAATGTTGCCGGGGGATGGACAGCACCTACAACATCCGCGTTGGCCGCAGTAAAGATGTAACCGGCCCTTACCTTGACCGGGATGGCAAATCGCTGGTCGAAGGCGGCGGTACGCTGGTTCTGGATGGCAACGATGACTGGGTCGCACTGGGTCATAACTCAGCATATACCTTTGAAGGTAAAGATTACCTGGTGTTCCATGCTTATGAGACGGCTGACAATGCCATTCAGAAGCTACGTATACTGCCGATGTCGTGGGATGACGGCTGGCCGGTAGTAGATGAAGCCGATCTTAATACCCGTACAACTACCCTGCTGGAAAAATAGCAAAACGACAGCGAGCCTGTTAATCGGGTTTTCGGGGTTAATGGCTTTGCCATTTGCCCCTGTCTTGCGCACAATGTTCCTTAATTCAGTACACTCCCCGAATCTTCACGCTACCGCAGTCACGCGTTTTAGACATGCAGGGAAATAAATAAAGGAACCGTATGTTGAACTCGCCTTCTCTTCGGCTTATCGCTGCTACGCTCATAATGTGCACATCGCCAGCATTTGCCGATTCATTCACGCAAACCCATCGCGATACTCTGAACACGTTAAAACAACAGGCCTCAGAAGACACATTAAGCTATGACATTGTCGAGTCACTGACCACTGAGGTTGGCGCACGACTAGTCGGCACCCCTGCCAGCGATAAGTCCGAACAATGGGCTGCGGATAAAATGCGTGAGCTGGGGTTTGACAAAGTCTGGCTGGAGGAAAGTGAAGCCACTTTGTGGGAACGCGGTAACAGCACTGTCACCATGGTTGCGCCTTACCAGCACAGTCTGGTGGCTCTGGCGCTGGGCAACAGTGTGGGCACTGGCGACACCCCCATCCGCGCTGATGTTGTGCGTTTTGATTCTCTTGATGCACTTAAAGCTGCAGCCCCAGGTAGTCTGAAGGGTAAAATTGCCTATGTTGGCTTTAAAATGCACAGGCATATTGACGGTCGCGGTTATGGAGAGGCGGTCGGTGCGCGTGTGAGTGGCGCATCTGAAGCTGCAAAAAAAGGCGCTGTCGCGTTTATTTTGCGCTCGGTAGGTACCGATTCCCACCGGGTCGCCCACACTGGCGTGATGAACTATGCCGACGACGTGAAGAGAATTCCTGCCCTGGCCCTTTCCAATCCCGATGCCGATTTACTGGATAACGCGCTGAAACGTGACAAACCGGTCACCCTGTCGCTGGATGTGGGGGCAAGCGGCAACGCCGGTACCACAACGATTGCCAATGTTATTGGAGAAATTACGGGTAGTAAGTACCCGGAGCAGGTGGTGACGCTGGGCGCGCATCTTGATAGCTGGGATGTCGGTACAGGTGCCATCGATGACGGACTGGGTGTGGGTATCACTCTGGCGGCAGCGCACTACATCAGTCAGCTTGAGCAGCGCCCCGAACGTACCATAAGGGTGATTTTATTTGCTGCCGAGGAAATTGGACTGGCTGGCGCAAAAGATTATGTCGCACGCCGAAATAACGACATGAGCAATCATGTAATTGGCGCAGAATGGGACTTTGGTAACGGCAATATTTATCGGATGGAGCCAGGTGTTGGCCCTGTTGCGTTAAACGATATACGTGATTTTGCCAATTATCTTGCCCCAATGGGCATTGCGCTGGCAAAAACTAACACCGCCAAAGGGCAATCAGATATGAGTGCGCTGGGTCACGCTGGTCAGCCTGCTGTGAATTTTAATCCGGATGGTTCGGATTATTTTGATGTTCACCATACGCACGACGATACGCTGGACAAAGTCAATAAGGACGCACTGAAGCATAATACTGCTGTGTACACCTTGTTTGCGTATTTTGCTGCGGCCTCCGGCGTGGACTTCAGAAAATAAGCACCGCGAAGGCCTTCTGCGAGCAATAGCGTAATCAAAGCTCGTAGGTGGTGCCATTAGGTCTGTGAAAAAGCGAAGCCTGACTGCTTCGCTTTTTCTTTTGCTTTTATCGCAACGGGGGCTGAATACACGTATCGCCCTTGTCTTCACCGCCTGTCTGTAAACTACGCCCAGCTCCTCCCTGCGTCACTTCTGGCCAACATATCGGTCAAGCCTATGGGTTGATAAATCCAGCGGCGGTAGCGTGCAACAAGGCGTAGGCGTTACGATTCAATCTCCAGCAAGCGAATATCCATAATCATAACCGCATTGGGTCCGACTTTGCCGCCATTACCCTTTTTCCCCCACGCCAGTTCTGGCGGCACAACAAACTCGTACCTGCCTCCCACTGGCATCATTTGCAGCGCTTCCTGTAACCCCTCTACGGCTTCACTCACGGCAAAGCTTTCCGCCAGCCCTTTCTTGTACGTATCGTCTACCACTGTGGTGTCGGGTAACTGAATACGTTGATGCAATCTGACTACATCATCCGGACCCGGTCGTGGCCCCTCACCTTCGGCAATCACCCTGTACATCAAGCCTGAGCCGGTATGATGTACATCCGGCTTGGTTTCGTACTGTGCCAAAAATGCAGCGGACTGATTGCGATTCATGCCCGCTGAGCCTTTCACTGATTTCTTTTTTCCTTTCGCCATATTATTGCTCTGACATCAAACGAATACCGTAGATCCCCCCGGCCACTGAATCCGGCCCGGCAACAAATTTAATCTGTAGCACCGGCTCGCGGGTGAGCGTGTCAGGTATAGCGTAGTCGACATAGTAAAACGTCGTTTCCGGCTTCCCCTGAGGTAGCTTCACTGTAGCAAGCTCGCGGTTGTTTAGCAGTACGCTAAAACGTCTGTCCCGGTCACCGGCAAAAAATGTCAGTCGCAGGAACCGCGCACGTCCCTCCGGGTTTTTCAGATTATACGAGAACCAACCGGTAGCATCCCGCCAATGCCGGCCATCATTTACGCCTGCCCGGGTATTTTCTCCTGCAAAATCATGCTCCACCTCAGGTTGCTGCTCTCCGGGAGTAATCTGGTCCACGGTTTTTGCCATCAGCGCGGCTTTAGCTTTAGTTTTTGCTTTGGCATCGGTTACAAACGCACTGAATTCCTCTTTGCGCATTTGTGGCCAGTACACCTGATAACGCGAATCGTGCAGCCGGAAAAACGGGATCAGGGTTTTGCTGATACTCTCTTCAAGCGGGTTATCCCCAGCACTGCCCACGGCCAGATGATCGGATACAGTAAAGATCAGATCCGTGGACGACTGGCGATCCAGGCTATTCAGAAAGCGTTCGGGATCGCCAAGGATCACAGGTAGCGCCTCGGGAGGACAGACTGGCCCGGCAGCGACATGCCCCATTCGGCTGTCGTCGGAAATAAAACGTAACGACTCATTTTCAAACGCCTCTACACGGGTAGCCAGGACCACCGGACCATACAGAATCGAATAATAATCCTGACCATCGGGAAGCTGCTCCACACGTGGGCTGGCGTCAAGCGAGAACGTCACCTCATCTCCTTCACGCCATGTTCGGTGAATGGCCACGTACCCGTCATGCTGCATGGTCTCAACGCGCTCGCCGTTTACGCTGATTTGCAGTGGCGAATCAAGCCAGGAAGGCTGGCGAATATTCAGTGTCCAGGGATCGCTGATGCCCGGTTTCGTCCGGGAGATCGCGATCGCAACCGCATTTTGATCCGGAAAATGCGTTTGCAGATCGACACTTACGCCTTTTTCAGGCCATTGCAGCGTTGAGGATATAAACAGGTTAACCCACAAGTTATCCACATCGTGTGTGTATATTAATTCACCGTACTTGCTGTGGTTTTCAATGCCCGAACCCACACAGCACCACATCGAATCCTGCACCGAGGAATACATACGATAATGGCCCGGACGCATTGAGGTGAAATATACCAGCCCGCCGTGCTCGGGGTGTTGAGAGGAAAGGATATGGTTGTAAGTGGCTCTTTCGTAAAAATCCAGATAGCGGGTATCACCGGTGCGCAGGAATAGGAGCTTGCTCAATTTGAGCATATTGTAGGTATTGCAGGTTTCAGGCCCTTCTACGTCTTCTACCATTGGCGTGAAATCTTCCTTATCGTGGAAGTGCTCACGCACACTGTTACCTCCGATAGATACTGAACGCTGCTGACTGACGGTTTCCCAAAAATAAATCGCCGCGTCTTCCCAGGCTGCATCATCGGACAAACCAGCCACTTTTAATGCGCCGATAATTTTCGGTATCTGAGTATTAGCGTGCAAGCCTGTAAGTGTGTCTTCACTTCGCGTTAATGGTTCTACGATACGCTGGTGAGTAAACTGACGCGCCAGCGCAAGATAACGCGGGTCATCGAGTATCACTGCCATGTCTGCGAAGGCCGCATTCAAGCCGCCATGTTCCGAGTACAGCATGGCCTGAATTTGTTCATCATTTAAATTCGCGGTGACATCCAGCATCCACTCGCCGAGCTTTGACAACATCGCTTTCGCTTTTTCACGTTTACCTATCACGTAAGCATCGCGCAAGCCGTGGAAAATTTTATCAATGTTGTAAAGCGGTACCCAACGCTCATTCAGGCTGAACAGGTCAGCCTTGATGTCGCCACGTTTTATCTCGCTCCACAACGCGGCACTGCCCGGAATACCACCCAGGTAACCGCCGGTAGCCTCTTGCGCACGCTTCAGTTCATCCAGCTTGTAATCGAGACGTTGGGATATCGCCTCATCACCGGTTGTTGCCCAGGCCAGGCTTAATGCCGTTAAATAATGGCCGCCGATATGGCCATCCAGTCCGGTGCCTTCCCAGTTACCATAGGTTGGCGCTTTGGTATCTACGCCGGCCTCACGCAGATAGGGCGCGAGCAATTTGTCTGCATCCAGTGCAAGCAGGTACCTGACATTAACTTGCTGTGCATGCTGAAACGGGCTGGCATTCAGGCTCACCCGGTCCAGCGCATACAGCTGATGTGCCTGAGCCTCAGGATACAAATTGGTGTAAGCATCGTTTTGTTGAACGGATGAAGGCGGCGTAGCGGAAGGGGTTGTCTGGCATGCTGTTAAAACTGACAGCACACCGGCGCACATCAGCGTGCGCCAGCGTTTTTTAGGTAGTTGCATAAGCGTTTACGGTTGTCCCGGCTTGCCGAATACCGGCATGCCATTGTCGTCCCATTTCACATGTTTTACGAAGGTATGACGATCCGGATTCCACAGTGGATCGCCTTCAATTTCGGTATATTGCCGGCAGTGATACACCAGTACATCCTTACCATCCGGTGTCTGCGTAAAGCTATTGTGGCCCGGACCAAACATTTTCACTGATTCATCCGTCGCGAAAACCGGCTCCTGCACCTTTGTCCAGCTGGATGGGTTGAGTAAATCGGCATTGTCATCGGCGTAAATCAGGCCCATGCAATAATTCTCGTCAGTGGCGCTGCCCGAATACGTCACGAAAATTTTTCCACCGTGCTTAATGACCGCGGGTCCTTCGTTTACCCAAAAACCGCGCGTTTCCCACTCCAGCTCAGGTTTGGTCAGCATCACCGGCTCGCCTTCAATTTCAGTCGGTGTTTTCATTGGCGCGATATACAGGTTGGAGTTACCCCGAATACCCGGCCCCTTCTGTGCCCACAGGTAATACAGCACGTCGTTGTGGGTAAAAGTCGTGGCGTCCAGACAGAAGGTATCAATGCCGGTATCAACTTTACCGCAAAACTCCCAGCTTCCGGTTAGCGGATTGTCGTCGTCGCACTTGATAGCGTACATACGATGTTGAAACAGATCATCTTTGATTTCACGGCTTGGCGCGGCGGCAAAATAGACATACCAGGCCCCCTGATTAAAATGAATTTCAGGTGCCCAGATAAGATCGCTGTAAGGACCGGTATCCGGCTTGTGCCAGACCATCGTGGTTTCGGCATCTGCCAGCGCGTCCAGCGTTTTGGCGCGACGCAACTCAATGCCTTCGTACGATGGCACTGACGCAGTGAAATAATAGTACCCATCTGTGTGTTTATGAATATACGGGTCTGCACGCTGGGGAATCAGCGGTATATTGGTGTCCATCATGACTTTGCTCCTCTCGCCATGGGGGGCGTATTTTTTTCTATTTCATTGACAATTTCGGGATGCTCCTGCGCCGCATCCAGTGTCGTTACCAGATGCTTGTATTCATCGTCTGTAATGCGATAGCGCTTCATCAGCATGCCTACGAGATAATGGAACAGGCCGGGAATAATCGTCAGCATAAGTGCCAGTCCGGTTAGTGTGTAATCACTTTGGACCTGCTCGGGCTCATAATTGAAAAACGCCAGCAGCCAGCCAACCACCGCGCCGGCGAAGCCCATTCCCGCCTTTTGACAGAATGAAATACCGCCAAAGGACAGCCCGGCTACACGTTTGCCGGTTTTACTCTGACCATAGTCCACGGCTTCGGCGATGGCGGACCAGAAAATAGGCGCGTGCAAATCCACCACAAAAGAAACGAGGAAATACAGAATGAAGGCCAGCATCATGTCGCCCGGGTCTACCGTTAAGAACATGATGACGCTTAATATCCCGGTGGCCATTTGGGAGAAACGAAACAGTTTGACCTTGCAATAGCGCTTGGTGATCCAGGTGGACGCCACCATGGCCAGGATCGCCGCGCTGACTCCGGTAGCCATAAAGTTGGCCTGAATATCAGCATCGCCACCCAGATAATACTTGGCATAATACATGGCAACTGAGCCCCGTATTACGTAGCCAATAGTACCCAGCACACACACGCCACACAGCACCAGCCACTGGTCGTTTTTCATCAATAACGCAAACTGCTCTTTCAGAGGCTTTTCGTCCACCTGGTGTTCGAGGCGCTCTTTGGTAGTGAAGAAGCAGAACAGGAACATGACAACAGCCAGTCCGGCCATCAGCCCCATTGCCGTCTGGTATCCGGCAGCCCGATCGCCTTCCCAGTAATCAGCCCCTGCCAGTTTGGGTACGATAATGGTTACCAGGAACGCCGCGACTTTTGCAAAGAACAGGCGATAGCCGTTCGCGCTCAGTTTTTCCTTAGGATCTGCGGTCATTACCCCTATCAGTGAAATATAGGGAATGGTCACGGCTGTAAACATCAGCGTAACAAAGATATACGTTGAGTACGCCCACACCAGCTTCGCGTTGTAGTCTACATCCGGTGTACTGAACGTGAGAAATACGGAAATACCAAAAGGCAGTGCCAGAAACAGAAAGTAAGGGCGATAACGGCCCCAGCGACTGGTGTAACGGTCTGTGACCATGCCCATCAGCGGATCGCTGACTGCGTCAAGCAGACGCACCAGCAGGAACATCAGCGCCATGTCGGTAGGTTTTAAACCGAAAACGTCGGTGTAGAAGAAGGTGATAATCAGCATCATCGACGATATGACGACATTGACTGCCATGTCGCCGGCGCCGAAGCCAACCTTCTCCAAATGCGTTAGTTTTTGTGAAGTCATACTGCGTTTTCCGTTTGAAGGTCTCTGCACAACGCTGGCGAACAACCTAAGAGATTTCATTTAATTTACAGCAATTGCAAACCAAATGTTAAAAGCTACATTGATACTATTATCATACTATTTGAGTAGCAAGTCTTTTCATCGAATTATTAAGGTGTGTGACACCGTTTTACTCGCCTTTCCACTATGCCGCTTTCCTACATTTACCGTTTTTCCAATACAGTGGAAAAAAGTGTAATTTGCGCTTTAGTTTGTGGCCGCCAAAAGGAAACACTGCGATAGCAATACTCGTAGCTATTGGTTACCGTCAGCGCTATACGTGGAGGTTGCTATTCGCATTGTGCCTGAACAAAAAACCCCGGCAAGCCGGGGTTTCTCTTTCGTTATCACACTGGCGATTACATGGTGTAACGGACACCCAGTGCAAACGTTCTGCTATATAGCGCATTGCCGAAGTTATGCGTATACGGGTACTGGTAGTAGCTCTGGAATTTTTCCTCGGTAAGGTTGGTTCCATCCAGTGTTACCGTCAGGTGCTCGTTCACGTCGTAGCTTAATTGGAAATCCAGGCTTTGTTCCGGGCGACGGTAAACGCGGCGAGGGTTAGCAAAAAGCGCGTCCTCATAGTTATTCAGGAAGTCATCACGCCATACGTATGCCAAACGCATGTCGAAATTATCTTTCTCATAAATACCTACAATTGAATATGAAGTATCTGAGACGCCGAAGATGTCACGTTGGGAGTATCCTTCCAACTCACCATCAGTACCGTATTCAGGCAGATCCTGCTCAGAATCAAGCAATGTTGCTGATGCCTGGACGCCAAAACCATCCAGCATATCAGGTAGTCCTTCTGGGAAGTACACCGCTCCGAATTCCCATCCAGTCAACAGGCCGTTTGACGAGTTGTCAGGCTGACTGAGTATATACGTTTCCTCTTCACCAGTTTCAGGCGAATTACGACGGACAACGTTTACTGAGTCGTACACAAAGCCTTCAATATCACGACGGAACCAGGTGGCGTAAATAGAGTTCCCCTCACCGAAGTAATATTCCAACGACAAGTCAAGATTTTGCGACTCTACCGGTCTTAAATTAGCATTTCCACCGGTAGCAGTACCATAACCAACGTTTGTTAAATCCTCGTTATAGACAATATTCGAATTCAGTTGCACAAAGGCCGGGCGACGAACTGTCTCTGTATAAGCAGCACGGGCCAGAATATCATCAGTAATATGATAACGAATCATAAACGTCGGCAAGATTGAGGACTGACTATTTGAAGCGGAACTGACATCGCCGGAATCTGCGATGAAATCCATGTCTCGATCAGCTTCTTCCCATCTTAATCCAACCTGACCATCAATTAACTTGCCACCCAGTTCAAATGAGTAATCACCCTGCAAATAAAGTGCTGTAGTGGTTTCCTCAATTTCGAAGTTCTTGCGCATAACCAGGTTGTCGCTGCTGTTATCATACCCGTAGATGTTACGAATCTCGCTGCGATTGTTATAGATGTAATGACCACTTGCCACTGCCCATGAATCAGGGAAGTCGGCTTCACCATCAAAGAAGCCAGAATTAACATGTGTCAGACCGGGATCGAAATCTGATAACGGTGCGCGGTACGCTGTAGTTAAGATACGATCCGCCTCACTGGCTGAACGCTTATCTATGCGCGCTCCGAAATTCAGTCTCTCAAAGCCCATAACATCTACAAAGTATTCAGCATCAACTTTAAAGGTCAACGCATCGCCTTCATTCTCGTTGCCGTTGTCGTATAGCTCAGCAGTGTTCCAGATGCGTGGGTCAGTCAGGTCAGACTCGTCAATTTCGGTATCCGGGTTATCTAGTAACTCCAACGCAGGAATACCATCATTATCATTAAAATCTACAATCAGGCCTGGCACTGTGCGGTCAGTACGCATACCGAAGAATTCAGACTCAAACTTACTCTTCTGGTAAATCACTTCTGACTCTACTGTGAGATCATCATTGATGATCCAGTTACCACCTAAAGCAAATACGTAGCTGTCAGTTTGCCCTACGTTAAGGTCTCCTGAGTTAAATCCATACGGAGAGTCTACGTAACGCTCCTTAATGATGTTTGTGCCTTCAAATAGCAGCGGCGGATTAGTATCATCTACGTTGCCCCACCAGTCGGCGAAGTTGAACAGCAAAGAATTAAACGATTCATTACGAAAGCCGTTATAAAACGCTTCAAACAAATACTCAGACCGGTCATTGGGAGCCCACTGAAATGAAACATTTGCTGCCGGACGCTCGCGCTCACCGGTTAAGTCACTGGCGAAGATCGCATCCCGTGACAGGTAATATTCGGTGGGTACGCCGTTAATATCTAACGTTGACCCAGCTTGAAACGGTAAACCTTGCTCAAGGCCTGCCTGCCAGATAGGGCTTTCACTCACACGAGCGTCGTCCAGAAAGATACGCTCAAGCTGACCAAATCCTTCCGCCGGGTTATTGGTCATGAACGGGACCATCGCCCCTGGTGTAATGCTCTGGTCGCGGTAGTTCGTGCGCGTATAGGAGACGTTAACCAATGCGCCAAATTCACCATGCTCGGTGTCCCAGCGATTACTCAATAGCGCCGATACAGACGGGTCAGTTTTGTCCGCCTGCTCCTGATAAATACCACGCGCAGCAACGACCACTTTTTCGCCTTCAAAATTGAACGGACGCTGAGTCTCAATATTGATCTGACCGGCGATGCCACTACCAATTTGTGACGCGGCGCGGGTTTTGAAGACTTCTACCGTTTCCAGCAGAGCAGCAGGCACATCTGCCAACGCCACTGAACGACCCGATGCGGTGAAAATATTGCGACCGTTCACTGTGGTGGTTACGTCGGTTAAACCACGAATAGATACCGTGCTTACTTCACCCTGCCCGCGATCCGTTACCTGAATACCAGTAACCCGCTGGAGGGCTTCAACCACGTTGTTATCCGGAAACTTACCGATATCTTCGGCAACGATGGCATCAACGATTTGCAGATTCTGACGCTTTAGATTCAGCGCTTTATTCAAGCTTCCACGAATGCCCGATACTTCTATGACTTCTACGGGCTGCTCGGCCTGACTTTCCTGATTGTTATCTTCTTGCTGGGCGTACGCGAGCTGGCTGGCCATGGCCAGGATAACTGCGCTAGCGAGGTGTGATCGCTTAAACATAAACAGTGTTCTCCGGTTTTTATGTTGGCATGTTAACAATATTGTTGTCGAAGTTTGCTAACCGCCTGTTAATCTCCAGCGCATGTAAAACAAGGCAATACGCTATTGAACCACATTTCTCTGCTGTTAATTTTTTGTTATTTGATTTTAATCATATTGTATGACTAATTACCTGTCAACCACATTACGATAACTTGTTTTGCTGATTACAGGATTGCGTAGAATCACTGGTCTGGCTGGCTATCTGGGTGTAAAAAACGCAGTGCGTAACAAAAGTTTTTCTTTTCTCGTCGAAAAACGACTTTTAGCCATTATCTGCAACATTCCCATTTGACAGGCTTTTACCAACACTTCGCGTTACCGGTAACACTGATTCCATGATCATGTAGCCGTGCTAAAAGATCTTTACAAGCTATTTACAATGATTTTTTTGCTGCTATTCTAAAAATCATACAATAGTACATACCATAGCAAGACTGAGGATTAGAATAATGACACTCAAACGTTCACTGCTTGTATTAAGCATTTCAATGGCACTCGGCGCCTGTGGCGACGGTGGCGACCAGAGCTTTGGCACCGGAGACCCGGTACCCGCACCACCTGAAGTGCCACCTGTAGAATTCGAAGATCCCACATTAGCCGGTGAAGTGACTTTTACTGACGCTGTGGTTCATGATCCCTCAGTCGTGCAGGGTCCGGATGGTGAATATTTTGTGTTTGGGTCACATTTAGCGTACGCAAGCACTACGGACTGGATGAACTGGGAGCAGGGCGCTAACGATGGTGTAGAAACCAGCCCGTTGTTCAGCACCTACGCCAGTGAGATTTCTGAAGGCATCGACTGGGTAGGTGGTCATATTGGTTCGTGGGCATCGGATGTTATACAACTGGAAGATGGCCGGTATTATTTTTACTACAACCATTGCGCACTGCCAGACACAGGAAACTGCGTTTCACGTTCCTATTTAGGTTTAGCGGTATCCGACAATATAGAAGGGCCTTATGAAGACCAGGGCCTGATCTTACTTACCGGTCATGTGGGTGATGAAAACCCCGGTATCAACGGTGAAAACTACGACGGTAATATCCATCCTAACGCCATCGACCCGGACGTATTCTTTGATAAAGAGGGCCGCCTGTGGATGGTGTATGGTTCTTATTCTGGCGGAATCTGGATCATGGAAATGGACCCACAAACCGGTATGGCACTGCCAGACCAGGGTTATGGGACCAAGCTGACCGGTGGCTACTACAGCGCCATTGAAGGGCCATACATGCTGTACAGCCCAGAGACAGATTATTACTACCTGATCACTTCCTTCGGAGGATACGAGCAAGCCGATGGCTACAATATGCGGATCGCGCGCTCACGCAACCCGGATGGTCCGTTTGAGGACAAGCTGGGACAGGATATGATTGGGGCCAGCGGTGCCTGGACTGCCATTGAGTCCTATGGCGTGAAAATAATGGGCGGCCACATTTTTGATCATAATGTTGGTGAAAATGGTGAAGATCACGGATACATGGCGCCGGGTCATAACTCGGCCTACTATGATGAAGAGAGCGACAAGCACTTCCTGATTTTCCATACCCGCTTCCCGAATATGGGTGAAGGTCATGCGGTTCGCGTGCACGAAATGTTCACTACGGAAGATGGCTGGCTGGTAGCTTCACCACATCGCTACGTGCCTATTGAAGGCGAAAACCTGGTAGATGAAATCGATGCATATGGCACCTATCAGTTTATCAATCACGGCCGCGATATAAACCGTGAAGCAAAAATGTCTTCCTACCTGTCACTGGCAGACGATGACGTTATTGGTGGTGATTTCACCGGTACCTGGAAAATTGATGAGCAAAGCAATATTGAGCTTACCATCGACGATGTGGGTACATTTACCGGCGTGGCCAAATGGCAATACAATAACGCGACTGGCCGCCTGACACCGACCTTCTCAGCCCTTTCCGCCAGCGGCGGCGCTGTATGGGGGACGCAACTGGAAGATCCGGGCACAGCGCAAACGCTGACTAACATTGCCGATGCACTGGTACTGCCTGAGTCGACGCAATCGGATCTGAACCTGACGACGGTGGGTGCACTGGGCGCAGATATCAGCTGGACCACATCAAACGCCGACATCATCAAAACCAACGGTGTGGTAAACCGTCCGAATGCAGGACAGGAAGACACTACCGTCACCCTGACGGCGGATATTTCACTGAACGGCGAGACCCAGTCCAAAACGTTTGAGGTGATGGTACCTGCGCGCTATCAATATAATCGCGTAGCCCACTACAGCTTCGAGTCTTCACTTGAAGAAACCCTTGATATTAAAGGCGATGGCGCGGCTACCGGTGCAACACCGGACGCCACTGATGGCACCGTGTCTTTCGCGACAGGCCAGTCAGGTAACGCAGTCGTGCTCGATGGTACTTCAGGTGTGCGTCTGCCCGATGGCATGATTGATAACTACGAATATACCGTTTCTATGTGGCTGAACCCTGCTGTACTGACACAGTTTACACCTGCCTTTTTTGGTGCACAGGCAGAAGAAAACTGGCTAAGCCTGGTGCCCTGGAGCTGGGATGGTAATACCATGCTGTGGAGCGGAAGTCAGGCCTGGTACGATGCCTCTACCGGCATGCAGATCCCGGCCAATGACTGGACACACGTGGCATTCTCGGTCAAACAAGGCGGTGTCAGTGTGTATATCAACGGTGAAGCGCGCTATACCGGCGGTAACTTCCCGGATCTGTTCTCAGCCGGTGATGGCGTGTTTGCTTTGGGTGTGAACTACTGGGACATTCCTTTCAACGGTATGGTGGACGAACTGAAAGTGTACGAAGGTGCGCTGTCGGCCACAGAGATTATGAACCTGGATATCACCCCGCAACCCGCGTCTGTATTAATCGACTCAGCAGCAGACCTGCTTAGTCTGGGCGATTTGACTGCGGTGCGTGAAGATATTCGCCTGCCAGCGACCGGCGCATACGCATCCGCTATTAGTTGGGCATCTTCCAACCCTGATGTGGTTGCGACCGATGGTACCGTCACCCGTCCTGATGCCAGCGAACCGGATGCAACCGTGATGTTAACGGCAACCATTACTCTGGATGGTCAAACAGCAACCAAGACATTTGAAGCGACGGTTCGTTCACTGGGTCTCCCTGAACCAAAAGCAGCGTATACGTTTGATAACGACGACCTGACAGACGCGACAGGGGTACAGGCCGCCGGTTTCACCAGCGGAGCAACCATTGGCACCGACGGTGGTGAAGCAATGTTTGCCGACGGTGCGCTGGGACGTGCGTTGCAACTGGATGGGTCTTACGGTGTTGAGTTGCCGAATGGTCTGATTAAAGACGATACCTACTCAATCATGATGTGGTTGAACCCAACAGAGCTGACACAGTTCACATCTGCCTTCTTCGCTTATGCAAGTACAGACAGCTGGATTAGTGTTGTGCCATTTGGTAACGACGCGGTATCAGGCAACACCATGATTTGGTCAGGAACAAGCTGGTATGACGCCGGTACCGGCCAGCAAATTCCCGAAAACGCCTGGTCACACCTCGCCTTCGTTAACAATGGCGGTACGCTAACTGTTTATCTGAATGGTGAAGAAGTCTACTCGGGTACCAGCTTCCCGGATGTGTTCACACCGGCCTCCGTAACCGGCTTTGCGATTGGCGTGAACTACTGGGATATCCCGTTCAACGGCATGGTTGACGAGCTGATGTTCTTCAACGATGCGATTACTGCCAATGACGTTGCTAAGTTCTATCAGCAGCAGTCTGGCGGTGAATAACCTCAAAATATAGCAAGTAATGCGCTGCCGGATGAGACGTCCGGTAGCGTTTTTTCGTTTCAATTACACAGGAATAAACATGACATTTTCACTTCGACGCTCCATTACAGCACTGACCGTTGCCGCAAGCCTGGCATCTGCCCCTGCTCTGGCGGACAACCCGATTATCAAAGACGTGTTTACTGCTGACCCTGCGGCGTTGGTGCATAACGACACCGTTTATCTGTATACCGGACACGACGAAGCCCCGAACAACGATGTCTTTTTTGAAATGCATGACTGGCTGGTATTTTCGTCGACCGACATGGTGAACTGGAAAGCCCACGGTCCGATTATGAAAGCCACCGATTTCAAATGGGCAAAAGGCGATGCCTGGGCCTCACACATGGTAGAAAAAGACGGTACCTTCTACTTGTTCACTACCGTTCGCCATAAAGACGACAAGCCAGGTTTTGCTATTGGTGTCGCTACCTCCGACTCTCCCACCGGCCCGTTCAAAGATGCCATCGGCAAAGCCCTGGTCACCGACGATATGACCAAGCACACACCGAATGACTGGGACGATATCGACCCGGCTATATTTATTGAAGAAAACGGTGACGCGTACATGTTCTTTGGCAACCTGATGCCAAAATATGTGAAGCTCAGCGATGATTTACTGTCGCTGGATGGCGAGATAAAAACGCTGGATTTACCTAACTTCACTGAAGCGCTTTGGGTGCACAAAAAGAATGACACCTACTACGTTTCCTACGCCTGCGAATTTCCGGAGAAGATCTGCTACGCCATGAGCGACAGCATTCATGGCCCTTGGGAGTATGGCGGCATCTTAAATGAAATTGCCGGTAATTCAGAAACCAATCACCAGTCGATTATTGAGTTCAAAGGTCAGAACTACTTTATCTATCACACCGGTGCGATGCCGCCGAAAGACGGTGAACCCAGCGGTGGACGCTTCCGTCGCTCTGTCGCCATTGATCCGCTCTATTACAATGAGGACGGTTCTCTTAAACGCGTCATTATGACGACTGAAGGCATTCAACCCGAAGAGAAGGATTAATCATGTTACGGACGCTAACTGCCGTTGCCTGCGCAACACTTACCCTGTCTGCTGCCATTGCCAAACCCCATGAAGCAACGATATCAGCAGACCTCACGCAAACCGGTCCGCAAATCAACAAAGACATTTACGGTCAGTTTGCTGAACATCTTGGTCGAGGTATTTACGAAGGGCTTTGGGTAGGAAAAGATTCCGACATTCCTAACACCAAAGGCTTTCGCAATGATGTTATCAACGCCCTTAAAGACATTAAGGTGCCGCTGGTCCGCTGGCCAGGCGGCTGCTTCGCTGACGAATACCACTGGCGTGATGGCGTAGGCCCTGCAGATGAGCGTCCGGTGAAAGTGAACACTCACTGGGGCGGTGTTGAAGAAACCAATGCAGTAGGCACCCATGAGTTTTTCGATCTGGTGGAACTGCTTGGCGCCGATGCCTACGTGAATGGCAACCTCGGTTCCGGCAGCGTGCGTGAAATGGCCGAGTGGATGGAGTATATGACCTCCGACAAAAACTCCACGCTGGCCAACGAACGTCGTGCCAATGGCCGTGAAGAGCCATGGGACATCGCCTATTTCGGCATTGGTAATGAATCATGGGGTTGCGGCGGTCACATGCGTCCGCAGTATTACGTTGATTTGTACCGCCAGTACGCGACTTTTATGAAAACACCTCCCGGCAAACGTCCGAAGTTAGTCGGTAGCGGCGGTCATACCGAAGATACCGAGTGGACCGATGTACTCAGTGCCAATATCGACCGTGATATGGACGGCATCAGCTATCACTTCTACACCCTGCCCACCAGCGAATGGTCGAAGAAAGGGCATGCCACTGACTTCGACAATACCATGTGGTTTAAAACGCTGGAGCGCACCCTGCGCATCGACAAATACATTGCCGACAACATCGCTATGCTGGACAAAAACGATCCGGAAGGTGAGCTTGGCTTTTACGTGGATGAATGGGGTACCTGGTACGACGCTGAAGAAGGTCGCGAACCCGGCTTTTTGTATCAGCAAAATACCCTGCGCGATGCAGTTGTAGCGGCGGTGAATTTCAACATTTTCCATCACTATGCAGAACGCGTGCACATGACTAACATCGCGCAGATGGTTAACGTGCTGCAGGCAATGATCCTTACCGATGGCGCAGAGATGGTAAAAACGCCAACCTACCATGTTTATGGTATGTACAAGGTGTTCCAGGATGCCACAGCCATCCCGTTTAGCATTAATACCTCAAAGTACAGTCAGGACGGTGAAAGTGTACCTGCGGTCACCGCATCTATCGCGAAGGGTGACAACGGTAAGCTGTATATCGCACTGGTTAACCTTGACCCCGCAGAAAAAGCTACAGTCTCGCTGGACTTAGAGGGCATGAAGGTGTCGGCCCTGAAAGGGCAGATCCTTACCGCTGATAACATTACCGATAAGAATACCTTTGCAAAGAAAAACGTGGTGAAGCCTACGGCATTCAGCGCCAAGGCTGACGATCTCACGTTACCCGCAAAGTCGATTGTGGTTGCCGAGCTGGTGAAATAACGATGCGCTTAAAGAGAAAGGCCCGCCGCCGGCGAGCCTTTCATTACTTCAGAATGCGCACGCAGGAAAACAGAAAGCCGGGTGTATAGCCCGGCTTTTCATTCACTCTGGTTTAAGGGCTACCGAGCAAAAATGTTGAACAACAGAGGTTGAATATTCGCTACCTATTTTATCCGGGCGCGATGTTGTTTAGCCATGATGAGCTAAAAATATACGTGGTCGTGCTATTTTCTGATGGCTACAACCAGCCTTTTTGCCGGGCAATTCGGGCCGCTTCAATGCGATTGCTGGCATTGAGTTTACTGGATGCACTGGACAAATAATTACGCACCGTTCCCGGAGATAGGTGCATTGCACTTGCTATTTGCTCTGTTGGATAACCATCGGCAGCCAACTTGAGCGCCTTGCGTTCTTTATCACTTAACGGGTCCGCTTCTTCCCAGGCGTCGACTATTAGCTCCGGAGCGACCATTTTACGTCCCTGCATCACCCGCCGGATTGCATTCGCCAGATCATCGCTTGGGGCATCTTTTAGTAAATAACCTCTAACCCCGTAATCCATAGCTCGGCGCAAATAGCCAGAACGAGCAAACGTGGTCAGAATAATGACTTTGCCAGGCAGTGAAAGGTTTTGAATTTGCTGGGCTAGTTCCAGGCCTGACATTTCAGGCATTTCAATGTCGGTTAACAAGATATCAGGTTTGAGCTCGCCGCAAAGTTGCAAGGCTTGCTTGCCGTTGCTGGCTTTGCCAATGACCTGCATATCCGGCTCTAAATCTAACAGAGCAGATAGTGCCCCCAGAAGCATACCTTGATCTTCGGCGATCAGAATGTTGATGGTTTTGTTCATAGTGGCACCGTCAGGATAATATTAAAGCCTTGCTTAGAATTTAGTGTGAGTTCGCCGCCCAGTTGAGTCAGGCGTTCGCGCATGCCTTTCAAACCATTTCCTTCAGGCCCGGCTTTGCTACTGCCGTTATCTACAATACGCATAGTCAGGATACGATCTGCTTCGGTAAGCGTAATATGGCAACGGGTCGCATTCGCGTGCTTCACCAGATTAGTGATGGCTTCGCGAACAATAAAGCCAAGTGTGGTATCAATATTCGCAGGCAGGGTTGAATCAGGAATTGTGTAATCAAAGTCCACTTCCACCGAATTTAGCAGGGTTTTTGCGTTGGCTAATTCTGTGGCCAAATCCTTCTGGCGGTAACCGGTAACGGCTTCCCGCACTTCAGCCAAGGCGCGGCGACTGATTTGTTCGAGTTCAGCAATTTCTTTTCGGGCTTTATCTGTATCGTGATCAAACAGCTTTTTGGCCAGTTGCGCTTTCATAGTGAGCATAGAGAAGGTGTGACCAATCAGATCGTGTAAATCCCGGGCAATCCGTTCCCTCTCGGCGGTAGTCGCCAGTCGCTTTACCTCGTCCTGGGTGAGCTTTAACTGGGCATTCTTCTTTGCTATTTCTCGCTGAAAGACGTTCGCACCACCGATCATAATTGAAAAAACCAGCGCCGGAACATAAAAATAGGCTGATAAGTCTCGCAGCCAGGCTAACAGCACAATATAAGCTAATATGACGCCGATAATCGCCAGGCTCTGTTTTGGAGGCCCCGCATGTGCCGCAAATGCGCTGGCGTATACGAAGAACACTCCTGCGCCCGGATTCACCAAGGTCGATACGGAGCCAATCGCGCAGATGGCTGCTATGTAAAATAACGTTTGGAAACCTGTAGTCCAGTAGGCCCGAAAATAACAAGCCAGGAATAACAGCGTACCTGTTGCCGAGAGCCACACATGCCAGGCCGGAGGGTCGTAAAACGCAAAATGAACAAAATATATCCCCAGATAGACCAGCCATAGATAGGGTAAGACCCCCTGGTCACTGTTGGCTGGCAACAATCGGTGATGCACCGATGTGGCCAGCGCATAAAAACGTTTAATCATGTTTACTCAAAATAAATATTATCGAGTGTAAAGTTAAAGTCTGGGGTGGCCTTACCGGCTGCCCAGCCAATTCCGGTTACACTTGCCCAATCAACACCACTAATGTCACTGAGGTTAATTGACACCTGCCGACACTGTCCTGTTATGCTAAAACTGACCTCACTGGGTCGCCCGGTTTGTGACGTTAAAACCATAAACCTGAATTCACCATCAGTGCCTGCCACATCAAAGACTATACGCTTGAAATTGCTAAGATTATAGCCACCATCAATGGACTCTGAGAACATCAGGAAAACGCCGGACCATGGATAGGGAAACTGCTTACCAACCGTACCGTTTACTGCAAGAGCACCGCTATTATCACAGCCCTGTGAAATGTGCGTAATCTCAGCAGTGGAATTTCCCTGCATCATCTGGTCGGTTGAGACAACAAACTGGCCGCCCAGTTGAGACGTAAGGTCTTTGGTAAACTGGCTCACCAATCCGGAAGTTGGCGTTTCACCAGTCACTTTTTGTGACTCAAAATAGGCCGCCACCTGAGAGCCGTTTTTGACTATCCAGCGAATGTGCTGGGTATGTCTAATGTCTTCTCTGGGGTCCTCGTTGAGCACAATAAAGTCTGCACGGGCACCGCTGCGCAAATGTCCGCGTTCGCCAACGGCAAACCTCAAATAGGGTAAGTAGGTAGCTGCGGCTAATGCGTCAGTGGGTGAGAGCCCGCTATCCACCAGTAAGGCCAACTCATCGTGAAGACTAACTCCGTGGGCCGTACCTTGGTTTGGCGCATCAGTTCCGGCTAATACGGCAATACCTGCCTCCTGCATTCTGCGGGTGTTCTCAATAGCGACTGCAAAGTAGTCTTCCGCTACCCGGTCTGAGGCAATGTCGTTAGCAATAGCATGCTTAACATCAGCCGCCAGGTGAGTGCTGAAAACAGAATCCCTGATTAATGCCTGCCCCCGCCCTTCACCGGCAAGCGATGCCAGAATCGATAAGGTGGGAATGACGAACATATCCTGAGACTTCATCAGCGCAATGAGTTCGTCACTAGCTGGCGTGCCACCGAAAGTATGTACCAGACCATCTGCACCGGCTCTTGCAGCATGCTCTGCCGACGTCAGATCCATAACATGGACCACTGCCAAAGCTTCCTGGGCGTGCGCTGCTCTGATAACCGCTGCCAGGGTGTCGTAGTCAATTGAGGTAAAGCGGCCTTTATGCCCGGCCTGATCCGCTGCGGCATCGTAGACAATTTTAATGTAGTCAGAGCCTTCGGCCAGACGCTCTGCGACGAAGTCGTGGGCTTGATCTGGAGAGGCAATTGTGGGAATCGTTATACCGTACTCAGTGCCGTGACCACCAGCACTGGTTACCAGTACGCCGGAAGAAAACAAATCCGCTTCCTCAGTGGCGGTCAGGGCAGAACGCCGGCTTTTTTTCGCCAGAAAGAAACGGTTATCGGTAAACATATCCAGTGTCGTAGTTACCCCAAACTGTAACGATTGATGTAACGCTTTGCCCCACGAGTGGGTATGACTATCAATCAAACCAGGGATCACAAAGCCACCTTGTCCGTCCACTATGGTGGGGTCGGAAAGAGATGTCGGACTCACTACCCGACCGTTTTGAATTGCCAGTCCGGCCTCTTCATGCCACTGCTGACCATCGAATACGGTGATGTTGGTAAGGAGGTAACTGCCGCTAGCAGGAATGGTCAGATCGTTTACTTCGCCATTCTCTTCTGGCTGAGTTGTGACGTCCGGTGTCGGCAGCACACTAATAAACAGACCGATTAGTGCTAAGCCCGCAATCACTATGATAGAAAATCGCATGGTTTACTCCTTGTTTAATGACGGTTGTCGATTGCGTTAAACCGCTTAACAGAGAGGCCCAGAAAGACCACCGTAAAGGCTGCTAGTGCGCCAGCGTGCAAGTACCAGGGCGCCCCTAAATCATTGCCCTGAATAGCCAGTGCCAGTTGTGCCAAGTGGTAAGCAGGAAAAATATTGGCTGCCAGTTCGAGGGTTGAGGGAAACAACTGTATCGGTACCCACAATCCGGATAAAAACGCCATTGGCAGGTAAATCAGATTAACTACAGCCGGGGCGGCTTTGGCCGATACAGACAAGCCAATGAACAATCCGATAGCACAGAAGGGCAAGGTACCGAAAAGAACGATAATTAGTGTGGCAATCCACTGCCCGCGGGTCATCGCCACGCTGCCAAAAGCAGCTCCCAGAGCAAACAGACTAAGTATAATAACCAGTGCAAATAACATGGCTGTAATAATACGCGCCGCAAAGTAACTGCTGATTGGCATCGGGCTCACTCGTTTCAGACTTAAGATCCCTTTGTCTTTATCCGTGGCCACATCTGCACCAAAAGAAAACAATGCCGGGCCAATGGCGCCGAATACAGCATAGGTGGCCATCATGTATTTCGCACCGTGGCCGGGTTGGCCACCCATGGCGTTAAACAACAGGCCAAAAAACACATAAAACATCACCGGGAAAGCGAGGCTTGGGATCACGAAGCCCGGAGTACGCAGCGTTTTTGTCAGCTCTGTCTGGGTTTCTAACCGCAAAATATCCCAACGTTGAAAAAGTGACAATGGTGAGGGTTGCGACGTGTTCATTACGCTATCTCCTGAATATTTGCAGAACTTTCTGATGAGACAGTGGGTTGAGTAAGATGTAAAAATGCATCTTCCAGCGATATACCTGATACCGTGAGATCGTGGGTTGTAATGCCTGCCGTAAAAAGTGTCTTCAGATGTGTTTGCGGGGCAGAGGAGTACACTTCAATATAATCGCCACGATTATGCACTTCAGTGTCTGGCAAGAGTTTTCGGATATCCTCAGGCGAGACGTTACTGCGAAAGCGCACGGATTTCCCCCCCAGTTTGGCTTTGATCTGTTCAGGCACACCCTGGGCTACAACCTGTCCTTTGGACAACACAACAATTCTGTCGGACAGTGCATCAGCTTCCTCAAGATAATGGGTCGTCAATAAGACTGATGCGCCTTGAGCCGCTAATGCACGAATACAGCGCCAGAACTCACGTCGGGCCGTGGCATCCAGGCCAACGGTTGGTTCATCCAATATTACCAGGCGCGGATTACCGATAATGGCCATGGCAAATAATAATCGCTGCTTTTGTCCACCAGACAACGTTTGAACCTTTCGGTGTTGCAAGTCAGTTAATAAAGCCGTATTAAGAACATCTTCAAGTGGCATACTGTTTGGGTAATAGCTGGCAAATAGTCGCAGTTGTTCGATAACCTTAACGTTATCGGGTAAAGCGGCAGACTGCAGCATCACGCCCATTTGCTGCTTGGCAGCCCAGTGTCCGGCAGGATGATCAAATACCCTTACCTGCCCGGAATCTACCGTTAGTTGCCCCAGCAGCGTTCCAATAGTCGTGGTTTTACCTGCCCCGTTTTCCCCTAAAAGGGCCACGACTTCATTAGGCTGAATGCATAGCGAAATATCGTTCAAAGCTTGCTCTTTACCAAACTGTTTAGACACATTAGTGACGGTAACGAGCGGTTGATTATCTGTAGGCATACTGTCTCTCCGTATTGATGGAATCAGTATGCCGGGGGACGGTGAGGTGGGTAATTAGCAAGTGTCATCACTTTTCTATGACATTTGTCACTTTTCACGTTATTTCAAAAAACAACCGTTCAGCTCAAAAGAACCAAAACGCCTGTATTAGGTGGAGGGAAGTTAGAAATTGTCTCTACATACTTTACTGCCTCTGTCATACCAGCTCATGGAAGACATTAATTTCACAAAGCTACATACCAGATTCAGTCAAACTGTATAAATAAAACGTTCAGATAGGGGCACGCTTGATCCCCCCAGAAACCTTGCTTCCAAGCGCACATATTGTGAGCTCAGAAGCACCACGAGCAAAAGGATTGCAAGACGAAAGCCGCCGAAGCACCGCCGTTTACTACTCGTAAATGATGATGTGGAGAAGCTTTTATGCCGCAATCCTTAGCGAAGCAACTTGTCAGCGTAGAAAGTCAGAACGAGCCGACGAAATCCCGATACTTCTTGATCGTGCCCGGCTTCTTCATTGTGGTACCATGGTCCGCATCCGGCACAATGTACATGGATTTATTATTGCTGCGTGATAACCGATATAGCTGTTCGGTGAATTTAACCGGTGTAGTACGGTCTTTTTCACCCACAATTAATAACAGCGGGCCTTCGTATTGCTCCAGCAAAATGCCGTTGTCAATTTCTGCCAGCTCAGGGTGCAAATTAACGTTGGTAAACAGCTTTGACCATATGGGGATCATATTATCCACCAGCTCGGGAACTCCATTGATAGCCCCTTCTAATACCAGTCCGGACACCTCTCTTTCAGCGGCGACATAGGTCGCAATTAAGCTGCCCATTGATAGCCCGTGAACAACGGTAGGCAAGTCCTGAGGAAACACTTCTTTCGCGTAATCGAAAACCTGTAGTGCATCCTGTTTCAAATTATCAATTTCGACCTGGGCCGCTTTTTCGCTGGCGCCCATGCCCTGATAGTCTATCCAGAGTATATTGGCAGGCAGTTGCCCCAGACGATGGATATAGCCGTTAGCCTGGCTGATAGACATGCCATTCCCACCGAAAAATACAATATTAGCAATCGGTTCAGGGTAGTTCACAGCAACCCCGGTAAGGGTTAAGCCCTGTGAATTTGTCATTTCAACCGTAGTGATACCAATTGAAATTTCGTCTTTATTTGCAGCGGCATGCAGGCCGGTTGTGTCCAGCGGCGTTTTTTCTTTGGCCTGATAGACAAAAGAGCGTGGGCTGACATCAATAGCACAGCCGGTAATGATGATAGAAAGAAAGAGGGCAGAAAAAAGTTTTACCAAATGAGACATACATACTTCCTTGTGATAATCGGTTTCATTAGACCTGATTGATTAAAAAATCACAAGCTGGCTATTATTTCACTTTTCCACTTATTGAGAAGGTCCTATACTGATTCGCGCTTTGCACCAACATCATTGCTGATAAAAGACCGGGATTAAGCCGGCCAGGGGCAGAGCCAAAACACGCACAGACGTGACAATAATAATAGAAAAAACTTGTACTAAGGATGTATCCCCATGTTTATTCAGATTCGCTACGCTGCGGTTGCAGCAGGTCTCATGCTGCTCACAGCATGTGGTTCAACCCCTAACTATTACATTGACGATGTTGCCAGAAACCAAATCAACAGCACTCAGGTCATTGTGAATATTCCACAGAAAGAAATTACCGCAGAAATAGAAGCTTCTAACGTCGCTGTTGCAGGCGGCGGTGGTTTGTTACTGGCATTAGTAGACGTTGCCGTAGAAAGCAGCAGAGCTAACACCGCTGAAGAATTAATTCAGCCCATTAAAGATTCTTTGATTGAAACTGATTTTCAGGCAATTTTCATGGAGGCGCTTCACAAAGAACTGGCTGCTGCGCCCTGGCTGAATGTCAGCGCCACAACACTGGTCATTGATCCGGTTGAGAATCATGTAGACTCTCATTATCGTGCCAGTGAGGCCGAAGCGGTGCTGTTTATTGACGCCAGCTATGCGCTGGGAGCCAACTTCGACTCAATGAAAGGTTATGCTGTGCTCTCCATGCTGCCTAAATCTGACACACTGAAACAGTACAGCGAGAAAGCTGGCAGCAAGAAAAGTAAAGCGTCAGCAACGCACCCGGATAATCTGATTTATCGTGACTCCATTGCTGTGAACAGAGCGCTGAGCAACGTCACTGACGACAAAGAAATTAATGCCACGCGATGGGCCGAGCAACCCGCCGTCCTTCAGGCAGAATTACAGGCTGTTGCTGAATCACTGGCGGCTTCGGTCGTTCGCAGCCTTGATACCAAGCGTGCACCGACTGCGTAACTATGTTCCGTTTTGCAGCTATCGCCCTGACCGTCGGCATTCTTGCCGGCTGTCAGGTGAATACCACACATCTGGTGCACGATTATGAGGCACCTCCGGCATCGCTAACTGCCGACATTGCGTCGCAACGTGATATGAAGTGCCCTATTACGCTGTTTTCTTATGAGGATCACCGCCAGTCTAAAACCATGGGATCCGTGGCGTTTACGATTGTAGAGTCGGATGTTGACAGATGGGTAGAGGGCGCCCTTGAACATGTCAACATTTCGCATCAGGTGGTCGCCAACTCGGGATCGCTGAAACTTACTCTGGTCAAAGCCTATATTCAGTCATTACGCGGGAATATGGCGGCTAACGTGGTTTTCGGCGCACAGTTCAAAGGCCCGGGTGACGACGATTTCAGTGACAAACGTTACTTTCGCGGCCATGAGGTAGAAGTCAATTTCAGCTCAACTCAGGGTGAAATTAAAGCTACCCTCAACAAAGCGATTGCAAAAGCACTGGCAAGAATTAAAGCGGCGTACAGTGAGGGATGTTCGGCCGAGGTGCCGGTATAACATCCAGCTCATGAACTTGCTGCAATCATACTGCGGCTGCTAGGCCCTGCCAGATACGATGTGCCCGTTTACGAGTTGATTTTTATGATGTTGCCATAAAGAAGTCCTCTTTATGTAAACGTATTTCAGAGCGGGACACTGTTTACGAAAAAGGCTGCCTGAGGGCCTGTCTCTTGATCACAAGTCAGCCTCCAGAGACCTGGCAATGTCGTAACCCTCAAGGATGGTTTGCAACTTAAACCA
>NZ_JAESDH010000020.1 GCF_019249295.1 Alteromonas antoniana
GTGCGCTTAGGTCTTTGATTACTTGAAGTTGTCATAAAGAAGTCCTCTTTATGTCTACGTATTTCAGGACGGGACAATCAGGACAAAAAAAGCCGCTGTAATAGCGGCTTTTTTGTTAAAGGCATGCCAGCTTAGTAGAAGCTGATCTTCGCTTCAACACCCCAGATGCGAGGCTCATTGATGATCCCCGTCAGGTTGTTAAAGTCGATTGCGCCTTTCACATTGTCTTCATCGGTAATGTTGCGACCGAAAAGTGCAATTGTGTAGTTATGCTCATAGTTTTCGTAACCTATCCTTACGCCACCCTCGAAGTTATCGTCAGTCGTAAACTCAACGGCATCATATAAGAACAGGTTGGTTTCACCCTGGAATGCCCAGTCGGTGAACAGGAAAACTTCGCCAGCATCGCCAACCGGAATGGTGTAGCGCGCAGTAAAGTTAAATATGGTTTCCGGAGCCTGAGGGAACGGATTTCCATCAACAATGGCTACGTTGCCATCCAGGCGAGGATCCAGCACGGTACAGTTTCCTGCGAAGTCTGCAGAAGAGCCGCAAGGCTGCGCAGTAAGCGTGTCATCCTTAATTTCAGTATGGTTGTAGCTGTATCCGCCTGTCAGAGTAAGCTGATCCGTTGCCAGCCACTGCACGTCAATTTCGTAACCGTAACCAACACCTTCATCCGCGTTAACCAGCGAGGTGAAGTTGTTGCCACCACCGATAGCTGAGAACTGCATATCATCTATGGTGTAGTAGAAAGCGGCAGCATTCAGACGCAGCGTGTCTTCCAGTAAATCTGACTTAAAGCCAACTTCGACAGAGTTAATGGTTTCAGCGTCAGCAACTGAAGGCGAGCCTTCAAATGCGACGTCGCGACCCTGAATGGTTTGGGCACGGAAACCGTTAGCATAGCGGGCAAACAACGACGCGCTGTCAGACAGCTCGTAGTTAGCGCTAAGCTCGAAGCTTACCTGACCGTCGTCAACATCGATCGGATCGTAGTCCTGAATGCTGGCTGCACCTATCACTAAAGCAAAACCGTCTACGTTTTGATCGCCAACACGCAGCGACTTTTCATCGTGGGTATAGCGAATACCGCCGGTCACGTTCAACTTATCATTGATCTGATAAGAAGACTGGCCGAATACCGCCCAGGTAGTATTTTCATGAAAAACGGTGGTCGCACCGTAGAATCCGTCAATACTGGTTACGCTGAAAGAGCTGTCAAAGTAGAACGCACCTACCTGCCAGTTCAGCGCATCTGTGGTATTGCTGGCAAGACGCACTTCTTGCGTGAACTGTTCCAGATCGTCCAGGTTATCCTGGGTTACCGCAGTAAACGGGATTGGGGCAGGGTAGGCAGTTTCACCAACACCGCTGCCGCCGTCAACATCACCGAGGCTGTAACCGTCGGCCTCTTCGTAGGCAGTAATGGACGTCAGTTCAAGGTTATCAAATGCGTAGGAAAGCTTCAGTGAAGAACCAAATCCTTCATACTCCTGAGGATTGTTGTCAGCACCATTCCCGTTCAGGTTGCTATCGTACCACACCGTATCACGGTCATAATTTTCGTTAAGATCGTTGCTGCCTTTATCAAAAACGTTAGCGCGGAATATGGATGCTGTGCCTTCCAGCTCGCGACCGTGAACGTTCAACAGCGCAGAAAAGTCATCGCTTGGTTGATAAAGTAACTGGGCGCGCCAGGCTTTCTCGTCAAATCCGCCAAGTGCATCTTTCTGATCGGTGAATCCGTTATCGATATAGTCATCGCGTTCCTGTGACAGTACAGAAATACGGCCAGACAAGTCATCAGTTAAGCCGCCGCCGACAGCACCTTCGAAATTCATCGTGCCGTACGAACCAAAGCCGGCTTTCGCATAGCCTTCAAAATCCTGCGTTGGCTTCACGGTATCGAATTTTATAATGCCTGCCGTGGTGTTACGACCAAACAGCGTCCCTTGCGGGCCACGAAGTACTTCTACCTGCTGTACGTCAAACAGCGGGAAACTTTTCAGTACCACGTTTTCCATGACGACTTCGTCCATGACAATCGAAACCGGTTGTGACGCCGCCAAATCGAAATCGGTGTTTCCCAGACCGCGAATGTAAAAACGCGGTGCGACACGCCCGTTAGAGGATTCCGCATACAATCCTGGCACACGTACAGCCAGCTCCAGAATATCGCCACCACCAGAAAACAGGCTTTCAAATTTCTCACCACTAAGTGTGGCAATAGAAATTGGAACTTCCTGAATGGACTGGGTGCGCTTCTGAGCCGTTACAGTAATTTTCTCAAGCATGGCCTCTTTTTTTTGTTGTTCTTCTTGTTGAGCCAGTGCGGGGGTGCTTAACGCGGCACTAATTGCCAACGCCAGCGTTGCTAATCTGTGTGTTCTCATTTGTCCACCAAGAGTGTTGATCGTTATTGTGGGGGTATGTGTGCAGATATGCACGCGGGTATATACTTTACACGAAAACGTTACAGAAGGCGTAGTAAAATTAAACAGGTGTGAGAGTGATGACCTTTTTTCATTATTTAAGTCCCAACCCTTCGGGCAGTGGCCAGTTTTGCATCATACTGCTCACAAATTCGCTTATTTAGACCCACTAAACTACGCTCATTCGCGATTGTCTGATGCAAAACTGACCGACTGCATGAAATATGAACAAAGGTCAACACTCTCTAGTGGCGCATAAACTTACTCCGGTACTGTGATGGTGCCAGGCCTGTATGGCGCTTAAATAGCCGTGTAAAGGAGCTGATATCTTCATAGCCGATGATAGTCACAATTTTCTCCAGTGACCACGGCCGCGTCTCCAGATATTTGCGGGCCTGTTCCAGTCGTAATGACTGCAAATATTGCAGTGGCGTCACACCACAGGCCTGTTTGAATCGTCTCATCATGGTTCTTGGCGTCATGTTATGATCTCTGGCGAGCGCATCTATTGAGAGCTTTTTCGCAAAATTCTGCTCCATGTATTCCTGAATGGCGAGGATATCGTTATCCTGATGAAACTTGTGTTGCCTGCTGCCAGCGTAAACATTCTGGTTAGGTCGGGTGAGATCCAGTACATGGGATTTTGCAGTGTCACTGGCCACCTGATGACCGCAATAACGTTCTATCAGCATCAGCGATAAATCGAACCAGGCCATACCGCCACCCGCGCAGAAAAGATTGTTCTGTTGCGTCACCATCTTCTCTGCCTGCAGATTCACCTGAGGAAACCGTGCTCGAAAAGCATCTGCATAACCCCAGTGTGTCGTTGCTACTTTGCCGTCCAGCACGCCCGCAGCAGCGAGTAAAAACGCCCCGGTGCAATTGCCGGCAATGTCAGCGCCTGTGCGCAGGAGGCGCTTGAGGTGAACGTGGATCCCGGTTGTCTGTTCAAGCACTTTGTCCAGATCGCCACCAATGGTCGGCACAATCAGTAAATCGGTATGTCGGACATCTTCAAGTGCAATATGTGGCTTCAGGGAAAGCTGGTTGATGCAGGTTACCGGTGCACCATGTAAGGTCGCTAACTGTACATTAAATTGTGGCGTTACTTTTTGTTGATGGATCCGCTGCCAGCTGATCCCCGCTAACGCAAACAAGTCCAGCGCGCCGGTAATGGCTGAAGACAGGGCGTGGTCAAACCCAATGATAGTTACGGTGAATGGTGCAGGGGTACTTTGCATAACTTTCTCTGATGATGAAGCCATTACTCTGATTAATAGTTGGCAGTATTGGCCACAATTGTGTCATTAACGACAATCTTGGCACGAACCGTATTGTGACACAATGCATTAACATTTTCGGAGGACAGAACATGGCCGATCAACTTATTCCCAGACGGGAACTGGAATTTCAGTTGTACGAAGTGCTGGATACGGAAGCGCTTTGCCAGCATGAGCGATTCAGCGAACATTCAAAAGAGATTTTTAATGCGACGATGGATACCGCTGAAAAGCTTGCGGAGGACCTGTTTTTGCCGCATAACGCCAAAGCCGATATCCACGAGCCGACATTTGACGGTAAAAAAGTGACTATGCTTGATGATGTGAAGCGCGCATTTGATCATTATCGCGAAGCCGGGTTTATTGCCGGACATTTTGATTTTGAAGATGGTGGTATGCAATTGCCTGATACGGTAATGAAAGCCTGTGCGGGTTACTTTCTGGCAGCCAATCCCTCAACGACAGCATACCCGTTCCTGACAGCCGCTGCGGCCAACGTGATCAAACATTTTGCCAGTGAACAGATTCAAAGTCAGTTTTTGCCACGTATGTTAACCGGCGATTTCACCGGTACTATGGCGCTCACTGAACCTCACGCGGGCTCTGCTCTTACTGATATCCGCACCACCGCAAGGCCAGCGGAAGACGGCAGTTATCGTCTGAAAGGCAGTAAGCTGTATATTTCTGCCGGAGAACACGAGTTATCCGACAATATTGTGCACCTGGTACTGGCGAAAATTCCCGGCGGGCCTCCTGGTGTAAAAGGCATTTCGTTGTTTGTGGTACCAAAGTACCGCTTAGATGAAAACGGCGAGCCTGCTCAGCGTAACGATGTCACGCTGGCAGGTCTGGTACATAAGATGGGTTACCGGGGCACGACGTCTACCGCACTGACATTTGGTGAGAATGACGACTGTCACGGCTACATTGTGGGTGAGCCGCACCAGGGACTTCGTTATATGTTCATGATGATGAACGAAGCACGAATTGGTGTTGGCTACGGCGCGGCAATGATTGGCTACCGCGGCTATCGCTACTCGCTTGAGTATGCAAAAGACCGCACGCAGGGTAGGGCCGCACCGAACCTGGCACAGGAGGATCCGCCAAGTCCGATTATCCAGCATGGTGATGTCAAACGTATGTTGCTGGCACAAAAAGCCTATTGCGAAGGCGGCATGGCGCTGTGTCTTTATGGAACACGTCTAATTGACAGCATTACGACGGCGGCTTCAGAAGAGGAGAAAACCGAACTGAGTCAGCTGCTAGACTTACTTACCCCAGTATTTAAGGCCTGGCCTTCAGAATTCGGGCCGAAAGCCAACGATCTGGCAATACAAGTGCTTGGTGGCGCCGGCTATACCCGCGAGTATCCGGTAGAGCAGTGCTGGCGCGATAACCGCCTTAATCCCATTCACGAAGGCACAAACGGCATTCAGGCGCTGGATCTGTTAGGCAGAAAACTCTGGCAGGCGGATGGACAGGGGCTGAAAACGCTGATGAAGTTCGTGATGGCAGATATCAAGCGTGCAGAAACAACGAAAACGCAAAAGCTGGTCGAGGGCCTGACGCCTTACCTTGATGCACTGGAAAAAGCTATTACGCAAAGTGCCGCTGAGCTCAGAAGTGAAAAGGCACCAACGTTGCTGACCAATGCCAGCTGTTTTCTGAATCTTTTCTCCAGCTGTGTCGTAAGCTGGATATGGCTCAGGCAAGCCATCTTGGCTGATAAAGCCCTTACCGAACGTGAGCTTACCGATGATGATAAGGCGTTCTATGAAGGTAAAATGGCTGCCGCGAATTACTTTATTTTCTGGGAATTGCCGCTGACAGAGCGGGATATCCGGGTCTTGAAAACGCAGGATGAGACCTGCAATAACGTACAAGCTGATTTTTTCTAAAAGGATACACCTATGCAATATAAACAATGGCAACTTGCCTCGCGTCCTGTTGGTGAACCTACAAAGGATAACTGGAAGCTCGAAACCGTTTCGCTTCCGGATGTGAAAGACGGTGAAATAGCGGTAAAAATTGAATACATCTCATTAGATCCCGCAATGCGTGGCTGGATGAACGACGGAAAATCCTACATTGAGCCGGTGCAAATTGGGGATGTAATGCGCGCAGGTACGGTAGGCGAGGTTATTGAGTCTAAAGCCGAAGGCTTTGCTAAAGGTGACAAAGTTTACGGTAACTTTGGTGTTCAGGAATATGCCGTAGTCAGTGCTAAAGGCATCCATAAGGTGGATCCTACACTTGCACCTCTGCCACGGTATCTTGGCGTGTTGGGTATGCCGGGCATGACAGCGTATTTTGGTCTGCTCAAAACCGGTGAGCCGAAAGAAGGAGAAACCGTGGTGGTATCTGGCGCAGCGGGTGCTGTGGGCACGGTAGTGGGGCAGATTGCAAAAATTAAAGGGTGTCGCGTTGTCGGTATTGCTGGCGGCAAAGAGAAATGCGATTACCTGGTGAATGAACTGGGCTTTGACGCTGCCATCGATTACAAAAATGGTTCAGTGAAAGACGGCCTGAAAGAACACTGTCCTAAAGGTGTCGATGTGTACTTCGACAATGTGGGCGGCGATATTCTTGATGATGTACTCACCCGAATTAACCTGCGAGCCCGGATCGTGATTTGTGGCGCGATCAGTCAGTACAACAACACCACGCCGGTGAAAGGGCCATCTAACTATCTGTCGCTGCTGGTAAACCGTGCGAAGATGGAAGGCATCGTGGTGTTTGATAATGCAAAGAACTACGGTGACGCTGCCCGTGATATGGCTGGCTGGATCGGCGAAGGCAAGCTCAAGGCCAAGGAACACGTTGTAGAGGGACTGGAAACCTTCCCTGAAACGTTGATGATGCTGTTCCGCGGCGAGAACTTTGGCAAGTTAGTGCTGAAAGTGGAGCATGAAGACTAATGGCAGCTGACGTTAAAGGTAAACATATTCTGATTACCGGCGGCGGTTCTGGCATAGGCGCAGCAAGTGCTGCGTTGCTTGCCGGTCGTGGTGCCCGGATAGGCGTGGCAGATATTAAATCAGACACTGCCAGTGCGATAGCCAAAGCGATTGTGGATAACGGTGGCGATGCCTATGCGCTTACTGTCGATGTCGCCGACGCTGATTCCGTTGCCACAATGTTCAGCGATGCCATCGCGCAGCACGGTGATGTTGACGTTCTGATCAATAACGCAGGAATCGATCATTTTCCATCGCCAATGGCTGACGTTGAGGATGCCGTCTTTCTGAAGAACGTACAGGTTAACCTCGCGGGAACCTGGTTTTGTATGAAGCAGGCGATAAAGCACATGCTGGTGAACGGTAAAGGGCAGATCATCAACATCGCATCTGTGGCCGGCCTGCGATCCGCGCCTCGAGTGAGCGCATACAGCGCCAGCAAGCATGGCGTTATCGGCCTGACCAAATCTGCCGCTGTTGAATATGCGCGAATGAATATTCGTATTAATGCGGTTTGTCCCAGTTTTGTGGATACGCCAATGGTACAGGGCGTGCTATCTCATCTTGATGAGCGTGGACAAAGACAGATTGTTGGGGCAAACCCGATGAAGCGACTGGGTAAGCCGGAAGAGATCGCCAACGCCATCGCCTGGTTATGTAGCGATGAGTCCTCCTTTATGACAGGACAGTCTGTTGTATTGGATGGCGGCATGTTGGCGTAAACAAGGAGAACACTATGAGTAAGTTATTTGATTTAACAGGAAAGGTGGCTCTGGTCACTGGTGCAAGTCGTGGGATTGGTGAATCTATCGCCAAATTGTTAGCGGAATATGGCGCCCATGTCATTGTCTCCAGTCGTAAGATTGATGGCTGTGAAGCTGTCGCCAGCGCGATTCGCGATGCAGGAGGCAAAGCCTCTGCTTATGCATGTCATGTAGGTGACATGGATCAGATTACTGAGATCTTTGATCACATAAAGCAAACCCACGGCCAACTGGATATTCTGGTGAATAATGCTGCGGCCAATCCTTACTTCGGCCATATACTGGATACCGACCTGGGGGCATTCAACAAGACGGTTGAAGTCAATGTGCGAGGCTATTTCTTTATGTCAGTAGAAGCTGGCAAAATAATGAAAGAGCAGGGTGGTGGTGTCATTCTTAACACGGCATCGGTAAATGGTATCGTACCTGGTGATATGCAGGGGATTTATTCGATTACCAAAGCGGCTGTTATCAGTATGACCAAGTCGTTTGCTAAAGAATGTGGTCCGCTGAATATCCGGGTTAATGCGCTGTTACCTGGTCTCACCGACACCAAGTTTGCATCCGCGCTTACCACTAACGACCAAATCCTGAAAAAAGCACTCAAGCAGATCCCGCTTGGCCGTGTGGCTCAGCCTGACGAAATGGCAGGCACAGTGCTCTATCTGGTTTCTGATGCATCAAGTTATACCACCGGCACTACCGTGACAGTAGACGGCGGAATGCTGGCATAAACCGCTATTGCCTGTGTGCGCGGTTAACACGTTGGCGCACAGGCAATGACTTACCCAAAAAAGCTGCTATGCAGGGGTCACCACGCTCTGCATAGCGCGAAACAGTAACGTAATCGACTATCCTTCCTGATTAGGTCATGGACGCGCTACTCTCCTGTTAACGTTATTTACTGAATCTCTGCTGGTATCAGCGAAGTTGTGGCTTTAGACTTAGCATGATCATGACAAAGAGACGATGATATGCAGATTTGGGTTGACGCTGATTCCTGCCCCGGCGTGGTAAAAGAGATCCTGTTTAAAGCCGCACGTCGCACAGGCGTTACGCTTACTCTGGTTGCTAACCATCCTATGCGTGTTCCGCCGGATAAGAATATTGCCTTTATGAGCGTAAGCAGCGGCTTTGACGTTGCCGATGATCTTATCGTAGAACGCTGCGCGCCCGGCGATCTGGTGATCACCTCTGATATTCCCTTAGCTTCTGATTTGCTTGCTAAGGGCGCTCGCGCCCTGAACTCCCGCGGGGATGAATTTGACCGCTCGACGATTAGAGCGGCATTGACAATGCGTGACTTCATGGAAACGATGCGCAGTAGCGGTGAGCGCACTGGCGGCCCCAAAGCCTTTTCTCAAAAAGATAAGCAGAACTTTGCGAATGCATTAGATCGCATACTTGCTTCAGCCTGAGCGTTTGCGCCAACCTGCAATGTAGTATACGCCCTGAATGGGCCCACATTATTGTGAGTTGCTATTATTCATACTGACACAGATGTCTCCGGTGTCAGTAAAGAAACGCACTTTTCGGTAACCAAATTCACCTACGTCTACCGCCTGAATGTTGAGGCAGCCGGATCACGTCATTTACTCTGCTTTCTCAACTTCCATTCCGGCAAGAGCGAAGTGTAAGCAACAAAAAAGGCAGCGTCATAACGCTGCCTTTAACTGATATAAACCTTTGTTTTACAGCACAGAGACCAGCGCTTTTGCGAGTGTCCCTACGTTTTGCTGGTTGATACCGGCAATATTCACGCGGCTGGAGTCTACGAAATAAACGCTGTGTTTATCACGCATTTCGCGAACTTGTTCCGGCGTGATACACAAAAACGAGAACATGCCTTTTTGCTGGTTAACGAAACTGAAGTCTTTATCAGCACCGTTTTCTTCCAGCTTTTCTACCAGCATCGCACGAAGCGTTTGCATGCGGTTACGCATGGCATTCACTTCACTTTCCCATTCCTGCCTGAGGCTGGTATCAGAAAGAATGATATCGACCAGAGCACCGCCGTAGCTTGGTGGCATAGAATAAATGCCGCGCGCCACAGACTGAATTTGCCCCTGAGCTATCTGGCGGGTTTTCGAATCTTCTGTAATGATGGCGGCAAGGCCTACACGTTCGCGGTACAAACCGAAGTTTTTACTGCATGATGCGGCAATGATCACTTCCGGCAAGTTTTCAGCAAGCAATCGAACGCCATAGGCATCATCTTCCAGCCCGTCACCGAAACCAAGGTAAGCCACATCGAGAAACGGCAGAAACTCACGCTCTTTCGCAACGTCAAGTACTGCATCCCACTGCGCATTTGTAAGATCAGCGCCGGTAGGGTTATGGCAGCAGCCGTGCAGCAGAACAATGTCACCTTTCTCAACTTTTTTCAGTGTTTCCATCATAGCATCGAAGCGAATGCTGGCACTGTCTTTGTCAAAATACGGATAGGTTTCTATTTGCAGACCTGCTGAACCAATCAGAGGAATATGGTTGGCCCATGTCGGATCGCTGACCCAGACTTTGGCGTTATCGTTACAGCGAACCAGCAGCTCGGATAAAATACGAAGCGCTCCACAGCCACCCGGTGCCTGAACACCGGCAACACGATCGGCCATCAGTACGGGGCTTTTTTCTCCCAGCAAAAGGGCGAGCATGTTATCAATATAGCCCTGATGACCCTGAGGCGTGATATAGGTTTTGGACGTTTCACGCTCCAGTAATATCTTCTGCGCCTTTGCGACCGATGTCAGGATAGGGGTATTACCTTGCTCATCCTTATATACGCCAACACCCAGATCGATTTTATCTGGATTGTTGTCTTCACGGTAAGCAGCTGACAGACCAAGAATAGGATCCGGGGCGAGTTGGGGTAATACTTCAAACACAGTGCGTCCTCACGTTGCGTGGTAAAAAATAGGCAGACGGCATTATGCCACTGATGAAATAAAATACGAGTAGCCAGACCGGAATTTCTGTCATATTTATTGTGTTTCTATCCGGAATGAAAACTTTCTGGTATCGGTAACGATGCCTTGCGGTGAAAATGTGCGTTCCTGCCAGACACATTGTTGGGCTGAATCTATCAGCAGTAACGTGGAGGTGCGGGTACCATAATCGGGTGACTGAATGAAAATGGAGGAGAGCATTTTCTCCCATTCATAACCAATACCGGTTTGAGGAAGATGATGATCCTCGGCTTTCACGTCGTCCCGTAAAATTGCAAACAGCGCGTCCTCGCAAAGAGGCTTTTGCGATGAAATGTAATCGGTGAGCGCGCCCATTCCACGGGTCACTTTGGGCCAGGGCGTATGGATATCGGCGTTCGATAAACCGTGTACACCATCTGACAGTGAAAAGAAGGAATCCTGTGCATTGTTGTACACGTTGAGGTTTGTCAGATTGCCGTAGAGTAAGTTATAGCCGTTATAGTGATGACGGTGAGTTCGCAGTGATTGTTCAAACTGGTAACTATTCTCGTGGGTGAGAGCATTAACAACCAGTTCTCCACGAGTCCGGGCATCAGGTTTTTGCTCGTTGTCCCGAATATTGGTTAATGCGGCAATGCTTCCGTTACGCGTAACCCCCATCCAGGTACCTTTCCCTTCCAGGTCCTGTCCGGCCAGCAAGTTCGGGTGGGATGTCCAGAACTCTGACGGTGCGGTGGGCCGGCGATGAAATTCATCCCGATTGGCGGCAATTATCAGCGGATAGTCAGGGTGCTGGTTAACAGCGGTAAATAAAATACACATAGCAGGCAATAATCGGTGTCATCTGAATATCCTCTCACGATATCGGGGAGAATCAACATCCAATTTGACAGCAGAAATTCTTATTGTTTTTGAGTATGATTATTCACAAGCAGTTACGAGCAGTATGAATGAATAAAATAAACGACAAACTGGTTCCTGAGACCTTGCCACGTCAGGGACCTGCATGGCTGGCAAAGCTGGCGGCATGGGGATTCGCAAAACGGGGATGGACCGCCACCGGCGATATGGTAGACGCGCCAAAAGCGATTCTGGCAGTTGCTCCACATACCTCAAACTGGGACTTCTTCATTGGCCTGTTTGCACTCTTTGCCTTAAGGCTGAAGGTCTCATTTTTTGGTAAACATACGCTTTTTGTGCCACCGCTTGGCTGGCTGATGCGAAAGTTTGGTGGGATACCTGTTGAACGTAGCCGGGCTCATGGCGTGGTAGAGGGAATATCTCAATCTATCGCCAGGCAAGACTCAATGTTGCTGGCACTGGCACCTGAAGGCACCCGGAAGGGAATTTATCCGTGGAAAACCGGCTTTCTGCACATTGCACGACTCGCCAATATTCCTGTGCAACTCATCGGCCTGGACTATAACCATAAGCAGTTGGTGTTCGGACCCGTGCTCAGTCAAATTGATGATGTGGATGAACAAATGCAAAAAATCTACGCGTTTTATGCTAACGTTGCCGGCAAGTATTCAGAAAATTGTTTTACATCGGAGTTCCCGCGTGAGTAATCAGGGGTTTACCACTCGCCAGGTCCACGCTGACCGCATTCTAAACCAACCCGAACATGGCGCCGTTCATTCCAGCACGACCAATTCGGTTTTGTTCGAATTTAAAGATGCGCAAGACATCATTGATGTTTTTCAGGGTAAAAAAGCCGGTCATGTTTATGGCAGGTCGTCCTCGTCTTCGGTTGCTGCGCTTCAAAATATGGTCAATCAGTTAGAAGGGGGCGTCGGGGCGTTGTGTTATTCCACAGGCATGGCGGCCATCAGCAGCACACTGCTTTCTTTACTGAAACAGGGTGACCATTTAATTGTCAGTCAGTTTTTGTTTGGTAATACCCGAAGCTTTATGAATACGCTGGAAGATTTCGGGATCCACATTACCTACGTTGATGTAACGTCTATAGAAGACGTTATGGATGCGTATCAGCCGAATACCCGTGCGGTTTATACCGAGACAGTAGCAAATCCGGTGACACAGGTGGCAGACACGCAGGCAATTGGTAAATATTGTGTTGAGAGAAACATCCTGTTTATCGTAGATAACACCATGACGCCACCGCCACTATTTGACGCCAGAGAAATGAATGCCTCTCTGGTAATCTCGTCACTAACCAAGTACATCGCAGGCCACGGTCAGGTGCTGGGCGGGGCGGTGGTCGATACTGGTCTGTATGACTGGACACGATTCCCCAATATTGCCGAAAGTTATCAGGTAAGCGACCCCTCGCAGTGGGGGATCACACAAATGAAAAAGAAAGGCCTTCGCGACATGGGAGCAACGCTTGCTGCCGATGCCGCGCATGCGATTTCTGTCGGGATCGAGACATTATCGCTACGCATGGAACGAGCATGCAAGAACGCCTTGAAGCTGGCTACATTCTTAGATAACCATGCCGCTGTCGAGCGTGTGTATTATCCTGGCCTTAGCAATCATCCACAGCACTTTATTGCCAGAGAGCAAATGCATAATGGTTATGGCGCCATTTTGAGTCTGGATCTGCGCGAAGATATTGATCCCGTTGCCTTCCTGAATGCGCTGGAACTGGTGATTACTGCGACGCATCTCGGGGACACCCGCACGCTTGCGTTACCTGTTGCGCCTACAATCTTTTTTGAGAACGGGAAAGCAGGTCGCGAAAAGATGGGGATCACAGAAAATATGATCAGGGTGTCGGTAGGCATTGAAGACATTGATGATCTGGTCAAAGATTTTGAGTCAGCACTATCCCACTGTAGTTAATTTAGTGCATCAGCTGTAGAGCAATAAAAAGGCCGATATTATACCGGCCTTTTTTGTACTATGTTGATGCTCCCGCACCTACATAACTCAGTTCGTGCTATTCAAATCCCAGTGTGATTTGACCACGAATTTCACCGTCAGGAAATGAATCAGAGTGGAAGTTGGTATACAGACTTCCTGACTGCATGGCATCCATTTGCGCCTCAGTCAGGATAATATCAGCCGGAATCATCCATACGTTCATGCCATCATT
Organism: Alteromonas antoniana; assembly: GCF_019249295.1. GTDB lineage: Bacteria > Pseudomonadota > Gammaproteobacteria > Enterobacterales > Alteromonadaceae > Alteromonas > Alteromonas antoniana. Next base: position 13,419 of record NZ_JAESDH010000020.1, read on the forward strand.
TTCCAGACCCAGTACAACTTCACCATTCATACCGGCTTCACCCGCATGAATATGCGCTGCATTTGCTGTCATATCAAAAATGCTGACGCTGCCAGATACGGCACGTGTCGTCGTATTCAGCGTGAAAGCTCCGTAGCCAAAGGCCATGGTATCAACCATTGGTACTTCCTGATCACCAGAGGCAGTAATGCCATACACTTCGATGTTGTCTGGCGTAATCTGACCGCGGATCTCGCCATCAGGGAAATCCGGCGTATGGAAGTTGGTGTAGTGTCCGCCAGATAACAGTCTTGTAGCGGTAGCTTCATCCAGAGTCAGGTAGCCGTCTGTCATCCAGACACCCGCCATTGACTCAGACTCCATCAGAGGTGCTACGACACCGCCAGTTTCACCTGCATAGCCTGTATGAATATGGGCCGCTGTAGCAGTCTCCAAATCCATCGTAACGGCGGTTAGCATGACTGAGTTATTCGTTGTATCAAATAATGCGTAGCCATAGCCCATTGCATCGGTAGATACCGGTGGTACAGATTGCTCGCCGCTGATAGGGAAGGTCACTACGGCAGTCGTGTCGGGAACGATCTGGCCACGCACTTCACCAGAAGAATACGTTTCAGTGTGGACATTCAGATACCATTCACCGCTGGTCAGGTCTTCAAGCAGGCTGGGAGAAATTTGTGTTTCTTCCAGCATATACATGCCATCACCCATGTCAGTCAGTGGAAAGGCAACGTCGCCATTCATACCGATATCGCCATCATGCACATGTGCGCCCGTCAGATCCATTAACTCAGAAGCATCCAGTGTTACCCGGAATGCAGGCATATCTTCGTCAATTTCTACTGTTGCTGTGGCCATATTCATCGTGTCTACTGCCGGTACTTCCTGGCTACCGGTTAGCGTCACGTTGTACGTCATATCGGCATTGAATGGGGGGGCTGGTGGCGCAAGATCATCCAGCAGAATTAACTGTGGCAGATCGCCTTCCATTGCACCGTTTGCAGCAATCGCGGTATATACCATACCTGTTTCCAGTGACAGCATTCCGGTTTCAATCGCAGCCGTTTTTGTACCTGTTGGCGTTACGGTAACGAAGTAATCACCTTCTGCCAGACCAACATAACCTGTTTCGGCAAGATCATCTGTTGAGTAAGGAACGTCAGCAAACGTAGGCTCGACACCGTCGATTTCGCCGTCACCCGTCACGTAAATGTCGACATTACCGGCAGCAGGAGCGGCATGGATAATTCTGACTTTCGCTTCTGTCGCAACTGAGCGTGGCATGTCAGTAAGTAAGTCAAGTTCTGGCATCGCCAGTGTATTGTTAGCAACGGCGGTGTAGTACATGCCAGCAGACAGAGACACCTCTGCGTCATCAACAGCAACAATACTATTATCTGCATCAGCAACTACGTCAATCAGATAGTCGCCTGCAGCAACATTGAGATAATCTGTGGTGCGCGGGAACTGGATCCCATCAACCAGTACAACTTCATTGTTGGCAATGACGTCAACCGCAGGGGCATCGCTGATGCCGTGAACAACGCGAAGTGCTGCCGGCGTATTTACGTCATAGAGGTTCATTGACATGTCGCCATCAGAAACTAGCAGCGTCACGGGAGAATCCCCCGGGCTTACACTGTTGGTAGCAGCAACCAGTAAATCTGCACCGTCTTCCAGTGTGACTGCACCAGAATCAAAGACCACGTCAGTTTCACCGGCCGCCGTAATGCGGATCCGGTATTCACCTGCAGGTACCTGCACAAGGTCGGTCGCGTCAGTATAAGCTGCAGTGACCAGCGGTTGTTCGTCTGCCAATACGGCATCAGGCGCGGTTACATAAATATCTACGGTAGGCGCCATTGAGGCAGCATGGACAATTTGAACCTGCGCATTTCCGCTTTCAACGGCAGTTTCCATGCTGGTAACAGGAAGTAACATAAGAGAATCATCAGCCACACTTCCAATGGCAAAGATGTCATAATTCATATCCGTTTCAAGAGTGATATCTGTTTGCAGTACTTCTGCGTCATCACCCGGCAAATTAGCAACCACACCAATGTCGTAAGTTCCCGCCTGAACTTCAAATTTGGTCGATGCCATCTGATAATCAACACCCTCGAGGCCGTTTAAAATTTCATCATTAGCGGTAATGTCGACGGTAGGGGCGTCAGAGGAAGCGTGGATTACTCTGACGTTGGCGAATTCGGGTTCCTGAGGGGGAACATCGGTAATTGGATCGTCGTCATCAGAGGAGCATCCTGTGACAAACAGTGGTATCATGGACACCGTGAGAAGCGTCTTGATTCTTTTCATTGTGAACCTCATTAATTGTGTTTTGGCAAACTCGATTACGCGTCGTTACAATGCGAAGATCACGCTTCTTGCAACATTACGTTAATGTAATGTTATTAATTTCCCCTCGGTTGTTCGATTTAGTAGAATTTTTAGCGCGAATTTAACCAATATAAATTCGGATTTTTCTCTTATATGATGAATTCATCATCATAAAGGAGTAGAACGATGCGAAATGTATTGGCAATTACCACCAGCCTGAATAAGGCACAGGGCAATTCGAACAAACTGGTTGCAAGCTATGTTGAAAAGCTGTCGTCACAACCAGCAACTACCATCACTCGCCGCGATCTTGACGAAGACAGTCTTCCGCATTTAACAGCAGAAGAGATGCAGGCGTGGATGACACCCTCTGATGAGCGCACTGACGAGCAACATGCACTTGCCGCTTTGTCTGATAGCCTCGTTGAAGAAGTGAAAACCGCTGATGACATCGTTATCGGTGTGCCGATGTACAACTTCGGTATTCCGTCAGTAATGAAAGCGTGGATAGATCGTATTGCCAGAGCGGGGGTTACCTTCCGCTATACAGAAACCGGGCCGGTAGGCTTATTGGAAAATAAATCAGTTACCATCCTTGCGGCGCGGGGTGGGCAGTATTCCGGCACTGAATATGATACTCAGTCACAATACCTGACCCATTTCTTTAATTTCATCGGTATTACTGATATTCAGTTTGTCTACGCAGAAGGGTTGGCGCTGGGTGAGGAGAGTGCGAAGTCAGCATTCGATGCAGCGAATCAAAAAATTATTGAACTTACCGCACAGCGTAAAGACTAAATCTATGCAGTTAGCGAAACGTCATTGCGAACAGTAGTGAGGTGACGCTAAAGTGTGTTCCAAGTTGAGTGTGCTTGATTGCCCCGCAAATTTTGCGGGGCTTTTTTATGGGCGCAGAGCTGGCGTTACATGGCCAGTGCTTTCTCCACATCGTTAATCAGAACGTCATCAGACGGTGTTACCTTACTGGGGTAATGTTTTAGAATGTTGCCCTGTTTGTCGACCAGGTACTTATTAAAGTTCCAGCTTGGCGCTTCGCCGGTGGCTTCTGCCAGCATCCGGTACATAGGATCCGCATTTTCCCCTTTGACGTCGGTAGGTTCAAACATTGGGAATTTTACACCATAGGTCAGTTCACATAGTTCAGCTGTCTTGCCTTCGTCTTTTGCTTCCTGGTTGAACTCGTGTGAAGGAAAACCCAGCACGACAAAATCCTGAGATTTATATTGTTCATACATAGCCTCAAGACCTTCAAACTGTGGAGTAAATCCACAGTAACTTGCTGTGTTCACGATAAGCAGAGTTTTGCCCTGAAACTCTTTACACATATTTACCGTTTCCTGAGAGTTGAGTTTACGTTTCATAAACTTCAAAACATCCGGGCAGGTATTGGCAGACGCCGTAAATGACGCTGCCAGTAGCGTCAGCGCGAGTAATTTCTTTTTCATACAGTCACCTCTGAGAGTGGGATGTTGGTTATTTTTATTGCGGTAAGTAGTAGTTTGACCGCGCGGTTTTGGATCACCTGTACCAGACTCGTAAACCAATAAATAAACTGCCTTTTTCACTCTGCAACAGCCTTCACGTTCAAGATGATTCTACTGTGTAACCCGATGAACCTTGACCATGCAACATGTCGAATGCGTATAATGACACCGAGACTGATAAATACAACAAAGAGCGATAATGAATAAAATAACGACAATGCTTATTGCTGCCGGTCTGACTGGTAGCCTGTCGGCTTGCGTCGCTACCTCTGAGTCGGTGAAGACTACGCCAGATCAGAAAAGCGCGCCCGTTGCCGTCGCCCCGGTTTCACCGGATGTAGAGAAAACTGGTGATACAAATCAAACTATCACCTTAAACCAGATAATGTCAGATCCTGCCTGGCTGGGACGTCAACCTGAAAATATGGGTTGGTCGGTGGATGGCAGCGAACTGGTCTATGAGCGTGAACGCGAAAACAGTGAGTTAAATGACGTTTACGCAGCGTCGGTAGCCTCACCAGCTCAGGCAACGAAAGTGCCACTGTCAGAGCTTCATCGCTACCGTTACGACGAGCGGGTAGAGAGCCTGGACGGTCAGTATACTGCATACCGGTTTGAGGACAGCGTGTTCGTGCTGATGCCAACCGGTGAAAACGTGCAGCTAACGCGCGGTGGCGCAGCGCTGGAAAATCTGCATTTTATGACCGATAACCGACTGATGGCGCAGTCGGGCAATCGAATCATCGCCATCGATTTACAAACCGGCCGTCGCGAGCAGCTAATCAGCTGGACGTTTGCAGAAGAGCCGGAAGCCGTCTCTGAACCAGAAGACTTCGTGGCTAGCGAGCAAATTTCGTTAATAGAATATATCGCCAAGCGACGTAAAGATCGTCAGGACAGAGTCGATGAGGCAGATGCACTGGCGAAACAAAACAGTGCTGTGGCTCCAGAACCGTTCTACTTTGATGAAAGCGATCGTTTGGTTGCCGCCACGGTATCGCCCAACGGGAAAACGGCGATCGTAGTTACCACCGAAGACACCTCCTGGCGCGGTGACACCGATATTATGCCGCACTACATTCAGGAAGATGGCCGTATTGACAGCAAAAACGTCCGTCGACGTGTTGCCGACGCGAAGCCGCAGAGTGATACGATTTGGCTGATTGATCTTACTGAACAGACGAAAACAGAGTTGTCGTATGTTCAGCTACCGGGCTATAACGAAGACGTACTGGCAGAAGTGAAGGCTGAAAATGCCAAGGCAAAAGGAGAGACCTACGAGGTTAATCGTTTGCCGCGTGATATCGGCCTGCTTGACAGCTGGTACTGGCGTGAACCGTCCATTCGCTGGCACGACAACGGTGATCAGGTAGCAGTAATGCTTGAGGCCTGGGATAACAAAGACCGCTGGATTGCCACCGTGGACTTTGAGCAACAGTCGCTGGTAAGTCAGCATCGTTTACACGATGACGCATGGGTAAATTACCGCTTTAACCAGTTTGGCTGGCTGCATAACAGCGAAACGCTGTTTTATCAGTCTGAGCATACTGGTTATGCGCACTTGTATCTGCAAGAGCCAGGGCAGTCTCCGCGCGCGTTGACTCGCGGCCAGTTTATTGTCGATAACCCGGTGGTTACCCGTGACGACAACTGGATTTATTATACTGCGAATAAAAAACATCCCGGTGTTTATGAGGTGTATCGAGTAAACACGGACAGCGGAGAAAGTCAGGCGCTGACAGACCTTAATGGTATGACCGACTTTTCTCTCAGCCCGGATGAATCAACCTTGCTGTTGGCGCACAGTAAAGTGACGCGTCCGCCTGAGTTGTATGTGAAAGCCGCGAATACCAACAGTGAACCAACAAAAATTACAGACACTATCAGCGGTAAGTTCCTGTCAATGCCATGGGCTGTCCCTCAGGTGATTGCCGTGCCGTCCAGTGATGCGTCACAACCGGTTTATGCGCGTGTTTACCTGCCTGAAAATTATCAGGAGGGTGAGCCCAGAAAAGCGGTCATCTTCAATCATGGTGCCGGCTACCTGCAAAATGCACACTTAGGCTGGTCGGGTTATTTCCGTGAGTTTATGTTTCACAGCATGCTGGTACAACAGGGGTATGTCGTTCTGGATATGGACTTTCGTGCTTCTGCCGGGTATGGCAGAGACTGGCGTACCGCTATCTATCGTCAGATGGGAACGCCCGAGGTTCAGGATTTACGCGATGGTGTAGACTGGCTGGTAGAAAATGCCAATGTGGATCGTGGTCGTATTGGTACGTATGGCGGCTCCTACGGTGGTTTCCTGACATTTATGGCGTTGTTCACCGATCCGGACCTGTTCCAGGCCGGAGCCGCGCTTCGTCCGGTTACCGATTGGGCACACTATAACTGGGGCTACACATCAAACATCCTCAACACGCCAGATGTTGATCCCATTGCCTATCGTAAGAGCTCTCCAATTTACTACGCAGAGGGACTGGAATCAGCGCTGCTGATCAACGCACCTATGGTAGATGATAACGTGTTCTTCCAGGACTCAGTCCGTCTTGTGCAGCGTCTGATCGAGCTGGAAAAAGAGAATTTTGAAACAGCTATCTATCCGGTGGAACCGCACGGGTTTGTCCAGCCAAGTTCATGGCTTGATGAATATCGCAGAATTTACAAGTTGTTCGAGACGAACCTGTAGCGTCTGAAAAAACGGTTTAACGTGAAAAACGCTCCTCAGGGAGCGTTTTTTTTGAACGGAAAAGGGCGTAAATTGTTATTCAGGGCTCATCCTTCCGGGGGGTATAGCTAAACACTGAGATGACGTCGATGTATTTTCTCCCTAACCGTTAAATCTTTAAAGACAGCCTGAGCTATAACGTGGCTTTATAACCTGCGCGTTCGCAGACATATTCTTCTGTTACACAGGGCCCAGAGCCATTTACTGTATTAAAAGAGAAACGTATTTTGACAATAGATAACCACGAGAGAGCCTGCGCAAGCGTGCAAGCACTGACACAGGCTTTTTAATGAAACGGGCAGGAGAAAAAAGAGACGATGGCAGGCTGTGTTGTACCCTTTAGGGTCAGGACGCTGTCGCCGCCTGGCTACGTCCTGACAAGCCTAGCATGAGCAGAAATATCAGAACGCCACTTATAGCTCCGTAAAGATGCGCATCGACAGCGACCGTGGCATTTATCAATTCCGCTACACCATCACTGCTTCCGGTGAATTGCTCATAGCCAAGTTTTACCGCTACACCTGCCAGTAACAACCAGCCAGAGCGTAATCCTCTGCGAATATCCATACACGCGCCCCAGGTAAAAACACCGTGAAGCGCTCCCGATAAGCCTGCGTACCAGATTAAGTATGGTGACAGAAAATAAATGCCGGCACTGGTGCCAATACAACACCAGACAAACACTTTCAGAAATCGACTGATGCGATAATGCTCCCCGTGAAGTAACCATAACAGCGCCAGACCAGCCAGATTAAGAAGGACGTGAAAGCCGTTAGTGTGAACAAGGTTGCCGGTAATAATGCGCCAGGTTTCCAGTCCTTCAATAGCGTAACGATCGTATGCCAGCCACTGGCCTGAAGTCGGTTCAGCATAAAAAGCGATCACCACCAGAGTGGCAACCAGCAGTGGTCCAACACTAAACTGTGGCGAGAGCGGCAGAGAAATCATCATTGATAGTTATTTCAGGTATTGCACTTTGGTCGCTATCATACAGAAAATTATCGTAATTTGCTGAACTTCAGTATTTAGATGAGCGCTATGCTCAGGAGGACATGATGGAACTGATACAAACGCAACAGTCTGACGGTGTACTCACTATCGCCATTAACCGGGCTGATAAGAAAAATGCACTGACGCGCGAGATGTATCAAAGCATGGCTGATGCTATCCGCAGTGTGAAAGAGAACAGCGCGATTAAAGTGATCCGTATTCGCGGTGAAGGCAGCTGTTTTACGGCGGGTAATGATATCAGTGATTTTGCCAACCGTCAGGATGGTGAGCACGTAGGTGAGACCGCTGCGTTTATGGCTGCGCTGGCGGATACGCCGAAAGTGGTAATAGCACAAGTGCATGGACTGGCGGTAGGCATTGGCACCACACTGCTGTTACATTGTGATTTCGTTTATTGCGCTACGAACACCCGGTTTGTGTTGCCATTCATTAATCTGGGACTTGTGCCAGAGTATGCATCCAGCTATCTTCTTCCGCGTCTTGCCGGGCATCGTAAAGCTGCAGAGTGGCTGATGCTGGGAGAACCCTTTGGCGCCGATGAAGCGTGTCATTTCGGCCTGGTTACCAAGGTCGTTGACACTGATGAACTGGCTCAGACTGTCGATGAAGTCTGCGCGAAGCTGGTTGGCAAACCTGCGTTTTCTTTGGTACAAACCAAGTATCTTCTGAAAAATGACGCTGACGATATTCAACAGCAAATGAATGAAGAACTTGATGTATTCATTGAAGCAATGGGTACAGAAGCCGCACGGGAAGCTTTTGATGCATTTTTGAAAAAGCGCCCGATCAATCCTGAGAAATTCAAATAACGGAATACTATGACTTTACAGTGGTTAACTACGACCTCCAGACGAGCGGCAAACGTATTCGTAGCCGCAGCATTTATAACAGTCTCTGTGGGTGCACACGCTGAGCGGGAGGATCGTGAACCTGAGGCCGCCACCGGCTATATCGATAAAAAAGCGTTTGTGTCAAAGGATTACATGGTGGTTGCTGCCAATCCTTATGCATCCTGGGCCGGGCGTAATGTTATTGAAAAAGGTGGCAGTGCGATAGACGCAGCCATTGCGGTGCAGGCCATGCTGACCCTTGTCGAACCGCAGTCTTCCGGCATCGGTGGCGGGGCCTTTATTCTTTACTGGGATAACGAAAATAAAGTTCTGCATACTTATGATGGCAGAGAGATGGCACCGGCGGCGGTCAACTCCCATTGGTTCATGGACGGTACTCAAACCATGAAATGGCTGGATGCCGTTGTTGGCGGTAAATCGGTCGGTGTGCCGGGGGCGTTGAAGGCGCTGGAAATGGCGCATCAGGATTTCGGCACACGCCCCTGGCAAAGCCTGTTTGAAGACACTATCGACACCGCAACGAACGGCTTCAAAGTGTCACCGCGACTGGCAAAGCTGGTTGCGCTCGATTATCACCCCGGTCTTAAGACATTCAGTGGTAGCGCAACGTATTTTTTCCCCGCCGGGATGCCCCTGAAAGAAGGCAGCAATAAGAAAAATCTGCCGCTGGCAAAAACGTTAACCGGTATCGCCAAAAATGGTAGTGACTACCTCTATAAGGGACCGCTGGCCGAAAAGATTGCGAAAACGGTCAACGAGGCTGAAATTAATCCTGGCCAAATGACTGCTGACGACTTTGCTAATTATGAGGCGATAAAGCGTGAAGCGGTTTGTGGAGAATACCGCGATAAAAAGGTATGCGGTATGGCTCCTCCCAGTTCGGGCGGGATTAACGTGTACCAAATCCTGAAATTGCTGGAAAAATTTGAGCTTCGCAAACTTGCTCCTGATTCAGCAGAATTCGCGCACCTTTTCACTCAGGCAAGTGCATTGACTTATGCGGACAGAGAAAAGTATATCGCCGACAGTGACTTTACCAATTTGCCCTATGGCGCGCTGATCAATGCAGCTTACCTTTCCCGTCGCAGCGAGCAAGTGGCCGTTGATAAGCCGTGGCATCGGGCTAAACCAGGCCAGCCGTATAAAGAGGCCCGTTTAAGTGCCGGATCGTCTTATGAATTACCCAATACGTCGCATGTGTCGATTGTCGATAAAAAGGGCAACGCCATATCCATGACGACGAGCATCGAGTTTATGTTTGGCTCGGGACTAATGGTAGACGGCTTTTTACTTAATAATCAGCTGACAGATTTTTCCTTTTCGCCGACTCAGGGCCGCTACCCGGTTCCCAATCGTGTAGAGCCTCATAAACGCCCGCGCTCAGCCATGAGCCCTGCGATGGTATTTAATGAAGAAGGCGAGTTAGAGCTGGTGGTGGGGTCGCCAGGAGGCAGTCGTATCATCAGCTATGTAGCGCAGACAATTATCGGTGTTATCGACTTTGGGTTAGATATCCAGCAAGCGATTAATTTGCCTAAAATCACGAATCGCAACGATTACACGGCGCTGGAAAAAGGTACGCCAATTGAGGCACTCAAATCACAACTGGAAAGCATGGGGCATCCGGTGAAGATCATTGATCTCAATAGCGGTCTTCACGGCATTGAGATACGTGATGGCAAGCTTATTGGTGGCGCAGACCCCCGCAGGGAAGGCGTAGCGGTAGGGCGGTGATCAGAGAAAATGGTCAGGGTGAATTTTTGCGACTTTCCAGCCGCCGTTCATCCTGACCAGATCGACCTGGCGTAAATCTTCGATTTTGTCGTCGTTATACTGCCCACTGAAAAACAAGGTGATCGTGGCTTTCTCTGCAAATTCAGAGCGGCCGACTCTGTCGCCGCCTTCAGGCGTTATCGTCACAGAATCATATTTCAGGTTCAGCAAATGACGCTGAACGTTTCGGTTGGTGTGATATTTCCTTAATATACGCGCCATCTTCGGGGTACTTAACGACACTGCCACATCGATGTTGGGCTCCAGATAAATACTGCGCATAAAGCGCACGGCTGCGTATTCCGGGGTGTTGTCATCCAGCATGCCGTACCGACCGATCCCTTCTTCTTTTTTTGAACAACCGGTAACAACCAGGCAAACCAAGGCAATAAAACCAAAAAGAGAGGCGGACTTCTTAAAACGCATGTGTTTTCTCGGGCAAATAGTGGAGTGGTTACACTCAGTGTTATCCAGTTAAGTTAGCAAAAGCAGTTCCAAAAAAAAAGCGAGGATAACCTCGCTTTTAGAACTTTCGACTGAAAACCTGACCAACAGGCCAGGCGATAATAACGACGTTCGCTTGTTTACTGCACTTCTTCTGAGTCGGAGAATTCGCCTGCAAACAGCGGGCTGGACAAGTAACGCTCGGTGGCACTGGCAAGAAGCACAACCACGATCTTATCTTTGTTTTCCGGACGTTCAGCATAACGTTTGGCAGCAACAACCGCTGCGCCTGATGAAATCCCCGCAAGGATCCCTTCTTCTTTCATCAGTCGGTGAGCCATTTCCATACATTCTTCATTGCTTACCTGTTCCACTTCGTCAACGATGTCCAAATCCAGGTTGCCAGGAATGAAGCCTGCGCCAATACCCTGAATTTTGTGTGGCCCTGGTGTCAGCTCTTCACCATTTTTTGCTTGCGTAATAACGGGGGAATCAGTAGGTTCAACGGCTACAGAGGTAATGGCTTTTCCCTGTGTATTTTTGATGTACCGGCTAACGCCAGTAATGGTGCCGCCGGTACCAACGCCTGCTACGAACGCATCAATTTTACCTTCAGTGGCTTCCCAGATTTCCGGTCCGGTGGTTTTTTCATGGATTTCCGGGTTAGCCGGGTTATCGAATTGCTGCAGTAATACGTATTTTTCCGGATCAGAATTTACAATTTCCTGCGCGGCGGCTACAGCGCCTTTCATGCCTTTAGGTGCTTCGGTAAGAACCAGGTTTGCGCCCAGTGCTTTTAACAACTTACGACGCTCCAGACTCATACTGCTTGGCATAGTCAGTGTTAGTTTATAACCCCGGGAAGCGGCAACGAACGCCAGGGCAATACCGGTATTACCACTGGTAGGCTCTACAATTTCCTTCCCTTCGGTCAGAACACCACGCTTTTCTGCGTCCCAGATCATGTTTGCGCCGATACGGCACTTGACGCTGAAGCTTGGATTGCGTGATTCCATCTTGGCATATACGTTACCAGACGTTACGCGATTTAGCTTAACCAGAGGCGTGCGTCCGATAGAAAGTGTACTGTCATCAAATACTTGCATGTTAGGTCCTTGTCGTTACGTTTTACCCACAGGTTACCGGCCATTATGGCAGGTTATAATAGTTACAAATTCATAACTGTTATTGGGGTATTTTTATTTACCCCTATATCATTGGCATCAAAAGCAAAAATGCAAAGTGCTTTTTCGCTATATGATATGGTTATTTTTTCATGATACAGCCTGAGGCTGTTCATTGTTGTTGATTTTGTGCGCAACACTTACGTATGTGGGCCAACCCGTTAGTTCACTATTGGTAGCAGTGCTACCTCTGGGGGGATCAACCTCTGTGCTTGGTGCCACTGCTGTGAAATTATCAGCTGCGACAACGTTTGCTGTGTGGTCCGTGTGCCGGCAGGGCAGTCTACCTACGGTTACTCGATAGTAAAAAAGCAGGGGAAGCCTGTTCTTTTTAAACAATGCAGCGTATATCAACCACATGAATAAGCTTTGTGTGCAGCAACTTTCTTAAGGAACTTCCATGGCGTTTACCGGAACTTCAGATTATATCGCGACCAAAGAGCTACAGTTAGCCGTGAATGCGGCAATAACACTTGAGCGTCCTCTGCTGATAAAAGGAGAGCCGGGTACCGGCAAGACCATGCTTGCCGAAGAACTGGCAAAAAGTCTCGATGCACCGCTAATCCAGTGGCACATTAAGTCTACGACGAAAGCTCAGCAAGGGCTTTACGAGTATGATGCCGTTTCGCGACTGCGAGATTCACAGCTTGGCGATGATCGTGTGCATGATATTGGTAATTACATCGTCAAAGGAAAGCTTTGGCAGGCGTTCGAGTCAGAACAGCGTCCGGTACTGCTTATTGACGAGATAGATAAAGCGGACATTGAGTTTCCTAACGACCTGTTACTTGAACTCGATAAGATGGAGTTTTTCGTTTACGAGACGCAAAAGCGGGTAGTGGCTAAACAGCGTCCTATCGTGATTATTACGTCTAATAATGAAAAAGAACTGCCGGATGCGTTTCTTCGCCGGTGTTTCTTTCATTACATCAACTTCCCGACGCCCGATGAAATGCGACAGATTGTCGATGTCCATTTCCCGGACCTGAAAAAGCAATTACTTGATGAAGCGATGTCGTCTTTCTTTGAGTTACGCGACGTACCCGGGCTTAAGAAAAAGCCCTCAACGTCAGAGCTCATCGACTGGTTGAAGCTGTTGGTTGCGGAAGATATTCCACCCGAAGCGCTGCACAACAAAGACGGTAAAACGACCATTCCGCCACTATACGGTGCGCTGTTGAAAAACGAGCAGGATATTCACCTGTTCGAAAAACTGGTCTTTATGGCACGTCGCTAATGTTAATTGATTTTTTCTTCACATTACGCAAATACCGGCTGAAAACCAGTCTCCGGGAGTTACTTGATTTGCTTAATGCCATGAAAAATCACGTGGTATGGGCAGACACAGAAGCCTTTTATTACCTGTCCCGCACTATTCTGGTTAAAGACGAAAGCCAGTTTGATAAGTTCGACCGGGCCTTTGCTGACTATTTCGAAGGCGTTGAAGCCATTGATCTATTTGGTAAAGAGATCCCTGAAGAATGGCTGCGTAAACAGATAGAGAAAACCTTAAGCGACGAGGAAAAAGCACAACTGCAATCCATGGGCGGGCTGGAGCAGCTAATGGATACCTTGCGCAAACGGCTGGAAGAGCAGCAAAAACGACATCAGGGCGGAAATAAATGGGTCGGTACCGGCGGCACATCGCCATTCGGTGCCTACGGCGATAACCCGGAAGGGGTACGCATAGGTCAGGATGGAAACCGGCGTTTTTCTGCGGTGAAAGTGTGGGATAAACGGGAATTCAAAAACCTCTCCAGTGATGTTGAATTGGGAACCCGGAATATAAAAATGGCGCTGAGGAAACTCAGAAAGTTTGCCAGAACCGGGGCCAGCGAAGAACTGGATATCTCGACCACGATTGGTGAAACAGCCAAAAAAGGCGGTATGCTGGATATTCATATGTCTCCGGAGCGTCATAATGCCGTCAAAGTGCTGATGTTCTTTGATGTCGGTGGCTCGATGGACCCTTACGTTAAAACCACGCAGGAATTATTCTCTGCAGTGCACAGTGAATTTAAATATCTGGAGTATTTTTACTTTCACAACTGTGTTTATGAAGAGGTTTGGAAAGACAATCAACGCCGCGACCGGGAACGCATTTCCGTGTGGGATATCATTCATCGTTATGGCCCGGATTATAAGGTCATCTTTGTCGGTGATGCGACGATGGGACCCTACGAAATCACGTACCCGGGTGGCAGTGTCGAGCACTGGAATGAGGAGCCGGGAAGTGTGTGGTTACAGCGTCTGACGAATCACTTCAGCAAAGCCATATGGCTCAATCCTCAACCTCAGCAGTACTGGCCTTATTACGCCTCCGTTGCAGTGATGCGTGAATTGATGGAAGAGAGAATGTTCGCACTCACGCTGGAAGGTCTTACTGAAGGTATTAAGGCACTAAGTCTGGCCCGTTAATAAGCAGGCTGGTCAAGGGAAGGTGCGTCTATAGACTTATTCGCACCTTCCCAAGTTTCGAGAACCACATTACACTGATGTTTTCGATCATGGCAGGGAAGACAAATCATGAATGGCCAGCCACTGTCCGGCATTGAAGCAGGGGAGTCCCAAACCAGCAGTACAGGAACCACCGGGCATGCTGTAACGTCGTCGAACAGCGATGCGTTACCGCCGCACATGTCAGGTGCAGAGACGCGTGAAATTGTCACGCCCTATGCGTTTAAAGTTGCTGATGAACTGTTAGGACAACCTCTGGCATCACCGTCACGCAGACTGTTTGCGCAAGTAATTGATCTTGCCGTAGTTGCCTTATTGAGCACGGCGAATGCCTTTATTCTTGCGTTTCTGGTCGCGCTTACCTTTTTTAAGGCCGGCAATAATCTTGCCGATCGCCCTCGACGTTCCCGAGCCCGGAAACTTCTTCGTTTTACCGGCGCACTATTATTGTTTTCGGTGATCTATCTCGCTGCAACGGCTTATCATGATATGGATCAATACGACACTGAGCATGCAGATACCGGCGGACTGGTAACGCCTTTTCTGAGCGGTATCAACGCTGCGGCATGGAGCCTGTGTGAGGATGATGTTTGCAAGCGAGATGTTGCCCGTGGGTTCGGTGAAGCTATGGCAGACAATCGCGCCTCACCGGAAAAGGTCCAGCAGGTTTTTGATGAACTGGTGTCTCGCAATGACGCGCAACACAACGATGAAGCGATTCTCCGGGAGTTTTACCTTGGAACCTACAACCGCACGATTGAACAGCAAAAAACAGATGCGCTAACCGAAAGCGATCCCTCTGTCGACGCGTCAACACCACCACCTGTACCTGAGACCTCCAGCGGCGACTCTGAGATTATTACTTTTGGCGAAACGTCAACATCATCCGGGTTCAGCCTGATAGACATCGTCAACGGGTTGATAGCGGATTTAGGTCTGGGGTTTGGCTGGGCGGCGCTGTATTACAGCGTGTTTACTGCGTGGTGGCGTGGCAGTACGCCGGGCAAGCGGTTGATGGGTATCCGGGTATTAAAACTTGATGGCTCAACACTCACATTATGGGAAAGTTTTGGGCGTTATGGTGGTTATGGCGCGGGGCTGGCAACCGGGCTACTGGGATTTGTGCAGGTATTCTGGGATCCAAATCGTCAGTCTATACAAGACAAAATCGCGGAAACGCTCGTACTAAAAAAATCGGAAGAACTTAAACGTATAACAGCAAGTGGCCAGTCATTATCTGGTACACACGGCGAGGGAATATGAAGCACCATTTACTGCACGTGTTGCGGCATTGGCAGCCCCGAAAGGATGCACATCAATGGTTACTGGCGACGGTTATTGACACGGAAGGCTCCAGCTATCGCAAAGCAGGGGCAATGATGTTATTTAACGACAGCGGTGAGCAACTGGGAGTGGTGAGTGGCGGCTGTCTGGAGAGTGATATTCTGCATCAGGCCAGAATGTGCTGGGAGTCCGGCCGCGCAAAAACCGTTACCTACGACATGCAGGAAGAAGGCGATATTGCCTGGCGTCTTGGCATCGGCTGTGGTGGCGAAGTTACGCTGTTGTTGCAGCCAGTTACGGCTGATGCGGACTATCTTGGATTAGCGCAAGTATTGACGTTGCTGGAATCAGGTCAATCATTAACCTATGCAGTGGAGACTGCATCATCGCACCCGGGTGCAAGAATCAATGATCCTTCGGCTGAAGGCAGAAACTGGTTTTCTCACCGCATTACCCCGCCGCCAGCGCTGGTCATCCTCGGCGGTGGTGTTGATGCCAGACCCGTAGCCCAGATGGCGAACCTGCTGGGATGGCGTGTACACGTTAACGATCCCAGGGCCCGCTACGCCAGAGCAGAAGATTTTTCGGGTTGTGCGGTAACCGGCATTTCTACCGACCATCTGAATGATGCCACGTGGCTGACAGACGCAAATGCCGTTATTGTGATGCATCATCAGGTAACGATGGATGCTGATGCGCTGGCTTATCTGGCGCACAGTGCAGTACCGCAATTACGCTATCTCGCACTACTGGGGCCCTCACACCGGTGCGATAAGGTACTTAGTGAGGCGAATATTCAGCCATCATCGTTACCTGTGGAACTTCAGTCGCCAGCCGGGTTAGCGTTAGGAGGCGAGTTACCCGAATCGATAGCATTATCGATGATTGCTCAGGCTCATGCGGTACTGCATGATAAAAGTGCAGTACCACTGAAAGGCAAGCCATGCAGTTTCGGCTAGGGATCGTCATTCTGGCCGCAGGTGCCAGTGAACGGTACGGTGGCAATAAGCTTATCAGTAAGCATCCCTCCGGTTGCTCACTTATCAGACACACCGTAGAAGTATGTCAGCCGCTGTGTTCTTTCGGCTTGCCAGTGGTAGTGACCGGTCGTTGGCATGATGCGTTGACGAGCGAGCTCACTTCAGCGCCTTGCCAGATACTGCATAACGTACACTGGCCACAGGGAATGGGCACCAGCATTGCCAGGGGGGTCAATAATCTACTTACGTTAGAGGGGAGGTCTGGTAACACTGCAGATGAGCTGAATACACCGACGCATATCCTGGTTGTGCTTGGCGATCTGCCGCTACTTACCACCGACAGTTTACGTAGTCTGAGTGACACCGCGCAGCGTTATCCCAAACGAGTCGTCGCCAGTGCGTGGCAGAAGAATGTCACCGTGCCTGCAGTGTTTCCGGCGGGCGCGTTTCCTTTACTCACATCGCTTCGTGAAGATAAAGGTGCACGGCTTATTCTGAAAAAAATGCTGGCGGAAAATCCTGATGACATCCTGCTGGTACCACACATCCAGGCTGGTGTAGATATCGACACGCCGTCAGACTGGAGCACCCTGCCAGCTGGTTAGTGCAGGGAGTCAGTGAACTAAGTGGTCTTGTAAAAGCGCAAAGCGTACCAACCTTTACGGTATCCCGTTGAATATAGTTGACGCAAATGGCCCAGACTTTGGATCATGATCTTCGTAAAGCCATCACTCTCAGTATCGCTGCGGTCAGTGTGTTGTGGGTGATCCAGTCCGCAGGCGTATTATTTTCTCTGCCCTTAAACATGCTTGGGATCATGCCGCTTGAGCCGGCCCGCCTTTATGGCATTCTCACCGCACCACTGGTGCATGGCTCGTACGAGCATATTTTCAATAACACCTTACCCTTAATCGTTCTGGGTACCGCGCTCTGGTATGGCTACCCGCGTTCGCGATGGTGGGTCCTTGCGTCAAGTTGGCTGGTTTCAGGTATTGGCGTCTGGCTTTTCGGCCGTGAGGCGGTGCATCTTGGGGCAAGTGGGGTAAGTCACGGCCTGTTTTTCTTTTTATTTACGGTTTCTGTTATTCGCAGAGATGCGCGTTCGGTGGGTCTCATGATGATAGCGTTTTTTATGTATGGCGGCATGATCATGACAATCTTTCCACGTGATCCCGCCATTTCCTTTGAAGCGCATTTCTTCGGCGCGGTAGGCGGGGTTCTCGCTGCTGTTACCTTATGGCGTCGCGACCCGAAGCCGGTGCTAAAGAAATACAGCTGGGAAGGCGAGGAAGAACTGGATGATCCGCTTATTGGTGATCTATGGAAAGGTTCCGCCGATAACGCTGAGACTGACAAAGACAGTGACGCAGCGCAAAACAGTTATAGGCCAAAATAAACTTTGATCCCGGCCAGCGCATTCGCTGTTGCCAGTGATGCCAGAATAAGCCCCATAACCCGGCTAATCACATTCGCACCCATTTCACCGATGATACGGATGATGCCGTTGGCGCACAGCAGCAGAATAAGGGTTATCAGCAATACCGATAGCATTACCAGCGCAGTCTGCGTTTGTTCCCATAAGGTATAAACATCGTTTTTCGTCAGCATGACTGCAGCCAGCATAGCGCCTGGGCTGGCTATGGAAGGAACAGCGACCGGGAATATTGCCCGTTCTTTGATGTTGTCGGTCAGTTTGATTTCCTGTTCAGGTTTCGCTTCTCCGAAAATCATCGTCAGTGCGAATAAAAACAGCACTATCCCGCCGGCAATCTGGAATGCGGGCAGGGGAATTTGCATGGCATCAAGAATGATTTCTCCAACCAGGATAAAAAACAGCAGAATGATTGCAGAGGCCAGAATAGCCAGCAGCGCAACTTTACGCCGGGCACGGGCTTCCTGCCGTTTGGTCGCGGCAATAAAAACCGGCACGGTCCCGATGGGATCTATGACCGCAAAGAAATAAATAAATACCGGAATTAGCTCAATCATCGGTTACGCCAGTCTGGGAGTGAAACAAAGCGCGGTGTGTTGCGCATATATTGTGTAAATGTGTTTGAAAATCGCTGATGCAAATGTGCCTCTTCGAACAATACCTGCCGGTAAAGTGCCGTCATTCCAACGAGAACGCATATCAACGTAAATACACTGGGGTAGGCAATAAAAAAACCACACTGGCCAAATGCCACGCCAATATAACCGGGATTTCTGCTAATTCGATAAAGTCCTGTCTGAACCAACGCTGCAGGCGCATCACTATCAACTCCACTTCGCCATTGGGATGCCAGTGTGTAGTTAGAGATTAATGCCAACGCCAGCCCCGCGACCATCAGAATGATACCTGTAAAGATCAGTGCAGGAGGCTCAGACCGGAGAAATGGCCCGTAATACACGCTGTATTGCGGTGAAATTGCGATAGTGATTGTCGTGAGCCAAATGACAATGCGAAAGAGTCGAAAAGTCATGTGGTTCCACCAGTGAGATGAAAAGCGCTGACCTGGGTGAACCCGGGATAGCCCATCTCGCTGACGCCACAGGATCATCCCCGTATAGAGCATCGCAACGAATGTGTAATAGCCGGCAAAGATAATGAACAATGCCTGCGTCATAGTGTTGCCATCCTTTTATCTTTTAGCCAGCTAAAATTTGGCAATGCCGTTGGCGCTGGATGTACCAGAGCCTAGCCCCCAGTAACACTGCCGCAGAGCTTAAACCGACAATAAAACCAATCCAGAAGCCCGCGGCTTCCATCGGTGCGTCTGTTACCCAGGCTGTTCTTCCGAGAATGATCCCACAAGGTAAGCCAATTAACCAGTAGGCTATGAAGGTTATAATAAACATCGCGGTGGTATCCTTGTAACCACGAAGCGCATTGGCAGAAATTACCTGAATGGCATCCGAAAACTGAAACAACGCTGCGTAAATAAGCAGCGCGTTGGCCAGCTCGTATACGGCTCGGTCGGTAGTATACATGCTGGTGATCAAGCCCTTTGCTAACAGCGTAAATGAGGCAGTGCCGATTGCCACGACCAGCCCAATATTGATGGCACTTTTCACCGCCACCGCCGCTTGTTTAGTCTGCTGTTGTCCTATCCGGTAGCCCACGCGGATGGATACCGCCATGCCAAGGCTCAGGGGAAACATAAACATGAGTGCAGAAAAGTTAAGTGCGACCTGGTGCGCAGCGACCGTGTTAGCGCCAAAAGGAGCAAGCAATAATGCTACGACAGCAAATAATGTCACTTCGAAAAGCAGAGTCATGGCCACTGGGAAACCGAGCCGGAATGTCCGCAACATCGAAAACAGGGAAGGCTGGTACCAACGGGAAAACAAGTTATAACGAGACAATGCAGGCGCAAAACGGGCATAAAAATAGGTTGCCAGCATCATGGCGTAAATCACAATCGAGGTAGCTATCCCACAGCCAGCACCGCCAAATGCGGGAATAGGACCTGCGCCGTAAATGAATATATAGTTGCCCACAATGTTAAAACCCAGACCTATTACGGTGATGATCATAGTCGGTTTGGTTTTACCAAGACCCTCACAAAAGTTACGCAGCCACTGATAGAGCGCAAAGCCGGGCATCGCCAGAATGACGTAACGCACGTAGTCTACCGTGATAAGGTACAGGTCCTGTTCCATCGGGAAGAGGGCTACCAGTGCGGGGGCCAATGGATAAAGTAAAAGCATTATCAGACTGACAGACAACAGCACGTAGCCAGCTTGTTGGGAGGCGTCGGCAACGTTGTCAAAAGACTTACTTCCCTGAAGCCTTGAAATGATAGGAGGCAGGGCAAGTGCAATACCCTGCAAAAAACAGAGCAGGGGGATGGTGATACTGAAGCCCAGTGCGACCGCCGCCATGTCAACGGCATCGTACCGCCCGGCCATAATGGTATCGCTAACCCCCATAAGCATTTGCGTGATTTGGGCAATAAGCAACGGCCAGGTCAGGTTGATAAGACGTCGGCTTTCGAGAATAAACCGCTTACTCACTATCGCGCTCACTAAGCGTTTTCCATATTGGTGCGCAATGAAAAAGGAATCACCGTGACCCACTGCCCAGTATCAAAATGGCTTTGTTCAGCAGGCAGCTCAAGGTAACAGTTGGCCTGAGTGACAGACGACATCACACCGGAGCTTTGTTTGGGCAACGGGGTTACCCGCCATTGTCCGTCTTTGGTGGACATCATGGCGCGCTGAAAGTCTGTTCTGCCGGGGCGTCGTGTCAGAGATGATGTCAGCTTTGCCTGCAAGCGAAGGGGGGAAGTTATTTGCCCTAATCCCTGCAGACGTTCGATAACCGGTGTTACCAGCATCTGTGTTGTGACGTAGGCAGAGACAGGATTACCGGGAACGCCACAAAACACCATATTCCCGACCCGACCAAACGCAAAAGGCTTTCCGGGCTTGATGGCAACCTTCCAGAAATCCACACTCCCCAACGCATCAATGACAGGTTTTACATGGTCTGCATCGCCAACAGAAACACCACCACTAGTGATCAGCAGGTCGGTTTGCTGTGAAGCCTCCGTGATAGTGCGTTTGAGTGCGTCTATATCATCTTTAACGATTCCGTAGTGTATGACTTCTACACCATGTTCTGAAAGCAGAGCGCTGATCCCGGTGCTGTTTGATTCATAAATCTGGCCTGCCTGTAGTGGCTGGCCTGGTTGACAGAGTTCATCTCCGGTCGCCATCAGCCCGACTCTCACTTTTCGATAAACCTTTACCGTGGTGATCCCTTGAGAGGCCAGCAGCATCAAATGTGCCGGAGTGAGCCTGGTACCCGAGGAGATTATACAGTCGCCCTTGGTGATATCGCTTCCACATGCGCGGACATTGTCTCCCTTCGCAGGCATGTTGGTGAAGCTTACGTGGTTATCCTCTTCAATCGCATTTTCCTTCATGATCACGGTATCAGCACCTGAAGGAAGTGGCGCGCCGGTCATAATTCTGGCTGCTGTGCCGGATGCTAATGGCGCGATATCGGAGGAGCCGGCCAGAACGGTTGCAGAAACCGGAAGCCTGTCACTTTGGGTTAAATCAGATAAGCAGACAGCATAGCCGTCCATCGCCGAGTTTGCCCACGGCGGAACATTTGCTGGTGCAACGACATCGTCTGCCGCAATCCGCGATAAAGCCTGTGGCAGCGAAACGGTCTCGCTTGCAGTGACGGTGGGGGTGAGTGCGAGAGTGTGTTCTAGCGCATCCTCTAAAGACAGCCAGTTAGACGTTGCTGACGGCATGAAGCAGTCCTGTTACCTGAATACTATGCGGGGGATTATCCACGAAAGTGAGGGGTAATCCAATGTCATTGGGATGACAAATACGACCGGGTATCAACAGCAAAGGACGAGAGCCAGGGGATAACGGGGCTGCAATAGGTAATGTGAATGAAGCACGTGTGATAAAAGGACACAGATAAGTCGCTGTGTGAAGTGAGAAAGTTTATAAGAAAAAGAAAAGGCGGTAGCCACAGATGCTACCGCCAGCAGGTTTACTCAATATCCTGATTACTTATCCATACGGTCTGATAAGGCTTCAGTTGCAGGAAGCCACCTACATCGTTAATTTCATCACGAGTGATAAGATCCAGCCAGTTATCTGTGCCAATCAGGTTGATATCGGACAGCAGAACCGATTGCTCTTCTTTGCTCACGTTACTGATACAGAATACACTTTGTTTACGGTCAAGACTCTGACGCCAATAACCGAATATCTGATCTCCCAGCTGCAACGTGAACTGTGTTGCGTTCGGGTGAAACGCGGGTTGTGCTTTGCGGATCCGTATTAGCTGTGAAAGCCGGGTTAGCACTTTGTGATGTTGCGAGTATGGAGAGTCAAGCAAGGCTTCGAGTTCAGAGTAGTCCCAGCGTTTGCGGTTAATTGAGCGGTTTTGCCCGGTATTTGCCACTTTTTCATAGTCGTTAGACGTGCCAAGCAGACTATGTATGTAAACTCCCGGAATGCCTTCCATACCCAGCATGATCGCGTGTGCACAAATAAAACGGTCAACCTGATATTTGTCCGGGCCTTCGGTAGTACCCTGCATCGCATCAAACAGCGTGATATTAATTTCATAAGGCTTTTGCTGGCCGTGATCAGAGGCACGCCAGGAAATTTTGCCACCGAAATTCTGCATGGTGTGCACAAGTGCCGACAGTTCGTCGTCACTCAACAGTCCTTCTGCAGGACGTAATCCAATGCCGTCATGGGACGCGATGAAATTGAAATAGGCGGTTCCGTTTTGGGCCGGTGGCATACTCATCATCCAGTTTTTCAGATAACGGCAGTCGCCGGTGACCATAGTATTGACGAGCAATGGCGGTAACGAAAAATTATAAATCGCGTGCGCCTCGTTCGCGTTACCGAAATAGGTCAGGTTTTCCCGGTTAGGAATGTTAGTTTCCGTGATCAGGATAATGCTGGGGTCCACATGTTCCACAAGCGTACGTATCAGCCTTATGACTTCATGGGTTTGTGGCAGGTTAATGCAAGGCGTGCCAACAATCTTCCATAAAAATGCCACGGCATCGAGACGGAATATTTTTGCACCTTTATCCAGATAAAGCCGGATAATCTCAATAAACGTCAGCAAGACTTTGGGATTTCTGAAATCAAAATCCACCTGATCATGACTGAATGTACACCAAACATACTTGGTACCATTTTCAGTCTGCGTTTCTCTTAACAACGGCGATACACGCGGACGTGTGACCATAGATAAGTCATCTGATGGGTCGCCAGTGAAAAAGAAGTCGCTACCAGGCCCTTCACCCTTGATGAAATTATCAAACCACACGCTGCGAGCTGAGCAATGATTAATCACAAGGTCTACCATCAGACCGTACTCGGCCGCGATACGCTCCACCTCAGGCCAGTCTCCCAACGACTCGTTGACGCTTGAATAATCGATAACAGAAAAGCCATCGTCTGAGCTGTAGGGAAAAAACGGCAGAATATGCACATTGTTTACGGTGTTTTTGCAATAGGTGTGCAAAAAGCGAAACAAGGTGAATAGCGGGCGCTCGTGTTCGTTGATAACGCTATCGCCATAAGTAATCATGATGATGTCATCTTCATCCCAGTAGTTACAGTGTGCTTCCGGGAGCACGACATCTTCATCATCTTTCAGGCCGATCGCATTTATGAGCTGTGTAGCCAGTTCGCCCACCGGTGTTTCCAGAACGACATCGGCGTAAATCGCCTGCAAGTGGTGGCTGACTTTCTCGTGAAGTAAGTTCCAGCGTGCTGTCATCATTTACCCTAAATATTCTGCAGTGTCGGCCTCTACCGCTTCTAAAATACGGTCAAGGATGTCTGGTACCGCGCTGGTTACCCGGTTCCAGCTTGGAATAAACGGTGTTTCCATCGGGTTTTCCAAAAAGTTTTGTCCGGCTTTCATGATGTTGCTGGCAAACATCTCTACCGCTTTTTCTTCGCTGTGAATATCCAGATTCAGGCCATTCATAACCGCATCATTATGATAGGTTTCGATGAAATCCAGCGCGATTCGGAAATACGTTGCTTTAATCGAGCGAAACATTTCATTGCTGAAGGTAAAGCCTTGCGTGGCCAGCTTTCTGAAAACCGCTTTGGTAATGTCGATAGACATCTTAGAAAGGCCACCCTGATCATTATTTAGCGACAGGTCCTGATGTTTATGATCGTAAATATCCGCAATGTCAGCCTGACAAAGCCGGTTGTGAGAATAGTTGCGGTGCATTTCAGACAGTACCCCGATTTCCAATCCCCAGTCGCTGGGAATACGGATATCGTTAAGGACATCACGTCGGAAGGAAAACTCACCAGCCAGCGGGTATCGGAAGCTGTCCATAAACTCCAGGTACTCGTTGTCTCCGAGTATGCGCTTTAGTGCACGTAACAACGGGGTCACAAGCAAGCGAGATACACGACCATTAATCTTGCCATCGGCAACGCGGGCATAATAACCCTTACAGAATTCGTAATTGAACATAGGGTTAGCGACCGGGTAAATCAGACGCGCTAACAGGTCGCGCTTGTACGTCACAATATCGCAGTCATGGAGTGCAACAGACTCTGCCCGGTTTGAGGCTAAGACGTAACCCATGCAGTACCAGACGTTGCGTCCCTTACCTAGCTCCTTAGGTGCCAGGCCCTGCTTTTGTAACTCGTCATCAATCGCTTTGAGCCGTGGCCCGTCGTTCCACAGCACGCGGTGATGTTGAGGTAGTTTGTTAAAAAATCCCAGCGCGTGACGATATTGGTCTTCATTCGCGCGGTCCAGTCCGATGACAATCTCAGAAAGATAAGGAACGTTTGTTAATTCGCTAACGATATGCGGAAGGGCATCGCCTTCCAGCTCTGAAAACAGACTAGGCAAAATAAGCGCCATGGGACGCTTTTGTGAGAAACGCAGCAATTCAGCTTCAAGTTCCTCGGTAGGTCGTGCAGATAAATTGTGCAGGGTTGTTACCACACCGTTTTGATAAAAATCGGCCATGTGTCCTCCTAATGGGTAAGCGCAAGCAATTGAGTGAGCATTTCTGTCCAGCCTTTGGGGCCGAGTAGGGTGCTGGTATAAACCTGATCTTCTTTTTCTACTTCAGGGGGAGGGTGACTCGGTGACGCTATTCGCACCGCAATATCCGCGGCCTCAAGCATGGCAATGTCGTTTTTACCGTCACCTAATGCAATCGAAGTTGCCGATTGCTGGGTCTGCCTGTCAAATTCCTCCATAAACCATCGCAGCGCTGCCCCCTTGTTGCAGTCACCGGAGATATGAATAAACCTGCCGCCTTCAAGCGGATAGGCACCGCGCTCTTTCATCGCACGGATAAATCGTTGTTTTGACTCGTCGTCGCCTGTCCATAAGACGGGTTCACCAAATTGACGTTGCGCTGCGCGGCTGGCAGACGCTTCATCCAGGCCGGTGGCATCCTGTATTTCAGCAATAGACATATTACTGAAATGATTCAGCTGTCCGCTAAAATCCTGAGCGACTTTTTCAAGCAACTTGAGCCAGTATCCTTTTGACGAGATAAAAGACTTACACCAGAAACCATCCTGCCAGATTGTGCCTGCAGGTTTTTGCTCAAAAAAGCCATGTGGGATGTAAATAGCCGCGCCATTTTCGACGATAAACGGGCCATCCAAACCGATTGTGTCCCGCAAAACGATCAGTTCTGCATAGGTTTTACTGGTTGTGGGGATCACTGGGATCTTTCGCTCTTTCAGTGACGCCAGAGTCGGCCGTGCAGCTTCAAAGCTATAAGTATCATGATCCAGTAAGGTGCCATCCATGTCCGTGAAAATCACGTTATTTGCGAATGTCATGCTTACGCCTTATGTTGATTTTTTATCTGGCGATTTTCATCCAGTTCAAATACGCACTCACATTTTGGCGGCACAGTCTGAAAACCGTGCTCTGTGAGGCGCTGATAGTGTTGAATAAAACGTGCAATCTGCTCGTCAGACATTACGCCTGAATTGTCTATTACACCACTGGCAGCAAGTTTGTGCTCTTGCTCGCAACGCCACTGATATACATGATCAAATGACGGGCCTTTTAACATGCACCAAAAATTGACCTGATCAAACAGCGTCTGATATTCGCCAGCTAACTGAGTATTTACAAAACGTCGCCATATGCCAAGTGGATCTTCTTCGGCTTCAAGCTTATTTACCGGATGTTTTAATTCAGTATCAGATTGTGGCGGGACGCCGAGACACCACCCTTCTAAAAGAATAATGTCAGGAGGGCTGTTAGTGACCGGCCAGTCAATAACGGGGTAGGGATCATCTGTCGCTTTACTAAAACGTGGCAGAGACACCGTCCCGTAGTCTTTGAGGCGCGCCAGCGTAGCTAACGCGAGTTCGGTGTTGTGCGTGCCGGGAACCCCACGGGTGGCCAGCAATGGATGAACTTTTACCGCCAGCGAATTGCGGTCACTTTTCGACAAGTAAAAATCATCCAGCGACAGCGTGACAACACTAAGCGCTTGTGTTGATGAAAAATACGCGGCTAAAAATGAGGCTAAGGTGGATTTACCCGAACCCTGGCAACCATTTATCCCGACGATAAATGGCCGCTTTGCACTTTTATAGTGCGATGTGATCTGCTCCGCTAACGGTATGAACCATTTTTGTGCAGTATCAGCATATGTCTCCGGTAATCTGTGCGCTTTCAGAAAGCCGGTTATATCCATTTTACTACCTCATGAATGCTGGAATTGCACATATGTAGTGAAACAGGTTACAACAATTGTGCCAACACATTGTGAGTTGGCAGGAATGGAAACGTTTATTTACGGGTCGCCACTATTACTGCTCGTGTTGGCGCCGGATAACCTTCAACAGTGCGAGAAATATCTTTCGGATCCAGAAAATCTTTCAGAGATTGTGAACGCATCCATTCTGTTGCGCGTTGCTCTTCTATGGATGTTACATTCACGTCAGCGATGCGAATATTCTCAAAGCCAACGCGTTCAAGCCATACCGTCAACGCTTCAACGCTTGGTAAAAACCAGACGTTTCGCATTTGCGCATAGCGTTCGCCCGCCATCAATACCGTGGTACTGTCACCCTCAACAACCAGGGTTTCCAGAATCAACTCACCACCTTGTCGTAACTGATGCTTCAGCTGATTGAGAAAGGCAATGGGATCTTTACGGTGATACATTACGCCCATGGAAAACACCGTGTCGAAGGCATCAAGCGGTTGCATTTGCTCAATACCGAGCGGTAAAAAGTGAATGTTTTCTGCTTGTATAAAACGTTGAATTGCCTGAAACTGTATAAAAAACAGTTGAGTAGGATCAATCCCGATTACCCGGCTGGCCCCTTCACCCAGCATTCGCCACATGTGATAACCACTGCCGCAACCTACATCAAGCACAGTTCTGCCACTTAAGTCGCTGATATGCGGTAAAACGCGATCCCATTTCCAGTCAGAGCGCCACTCTGTATCGATGTCCACACCGTGGACCGAGTAGGGCCCTTTGCGCCAGGGCATAAACTGTTTTAGCAAGCCCTGAATTTGGGCCTGTTGATAATCAGACACAGCGCTGTTGTTAACCGTCACGCCTGTTTTAATATCCACGGACTCGGGTGTGATTTCCGGTAGCTTTTCTATAAGTCGACACCACTTGTCAAAGTCGCCGTGTTTGGCGCTACTGTCCCATTCCCGAAGCTGGGCTGGCAAGGTTTCAAGCCAGTGGGAAAGTGGGCTGGTTAAGAGTGAATGATAGCACGCGTCGAACCATTTCTTGGTTTGTCTATTCACCCGCAGCTTCCCCCATAGATTTTATGGCAACCATTGAGGTGAAGTTGTAGCACTTAAACCACATCACCACGTCGCTGAAACCCACGTCTTTAAGACGTGCTTCATGTTCTGCAAATGTGTCGGTAAGCATGACGTTTTCAAGCGCGGCACGCTTTTGACTGACCTCCAGTTCACTGTAGCCATTCTGGCGCTTGAACTGATGATGCAGGTCGACAAGTAACTCGTTACCTGCAACCGAGGGGTGGCGGATTTTTTCTGATAACACCAGAATGCCACCGGGAACCAAACCTTCAAATATCTTCGACAGCAAGGCTTTTCTGTCCGCAGGGGGAATAAATTGCAGTGTGAAATTCATGATAACCATTGAGGCATTGTTAATGTCAGTGTCCTGGGCGCTCTGACAGTGAACAGATACCGGCGTGGGCAAAGCGAAACTATGTATTATACGTTCGCACCGGCTGATCATCGCTTCAGAGTTATCGATACCAATAATCTTACAGGGGATCCCCTGTGTGGCGCGAGCAACGGCAAGACTTGCTGCACCAAGTGAGCAACCCAAATCATAGACTCTGGTGTCTGGTTGCACCTTCGCTGCTGCCAGCTCTCCGATAGTATTAATGATTGACTGGTACCCGGGTACAGAACGCTGAATCATGTCCGGGAACACTTCAGCAACGGTTTCGTCAAAACGAAAGTCTGCGACAGAGGACAGTGGAGAGGCGAAAAGAGTATCTGATTTTTGCACAATGGGCCTCATTTAATGGTGATGACGAGCAATTTTACCTGCTTTGAAGAGAATGCCAAATAAACCTGGCAATTAAGCAAAAAATCCGTAGATATCTTACCTTTATACTTTCCCTATTTAGCCTAAAGTATTACTCTTAACAAAAGAGTCACAAAGGAAGTTGTATTTCGTTATGACACGAATTCTGGTAGCAGACGACCACCCACTTTTCAGAGAAGCGCTTAGCGGCGCGCTGACACCTTACTTTGAGGGCGCTGATATTGCCGAAGCCGACAGTCTTGACAGTGCACTGGCTGTCCTGGCAAGTGATGATATCGATCTTATTCTGCTGGACCTGAATATGCCAGGTGGCGAATATTTCAATGGCCTTATCAGTGTTAAAGAAGCTTACCCAATGATACCTGTGGCTGTTATTTCGGCGGCGGAAAGTGTTGAGGTTGTCGCCCAGGTGATGAGCCTTGGGGCGCAAGGCTTTATCCCCAAATCCACACCCACGAAAGATATCGCCGAGGCGATTGTATCAATCCGTAGTGGCAATAACTGGCTGCCCCAGGGCATGCAGGAAGAACTTGAAAAAGTGGATGATGATCTCAAACTGCTATTACAGCGATTCCGAGAGCTGACACCTAAACAAATTCAGGTGCTATCGTTCTTGCGGGCAGGATTGATGAACAAACAAATTGCGCATGAAATGAATGTCACCGAAGCGACAATCAAAGCTCATATCAGCGCAATACTGCGAAAGCTTGAGATAAATACCCGTACTCAGGCCGTATTATTGATGGATAAGCTGCAGGTCAGCTGATTATGCTGTCCAATGCATTGCCGGTGGCGGAGTTACACCGGCACCTCGACGGCAGCGTCAGACCGTCTACAATTTGGGCGCTTTCAAAACAACATGGTATTTCTCTTCCTGTTACCAGCGAAAACGATTTAAAACACCTCGCAGTCATCCAGCATCGTACATCAGATTTGCTCGAGTTCATTCAAAAGCTTGAATATGGCGTGTCAGTATTAGCCGATGCCGATGCGTGTCGTCGGGTGGCATTTGAAAGTGTCGAGGACGCTGCGAGAGAGGGCATCCATTATATCGAAATGCGGTTTTCTCCTTATTTTATGGCAAAAGCGTTTTCGTTACCTATGGTCAGTGTGGTCGAAGCCGTGTTAGACGGAATCAGTGCCGCAGCCTCTGAGTTTGGGATTAAAGTGGGTGCTCTTGGCATACTCAGCCGAAGCTATGGTGTAACAGCCTGTGAGCGCGAGTTGGACGCGATCCTGACTCATCGTAACAAGTTTTGTGGTATTGATTTGGCAGGTGATGAAGCCGGGTATCCCGCAACGCTGTTTGTCGACTTGTTTAAGCGCGCGAGGGATGCGGGCATGCGTGCAACGGTGCATGCAGGCGAGGCAGCCGGGCCCCAAAGTATCTGGGATGCCGTAACTTTATTGGGTGCGTCCAGAATTGGTCATGGCGTTGCTGCAATACAGGATCCGAGGCTGATGGAGTATTTGGCCAAACATGAAATAGGCATTGAATCCTGTCCCACTTCCAACTACCAGACTGGTGCTATGACGGATACAAAAAATCACCCGTTACGTGATTTTCTTGCCGCAGGTATGGCCGTTACCTTAAATACCGACGATCCGGGGATCTCGGACATCACGCTAGGCCATGAATATGAGATTGCTGCCAACGTCATTGGACTGGATAAGAGCGCATTACTGAAAGTTCAGGAAAATGCGCTGAAGCAGGCGTTTTTGTCGGATGATGAGAAAAAAGCCCTTCGTCTTTCACTTAAAAAGTAACAGTTGGTCAAACTAAAGCGCAAACGTTTTTGTCAAAAAATTTAACACCTTAAGTAGTCATGGTGTATTTATTTTTTAATAATCAATCGCTTATCATATTGGCATTTATAGTGCTTATGTCTTGCTGACACTATTATAATATTTTTTAGCTTTAGGTTAACAATATGAGAAGTTTGTTTTTTGCACTAAGTGTATCCTTTCTAAGTTTCACCGCACATGCCAGTTTTATTGAATCGAACATTGTCGATAATTTTGCAAATGGCGACTTTATGAGCGTGCCTGGCCAGAACAAGGGCAACTATGAGGTTCGCGACATTGGTGGTGGCTTACTTAATTTAAGTAGTGAGGCGTGGACGTACATCAGCATCGAAGATCTGTTTGGTCTGAAATCACTTAATTTTGATAATGGATCACACTACACGTTCAATTTTGAAATGCGAATCAAAACTGGTAACAATAAACCAAGTGGGCCATCTGAAATTGGTGGCTTTATGCTCGCCAACGACAACGTGAACAATATCGGTGCCGCTGAAAGTATATATGCGTTAAACCTCTCTGGTACCCAGAACTGGGGCGACAAAACCTTTAAGTACGATTTCGATAATCTGACGGCGAACGACTCGCCTACATGGCAGAGTTTTAGTATTGACCTGGAGGACTTCTTTTACGGCGACTATGAATACCTTGTATTCATCAATGATTGCGATGCGTCTAACTGTAGCAATACGACACAGTTTAGAAATATGAGTGTTCAGGTTCCTGAACCTCAGACACTTGCTTTACTTGCATTGTCTTTGTTTGGACTTCGCAGACTGAGAAAGTAAGTCCATTGTTATAATCGCAAAGCCCTGTGTATGTTAAATGCATGGGGCTTTTTTGTGTTAGCTCCCCAGGTTGTAGCGCCCTACAGCGTTATCTTGAAAAAATGAAAATCAGAAAGGTACATTAACTTCATCGGGTCGTCGCAGATCCTCGTACTTACTTTAGGGATATGCGTTTATTGCAACCTAGCCAAACCTTTAGGTCTGGACTTGCATTTAATTGATGATAAACACGCGTGTATGTTTTCTGTAATGTTATCATTCACTGCATAAATATGTTTTTAGTAAACAAAGGCTACCTAGCAGATTCGCAACAAGAGCTATGTCCTGGGGGACTCGTTTACCCAGCTTTACCCGTCTCGTTTGAACTCACTTTATTTCGATAGCATCTTTTTCAGTGACGATATCGATCCCTTTATTCGGGATTTCATCAAAATAGCGGTGCTGATTATCAATACGCCCTTTAGTCAGATAAATGACCCAGTATTCTACATGTGGGGCGGAAAGGTCTTTTAAAAACGCAATGCCCATTTCGTCCTGTTCCTGATAGAAAGGGATTTGACCAAGCAGATGCTTGGCATGGGTCTCGGAATTCTTGAAGGCGTGCCAGACACTGTCAGCAGAGACGTAGCCACCGGCAATGGCTTCCACCTGATTACTCATGGCATTCCCGTAATACTCTGGCAGTTCGAAGCCGGCCTCCCGCAGCCGCGAATTGGGGCTTCCCCCTAAGTTATGAAAGACAATGCCTTCCTCGGCCATGCGTTCTGCCTTTCGCAGCGCAATGGCGCTCAACATACCGTTACAACGTATTTCTGAACGTTGTTGAGCGGGATCTTCAATAATGGCAATTGCCAGCTCGATAGCTTCTTCAGAATTGCCACATAGACCGATGTCATCGGGTACAGTAGCTGCACCTACAGACGACGTCATGCTGGTAAGCAGCACCAGCGAACCTGCTATCAACAGGGGAGAGAAAAGGTTATAGCGCATAATTATCTTTACTTGTTAGGAGACCAGCCGTTTTTCTTCATAATTTTCATCCCTTTTGGAGTAGCGACGGGAATGAGACCGTACCTTCCACATTCAGGGCATTTTTTATTTCTGCTCCAGAAGTAGAAAACCGCAAGCAATACACCTGCACCGCCAACAAAAGCAGAAACATATAACAGCAACAATGCGAAAATTAAGAAGGCAACTGAAGAGAGCAGTAAAGGAAGGAGGGCTTTGTTACGGACTGTCTGGTTGTGAATGCTTTCACACTCCTGACAAACGTGAGTGACGTTAACGTCATGTTCCATATCTGCTAACTCCTACTGCATGCTGAGAGCTGACTTCATGTCATTGGTGGCTAACGTTAGCATAGTTACAATAAAAAAAAAGCTGCCGGATGGCAGCTTTTTAATGATTCGCGCTATTTATCAGGCTGCCTTACCTGTCTTTTTACGGCTCGGCTTTTTTACTGCCTGATTGGCAATGAGTTCTTCATGATCGAAATCATCGACATTGATTGTGCGTAATCGACCCGCTTCAGTTCGACGCAGAAGATCGGCTTCCTCTTCATTGATGACACCTTCTTTCAGCGCGTCTTCTGCTAACGCGTCGAGTCGCGTAAACGGAAGTTTGGCATTCTTGTGCTCACAAATTTTGTCGAATACCGGTTGCGCCGCAATCACATCGTCCAGCGTCTGCTCAAGATCGCCGAACAGGTTGCCTTCTTCACGCGTAAGATACTGACCATCTCCCAATCTGCTTCTGGCCGAAGACGGCGTTTGCAACATCATGGCGATTTTGTGCTCAAGTTTGTCCGATGGTTTGTCTACACGACGACCAAACGGCATGACCAGTACTCGCATAACCGCAGCGATCGCACGATTTGGGAAGTTTTCCAGAAAATCATCAATTGCGGTTTCTATATCATGCAACGTATTTTGCATTGCCCAGTGCATAAGTGGTAAGTCTTCCTTCAAACGTCCTTCATCGTCATAACGCTTGAGGGTAGTGCTGCCCATATACAGGCCGCTTAGGATATCGCCCAGGCGGGCTGACAAGCGTTCACGTCGTTTAAGGTCACCGCCCAGTACTCCCATGGAAACATCGGTCAGTAGTGCGAGGTTGGCGCTGTAACCTTGTAGCAGTTTGTAGTAGCGGGCAGTCTCGTCGGTAAATGGCGTATTGTGGAATGTGCCATTGGTAAGGCTGAACCAGATACTTCTGACTGTGTTAGCCACTGCGAAACCGATATGTCCGAAAACAGCTTTATCGAAGGCTTTCAAACGGGCTTGCTTGTCATCAAGGTTGGCCGCTTCAATTTCTTTAAGTACGTAGGGGTGACAACGCATCGCTCCCTGGCCGAAGATCATCATATTGCGAGTGAGAATATTCGCACCCTCAACGGTAATCGAAATGGGCGCGCCCTGATAACCGCGACCTAAATAGTTGTTCGGCCCAAGCATGATGCCTTTACCGCCATGGATGTCCATGGAATCGTTGATCACCTGACGCATTTTTTCTGTCAGATGATATTTACTGATAGCGGAAATAACAGATGGCTTCTCGCCCAAATCAACACCCACCGTAGAGAAGCTGGTAACGCTGTCCATCAGGTACGCGTTGCCACCGATGCGGGCAAGCATTTCCTCGACCCCTTCCATGTGACCCACTGGCATCCTGAACTGTCTGCGGATCCTCGCGTAGGCCCCGGTAGCGAGCGCCACGGTTTTTGCGCCACCTGCGGCGGTGGAGGGCAGGGTAATACAACGACCTACTGACAGACACTCCATCAGCATGCGCCAGCCTTTACCAGCCATAGCTTTACCGCCAATGATAAAGTCCAGCGGTACAAAAATGTCGTTGCCGCGAATCGGGCCATTCTGGAATGGTGTGTTCAGCGGGAAGTGGCGACGGCCAATATCCAGCCCCTTAGTGTCGCGTGGGATCAGCGCGCACGTGATGCCCAGTTCTTTGTTGTCGCCTAGCAGGCCTTCAGGATCCTGAAGTTTAAAAGCCAGCCCAACAACGGTAGCAATGGGGGCGAGGGTAATGTAGCGCTTGTCAAACGTCAGACGCATACCCAGCACTTCTTCGCCTTCCCACTCCCCTTTGCAAACCACGCCAACATCCGGAATTGCGCCTGCATCGGAACCTGCTTCAGGACCGGTAAGCGCAAAGCAAGGGATCTCCTCACCGTTGGCAAGGCGTGGAAGGTAATAATCCTGTTGCTGTTCTGTTCCATAATGTTGCAGCAACTCACCAGGGCCCAATGAATTAGGCACTCCGACAGTACTGGAAAGCACTGCGCTGCTACCGGCCAGTTTTTGCAATACACGAGACTGAGCATAGGCTGAGAATTCCAGCCCGCCGTATTTTTTCTTGATGATCATCGCGAAAAAGCGATGTTCTTTCAGGAAGTCCCAGATCTCTTGAGAAAGGTCGGCATCTTTATGGTTAATTTGCCATTCATCAACCATATGGCACACGCGATCAACCGGGCCATCCAGAAACGCCTGTTCTTCAGGCGTTAATCTGCCCTTGGGGATGCCGTGAAGCTTATCCCAGTCGGGCTTACCACTAAAGATGTCGCCATCCCACCATACCGTACCAGCATCAATGGCTTCCTGTTCCGTGGTGGACATCTCAGGCATGACCTTGCGGTAAAAAGCCAGCAACTTGCTGCTGATATAAGGTTGTCTGATGTCAGCGATAGTCAGGGGCACAGCGAAGATCAGAAACACTATCCAACCCAGCAGACCAATGTCGCCGAACAAGGTGCCCAGCACCATGACCGCAGCAGCAGCGGCTACAGCATTAACGAGGGTAGTACGCTTGTAACTGGCGACAGCCAGGGTAAGCACTACCAGTAAAAACCAGATGAATTCTGCCATACGTCACTCCTGATAAAGGCAAATTATTAGCATAATGACTTTGTCTGAATAAATAGCGGCATCGCTGCCAAAATGATCACTCTTTTTCCGATTGAGAAAGTTTGTCCCGCGTTATCATTTGAGGTCAGACCAGCGTACTTTAAACGTATACAGTAACACCGTAAAGATCAAGGTTGGAAAGGGGCTTATTGCGTTATAAGCCAACTATTCAATAGACAAATAGGATAGACAGTGCAGCAACAATATAACCCTTGATCCTGCATTGTCTTACTGCACCTTATTTTCAACAAAGTATTCAGCAAAAAATAGGAGGTATTGTTCAGTTACAATGTGTAGGCGCACGGTCGCCAGAATTGTGTTTCACAGGTGTTGAATGTATCAGTGACTATAATCCCAACACAGGTCATGCAGGCCGATGGGATTATATAACGTCCTGGCCGGCACCCTGCCAGCCAGGACGTAGGACAGGATTACCGCTTTTCAGCCAGTGTGACATAGGATCGCAGTTTAATGTCACCCTGCTCATCGCCGTCCTTGAACTGTTGCAGGCGAACCAGGTTGTAATCCAGTTCAGGGGCAAACCAGGCGAACGTCTCACGGGTTTTTGAATCGCGGACCAGTTTGACTTTAATGGTATCTAACTGGCCGTAGGGAAGGTTTAGCTTTTCTTTACCAACAACTTCGATACCGTAATGACGCTTCTGGCCGCGATAATTAATAAAATAATAGTCGGTAGTCGATTCACCGGAAGCCAGCTTTCGAGGTAGGTCAATACGATAAATCTGATTATCTATTTCATTGTCCCATTCTAGAGAGTAGTTTTCATCTTCCGATTCCACCTGTACCGAATCGCTGCCATTTTTTCCAAATGTGACATTCAGCTTGTCATCTGGTCCGGTCCCTGAGCGGGAGTAGTAGTATTGCGAAGGTACCAGCTTGCCGTCTTCAACGGTAAAAATGGAATGCTCATAGCGTTTATCTGAAAGGAAAAACTTTGAGACTTTCGATGAGTAAGTCAAGGAGTATTGCGAGGGTGACAACCTTTCCAGTTTCATTTCTACATTGCCTACATCGTCATCCCATTTGTAGGCGGTGTATTGCGCGTGAAAGGGAGTCAGGGCAACAGAGGAAGAATTACCCGTAGTGTTTGCTATAGCGGGCAATGTGCCCGTACCCAGCAGAACCAGCCCTGTAAGGGCTGAATTAATCGCTTTCGAAACCGCTAACCGGAAGCTCTTCATTATCTAAAACCGCCTTATTGTCCTTCATTTTCAGTCTGCCTGAACATATCCAGTTCAGCACGAACGGGTACAGCTGACGTTCCTGTTCCTGAACACGCGCTGCCAGGTCAACCGCAGAGTCCCCGTCGAATACGGGAACTTTACTTTGAATGATCACCGGGCCACCGTCTAGTTCAGGCGTAACGAAATGTACGCTGACACCGTGTTCCCTGTCGCCATTATCGATTGCGCGCTGGTGTGTATTCAACCCTTTGTATTTTGGCAACAAAGATGGATGAATGTTCACTAATTTTCCTGAGAAATGATCAACGAAGTCAGCGGTCAGAATCCGCATAAACCCGGCAAGCACTACGCAATCAGGCTGGTACTGTTCGATCAGCGCCTTCAGGGCTATATCGTAACTTTCCCTGTCATCGAATTTCTGGTGGTCCAGACAATGCGCGTCAATACCGGCTTCGCGGGCTCTTTCGAGCCCGTAAGCATTAGGGCGGTTTGAGATGACACACCCTATACGGGCCTGAAGTGAACCATCGGCGATACGATCGATAATCGCCTGAAGATTACTGCCGTTTCCGGATATTAAAACGCAGAGTGTAGGACGTGTACTCATGAATTACTGCATCTCTACCTGTTGTTCGCCGTCTTTCTGAGCAATGTGTCCAATTACCCAGGCTTTTTCACCCTGCGAGTTAAGGACTTCAAGTGCATTGTCGATGTTTTCCTCGTCAACGACCAGCACCATACCTACACCGCAGTTAAATGTGCGATACATCTCATGCTCGGTAACGTTGCCGTGTTGCTGCAACCAATGAAACACCGCTGGCCATTCCCAACTGTTCTTATCGATGACAACTTTAGCTGTTTCAGGCAGAACGCGTGGAATGTTTTCCCAGAAACCGCCGCCAGTGATATGTGAAATGGCACTGACATCTACGCTTTCCAGTAGTTTTAGAACCGATTTTACATAAATGCGTGTGGGCGCAAGAAGGTGGTCAAGCAGCGGTTTGCCTTCCAGCGCTTCATTTACATCGGCGCCGCTGACTTCAATAATTTTTCGTACCAGCGAGTACCCATTGGAGTGTGGACCTGAAGAGCCCAGCGCAATTAACTTTTGCCCGGGTTTCACTGTAGAGCCGTCGATCACGTTGTCAGCTTCCACCACACCCACACAGAAACCCGCAATGTCATAATCACCATCGTGATACATTCCAGGCATTTCAGCGGTCTCACCGCCAATTAGTGCACAGCCTGATAGCTCGCAGCCTTCACCAATGCCGCTTACAACGGAAGCTGCAACATCAACATCAAGTTTGCCAGTGGCATAGTAGTCTAAGAAAAACAGTGGCTCAGCGCCCTGTACAATCAGATCGTTAACGCACATGGCAACAAGGTCAATACCCACACCCTGGTGCTGATTGGCATCCATCGCCACGCGAAGTTTGGTTCCTACACCATCAGTACCGGAGACCAGTAGAGGACGCTTGTATTTTGAGGGAATTTCACAAAGCGCACCGAAGCCACCAATGTTGCCCTTTACTTCCGGACGATGGGTTTTCTTGGTTACGGTTTTAATTCTTTCTACAAGCTGATTACCCGCGTCGATATCAACGCCGGCATCTTTATAACTTAACGAGGTTTTGTTATCGCTCACGGTTACGCCCTGATGCTGTGGGATGGAAAAACGCGGATTCTACCAGTAAGTGAGGGTAAGTCCAATCGTCTGGTCCAGAGATAGGCGTCTTTTATCTCTCTTGCAGTCAGATATCGGAAATGCACTGCTGCAGAAAACCAGCAACGCTTCTGATACAAAAATATTGCAGCAGAAAGAGGTGAAAAATGAACGCAAATAGCACACAATACTTTTTCTTCTAACGCCACAGGGTGTGGTGAGGTAACGGGAGTGAAAAGGTATTTTGAGTTTGATTCAGTCAGTAAGGCATCACGTTCGTCTTTTTTTATCGTCGCTGTCTGCATGCTGTGTGTGTCTGACGGCGCTCGCCAGTCTGCCAGTATCGGCAACAGTGCAGATTGAAACCCATGTGGGGCAGGTCCAGGTAGAAAATCAAAGTCAGAGTATCCAGCAACAAGCGTCCAGAGAAGCACTTAAGCAAGTGTTGGTAAAAATGTCTGGCACTACTACCGTGTCTGAAAATGCCGGAGTCAGTGCAGCAGTTCGTTCTCCCGGTCAGTACTTGCGCTCTTATCGGTTTGACGACCGAAAAGGGCAACTTTACTACATCGCAGAATTTGACCAGCAGGCACTACTGTCGTTATTACGTCGGGAAGGGCTGCCTGTATGGGGTAACCGCCGACCGGAAACCATTGTCTGGCTGGCAGTGGAGAAAGATAACGGTCAGCGCACCATTGTCGAAGAAAACCAGTCAAACGCAGTCAGTAATGCCATTCGCGACACGGCGCAGTCACGGGGAATACGGGTGAGCTTACCGCTCATGGATCTCACCGATAATCAGGCTATCGCTGTCTACGATATTTGGGGACGATTTCCTCAGGCCCTGTCAAAAGCCTCTTCTCGCTATGGGGTGGACTATATCATCGGCGCCAGATTGTATAAAAATACCAGTGCGGCTATCCCCGATCTCCCGGAACCAGATGCTGAAACGCTGCTGTCTGAAGCGTTAGGTGAGGGCTGGAGCAGTCAGAATGAAACAATTCAAGAGCAGACTGAAACCAGAGTTGGCGCACAAGAGGTGGAAATCCTGAGTCTGGGCGCTACAACGAATGTTCAGTACCAGGTAGCCGAGCAGCAATCCCAATCTCTCGCTGACAATATCATGCCTTTTTCTACGGCTGAATTTGAAACCATGATGGCAGAGCAGGGGGAAGGCGAGTACGCATTGGACTGGGTTTTTATTCGTGGAAACGATGTTAAAAGTGGGTCGCTTTATGGCGATGATAAGGGGCGACTAGTACAACTTCTGATTGATGGGTATGCCAGCTACCTGGCGGATATTTTCTCTATTAAACCGGGTCAGAGTACGCAAAACGCAAGTAAAGTAAAAATTTCAGTAGCCAATCTGGACAGTCTGGAAAATTACGTAATGGCACAGCGCTATCTTGCCAGCCTGAGTGTCGTTGAACACGTATCGCTTTCTGCTCAGTCAGGCTCAGTAGGAACGTTTGAGCTTTCTCTATTGGGT
Organism: Alteromonas antoniana; assembly: GCF_019249295.1. Classification (GTDB taxonomy): domain Bacteria; phylum Pseudomonadota; class Gammaproteobacteria; order Enterobacterales; family Alteromonadaceae; genus Alteromonas; species Alteromonas antoniana. The sequence continues at coordinate 52,897 of NZ_JAESDH010000020.1, forward strand.
TCAGCGCAGGATCTGGTCAATACGATGTCACTGGAAAACCGTTTGCAACCGGTCAGAGACGCGTTTGGGCAGCCGGTGCAGGGATATAATTTCTATTGGAACGAGTAGCGATGCAATTGCCGTTGCCGGTATCTTTACCAGTCGATGAAACATTTGAGAGTTTCGTTTCGGGTACAGATAGCGAGTTGGTGACATTGTTGCAGGCACTGGCCCATGCCGTGCCTGACTGGCGTGATGCCAGCTTACTTCAGGGGCTGGCGTCATTAAAGCTGCCAATGGTGACTTTGCTGGGGAGTGCCGGAAGAGGCAAAAGCCATCTGCTTTACGCGTTATGCCATGAAATGGCAGACCGTGACATTCCGCATGTGTATCTGAATCTGAATAATGCTGAAGCCTGGCCGGCGAATGCTTTTGAAGGATTCGAAACTTTGCCTTTGGTGTGTCTGGATAATATTCACGCTATCGCGGGCAATGAAGTGCTTGAGCTGGCCCTGTTTGACCTTATCAATCGGGTTGTCGAATCACAGCAGACCGTATTAGTTTGCAGTAGTCGCCTCGGGCCGAGTAACCCGGCGTTCGTGCTCCCTGATTTGCGCTCGCGTCTGTCCTGGGGCGTTACCTACCAACTGCATGCGCTCAGTGATGAAGCGCGTAAAACGGTGGTTCGGAATCGCGCGACCGCGCGTGGTTTAAAGCTGTCAGAACAGGCTTTGCAGTTTCTTCTGCATCACAGTGAACGTGATATACCCAGCCTGATTAATTTGCTCGACAGACTGGATACGCGCTCGCTACAGGAACAAAAAAAGCTCTCGGTTAACATGGTTAAACGAGAGCTCGGCCTTTAACATCTTTTCTAATGGCTCTTAGCGAGATTCCGGTAATGCCGGCATTTCAGCATGCTCTTCAGCGAATATCGCTTGCGAGTCCTGCCATTTATGGCTGCTCGATTCAGTCATTTCACCATTTTCATTCAGACTGAGTGTATCCCGCCAGCTTACACCTTGTGGAAGTTCCTGAGCCGGTGGCAACTCGGAAAGAAGTTGTGGCACATTCAGCTGTGGCAATACCCGACTTACCGCAAAATCGACACGTTGTTGTAACCCTGGATCGTTAATGCGGTTTCTCTGACCCCAGGTGATCAAAGCTTCATTGTTTTCGATTGTCTCGCGGGTAAAAACCCCCACATCCGACGCAACGCCTAAACGGTAAAGCATCATAAAACGCTCCACCAGATTGGCGAAATCTTCACGCCGGGTATAGTAAGAATAGAATGACACTGCACCGTCAGGCTCAAACCAGTCCGCAACCTGCTGTGCAGTGTAACCCCGTTGCGTTGCGGTGGCATTTTCTCCGCCATAGCGCACGTCCGCAAGATCATGTAACTCCTGAGATGTTAGAGGAAGTGCACTATCCAGCGTGTCAGACTGTGTATTATTGCGGTTGTAATAAGAAAGCGGATCATTGGCTGCCGATAACGTTGACCACACCTGATAATTGAAAAAGTCATTAGCATGCGCCAGTTCGTGATACATCAGCCACGCCAGTGATGCCTCTACATCCTGATTGGTTCTCGAACGTCTTAGCTGTGCAGAAAAACCCGGTTGCGGATAAAAATACTCGCCGTCTCTTACATATCGCCAGTAGGAACGGAAGTTCAGCGCATCGCCAAAGCCACTGCGATAGTCGGGTATGGTGTTTAAGGTATCGCGCTCTGCAGGGGTTCGCCAGAAGTTACGGGCATCCAGATAAATAGCGCCGGTAGCGACCCAGTAAAATGACGGTCGTACTTCGTATGAAATGACAACCGCTGTAGTGGCACGCAGTAAGTTGCGAATATCTTCACTGGCAGCACTGGTCTCCAGAAAGTCTTTAAACGCGTCTCCCATCCACGGATGAGAAACATAGGTGCGATCCAGAATATCGTCGATGCTGGGATCTTCCGTTTCCTGACCAATCAGGGGCAGGGTACCAAACGTACATGTTGTGGTAATGGTGTTACTGTAAACACACTGTTCAAGTGCATTGGCGTAAGGACTGTCATCGCGGTAAGGCAACATATGACTGGTGACTGTCTGCAATCTTCCGCCGACTTCATCGACAAAATAACTGTCTTCGTCCGCCTCAATGTTTTTTACCAGAACCTGGACCGTATCAGTGCCAGTATCGCCATTGTCATAGGTTACGGTAGCCTGGAATTCGATGACCTGATCGGAAGTGACCGGGGGGGCCTGAAAATAAATATCGTATTGCGGGCCGCTACCCTCATCGAAACGGACATTGACAGCGTTCGGCCCGCTGACCTGTTGCCAGTCGATATCGGTAACGGTAGCAGCATCGGGATGATTAGCATCAACACGCAATGATACCCGGTTGCCTTCCGCTGCTTCGTGACCTAACCGTGTAATTGCAAGTGGCGTTTCTCCCTCCTGCACATTCAGAATAAAATCAACAGTCTGTTGTGAGCCATCTGCCAGTCTGGCGGTCACTGACATCGGGTAATCACCCGCACCCGGGGCGTCAAATCCAACCGCCTGAGTATGTGCGGCAAGTAACGCTACTTGTTGTGCATCGATATTCCAGTTGATGTCACTGAGTACGGAGCCATCATTCGTTCTTACGGTAAAATCAACAGAGTCGCCGCTGATTACTGTAGTTTCACCGGTTAGTACCAGTTCAGTTGAGGCAGATGGCGGTGGCGGTGAGCTACTGTCTCCGCCAGAGGAGCCGCCACAACCCGCGAGGGTGATTATACTTAACGGAACTAACCAGTTTTTCATTACTTACTCCTTTGAAATCGCTCCCGCTCTTCCTGCATCTCGACTTTCATCTTTTTCAGTCCCTGACCTAACTCACGGCCGCGTTTTCTTGCAAAAATACTGCAACCTACAAACATGGTGGTTGATAGGATAATTTCTATTATGGCATACCAGCGTTCCGCTTCACTTGCATACGCAATGGTAAATCCGTGGATCAGGTAAAACATAATAATGAAATTCGCCCACGCATGGGTATAAGGCTTGCCCTGGATGACACCTTTGAGAGGCAGCACCAGCGGTAGTACGTAAATTAACAGGATGAAAAGCACCGAATAACCAGCCTCAGGGGCCAGTACAAAGTGCCAGATGGTTACCCAGCTAAGAAGCGCAATATGGCTGACAAGGGCAAGATAACGATAAATACGGGTATCGGGAGCCACTAGTGTGAATCCTCCTGTTGTGTAGAGAGTTTTTTTGCCAGCGAGGCCAGGCGTTTTCCCTGTGCAATCGCCAGCGACTTCTCATGTTCAGACAATTTTTTCTGTGTGTTCGATGATACATGGGTGACGCCGTACGGCGTTCCACCGGTTTGCGTTTCATGCAGAGCCGGCTCTGAGTAAGGTAATCCGCAACAGATCATGCCGTGGTGCAATAATGGGATCATCATTGATAGTAGTGTGGTTTCTTGTCCGCCATGCATACTCGACGTTGATGTGAACACACACGCAGGCTTGTCGATAAGCGCGCCCTGTAGCCATTGCTGCGAGGTAGTGTCCAGAAAATGCTTAACCGGCGCGGCCATATTTCCAAAGCGGGTAGGGCTGCCTAAAGCCAGCGCACTGCATGTTTCAAGATCTTTTGTGGTGACGTGCGGAGGCCCTTTCTCAGGCGTGCTGTCATCCGGTTCACCGGTAGCATCATTAAGCGATGGAACGGTTCTTACCATGGCTGTTGCCCCGGCTAATTCCACGCCTTTGGCAATGGCATCAGCAAGCTGGCGCGTAGCGCCATGGCGGCTGTAATATAAAATCAGAACCGGTACCACTAGAGGATATCCAGAACCGATTCCGGAGGCCTGCCGATGCGTGCTTTATCAGCATTGATAACAATAGGCCGCTCGATGAGTTTGGGAAAGGCCGCCATCGCTTCAAATAATGCATCCGCAGTGCTTTGAGATTTATCCAGGCCAGCTTCTTTGAACTCAGCTTCTTTCACGCGGACCATGTCAATTACGTTGTCGGTAGGTAATTTTGAAAAAATAGCCCGAATAGATTCTTCATCCAGTGGCGTTTTTAAGTATTCAATTATGTTTGGCGTCACACCCTGCGCTTCGAGCAGCGCAAGTGTCTGCCGGCTCTTCGAGCAGCGGGGATTATGAATGAGTGTAATGCTGGACATTTTCTGTTCCGTTTGCTGATATACCCATCGGCGATGGGAAATACATAAATAATGCCACGGACTATTGCGCGTTTGTTCATGATAATCAAGGGGTAGTAATGAGATTAACGGCTTTTAATGTGAAGCAGCAAGGACAGGTAAAGGTGTTGCTTGTGGGGCTGTTACTGGCAGCGGCTTTGAGCGCAGGTGTGATGACGTGGCAGGCAATGCAGAAAGACTTTGAAACGCTCGACGGAAGCCAGTATCGCTGGTCAGAATTTTCAGGAGAATGGGTTGTCGTTAACTATTTTGCGGAGTGGTGTGCGCCGTGTTTACGTGAAATTCCAGAGTTGGTCGCGTTCAACGCTGATAAACCTGCGGATACGACTCTTTTTGCAGTCAGTTACGACCCGTTAAGTAAAGATCGTATCAGAGAACTTAAAAACCAGTATCAGATCCATCTGCCGCTGGTCGTGCCGAATGAGAAAATGCTCATGCCGATGGAGCGGCCACCGTACCTGCCGGCCACGTTTATCATTGGACCTGATGGCAGTGTGAAGAAAACGCTGATGGGAGAGGTCAGCGAGACATTATTGAAAGAGACCCTTACTGCGCTGAAATCACAGACGCTTTAACCGCTCTTCTTCTTCACGTAATTGCTTAATCCGCGCCCTGATACGCTGTTTAATAAGATGATCTTCACCAGCAAAATTATACGCGTACTGTAATTCATCCACCGCACGGGCATAGGCTCCGTAAAGGGCATACACTTCTGCCTTACTTTGATGCATGTCACCGAACTGTTTTGCTTTGCGGTAAGCTTCAGACAGTAACTGATACGCCAGTTCGTAATCCGGATTGACCAGCAGATAGTCTTTTAAGATCTGAATGGCGGGGGCAAACCGATCAGCATATACCAGTGCGTTCGCGTAGTTTAGTGCCAGTACCGTATTTCGCGGTGTGTTTGATATATGCGGTTCCAGACGTGTTACTGCTTCATCAAACTTTTCCTGCGCAATGGAAATATCGGTTGCAGCATCAAGATAAAACAGGTTTGAAGGATCGTTTTTAAGCAGGCGGTCGATGATGATTTCCCGCGCCTCGTCCATATTTTCATTACGCATATGGGCCAGCCCTAACCCGTATAATGCGGCTTCTTCCACTAAATAATCTTTTTTATCCACCATCGCCTGAAAATGCTCAAGACTGTATTCTTTATCGAATGAATAACGCGACACGATACGCGCCTTGGCCAGATGGAAGGCGAGCACCGGTAACAGTCGGACAGAGGGGTAATCGCCGGCACGAGCCCGGGCATCGGCAATACGGGTCTCTGTTAACGGGTGAGACAACAGGCGGGCAGGTGGACGCGATACCATGCGGTATTCTTCTGCCATGGTAGAGAAAAAGCTGGCTGAGGCGTCAGGATCGAACCCCGCTCTTGCCAGCATTGAAATCCCGATGCGATCGGCTTCCTGCTCGTTGGAGCGCGTATAATCAATTTGCAGCTGAGCAGATGCGGCTTGTCCGGCCTGCATGGCTGCAATACCTGCCTGAGGATTCGCTATGGCCAGCAGAACGCCGCCTATCATAGACGCTATCGCCAGCGGTGTAGCCCGTTGTTGTGCCTGCATGCGCCGGGCAATATGGCGCTGAGTGACGTGGGAGATTTCGTGCGCCAGTACCGAAGCCAGTTCACTTTCGTTTTTGGCTCGCCGAATCAGTCCGGTATGCACGCCAATATGACCACCAAAAAATGCAAAGGCGTTGATGGCGTCATTATTTACCCAGAAAAAGGTAAAAGGAAATTTTGCATTGTCAGCGTGTACCACGAGACGATTGCCCAGGTCCTGAAGATATTCATCCAGCACCGGATCGCCAACAAGCGGCGCCTGTCCGCGCATCTGCCGCATAACGGCATCGCCGACGATCATTTCTTTGTCCAGAGAAATGGCATCAGACGCTACCACACCGATCTCAGGCAGGGCGTTTTTGTTGGAATACGCTGAATCCTGGGCCACGGCCGCCAGACTACATGTGAGAACAAACAGGCAAGCGGTGAGTCCTTTACGCGCGATTAATCTCATTACACCTTTCTTTTGAGTACTGCAAAGCCTTTGCTGTTAGAACGTATTGAACCGTAAACAGTTTCAAAAATTTATCGTAAATTTTCGCCATTGTGCCGCAGCACTTTGTGCAATACCAGCATATTGTCGGTACCAGAGCGTATTCAGAGCCTTTGTCAGTTGCTCAGACAGGGCGCTTTACTCTATGATGCGACTCCTGAAATCGATTCTTTAGCGGGACGCTATCTATGCTAAGTGTGTTTGGGCGATGGTACCGACGCAAGTTCTCTGATCCGGATTCAGCCATGCTGCTGATCCTCTTATTACTGACCACAGCGATGTTGTTACTGTGGGGTGAGTTAATTATGCCAGTCCTGGTGGCGGCGGTGATAGCCTATTTACTAGATTGGCCGGTTTGTCGTCTCGTAAATCTGGGACTTAGTCGTTCGATTGCGTGTACGTTGGTGCTTCTGTGTTTTATCGCCGTCACTATTATGCTGTTTGTCGGGCTGGTACCCATTATCACCAAACAAAGTATCAACCTGATCCAGGAAACGCCGGTTATCTGGCAACAGGCGCAGGACTGGATCCTGACATTACCAGATAAATATCCGAACTATGTTCAGGTCTATCAGATCCATCAGATGATGGAAGGACTGAATGAAAAGCTGGTTGATGTCGGGGAAACTATTATCTCCGCGTCTTTTAGTAATATTGCCAACGTAGCAGCTTTGCTGGTTTATCTGATATTGGTGCCGTTAATGGTATTTTTTATGTTGAAGGACAAACTGTTTTTCCTCGCCAGCATTTCAAAGTTGTTACCTAAGGAGCGGCGACTGATTTCACAGGTCGGCCATGAAATGAATGCACAGGTAGCTAACTATATCCGTGGAAAGGTAATTGAAATTCTTATCGTGGGTTCGGCGTCCTGCGTGACTTTTGTATTGATGGACCTGCGCTACGCTATGTTACTAGGTGTGCTGGTTGGACTTTCAGTATTGATTCCTTATATCGGGGCTGCAGTTGTGACCATCCCTGTTGCTATTGTTGCCATGTTTCAGTGGGGCATTTCTCCGGAATTCTGGTACCTGATGATCGCCTACGGGATAATCCAGGCCCTGGACGGCAATTTGCTGGTGCCGCTACTGTTTTCTGAAGCGGTAAGCCTGCATCCACTTTATATCATCATTGCGGTACTTTTCTTTGGTGGCCTGTGGGGCTTCTGGGGTGTGTTTTTTGCCATTCCGCTGGCGACGTTAGTAAAAGCGGTGATTACTGCCTGGTCAGGTGGGCCTGATCTCCCGTCAGACCCGCCACTCTCCGAATAATTGCGGTTTACCGGCAGCTTGCGGGCTGCCGGCTTTCTTTCCGATACCTCTGTTCCTTTCTCGCCCTAATTCTCACTGTATTTAACAATTATTACTTTTGGTTAATCTTTCGTGTCTGCCTGTCAGTATAAAAACGTATTCAAATTTTCCTTAATAACAGGCCAACCCTGACGTCAAATTAGCATAGATGTTTGTTGCTTGAGGCATTGACCAGGATCTACACCAAGGAGCAAACCGTGCTTTCATTTACCCTGAATGGCGAAAAGACCACTTTCGATGGCGACCCGGACACCCCCTTACTGTGGGTAATTCGCGATGCCAATCACTTAACCGGCACCAAATATGGATGCGGTATTGCCCAGTGCGGTGCATGCACCGTCCACGTCAACGGCATGAGTAAACGCGCTTGTGTTACGCCGATATCTACTTGCGAAGGCAGTCAGATTACTACCATTGAGTCTGTCGACGGACGCGAAGCGAAAGCCGTACAAGCTGCCTGGAAATCACTTGATGTACCGCAATGTGGATATTGCCAGTCAGGACAAATCATGAGCGCTGTCGCCTTGTTAAAGCAAAAACCATCGCCAAGCGACGAAGATATTGATAATGCAATGGACGGCAATATTTGTCGTTGTGCCACATATCAACGTATTCGCAAGGCGATACATGATGCGGCGAAAGAGATGGAGGCTTCTGCATGAATGATGCACATGTTGCTGACGTATCCCGCCGACACTTTATGCAGGGAACCGGATTAATCATCGGGTTAACCATCCTACCGAAGACGGCTGCTGCCTCTGTTACGCAAGGTAACCCACAAGGCGTAGAGGGCGTCAGTCAGTCCATGAATGCGTTTGTACGCGTCGCGCCGGACAATCAGGTTACAGTACTTTCGAAACACCTTGAAATGGGGCAGGGACCTTACACCGGACTAACCCAGCTGGTCGCCGAGGAACTGGACGCTGACTGGGAAAAAATGCACGTTGAAGCGTCGCCGGTTGATGATGAGGTGTATAAAAACTTTGCACTTGGTATGCAGTTAACCGGCGGCTCGACGTCCATCGCGAATTCGTACGAGCAGTTTCGAAAAGCCGGGGCGACAGCCAAAGCCATGTTGGTTATGGCGGCTGCCGCAAGATGGGGCGTGCCTCAGAACACGTTGACGGTCAGTAAAGGCGTTATCAGTCACAAGGCCTCCGGGAAGTCAGCTAATTTCGGAGAACTTGCTGAAGATGCCGCTGCGTTTTCTCCACCCCAGAACGTGTCACTGAAATCGCGCGATCAGTTTACGATTATAGGAACACATAAGCAGCGTCTGGATACGCCGGCTAAAACCAATGGTTCGGCCGTGTTTACGATGGATGTCATAGCCGATGAGATGCTGTACGCCGTGGTTGCACATCCCCCGAAATTTGGGGCCAGTGTTGACAGTGTCGTTGATAAAGACGCACTCAAAGTGGCTGGTGTGACTATGGTCAAAGCCATCCCTCAGGGGGTTGCGGTGTATGCAACAAGCACGTATGCAGCGCTTAAGGGCCGTGACAAGTTGTCTGTCACCTGGAGTGAGTCAAAGGCAGAAACCCGTTCCAGTAAACAAATTGAAAATGATTTCCGACAGGCGATGTCATCAGGGGGTTTTGAGGCATCGGCCACCGGGGACGTAGAAGCGGCACTGGCGAAGCAGAACGTAACCGTCGTCGAGCAGGAGTATGTCTTTCCCTTCCTTGCGCATGCGCCCATGGAGCCGCTGGATGCTGTGTTGTTAAAAAATAAAGAAGGTGGAATAGAATGCTATGCCGGGGCGCAGTTTCCCGGTAGTGATGCCGATGCTATCGCGAAGGTTTGTGGTGTTAACCGGGAGCAGGTAACAGTGCATGTGCAGCTTGCCGGGGGTAGCTTCGGCCGTCGTGCGCAATTCGGGTCGCCTTATATGACCGAAGCCGCTGAAGTATTCAAAGCGTCCGGTATGGACCGGCCGGTAAAACATATTATGACCCGGGAAGATGACATCAAGGGAGGGTTTTATCGGCCATTAACAATACACAAACTAAAGGCGGCGCTGGATAGCGAGGGTAACATTGTCGCGTGGGACCAACACGTTGCATGTCAGTCGTTGATGGGTAAACAGGATGAGCTTGATGAGACCAGCGTAGAAGGTGCCAGGGAAGTGCCTTATCAGTTTAAGCATCATCGCTGTATGTCGTATAACACAAGCTCAAAAGTGCCTGTACTCTGGTGGCGCTCAGTGGGTCACACCCATACCGGTTATACGGTAGAAACCTTTATTGATGAACTTCTGGAGAAAGGCGGTAAAGATCCAATTGAAGGCCGGCTGGCACTGATGCAGCCGGATTCCCGGGATGCAGGCGTGTTACGCACTGTCGCGAAGATGGCCGATGAAGCGGGTCCTGTTGCCAGTAATGCAGCAAGGGGCGTTGCGGTTCATAAAAGCTTCAGCACCTATGTGGCTCAGATTGCCGAGGTCACGCGTAACCAAAATGGCGAACCTAAAGTTACGCGAGTATGGGTCGCAGTCGATTGTGGTGTAGCCGTCAATCCGAATCACATCAAGGCGCAGATGGAAGGTGGCGTTGGATTTGGTGTAGGTGCAATTTTGTATGATGAGGTGGTGCTAAGTGAAGGCGGCACTGTCGAGCAGTCTAATTTTCACGACTACCGTTCCTTACGTATGAGTGAAATGCCGCATGTAGAAGTTACTGTTATTCAGTCCGATGCGTCACCAACCGGGGTCGGCGAACCTGGCGTTCCCCCCATCGGTCCCGCGGTGGCGAATGCATGGCGCAGGCTTACAGGCGAAAGTACCTATCGATTACCCATGGTTAAAGCAGCGCAAGCGTAGGAGGCGCAATAATGAAAATGTCAGCGAAAAGAGTATTTTGTATTGCTGTGTGTCTTGTTGCGTCAGCAAGTTCGCCCGCCATCGCAGAATCATTAAAGTCAGTAGACGAGTTTGATAATGTGAAAGACGAAAAAGCCCGTTCAGTAGCGATGTTTGAGGAAGTTGGGAAAGTATTACAGCATCCACGATGTTTAAATTGTCATCCGGTGGGTAACCAGCCATTGCAGGGCGAGGACATGGTTTTACACAATCCCCCGGTGCAGCGCGGGCCGGGTAATTTTGGTGTGGCCGGAATGGAGTGCAATACCTGTCACCAGGCGATGAACGTGAAAGTGACCGGGCAGTCTGAAGATGTCAAAAGCATACCTGGTCATCCGAAATGGCATCTTGCCCCACCAGAGATGGCCTGGGTCGGAAAGTCACTGGGAGAAATTTGTCTGCAGCTGAAAGACAAAGAGCGTAATGGCAATAAAACCATGCCGGAAATGATTCACCACATGGCTGAAGATACGCTGGTTGGCTGGGGCTGGGAGCCGGGTGACGGCAGAGAGCCTGCGCCGGGCACACAAGCAGCTTTCGGCAAGTTATTTAAAGCCTGGGTAGATACAGGCGCGCACTGCCCGAAAGTCTGAACAGACAAAAAAGCCCGGTAACAAACCGGGCTTTTCATTATAGGAATCGATTATGCGTTCTGTGACAAATAATCCAGCACTACGATGTGATGCTCTTTTGTTTTAAATTTATTGAAAACGTGCTCGACGTTACCTTGTTCATCAATCAAAAAGCTGATCCGGTGAATACCATCATACTCTTTGCCCATGAATTTTTTCGGGCCCCACACACCGAACGCGTCCGCCACGGCATGATCTTCGTCTGACAATAACGTAAAGTTCAGGTTTTCTTTCTCAATAAATTTTGGCAATCGTTTTACGGCGTCCGGGCTGACTCCCAGCACCACAACATTTTGCTTTTCCAGTTCTTTGTTAATATCACGGAGTCCCTGAGCCTGTACCGTGCACCCCGGGGTCATGGCTTTAGGGTAAAAATAAACCAGGACTTTTTTACCCTGAAGGCTCTGCAGTGAAACGTCATCACCATTTTGGTCGGGTAACGTGAATTCGGGGGCTTTATCACCAGCTTGTAACGTTTTCATTCGGATCCTTATTGTGTTTATCAACTACCTTACCGGTAACCTGTAATGTGTCGAAAAGCGTACTGAGAGATGTTTCGAGCTCGGCGAAATCGATGCTGTCAGGGATATTAACCACAAATTTGCACCGCATCATTTCCTCACCTGTCACCTTATCAGTGAAGGTCCGTTGTCGAAATGCGCTGATAGAGCCCTGACGTTCAGCAAAAAAGCCGGTAACAGCTTTTATCTGGCCGGTAGTATCTTTGCCACTGAACTCCACATCTATCAGGTGCGCCAGATTTTGTTTTGCGTGGTGGCTGGTACGCTTCATCATTGAGAGCAGATCAAGCCGCTGACACAGGGGAGGAATAGTACACTCGGCCTTAGTAATAGCCGGCTGCGACCCTTCCAGAATCATTGTAAGCGAAAACTCCTGACCATAAATAGCCTGTCGGCTGTCGAGAATATTACATTGTGCCTCAGACACGGTGGACGCAATTTCACTGAGAATACCACTGCTGTCTGTTCCCAGGATAGTCACGATAAGTTGATGCTTTGCCATGATTTCTGTGTCAGATTGATTCAGAAGCAGATGGTAGCACAGAGACATTTTTAAGTGCCACTGCCTGTAACTACTTCTCTGGTTGTTCGTGGCAGCGCTATGACAAACCAGATACAATCCGGACCCGATTTCAATGAGTTTGACATTGTAATTTATCAATCGGACAGCCTCCGCCAGACCTTCTGTTGCGCTTATTGATGATGATTACAATTTAATTACTCGATTGCCGCGCTATCTGCTTGTTTTTGCGGTCTGAGATAATTACCATGTGCGCTCACAAATTGCGGAGAGATTATGTTTACTGGCAGTTATGTAGCATTGGTAACGCCAATGGATGACCACGGTGATATTGACTACCCGGCGCTGGAAAAGCTGGTGCAGTTTCATATTGACCAAGGTACTCACGGTATCGTTTCTGTAGGAACGACTGGCGAGTCTGCGACTTTGCCCTTTGACGGGCATGTCAATGTGGTGAAGGAGACGGTTCGAATGGCTGACGGTAAAATTTCGGTAATTGCCGGTAGCGGGGCAAACTCTACTGCAGAAGCGATTTTTCTGACTGAACAAATGAGTGATTTGGGCGTGGACGGCTTCTTAAGTGTCGTGCCTTATTACAATAAGCCCCAGCAGAAAGGCATGGTCGCGCATTTCAACGCGATTGCAGACGCCTCTGATGTTCCCATTATACTTTACAACGTTCCAGGCCGTACGGTGGCAGACATGTTGCCAGAAACGGTAGCAGAATTAGCACAGCATAAAAATATCGTTGGGTTAAAGGATGCTACCGGCGATATTTCACGTCTTAAGGCGACACAGGCGGTTGTCGATGACAGTTTCATTCTGTTAAGCGGCGATGACGCAACGAGCTGTGAATTTTTGTGTGAAGGTGGGCATGGAGTGATTTCCGTTACTGCAAATATTGTCCCTAAAGCCATGGCACAAATGTGTGAAGCGGCGTTAGCAGGAGATTATACCCGTTGTCGCGAGATAGACCGCACGATTGACGCGCTTCATACTGGCCTCTTTATCGAGCCAAATCCCGTGATGCCAAAGTGGGCATTGTATAAAATGGGCATGATGAATAGTGCTCAATTGCGATTACCGATGGTTTTACCGGAACTTGCAAGCAAAAATCATATCGAAGAAATATTAAAAAAATACGCTTTGATTTCTGGTTAATAAGGATCACCGATGAATAAAACCCTGGCTTTAGTAAGTGGCCTGACTGTACTGGCCCTTGCGGGATGTTCAAGCCAACTGGACAGAAAAACCGCTTCAGGCAGTTACGATTATGTCGAAACGGCTGAAAAACAACCTCTTAAGATACCTGACGAACTTGATAAACCTGAGTTTTCTGATGATTTTGAATTACCAGAAGTGGGTGAAGAAGCCGACCGTGATCTGGTTGGCAAAAACCTTGTCGTCATGTCACCGTCGGTAGTGATGCCGGTTGTGACCGGTTCACACGTTGAAGAGGGCACGAAAAAAGCAGTGGTCTGGTTTGATCAGGTTGACGATTCGCAACCATTGGAAAAAGCCATCTGGAATTCGCTGCTAAGTTTTCTTGATCAGCAGGGGATCGGCGTAGACCGCTTTGAGCCTGATGAAGGCGTGCTGGTTACTGACTGGATGATCATCAACAAAGAAGAAGACAGTAGCTGGTATGACTGGACAACAACGGAAAGTCAGATTGGTCGCCGTTTTGAATTTTTGCTGGAGAAAAAGCCCCATGGTCGTACAGCTGCCCTCATGGTTGAGCTAAAAGATTACATGGCGACAACAGGTAACGATGTGGTTGCCAGTGTGAATGATATTCAGGAACGACGTGAGGAGATTGATATTCTCAATCAGGTCATTAACCATTACGAATATCAAATTCAATTGGAAGACAGCCGAAGGATCGCCCGCATTCGTCAGGGTCTGGACGCAGAGATGGGATTTAATCCCGACGGCGAGCCAGCGTATGTAGTCAACGCTCAGTATGACGTCGCCTGGCCGAGAACCTTGCTGGTTTTGCGAAAGCTGGGATTCGATGTAAAAGATCTGGATAAGTCTACCGGCCTGCTATTCGTTTCCTACACAGGTGACGACGACGGGTGGTGGGGAAATCTGTTTAGCAGTGAGGAGGCATTGCTTGAAGAGGGTGATTACCGTCTTAAAGTAAATAAGCTTTCTGCTGAGAAAACCTCAATTACCTTTATGAATGATGAAAGTGAGCCGTTTGAAGCAAATCAGGTTTCGGATCTTTTCGAGTCTTTCTCCAGGGTAATGTCAGAAGATAACCTTGATATTTAATTGAGAGTCATAATGCAAAAACGTGAAGAGCTTTACCGCGGTAAAGCAAAAACAGTGTACACAACTGATGACAGCAACAAACTGATTCTGCACTTCAGGAACGATACCTCGGCTTTTGATGGCGAAAAAATTGAACAGCTCGAGCGTAAGGGTGAGGTGAACAATAAGTTCAACCACTTTATTATGACAAAGCTGGAAGACGCGGGTATCGCTACGCAGGTAGAATCATTGGTATCTGATACAGAATCACTGGTTAAAAAGCTGGATATGATCCCTGTTGAATGTGTGGTTCGTAATGTTGCTGCTGGCTCTCTGGTACGCCGTTTAGGGGTAGAAGAGGGCAAGGAACTGACACCTCCACTGTTTGAATTCTTCCTCAAAAATGACGCGTTACACGACCCGATGGTCAATGACTATCACATCATTTCATTTGGCTGGGCAACGGCAGATCAAATTGAAAAGATGAAAGCGCTGACCTTTGAAGTGAACAGCGTTTTGAAGCGTTTGTTCGATGACGCCGGCATGATCCTGGTGGACTACAAGCTTGAGTTTGGTTTAGACGACGCTGGAAACATTGTTTTAGGTGATGAGTTTACACCAGACGGCTGTCGTTTATGGGACAAAGCAACCCGTAAAAAAATGGACAAAGACCGTTTCCGCCAGGGACTCGGATCAGTCGTTGAGACTTACATCGAAGTGGCCGAACGCCTGGGCCTGAAACTGTAATCACGTTCTTCGTATTTAAAAGGGCCTTTTCAGGCCCTTTTTTGATCTGCGCAACCCTGGTTACAGCGCCAGGTCTTCCTGAGCTCGGTGTTAACACACCAGAGTGACGGTCACACACTGGCTGACGTCAGCATTCAGGTGTCGTGTTATGTATCGGGCTGCTGTATAACGCTATGATATTGTGACACCTTTATTAAACAGAGAGTCCGCTTTGCCTTCGTCATTACGCATTAGTTTTTACACTCTGATGGCTATGATCGCGTTTGCCGCAAACTCATTGCTGTGCCGGATGGCGTTGGTTGAGACGGAGATCTCCCCGGGTATGTTTACAGCCGTCAGGCTACTTAGCGGCGCAATCACCTTATTTGTTATCACACGCCTGCTACGCGTGCCTTCTGTAAAAGCCGGCAGTTGGAGAGGGGCGCTGGCGTTATTTACCTATGCCGCTGCGTTTTCTTTTGCTTATGTGAGCATGAGTACTGGGACCGGCGCGTTACTGCTGTTTGGCTCAGTACAGATCACAATGATTTGTGCGGGTTTGCTGGCCGGAGAACGGTTTCATCGCTGGCAGGTTTTAGGCTTTTTACTGGCAATAGCCGGACTTATTGTATTGCTAATGCCTGGACTGTCAGCGCCGCCATTCGGGGCTGCTGCACTTATGCTTTGTGCTGGTTTTGCCTGGGGTTTGTATTCAATTATGGGGCGCGGTGCCGTATCGGGTATAGCGGTTACCTCTGGTAACTTCATTTACGCGGTGGTTTTCGTGATAGCACTACTTGGTGTATCTGCGGCAATGGAAAGCGAACTGACAGCTGATTTTTCGGGCATGGTGCTGGGCATTGCTTCTGGCGCTCTGGCATCAGGCATCGGTTACACGCTCTGGTATCAGGTGCTTCCACACATCAAATCAACCCACGCGGCCACCATCCAGCTTAGTGTGCCGGTGCTGGCAGTAATCGCCGGCTGGTTATTTCTCTCAGAGGCAATTACCTTACAGATAGTCCTGGCTTCACTTGCAATTCTTGGTGGTATCTGGATTGTCATCAAAAGCCGCAGCAAAGGGTAGAGATTGCCTGCTCAGTGCGCTTTTTCCGTGAAAATGCAACATCGATGCGCCAGCCATAAACAGTAATGTGCTGAAAAGCACATAGTTTTGGGGGGAAGAGGAGTATACGGCCACAGACAGGGCGATAACATTAATGATGCCGTGCGCGGCCAACATGACTGAAAACAAAAAATACTTCTGGCGCTGCCAGTAAATTAAAGCCAGTGCGGTAAGATAAAAGTGTACAAAGACTCTGACGCCCCCCATTACGGCTAGACCGAATAAGCCACCAGACCCGTAGTACATCACTGCAGGAAACTGATCAGGCGCTGTACCATCGGTGACTAACAACACCTGCACTGATGTGGCTACCGGCTCCGCCCAAAGCAGTATGTTTTCGTAACTGGCAATAAGGATGGCGAGTATCCATATCGGGTTGCCCAGTGATGTGGCTAACTTTCCCTTGTCTGACAACGGGACAGCAGCAAATAGCAGCAGGCTGCACACCTTAATCAGTTCTTCAATAGCGCCCCGCAGCAATGTTATGCCATACCGCTCATCGTGCATCAGGTTTTGAGGATCGGTATCAAATGCGCTGACAAGTACCATCATAACCGTCACAAACGCTACGCTCAGAAACGTAGCACTGTATCCCTGCCTGTTATGGCAAAAAGTGGCCCAGCAGCTGTAAAGTCCGGTCGATATCATCGCCAGGCTTAGGGTTATTACTGCTAAATGGGCCAACAAGAGAGTTACAGCCTGTTGTAAGCTGACATCCTGTTTTCACCATAGTGCTGACCAATAGCACCGGCCCAATTTACGTTGTAGGAAAAGACGTCCATGGTTATGCCGAGGCCAAAGATATTCCACTCGCAACAGGTGATAGTTGTTGTGAAGCCTGCACCTGGCAGCTGCGCAACCTCATGTTGAGTTAAAGTTTTCACTTATCAGGTCCTTTGATATCTGTGCAACATTGCACACGGATAAGTGTGCCAGAGATATGCCGAGCCGTTAACTGTACCTAATACCAATCCGCATAGGGGTTTGCCCACTCAGCAAGACTGTCAGGCTTTTGGCTAGGCTTGGTTGCACAGGTTTGATGGTTCCAAATCAAGTAAGCATAACAACGCCCGAAAGTCTGACAGCTCGCCCTTAGGGAGTTGCCCGAAGGGAGTGGCCAAAACGACTTACATCTGTGTTGCGTCCTCTGGACATAGAGTGACTATGCCTCAGAGAACGCGTCGTGATCTAAGTCGTTTTCGACTAGCCCTCAGGGATCACTCTGAGAGGGTAAACTCCTATGCGGATTGGTATAAATGCAGAACGATGTCAGGTATTAAAGCTGTACTTTAATTTTCAGCGCACTAAGCGGTATACAGCAACACGGAAGAATTTCGTCATCATCGATGAATGCAAGGGGATCGGTAGTATAATCGACTTCGCCGTCGAGCAGCTTGGTGCGACAGGCACCACAAAACCCTTCACGGCAATGGTAATGGACGGGGATATTTGCAGCTTCCAGCGATTCTAAAAGCGTTTTCGAAGGACGTGAGGTAAGGCATCCCACATCGACAACATCGATGTGGAATGTATCATCGCTTTTTTTCATTCACGCGGGGATTACAGCTCGAAATCCGCGAAATCGTCTTCACTGACCGCTGAATCGATTTGACCCACCAGGTAAGAACTGATTTCTGACTCCTGAGGCGCTACCTGCACATTGTCTGAGTTAAGGTAGTTGTTCATCCAGGGCAGGGGATTGCTTTTCACATCAAACGGCATATCGAAACCAATGGCAGACATGCGCTGATTGGCAATGTATTCGACGTACTGGCACAGAATATCTTTATTCAGACCAATCATAGAGCCGTTCTGGAACAGATAGTCAGCCCATTGCTTTTCCTGTTCAACAGCATTCATAAAGATAGCACGGGCTTCTTCACGGCACTCTTCCGCTATTTGTGCCATTTGGGGATCGTCTTTGCCTTTCGCCCACAGATTTAAAATATGCTGTGTTGAAGAAAGGTGCAGATTCTCATCGCGTGCAATGAGACGGATAATTTTCGAATTCCCTTCCATCAGTTTACGTTCAGCAAACGCAAAGGTGCAGGCAAACGAGACATAGAAGCGGATGGCTTCCAGTGCATTAACCGAATTCATACACAGGAACAATTTTTTCTTAAGCTCGTACTGATTAATCGTATGAACCTCGCCATCGACGGAATGATCGCCTTCACCCTGTGTCTGCCACAGTTGTGTTGCGAAGATCAGGTCATCGTAATATTTAGAGATATCCGAGGCACGACGCTTAATTTCTTCATTTACCACGATGTCTTCAAAGATATCGCTGGGATCTGAGAACAGGTTACGCAAAATGTGGGTGTACGAACGGGAGTGGATCGTTTCGAAGAACGACCAGGTTTCTACCCATGTCTCAAGCTCGGGCAATGACACAATTGGCAGAAACGCGATGTTCGGACTGCGGCCCTGCACGGAATCAAGCAACGTCTGGTATTTCAGGTTAGAAATAAAGATGTGCTTTTCCGGTTCGGTCAGCTTCTGAAAATCTACACGATCACGTGTTACGTCAACTTCTTCCGGACGCCAGAAAAAGCTGATCTGCTTCTCGATGAGCTTCTCGAAAATAGCATGTTTTTGCTGGTCATAACGGGCGACGTTGACCGGATTACCAAAAAACATTGGCTCAACCAACGGGTTGATACTTTGCTGATTAAACGTGGTGTATTTCATAGTGGCCTAATAAAGTTAAAACAAACGCGTTTATTATCGGTGTTCTTGCTGTTTTGAATGGGGGGCGCGCTATATCTTGCACGCACCGCCCGCACAATCATCATCTTCTACCATCACGGCTTCCTGAGCATTTGGCTTCTGCTGTTGCTCTTTGACTTCCAGAGAGCTGGAGTCGGAGGCACCGTCACGGGTGTTGTGATAGTACAATGTTTTCACGCCCAGTTTATAAGTGGTAAGCAGGTCTTTCAGCAACAGCTTCATCGGTACCTTGCCACCATCATACTTACCCGGGTCGTAATTGGTATTTGCTGAGATAGTCTGATCGATAAACTTCTGCATGATACCAACGAGTTGCAGATAGCCATCGTTAGAGGGAATATCCCATAATAACTCGTATTGATCTTTAAGGTTTTCGTAATCGGGCACGACCTGCTTCAGCACACCATCTTTACTGGACTTAATGCTGATGTGGCCACGTGGTGGTTCAATACCATTGGTGGCGTTAGAAATCTGTGAAGACGTTTCTGACGGCATCAGCGCAGACAACGTAGAGTTGCGTAAGCCATGCTCCTTAATGTCGGCGCGTAGGGTCTCCCAGTCCATTTGCAGAGGCTCTTTACACACACTGTCCAGATCTTTCTTGTAAGAATCGATTGGAAGAATACCTTGCGAGTAGGTTGTCTCGTTAAATTTCGGGCAAGCCCCTTTTTCTTTTGCCAGGTTGTTTGATGCTTTAAGCAGATGATACTGCATGGCTTCAAACGTACGATGCACAAGACCGTTAGCGCTGAAATCTGAATATTTCACGCCATTTTTAGCAAGGTAGTAAGCGAAATTGATTACGCCAATACCCAGTGTGCGACGGCCCATCGTGGCGTTATAGGCTGCCGGGACCGGATAATCCTGATAGTCCAGCAAACTGTCCAGCGCACGTACCGCCAAATCTGACAACTCTTCAAACTCATCCAGCGACTTAATAGCACCTAAGTTAAACGCCGATAGTGTACACAGTGCAATTTCACCGTTTTCGTCGTTAACATGTTCAAGGGGCTTCGTCGGCAGCGCAATTTCAAGGCACAGGTTACTTTGACGTACCGGCGCTACTTCCGGATTAAACGGGCTATGCGTATTACAGTGGTCAACGTTTTGCAGGTAAATACGGCCAGTGCTTGCACGCTCCTGCATAAACAAGCTGAACAGCTCCATTGCTTTAATTTGCTTCTTGCGAATGCTGTCATCGTTCTCGTATTTGACGTATAGCTCTTCAAACTTGGCTTGATCAGCAAAGAAAGCATCGTACAGTCCAGGAACGTCTGACGGACTGAACAGCGTGATATAGCCATCTTTCATCATGCGCTGATACATCAGCTTGTTAAACTGCACACCATAATCAAGATGACGAACACGGTTTTCTTCTACACCACGGTTATTTTTCAGAACCAGCAGCGATTCGACTTCCATGTGCCAAAGTGGATAGAACAACGTAGCCGCACCGCCGCGAACGCCGCCCTGAGAACAGCTTTTAACTGCTGTCTGGAAGTATTTATAAAACGGAATACAACCAGTGTGGAAGGCTTCACCACCACGAATAGGACTGCCCAGTGCGCGAATGCGACCGGCATTTACGCCAATGCCAGCACGCTGACTGACATACTTAACGATAGCACTGGCTGTAGCGTTAATAGAGTCCAGACTATCACCTGTCTCAATCAGAACACATGAGCTGAACTGCCGTGTCGGCGTACGCACACCAGACATAATTGGTGTAGGCAAAGACAGCTTGAAAGTAGACGCCGCATCATAAAAGCGACGAATATAGCTCAACCGTGTGTCTTTAGGATAATTAGCAAACAGGCAGGCGGCTACCAAGATATAAAGGAACTGTGCACTTTCGTAAATTTCACCGGTAACACGGTTTTGTACCAGGTATTTACCTTCAAGCTGTTTGACCGCGGCATAACTGAAGTTCATATCGCGCCAATGGTCAATATAGCTGTCCATTTCGGCAAACTCTTCAGCAGTGTAGTCTTTTAGCAAGTGCTCATCATATTTGCCCATGTCTACCATCTTGGCGACGTGGTCAAACAGGGCAGGTGGCTCGAATTCACCGTACGCTTTTTTGCGCAGATGGAAAATGGCCAGGCGCGCTGCCAGATACTGATAGTCTGGTGCATCGGTTGAAATTAAATCTGCTGCAGATTTGATCAACGTTTCATGAATTTCGCTGGTATTAATACCGTCATAAAACTGAATTTGTGCTTTGATCTCTACCTGGGAGACAGAAACATTGTTTAGCCCTTTGGCTGCCCATGTGATGACCTTGTGAATTTTTTCCAGATCGATGGGCTCTTTTTCACCGTTTCGTTTGGTGACGTATAGATTATTGTTCATTGGTACTGGCCGTTTATTTGTTAGCGCGTGAAGCGAAGGTTTTTGCACCCGATTTTTATTGTTTCTGAGCATCCGGGACTCAACCCCGGATCTCGTGCGATCAATATACTGCGAAAGAATGATCTGACACGATCCCAAGCGGCAGCGTTGCTGTTTTTAATTCTTCTTCGCTTACGCGTTCGCTTTGGATTAAACACAAGATAGTGAGGTTTTGGTTTTAATGCAACCCAATATCTGGTGGTTATTCCAGCAGTCAGGCACAAGTGATTTTCAGGTTAGTAGTGACTCACCTAAAAGCGTTGAACAAGCGTTAATTATCGCAAATGCAAGCATTTTACTGATCATATTTTTTTATTAAAACAAATTATTCCTAAATCGTTTTTTTTATAAAAACACGATATATAGTGATGTGCCCAAAATGTGAGCACAAGATATAGTATTTGACCTATTGGTCAGCCACAGTATGTAGTAGGTAATTCACATCCACATTGCGATCCGACAAATAAAAAGACTGCGTGAGCGGATCCATGTGTAAGCCAGTGATATGACGATTAAACAGCGACGCATGATCGGTCATCGCCATCAGCTCTGATGGTTTGATAAACCGACCATGCTGATGCGTTCCTTTTGGCACCAGGTTTAACACATACTCTGCGCCAACAATGCCAAGCAGATACGACTTGATATTCCGGTTAAGTGTGGAAAAGAAGACATGGCCGCCCGGTTTCACCAGTTTCGCGCATGCTGCAACTACCGAAGCGGGTTCCGGCACGTGCTCCAGCATCTCCATACAAGTGACAACGTCAAACGTGCCGGCATTGTCAGCAGCAAACTCTTCCGCAGTAATCTTTTTGTAAGTGACACTGATACCCGATTCCAGACCGTGAAGCTTTGCCACCTCTAACGAAGCTTCAGCCATATCAATGCCGGTTACTGTAGCACCGGCCCGGGCCATGCTCTCCGCGAGAATGCCGCCACCGCAGCCAACATCAACCACCGTTTTACCAAACAGCCCGTCTGTATGTTGCTGAATAAAATCCAGCCTGAGAGGATTAATCGCGTGCAGAGGTTTAAATTCACCTTCAGGGTCCCACCAGCGGGAAGCCAGTTCCCCAAATTTATCAATTTCCTGTTGATCAACGTTCGCCATATCGAAATCCAGTAGAAATAAGCAGACCAACGTAAGGTCTGTTTGAGTTATCGGGCTAACATAGCGTAAATTGGTAAATAATGGGATTGAAAATATGCGGCGACATTGCTGGTTGAATGAAAAATAAACGGTCAGTGCGCTGAGGCTGATTAAGCGATCATTCAGCGCTACATTATTTGACTTACCGGTGGTACACTCGGTATGAATTAACACCCCCATAATAAATTGTGCGCCGGGTATCAGAGGGGAAGCTCAGATGACCTGCCGGTAGCGCAAATGAACCGATAACAAGGGACTAAGCAGTTTATGACTGATAACGCTAAAGAAATCCTCCCCGTAAATATTGAGGAAGAGTTGAAGAACTCCTACCTTGATTACGCGATGAGCGTTATTGTTGGGCGTGCATTGCCCGATGTAAGAGATGGCCTGAAGCCGGTACACCGCCGCGTACTTTTCGCCATGAACGAACTCAAAAACGACTTCAACAAACCGTATAAAAAGTCTGCCCGTGTAGTGGGTGACGTTATCGGTAAATATCACCCCCATGGTGACTCAGCGGTATATGACACCATTGTCCGTATGGCACAGCCTTTCTCATTGCGCTATATGCTGGTAGACGGACAGGGTAACTTCGGTTCTGTAGACGGCGACTCTGCTGCTGCAATGCGTTATACCGAAGTACGTATGGCGAAAATCGCCCACGAATTGCTGGCTGATCTGGATAAAGAGACAGTGGATTTCGTACCGAACTATGACGGTACCGAATTTATTCCTGAAGTGCTGCCAACTAAAGTCCCGAACCTGCTGGTAAATGGTTCATCAGGTATTGCAGTTGGTATGGCCACAAACATTCCGCCGCATAACCTGACTGAAGTCATCAACGGCTGTATTGCTTTGATCGAAGATCCCAGCATTACTATCGATGATTTGATGACTCATATTCCAGGCCCTGACTTCCCGACAGCGGCGATGATCAGTGGACGTAAAGGAATAGAAGATGCTTATCGCACAGGTCGGGGCAAAATCTATCTGCGCGCGAAAGCTGAAATAGAGACGGAAGATAACGGTAAAGAAACCATTATCGTTAATGAAATTCCGTATCAGGTTAACAAAGCGCGACTTATCGAAAAGATTGCTGAGCTGGTTAAAGAGAAGCGCATTGAAGGTATTTCTGCACTTCGCGATGAATCCGATAAAGAAGGTATGCGGATTGTAATCGAAGTGAAGCGGTCAGAGTCCGCAGAAGTTCTGCTTAATCACCTGTATGCCAATACACAGCTGCAAACAGTATTCGGTATTAATATGGTGGCGCTGGATAATGGCCAGCCCAAAGTATTTAACCTGAAAGAAACGCTTGAATGCTTTATTCTGCATCGCCGCGAGGTAGTGACACGCCGCACCGTATTTGAACTGCGTAAAGCGCGCGACCGTGCACACATTCTTGAAGGCCTGGCAATTGCGCTGGCAAACATCGATCCGATTATCGAAGTGATTAAAGCGTCACAGAGTCCGGCAGATGCGAAGAAATCGCTGGTCGGTCAGGGCTGGAACCTGGGCGACGTCTCAGAAATGCTGGAGCGTGCCGGAAATGATGCTGCCCGTCCAGACTGGCTGATGCCTGAATTTGGTATTCGTGATGGCAAGTATTATCTGACTGAGCAACAGGCTCAGGCTATCCTGGACTTACGTCTGCACAAGCTGACCGGTCTGGAGCATGAAAAGATCCTTGATGAATATAAAGCGTTGCTTGAGCAAATTGCTGAGCTGCTGCATATTCTGAACAGCCCTGAGCGTCTGATGGAAGTGATCAGAGAAGAGCTGGAGCTGATCCGTGATGAATTTGGTGACGAACGTCGTACTGAAATCACTGCGGCAAGCCACGATATTGATATTGAAGATCTGATTGAACAGGAAGACGTTGTTGTCACGCTTTCACGTGAGGGCTATGTGAAGTATCAGAAACTGTCTGATTACGAAGCACAGCGCCGTGGTGGTAAAGGCAAATCGGCCACGAAGATGAAAGATGAAGATATCATCGAGCGCTTGCTGGTCGCCAACACGCACGATCATATTCTCTGCTTCTCAACCCGTGGCCGCTTATACTGGCTGAAGGTATATCAATTGCCGTTCGCAAGCCGAAATGCCCGAGGACGTCCAATTGTAAATATTCTGCCGCTGGAACAGGACGAGCGCATTACCGCTATTCTTCCGATTAAAGAATTCGAAGAAGGTAAGTTCGTACTTATGGCGACAGCTAACGGCGTAGTTAAGAAGACTGACCTGAGTCTTTACTCGCGTCCACGTTCAAGCGGTATTATCGCGGTGAATCTGAATGACGGTGATGAGCTGATTGGTGTAGCAATTACCCATGGTGATGATGACATCATGTTGTTCTCTGACGCCGGTAAAGTGGTTCGCTTTAACGAGAAGCTTCGCGATGCAGAAACCGGCGCAGTGAAGCTGGATCCTGAAACGGGCGAAGAGATGATGGCGCTGCGCCCAATGGGCCGTACGGCAACAGGTGTACGCGGTATCAAATTGCAGGATGATCAGAAAGTGGTATCACTGATTGTTCCGCGCGGTGATGGCGCGATTCTGACTACCACCGTGAACGGATTTGGTAAGCGCACGCCGTTGGACGACTATCCGGCGAAGAGCCGCGCAACCCAGGGCGTTGTATCGATCAAAGTTTCCGAGAGAAACGGGAAAGTGATTGGCGCTGTTCAGGTTGATGATAACAATGAGATTATGCTGATTAGTGACATGGGAACGCTGGTTCGTACTCGCGTATCCGAAGTGTCTGTTGTCGGCCGTAATACGCAGGGTGTTCGACTTATCCGTACCGGTGAAAACGAGCATGTTGTTGGTCTTCAGCGAATTGAAGAAGTTGAAGATGTATTAGACGAAGCACTATTAGAAGACGGTGAAGAAAACGCCGCGGTGGCTGAATCTGCTGACACCGATAACGGTGAAGATAAGCCAGCGACAGAAGAGTAGCGCATGAGTGTGCCGGTACCGTTTAGGTATCGGCTTCATGCAGGTTCTTTGGTAACAAGCGGCATATGCCGCTTGTTGTGTTTACAGGTGTTGAAAAAGCGCAATGAAAAACGTGTTTAATTTTAGTGCTGGCCCGGCCATGCTCCCCTATGAAGTCATGGCACAGGCTAAAGATGAATTTGTGAACTGGCGTGACTCCGGCTGCTCTGTCATGGAGGTAAGCCATCGCGGTAAAGATTTTATTGATGTCGCGGCTCAGGCTGAGCAAGATCTTCGCGATTTGCTGAATGTGCCTGATAACTATCACGTACTGTTTACCCACGGCGGTGGTCGCGGTCAATTCGCGGCGGTACCGTTAAATTTGTCAACAGAACAGCAGACAAGTTTACATCTGGTGAGTGGCTCCTGGTCTAAGGGGGCAGTCAGCGAAGCGCAAAAATATAATCAGCCGGTAGTGGTTGGAAATGTCAGCCAGAAAGACGGTAAACATTACGTTGAAAAACCTGTGTTCGATTCGTCCTGGTCAGACGCTGCGTATTATCATTTTTGCCCAAATGAAACCGTAGATGGGATTGAGTTTAGCTGGTTGCCTGAATCTGGCGATGTCCCGCTGGTTGCGGATATGTCCTCAACGATACTGTCTCGCCCGCTGGATGTGTCTAAATACGGTGTGATTTATGCGGGCGCACAGAAAAATATCGGCCCCTCCGGTTTATCCGTGGTGATAGTCAGAAAAGATCTGGTAGGAAATGCGCGTCAGGCCACGCCGTCCATTTTTGATTATGACTTGCTGGCGGGCTCGGACTCTATGTACAACACGCCACCGACCTTTTCCTGGTACTTAGCCGGACTGGTGTTTAAATGGCTGAAAGCGCAGGGGGGGCTTGAGGTTATTGACAAACGAAATGACGAGAAAGCTAACCTGCTGTATGCAGAAATCGACAACTCCGACTTTTATCAGTCACAGGTACACCCGGATAATCGCTCAAGAATGAATGTGCCGTTCCAGTTAGCCATGCCGGAGCTGGATGCTGAATTTCTGAAAAAAGCTGACGACGCAGGCCTGGTCGCACTGAAAGGACACCGCTCGGTGGGTGGCATGCGTGCAAGTATCTACAACGCCATGCCAGTTGAAGGCGTGGTGGCATTGGTAGAATTCATGCAGGAATTTGAGAGGACCCACGGATGATAGAAACACAACTGACGCTGGAGCCTATCAGTAGCGTCTCCGGTGAAGTTAACGTACCAGGCTCTAAAAGCCTCTCAAACCGGGCATTACTTCTTGCTGCGTTGGCTGAAGGCACTACCGTTTTAACTAACTTGCTGGATAGCGACGATATCAGACATATGCTCAATGCACTCACTGCATTAGGCGTTGAGTATTCGCTCAGCAATAGTAATACGCGATGCGAAGTTAAAGGAATAGGTGGCCGTTTCGAACAACCTGAGGCGCTGGAGTTATTTCTGGGTAATGCCGGTACGGCGATGCGTCCATTGTGCGCGGCTCTTGCCGCCAGCGATGTGAATGTAACGCTTACCGGCGAGCCCCGTATGGAAGAGCGACCTATTGGCGATTTAGTTGATACGTTGCGTCAGGCCGGTGCAGACATTACCTATCTGAAAAATGATGGCTACCCGCCGCTGAAAATTGCCGGACGCTCGCTTGAGGGCGGTACCGTTGAAGTTGACGGCAGTGTTTCAAGCCAGTTTTTAACCGCAGTGCTGATGGCCGCCCCGTTATTTACAGGTGATCTTACTATCACCATAAAAGGGGAACTGGTTTCCAAGCCGTATATTGATATTACCCTGGATACCATGGCGAAGTTTGGCGTATCTGTTACGAATAACGCCTACCGCTCATTTGTCATCGCGTCCGGGCAGAAGTACCGTTCACCCGGTCGGTTTCTGGTTGAAGGGGACGCGTCGTCAGCTTCTTATTTCCTTGCCGCCGGCGCAATCAAAGGTGGTACGGTGAAAGTCACCGGCATTGGTAAAAAAAGCATCCAGGGCGATGTGCGATTTGCCGACGTATTGGAAGCCATGGGCGCTACGGTTCACTGGGAAGATGAGTCGGTCAGTGTGACAGGTGCGCCGCTTAAAGGCGTGGATATGGACATGAACCATATCCCCGACGCGGCCATGACTATCGCCACCACAGCCTTGTTCGCTGAAGGACCAACAAGTATTCGTAACATCTACAACTGGCGGGTTAAAGAGACCGATCGCCTGCACGCCATGGCAACAGAACTGAAAAAGCTGGGGGCAAGCGTTGAAGAGGGTAACGATTATATTACAGTGTGGCCAACGGACATGTTGCAGCACGCTGAGATCGATACTTACAATGATCATCGTATTGCGATGTGCTTTTCCCTGATAGCATTGAGTGATACCCCCGTCACTATTAACGATCCGGGCTGCACTGCGAAAACGTTTCCAGACTACTTTGAACGTTTCAAAACTATCTGCCAACCAGGTTGATCATTTCCTGCTACTGTCGAAAGGTTAATGCTGTAGTTCGGGCTACAGCATTGCCAATCGTTTCTGAACGCGTATAATTGCGCGCGTTTTTTTAACCTTTTTATAATATTCTGGAGCAGGTATGCATCCATCACCCGTCGTCACGGTTGACGGTCCAAGTGGCGCTGGTAAAGGTACGTTAAGTAGCTTACTGGCATCAAAGTTAGGTTGGCATTTTCTCGATAGCGGCGCAATTTACCGCGTGCTGGCAGTTGCTACACTTCATCACGATTTGCCTTGTGATGACGAAGAATCGATCGTGCCTCTTGCCACTGGCCTGGACGTCAGCTTTGAAACAGAGGGAGAGGGCACTCGCATTATCCTTGAAGGTGAAGATGTCACCGACGACATCCGTACCGAGCAGGTTGGGGCCGTAGCATCAAAGGTTGCTGCACTCCCTCGCGTTAGAGAAGCGCTGCTGCGTCGTCAACGTGCGTTTCAGCACGAACCTGGCCTCGTCGCTGATGGCCGTGATATGGGCACAGTGGTTTTCCCCGATGCCGTGGTAAAAATATTCCTTACAGCCAGCGCCCAAGCTAGGGCAGAGCGTCGTTACGGCCAGTTGAAAGAGAAGGGCATGGATGTTAATATTGCGCGCCTTTTAACCGATATCCAGGCCAGAGACGAGCGCGATACACAGCGCGCGGTAGCTCCACTGGTACCGGCAGAAGATGCTGTAATTATCGATTCAACAGACCTGGATATCAACCAAGTCTTTGAAAAAGCAATAGATGTTATTAACTCACGCTTGAATGAGGTGAGATAAATCATCGCCAATGCTGCAACAGGATGTAGCGGCTTTTATTAATAACCCCACGGTAACCGGATTGTAGCGTGGATTAAACTTAAACTGAATTTTAAACCTTATGACTGAAAATTTTGCACAACTTTTTGAAGAAAGCCTACAGGAACTAGAAACTCGCCCTGGTTCAATTGTTAAAGGTACCGTAGTTTCTATCGACAAAGACATCGTTCTTGTTGACGCAGGCCTGAAATCAGAAAGTGCTATCCCAGCTGACCAATTCAAAAACGCCGAAGGCGAACTAGAAATCGCTATTGGTGACGAAGTAGACGTAGCCCTTGATGCAGTAGAAGACGGCTTCGGTGAAACTATTCTGTCTCGCGAAAAAGCGAAGCGTCACGAAGCGTGGGTTGAGCTGGAAAAAGCTTACGATGATAAAGCCACAATCAAAGGCGTTATCAACGGTAAAGTGAAAGGCGGTTTCACTGTTGAAGTTAACAGTGTACGCGCATTCCTGCCAGGTTCTCTGGTTGACGTACGTCCA
Organism: Alteromonas antoniana; assembly: GCF_019249295.1. Taxonomy (GTDB): domain Bacteria; phylum Pseudomonadota; class Gammaproteobacteria; order Enterobacterales; family Alteromonadaceae; genus Alteromonas; species Alteromonas antoniana. Next base: position 82,136 of record NZ_JAESDH010000020.1, read on the forward strand.
GTACGCGACACCACTCACCTGGAAGGCAAAGAGCTTGAATTCAAAGTTATCAAACTGGACGCGAAGCGCAACAACGTTGTGGTTTCTCGTCGTGCTGTTATTGAAGCTGAAAACAGTGCAGAACGTGAGCAACTTCTGGCGAACCTGGAAGAAGGCCACGAAATCAAAGGTATCGTTAAGAACCTGACTGACTACGGTGCATTCGTAGACTTAGGCGGTGTTGACGGCCTTCTGCACATCACTGACATGGCTTGGAAGCGCGTTAAGCACCCAAGTGAAATCGTGAATGTTGGTGACGAAATCAATGTTAAAGTTCTGAAGTTCGACAAAGAGAAGCAGCGTGTTTCTCTTGGTATGAAGCAGATGGGCAACGATCCATGGCAAGAAATTGCACAGCGTTACCCAGAAGGTACTAAGATCTCTGGTCAGGTAACTAACCTGACTGATTACGGCTGCTTCGTAGAAATCGAAGATGGCGTTGAAGGTCTGGTACACGTTTCTGAAATGGATTGGACTAACAAAAACATCCACCCGTCTAAGGTTGTTAACCTGGGTGATACTGTTGAAGTTATGGTTCTTGAAATTGACGAAGAGCGTCGTCGTATTTCTCTGGGTCTTAAGCAGTGCATTGCTAACCCATGGGAAGAGTTCGCTAAGTCACACGAAAAAGGTGACAAAGTGTCTGGTAAGATCAAGTCAATCACTGACTTTGGTATCTTCATCGGCCTTGACGGCGGCATCGACGGTCTGGTTCACCTTTCTGACATCAGCTGGAACAAATCTGGTGAAGACGCGGTTCGCGACTATAAGAAAGGCGACGAAATCTCTGCTGTTGTACTGCAAGTCGACCCAGAGCGTGAGCGTATCTCTCTTGGCGTGAAGCAAATCGAAGAAGATCCTTTCAATAAGTATCTGACAGAGAACAAGAAAGGTGCTATCGTTACAGGTACAGTTACTGCAGTTGATGCCAAAGGCGTTACTGTGAACCTGGCTGAAGAAGTTGACGGCTATATCCGCGTTGCAGACTTGTCTGTTGACCGTATAGAAGACGCTTCTGAAGAAGCTAGCGTGGGTGACAGCATCGAAGCGAAATTCATGGGCGTGGATCGTAAGAACCGCACTGTGAACTTGTCTGTTAAAGCGAAAGATCAGGCAGACGAGAAAGAAGCTATCGATAAAGTTAACCAGCAAGACGACGGTGGCTTTGCTAACGCAATGGCTGAAGCATTTAAAGCAGCTAAAGGCGAGTAATGCTTTAATGGGGGCGTAATATTATGCTCCCATTCCGCAGTAGCTGTTTGGATTAATTTGTGACAATGAGGTTTTCATGACCAAGTCAGAACTAATTGAGCAGCTCGCGGATCAGGCGCGCCACATTCCTGCGAAGGAACTCGAGCTTGCAATTAAAGAAATCCTTGAGCAGATGGCGCAAACCCTACAGAAGGGCGAGCGCATTGAAATCAGGGGTTTTGGTAGTTTCTCATTGCATTACCGTGCCCCCCGCGTTGGGAGAAATCCTAAAACGGGTGAGACAGTGAAACTAGACGGAAAGTACGTCCCTCACTTCAAACCGGGCAAGGAATTACGGGAACGCGTGAACGCGTCAATTCAGTAATATAAAAGGTCGCATTTTGCGGCCTTTTTTGTGTCCGAACGAGTGAGCCCGTTAGCCTTTATGAAAAATTGCACAGTTTTCTACTACCAATAAACATAATTCTTTATCCTTCGTGTTATCTATCGCGAAAGGCAAACCACTGGTCGCTTCATTAAATTGTGTTGTTCAAAAAATAATTAGTTGCAATTCTCTTTGCACGCCCTTTATAGTAGGGCTGATGATGACATAATTATGCTAGACAGACATGTCAGTGGGCGAAGAAGAAAAAATTATAAAGCAGTATCAGCCACTCATACGCGCATTAATTCCATACGAGCAAGATAACCGTCTGCTGGAAGGCCTCAATAAATTTTCCAAGCGGTTACCCAGTAGCGTACGAAGGGTAGTAAAAGAAGAAGTAATCAGACTCACCTCTCTGACGGACGCCCCTGCCGACAATTCAGCATTTGCCCAATTCCCCGTCATGAAATTTAAGCACTTTGGTGTCCAGATGCGTCTGGACAAAGTCGGTGCCAGGATCCTCAAAGACGAAACGTCACTTTACCAGAACCGCTATACGGTTGGTGTCTTTGAATCGGTAATGAATTCTGACGTCTATCAGGCGCAGATAAAAAAAGACCAGTACAAGAAAATTGTAGATGCCTTTGCGGTTGAAACGCAGTCACTCAACGACATCGATTTTGGCGATGACATCGCGCTATCTCCAAATTTCCCGGTGTCCTCGCTGGAGTTTGAAAAGGGCAGGCACTGCAACGTCAGTTCGCTGGCTTTCGATACGATGGCCGTAGAAACGAAACGGCCACCCAACAGTAAGACCGGCGATGAAATTACGTTTACGTTCCCTGACGTGATGGGGCTCCACTTGCCCGACCAAGAGGTCAAATTCGTTCTTGACTCAGTAAAGTTTAATAAGCATTCCGGAAAGTACGAGTCCAATTTTAGTCTTCATGATGACGTTGAGCCCTATGTTTACGAAGCAATAAAAAAATATATTCAGGCGACGGCTTATAATCAGCCTCTTAAGCGCGATCTTGAAATCGAAAGAGCGATGCAGGATTTAGAGCGCGACAGGATCCTGGAAAGTAGTCCCTGGGTTCCCATATTTGTTTCAGTGACCAAACGTGAAATCAGCCCCGTCATCGCCTTACTTACTAAATCCAATATAAAGCACAGCAATGCTTTTTCGGTCCTTAAAAAACTTTCCGGCCAGGCACTTTTCAGCCACCTTGGCCGGGAAGTGAGTAAGTATGGTGAAGCCTTTGTGTTCCACGGTAGTATAAAAACGAAGCGAGGCATGGTTGAGGTAGCGATGACACATCGCCAATTGTTGGAGATTGATCAGTTAAGCGCTTATGTTTATCTGTTATCCAAGTCTGGCGACCTGTCGTGTACACATTGCCGTATAGAAGAGATTTCCGATGAGGATAAACATAAAAGCTTTTCTATCCATGATATCGATCCGAAGCAATTTACATCTTTATCCTCATTAAACCGGATTATTTTTTGCCGTGACGTCACTGATAAAGTCAGCAAGCTGACCCTTGGTACTCGCTGTGACTTTAAACCCATTCCAAAATCCTTTCTGGTCACCGATGACTGCTGGCGTATCGACTATGTGATGGAAGAAGACCTCGATCGGCGTTCTGAAACCCGGTACGTGGTAGACAAACCGGCAAGTATAAAAACCGGCTTACTATCCAGTGTCGAGGCAAAAGTTAATGACCTGTCTTCAAAGGGCCTGCAACTGACTATCAGTGACAAATCGCAGGCCATTGGCGAAGAGGTAAGGGTTACGGTTCCCGATCTTAAAATAAAGAATGAACGGTATCGTGTGGTGCATTTTGACCCCGAAAGCGGCGTGTTGCGACTTTGTCTGCTGGATTTGGCAAAATCCAGTAAAACCGGTGCCAGTGTGGATGCAATGGTGGAAGATAATACCGCATTTTATAAAATGCGTGACGTCGCGAGACTGCAGCGCGCCACACACCGGTTTATCTGGGAACTGGCAATCCGACATATGCCGTCTCTGGCAGTTCTGTGTGTACTGAACAGGCACCTTTTAGACAGACTGAAAACGGTTTATCAGGGTGATACCTGTGATGATATTTATCCGTTCTCTCAGGCAAAAAATATTACGCCGCTGCATGGTTTCTTTGCTGACAGAAATGCCACAAAACCAAAGTCCAAGATGCTGGAGTCGTTGTTTCAGGGCACATGTCAGACTACCACTGTGGTGCACTGTGTTCGCAAATCAGACAGCAAACTGGTTTTCATCAAAAATGATGATTTCCTTTACGGCAGTATGCGACAGCAGATAGCGCAAAAATTGCAGGATCAGAAAATCCAGTTATGCGTTACCGATATTTGCTGCATTCGTTCTCAAAGCCATTCAACCCCGTTGACCCGTAAGCGTCTTGCACAGCTTTCCAAAGTCGATAAGGGAGCGTATGACCAACTGTTGAAAATGCAGGAGGGGTATACCCACGTTATTTATCTGACGAACCTTTCCATGCTGCAAAACGACCTCGTCTCAGCAAGGCTACGGCCCATTCCGCCTGCTGACGAAGCGCTTACAGAGTCAGGTGCAGCCTGATTCAATCTTTGATCGCTAATCGCCACATTACGATGTTATGTTTCCCCGCAATTTGCTATGCTCTTCAAATTATTGAGTAACAAGGGCTTTGGCGTTGAAAGGGATCCTCTTCATCATTGTGGTTTTGGTACTGCTGTCACTGGCATTTGCAATTGGTTCGCAAAATGATGCGTTGATATCTGTGAACTACCTGATTGCTCGCGCAGAACTCAGAGTGTCTACGCTTATTGCTGTTACGTTGTCGGTAGGGGTGGTTATTGGCATATTGATAATGATGGCAAGCTGGCTGAGCTTAAGAGTAAAACTGATCGCTTCGCGCAGTAAGCTTCGAAAGTTAAACAAAGACCACTAATATGCTTGAATTGTTGTTTCTTCTCCTGCCGGTTGCGGCTGGATATGGCTGGATAATGGGTCGCAACAGCGTTCGTCAGGCACAGCGTAAACAATCAAGCATACTTTCCAGACATTATTATAAAGGCCTGAACTTCCTCCTCTCCGACCAGCCAGATAAGGCTGTAGACACACTTATCAAAATGATAAATCTCAACTCAGACACGGTTGAGACGCATATCGCCATGGGAAATTTCTTCCGCCACCGCGGAGAAATCGATCGCGCAATCAGAGTACATCAAAACCTGGTAAGCCGTGACGAAATTCAGCCAAGTCAGCGCGAAAATGCACTCAAGGAGCTGGGGAAGGACTACACACAGGCCGGATTTCTTGAACGTGCTGAAAACGCCTTTCTTCAACTGTTGAACAGTGAAAAACACTATCTGGTTGCTCAGCAACAACTATTCAGCATTTATCAGACTACCAAAGAATGGGGTCGGGCCATCGAACTGGCAGAGCGGATGGTTGATTGTCACGGCGACAATGACGATGTCAGCGGACGTCTGGCGCACTTCTATTGTGAGCAGGCCAGCCTTGAACTGAAAGCCGGTGAGCAGGGTAAAGCATTGACCTTACTGCAAAAGGCGGTTAACGCCGATGAGCACGCAGTTCGTCCCTGGTTGATGCTTGGTGAAATCGCTTTGGAGCAGGAGCGGTTTACGGATGCATCTTCCTACCTGCTGCAGGTCGCAGAACGAGATATTAGTTGGTTTAGCGAAGCGGTACCGTTACTGGAGTCCATCGCTGAAAAAACGGGTAACTGGAGCGAGTTTGCTGAGAACCTGGAAGCTCACTGGCAACAATGTGCTACCTCCTATCTGGCGATGGTAGATGTACTGCTGGCACAGGGTGAGCATAATAAAGCGGCGGAATATCTGCTTGAACAACTGCGAAATCGCCCTACAATGCGTGGTTTCAAAACCCTGATGGGGTTGTATATCGATCAAATTGAAGACAAAGCCTCTACGGAAAGCCTCGAGTTGCTTGAAGAGTTAGTTGAAAAGCAAATGATGCAGCGTCCCAAATACCGCTGCCAGAGCTGTGGTTTTTCCGGTAGAAAGCTGTATTGGTTGTGTCCCTCCTGCAAAAAGTGGGGAGTGGTGAAACCAATTAAAGGTCTTGATGGGGAATAAGGTAATGCAACAAGAAGCGCGCGTGATTATCGCACTGGATTACGATGACAAAGCGAAAGCCCTGGCATTTGTTGATGGATTGGATCCTACCCAATGTAAGTTAAAAGTGGGCAAAGAGATGTTCACTTTATTCGGACCGGATTTTGTGAAGTCGCTGGTAGAGAAAGGGTTCGATGTTTTTCTCGACCTAAAATTTCATGACATTCCCAATACGGTAGCGAAAGCGTGTAAAGCTGCTGCTGAGCTTGGTGTCTGGATGGTAAATGTCCACGCCTCTGGCGGCTTGCCAATGATGGAAGCAGCAAAGGCTGCCATCGCCGGTAGTTCACATCCACAGACTAAACTGATTGCGGTTACTGTGTTAACCAGTATGGATGACGCGCAGCTTGCTGATGTTGTCTCTGGAGTAACGCCTGAACAGCAGGTTCTGAAACTTGCCAGACTGACTGCTCGCGCCGGGCTTGACGGCATTGTTTGCTCTGCCAGAGAAGCAACGGCGTTACGAGAGCATATGGCTGATGACTTTTTGCTGGTTACACCGGGTATCCGTCCGGCAGGAAGCGACGCTGGTGATCAGAAGCGTGTTATGACGCCAGAAGATGCCGTTCGCCATGGTGTGAGTTATCTGGTGATGGGGCGTCCAATTACCCAGGCAAGCTCTCCACAACAGGTGCTGCAATCGGTCAACGACAGTATCAAAGGCTTGTAACGGTTACTGCGACAGTGAGGGACCTGTTACCTCACTGTCAATTGTCACTGATAACATGTGTTACTTTGGCAACCGTTAATGTTCACACTACGGCTATCCTGAGAAATCATATTGTGCGGTCACTCTCACTGGCACCCGGGCCTTATTGTAAGGGGATGGTGTGAATGTGGTATTTCTCAATGATTTTTTGACGACACCGTCCCATAATCCCTCTGGCGTAGACTTTATAATTTCTACGTCGTAAATATCACCCTCAGAATCTACCAGATAGCTGACGATGACAGTGCCCGGCTGCTTGGGCGGACTGCCATATGAAAAGCCGGATACTTCCGGAAGCCAGTACTTCGCAATGTCATGAAGAGGGATATCGACAGGCTTTTGAGTGAGCTGGGGAGTGCTGGCACAGGCGGATAAAATTAATACAAAAACGCTACTGGTAAGCCATTTAACGGACTTCATTTTAAATTCCTTTTAAAGCAGTAACAAAATGAGCAGTGCTGACAGTCTTATTCATTTTCGCAAGACAGATTACAGCAAAGCTACATCTATCATGCCCTGTCTTCAGGCAATAAAAAAGCCCCTTACGGGGCTTTCGAGTTCATTACATGCTGTCAAATATTAACGCAAGGCTTCTTCAGCAGGGGTGTAAGTCAGCCCCAGTTGCTTACCAAGTGCATCCACAACCGCTTTATAAGTGACTTTGCCTTCATGCACGTTAAGACCGGCCAGTAAGTGACGATCATCCAGCATTGCCTGCGCTGGCCCTTTGTTGGCGAGTGCCAGACCAAATGGCAGTGTAGCGTTGTTAAGCGCCATCGTTGAGGTCCGCGCCACGCCGCCAGGCATGTTGGCTACGCAATAATGTACGACGTCATCTATGACATAGACAGGGTCCTGATGCGTAGTGGCTCTTGAAGTTTCAAAACAGCCACCCTGATCGATAGCAACATCGACCAGAACAGAACCGGGCTTCATGGCACGGATGTGTTCACGGTTTAAGAGTTTCGGTGCCGCCGCGCCAGGGATGAGTACAGCGCCGACAACCAGATCCGCTTTTGAAGAGTAATGCTCAATGGCATCAACAGTAGAATATACGGTCTTAACCTGACCATTGAAAATATCATCAATTTGACGAAGGCGTGGAAGCGAACGGTCAAGGATGGTGACATCAGCACCCAGTCCCAGTGCCATTTTTGCTGCATTTGTACCCACAACACCGCCGCCAATCACCAGCACTTTACCTGGCGCTACGCCTGGCACACCGCCCAGCAACGTACCGCTACCGCCATGCGCCTTTTCCAGGTAGTGCGCACCAGCCTGCACTGACATGCGGCCGGCCACTTCACTCATTGGTGCGAGCAGTGGCAGGCCACCACGTTCATCTGTCACGGTCTCATAAGCAATACAGGTTGCGCCTGAGGCGACCAACAACTCAGTCTGCAACGGGTCCGGCGCAAGGTGCAGGTATGTGTACAGGGTCTGTCCTTTGCTTAGCTGCTTACATTCGTCAGGCTGAGGCTCTTTCACTTTGACAATCATTTCTGCTTCGGCAAACACTTTTTCTGCAGAAGAGGCAATTGACGCACCGGCTTCGGTGTACATCTCATTGGTAAACCCTATGGCTTCACCTGCGTTGCTTTCCACCATTACCTGATGGCCATGGCTAACGAATTCTTTCACTGCGGCAGGCGTCAGACCGATACGGTATTCGTGGTTTTTTATTTCTTTTGGTACACCGACTAGCATAGATTGCCCTCTTAAAAGTGTAGGATGATATGCGAATAAGCTGCGCAGTATACTGAAACAAAAACCAAAGTATCTGCTGAAAGTTGGGAAAGTGCAGTGTATTATTTGGCATTCAGAAAAATTTACGGGTTTTTGTATGTTGGTGAAAACACCCAAACACCTTGACCGCATCGATCGCAACATACTTACAGTGTTGCAGAAAGATGGACGTATCTCCAATGTTGATCTGGCAAAAGAGGTTGGATTAAGTGCAAGCCCTTGTCTGGAAAGGGTTAAGCGTCTGGAGGCACAAGGCTACATTACGGGATACCACGCAGTCGTCAATCCTGAAAAACTAGGCGCGGCCATGCTGGTTTTTGTGGAAATCACACTGACCAAAACGTCGGTTGATATCTTTGCAGAATTTTCTGCTGCAGTGAAACAACATGACGATATTCAGGAGTGCCACCTGGTGTCCGGTGACTTTGATTTTTTACTTAAAGCCCGCGTGGCTGATATGTCGAGTTATCGTCGACTGCTTGGTGATACCTTACTACGATTGCCAGGTGTGAGCGAATCACGCACCTATGTGGTCATGGAAGAGGTCAAAAGCACAACTGCACTTCGTATTAATCTGAAGTAATTTGGCATAGGCTTGCCAACCCCCTTTGTGGTAGGCTTTGACAATAAAAAATGAAGTAGCAGAAGCAATGTTTCAGGTTGCATTCAGGCTGTCTGATACAGACTGGTGTATGAATTGCTTACTGTAGTACTAAAATATAGTGATTTATTTAGGTATGGCGCGACTTTCCGGAATCCAGCGTTTGTGGGAAGCAGGCATGATGATAGCCTGCGTTTTTGCATTTTTTCTGTTGCTGGCATTAGCATCTTTTCATCCCGGTGACCCAGGCTGGAGTCAGGCGGGTTTACAATTGGACGTTCACAATTGGGTGGGCGCGAGTGGCGCGTGGATAGCGGATCTTCTGCTGTTCAGCTTTGGTTATCTGGCGTGGGCGCTACCTTTTTGCTGTGCATTTTTAGGTTGGTTTTTGTTTCAGCACATCAAACAACTGGACGAGTTTGATTATCTGACAATCGGGCTTCGAATCATTGGCGGGCTGTTGCTGGCTCTCGGCGCTACCGGCATTGCCAGTATCAACTTCAACGATATCTATAACTTCTCAGCTGGCGGTTTCGTAGGTGATGTCATCAGCTCTGCGCTGATCCCTTATTTTAATACTGCTGGCACTATCCTGTTGCTGCTCTGTTTTTTCTGTACCGGCTTTACCCTGCTGACAGGTATCAGCTGGCTGACCATCATCGACAGTATTGGAAGTGCGACACTGTGGACCGGGCGAAAGGCCGTAGGGATACCTCAGCAATTAATGGGCATAGAAATGCCCCGGCTGGCGCTACCTTCACGAGAGCAGGGAAGTGAGAACGAGTCAGATATTGATATCACCAGTATGCGCGCAGAGCCCCCTTCCGAAGAGACAAAAGTACCCAGGCCGCAGCCACAGAGGGAAGAACCCAGCTTTGGTATTCCTGATGAAATATTCGATGATGGCGATGAGCCACCGTTTGTCGTCGAAGACGATAAACCTGCACCAAAAGAAAAATCGTCACTGTTTTCTGGCGTCAAAGAAAAGATGCGGGCGGCAAGTAGTGCTCCGGCAACGGAATCTCAGCCAACACCGGCTACCAAGACACCGCCACCGTCCAAACCTACAGCTGTGACGGAAGAGGCGCCGGATGGCCCTATGCCATCTTTTGATTTGTTAGAGCGCGCAGATAAACATGAAAATCCGATTTCGCAGGAAGAGCTGGATATCGTCTCACGCTTGGTTGAAGAGAAACTGGCTGACTTCAATATCGAAGCAACGGTTGTGGGCGTTTATCCTGGCCCGGTAATCACCCGTTTCGAACTTGACCTTGCTCCCGGCGTGAAGGTGAGCAAAATTACAAGCCTGTCTAAGGATCTGGCGCGTGCCATGTCAGCGATCTCAGTACGTGTTGTTGAGGTTATTCCGGGTAAATCTGTTATCGGATTGGAGCTGCCGAATAAAAAACGTGAAATGGTAAGGCTAAGTGAAGTCATCAGTTGCGATACCTTCCAGTCGAATCCATCAGCACTGACCATGGTGCTTGGCTCTGATATCTCCGGAAAGCCGGTTGTGGTTGATCTTGCGAAGATGCCGCATTTGTTGGTTGCCGGTACTACCGGTTCGGGTAAGTCAGTAGGCGTTAATGTCATGATCTTAAGCCTGCTTTACAAAAGCACGCCGGAAGATGTGCGCATGATCATGATTGACCCGAAAATGCTTGAGTTGTCGGTCTATGAGGGAATACCCCATCTGCTTGCAGAAGTGGTTACTGATATGAAAGAAGCGGCTAATGCACTGCGCTGGTGTGTTGGCGAAATGGAGCGACGTTACCGCTTGATGAGTGCCCTGGGTGTGCGAAACCTTAAGGGCTACAACACCAAAGTCATGAAAGCGATTCAGGACGGTGAGCCGATTAAAGATCCACTCTGGAAGTCTGAAGAGAGTATGGATCCTGAAGCACCTGATCTTGGTAAATTGCCCAGTATCGTAGTGGTGGTTGACGAATTTGCTGACATGATGATGATTGTTGGCAAAAAGGTTGAAGAACTGATTGCCCGGATCGCGCAAAAAGCCCGAGCTGCCGGTATACACCTGGTTCTGGCAACACAGCGTCCTTCAGTGGATGTTATTACCGGCCTGATAAAGGCGAATATACCCACACGGATTGCATTTCAGGTGTCGAGTAAAGTGGATTCCCGTACCATTCTTGACCAGCAGGGCGCTGAGGCATTGCTGGGAATGGGTGACATGTTGTATTTGCCACCGGGTAGTCCGGTACCTACGCGTGTTCATGGCGCGTTTGTAGATGACCATGAAGTGCATGCCGTCGTCGCTGACTGGAAAAAGCGTGGTGAGCCTGAATATATTGATGAGATCCTCAATGGTGAAGCCACAGCAGAAGTCCTTCTGCCGGGTGAACAACCTGAAGGCGGCGATCAGGAATTAGATGCGTTCTACGACGAAGCTGTTGCGTTTGTTACAGAAAGTCGCCGGGCCAGCGTCTCCAGCGTTCAGCGTAAATTCCGTATCGGTTATAACCGTGCAGCCAGACTGGTCGAACAAATGGAAGCCAGTGGTGTCGTAAGTCCACAAGGACACAACGGTAACCGGGAAGTTTTAGCGCCCCCTGCACCAAGAGATTAATTACTATGAAAAAAGCGATTTTTGTCATGCTCAGCCCACTGCTGCTGAGCTCAGTAAGTATACAGGCTGATGAACAGTCAGAAGTGGCATTGAAGCGCCTGTTATCTGACATGACACATTACGCCGCGAGTTTTCAGCAAACCGTATCTGATGAGGCCGGCGACGTTGTTCATGAAGCCACTGGCACACTGACGATGACACGCCCGGATAAACTGCGCTGGGAAACGGCGTTTCCCGATGAGACCTTACTTATTGCTGACGGCGATGTGGTCTGGAATATTGATACCTTCGTTGAGCAGGTGACTATTATCGATCAGTCACAGGCAATTGCTGACAACCCGGTAATCTTACTGACCAGCAATGACCCGGCAATCTGGGATGATTTTACTGTCACCGAAGGTGCTGAGGGTAAATACACGGTGAGGCCAAAGAAAGATGATGGTCAGATCCAGTCACTGACCATGCACTTTGACAACCAGACGCTGGCCTCGCTGACAATGCTCGATGCGCAGTCACAGACCAGCAATCTGGTGTTTTCCTCTGTTAACGTAACCGATGAGCCTGACAGTTCATTATTTACTGTCTCAATACCTGATACCTACATGATTGACGATCAGCGGTAATGGCGCAGAACGATCTCTATGCACCGCTGGCAGCGCGCATGCGGCCGACTGCCATTGATGACTATGCCGGACAACAGCATTTACTGGGAGAGGGAAAGCCGCTTCGCAAAATGCTTGAGTCCGGTCACTGCCATTCAATGGTTCTGTGGGGGCCGCCCGGAACTGGCAAGACCACACTAGCCGAACTAATTGCGCATTACACCGATGCCAATGTTATCCGGTTATCAGCAGTAACCTCGGGGGTAAAAGAGGTTCGCGCTGCCATGGAGAAGGCCGAAGCCGATGCGCGGTATCAGCAGCGAACACTATTATTTATTGATGAGGTCCATCGTTTTAATAAAAGCCAGCAGGACGCCTTCCTGCCGTTTGTAGAATCCGGCACGGTCACGTTTGTTGGCGCGACCACGGAAAACCCTTCCTTTGAGCTGAATAATGCCTTGTTAAGCCGTGTACGCGTTTATGTTCTGCAGGCTTTGGATACGGAAGCGCTGAACGGGGTACTGGAACGTGCGCTGGCAGACAATGAGCGGGGCCTTGGTGACAGAAACCTGTCTATTGAATCCGATGCCAGAGCAGCATTGCTTGACCTATGCGCAGGTGATGCAAGACGTCTGCTGACCTATCTGGAGCTGGCATCGGATTTTACTTCCGAAAATACCATCACCCTGAAAGACATCGAGCAGGCCGTGGGTGAAAAGATTGCCGCCTATGACAATAAAGGTGATACCTTTTACGATTTGATTTCCGCATTTCATAAGTCTGTCAGAGGGTCTGATCCGGACGCTGCACTCTATTGGTATGCGCGGATTTTGCACGGCGGAGGCGACGCGCTTTATGTTGCCCGGCGATTGCTGGCTATCGTGTCAGAAGACATTGGTAATGCGGATCCGCGCGCAATGCAACTGGCAATAAACGCCTGGGATACATTTCATCGGGTTGGCCCTGCTGAAGGCGAGCGCGCGATTGCGCAAGCGACCGTTTATTGCGCGCTGGCCGCGAAAAGCAATGCAGTATACAGCGCGTTTAGTGCCGCAAAGGCGCTGGCAAAACAAACAGGCGATCTTGGTGTTCCTAATCACCTTCGTAATGCACCGACGAAACTCATGAAGGAAATGGGGCACGGCGAAGATTATCGTTATGCGCACAATGAACCTAACGCATTTGCTGCTGGCGAGTGTTATTTCCCTGAAAGTCTGTCTGGCACGCGGTTTTACGAGCCGAATGAAAGGGGACTGGAAAAAGCACTTAAAGCCAAGCGCGATTACCTCGACTCACTGAATCAACATAGCAACAGGAAACGATAAGGACATGTCACAGGGTGTTTTAGTGTATTGCTATATTGCCATCGGGGGGGCGATAGGGGCCTGTCTTCGATATTTCATCACTACTGGTATCGATTCGTGGTTTGGAAAACATATCCCCTTTGGTACACTTACCGTCAACGTGCTTGGCTCATTCAGCCTGGCTTTGTTGTATGGGTTTATTGAACGTCACGAACTGGCTGACTCACCGTTTCGGGCACTGCTTGGCGTTGGTCTGCTGGGAGCTTTTACAACGTTTTCAACGTTTTCCATCGAAACCCTCACGTTACTGGAAAACGGGCTCTGGATAAAAGCCATTGCCAATATTTTTCTGAACGTCAGCGCTTGCCTCCTGGCAGGCTGGCTGGCCATTGAATTAATGAAAGGATAAGAAGAAACACATGTTAGATCCGAAGTGTTTACGTACCGATATTGATACCACTGCAGAGCGATTGGCGAGCCGGGGCTTTACTCTGGATGTTGATGCGTTCAATAAGATGGAAGAGAAACGCAAGTCTTTGCAGATTAAAACGCAGGATCTGCAGAATGAGCGTAATGTAAGAAGTAAATCCATTGGTAAAGCAAAAGCACAGGGTGAAGATATTGCTCCGTTACTTGCTGAAGTGGGCAAACTGGGTGATGAACTGGATGCTGCAAAGTCTGAGCTTCAGATTGTTCTTGAAGAAATCACCAGCTTCACACAAGGGATCCCTAATTTACCGGACCCCTCTGTACCAGCAGGAAAAGACGAAGAAGATAATGTCGAAGTAAGCCGCTGGGGCTCGCCAAGAGAATTTGATTTTGAAATCAAAGACCATGTGGATCTTGGTGAGGGACTGAACAAAGGTCTGGATTTTGAAGTTGCGACCAAGCTTACCGGTAGTCGCTTTGTTGTGATGCGCGGGCACGTCGCCCGTCTTAATCGAGCTATTGCTCAATTTATGCTGGACGTTCAGACCGGTGAAAATGGTTATCAGGAAATGTATGTTCCTTACTTGGTAAATCACGACAGCTTGTACGGTACCGGACAACTACCGAAGTTTGGTGAAGATCTTTTCCACACCAAACCGGCCACAGAAGAAGGCCAGGGGCTGTCTCTGATACCGACGTCTGAAGTACCACTGACAAATATTGCCAGAGATGAAATTCTGGACGAGAAACTGTTGCCACTTAAGATGACGGCGCATACTCCGTGTTTTCGTTCAGAAGCGGGCTCGTATGGGCGCGACACCCGAGGCTTAATCCGCCAGCATCAGTTTGATAAAGTCGAAATGGTACAGCTAGTGAAGCCGGAAGATAGCTTTAATGCGTTAGAAGAAATGACATCGCATGCCGAAAGTATTTTGCAGAAGCTGAATCTGCCATATCGAAAAGTGCTGCTGTGCACTGGCGATATGGGATTCGGTGCCGCGAAAACCTACGATCTGGAAGTCTGGCTGCCGGCCCAGAATACATATCGGGAAATTTCATCATGCTCAAACATGCTGGACTTCCAGGCTCGCAGAATGCAGGCGCGTTATCGCAATCCGGAAACCAACAAACCTGAGTTACTGCATACGCTTAACGGTTCCGGCCTGGCAGTGGGCAGAACATTAGTTGCCGTGCTTGAAAACTTCCAGCAGGCTGATGGTAGTGTGATTATTCCTGAAGTGTTGCGTCCGTATATGGGCGGAGTTGATGTTATCCGGCCTGCGTAGGTTATAAGGATACCAAGGAAGTATAAAAAGAGGCGATTGACGCCTCTTTTTTTGTTTAACAGAAATGATTACGTAGAATTCACAAAAGAGTCTGGCAAAACTCACGTTGGGAAGATTCAGACCTAATGGAAAGGTTGAGGACCAAATATTATGTTATTACAGGCACTTGGCTGGTTTGGGAAGCCCTGCCAGCTTGGTTGCCTGTTTCGCTGGGCCCTTCTTAAACAAGCGATGTAGGTAGCGGCTATTGCCTTTTTCCGGCCCGTATTTCGCCGCCATGGCTTTCACTAATGCGCGGATGGCGGGGCTGGTGTCGTATTCCAGATAAAATTCCCGCACGAAACGAATCACTTCCCAATGCGCGTCGGTTAGTTCGATATTTTCCGCGTCAGCCAGTACCGGTACCATCGCCTCAGACCATTGCTTATGATCCAGCAGATACCCGGCCTTATCTGTAGCGATAGATTGCCCTTCAAAAGTAAAGCTGTAATTAGCCTCTTCCATTAAAACGTCGCCCATGTTGAATTTGTAGCGCCCTCTATCCAGTCTGAAAGCGAGCAGGGAGTAACAAGAGAGCCCAGCGTCACGCCAAGCTGCTGAGATTCGGTAACAACAACGTATACATTATTCAGCAATGCCAGTTTTTCTGCTTCTGTCTGAGTCAGGTAAAGGCCATTACCACGTAACAGAAACCGGGTAGTGTCAGGCATATTGGATAACAGCGCCCACATGTTTTCACCGTAGTGAGACTGGGTTAACACGATATTCATTAAAACCTCACAACGTGATCGCTTTGACAAAGCATGTCGGACATTGTATCCGTATCACACAGTGTAATGTCGTGTTCGATTTCAGCCGGGCTAATGTTACGTTTAACAAGGCTCGATTTGCAGCAGAGTAACGTTTCTATATCAAAAAAAGGCAGCGATTTAAGCCGCTTTTCGTGATTTTTTATGCCTTCAACCGGTTGCTGCTTTGCCAATAGCTGAAAAACTCCGTCTTCCATAAACAGCAAGCTGACATCGTGTCCATAGTTTGTTGCCCCCATCGCGAAATCCAGCGCATCCTGGGCTAGTACGCCATTATAGGGGGCAGTTGTCATACATACGGTTATTTTGGCCATCAGAACTGCACCAAATTATCGCTTTGATGAAGCAACGTGAAAAATTCACCAAGTCCTGTGTCAGTAAAGGGCGCTTTTAAGTTATAACTGCTTTCATCCAACGACGCCGCCTCCTGCTTACTTAATATTCCTCTGCGGATTGCTGCAGTAGCGCAGACAATTAGCGGTACCGCAAAATCTTCTGCGAGCTTTGTCCAGGCCTGATATGAATTGCGTTCATCAGATGGTGATGTCATCAGGCAGTTCGCATGATAAACACCATCCTGATAAAAGAAGATTTGATCGACAGTGTGATTCGTCTGAATAAGTTCACGGCAAAACTCCGTAGCCTGATAAGCACTGTCAGAAGTAGACGGGGCAGAGGTGATAAGAATTGAATACGATGCCATAAAAACAAAAACACCCCGAATCCGGGGTGTTTTTCCTTAACTTTCGCGATTAATCGTCGCCGCCAAACGCACCCAGCAGATGCAGGATAGCGGTGAACAGGTTGTAGATGTTCAGGTACAGCGACACAGTAGCGCGGATATAGTTGGTTTCACCACCGTGGATGATTCGGCTGGTATCATACAGGATGAAACCAGACATGATGAACACGATGGCTGCACTTATTGCCAGACTTACCGCCGGAACCGCAAAGAATATGTTTGCGATAGCTGCAACCAGTACCACAACAAGACCAACGACCAGGAAGCCTCCCATGAAAGAGAAATCTTTCTTGGTTGTCAGCGCATAACCTGATAGTGCAAAGAATACCAGTGCAGTCGCACCCAGCGCTTCCATAATAAGGCCCGGACCAGCAACGCCGAGATAAAAATTAAGGGTGTAGCCAAGTGACGCGCCCATCAGACCCGTGAAAAGGAATACCCAGTAAATTCCAGACGCTGTTTCTGCCTTACGTTGAATGACGAAAAGAGTAATAAATGCGCCGATAGTCATCACCAACGACATGATAGGCGAGATACCTACTGCCATTGCGATGCCCGCACACACGGCACTAAATGCCAGTGTCATTGCCAGCAACATGTAGGTGTTACGTAACACCTTGTTTGTTTGCAGCACAGACGATTGAGATGCACTAGAATACACCGAACGCTGTTCCATTATTTCCTCCAACAGGACTTAGTAATTGACCAAAATGGTAAACTATTATTTAGTGTCTTTGTATGGGTTTTAGTTCCCAATTTCAAGCGGTTTCGATCAAAATAATCATCAAGCGTGCAATTCATAGACGAGTATGACGGTTTCATCGCCTTTTGTTTATTTGGCAAGCACTTAGCCAGTGTTTTTTTAATTAAGGCTTTACAGTCATAAAAAATTCATTAAGATACGCAGCACTTCTCGGAGAGTTGGCAGAGTCCGGTTGAATGCACCTGACTTGAAATCAGGCGAAGGGTCAAACCTTCCGGGGGTTCGAATCCCTCACTCTCCGCCACATTCCAAAAAAGCCCGCACTTGTTGCGGGTTTTTTATTGCCTGAAGAAAACTGACTCACTTTCCTGTGAGGGTGAGAAGCCCCGCAGGCTCGACAAACCGGCAGGACAGCCGGTTTGCACGCATGTGCGCCCGAAGGGCGAGGGGCAGGGATGCCCCGAGTGAATCCCTCACTCTCCGCCACATTCCAAAAAGCCCGCACTTGTTGCGGGTTTTTTATTACCTGAAAGAAACTGAGTTATTTTACCGTGAGGGTGAGAAACCCCGCAGGTTCGACAAACCGGCAGGATAGCCGGTTTGCACGCATGTGCGCCCGAAGGGCGAGGGGCAGGGATGCCCCGAGTGAATCGCTCACTCTCCGCCATATTCCAAAAAAGCCCGCACTTGTTGCGGGTTTTTTAATGCCTGAAGAAAACTGACTTATTTTCCGGTGAACGTGAGCCCTCCGCTGGTTCAACAAAATGAATCCGTAGCTGGCTCACGAGATTACTATCCTTCGAATCATTCCTTGAAAAACTATGGGATACGCTCGCACCAGACTGAATACTTTTCTGATTTCACTCCTGAATCAACTAACAGAAATGCTTCCTACCTTATTTATCCCTTCTGAAAAAACGTAACAAACGGGCAAAAAGTGAGCTTTTAAAGCTATTTTGTTTATCAATTCATCATTTAAATCCGTATTGAAAATTATTGCTTTACAGCCAAAAAAATTTCATTAAGATACGCAGCACTTCTCGGAGAGTTGGCAGAGTCCGGTTGAATGCACCTGACTTGAAATCAGGCGAAGGGTCAAACCTTCCGGGGGTTCGAATCCCTCACTCTCCGCCATATTCCAAAAAAGCCCGCACTTGTTGCGGGTTTTTTAATACCTGAAGAAAACTGACTCACTTTCCTGTGAGGGTGAGAAGCCCCGCAGGTTCGACAAACCGGCAGGATAGCCGGTTTGCACGCTTGTGCGCCCGAAGGGCGAGGGGCAGGGATGCCCCGAGTGAATCCCTCACTCTCCGCCATATCCCAAAAAAGCCCGCACTTGTTGCGGGTTTTTTAATACCTGAAGAAAACTGACTCACTTTCCTGTGAGGGTAAGAAGCCCCGTAGGTTCGACAAACCGGCAGGACAGCCGGTTTGCACGCATGTGCGCCCGAAGGGTGAGGGGAAGGGATGCCCCGAGCGAATCCCTCACTCTCCGCCATATTCCAAAAAAGCCCGCACCTGTTGCGGGTTTTTTAATGTCTGAAGAAAACTGAGTTATTTTACCGTGAGGGTGAGAAACCGCAGGTTCGACAAACCAGCAGCATAGCTGGTTTGCACGCCATGCGTCCGAAGGACAAGGGAAATGAAGTCTCTCAATTATTACCACTTGCTTATTTTCCTTCCAGCTGATCCCGGTAAGTGTTTTGAATATTAATTTTATACACACTATTAAGGTTTTCTTAATAATACCCATCCTTCACTAGTAGTGAAAGCTTAGTCTTGACAATCAAAGTTGCTAATTAAGTATAAATTTTAGCTGCTTAACCCTGCTAATAATTACCAACGCTAAACAGTTAGTCTTCTATTTTTAATTTTACTTTATTTAATTTACGAGGTGCGTAGTATAAAAAGTAACCATGTCGGAGACCTAGCAAATGGATATGCAACCTGACCGTTCTCAAATTATCGCTATACAGTATTTACGTGGAATAGCTGCACTTATGGTAGTAGTGCACCACGCTCGAAACCCCAAACCCTGGTTGTACAACCCTTTAGAACACTATCAGGCGTTCGCGTGGGGGGTAGATATATTCTTTGTTATCAGCGGCTTTATTATGTATCTGGTAGCCAGAAACGATAACCCTCTCACTTTTTTGGAAAAAAGAATAATCCGAATCGTACCTCTCTATTGGGCAACGACATTGTTTCTCTTACTATTAAGTGTCCAATTTAAAATTTGGACGCTTGACCAGAACACCCTCATACATGTGTTGCAATCCTTATTCTTTATCCCACATTACAGCCCAACCGTGCCGGACCGTATATGGCCTTTCTTAATACTTGGCTGGACATTGAACTACGAAATGCTGTTTTACTGCATATTTGCTTTAGGATTACTGTTTCGACAAACGTTAGCTGTCTCGTTAGTGTCTATAATCTGTCTTGCATTTGCAGGCGTATGGTTAACTTCTGACAGCGCGCTCCTTACCGCCTACACACAGCCCATAATCCTAGAATTCATTGCGGGTATGCTTATCGCAAGCTTGTATGTAGCTAAAACGCTGAGCCCAAAGCTTGGGGGCTTGGCACTTGTTGGTTTTGCAGGTTTGATGAGTTTGCCTGCATTTGGCTACTCAGAGGATGCTACAGTGGTAATGGCCGGGCGAATCGTTTCCAGCGCGTTAATTGTGTTTGGGACTGTTAGTGTCGGAAGCCGTCTGGGTTTCAGTAAACTTTTCCATGAGATAGGGAATGCAAGCTACTCTATATATCTTACACATGGCATCGCTTTGGTTATTTCTAATGTTGTATGGTCAAAAGTCCCAATTACTGGCTGGCTGCAGTTTGGCGGAAAGCTCATTATTGCGCTTGTTATAAGCATAATGACGGGGATCGCAATATACTATTATGTAGAGAAACCCTTGTTACGTTGGTTAAGAAGCAGAAGTAAAAATATCAAAGGCCGTTTTGCTCACCTTAGAAAACGTCTGGTTTAGTCTGTTTGTCGCGCTTTATTACTATGCTTGAGAGAACGCATAGGGCGCTTTATGGTGATCTCGCTACAAAAAGTCAGTGTAAAAAGAAACAACATCGTCTTTGTATTATCACTTGAATAAATCGACCAGCCACGAGCCGGCAATATGTTATGTGACAGACGAAATCAGTAACGTTCCCCTCAGGAGTAAACAATGTCGCAGCCGCACAGCCCATTGCTAAGGGAGGGCACCGTTGAGTTAAAACGCCAGGAAATTCTTGAATTCTTCTTGGACTCTTTTGAAAAATACGAATCTCTTTTTTCAACACTGGCAACAGATGAAGCCGCGGATTCAACTCCGAAGTGCACCACTCGCTAAATTAAGCTGTTCTTCGTAATTCATTGAAGACCACCGATGGTTGTTTAAACCCAAGGCATTTTCTCGGTCTCGCATTCAGCGCACGCTCAACATCAGCAACCTGTTTGTCCGTCACCGTCCGC
This sequence comes from Alteromonas antoniana, assembly GCF_019249295.1. Classification (GTDB taxonomy): domain Bacteria; phylum Pseudomonadota; class Gammaproteobacteria; order Enterobacterales; family Alteromonadaceae; genus Alteromonas; species Alteromonas antoniana. The sequence continues at coordinate 102,899 of NZ_JAESDH010000020.1, forward strand.
AGGTCTGTCCCTTTTCGGATGTACTGTCTCAGCAGTCCGTTGAAGTTTTCGTTCAGTCCGCGCTCCCATGATGAGTATGGGTTAGCGAAGTAGATATCCGTTTTCAGCTTATCCGCGACCTGTGTATGAGCACAGAATTCCGCCCCGTTGTCGGCGGTAATCGTGCGGACATGGC
>NZ_JAESDH010000021.1 GCF_019249295.1 Alteromonas antoniana
GTGGTGGACGCTACTGGGCTTGAACCAGTGACCCTCGCCTTGTAAGGGCGATGCTCTCCCAACTGAGCTAAGCGTCCATATATTCATGCTACACAAGATTTAGCTATCTTTTTAAAAGTGGTGGACGTCTGCTGTGGCTCGCAACGAAGTTGTTGAACCAGTGACCCTCGCCACCTCACTCAAAAAAGAGTTGTGGACGTCTGCTGTGGCTCGCAACGAAGTTATTGAACCAGTGACCCTCGCCACCTCACTCAAAAAAGAGTTGTGGACGTCTGCTGTGGCTCGTAACGAAGTTATTGAACCAGTGACCCTCGCCACCTCACTCAAAAAGAGTGGTGGACGCTACTGGGCTTGAACCAGTGACCCTCGCCTTGTAAGGGCGATGCTCTCCCAACTGAGCTAAGCGTCCATCTTGTGTTACTTGCTAGCTGTGCTTTGCAAGTGGGGCGGTATTATAGAGTCGCCGCCGTCACTGTCAACTACAAAATTTGAGAAAATGTGTCGTTTGCATGAAAAGCAGCCACCGGCCTGCTTTTTGTTCATTTACCCGACTTGCCACACTATATTGTGCGAGATTGTACGAGTCGCACGCTGGAAAGATGAACGCGCTTTTTTGCCGGGCGATACACTGGTAGAATGCGCGCAATTTTTCGAATCATTAATAACAGAGAGTTATCATGTCGGTTGTTACCAGATTTGCGCCAAGCCCTACCGGTTATCTACACGTAGGTGGAGCACGTACCGCACTTTATTCATGGCTGCTTGCAAAACGTCAGGGCGGTCAGTTTGTTCTTCGCATCGAAGATACAGATATAGAACGTTCTACCGAGGAAGCCAAGCAGGCTATCTTGGACGGTATGCAATGGTTGGGACTTAACTGGGATACCGGCCCGATTTATCAAACCGATCGGTTCGACAGATATAAAGAGCTGATTCAGCAACTTCTGGATAATGGTCAGGCCTACAAGTGCTTCATGTCGTCAGAAGAGCTGGATGCCATCCGTGAAGAACAAAAAGCGAAGGGAGAAAAACCTCGTTACCCAGGAACCTGGCGTGACAGAACCGATCACCCTGAAGGTCAGCCTTTTGTTATCCGGTTTAAAAACCCACAGGAAGGCAAGGTGGTGTTTGAGGATCACGTTCGCGGAAAAATTGAAATCAGCAATAGCGAAATGGACGACTTGGTAATTCAACGTACAGACGGTACGCCGACGTACAATTTCTGTGTGGTCGTAGATGACTGGGATATGGGCATTACGCATGTGGTGCGTGGTGAAGACCATATTAATAATACCCCACGTCAAATTAACATCTTAAAAGCCCTTGGCGCGCCTATCCCGGAATATGCGCATGTGTCGATGATTCTGGGTGATGACGGCAAGAAGTTGTCCAAACGTCATGGCGCAGTCAGCGTGATGCAGTACCGTGATGACGGCTTCCTGCCACAGGCACTGATTAATTATCTGGTTCGTTTAGGTTGGTCTCATGGCGATCAGGAAATCTTCTCGGTTGACGAAATGATTTCCTTGTTCAGCGTAGATGCTATTGGACAGTCAGCATCAGCGTTTAATACCGAAAAGCTCATCTGGTTGAATCAGCACTATATTAAGACGCTGCCTGCCAGTGAAGTTGCACTACATGCTAAATGGCATTTTGAACACCAGGACGTGTCGCTGACATCAGGGCCGGATCTTGAGTCTGTTATCGCGATTCAGGCTGACAGAGTGAAAACGTTAAAAGAGCTGGCTGAAATTAGCACCTACTTTTATCAGGATTTTGAAGAGTTCGACGAGAAAGCCGCGAAAAAGCATCTTCGACCCGTGGCGAAAGCGCCACTTGAGAACGTAAAAGAGAAGTTGATGGGGCTGGAAACCTGGGAGCCAGAATCTATTCAGGCAGCTATTAATGCAACAGCTGAAGAACTTGAAATAGGAATGGGGAAAGTAGGCATGCCGCTGCGTGTAGCGGCAACGGGAAGCGGTAACTCACCCTCACTGGATGTGACCCTGAATTTACTGTCAAAAGACAAAGTCGGCGAGAGAATAGACAAAGCGCTTACTTTTATAGCAAACAGAGAAAATTCATAAAAAAACCGTTGACATGAAAACGCCCCCTGCCTAGAATGCGCCCCGCTGTCACGGAACAGTCACATTAAATGTGAAACGTGACCACGGGGCCATAGCTCAGCTGGGAGAGCGCTTGCATGGCATGCAAGAGGTCGGCGGTTCGATCCCGCCTGGCTCCACCAAGATTTCTTCTCATAGTTTTGGCTGTGAGATAGGCCCGAAGCAAAGGCATCTTATCGTTGCTTGCTTCAGGACTTGAAAAATCAGTAAGAAACAGGTTGCTCACGTTGAGGAGCTCAGTTCGCCTTACTGAAAACTTCGAAAGCGTAGCTTTCGAAGGAAAATTTTCAGTCCCCTTCGTCTAGAGGCCTAGGACACCGCCCTTTCACGGCGGTAACAGGGGTTCGAATCCCCTAGGGGACGCCATACATATCGCGTCACAGTCGGTTAATACTGTGAAATAGGCTGGAGGTTGAAATACCTTCGGACAGAAGTTTCTGGCAGGATAAGGTCGCTCGGTTCGCCGGCTCACCTCGCCTTACAGAAATTTAGCGAAGCAACGCTTCGCTAATCAAAATTTCTGTCCCCTTCGTCTAGAGGCCTAGGACACCGCCCTTTCACGGCGGTAACAGGGGTTCGAATCCCCTAGGGGACGCCAAAAACAAAGACCAGCTTTTGCTGGTCTTTTTTTTGCCCCGCCGGGATGAGAAGCCCTTTATTCAGACCTCATAACTTACTTTTACACTGCGCTTACTCATGACGGGGTCGACTGTCTGGCGGGGAGCCAGACAGAACGTGCTTTAGCACGGCCCGTTAGTAGGACGCTACCGCATCGCTGGTGTTAAGCGCTTCAACAATATTCTTATATGTGTCGACAACGTAATCCTCACGGTTAGCAGCAAGAAATTCCAGTAGTGCGACATGTGCTTTGTTACTGACTGCAAGGTAGTCTCCACCGACGCCATGAAATATAACGTTTATGATTCTCACGTCATCCGGCTGTTGTGTTATCAGCGAAATTAACGCTTCTGCGCTTACTTCTGAGGGGGCGACTATCACCTCCTCTTCAGAAGATAGTGTGCGTCCTTTGATAGCAAGCACGTGGTCGCGAATAAGAGGCAAATAGTCTTCCCCGGCTGCCAGAATATCGCCGCAGGGGATGGTGTAGGTCCGGTTTTTCTGACCATCTAGCCCGGTTAGCGCTGCATTAGTCTGCATGATCTGCTGTTTCATTGCCTCTGCGGAAATCGAATCAAGATCATTGTCTTTGTCTACCCAGCTTCGTCCGGGCAGGCTACTCCGGCATGGGTGCGTATAGCTGTGATTTCCGAGCTCATGGCCGTTGGCGGCAACAGTTGCCCATTCTTTCTCGTAGTTCAGGTAGCCAGGGTTAGTGGGAACCAGATAAAACGACGCGTTGAATCCAAAACTGTCTAACGCTGGAACCGCATGGGTAAGCTGGCTGGGCAGGGCGTCATCATAGGACAGACTGACGTAGGTAACATCTGATGCGAGAGCCGCTGGCGGCATCAAACAGGCAGTGAATAAGCCAATTGCTAATGTGATGTTGTGAGGCGCCATAACGATAGCCATAGGTGAAACAGGAATTTACCATAGCACGGACTTTTCACTCCGGCTTTCATTTTTGTCACCCGACGTGTCAGCTCTGCTGTACGCCTTATTGCGCGGGCGGGTTGATTACCCATGTTTCTATACATGGTAGACTTACGCCTTTACCTATAATCATTTTTTAGGAGGGCACAAATGTCAGAATATGCGATTGGAACGCCGGGAACGCCCTGGGGCGAAGAGGAAAAAGCGCAGTGGAAAGCCCAGCAGAGTATAGTCCGCAGCTACAAAGAGGAAGTGCTTGCAAAGCTGCTCAATGTCCCTTCTGGTTATTCACTGCAGCAATATGGCGCACTGCCCTATAACGAATCACGCTATCCTTTGAATGCGGTTGTTCCGGATACGATGCTGGACAATGTGCCCAATGTACTGGTTACCGGAGGCGTACATGGCTACGAAACCAGTGGGGTCCAGGGTGCACTGAAATTTATCAATGAGACGTTATCAGCGTACGAAGATAAGGCCAATGTGATTGTTGTGCCGTGCGTGAGTCCATGGGGGTATGAAACGATCAATCGCTGGAATCCTATGGCTATGGATCCGAACCGTTCGTTTCATGAAGATTCAGAAGCTCCGGAGTCTGCACTGCTGATGGCATTCGTCGCATCACTGGGGGTGACATTCGACATGCATATCGATCTTCACGAAACCACAGACACCGACAATTCCGAATTCCGTCCTGCGCTAGCTGCCAGAGACGGTGTTACTCATGACAACTGGAACATTCCTGATGGGTTTTATCTGGTCGCGGATACGCCTAAACCCGCCATGGCATTTCAGAAAGCGATTATTGATAAAGTGAAAGAAATAACACATATCGCGCCACCCGATGAAAATGGGAAAATAATTGGTGCGGATGTGCAAAGTGAAGGCGTGATTTGCTATGACAAGTCGTCTCTTCATCTTTGCGGTGGCATGACCGGTGCCGCTTATGTGTCGACTACGGAAGTGTATCCTGACAGTGAAAATGCAACGCCAGAGAACTGTAATGATGCTCAGGTCGCTGCGGTCACTGCGGCAATTGATTATGTGTGTGCACATTTCTAAACACCGTTAGTCGCAAAAAAATGACCCGTGGCGGTTTAGACGTTTGAAAGTATAGACGTCTAAATGTATATTGGAGCCTTCTTAAAAGGAGGCCCCTATGTTTGACGTGAATGCGTTAATCTATAATGGAAACGCGCAACAATTTGTGACCTATCGCTGCGCGTCAGAAAGCGAGTTTTTTCAGTGGTTGGCTTCAACTTACGGCGTGTACGTCTGTTTATGGTGGGAAATGAAAACGGTAATGTCTTCTCCAATTTTGGCCGACGCCTCGCTGCATTCATCAGGGCAACATGAGCGCAGCTAATGACTCTCCGTGCATCAGGCAGTGCTGCCTGAATCAGGATGATGTCTGCATGGGTTGTTTCCGAACGCTGGATAACATTCTCAAATGGACCGCGTATTCTGCAGCAATGCGCCAGCAGGTATTAGCAGAATGTGCCGCGAGAAAAGCCGGCCAGCCGCGTGTTATCCTCAATCGCAGTGGTACAGATCACGACCTGAAATAGTTGGTGCGAGGCGTCGATTTTGCTAAACTTGCGCGCCTTTTTCGGCACACCTGACTTCGGATATACACTCTCATGAGCAATATAATGCTGGCACCTATGGAAGGTGTCGTTGATCACCTGATGCGCGACATGCTTACTCGCGTAGGCGGGTTTGATCGTTGCGTTACTGAGTTTGTGCGGGTGGTTGAGCAGAAGCTGCCAAAGAAAACCTTTTACCGCTTGTGCCCTGAGCTTCACAATGGTGGTAATACGCCGGCCGGGGTTCCCGTGCGTGTGCAGTTATTGGGGCAACACCCACAGTGGCTTGCAGAAAATGCGGTCACGGCTGTGGAATTGGGTTCACCGGGAATTGATCTTAATTTTGGTTGCCCGGCAAAAACGGTAAATAAAAGTAAGGGCGGCGCGGTATTGCTGAAAGAAACCGACACCCTTTATGCGATTGTCAAAGCCGTGCGAGAGGCCGTTCCGGACGATATTCCGGTCAGTGCCAAAATTCGTCTTGGGTTTGAGGATAAAACCAAAGCGGTGGAAAATGCCTGCGCCATTGCTGATGCCGGCGCTTCTGAACTGGTTGTGCATGCGCGTACTAAAACCGAAGGCTATCGGCCTCCTGCTTACTGGGAATACATTGCCAAAATCCGCGAGCATACCGTGATTCCGGTGATCGCCAATGGTGAGATCTGGAGTGAAGACGATGCACAGCGCTGCAAGACACAATCAGCCTGCCAGGATTTGATGATTGGCCGTGGTGCACTGGCGCTGCCAAATCTGGCCCGCTGTATTCGTTACGGCGAGCCGCCGATGCCGTGGTCAGAGGTAGCAGACTTGCTGATACAGTATTCCGGCTATGAAATATACGGCGATAAAGGCCGCTATTATCCGAATCGCATCAAACAATGGTGTGGCTATCTGCGTAAGCAGTACCCGGAGGCCGCACTGCTGTTTAACGATATACGACGACTGACCGGCGCACAGGAAATTGTCGACGTGCTAGCCCGCCAATCCTCGCAGAACCATGTTGCTTAACCTCACATAAACTTGTGAGGTGAAGAGTTTTTCGCTACGTTGGATGAAGAAAAGATACAAAGACTTTTCGCCTGACCGATATCCTCGGTTTTATAATTATAACTAACGTAACGGTAAATCCATGAAACACTCAACTTCGCGTTTATCGCTGGCGTTGGCGTGTCTGTTCTCTGTCGCTTTAACTGGTTGTGGTACCAGTAAGGAAGAAAAGCAGGAACAGGATGCTAAGGTCTCAATCGATCCCAACCCTTATCCAAGCACTTACACCCCCATACCGGGTGAATCAACGTTTATCACCAACGTCACGGTACTTGACGGGGTTGGTAACGAAATCAAAAACGGCATGGTCCATTTCGCTGACGGCAAAATCGTGGCTGTCGGTGAAAGCCTGGACGTGCCTGAAGGTGCCACTGTTATAGATGGCGCCGGTAAGTGGGTAACGCCCGGAATCATAGATAACCACAGCCACTTAGGTGTGTATCCTTCGCCATCCACGCATTCACACAGCGATGGCAACGAAATTACCAATCCGGTTACCGCTGAAGTCTGGGCGGAGCATTCGGTCTGGCCTCAGGATCCGGGCTTTGGACGTGCTCTGGCAGGCGGTGTCACCACGCTACAAGTGCTGCCGGGCTCTGCCAACTTGTTTGGTGGCCGCTCTGTTGTGCTGAAAAACGTACCAGACCGTACCATGCAAGACATGAAGATGCCAGATGCCCCTTATGGTCTGAAAATGGCCTGTGGTGAAAACCCGAAGCGGGTTTATGGTGAAAAGGGCGGTCCGTCTACCCGCATGGGTAACGTTGCAGGCTATCGTCAGGCATGGTCTGATGCTCAGGATTATATGCGTAAATGGGAACGCTACGAGAAAGAGTACGAAGCCGGAGATAATCCGAAAGCACCTAAGCGCGATCTTCAGATGGAGACGCTGGCAGGCGTATTGAGCGGCGATATTCGCGTTCACATGCACTGTTACCGCGCGGACGAAATGACCGTGATGATGGACGTGATGAAAGAGTTCGATTATCAGATAGGGACTTTCCATCACGCAGTTGAGTCTTACAAGATTGCTGACAAGCTAAAAGAAAATAACGTGTGTTCGGCTATGTGGGCAGACTGGTGGGGCTTTAAAATGGAAGCTTATGACGGTATACGCGAAAACATTCCGGCCGTTCACAATGCCGGGGCCTGTGCTATCGTGCATTCCGACAGTGACTTAGGGATCCAACGCCTCAATCAGGAAGCCGCAAAAGCCTGGTCAGACGGGAAGCGCGCAGGAATTGATATTTCTATGGCCGACGCCTGGCAGTGGCTGTCAGCCAATCCGGCGAAGTCGCTGGGCGTGTTTGATAAAACCGGTTCGCTGGAAGCTGGCAAGCAAGCCGATCTGGTTTTATGGAACGGCAATCCTTTCTCTACCTACACCAAAGCGGAACGGGTCTACATAGACGGTGGACTGGCTTATTCGCTGGAAGACAAATCCAGCTGGCCGGTCAGTGATTTTGAGTTAGGTCAGGTAGGTGAAGGAGACGCGAAATGAAAAAGTTAGCATGTCTTATTGCAGCCAGCCTGCTGTCGTCTTCAGCACTGGCAGAAAAAGTGGCTATTGTAGGCGGAAAAGTGTTTACGATGGCAGAGCAGGGGACTTTGGAGGAAGGCACGGTACTGATGACAGACGGTAAAGTTGACCGTGTTATCAAGGGTGCCAGTGCCCCTGAAGGATATACTGTTGTTGATGCGAAAGGGAAAGTAGTCACGCCCGGATTGGTAGGCTCTATGACTTCACTGGGTCTGGTGGAAGTTTCCTCTTCTGCCGGCGTGGTCGACGCGTCCACAGAAGCATCCCCCATCACCCGTACCGGTGCGGCATTAGATGTGTCGTATGCTGTGAATCCGGACTCTTCCCTGATGGGCATTACCCGCATTGAGGGCATGACCTCAGCGGCGACATCAATTACCTATACTGACAATCTGTTTCACGGACAGGGTGCGGTGATCACGCTCGATGGTGATGCGCCGTTATTAAAGCCACGTGCGTTTATGGTGGTTAATGTGGGTGCTGACGGTGCGCACGAAGCCGGCGGGACTCGCGCTGCATTATGGGTAATGCTGGAGAATGTTCTTGAAGAAGCCGCGTCGGTTTCTGGCAAGGTTTCACCATCGCAGGAATGGCACGGCCTGAATACGCCTGCGGATGTGAACGCATTAAAGGCAGTGTTAAATGGTGATATGCCATTATTGATGGAAGCTGATCGCGCGTCTGACATCCGCCAGATAATCGCGTTTAAAAAGCGTCACAGCAATATTGATGTGGTTCTGATGCACGGTGTTGAAGCCTGGCGCGTAGCCGACGAGCTGGCGGCGGCAGATATTCCGGTTATTCTTGACCCGGAATATAACCTGCCTGGCGGCTTTGATCAGATGGGCGCAACCCTGGCAAACGCAGCTCGTCTGGAAGCGGCAGGTGTGACCGTGGCGGTTGGCATGGACACCCACAATATCCGGCTTGCTACCCAGCATGCCGGTAATGCGGTTGCAAACGGCCTTAGCTACGAGGGCGGTTTAGCCAGTCTGACCCGTGCCCCTGCAGCTATCCTGGGAGTGGATGACATGCTTGGTTCACTGGCCTCAGGGAAGCGTGCCGACGTGGTGATCTGGAGTGGGGATCCACTGGAAGTTACGCAGGTCGCTGAACAGGTCTTCGTGAACGGTGAAGCTATCGAGATGGAGTCGCGTCAGACCCGACTTCGTGATCGCTATCTGGCTGTGCAGGAAGATGAGGGTAAGACACCTACCCACTTTGTGCGCCCGTAAGCGATTGACTCTGATTTAAAACGCCACGCATTCTGCGTGGCGTTTTTATTTTCAGCGCTTTGCTAAGCAATCCTGAGCCATCCAAAGCTATTCCACACCATCCGACGCTACCTCATGACATGCCGGACGCCATCGTCAAAAAATGGCTGTTATACAAGCCGCAACGGCGAGTTAATAGAAGGTAAGCGCAGGCTAAAGAGCGCAGGGAGCAACCCGGTACCGTTAGCGATGACGTTGCCAGGCGCAAGACGTTGGTTTTACTTACTCTCATAAATAAGAAAGCCGGCTGATTGCCGGCTTTCTATTCACTCTGTTTTATTGGGTTACGCATAGGTATCTACGCGTCCACCCACACGTGCGTTTGGATCCGGTGCCTGCGTGGAAGAAGATACCGAAGATGTCGCCGAGTTTTCAGACGGCGAACTCAGCGTTGCTGATTGTTGTGTGGCGCGCGGTTCAGAGCGTGTCTCTGCCACGGCCTGCTGCGTTGCCGCCGCCGGCAACGGATTACTGCCAGATACGTCCATAATGCTCCTCCAGAAAACGGTCTGTTAAGTGTAGGAAAGCTTACTCAGAAATCAACGGTTCTGTTGAAATAATCAGCGGTCGCAGACGTTCATTCATGAGTTCAGCAATTTGAGGCTGCGCCTCGGCGTTCGGGTGAATGCCATCGCGCTGCATCAGTTCCGCTTTCAGCGCAATCTTTTCCAGGAAAAAGGGTAATAGCGGAACATCATGTTGTTCAGCAACATTTTCAAAAGCGTCAGTGAACATTTGCGTGTAACGTTTGCCGTAATTGGTGGGAATTTGCATATCCTGTAGTAATACCGTTGCACCCGCATTTTCAGCCATGGTTATCATCTTCGACAGATTCGCTTTCATCTTGCCCACAGGGTGTCCTTGTAAGCCGTCATTACCACCCAGTTCAATCAATACATGACTGGGGTTGTGTTGCTCGAGTAGCCGCGGAAGACGCGCCAGCGCGCCATCAGTCGTCTCTCCGCTTATCGCAGCATTTATCACGTCAATCGGAACGTTGTCGCTGCGCCACGTATTTTGTAACAAACTGACCCAGCCCTGATGTTGCTTTAACCCATAAGCAGCGCTTAGGCTGTCACCTACAATCAATAAACGGTATGTTACTAATTCTTCATCTGAAGACGTTGCTGCGGGCTGATCTGAATAGGATGCCCAAGGTATTAATAGGAAAATAAAAGCAGCAAGGATGTAGCGATGACGTTGGAAAACAAACACGAGAGTATCGACTCCTTTATGATTACAACTAAACAAATAACCAAAACCGTAACTACGAGTGAAGGCCAGTTGCAGATCCTTCAGCCAATTTCTTTTGAAGTCAAGGACGGTGAGTCTATTGCTATTGTGGGTGCGTCGGGCTCCGGAAAGTCGACGCTGTTAAGTTTACTGGCCGGCCTGGATCAGGTCACCGATGGTGAAATCTATCTGGACAACGAGCCGCTGCATTCCATGGACGAAGAAGACCGCGCACAGCTTCGGGGTGCTAAGGTCGGTTTTATATTTCAAAGCTTTATGCTGGTGCAAAGCCTGACAGCGTTGGAAAATATCATGTTACCTGCAGAAATTGCCGGAATGAAAGATGCCAAAAAGCGTGCGCTTAAAATTATTGATGATGTGGGGCTGGCCCATCGTGCGCATCACTATCCGAATCAGTTATCAGGCGGTGAGCAGCAGCGTGTGGCCATTGCCCGGGCGTTCATCGGCGAGCCTAAAATCCTGTTTGCTGATGAGCCAACCGGAAATCTGGATGAAGCCAACAGCCATAAAATTGAAGATTTATTATTTGCGCTAAACAAGAACGTGGGAACGACACTGGTACTGGTAACGCACGACAATGAGTTAGCGAAAAAATGTCAGCGTCAGTTAGTGATGCAGGGTGGCGCGCTGTCAGAGCCAGCCGCTGACGCCTCATCACTGGAACGGGAGGCGGGTTGATGTCGACCGTATTCAGTCTGGCATGGCGTCTTTTCCGGCATGAGGCGAGACGTGGTGAGCTCACCATTATCCTGCTCGCCATTGTTCTCTCGGTGGGGGCGGTGTTATCGCTGTCGCTGTTCAGTGAACGGCTCCAAGGAGCGCTTCAGGAACGATCTGCCAGTTTCCTTGCTGCTGATTCTCAGTTCCGGTCACGAAATCCGGTAGACGAGAGCTGGATAAACGAAGCGCAAAATTACAATTTGCAGACAGCGACGCGGGTAAGTACCCGTTCGATGGCGTTTGGTGAAGAGCAGATGTCGCTGGTAGATTTGCGCGCCGTAGATGCCAGCTACCCATTGAAAGGTGAAATTACCATTGCCGATGCGCCTTTCGGCAATGAGTCCGTGACAGAGGCACTGCCACAGCCCGGAGAAGCCTGGCTGGATTCCAGGCTGTTTCAGACACTCAACGTCGAGGTGGGCGATAGTGTGTACATCGGCGATGCTACCTTAACCATTTCCGGTGTGTTGTCCGAAATTCCTGATGCCGGATTCAGTATTTTTAACACCGATCCCATCGTACTGATGCGAATGGAAGACCTGGCATCCACCAACGTCACTGGCCCCGGCAGCCGGGTGAACTATGTCAGTTATTTCACTGGAAATGAATCGGATCTAGCCGCTTATTACGACTGGCTTCGCCCGAAAATGGACGATGAAATTCACAGCTGGCGTGCTATATCGGACGATGATTCGCCGGTAGGGCGGTCTGTCGCCAGTGCTGAGCGCTATTTTCTGCTAGCCAGTTTGCTCGCGATTATTCTTGCGGCAGTGTCTATCGCCGTCGCTGCACAACGTTATTCTCAGCGTCATTTTGACCCTGTCGCTATTATGAAAACGCTGGGGGCGTCAGGCCCCATGATCCGCAAAATTTATGTTCTGCAGATCCTGTTTATCGCGGTTCTGGGCATTGTACTGGGTATCATCATGGGGCTGATTATACAGCAGGTGGTGGTATGGGCGCTGGCTGATCAGGTTGACGTCACGCTGTCAGTCTGGCACTGGCGGCCTGTGATTATCGCGGTGTTTACCGGCGCTATTTGTGCGTTGCTGTTTTCGTTATATCCGTTACTGCGCCTGTTTTCAGTTCCGCCACTGCGGGTACTGCGCCGTGATATCGATTCCAATATGAGCAGCCGCACCCTGCAATTTGGCGCAGCCGGAAGTGCGATATTCCTGTTGATGTGGGCGTACAGTCAGGATTTAAAAATCAGCGCCATTTTGTTTGCGTCCGGTATTGCTCTGGTAGCGGGCCTTCTGGTAATGACCTATGGCCTGATCCTTTTGGGTAGAAAGCTCGGAAGCGGCAGTATGGGAGCATGGCAACTGGCGTGGGCACGTATTCGTCGTCGCGCGATGGATAACAGTGTGCAGCTAATTAGTTTCTCGGTTACGATTATGTTGCTTCTCGTCGTATTGGTCATGCGAAACGATATGGTGGCACAGTGGCGGGCGCAGCTTCCCGAAGGTACGCCAAACTACTTCCTGATTAATATTACTCAGGCGCAGAAAGACGCGCTGTCTTCACATTTCGAAGATAACAATGTGGAGGTCGATGAGTTTTATCCCGTGGTTCGTGGACGCTTCGTAGCGGTAAACGAGGAACGTGTTAATACGGAAGTGACCAAAGAGGATGAGGACGCCCCTCGCGAAGGACGGGACGGGCTGGGCCGTGAAGCCAATCTGACCTGGAGTAATACGCTACAAAATGAAAACCGAATTGTGGCAGGACAATGGCATGGTGATACCACGGTAAGCTTGCCTGAAGGGGTTTTCCCGGTGTCCGTAGAGTCGGAAGTCGCGGATCGGCTGGAGATTGAGCTGGGCGATATCCTGACTTTCAATATTGGCAGCGAGGTGGTGAATACGCAGGTAACCAGTTTACGGGAAGTCAACTGGCAAACCATGCAGCCAAACTTTTTCTTCGTCATTGACCCGGCGGCAATGCAGGCCTTTATGCCCACTTACATCACTAGTTTTTACCTGGACACCGAGCGTAAGTCTGAGTTGACCATGTTATTGCAACCGTTTTCGTCGGTCACATTGTTTGACGTCGACGCGCGGATCAATCAATTGCGAGACATTGTGGACCAGGTATCGCTGGCTGTGGAATTCATTTTGATTCTGGTGCTGGCAGCAGGCTCTCTGGTGTTAATCGCACAGGTACAGGCAAGCATGGACGAGCGGCAGGAAGAGTTAGCCATTCTTCGAACGCTTGGGGCGAAAGGCAGCCTGATACGGATGAGTGTGGTGCTGGAGTTTCTCATTATTGGTGTGGTAGCGGGCTTTATGGCGGCGCTCGCTAATGAATTCAGTTTATTCATGTTACAAACCCAGGTTTTCCAGATGGAGGCCAGTCTGCACGTTGAATACTGGATCATTGCACCTGTGGTGGGAGCAGCGGTCGTCGGGCTTCTTGGCGCTATCGGATGCTGGCGTTTATTGTCGCTGAATACCACCGCGCTGTTGAGAAAAATGGTGTGAGTTTGCATGCGAACAACGCAACAGCCAGCCGGATAAGTTAATCCCTTGTTCTGGCTTTTCCAACCTGAACCACCTATCCAGATAGGTGGTTTTTTTATCCTCATGCGACGCGTTGTGTTCCACATCAGTAATAGGTGCAACGGGTATGCATACGGGCGGGTATCTGGCTGTTTAACCTGAATACGTGGTTGTTATTCCTGCAAATGCGTTGCCGTTGCTTCAGGCTGAGTCTTTGGAAGGCGGCACCCCGAACTCTCTTGTGTACTCACGACTAAACTGTGAGGCGCTGGCGTAGCCCACCTGAAATGCCACACTGGTAACATCGAGAAGATTACCGCGCAGTAATTCTCTGGCTTCCTGTAATCGCAGGATTTTCTGAAATTGTAGCGGACTACGCTGCGTCACTTCTTTGAAGTGAGTGTGAAAAGATGAGGTGCTCATGCCGGCACGCTTCGCCAGTTCGTCTACTTTTATCGTCTCGGCAAAATGTGCTTTTATCCAGCTTATCGCGTTAGCGATTTTTTCAATCTTTGAGTCCGCAATGCCAATTTGTGCAACAGCGGGGCCTACCGGACTACGTAACAGGCGTAGCAGAATTTCATCAATAACATGAGGTACCAGCAGGTCGATATCTTCCTGCTGTTCGATAATCTCCATCATACGCCGGGCAGCATTGACCAGTCTGGCGTTGGATTCACCAACGTAAATCGCACGGGTTTTCTCGCATCTTGGCACCCCATTGGGAAAGACTTTTAATACAAGACGGTTAAGGGCCTTCGGGTTTATCGGGATCACCAGACAATAATACGGCTTTTCAACAGAAGCTCTCGTCACCCTCACATGAATAGGAACTTCTGCCGCATACACCACCATTCTTTTCTGATCGTACTCGAAACTGTCCTGCGCCAGCGTTACGTGCTTAGCGCCTTGCGGCACGATACAGATGCTAGGTTGTGACAGTGTGTACATTTGTTCGGTAAACATAACCGAGGAGCGCACGACATGAAGAGGGCACTCAGCCAGATCAAACCCGCCGTCGTGCGGTGCATACTTCGCCAGTAACCGCGTGAGTTCTCGCAAATCATTCTCTGCAGGCGAGATATCACGTTCATTTGGGCCACGAAAGTCAACTACATTGGTCATTGCGGGAGACACCTCATTAGGTCGGTAAAGGTTACGGATATCAGGCGGTAGATTTTAAAGTTTACCGTATTTTTGCTTTTAACAGGTGGTGATATTGCGGTATGAGAGGGCACGTGAGGCGTGATGAACGGGTGAAACATGTAATCCGGATTGCGTCACAGGTTCCCGGTAGTGTGAAAACGTGTAATGAGGTCATCGGCTGATACAAAGCATGTCATGTGTGGCATAACCTGCCTGAAGTCGCAACGAGTTCACAATAAGGTTACCGTGACGCCTCATGAAGACGCCTGTCGCCACTAAACACAGCGACAGGCGTACACGTCTTTACAATCGACGTAAGCTTTACTCATCAACGCTCAGTGTTGACATATCCATCACGAAGCGGTGTGCAACATCACCTTCAGCCAGATGGGCAAATGCGTCATTGACTTCATCAGGGCGGATCATTTTGCACTCAGGGTGAATATCATGTTCGGCACAAAAATCCAGCACTTCCTGTGTTTCCTTAATGCCGCCAATCAGGGAACCTGCAACACTGCGGCGTCCCAATACCAGTGGTGCAGTGACCGGCTCTTCAAGAGGACCTATCTGACCAACAATGACCAGCGAGCCATTTACGTCTAACAGCGGTGTATAAATATTAATGTCATGTTTTACCGGCACGGTATCCAGAATGACATCAAATGAGCCTGCCGCTTCTTTCATCGCCTCTTCGTCAGTGGATACCAGGACTCCCTTGGCACCGAGATTTTTAGCTTCCTGAGATTTTTTGTCAGAGCGACTCAGTACCGTCACTTCTGCACCCATAGCTACTGCGAGTTTCACGCCCATGTGGCCCAGACCGCCAAGCCCAATCACGCCAACGCGGCTGCCTTGTTTGACATTCCAGTGTCGAAGCGGTGAAAACGTGGTGATCCCTGCACACAGAATGGGAGCAACACGTGGAAGATCAAGCTTTTCAGGTACATTCAGGACAAACTCTTCGCGAACAATAATGTGCTTAGAGTAGCCGCCCTGGGTGGTTTCCCCACTATTGCGATCCGGCGCGCCATAAGTCGGTGTCATGCCGTTGCGACAGAATTGCTCTTCGTGGTTGTGACACTGGTCACATTCCTGACAACTGTCGACCATACAACCTACGGCAACATGTTGCCCGACTTTGTAATTTTTTACGTCCGGACCCACATCCATCACCCTGCCCACAATTTCGTGGCCAGGTACCAGTGGGTAAGGCTGTTCGCCCCAGTCACCGTTAACAGTATGAAGGTCTGAGTGGCATACACCACTGTATAGAATTTCGATGGCAACATCGTTGTCACGCAATTCCCGGCGTTCAAAGTGATAAGGAACCATGTGTGCGTCTGACGAATGCGCAGCGTATCCTACCGTCTTCATAAATTATCCTCGTTTACTGTTTTGGGCGATTAACGCCCTGTTAGCTATGGTATTTAGAATAAAGCAGCCTGAACTTATTGCATGCCCGATCCTTTTTTGTTCTTGCCTTTTTCTACGAAATTGAATTGAAAGTGAAAGCGGGTGGGTGATTTTTTCAAATGTTATGCGCGTAATGAGAATACTTTGCTGACGTGAGATAGGATAAAGAGAGAACCTTTCTCTCTCTTTAAAGCTGGTGTGGAAAGCATGTTGAGTAAATGATGTCGACATCTGTTGCCTTCTGATTTGCTGACAAAGTCAGAATGTCGCTACGACTTTTTGCATAGCTCGTATTTGCCTGATTCTCTATAAAATTGCGCTTTTTTGCCATGCTTAAATCCTCTCTCGTGAAGATGGTTTTCGCATGCGCAAGCCGATAAAAGAAAAACCCATAGTGATAGTACGGCAATCTGAAGAAATAGTTTGATTGGGGGGCAGGAGCGCGCGATATCAGCAACTTAAATTCAGGCTGACTTTATCTTCTTAAGTCTTACTGCAATGCTGCCGCTGATCCCGAAAAGCAGGCTGCTCTGCCTGAAGGTGACTCTCTTGCCTTTATTTGCCGAAGGGGAGGCTGTGGCACTAACGACGTGCCACAGCTTAAGGGAATCTGAATGCATTAATGCATAGCAGTGGTAGTGCTGCTTGGTGTTGTGTATCGCTTTATGCTTTTTGAAATCAGAAATGTACCAATGATTGCCGGCGCTATCCAGAAAACGAGTTGCCATTGCCCGAAGTCGGAAAACAAGCTGCGACCGCCGAACGCAAAAAACGCGGTATAAACACCAATGCCGGAGCCGCAGATATTACCAATATGAGCAGCCATCCAGTCGTTGCGGGTAACAGACGTGCGCAGGCAGTAACGAATGGTATCGACAGACGATAACAGGCCAATAGCGGAAAATGCTAAAAACAGCATGTGTGTATCTTTAATGCCCATGTAAAGCACCCAGACAGAACTGATAAACAGCATACCAGGGAAAGCAAGGTATCTGATGCTGCGCATTTTCGTGATGTTGTTTTTGACACGCAGAACTGCCATTGCGTGATTGACGTTGGTCAGCACTAAAAAGCATAAAAAGAGCAAAAAAGACCAGAACTGACGGATAGCAGATGTCACCGCCTCTTCATTACTATCAGGAAGGTACAGAGAAGCTTTAAAATACATGGGATCACTTAATACCAGGACGGCAAGCAGCAAGCCGTTACCGGCAACAAAATACATGCAGTTCGCATAATAACGCCCGCTGCGTTTATGTGCCGGGCTGCCTTTGGCAAAGCGCAGTGGCACCCAAAACAAGATAAGCGCAATACTGCCTACGCCTATGTGCAGCCACACCATCAATTGGTAAAACGATAAAACGGGATCGGGTAAAAGGGTCATGGAATTATCCTCAGCACGAAATGTGGATGCCATTGTGACGATTCTCTATTAGCGCGGTAAGTGCACAAAGTCATGACAGAAAACATGACTTTTGACCTATTGCGTAACATACTGTTTTCTTTCAGGATGAGCTTCACTTTGAGGAACAGAGGCGTCTATGCATCACGCCAGTAAAACATGGGCAGAAAGGATTGGAACCGAAGCCATTTCAGCCATCTTCACCTGGCTTCTTGTCGCCGGTAGTGCCCTGACACTGTCCTTCGGTTTTGCGTCGGTCAGCCTCTTTCAGTGGAACCTGGCCCTGATTTTTTATCTGGTCTTTATTGCAGGTTTTCTGGCTGCAGTCCGGGATGCGCCTTACAGGCACGACAGCGCAGTGAGAGCGATACTGTTATTCATTCAGCTTGCTGCCGTTATCGGCGTTTATGTGTGCCTGCCATTTTCTTATAACGGCATTCTCATGACCATCTGGTCGGGCCAAATCATCTACTTCATGGCGTTCAGAAAGGCGATCATGCTATCGGTATTCTGGTCGGCGCCCCTTTGGATCACGCAGGATTTTATCTGGCATCAGCAGGGCGCATGGCTGACAGCCATCCTGTTCTGGACCTTTAACTTATTTGCATTGGTGATGGTCAACAGCCGATTAAAAGAAGAGCAGGCGAACGCCAAGGCGCAGGCGCTGAACCGGGAGTTGATGGCAACGCAGGTGCTTCTTGAGTCTGCTGCAAAAGATGCTGAACGTACCCGTATCGCCCGCAATATTCATGACCTGTTAGGGCATCACCTGACAGCCCTGACCATCCATTTACAGGTGGTTGAGCGACAGCTTGAGGGGGACTTAAAAGAAAAAGTCAGTAACTGCCATCAGATAGCAAAATTGTTGCTTAGCGATGTGCGTGAAGCGGTTTCTGAAATTCGTGATCAGGAAGGAATAGACATCAAAAGTGCGCTGGAAACCCTTACGGCAAACGTTCCCGAAACCGAGGTAACGCTGGAGCTTTCGGCAGTCCCGGAGCTAACGGTCGAACAGGCCGATGCAGTGGTAAGAGCGGTTCAGGAAACGCTGACAAATATCATGCGACACAGCAATGCCAAGGCCCTGGCAATTGTGTTATCTGCAGATGAAAGCGATATTACGTTGACTATGTCAGATAACGGAAGAGACGTCAGCACCCCGGTGCCCGGAAACGGCCTTACGGGAATGCAGGAGAGGATCCTGACGCTTGGCGGTACTATGGCAATCAATGCCACAGCGACGGGGTTACACACTCATATTACGTTGCCCAGAGCCTGCTAATCAGTGGCGTGTGAATATTGTGGCATCCGCGCGTGCAGGTAAGGCACGAGGAATAGGGGTCATTCAGTAGTTATGTGACCAGTAACGCAGCGCACACTACGTTTAGAAAGCACTCGCAGGGGCAGGTTTTTTTGCAATTTATGCTGTGCGACTACTTACATGTAGTGTCTACACATCATGGAAGCTGACTTACCTTACCTGACTGCATCGCAAACAATTTAATGAAAAATGTGAATATCAAAGGTCAAGGGGCCGTAAGGAATCTGAATGATTAAGGTTATGCTTGCAGACGATCAGGCGCTGGTTCGACAGGGCATTGAAAGTCTGTTGTCGCTGTCAGAAAAGGTGACTGTGGTTGGACAGGCGGCCAATGGTGCTGAGGTGCTTGAACGTATCAATACGCTGCAACCGGATGTCCTGCTTCTGGATATTCGTATGCCGGTGATGGATGGCATCAGCACTCTCAAAGCCTTAGCGGAATCGGGATGTCAGATACCGGTACTGATGCTCACCACCTTTGATGATCACGATAGCGTGATGGACACACTCAAGGCCGGTGCGAAGGGGTATCTGCTTAA
The DNA here is from genome assembly GCF_019249295.1 of Alteromonas antoniana. Classification (GTDB taxonomy): domain Bacteria; phylum Pseudomonadota; class Gammaproteobacteria; order Enterobacterales; family Alteromonadaceae; genus Alteromonas; species Alteromonas antoniana. Next base: position 19,424 of record NZ_JAESDH010000021.1, read on the forward strand.
AGATGTGTCGCTGGAAACACTGGTTGCTGCTATTGAAGAGCTGGCAGGCGGCGGCAGCCTGATCCAGCCTGCACTGACCGAAACGCTGATGAAAGGACTTTCCCGGCAGGCCCCGGTTGATACTTCTGATGCGCTGGTCGAGCCCATTTCTGACAAAGAAAAAGAAGTGTTACGACTGATGGCTGCCGGATTATCGAATCAGGAAATTGCCAGTGCTATGTTTAAGTCGGTCGGGACGGTAAAAAATCAGGTCTCCGCCATTCTGGCAAAACTGGCTGTGCGGGATCGCACCCGCGCTGTATTGAAAGCTATTGAACTGGGCTTATTAGAGTAGCGAGTTTATAACACGTCACTGAGCTACTGTGTTTGTGCGGTCTGGGTTTAGCCATGAACGTATCCCACTTGTACCACTAACCTGCAGACGTTTATGAGGCCAGCGTGTAGAAGCGGAGTATGGGCAGCATATGACTTAATTATCGTCATATAGGCAGCCTGAAGCCGGTAAGCGAGACGTCGTAAATCATCGCAAAGCTGGCCGCATCCACAGAGATTGTGGGTGCGGTCCGGTACTGCATTAGTTATCGTATATCTCTTTCAATGCCACATCTAACGTGGGATAGGTAAACCGGAATCCGGCTTTGGTCAGTTTATCCGGTAATACTCGCTGTCCGGTTAAGATCATGTCCGCGGCTTCCCCCAGCACCAGTTTCATTACAAACGCCGGCACAAAGAACAGGTTAGGGCGATGCAGGGTGTGGGCCAGAGTGGATGAAAACGCGGCGTTAGTCTGTGGCTCAGGGGCGGTAAGATTGTATGCGCCACTGGCATTCGGATCGTTTAATAGAAACAGTATCGCCTGTACCATGTCGTCAATGTGGATCCACGACAAATACTGCTCGCCATCACTGATCTTTCCGCCAACACCAAATTTGAACGGTAGCGCCATTTTGGGCAGCGCACCGCCTTCTTCTGTCAGTACCACACCAGTGCGAAGCAGACACACGCGGGTTTCCTCTTTTGTCACTCCGCCTGCCAGATTCTCCCACTTGGCGCACACCTGATGAGTAAACTCATCGTGCACCTGATGGGACGCTTCGGTGACGATCTTATCGCCCTGTCTGCCGTAATAGCCGATGGCAGATCCCGATAAAAATACCGACGGTGGGGCGTCGCAGGCGTTGATTCTGCTCACAAGCTGAGCGGTAATGTCCCAGCGGCTCTGACAAATGCGTTGTTTTTGCAGCGGCGTCCAGCGTTTATCGGCAATGGGCTCACCAGCCAGGTTTATCACGCCGTCAAACACTGAGAAGTCCGGAATTTCAGACAACGCAGACACCAGCTTTACGCGGTCAGGAAGTACTTTGGCCGCTGACTCTTTATCCCGGGTCAGAACCGTGATGTCAGCATCGGGCAGCGATTTGATCACATTGCGACCAACCAGCCCAGTACCTCCGGTGAGCAGTAAATTCATACCAACTCCGTTGTTATTTATTGCATGAAAGTGTGAGCGATACCGAATCAGAGAAACGCAGCGCGTGTGGCTTATCTACCTCTACCTCAGCATAGCTGACAGAACTGTGATCGGCTGCAATTGCCAGTACGTCGGCGGTTAGTTTTTCAAGCAGCGAAAAGCGGTTGTCTTCTACCAGACGAATAATGGCTTTGGTAATGGTTTTATAGTTCAGGGCATCTTCCATGTCATCAGAATTGGTGGCAGGTTCAGCGTCGTAATGAATTTTGACGTTAACGACAACATCCTGTTTGTTGCGAATTTCGTCCTCATTAATACCAATATAGGTGCGAAGGCGCAGGTTTTTTATTCGAATCGTGGCCTGATTTAACGTCATGATCTCTCTCGTGTTTGTAGTTGTTAGTGTCACGGGGTAAAGTGGCAATCGTCACAGTCAGGAATGTAGCATAAAACTATGATGGAACTGCGCTCCCCAACAGCCAAAATATTAATTGTTCTTGCCAGCCTTGTTGTCGTGTTGGCGGGGATCAAAGCCGCCAGCGCGATTATGGTGCCTTTTTTCTTATCTGTCTTTATCGCGATTGCGTGCTGCCCGATAATCAACTGGTGCACGCGTAAAGGCATCCCGAAAATATTCTCTGTTACTCTGGTAATACTGTTAATCGTGGTATTTGGTTTTCTTCTTGCTGGGCTGGTGGGCCAGTCGATGACCGAGTTTCGTGAAAATCTGCCGCAATACAGACAGCAGCTGGATACCGAATTCACCTGGGTGGTGAATCAACTCTCAAATTACAACATTCATATTAACCGCGAGCTGGTAACCTCACACTTTGACCCGGGTGTGGCAATGTCTGTGGCCACTAACTTCATCAGCGGCATGGGCGGCGTACTGTCTAACATGTTTTTAATTTTGCTAACGGTGATTTTTATGCTTTTCGAGGCTGACAGCATTCCTCGCCGTTTGCATATTGCGCTGGCCGACCCAGGCATGAAACTTCAGCACATTGACCGCTTTATTCGCTCGGTAAACAGCTATCTGGCAATTAAAACGGTAGTCAGTCTGGCCACCGGCTTAATTATCGGAGTATGGCTGTGGGTCATGGATATTGACCATTTCATGTTGTGGGCGGTGCTTGCGTTTATGCTGAACTACATCCCCAACATTGGTTCGATAATCTCTGCTGTGCCGGCCGTGCTCATCGCGTTTGTGCAGTACGGCGCCGCGTCGGCCGGCCTTGCCGCACTTGGCTTTCTGCTGGTGAATACCATTATGGGGAACATGGTTGAGCCGCGGCTGATGGGGCGTGGCATGGGCTTATCTACGCTGGTGGTATTTTTATCTTTGATTTTCTGGGGCTGGTTGCTGGGTACCGTTGGCATGTTGTTGTCAGTGCCGCTGACGATGGTAGTAAAAATTGCGCTGGAATCCCGCGAAGAGAGCAAGTGGCTTGCGGTTCTGTTATCGAGTGCCGGTGACGAGAAGCCGCCAGGTAAAGTCGCATAAACTGGATTTGCTTTTCCCGGCAGCGAAGATGCACGGTTACGCCAGGGCAGTCATCTGCTTCTAAGCTACGGAAAACAGGTCGTTTATTGCGGAAACCTAACCTGAATACGGGCGCCACCTTGCGGGGCGTCCTGAATGGATAGCTGGCCTTCATAAATGGCAACCAGATCGGTCACGACGGCCATGCCTATGCCTTGCCCTTCGGTGTAGGCATCAAGCCTTTCACCACGAAGAAGCAGGCGGTCTTTTTGTTCCTGCGGTATGCCGGGGCCATCATCATCAATCAATATTGTCAGCCACTGGCCTTCAACACTCACGGTCACCCATACCCCGGTTTTGGCGGCTTTACTGGCGTTATCAATAAGGTTGCCAAACAGCTCCATCAGGTCGGTATTGTCGCCGACAAATTTGCAGTTTTCATCGGCTTCCAATGTGTAAGATAGCTGCTTATCGTGATGCACTTTTTCCATCGCCGAAAACAGTTTCTGCACTACCGGGGCGATCGGAACGGCAGACTGCCATCCCGTTTTACCTGCCGACGCGCGTTTCAGCTGACGCTGGATAAGCTGGTCAATCTGGCCTAACGCTTCCTTTGCCTGCTCGGGTAAAGGGCTTGAACCAGTAGCAACCGCCAGAGGCGTTTTCAGACTATGCGCAAGATCGCCCAGACTGTTTTTATAGCGGGCACGCTGTTCGGCTTCTGCCTGCAGCAGGTGATTAATTGACTGTTTCAGGCCATCAAATTCTTTCGGGTAGTTGGCACTAAGCTGTTTTTGTTCGCCGCGGGCGGTAAGGTGTATTTCGTCAATCAGCTTTCTCACCGGAGCCAGCACCAGGCTTATCCCCAGAATGATCAAAATCAGTAAGCCGACAGAAAGCAGCAACATCCACTGCCACACCGTATCGACGAAAGCCCGGCGTTCGGCATTAAACTCCTGCTTGTCATTGAAAATATAAAAACGTACTGGTTCGAAGTCGGTAGAGGAGGCGAACTCAGCAGTAAAGGCGTAAGCGAAATAGCGGTTATCGTCGTCGAACTTGGCGCGATAATCTTCCGTAAAGCGCTCTTTTCCAACTTCCGGGGCTGGTGGCGGTGTGGTGATCGTAAAATTAAGTGCAGAAGCGGATTGCCAGACCACTTTGCCGCGAAAGGCGATCATTCCTACGTACCCGGAATCCGGTAAATTCAGCTGTTCTTCGTACAGCAGCTCGGGCATATAGGGAATATCACCATCAAGCTCGAAAGCGGACACCAGTGCCAGGCTCATCAGCTTCATTTCGTCCAGCTTCGCCTGCGTCAGGCTGGTGGTGTAGGCCTTGTCCAGCGTCAACACGGTGGCAGGTATAAAAAGGCCCAGTGCAATCACCGCAACCAGGATATTACGTAGTCGAAGGGAGAGACCCTTCATAGATCGCGGTTTATCCTGTAGCCCCGGCCACGCAACGTTTCGATTGGCTTCATGTTGCCTTCAGGATCTATTTTCTTGCGCAGTCTGCCGACGAATACTTCGATCACGTTGCTGTCCAGATCGAAATCCTGATCATAAATGTGTTCAGTCAGTTCGGTCTTGGAAATCACCTTTTGCGGATTCAGCATCAGGTACTCCATCACTTTGTATTCGTATGCAGTTAGATCCAGCGCTTTATCGTGAACACGAATTTCCTCGCTGACGGTATCGAGCGCGAGCGGACCAAACTGAACCACCGGGTTGGCTTGTCCTGACGCACGGCGTATCAGCGCCTTAACACGCGCCAGCAATTCTTCGTTGTGAAATGGCTTTGTCAGGTAGTCATCTGCACCGGCGTCCAGTCCTTCTACTTTTTCCTGCCAGCGGTCGCGGGCAGTCAGAATAAGCACCGGACAGCGAACATCTGACTGTCTGGCCCGGCGAATGACATCGAAACCATCAAGTTTGGGTAAACCAATATCAACAATGGCTAAGTCGTAAGCGTGCTCTGTCAGCAAAAACAGCGCGTGCTCACCATTGTCAGCCAAATCTACGCTATAACCGTTTTGCTGCATAAGAGTATCGAGTTGGGTAAGAAGACGACTATCGTCCTCGGCAATTAAAATACGCATTACCGATCTGAATTCCTTTGATCTGAAGATTTAACCTGTCCCGAACGTTTATCGACATCTACAGATACCACGCGTCCGGACTTCTTAAGCACTTTCACCCGATAGGCAGTGCGCGTCTGGTCAACCCGCAGGACGCGACCATTCACTTGCTTGCGCGCTTTTTCCGCAGCCTGGGCTTTGCTTTCAACGGCATTGTCATTACGATCCTGACGGGCAACGGCATCACTCGCCGGGCCTAAGCCCAGCGTAATCACCATCAGGATTGTTAACCACCATCGCTTCATACTTTGACAATACCTTTCACTGCTCACATAACCACAGCCATCACAAGCTGATGCCGGTGCGTTACTGTGTGTAATTATATGACATAAGAGTAATCCGGTCGTCTGAACCTTTGCTGAATCAGACCTTACTACACGGTTTTGTATCTTCCCATACTACCGAAGCTTTTCGTACATGCCCATGATAATTCTCAAAGAAACAACGGCTTCTGTAATTCTGTCATGTGCAGTGTACGGATTACTCTTCACCGCCTGTGTGACGTCGAAAATAGCCATCTCTCTTTTTAGTTGAAGCCCGCGGCTAGCGCGAACTGAAAGGAAAACCAGATGTGATGGCATAGCTGCTGCACGACTGGTAGCAAGCAGCCTGTATGGCTGTGCCGGAGATCAAATTTACGATGCCAGCCGTAAAGACTGGCAGTCACTTACAAAAGGGAGATACATTTTATGTCTTCAGATATCAGAACGACAATGTGGAAAGCCATGGCAGACAGCCCGAACGTACTGGTGAGTCTGACTGCCAACGACGAGCATGCCGAACCTATGCATGCACAGCTGGATAAAGACGCTGACAGCGAATTCTGGTTTTATACCACCAAAGATAACCGGATTGCGCAGGGGGGCAAAGCCATGGTTCACTTTGCGGCCAAAGGGCATGATGTGTTCGCCTGCATACGTGGCACGCTGGTGGAAGAGACCCGCGAAGAGATTATTGATAAATACTGGTCAAAACAAGTGGCGGCCTGGTATGACGAGGGTCGTGAAGATCCAGCCATGATGATGCTGCGTTTTGAACTGGACGATGCTGAAATCTGGGATGTGGATGCCAGCTTCAAAGGCATGTTTAAGTTAATGACCGGAAAGACAGTCGATCCGGAAGAAATGGGCGATCACGATAAAGTTAATTTGTAAAAGTAAGTTCTGGCAGCGCATGACAGCAAATACTTGCTCAATGTGAAAGTGATACGTCAGCACGCCGGGAAACAACAAAGCCGCCAGAGATGGCGGCTTTTTACTGTCTGTGAACCAATGTTGGAAGGGGAGCTGAGCGATAACTGAGGCGTTTCAGGGACGGCTGCTTTTTGCTTCCGACAACGTTCCGGCTCAATTACCCCCTGTCAGGGCAGCACCTTTTTATACGGTTTCACCACAACTTCCTGATACACGCCCGCCGCAATGTATGGGTCAGCATCAGCCCACGATTGCGCCTGTTCCAGCGAGTCAAACTCCGCCACTACCAGCGAGCCGGTAAAGCCAGCCGGACCAGGATCCGGGCTGTCGATGGCAGGGAATGGCCCTGCTATCAACAAGCGACCTTCGCTTTTGAGCGCTTCCAGGCGTGCCAGGTGATCCGGACGGGCAGCCAGGCGCTTTTCCAGCGAGTCAGGGACGTCGGTCGCGCAAATCATATAGTACATGGGTTAATCCTTCGCAGTTGCCGCTTTCATGCTGCGCACAAAGCTGTCCAGCGCGCGTAACATGGCCGGCTCGTCTTCAAGATTTTCGGCAATGATATTAACCGTCGCCGACCCTGAAATTGCGCCGGCTGCACCTGCGGTAATGGCGGTTTTTACCTGTTCAGGTGTAGAGATCCCAAAGCCCAACAGCGGAGGGGCACACTGATATTCACGAAGCTTATTAATCAGGTCATCGGCAGGCACTTGCGCTGCAGTTTCTGCACCTGTCACGCCAGCACGACCAAGCAGATATGTATAACCTTCTGAATGCTCTCCAATACGCTTTAACGTGGTGTCAGAAGCATTGGGTGGCGCAATCAGGATTTGACTCATGCCCACAGCTTTTGCTGCAGCAATATACGGATCCGCTTCACGCAGTGGTACATCGGCTACCAATACAGAATCGACGCCGGCATCGGCGGCTTTCTGATAGAAATTTTCGATACCGCGCGAGTACACCAGATTGCTATAAAGCAGCAGACCGATGGGAATATCACGGTATTTTTCTCTGACGCGTGAGAGCATCTCAAGACAGGCGCCCGGCGTGACTTTGCTGCCCAACGCGCGCAGCGCGGCTGCCTGAATAGTGGGGCCGTCAGCAACCGGATCAGAATACGGGATCCCCAGTTCCAGCGCATCGGCTCCTGATTCAATCAGCTGACAGATGATTCTTTCGGAAGTCTCAATATCCGGATCGCCAATCATGACAAAGGGCACAAACCCGCCTGCATTTTCTTCCTGCAGGCGATCAAACATAGCGGCGTATCTATCCATCGACATTTTCTCCCAGGATCTTGGTTACGTGTGCCAGGTCTTTATCTCCCCGGCCTGACAGGTTCACCACAATAATGGTTTCTTCCTCGGCTTCATCAGCCATATTCAATGCATGCGCCAGCGCATGGGAGGACTCCAGTGCAGGAATAATTCCTTCTTTGCGGGCCAGTAACTGAAACGCATTCAGCGCTTCTTCGTCGGTACATGCCACATATTCGGCGCGGCCAATATCTGCAAGATGGGCGTGTTGCGGACCTACGGCAGGATAGTCCAGACCGGCGGACACAGAATAACTTTCTTCAATCTGGCCTTCTTCGTCCTGCATGATGTACGTCAGAGCGCCGTGCAAAATGCCTTTGGTACCGGTACAGATGGTAGCGCCATGTTCTTTGGTGTGAACGCCTTTACCGGCAGGCTCGACACCAACTAAACGCACTGAGGGCTCATCAATAAAGTCTGCAAACATGCCAATGGCATTGGAGCCACCACCGACGCAGGCCACTACCGCATCTGGCAGACGGCCTTCTTTCTCCATGATCTGTTCGCGGGTTTCTTCACCAATCATTCGGTGATATTCGCGCACAATAGTGGGGAAGGGGTGCGGACCTGCAGCAGTTCCCAGTAAATAGTGGGCAGTATCATAATTCGCTGACCAGTCTCGCAACGCTTCATTTACGGCATCTTTCAGTGTACCTGAGCCGGCGGTCACCGGGATCACCTCTGCACCCATCAGGCGCATACGGAAAACGTTAGGCGCCTGGCGCTCCACGTCCTTCGCGCCCATATAAATGCGCGCTTTTAATCCCAGCAGCGCACAGGCCAGCGCCGTCGCAACGCCATGCTGTCCTGCTCCCGTTTCTGCAATCACTTCGGTTTTGCCCATACGCTTGGTGAGCAGGGCCTGTCCCAGCACCTGATTGGTTTTGTGGGCGCCGCCATGAAGCAAGTCTTCACGCTTCAGGTACAGTTTTACTTTGGGGTTGCTTACCAGATTACGCGTTAATGTCATCGCTGTGGGACGACCGGCGTAGTCTTTCAGCAGCGCCATAAACTCGTCTTTAAAGTCGGGATCTTTCTGCGCCTTCATAAACTCCTGTTCGAGTTGTTCAAGCGCGGGGATCAGCAACTCAGGCACATACATGCCACCGTAGTCACCAAATTTGGGGTTAAGCTGTTCCATGTGTTGTCCTGTTCGTTAAATTAATACTGTCTGCTGGCGTCAAAAAGCGCCGTGATTTTGTCTTTCGATTTGATACCCGGCGCGGTTTCTACGCCCGAGTTAACATCGACGATACCGGCCCCGGTGCTAAGAGCGTCGGCAACAGAGTCAGGCCCTATACCGCCTGCCAGTACCAGCCTGGATTTATCCTCAATGTTGCTAAGCAGGGACCAGTCAAACTGTTGTCCCGTGCCGCCGGTTTGGGCGCCCACTTTACAGTCCAGCAGCACACGATTCACGTTACCGTCTTTTAATACTTCACTTACCGCATCCGGCAGCGTATCTGTTACACCCACAGCCTGCCACAATTCACAGTGTGCAGGCAGTGCGTCACGCAGCGTCTGCCGGTAACTGGCATCTTCATCGCCATGCAGTTGCACCGCGCTTAAGTGCAGCGACGCGGCGGTTTCTGCAACTACACGGTTATCTTCGTTGACGAAAACGCCGACATACTGTCCCGGTGTGTGTGTGACGATATCTTTTGCCTGCGCAGTGGTTACGCAGCGGGGTGACTTCTGGGCAAAAATCAAACCGCCGAAAGCGGCACCGGCATCAAACGCCGCCGTTGCATCGTCAGGGGAGGTCAGTCCGCAGACTTTTACGGTACCCAGCACTAATTGTCGAACCGCGCGTGGTAAATCCTGTTGCGCCATCAGTGCGCTGCCAACCAGAAAGCCGTTACACAGCGGGGCCAGACGGCGCACATCCTGATGCGTGTAAATTCCTGATTCAGAAATCACGACAAAATCGTGTGTGGCTTTCTCCAGCATCGGTACAAGGCGTTCTGTGGCGGCGAGATCCGTAGACAAGTCCCGCAGATTACGGTTGTTGATGCCGATAATCCGGGATTTGAGCGCTATTGCACGTTCCATCTCTTCTTCATTGCTGACTTCAGTGAGTACATCAAGCTGTAACTCGTCCGCGAGAGTATGCAACTGTCTGTAGGTGTCGTCATCCAGTACGCTGAGCATCAGTAAAATGGCATCGGCGTTATAGTAGCGTGCCAGATACACCTGATAGTCATTGACGAAGAAATCTTTGTTTAATACGGGCTGCGAGACCCGTTCGGTCACATAAGCCAGATAGTCATAGCTGCCCTGAAAGTACTTCTCGTCCGTCAGCACAGAAATGCCAGCGGCGAATGGCGTAAACGCCTGCAGAATTTCATCAAGATCGAAATGCTCGCGGATAAGGCCTTTGGAAGGCGACGCTTTTTTGCATTCAAATATATATCCGGCATTCGGTGCACTCAGAGCCTCGAACAGGTTCTTGCGCGAGGGCGTCAGATTTTGCTTAACCTGCTCCAGCGGCAGGGCTGCCATGCGATCTTTCAGTTCTTCGCGTTTGTCGGCAACAATTTTTTCAAGCACGTTAGGCATTATTATCAGGCTCCTGTTGACTGATTCTGGCGACCTTAGTCAGCACTTCCAGTGGCAGCGCATTCTCCATAGCGTCCATTGCCATTTCCGCGCCTTCCTTAAAACTGTCGACGGTATCGGTTAATTTCAAGAGTGCGGCACAGTTCATGGCAATGGCGGCGCGGTGGGCTTCTTTGCCCTGGCCGCCTAATGCTGCTTCCACCATCTTTCGATTTTCATCCGGCTCGCCGCCTTCTATCTCTGACAACGGATAAGTCGGTAGTCCAAAATCCTTTGTGGTTACGGTGCGCTTGCGAATATCGCCATGCTCCAGATCCAAAATGACAGACTCACCATGCAGCGCGAGCTCGTCCAGGCCATCGCCATGAACAATCATGGCGCGATGCTGGCCAAGTAACATCAGCGTTCTGGCGTAGGGCTCCAATAGCTCCGGAGAGTACACGCCAAACAACCCGTGAGTCGGGCTGGCCGGGTTTGCAAGAGGGCCCAGAATATTAAACAGCGTGCGGGTTTTCATTGCCGCACGTACAGGGGCGGCGAAGCGCATGCCAGCATGATACACAGGTGCAAACAGGAAGCAAAAGTTCGCGTCATCCAGACACGCTCTTGCCGTCTGAGGGGTAATTTCCAGCTTAACACCGAACTGACGAAACAAGTCCGCAGAGCCTGATTTACTCGACACGCTGCGATTACCGTGTTTGGCCACTTTAACACCACAGGCTGCCGCCACCACGCCTGCAGCGCTGGAAATATTAATCGTATTGTGGCCATCGCCGCCAGTGCCAACAATATCGGCAAACGGATAATCCGGCGTTGGAAAGGGCAGCGCATTTGACACCATGGCACTGGCTGCACCGGCAATCTCGTTGGGTGATTCGCCGTTCAGTTTCAGTGCGGTAAGAATGGACGCCAGTACCGGTTCCGGCTGTTCGCCATGCATGATGCTGTTGAACAGAGAAAATGCCTGAGACTGGCTTAGGTGTTCTTTAGCAAACAGTTTTTCAAGTAAAGGGGTCGCATCAAACACGATGAGTTTCCTTTTCGGTCAGATAGTGAATACTTTGTAACAGCAACTGGCTGCCATCGGCAGTGAGAATAGATTCAGGGTGAAACTGGAAACCCAGCATCCGGTCGTCGGGATGATGCACCGCCATGACAATATCTTCAAACTGTGCACAGGGCACGAGACAGTCGGGCAGCGTCAGGGCTACCAGTGAGTGATAGCGCGCTACCGGCAACGGCTGAGGCATGTTTTCGAACATGGCCTTGCCATTATGCGATACCGGTGAAGATTTACCGTGCATCACGGCTTCAGCGCGTCCGATTTCCCCACCGTAGTGGGCAACAATAGCCTGATGTCCCAAACAAATTCCCAGTACCGGATAGATACCGGCCACACGTTTAAGCAGCTCCGGCATACAGCCTGCCTCGTGGGGTGCACCCGGTCCGGGTGATAGCATCAGCAGCACCGGGCCATGCTCTGCCTGGGCTGCCATTTTGTCTATCAATACATCTGCATTCACAGTATTCCGATACACAATGATATGCAGGTTCATGGCGCGAAGTTCATCCACCAGGTTGTAAGTGAAGGAGTCTACGTTATCCAGCAAAAATACAGTAACAGGCTTATTCATGTTCACAGCTCCCCTGTTGGTTGAGACTGGGCAACTGCGTTGATCACTGCCTGCGCCTTGGTGCGGGTTTCGTCCGCTTCGGATTGTGGGTCTGAATCGTAAACCACGCCAGCACCGGCCTGAATATAGGCGCGACCGTTTTTAACAAATGCAGAGCGGATCACGATGCAGGTATCCATATCACCCTGACCATTGATATAGCCCACTGCGCCGCCATAGCTGCCCCGTCGTTTGCCTTCAACGTCGCGGATGAGCGATGCCGCGCTGACTTTCGGAGCGCCAACCAGTGTGCCCATGTTCATGCAGGCCTGATAGGCATGCAGGGCATCTAAATCATCACGCAACTGACCTACCACGCGGGACACCAGGTGCATGACGTGTGAATACCGGTCAACTTTCAGCAAGTCTTTTACGAACCGGCTGCCCGGACGACTGACTTTGGCAACGTCATTGCGCGCTAAATCAACCAGCATAATGTGCTCGGCTTTTTCTTTGGTGTCTTCACGCAGGTTCAGTTCAATACGTGAATCTAAGTCCGGATTAATACTGCCATCAGCGCGCTTTCCGCGCGGACGGGTACCGGCGATAGGGTAAATTTCTACCTGATTGGTATCTCGCTCGTACTTTAGGGCCGATTCCGGCGATGCCCCGAAAATGCTGAATGCTTCATCCTGCATAAAGAACATGTATGGGCTGGGATTTTGTTGTTTTAACTGGGCGTAAGCGGCAAGGGGAGACGGACAGGGAAGAGAGAAAGTGCGGGAGGGAACGACCTGAAAAATATCCCCACTTAAAATGTGGGACTTCAGGTTTACCACATCCTCTTTGAACGTCTCATCGCATTTATCTACCTGCACGTCCACCGTGTCGGGTGATGTTTTGCTTGTGGCGGCAGGTCTGGATTCCACCTCGTGCAGTGCATGTTGCAATGCTTCCAATCGCTGCGCCACACGGAAATACTGTTGGGCAACGTCGGGACCGGAGAATACGCTGCCAATTAACTGGGTTTCACGGGTCTGATGATCTACGGTTAATAAGGTTTCAGCCAGATAAAAAACAAAGTCCGGGCAATCGTTGTCACCTTCGGCCACATCAGGAAGCTGTTCAAATGTCGCCAGCAGGTCGTAAGCAAACACGCCCCCCAGAAACACCGCATGCGGGTTCTGGCGGATTGGCGTGATGTGATTGACTATCGTGCGCAGCGCATCAAACACACTGGCGGCCTTTAAGCGGGCATCTTCATCCAGCGTACTGTCTGGCGTCTGGCAGCTGAGAACCGCAGTATCGTCGCGTAGTTCACAGTGGATCCCCGTGGGGCAATGTGCGTCGAATATAGGGAGTACAGAACGTCCATTGCCCGTAAGCGCTGTCACAGTAACCGTCTGATCGCGGCATTCAAATCGTAGCGCGGCATCTACCATCAACAGGCTTTGCAGATTGTCCTTAGAATCGATTTCCGCTGATTCCAACAGCAGTGCATGCCGGGTGTCAGCACAAAGATGGGCAAAGGCTGCCAGGGGATCATCTATGTAATGCCCGACCTGCTCTATGGTTTCTACTTTGCCCGGACTTACGCCCAGTTCGGCTAAACTCATAATCGCATTTCTCCCGCTGCGAATGTCAAAAAGTAAAAAAAAAGGCCCGTTAAAAACGGGCCTTTTCTTGTGTTATTCACGCACCATCGCGCACACCGCCCGTCATGTGAGGGAGTGCCACCACCAGATTGCAACATGTGCAGTTTGTAATTGGGGGATTGTACGCATGGTCTTAAAATTCTCTTCGTTGGCTAAAACTTCGATAGGCATCGAGTTAGTTAGTCCGTATACTTCGCCATATAGAAGAAAACAAATTCACTTTGCTGTCAACCGATAATTTGCGAAATACTTTGAAAATTGATTTACACAGTCACACCCGCTATTCAGATGGACACCTGACGCCACAGGAATTACTGGCGCGTGCGCACAATATGCAGATTGATGTGCTGGCGATTACGGACCACGATACTGTGGCCGGTCTGGAAGAGGCGCATGCCTGGCAGGCGCAACAAAAACGCCCGTTAACTATTATTGATGGGGTAGAAATCTCTACCCGATGGCACGGCTTCGATATTCATATTGTTGGATTAAATGTTAACCGACAGGACGAGACGTTTCGGCAACGTCTGAACGAACAGGCGAAAGTTCGTGATGAACGTGCAGAGAAAATTGCCGAAAAGCTGGAAAAGTGTGGTTTTGAAGGCGTGCTGGAAAAGGCCAGGGCACAGGCCGGCGTCGGACAGGTAACCCGGGCCCATTTTGCCCGTGTACTGGTGGAACAATATGGTGTGGCGTCGATGGACACGGTGTTTAAAAAGTATCTTGGTAAAGGTAAACGGGCCATGGTGAAAGCCCAGTGGCCGACCATTGAAGAAGCCGTGCAGTGGATCCAGAATGCAGGTGGTCAGGCGGTGCTGGCCCACCCGGCGCACTATGACATGACCACAAAGTGGCTGCGCAGACTGGTTGCTGAATTTGCCGGTGTCGGTGGAGATGCGATAGAAACGGCGTTTCCCGGTATCGCGAAGGATAAACAGACTATTATAAACGAATTAGCGAAAGAGTACGAATTGCTTGCCTCTGCCGGTTCGGACTTTCATTTTCCGTCACGCTGGACAGAGCTGGGACGAAATTTAGGGATCGCTTCCCACTTGACGCCGGTATGGCACAATTGGACTCAGCTTGGCAGTGCACCACAACAGGAATATCCATGAGTCAGTTTTTTTATATTCACCCTGATAATCCGCAGCCACGACTGTTAAAGCAGGCTTGCGAGCTCATCAGACAGGGTGAGGTGGTGGTTTATCCCACCGATTCAGGCTACGCCATTGGTTGTCAGATGGACGATAAAAAAGCGCTGGATCAGTTATGCCGCATCCGCCAGATAGACAAAGAGCACAATTTCACGCTGATGTGTCGTGATATGTCAGAACTGTCTGTGTATGCCAAGGTAGATAACGTTGCCTTCAGGCAGATCAAAAACAATACGCCAGGGCCTTATACTTTCGTGCTGAAGGCCACCCGTGAAGTGCCCCGTCGTCTGCAAAATCCAAAGCGCAAAACGATCGGCATTCGTGTTCCTGACAATATTATCGCACTAAAGCTACTGGAAACGCTGGATGAGCCGCTTATGTCGACCTCGCTGATTTTGCCGGGCAATGCCATGGCGGAGTCCGATCCTGACGTCATTCGCGACCGTCTTGAAAAGCAGGTGGGACTGATTATTCACGGCGGCTATCTTGGCGAACAACCCACAACGGTAGTGGACTTGTCCGAAGGTGGCGCCACCATTGTCCGGGAAGGTTCCGGAGACCCTTCTGTGTTCCTATGAGCGAGACTGACAGCGCAACTGAACCCTCTGCGGTAACGGCCGGCAGTAATGAGCCTGTGCAACAGCCGCTGCCGCTGGCATTTATTAACGGCGAGGCGGTAATTGAAAAGCCGCAGGATTTGTATATTCCGCCGGATGCGCTGGAAGTGATCCTGGAAAGCTTTGAAGGGCCGCTGGACTTGTTGCTCTATCTTATCCGCAAACAGAAGTTTGATATCACCACGCTTCCCATCGCCGACGTCACCCGTCAATACATGGAATATGTGGAGGTGATGCGAGAGCTGCGCCTCGAACTGGCTGCCGAATACCTGCTGATGGCGGCCATTCTGGCAGAAATAAAATCGCGACTGTTGTTGCCCCGGCGCAGTGACGATGACGATGACGAAGAGGATCCGCGTGCCGAGCTGATCCGCCGTCTGAAAGAATATGAGCTGGTGAAGCAGGCCGCCGAAGATTTGGATAGTCAGCCGCGGCTGGAGCGCGATATTTTCACCGTTCACGTCGATACCACTGAGTCTGTCGCGCCGGTACGGGTAGAGCCTGATGTGTCACTTCAGGAGCTGGTACTGGCATTCAGTCAGGCCATGAAACGCGCAGAAGCGTTCGAGCATCACACCATTGAACGGGAGGCGCTGAGTACGCGGGAGCGGATGTCCATGATCCTGTCGATGGTATCGGCTGCACAATATACACCACTGGAATCCTTGTTTACCCCGGAGGAGGGGAAGGCCGGTGTGATAGTTACGTTTCTGGCAATTCTGGAGCTGGTGAAAGAGAGCCTGCTATTATGTGTACAGGCGGGACCTTATGCGCGAATTCATGTAAAATTGGGCAGTCATGAAGAAGATCAACAAGACTCAGCTTAAGCAACTGGTAGAAGCCGCGTTATTTGTGGCCGACAAGCCTCTTAGCCGGCAACAATTGCGTGAAACTGTACTGTCAGAATTCACGGTGTCAGAGCGCGCATTGTCCGAAGTGTTGAAAGCGCTGGTACTGGACTATCAGCCGCGCGGGATACAGCTAGTGGAAGTGGCCAGCGGCTATCGCTTTCAGTCGCTGGACAGCCTGAGCCCGTGGCTGAGTTTGTTATGGCAGGAAACAGCGCCGCGGTATTCCCGCGCGATGCTGGAAACGCTGGCGCTAATCGCTTATCGCCAGCCAATCACCCGGGGTGAAATTGAGCAGGTACGCGGTGTAGCCGTAAGCAGCAATATTATTAAAACGCTGACCGAGCGAGACTGGATAAAAGTGGTCGGACACAAAGAAGTTCCCGGACGCCCAGCGTTATACGCAACAACGCGGGGTTTTTTGGATTACTTTTCACTGACATCATTGAGTGAGTTGCCCAGCGCTGACGCCTTTGCACAAATGGCAGAGGAAACCGATCAGGCAGCAACCGCATCAATACAAAAAGAGGCACCATCTGAATTGACAGATCGTGCGAATGAAATCAACGAAGCAAAGAGTGTAACGTTAAATGACTGAAAAGTTACAGAAGGTGTTGGCCAATCAGGGACTAGGCTCACGCCGTGAAATGGAACGTTGGATTGAACAGGGCAGGGTGTCAGTAAACGGCTCAGTGGCAACACTGGGAGATCGCGTTGACGCCAGTGCGCAAATCCGTGTTGATGGCCACTTGCTGTCACGTCAGACCGAAAAGCCGGTCTGTCGCGTGCTGATGTATAACAAACCCGAGGGTGAGCTGTGCAGCCGTCACGATCCGGAAGGGCGGGATACGGTGTTTGACCGCCTTCCTGCAATTCGCCTTGGTCGCTGGATTGCGGTGGGCCGCTTAGATATAAATACTTCAGGCTTATTGTTGTTTACTAATGATGGTGAGCTGGCCAACCGCCTGATGCACCCTAAGTGCGAGGTAGAGCGGGAATATTCGGTGCGCGTGTTCGGTGAAGTCTCTAACCAGATGATCAATACGCTGAAAAAAGGCGTGAAACTGGAAGACGGCGAAGCGCATTTTACTTCTGTCACGCCGAAGCCGGGTGATGATGAGAGCATGAACCGCTGGTACAACGTCACCTTATCAGAAGGTCGCAACCGTGAGGTTCGCCGCTTGTGGGAATCACAGGAGATGCAGGTGAGTCGTCTTATCCGTGTACGTTACGGGCCTATTGAGCTGCAAAAGCGATTACCACAGGGTGCCTGGGTTGAACTTCAGTTAGAAGATGTCAACGCCCTGCGCTCGCTGGTTCAGCTTGATGGTGAAACGCAATCGCTGGTGGATGCCCGTCAGAACAAGCTGGATCATGCTCGCTTAAGCCGAATGCGCCGCTCGGTGAAAAAGCACCGGGTTCGCAAAGAACAAAAGCCGCAGTCTCGTCGCAGATAGTTAGCAAAACGCCCGACCACGGGCGTTTTTCATTTTCGCGGTTTCAGCAAATGGTTAGTACACCGAAAGGGCGGTGTTTTACCGTCTAAATACTTTGTCTTGCTGGCATGTCTTTCCTGCTACGTGTCGCTTAGCTTGTGCTTTCAAACTTTCAAACTTTCAACCTTACAACATCTCAAACTCGCGAACTCTCAACCTCTCAATAGTTGCATCTCGCAATCTGCCTGACGCCTGTTTCCTCCCTGTCAGCCATGACTCACACTCACAGCGCGAGCGCTTAGAGGCTATGCCTGGTGCAAGCTAGCTGCGTCATAGTACGGCTGTTAAACCAGGGGCGGTGTTCTGACTACAGAATTGAGCTAAAGGTGTATAAAAACTGACTAACCACGCTGCTATGCCGATCTTATCTGCTTTTTATGGCGTAACCAGTTGTCCATGCAAACAGATAACAAGGAGATCACCATGAAGGACATGCCTCAGCTGGGTATGGGTACATTCAGACTTGAAGATGATGTGGCCAGACAATCGGTAGTTGATGCGTTGGATATTGGTTTCAAGCATATTGATACTGCGCAGTTTTATGGCAACGAGGAGCAGGTCGGCGACGCGCTGCAAACTGCGGGTGTCGAGCGAAGCGATGTGTTTGTTACCACCAAGGTCTGGTGGGAGTCGCTGGGCGAAGATCATTTCATTCCCAGTGTGCATGAAAGCTTATCGAAACTGAAACTCGAGCATCTTGATTTACTCTTAATCCACTGGCCGTACCCCGGCGATGATATTCCGATGGAGAGTTATTTAAAGAGCCTGAAACAGGCGAAAGACGAAGGGCTGACGCGCCATATCGGAGTAAGTAACTTTACTATTCCACAAATGCGAAAAGCCGTTGAGATCCTGGGTGAGGGAGAAATCCTGACCAATCAGATAGAGCTTCATCCGTTTATGCAAAACCGGCAGGTTGTGCAGGAATGCCGCGATCTGGGTATTGGCGTTACTGCCTATATGCCGTTTGCCGTTGGTAAAGTGATGGACAATGATGTACTGAAAAGTATTGCGTCTGCCCATAATGCGACACCGGCTCAGGTGGTACTGGCATGGATGGATAAAAAGAATATCCAGACCATTCCGTCTTCGACAAACAAAGACCATCTGAAAGGCAACTTTGATTACACCAAAGTTGAGTTAACCGACGACGATATTGAACAGATTGACAACCTGGACAATGGCGATCGCATTGTTGATCCGGACTTTGCGCCGCAGTGGGATTAACTTCTATGGCGCCGCATGCCTCGCGGCGCCGCTTATCTTTATAGTTCGTTAGTCGGCGTGAAACTGGTGAACGGATATCGCAAGTGATTCGAAACGCTGCGTCACGCTATCAGCTGCGGACTATCGCCGCTTCCAGATGATTGTAGAAATGCATTACGTGGGCTTTTTCATACTCAGATTTTGTCAGCGCTCCGTACGCAAAATGCTCCTGCAATTCGCCAGCATACTGTTGGAAGTTGATAAACGCCGATGCTAATCGCGAAATCGCCGGCTCGATACGTGTCGTGACTTCTATTTCCGGCGCGCCCGGAATTGCCTCATTGAGTCCGTGGTGCATCCGACCTTTCGCTGAAAATGCAGCAAATGCTACTGTGCCTGCGGTTTGTTTGAACGCATCAGAGTGGTGCTCAGGGTAACCTGTCAGAGAGTATTCAATGCTCTGTGCACAGTGAACCAAAACCTGGGGCAGGTTCCATTCTCCTTCAATGCCAATGACGTTGTCGGCAAGGTTATCCAGTGCAGCCAGAGCGGCATCAGTAGTAAGCTCCCTGGGGTTGCCGGGAATGAAGTGCCACCCGAGAGTACCAAGCCCGACAAGTGCCAGCCCGGTGCCGCCTGTGATGAGAAAATGTCGCCGGTTCACTGCTTAGTCTCGCTGCTGTCTTTAGGCAAGGCGATTTGCGAACACACAGTACTTAATGTAGAACGCGTTAAGCCCGCCGGTAGTGTATGCAGCTTCGTGTCAGCAACGTCTTGCCGATCGTTGTCGTTAGCATTCATAACGCTGTTTATCCAACCGATATGTGTGGACACCCGTGTATACACCTCTCTGATACCATAAAGCCCGATTGCTTCGCCCTGGAAGCGCGAGCTGAGCCCTACCAGCACAGCGGAATTATCCTGAATATAAAATGCCGGGCCACCGCTATCGCCGCCGCCGGATACACCTTCCAGTGGCAACGCATTTTTTCCCTCATCAAATAAAAAATAAAGCAGGTTTTCTGTTACGTCACTTACCCGGTTCTGCGCTTTGCGAAGTACACCACCATTCTCAAAATTATCGATGATTTGGCCGGTTTTTCCGTTTCCCGTGCCGCCAACACCTACAAACCACAATGTCATGTCCTGCTCGTCAGCTTTCTCATAGAGAGACGCGACCGGAATACCTTCGACAGACGAGGCGAGCTGAACAAGGGCAATGTCATGGTGCTTGCCGGGGGTATAGTCCGGGTGGATCCACTTTTGTTTCACGTTAACCTTGTGACGATTAACCTGAACGGTAGCGCCAGGAGTTATGCAAAATGTCGCGTGGGCCGCGGTGAGGATCCATTGCGGTGCGATAAGGGAGCCATGGGCACCATCCACATAGAATGTCGCCAGTGCGGGGTAGTCACTTAACGTAGCCCGGTACTGTGTATCGTCCACATCGTGGCGAATAACAATGGCTTCAGCAGAGCTTGCCAGCAGGCCTGCTGCGACGAGAAACCATTTTTTCATAGTGTGCCCCGGGTGACAGTAAACAATTCACTCTATGCTAGCGTATCCGGGATGAAAGTACAGCGGCATGGCCAGAGTCAGAAAGCTGAAGGTTCAAAGTCAGCATACTGCGGTAAAATCGTAGCCAGATAACTAACGGCTTGACGTCAACTCAGCGCCTTAGAATACGGAGCAGAGCGTCGGCGGTCTCTGTTCGGTTGTTTACCTTTAAGCGCAAAGGAAAAGACAAGAGGGACGGGAGAATTTACCGCAACAGGAATGACGCTATTTCAGAGGCGTTGTAGCGAAGCTTTGGTATTGATTAGCGTAGCCGGGGCTGAAAAAAACACAGTCAGCCCGCAGGCTGACCGTGAGGAGGATGCGATTACACTGACTTATTTCGTATCCTCTGTTGTTGCATGAACGCGGCTCAGCGTTACCAGAAATATGCCGGTAATACCGAAACGGATTCCGGGGCGGTGTAGCTGAAACTGTAGTCAGGCATGACATCACCGCTGTCCTGATTCAGGATATTGTCAAAGCGTAATATCATGTTGTTCGACTTTTCTGCTACGTACACGTTACCGTTGCTTATCATCAAATCCACAGGATTCCCCAGCATAGTTGCAGGCCCTGCGATATTCACTGTCATATCGGTCAGTCCGTCTGCCATGCCAGCGCCTGGTACGACATACAGTTTGCCGTCATCGGCAACTGCGGCACTGCCGACGTCAGATATCACCAGCGAGTCACTCTGCGCATCGTAATCAATACCATGGATGTTAGTCGGTGCAGTGACTGCAGTGCCTGACATGGCGGGAACAATGAGGCGATCTTCGCCGGCAATAGCGGTTTGTCCTGCCATCAGCTTTCTGGTGACTTCATCAAACACCGCAACAGTGCCGTTGGTCAACGCGACAAAAGCACGGTCAGACGCGGCGTCATAGTCTACATCCCATGGGCGGGCGCCGTTGTCCATTGTTAACGAGAGTAACGGCGCGACGTTGCCAGATGAACAGCGTGAGAATACCTGAACGGCTGGCGTCTCGGCATTAAATTCAGCCACGAAAACGAGCCCGTGCGCCGTCGACACATCCAGCCCTTTTGGCGTCACAAGGCCGGTGTTCTCTCCGCTTATCATTCTGTCCTGAGAGGCGCTGTACATGCCGTCTTCCCGGGTTGTACCGGCACGGTTAAGCACCATAATGCCGCCCATTCCCGAGTCCGGATCATCAAACGTCGCATATCCGTTTCCTGCCGTGTCATAGGTAACACTTTCGATACTCATGCCGGCATCAAACGTACGCAACTGACTGTTCAGCACTGCCGTAACCTGAGCGATTTCGCCAGTCGTTGCGCCCGCCGTTGCGGGATTACTGCTGACACTCACGCCTTGTATCGTTGTTGTGGTCAGTGCATTGTCAGAGACATCCCACTGCACGTCATGCTCCATTACCTCAGCCAGCGACTCAGTCTTTATACTGGGCACAGACAATGCAGGCGCGATGTCGCCGCTGTCACCACTGAAGATATTGGTGAAAGTCAGAATAGCGTCATTCGATTTTTCAGCAACACGGAGTGTCGTTCCGGTTAGGATGATATCAACCGGATTACCCAGCATCGTGGCAGGGCCGCCAATCATGCGAACCGGCTCTACCATGCCGTCAGCCACAGAAGCACTATCGACAACGAAGAGTTGTCCGTCATCCGCAACAGCAGCATCTCCTACATCAGATAAAACCAGTCTGTCACCTGCGGCATCGTATACAATGCCGTGCATATTGACCGAAATCTGATTGCCGTCGCTGTCTGAGGGGACAATGACACGCATTACAGCCGGTGCGTAATCCGATGCCATCACATCATCATACACCGCCACGGTGCCGTCGGTGAGAGCTACAAACAGGCGGTCCGCTTGTTCATCAAAAGCCAGATCCCAGGGCTTCGCTGAGGTCATGATCTCTGCTACCGGCGCGACATCACCACTCGCCTGACTACCAAAAACACTCACCCGCATACCGTTAAAATCGGCGATAAATGTCATACCGGAATGCGGAGCCTGAGCGATACCTTTAGGGTTAGTCAGGCCGGTTTGCATGCCACCAATCATACTGTCGCGTGAAGCGTCGTACATGCCACTGGTGCGTTGGGTGAAATTACACAGGGTACGGATAACACCCTGTTCACTGTCGCCAGCCTGAACCAGGTCGCCCTGATGCGTTAACGCTACGCCTTCGTTCGCGCCGGTGGTCGCGCGCGCAAGCATAGCAATATTTTGGTCAACCAGGTCCACCGTGCCGCGGTTGTCGTTGCCATTATTAGCAATCAGAAACTGACCTGCGGCAAAGCCCGGCGAACCGTCCATGCCGTCCATGCCATCCGTACCGTCCATTCCGTCATTGCCTGCCGGTCCGGTATCGCCATCATCGCCATTACAGCCAGATAGTAAAAGCATCACTGAAGCCGCGATTACCGTCAAAGTCGCGGGGTGTTTTCGAGTAGATAGTGTCTTCATAATTATCTCCGTTTAGTCATATTGAAGAGGACGCTTCTTACTACCCGCGCCAGCTATCACCAAACCAAACGACTGAGTTTGCAAACTGGATGCAGAAAAAGTGATATTTTTAAATTGCGATATCGGTAGAAAAGGGAGGGGGAAGTCCATACATTAGAAAGAAGGACGTCGCATCGGAGTGGAAATGGACAAACAGGCCCAATTAAAAACAGCGAAGCGACAGGCGCTATTATGGCTTTGCGGTGCAGCGGTAATTTTTGTGCTGGTGACAACGGTGCAGGTTTTGTATCCCGCTTATCAGAACAGCTTTTTTGCAGGCCTGATAAAAATGGCCGCCGAGGCGGCGCTGATTGGTGGTCTGGCTGACTGGTTTGCTGTCACGGCGCTGTTTAAGCCGATCCCGGCGCGATACCCCATCCCACATACAAACATTGTTGCCCGCAATAAAAAGGCGATAGCCGAGAACCTGTCGGACTTTGTAAAAGAAAAGTTTTTTAACCCCGTAGCGATTGAGTCACTGATAGCGTCGAGTCATCCGGCAAAAGGCGCGGGCAGATGGCTTAAGCAACAACAGCATGCGGATAAACTTGCCCGGTATCTGTGCGACACGCTGGCGGGTTTTCTGCACGTGTTCGATGATGCGCCGGTGAAGCAATTCGTGATGAACGCCATTCGTAAAGGCATAAATAAAGTCGATCTGGGTCCCCTTGCATCGGGGACGCTTACTGTCCTGACTCGTGATGGCAGACATCAGCTTATTTTGGACAAACTGCTGCACAAGCTGGCTGTCATGTCGCAAACACCCGAAACCCAGGATGTGATAGCGGCAAAGCTTTATCAGTGGCTTAAAACAGAACACCGCCGACTGGAGAAGATCCTTCCCAGCCAGTGGCTAAGTGAGCAGGGAGCCAACGCAGCGGTAAAAGCGCTGGCGGATATTCTGGCTGATATTGATGAAGACGCTTCACATCCTCTCAGACTGGCGTTTGACAGGCAGGTAGCTATCTTTGCAGAGCAACTGGAAAATGATCCGGTGTACCTGCAAAAGCTGGACGATTTCAGACAACAACTGCTTGAGAATGACACACTTCAGCACTATCTGCATGCCGTGTGGAGCGATGTTAAAACCTGGCTGGACAAGGACTTAGCCGACGGGCAGGGTAGAAGT
Organism: Alteromonas antoniana; assembly: GCF_019249295.1. Lineage (GTDB taxonomy): Bacteria > Pseudomonadota > Gammaproteobacteria > Enterobacterales > Alteromonadaceae > Alteromonas > Alteromonas antoniana. The sequence goes on from NZ_JAESDH010000021.1 coordinate 43,358, forward strand.
CATAAGGCTATTGCCTCTGCTTTATGTGAGATTGGCAACGCGGTCGACGAGGATCCGGCGCTTGCAGCGTCTATTGATAAGCATATTGCTGAAGCCGGTCGCTATATGGCACCCGAGTTGTCAGATTTTCTCACCAGCCACATCCGCAAAACGATTGAAGGCTGGGATGAAAAAGACATGGCGCAACAAATTGAGCTCAACATAGGCAAAGATCTGCAGAAAGTGCGAATTAACGGCACCATTGTCGGCGGATTAATAGGGGGGGTGCTTTATTTCATCGAACAGGGCATAGGGTTATTAGGATGATGGAAAACCTATCCCTGAATATTCAAGAAGAACGCCTGTTGTAAAAGGCTGATATCGCAGCCTGGCACAGGCATCGTCATCTTTGCCAATTGTGGCGGTAGCGGAGCAACCTACGTGCTCACAAATTATCTGGGAGTAAGATAATACACCTCATTATTTGCCGGTGCTTTCCCTTTCAGACCCCCGTCAATTTCTTCACTCTCCTGTCTGGCAATAACATAGTCACCATCATAGAGCGACCGTACGGTGCTTTCAGATACGGCGAACGGCGGGCCAGGGATGACGCTCTGGTCGTAATCGACGCAGATAAGCAACTGTCTGGCCTTGCCGGTTAGCGCCATAAGCTGTTTTGTATAGCGTATCCGCATCGTATCGGGCAGAGCAATAAGGGCTGCGCGGTCATAGACGCCGCTAATATCGCCAACCTGTTTTGCAGTAAGTGCAAAAATATCGCCAACGAACACAGTGAGACCGGGAATATGATAACGCTTGTGTTCACCATCCTGCGTTACATCGGGTTGCTCTCCCAACTCGTCAAATAATTGCGTAATTGCCAGCTCGCTGAGTTCAGCAGCGACGACATCATAGCCTTGTGAAATCAGGTAGTAGATGTCACGCGTTTTTCCGCACAGCGGCACAAAAACTCTGGGTGAATCAGTGGAAGACAGGAAGTCATGATGTTTCATCAGGTAAGGATTTCCCTGCGCCTCATGAAACGCAATTTCGTTGTTATGCCATTTACTGATCCAAAAGTCGTGCTCCATAGCGTAGCTGTGCTCCTGATTTAACGAACGATGCCAAACGAAGAGGCAAATAGGCTCTGTCGTCGCGTTTTGTAGGCTTACTTTACTACAGGCGAGCGCTGATTTTCTCGTGCAATTGCGTCTTTTATCGCAATTTCAGTGAATTGCATGGCAGCGTCCTGCGCCTGGCTACGACATGTCAGCATGCTGATATCAATATGGTTGTTACGCAGTTGCAGATACAACGCAGCAAGCGTCCCTAATACCAATCCGCATAGGAGTTTACCCACTCAGCTAGACTGTCAGGCTTTCTGGCTAGGCTTGGTTGCACAGGTTTGGTGGTTCCAAATCAAGCAAGCATAACAACGCCCGAAAGTCTGACAGCATTGCCCGAAGGGAGTGGCCAAAACGACTTACATCTGTGTTGCGTCCTCTGGACATAGAATGACTATGCCTCAGAGAACGCGTCGTGATCTAAGTCGTTTTGACTCACTCTGAGAGGGTAAACTCCTATGCGGATTGGTATAAGCCATCACCGAGTGATTTTGCGTCAGAGCAATGCAGTGATGTTGATAGTGTCGCGGCCACATCCGGTACCTGAGTTTCCAGCCGACGCAGCCCGTTTGCTTCAAATCCCGAATTCACTTTTGCCAGTGGCCCGATTACGGTTTCGCCCACAAAGCCAATAAGTGCATGACATTCCAGATGCTCCCCCCTCACCAGCTTAGTCGCGCCGTAATGGAGCCAGACCCAGAATCTGTCCTCAAACCACTGTAATGATGGAAGCGGGTAGTGAGCGTCATTCTGATAGTACTGCGAAAGCAGGTTCTCCTTTCGCTCCCACAGCACAACAGGCGTGTCTACTCGTTGAGATACGTCTGGCAGCGATACAAATTTCATGTCCACGTGAAGTAACTGAGGAACCGCAAACAGGCAGATTAACAATCTCGGTTCGCCAACATGTTCTCCGGTTAAGTTGGTCAACAGGGTACCGATTTGCTCAGCAAAATGCGTTCTCTCCTGCATCACAGCGTCAAAGTGATCAGGATGAATGGCCAGTATGAAGTCGAGATCGCTGTAGTCATCAAGATTATCTTCTGCGCCTGAGCCGGAAAGAGACACACCCATGAACCGGGGATCGGCGGCAGCGCGGGCAATGACTGCATTAATGACTTTGCGCTGCTGTTGATTTGCACTGGATGGCAGATTTTGAGTTGTTACGCTCATAATACTTCCTGTTTCAGTTATAAAAGGGGGAGTTTGCGTACTCCGTTGCTTTCGTAACAATGTCGGAATATACAGATGCTGAAGCTGTATTTCATTGCAAACCGCGACGGGTGCTCAATGCGGTTGTCATCAGATAAACATAAACGACGGGATAGTGTAATAAAAGCGGGGTTTATAAGTTTTACTTGCCGGTTTGGAATAAACGCATCAGTAAATTACCCGATCGTTTATCAAAGACGATGTCCTTAACGAAAAAGCCCTCCGTCGGAGGGCTTTACGTAAAGTAACAGGCGACTGCAAAAGCTTACTCGTCGCTGTACTGACGCTTTACTTTGCTAAGCAGGGCATCGTTCTCGATATCCAGTTTCACTTCGCGGTGAAGTATGATCATGCCTTCCACATTAGATGACGCGTCTATACGAAGTGTGGGAACACTGCTTTCCCAGTTCCAGTCGCCGTGTGTATCTTCGTACACGATATCACCGCCAACCAGCGTATTCTCTTTCAGTGTGATATCACCATTAACGGTTTCCACATTTCCTCGTACGACAGACTCTTTCAGTGAGATGTCGCCGTTTACGGTTTCTATGTCGTCGCCTATTTCAGCGAACCTGCCAAGCAGAACGTCACCGTTTACCGTTTCGATATCTTCTGCTACGCGCAGATTCTCGCCGGCTTCGATATCGCCGTTTACCACTTCTGCTGAACGAATGTTCACATTATCGCCCAGCTCGATACCACCGTTTACCGTCTCCAGATCTTCAGCTGTGACATTGTTGCCGATATCAATACCGCCATTCACTGTAGACACATCGCTAATCACGCGCCCGTCACGAATATCAAATCCACCCAGAACGCTGCTGAGGTTGGCGCCGTCATGATCAGCGTTGTCGCCGCCAACATGAATAACGCAGCCAGAAAGTGTCATGCCCGATGCGATAATAGCGCTAAGTAGAAGTGTTTTTTTAAACATGAGTGTGAACCTGTTTTTATTTATCGTTACCAGCCTTATAGCAGACGTTGTGCCAATAAATAAAGTACTTTTAAATCAAAGGTTTAATGGTTTTTCAGAAAAGAGTGGAAGCGTGGGAGTTAGCCCATTACACAACATTTTCGTGTAATGGACTATTATCGTCTGATATCTGTACGCTTACTGATCCAGCGGCGTATTGAAATCTTCCGAGAGTTCGAAATCACCTTCGACGTTGGCCACTTTATTGTCTTCAAACGTGATGATCATTTGCTTTTGAAAGTCTTCACCGCGCTTAGCCATGCCGCGTTTCATGTCGTACACGTAGTACCAGGTGTCATTATCGAATGAATCTTGTACCACCGGGCGGCCCAAAACATAAATAACTTGTTCTTTGGTCATGCCAATACGCAACTTTTCTACATCGCGCTCATCAAGAAAGTTACCCTGAGGGACATCGATGCGATAAATCCAGTTTGAACAGCCAACAGCGGTGAATGTGAACCCGAAAAGGAGAACTAATTGATACAACTTCATGCGTGAGTTAATTCCAGTCATTGCTTTTTTATTGGTTGCGTTACCCGTTTTGTTCGGGCTTTCGTTGTTCTGGAAAGCCCAATAACGCAGTTTTTGCAGCGCGAAGGCATGCTACCTCGACAAGTATGACCAATCAACCGCTTATTAGTTCGATTCTGCGCTTTTCAGCAATTCCCTGGCATTAGCTAACGCCGTTTCCGTTACTTTATCACCTGCCAGCAAGCGAGCCAGTTCATCTACGCGATCCTGCTGGGTCAGTGCCAGCATGCGCGTTTCCGTGCTCTCTCCATCAGTCAGTTTGGTAACAAACAGCTGATTATGTGCCTGCGCTGCGACTTGCGGAAGGTGTGTTACACACATTACCTGACCGCGTTTACCCAGTTGTCGCAATAAATTCCCCACAATGGAAGCTGTCGGGCCACTGATACCCGTATCAACTTCGTCGAATATCATGGTAGGAACAGCATGTTGATCACTGGCGATGACCTGAATTGCCAGCCCAATCCGGGATAATTCACCACCCGATACCACTTTATCCAGTCGATCTTTGGGTTGACCGGGGTTGGTCGATACGGTCATTTCGATGGCATCCAGGCCTATTCCGGCAGGTTTGCGCGATTCATCGTATTCTATTTCAATCGCCATCTCTGCATGAGGCATATTCATCTTACGAATCTGCCCCTCTATTGCACTCGCCAACGCTAAGGCAGCCTGTTTACGTGACTCAGATAAGGCTTTTGCTGCCTGCAGATAACTGACCCGGGCATTCTCCACGCCGGCAATCAGATCATCAAGACGGCTTTCCTGCTCGCCAAGTTCGGCAAACTCTGCAGCCAGAGCCTGATGATGAGCGTACAATTCTTCAGGCGAAATCATGTGCTTACGAGACAGTTCCATGGCTTTACTGAACCGCGCTTCTACCTGCTGTAAGCGTAAGGGATCGATTTCTAAATCGTCGCAATAGCTGCGAAGTTCGCCAGAGGCTTCTTCTACCTGAATTGCCGCGTCATTCAGCATCGCTATAATCGGTGTCAGTGTCGCGTCATGCGCCTCTAACTCGCCCAGGCGCTCAATGCTATTCTGTATTACCGATAGCGCGTTTCCTTCATCACTTTCAAATAAATGGTAAAAACTGGTTTGCGCCTGTTCCAGCAAGTTCTGACCATTACTCAGACGTTTATGTTCTGTTTCGAGCTCAGCAAACTCACCTTCTTCCAGCGCAAACTCGTTCAGTTCTTCAACCTGATAGCGTAAAAGCTGAATGCGGTCTTCACGCGCCTGAGCCTGTTGCTGCAACGTAGTAAGCTCAGATTGCAAAGCGCGCCAGTTGCGATATGTGCTCGCTACATCATTCAGTAAGGGTTTATGACCGGCAAAGCTGTCGAGTAGTTGTCGCTGGTAGTCTTCTTTGAGAAGTTGCAGGTGGGTGTTTTGCCCATGGATGGCTACCAGATACTGCCCGAAACTTTTCAACTGTTGCAATGACACCGGCGTACCATTAATAAAGGCTTTAGAGCGCCCTTCTTTAGAGATAACACGACGGATGAAACAGCTGTTGTCATCCTCGTCATCCAACTCGTTTTCTTCCAGCCAGTGTTTGGCCGCGGCATTATTATCCAGTGAAAAGTGGGCGACGATTTCTGCTTTTGCGGCGTCTTTGCGTACAGCCCCCGCATCCGCGCGCTCACCCATACACAGGCTGAGGGCGTCGATGGCAATGGACTTACCGGCCCCGGTTTCACCCGTAATCGCCGTAAGCCCATCTTCTAAATTTACCGCAAGCTGTTTTACTACAGCAAAGTTTTTAATAGAAAGATGCGCTAACATAAACTCACTCGATGTTTATACAGTACGTGTAAATATATACAGTATTCAGCTGATGTAAAGAGCGCTGGAGAGTATTTTAATACGAAGATGGCTGGCAAAAAATGTAACACACTGAAACGTAAGATAATATCTTTTTGGCGGAAGCCATAGATATTTGTGAGACGTGTTTTTGTTCAGCTCAATGCCACCGGAAAAGCCTAATCGCAGGAAAAGCGAATGTACATGCTTTTTTCAAGGTGAAGGTCGTCTGGTCCCATATCAAAAAGTACCCATAGAGCGAGGGTTTTATCTTACTTCAAATCGTTTTGTGTCATAGTAGCGTTCATACAGAGCATCTGATAAACGGCAATGGAACGATACTTGCTGACACTTACTGAATAACCCCAGGTGTGATCTCACGGGGAAGGCATGCACAAACGCTGTGCCAGCTGGAAAGTATAAGGAAAAGAAGAAGAAATGCAGACAAATAACGATAATCAGGGAGCGTCTTCTGAATCGATAGGAAAGGTCAGGGAAGCCCGACAGACGCGCCTGCTGAAAATTCTGCTGTTCATGTCTGTTATCTACACACTGTATCTGGCAAAAACCCTGTTTGTACCGCTGGCCTTTTCCGCGTTTATTGCGCTGTTATTGAGCCCGTTGGTAGCCATTGCGCGTAAATTTTATATTCCGCGCGGCGTGTCAGCGGTGGTGCTTATTGGGGTGCTGGTAACACCATTTACCTTACTGGGGATCCAGCTGGTTCAGCCCGCCGAGCGCTGGATGGAGCGTTTGCCCACGTTGTCTGCAGAAGTCACAGAGCATATCGACGAGATCAGCGAGAAGTTTGAAAACAAGCAGACTCAAGCCAAAGAAATTGTGAACAAAAAAACAGAAGAAGAGAAAGGCTTTTCGCTGTTTGGCTGGTTCGACGATGAGGAGGAGCAAGAGCCTGCACCTGAGCCGCCTGCGAAGTCTGACAACGAACAAAGTATGGTCTCCGGAAAAATAAAGCAGGGGAGTCTGGAGGTGTTACTTGAAACACTGGCAGCAGCACCGTTTCTCATTGCGCAGTTGTTGGGCAGTATCATTCTTATTCTTTTTCTGCTGGTATTCGGGCCCTCCCTGTTTCAGATATTTGTACAGGATTTCCCGGTAGTAAACGACAAGAAGCGAGCTATTTTGCTGGTGAGCCAGATTCAACGCCGCTTGTCTAACTACATTCTGACTATCAGTATGGTCAACGGGTTATTAGGCGCGGTCACCGCGACGGTTTTCTTTGTTCTGGGTATTGATGATGCCTTGCTGTGGGGAGCGCTGGTTGGCTTACTGAATTTCGTACCTTACCTTGGAGGAATGGTTAGTACTACCATTCTGGTGGTAGCAGGCGCTGTCCAGTTTGGTCTGGTATCGATGGCCTTTTTCCCGGCAGCGGTCTTTCTGGCCATCAACATTATCGAATCTCAGTTTGTAACGCCTGCGGTGCTGGGAAAACAGTTTCGCTTAAACCCCCTGATTATCATCGTCTGGCTGGGGATCATGGGTTGGTTGTGGGGCGTAGCGGGCGCGCTGCTTGCCGTGCCAATTCTGGTGTGTGCCAAAATTATTCTGGAACACCTTGGCATTAAGACGCACTGGGTGAAGTTTCTGGAATCGTCAGGCTAAACCGGTGGCATCGTCAGGAAAATAAGTCTGCCATCGGCGAAAATGATCGCTCAGATTAGATAGCTCACCGACTATCCCCGACAAAGCCTGGTGGGTGATTTACTGAGATGTCGGGCAAAAACGTTGCTGGGAGTGGCCACTTGCTACTGGGCATTGCCTGTTGCGTTAGGTTTGCCAGGCCGCTCAGCATCTTTCCAAAGTAAGAAACGAAGCTCCCTCTCGCATCGGGATTAATAGCCGAAGGCAGCGAACTAATACAGCTTGCTACCCCAGCCCAGCTTGTTTCTGAGTACCGTAAAATAGTTATAGCCTTTAGGGTGAACCAGGCTTAGCTTGTCGGCACTTTTGTTCACTCTGATCTCGTCACCTGGCAGTACTGGCAACACAATGTGACTGTCGCAGCTTACCTGTAAGGAATCGCTGTTCACCTTAGACACTTTCATCGAGACCGAGCTGTCGGCATCCACCACAATAGGGCGGCTACTCAGAGTATGTGGGAACATAGGCACCAAGGTCAGTGCGTCCAGTTTAGGCATGATGATAGGGCCGCCACCGGAGAGTGAGTAAGCCGTGGATCCGGTAGGTGTGGCGACAATTAATCCATCTGAGCGCTGACTGAAGACAAAGTGGCCGTCGATGTAAATTTCAAATTCCATCATGTGCGCGACTTTGCCGTGGTGAAGCACCACTTCGTTAACGGCAGAGTTATTGCTTTTTAGTTTTTCATGACGAAACACGCCCACTTCCAGCAAAAAGCGCTCTTCAACAATACACTGACCGTCGAAAATTAAATCCAGTTGCTCGACAATATCGTCAGGATTGATGTCGGTAAGAAACCCCAGGTTACCCCGGTTAACACCCACCACATGAATATCAAAGCGGGCCAGAACGCGAGCCGCGCCCAGCATACTGCCGTCGCCACCAACCACTACGGCTAAATCGGCTTTTTTTCCAATACTAACGAGGTCACAGGCGGTGTGAGGGAAACCTTCGATATCAGTAGAAATTGACTCTTCCACCAATAATTCGCAGCCGCGTTTCAGCAGGTAGTCTGCAAGCAGGTTCAGGCTGTCGTGGGTGCCAGTGTGTTGTGGCTTACCTATCAAACCAACGGTTGCGTAGGGCATAAAATGCGAATGTCCTTTCCACAGTAATGGTCAGGACATTAGCACAGTTTTTCTTAATATTAAAAGCGTTAGCGGGCTGTCCAGCCACCATCCAGGATCATTGTCTGACCGGTGATGTTGCGTGCATTTGGACTAATCAGAAATTTCGCGGTATCGGCAAGCTCTTCCACACTGATGAAACTCTTCTTCGGCATGGGCTCAAGCATGATTTTGTTGACCACATCCTCTTCTGACATGTTGTTTTCCTTTGCCTGAGCAGCAATTTGCTTTTCTACCAAAGGTGTTTTGACATACGCAGGGCACAAGGTGTTTATGGTGACGTTACAGTCGCCGGTTTCCAGCGCGATGGTTTTGGCAAAGCCAAGCAACCCATGTTTTGCAGCCACATACGCTGACTTGTAAGGCGAGGCAATTACCGAGTGAATCGACCCCACGTTCACAATTCGACCAAAGTCACGTTCACGCATGCCGGGCAAAAACGCCTGGGTAAGCAGGGCAGGGCCAACCAGCATGATGTTGATTAATTGCTGCCACTTCTCAGGCGGAAAGTCCTCAATTTTGGAGACATGCTGGATCCCTGCGTTATTTACCAGTACATCCACCGGTGTGTCTTTTAACTCGCTGGCGAGCTCACCCACCCGCGCGGCATCGCATACATTGACTTCAATGGCCTGAGCACTGCCGCCCTGATCGTTGATCTGGTCTGCGGCAGATTGCGCGGCATCCAGGTTGATGTCCGCAACAATAATGTGATGACCTTCTGCGGCCAGCGATTCAGCAATGCCAAGTCCAATGCCGCTGGCACCGCCAGTGATAAAAATGTTTAACGGTTTCATTATTCGGTTCCTTTACCGGATAGTCCTTCGATCATAGATTTAACCGCCTGGATCTGTTGCCCGTCGCGGGTGGCGTAGTCTTCTGAAGTGTAGCCCCACCAGTCCCAGCAACCCTGCGGGTTCAGCGGCATAAACATCGATTTTTTGGTTTGCGGATAGATAACCACCATGCTGTTGTCATCAGCCCAGCGGTTTAGTCCTGTGCCGGTGACATAGGCATCGTTCACCGCGTCCGCGTACTGATTACAGCCGTGGAAGCTCACGTGTACCTGACACGCGTTGCCGTTGGTATTTTCACCAGCGCTGGCATTGGCACCATCACTTCCGGCTTCACAGCTTTTCGGCACATAAACAAAACCCAGTTCACCTAAGGTTTTTGCGTTGTCGCCGGCAAGTTCAGTCTGATTGAACGAATACACGGTTCCACTGAGCGTATCATCGGGCACTGTCAGTGAGTCGTATATGAAGTTCAGCATTTCACCGGCAGCATCGTATTCACAGGCACCGATAAACGGGCTTTCAGAGGTGGTACAGCTTCCGCCGTTGTCCAGGGTAGGAAAGACATGGGCAAAAGGCTTATTGTTGACATAGGTCACCTGAGCCTCAGGCACCAGTGTAGTGTACTGGGTGTGCAGTAAATCGCTCACGTCACTTATTACGCGGGTATCAGCGGTACCGTGTAGTAGCCACACTTTGCTGTCTTTTAGGTTATCCAGCGACGCAATTTTGCCTTTTTGCGCCCAGTCTTTCGCTTTGGCATTCAGCGTATCTAAGTTAACCGGAGTTTCCATTTTATTAACGCACTGACTAAGCGCCGTGGTGATATCATTCTGTCCGCAATAATAGGGACCGGCCGCAATAATACCTGCGCCTTTTACCCAGTCGCTGTAAGCCATGTGAAATTGATTTGCCATATAGCCGCCTGAAGAAAGGCCTGACACTGTAATGGTGTCAGTATCCAAGTTTAATGGCGGTACCGGCTGAGTGCTGGCACTTACAACAGTACTCGCGGATAGGGCCAGGGCTATACCTGCGGCTGCTTTCGTTACGCAGCGGGTGATCGCGTTCATGATTCGGTTCCTTTTATTCTCTGCTTTCAATTCTCAAGAAAAGCGCGCAGGGCGTCTGCCTGCTCCTTAATATCAACCACACCCTCAAGGTGTCCAAATGACCCTTTGAGAGTATCAAACGTACTGTCTGTGCCTCGCGCTATGAGCATGTCGTGGGTGTCGCGGGCAAGGTAAGGCATAAGTAGCAAGTCGGATTCAGCGGGCAGGAAAAAGGTTTTGGCTTTCACATTGGCCAGCCCGGTTTTTAAATCCTCATTGTGACCGGCAACATATAACTGACAGGCGCGAACCAGATACAGCAGGTGGTTGGCATCCATTTTCTGGGCGCGGCTCGCTGCGCGATCGAATAACCACTTTACAATACTGTGGGATGCGCGAATATCGTTCAGCGGTGCATCCTCAAGTGCGCTGTAGCCAAGACTTTCTCCCTGCGTCGCAAAGTACTCAGGATGTAATGCTTGTTGCGTGATGAGCGCCAGCGACGCGGCCAGTCCCTCGTTGGGGGCGGTGTCGCGGGTATAGTTGCCATCGTTCCAGTTTTTGTCCAGGCGGATAGGCATTGCCCATTGTTCAAGGGCCGCTGTGGTCCAGGCGTCGCTCTGGCCAGCACCAATTACTGATACCATTCGTGGTACCCAGTCTGGGTAGGCGGCTGCCCAGTCAAGCGCCTGCATTGACCCCATTGACGGGCCTACCACAGCGTGTAGCCTCTCGATGCCCAAACTCTCCAGCACGGCTTTCTGCACATTCACAAAGTCACGGATGGTAACTACCGGAAAATCCAGCCCGTAGGGCTTGCCAGTATCCGGATTAATAGTAGCAGGGCCGGTTGTGATTACGTTTTCATCATAGGCATTCAGGTTAGCCAGCGAGTCCACGCTCACCACAAAAAAGCGGTTGGTGTCGATAGCTTTGCCCGGGCCGATGATGGCGTCCCAGTAGCCCAGAGCAGCATCGTCTATTGCGTATTTGCCGGCAGCATGAGAGGAGCCTGAAAAATAGTGGGTAATAAGAATGACATTGTCTTTGGCGTCATTCAGTTCCCCGTAGCTTTCCCAGCCTACGTTAACGTTTTTAATGGTTTTGCCACCGAACGTAGTAAATGTAGGCAGCGTGAAGCGCTGTTTTTCAACCAGCAGTGTATCGTCTGTGGCAGATGACTGCGCGGTAGCGCAGCCACTTAACAGCCATAGCAGACAAGTCAGAGCCCAAATAAAAGCGGCAGGGCGACGAGACATACATTCTCTCCTTAGAAAATACTAAACAGGGCGATGGCCATCGCCAGACCAATCAGCGGCACCACAACCGTAAGTGCTGCCACCGAACCGTACGCGGCTTTATGCGTCTCGTGACAGATAGCACGAATAGTGGTGACAACATAGCCGTTGTGCGGCAGAGAGTCCAATGCGCCGGAGGAAATAGCAACAATACGGTGAAGCTCTTCCGGCTCGACGCCACGGTCCAGATAATGCGGGCCAACCAATGGCAGTACAATAGCCTGACCGCCAGATGCCGAACCGGTAAGACCGGCAATCACACTGACCGCAATCGCCGCGCCGATAAGCTCATTGCCGGGGATGTGCGTCATGATCTCTACCGTTTGCTGAAACGCCTCAGTGTTTTTTGCTATCGCACCAAAACCCACCACAGCCGCGGTGTTACCAATGGCGACCAGTGCGCCCGTAGTGCCCAGATTCACGGCCTTGGGTAAGTCGTGAAAGTGCGAGAAGTTAATTGCCATCAGTGACAGTACGCCACCGGTTAACGCGACTATCAGTGCCATGTGACCAAGCGCATCATGTAACAGGAACGACAACACCAGCACTACCAGCAGAGGAATAAGACCGGTGATGGGGTGAGGGTAGTCTCGCTCCGGAATTTCCGGATCGGTTTCACGGGCTTCAAAATGCTCACCATTGGCAACAGCTTTGCCAATCATGCGCTTAAGCCACCAATAGCCGAAGCAGGCCATGAATACTGCAACTACCAGACTGACTTCCCACGCCGCAAACGGTGACGTACCTAAGTACTTAATGGGGATCCAGTTCTGAATTTCCGGTGAACCGGCAGATGTCATGGTGAAGGTTACCGAGCCAAAGGCCATGGTTGCCGGAATAAAGCGACGGGGCAGGTTGGCATCTTTAAACAGACTCAGCGCCATCGGATACACCGAGAACGCCACAACGAACAAACTTACGCCGCCGTAGGTGAGAATGGCACAGGCTAAAACAACAGCCAGTACGGCTTGTTTAAAGCCGAGTTTGTCAATAATCCAGCGCGCCACTGAGTCAGCAGCGCCCGTGTCTTCCATGAATTTACCGAACAATGCGCCAAGTAAAAACATAAAGAACCAGGACGCAATAAAGCCGGTGAACCCGCTCATGTAAGTTTCGACAAAGTTTGTGTCACCCACGAACATGGGAATATGATTAGTCAGCGCCACGATTAATGCGCAAAGTGGTGCGGCAATGAATAAATTCATTCCCCTTATGGTCAGCACAATAAGTAAAAACAATCCGCCGACCAGGCCGATCAAACTTAACATAATGGTTTTTCCTTACAAAAAATCTGTGACCGCAGATCTTCAGGAACGCTGCAAATTGTGGATGCATAAAGAGAAATTGCCCATAGTACGATGGTACTACATACGGATTCAGGGAACTGACATACATTACATACCGACCGCACCCTTCAGTTATCGACATTAAATATTTAGAAGAATAGGGACACGTTATGTCATACACACAGAAGAAAACACATCGCTTCAATCGCTCGCTTTGTGCCGCTGCTGTTGCCACAGCTTGCCTGGCAGCACCGGTTGCAATGGCTCAGGAAAATACCGATGAAGAAGCCAAAGGCAAACTGGAGCGCATTGAGGTAACAGCACGTAAAACGGTTGAATCACTGCAGGAAACGCCGGTAGCAATTACCTCTATTGGCGCAATGGAGCTGGGCGAGAAGGGCATTGAAGTACTTACCGAAGTACAGCAGTTCTCTCCAAACACTACGCTTCAGACCAGCCGGGGAACTAACTCTACACTTACCGCGTTTATCCGCGGTCTGGGTCAACAGGATCCGTTATGGGGTTATGAGCCTGGTGTGGGTATTTATGTCGATGACGTGTATATCGCACGTCCACAGGGTGCAGTATTAGATTTATTGGACGTTCAGCGCATCGAAGTGCTGCGTGGTCCTCAGGGAACGTTGTACGGTAAAAACACCATTGGTGGTGCGGTGAAGTATGTCACCAAAGAAATGTCCGGCGACCCGCAATTTACAGCGCAGGCTACCGTGGGTAGTTATAATCAGCGCGATGTTAAACTTACCGGTCAGTATCCACTGGTAGAAGACACCGTTTACCTGGGTGTGGGCTACGCTAATCTGAACCGTGACGGCTTTGGTGAGTACCTGATTTCCGCACTGGACGGGCAGGATAAAGAAAACTACAACAAAGACCTGTGGGCAGCGCGCCTGACACTGGAAGTGCACCCTACAGATGATTTGTTCTTCCGCCTGGGCTGGGACAAAACCGAAGACACATCCAATGCAAAAGGCGGATACCGTCTTATCCCCAGTATTCTGACCGATGCCCCTGTGCCGGACTCAAAATATGACTCTTACACCAGCCTGCCAACCTGGAACAAAGTCGAGCTGGAAGGCTACAACTGGATGGTTCGCTACGACATGTCGGATGCGCTGGAGCTGAAATACATCGGCTCACACCGTGAAAGCTATTCTCCGACGAACATCGATTTCGATAACACGCAGCTGCCTATTTTTGACGTACCGGCTGAGTATGATGACTCGAATGATACTCACGAATTGCAGGCGAATTACCTGGGTGAGAACTTTACCCTGGTATCAGGTCTTTATTATTACGATGGTGAGTCGTGCGGTAACTTCGATGCGGTATTAGGTATTTTGGGCCAGTCGCTGGGCGCAACGGGTCTGACCCGCGAAGTCACAGGCTGTAACAACTCAGAAAGCTGGGCAGCCTATACGCAGTTAAACTACGACATTAATGATCAGTTGTCGGTTTCTGTGGGTGCCCGCTACACCGACGAAGAGAAAACCGCATTTGTTAACAACGGCCTGGTATTTGCCAACGTTTATCCTTACTCAGGCTGGATAGACGGCTATGTACGTCCTGACGGCGAACTGGTACCGCAGGTGCTGGGTACAGATACCAACGGTGACGATGTGCTTGATGCCCCTGCTGTAGAAAGCTGGTCTCGCTTCACGCCACGTCTGGGTGTGGAATATCAGATGAACGATGACACTATGTTCTTCGCCAGTTACTCACAAGGCTTCAAGTCAGGCACATTCAACCCGCGTGCACAAACGAACGAGCCAGGCGTTTCTCCTGAGATCGTAGACAGCGTTGAAGTGGGTATGAAGAGCGACCTGACGGACACCTTCCGTCTGAACGCGACCTTGTTCTCATACGATCATAAAGATCGCCAGTACATCGGTATTGAAGGTGACCTGTCTGACCCGACCGCGCTTGACCAGCGTCTGCGCAACGCCGCAGAAACTGCCGCGAAAGGGTTAGAACTGGAAATGACCTGGGTAGCAACAGACAACCTGCAATTTGATGTGGCCTACGGTTACATCGATTTTGAAATCAAAGAAAACAACGCCGTACCACCGCTTATCGGTCTGGCAAGCACACCGGAAAATACCTTTAACGTAGGTGCAAACTACCAGATGGTAACAGATTTCGGCGACCTGATTTTCAATGCAAACTATTACTATCGCGGCGATTATCTGTTGTTTGAAACCAGTGACCTGATTGAGCAGGACGGTTACGGGCTGGTTAACTTCTCAGTTCGCTGGGAAAGTGTGGAAGGTGACTGGTACGCTGGTCTGCATGGTAAAAACCTTACCGATGAAGAATATCTGGTTGGGGGATATGACTTCGTAACCATCGGTGAAGACGGCAGCTATGGTCCGGGTCTGGGTGGCGACACTACCCTGATTGGCTACTATGGCGACCCACGTACTGTTCACCTGACAGTGGGCTATCGCTTCTGATAGCCGACGGGCGGTGTTGCCGCCTTCATTAACGCCTGGCAGGCCAGCACCGGGTTGTGTGTTCCGCGGTCCTGGCCGGCTGGCGTGATGAGAACTTGCCGGATATTGTTCCGGTTATTCAACGCAGAGAAAAGGTGGCAGTCGCCACCTTTTTGCGTACACGGGGGCAAAGCGCTATGATGCCCCCATAATAACGATAACAACCCTGAATGAACCCTCTATGCAAGCGAAAGTGCTGATAGCAGACGACCATCCTTTGTTTCGTGCCGCCATGCGCCAGGCGCTGGCAGATATCGTCGGCGATGAGATAACGGAAGCCTCCAGCTTTGAGCAGGCCCGCCAATCTTTGCTTGATGATGACGATATTGAACTGGTGTTTCTTGACTTGAATATGCCTGGCAATGAAGGGCTCACAGGCTTAAGTGAGCTTCGTACACAATTCCCCAGCGTGCTGGTGGTGATTGTTTCAGCAGAAGAAAATCCGGTTGTGATCCGTAATGCCATCGCGCTGGGTTCCAGTGGCTACATTCCCAAATCCACTCCCTTACCGGTGATTTCCGAAGCGGTGAATCAAATTCTGGAAGGCGAGCAGTGGTTGCCGCCGGGCCTGGATGAATCTTTACCTGAGTACGAAAGTGAGCACGAAAAGCAATTCGCTGAAAAGCTGGCACAACTGACGCCACACCAGTTCAAAGTTTTGAAAATGATGGCAGAAGGACTGCTTAACAAACAAATTGCTTATGAACTGGATATCTCAGAATCTACGGTAAAGCAGCACGTGTCAGCAGTGTTGCGAAAGCTTGGCGTTATCAATCGCACCAAAGCTGGCATTATTTTCAAACAGGTTATGGATGGCGATTAACCCACGCGCGAGCCAGCTCAGCACTCAGGTTGGAAATAACAGGCATATAGAAAAGTCAGGCGCAGTGAGTGGTCAAAAATAGAAATGCTTTTTGAGACCAAAACCGCTACCTCTGTTCAATTCATTAATTAATACGGATTGGTTTAATCCAAGCGCCGCACGCCAGCAAGTAAATTACCAGAGCAACTGCTGCCATGTAATACTGAAATATCTCCCGTAGTCTCAAGCACAACGGCGCGCACGTCAGCAAAATCAAGCACATTAGCTTCGCGTAATTTAGCCACCAGATCACTTTCAGCTACGCGCGTTTGTTTTAACGCATGATGCAGAACAACCCCATCCCGCATAAGTAAAACAGGACTATTCTGCATTATCTGCTCAAAATTATCGGAAGATTTACGGATCCTGGCAGTGGTATATTGCACAATAAACAATGTTGCCATCGCCACAATGGCTTGCAGATAACTTTGCCAGTTACTCACCTGACTAGCACTGGCCAGCAGCGACCCGATAGCAACGGTCATGACGAAGTCGAAACTGGTCATTTTAGAAAATGAGCGCAAGCCGTTTATCCGAACCAGTAAGACAACCCAGAACATAGCAATAGCGGTCAATGCTAATCCTCGCAGTATTACGTCCAAGGTCGTGTCTGAAACAAACATATCTTTCTCCTCTGATTGGCCTTGGGAAGATGCCAATAAGTCTATAGTCACTTAGCGAGTCCTGAAACATGCAGTTGCAAGACAGGGGGCGGCGGAATGGCAGTAGCCCTTGCTAAGAAACCTAACGCTGTAAATATGTGCTTCAGGGCCGGCCCTTCGGCTTACAGACAAGCACCTACTCGTCGTTGGACTTGTTTAACTTAATCCAGCGGGCCTGCAAAAGACCGCCCTGATTAGTCATCTGGCTGTACACCTTAGCGACCTTAGACTTATTCGTATCTTCTTTTACTGTAGTCGATCATTGCATATTGCATGATGACAATTGACGATAGCAAGAAAGGGGCCACGGTCGGCAGGTAATTAGCAGGCACACTTCATGCACATGCAAAGGTATACGTAACACACGTGTGGAAATAGGAACCCCTGCGATACCAGAATAACGGCACTGACTAGTGTTAATGCAAACCGGGGCAGTGACGTTGCCGGTTTGATAAACGTAAACTATTCATAGTTGGTGGAATACCTTCACAGTGCATGTGTAGGTCGCCATAAAAACTCAAGGTCAAACATAATGGAAACAAATTCTGTAGATACTAACGCTGAGCCGAGAGCATCTTCTTTAGGCGACATAAATAAATTGTTTCATCAACTGTATGCTGAAAAGACAAACGCAGTACGAAAGCAAGTTGACGAAGGCGATATCTTGCTTCTTTGTCGGATGGATAACCGCCTGATTTTAAAAGCGGGTTCTGACGTTAAAGAATTCACAATTAACGGTGACTATTATCATTCTCTTAAAGCACTGGCTCACTCGACGCTTGCAGTATTTTACATGATTATGAATTCGACCAGTGACACCACTCTCAATGAGGTTTCCCTATGGGTAAATCAAATAGAGCAAGATGATACCTCGCAAATAGCTAGCCGAATTGTGTCGATTACGCGAAAACTAGTGACCTCAATTAAGGGGCATCAAAATAATAGTCATTCTGCGATAACCGATTATCAACGAGAGTTAGAGCCGGTGTATGCAGAACTTTTGATGCTGTCAGCAAAAGACGAGTTGACGATATTGGTCGACACGTTAAATCACATAAAACGGGATTATGATTATGCCAGCAGTAACACTTTTCTGGTTACCCTCGGGGGGCATCAACCAAGATATAAGGAGCTGTCCACGCTTATTTTTACACGCTGGTTTAGGGAACAGTTTTCACATGTAGTTGATACCAACCACTATGTCAGATATTGCGAGGGTGGCTCCAGCCTGGACGATGCGGTAAATCTGGTTGTCACAGCGATTACCGACCGCCAGTTAGGGAATTCAATGGTGGGGTCGGCCGTATCCCTGAACCAGGATGTTTTAGGCATTGTTGCTAATAAAGCAATAGACTTGTTTTGGCCAGACGAAGAGTAAAATCGCGACCGAAGTCAGTCTGAAATCACATATTCAATAGGCTTGTAAGTAAAGTTATTCGACTCACCCGCTGAGCAGGCGGTTAACCCCACAATTAAATCCATTTTCGCTTCAAATATTGTGAAATCACCCGCTTTGCTGGTAGGAGGTAACACCGATATTTTACCCTCCGGAGAAATGTCCACGTTCATAAAAATGTTAAACGTGGTATTGATATCTTCTTCAGGAATGTCGTAGTTAGAAAATGCGCTTGCCAGGTTGCCATGACATCCCGGAACTGGCTTTTCGTCGGGATAAAAATGTTTAAAGGTATCGACGCTGCATGGTGTCAACAAAAAATCGTGGCTTTCTACGGTGTCCTCTACGATTTCTAACATTATATTGCTGCGGTTAGAATACAGTGCGGCGCCTTTTTTGAATTCTACACTTTCGTTGTAATCCAGCGAGCGACCCGAAGACAAATATTCTTTCTTATCGATGGCATTAAAACAATATATGTCGGACACCTGTTCTCCCTCAGGATCAATGACCTTGAGTTTCTGTCCTTTTTTTAAGATGAAAGCAGTGCCGCTTCGTGGTGAAATTCGTGTAGTCATGATATGGCCTCCTTATTTGCCTTGAATGGGCATTCCCACGTTTCTTCTAGTTCCCGCCCGCTGTACTGCAGTGCCTCAGAGTCTTCGCCGTGATCCTTCAGCATCGGGTTCTTCGAGCCACAATATTGTTCGTCCCTTTGATGGATGTGAGAACGTATTTGCTCAAACTTGCCGCGCTCCCGTAACCGCTCGAACTGACTATGCAGGTTAAACACAATAGCAGGATATTGAAACTGTCTGCTCTTACGACTGCTATGAGGATTCAGACCAATCACAAAGAACGCCTGACCACCCAGGCTAAAACTAAAGTTACCGTTGTGGGGATTAGCACTTACTCTGCTATCCCAGCCATAAAGTTTGCTGTCAACGTTGTGAAGGGACTGTAGCTTGGTCCATAACGCTTTTTCGAAGCAGTTTTCACTCATTTCACGTGACTCATCAAACACAGCGACGAAAGAAGAATACATGTCGGCGTCGATATTGAAGTTTTCAATAAAACTGTAAATATTGGTTAGTAAATCAATATCATGTGCGTTGCTGTTCATATCTCCGCATCGCAAGACCGAAATGTTGTCTTTATTCAATGCCGTTTTCGCCCCAATACATGGGAAGTCGTGTTGGCCGACAAATTGAGTAAATTCATTCTCAATGTTTACAAACTGGTTCATAGTATTCTCCCTTGCATCCTTGTATTCGAATCACGTAGTTCATAAAAATGACATCAGCGTAGGTTGATGGGTAGCAAGCGAATACGGCACGTATAAACCTATGCCAGAGCTTCTGCTTCCCAGCACTGGTCTGTGAACGGAGCGGACTACGCTATGCTTGCCCGGGCGCAGCTACGCTCAATCCTGACGAAAGCATAGTTTTCCTGGCCCATATCAGGCATCTTGTCGTGATGAGAGTTGCTACCAGTATTTCCATCTTCAGGCTTCCTTATTTCTATTTTGCTGACGTGCCTGCTTTGAGACTCGACGAGAGGCAGGTCAGGTGTCGGTGCCGGATAAATGGGTAGTCGGCAACCGCAATCGTTAACCAATAAAAAGCAAACTTTGGTCCACTTTAAAAAAGTCTTTAAGGTGTTGAAATGTATTGATTTCTTTTTTCGATCTTGTGACTGCTGTGAGCAGTGTGTGAAAGAAGTTTATATTCCAGGGATCTATTACAAAGACGCAGTTGAGTTTGAACCGACATTTTCAGACCGTTGTAAGGAGAACGGCACCAGAATTCTTGTGCGGGAGTTCGTGCCCGAGTCGCATGAAGTGCAACCTAATTCAGGATGTTGACGCTGTGCAGTTTGGTCAGCTCCGTGACAGGCTTGCAAACCAAGCTAGGCAAGTGCGACGTTACCGCAGCACCATGGTTTTTTCAGCTGTGCCGAAATGAGGGGGGGATGCCGTATTATTCGTTATCTGAGTAAACGTGAAAAGTATGCAGGAAATAAGATCAGTGACGTAAGCACGAGTGACAGACAACATAGAAACAGGTCAGTATTTAGCTTTACCTGGTTTTTTCTCGTTCCCTGCGTAATCGTTGTTTAAGAACGGATGAGACTGGGAAATCGTTAAGTGACTTTCATATATGAATTGGCTTCGCTGCGACCAGCATTTGCTGCGAGCATGCTAAAAAGCAACAATCCAGCACAGATAAGACTGTGTTGTAAAACGTTACCTTCTATCATTTTTTTAGCCAGGAAGCTACGCCGACGAGAGCGTGTGTAATTCAGCACTACTGCGAGACGATATACCGGGCTACTGTCGTATCACTCAGGGAAACTGTGTTGATTAACTCACCGCCACAGCGCTGAATTGTTGCCGCAGAGGCGGCGTTATCTGCGTAACAATGAATATGCACATCTTCAATGCCGCGTTGTCGGGCACGCGCAATGGTTTGCTGCATCAGATACGCGCCCCACAGTTGCCCTCTGTATGAGGGGCGGATCCCCAGACCAATATGCCCTCCGGCCTCTTGCAACCCTGCATTCAGGAAGTGGCGAAGGTTGGATACGCCTGCGAGCACCCCGTCGATAATTAACCAGTATGTTGTGCTGGGCACATAACCTTCAGGCAGGTTTCGCCCAGTAGCAAAATCCGCGATTTTTGCCAGCATGGCCGGGAAGTCACTGTGCTCGAAATCCAGCGGGAAGGGGTAGCGCTCTTCCTCTCCCAGTTCGTCGATATACTCACAATAACTTTGCTGATAGGCAATGTCAGGCAAAACAATGTTAATGTCATTCATTGTCGTCAGTACCACCACGTTTCGATGCGGCACGCAGCGCCATCCTGCATCGCAAACTGCTTATCAGGGTATAAATTACCAGTAATCCGCAAATTACCGCCACAAAGCCGGCAGGGGCAAACATCAGCACCACACCGGATTTATAGCCGGCAATGGCCATTACACTGCAAATGATGCAAATAGCGCCTTCAATCAGCAGACTTTCCCATGGCAGCGAATAGTCGCTGTCTATCGGGCGGGCGTAATGGTTGATTTTCATCGCGTACTCCATTCCTTAGCGTATTGGGTGATGAGCGCGGCTGTGTCCGTCGTCCGCGCGATAACTACCATCATAACGCAGTGAAACGCCGCTGTATTAAACTTTCTTGTTGTTATCAGCGGCTTGTTGCGCGGGGTAGCGTAGATGATATTCAAGCGCATCTTCATCAACTCTTTGAAACCCCATGCGCAGATAAAGCTGCAGGGCAGGATTTTCTTTCAATACTGATAGCGATACGCCAGCGTCCGGATGGGTTGTTATGAGTTGCCTGAGGATTTTCGTCCCATAGCCGCGGTTTTGAAAAGAAGGGGCAATCTGCAGCTGCAACACCTGTACAGGAACACTCGATGCGTTGTATTTGAGTGCGCCTATATTAACGCCCTCCAGTTCAATGATATGTGCAAGTTCATACCGGTGCAGCACACGCTGCATATGTTCTTCTGTAGTCAGGTTACGTCCGGCACGAATGAGGTGCTCGCTCATGGTTTGCTCGCGAACACTAAGAAGGTATGGGATATCTGAAGGTGTGGCTTTTACAAAGACAAAGGACATAATTTGGGTCTGTTATGCTGAAAGCACAAGATAGGCTACTACGACATATCTGGCAAATTTCCCTGCCGTTACCAGTATGAGAAACCCGCTGATAGGGACCCGCAGTGCCCCGGCGATGACAGTAAGCGGATCGCCAACAACTGGTACCCACGCAAAACACAAAGATAACAAACCGTATTTTCGGAAACGCACTTCTGCACGCTCAAAGGAGGCATCACTCATACGCAGCCATTTTTGCACAACCGGTCTCGCAGCCCATAAGCCAAGGGCGTAATTGGTTAACGAGCCAAGCACATTGCCGGTGGTAGCCGCCAGCACCAGTGTGGTAGGAGGCTGACCTGATAACAATAACGCACTTAACACCAGTTCACTGCTCAAAGGCAGAATAGTCGCAGCCAGAAAAGCGGATATGAATAAGCCCGGAACGCCCCACTGTGCGAGTGCTTCCATCATGGTGCCACGTACCAGTCTGAATAAGCAGGCCCGGAATCTGATGTTATCCTGAGTGTATTAATCGGGCTGTGAGATAGAAACCGACCGGCAGGTGCATTGCCTGAAGCGTAAAGCGTGTGTCGTGCGTTACACATAGCCTGCTTCACGATAGCGCGCAAATCCTGTTGCGGTGAGCGTTTGCAATTCAGTAAACAGTGACTCATCAACCTTTGAAAACTGAAAGCAGGATTTGCCCTGCATTCTGCGTTTAAGCGGCGCAGATAATTCATCGAGCAGCGCGGGAAAGACATAGACAGGCATCAGGTGATAGCTTACATAGCGCTTTTTAATTTGCACCGCGCCAAAGAAAAGTGGCTTCCGGTTTTTCATGATGTGATGCGTATTGAGCCAGTAATTATCGGCGGTATCCGCTGTGCACTCAAGGTGAGGCGCATACGCGCTTAAAAGCGGCTTGAGTCTGTTAAACACAGCCGTAAAGGTATCCGCTGATGCCATCAGATTTTTCCTTTTTGTGATAGCGATCTCATTGACGCTATGTATCCGGGAACCGCTCAGTGGTGGCTACTGTTTACGAAGGCTAGTTGGTCCACGCAAAATAGTAAGCGTGCATCAAACCGGTTACCTGATTTCCCGAAGTTACGGCACATGCTGCTGCAAAGCTGCCAGTAACGTCTGCGGCTCGTCTGTACCCAGGCGTAGTCGTGAGCCGTCTTTTCGGGTTACTTCCACCGCATCCAGACCTGACACAGCATATAGCCAGCCATGGGGAGTAAAGCGGATGCCAAGGCCAAAGTACCATTTGTTGCGCACTACACTGACTGCCGCAATATCAGAAACCGGGAGCTGTTTTTTCCAGAAACCAAAACTAAAATGCCAGGTAACAAACTCATTGTCGACGGCGATGGTTTGTGATGAAAAAAGCAGTGAAGCCGGAACCAGAATGACAAGCGCAATCCAGCTGGCGTTAGCGGCAACGCCACCCTGAGAAAAGATGATAAGCAGGGCGGCTGCGGCAAAAAATATCAGTATCCAGGTGCCGGGTTGAGTATGTTTGTAAGTCATCCTCGTGATTCCTGTTTTCAGCGAGTTTGCCGCGTATTCAACTCAGGCTGAATACGCGGATAGATTGCCTAGGGCGCAATGTATTCATAGGATGCCTGAATTCCCAGCGGGATCCCAAGGCTCCAGTAAATAATCAAAAACAGTGTCCATACCACCAAAAAGCACACTGAGAATGGCAGCATCATTGAAGTGAGCGTACCAATGCCTGTCGACGTAACATAGCGCTGACAAAATACCACTACCAGCGGGAAGTAAGGCATCAGCGGGGTGATAATATTAGTACTGCTGTCACCGATGCGATAGGCGGCCTGAGCCAGATCCGGGGAGATCCCTAACTGCATCAGCATTGGAATGAATATCGGTGCAAGCAATGCCCATTTCGCTGAAGCTGAACCAACAAATAAATTGATCAGTCCTGTCAGAAAGACAATGCCGGTGATGGTAATGCCCACAGGCAGTGACAGCGACTGCAGGAAGTCGGCGCCTTTTACTGCCAGCAAAATGCCTAAGTTAGACTGACCAAACGCATAGATGAACTGGGCAATACAGAACATAATAACCAGGTAGTAACCCATGCCCTGCATGGCTTTGGTCATGCCTTCGACAAATTGCTTGGAGTTACGGATACTGCCAATGACGAGGCCATAAACCAGCCCGGGAATTAAGAATAACAGGAAAATCAGCGGCACAATCGATTTCATCAATGGCGCTGTAAAAGACGTTAGCGAGCCGTCATCCCCGCGCCATGGCGAGCCTTCATAAGAGGCGGTGAGTGCCAGAATAACAATTCCGATGACCACCGCAACAAGAGACCAGCGAAGTGCGGTGCGCTCATCGTCATTTAATGGCTCCATGCTGGGCAGATCTGACATATCGCCATCAACAGGATTATTTTGTAATTTCGGCTCTACCAGTTTGTCAGTGATGAACCATCCGAGAGCAGTGACTACCAGCGCTGATGCAGTGGTAAAATAGTAGTTGTTAAGGGGGTTTAGCGTCACAGTAGGATCAAGCAATTGTGCACCAGCCTGAGAAATACCCTGCAGCATGGGATCAAGAGCGGAAGGCACGAAGTTCGCTGAGAAGCCACCGGACACGCCGGCAAACGCTGCTGCAATACCGGCAAGAGGGTGTCTTCCAGCTGCATAGAAAATAACGCCGCCAAGCGGAATAACCAGTACATATCCGGCATCTACCGCTGAGTGGCTGACAATACCGATAAGAATAATCATAGGGGTAAGCAACCATTTGGCCGTTACCGACAGCAGTGCGCGCAGGCCCGCGTTGATAAAACCAGAATATTCGGCAATACCGATACCCAGCATGGCAACCAACACGACACCTACGGGATGAAAGTGCGCAAAATTCGTTACCATAGACGACATAAACTGGGTTATTGCGCTGCCAGCCAGCTGATTATTAATCGCCAGCGGTTCGCCGGTTCTGGGATCGGCAACATTAAAATCGATGCCGGATAAAGCCCAGGAGAGTACCCATACCACAGCAAGCAGAATCAGAAAAAGCACAGCGGGGTCGGGAAGTTTATTTCCCCAGATTTCCACCTTGTTCAGCAGGCGTTGAACCAAAGATTGGCGCGTTTGTTCCATAACGTAACACTCTTATCATTATTATTGGTGAGATGCTCTGGTCCTGTTTAGCAGGGAAGAGCATCCACGTATTTTCTGTCAGCCATAAAGCTACTTGAAAAAGAGAAAAAGTTACAGATTAAAATGGCAGGGTAACCAGTAATTCGGGCTTAGGAAATCGGCTCAATCCCACACTTCTCGCGAGCAAGGTCGACATTTTTGGAATTGCTCACAACAAAATCCAGTTGTGTCGATGTAAGCACAGGCTGTTTATCACTATTGGTTGGTGACGGTTCCCAGCGCCAACGCGCCAGAGCTGCCAACGCGTTGTCTTCGAACGTGTTGGCGGGGAACGCGTTTACGATACGGTAGCCTTCGGGTTTCCCGGACGCATTAATACTGTACACAATCTCCACGCAGCCTGATACCCCGGCAAGCGCCGAGTGCATAGGATATTGAGGATTTTTCGAAACGGTTTTTACCCAGTAGTCCTCAACCTTATTGCGATCGGCTTTGGCGGTAAAATCAGGGTATTCTGAAACATCGATAGTAGATGCGGGGCGTGAGGAGAGCGAAGTATCAGAAGAATCCGCAGACTGACACGCACAAAGTATTACTGAAGAAAATAAAATGGGTACGAACTTCATTGGTAAATCCTTTTACACTCGTTAAGTTGTTTTGCAAAGCCTGTATCAGGCTGAGACTTAAAGCGAAATACTATTACTCAGACCATGAGAAACGGCATTCACTTTTTTGTTAATACAGCAACGCTACATTAAAAGTTCTTCCTCTATGGGAAAAAAATATGTGGCAGCCTGCTCCAGGGAACCGGCAGTTAATGCAGGCACTCCGTACACTTCCACCTGTTTGCCTTTTTCGCGCAATGTTGTTGCGAGCAAATCGAAGTCGCCGTCGCCGGATACCAGCACGATAATGTCTGCTGATGCACCATGTTCTAACGCGTCGATTGTGATACCCACGTCCCAGTCGCCTTTCGCTGAGCCGTCCGAGCGCTGAATAAATGGCTTTAGTCGCACGTCAAAGCCAATGGCTCTGAGGATATTCTGAAATTCGCGCTGTTTTGGATCGCCGCGATCGATAGCATAGGCAAACGCACTGACAACGTTTCTGTCAGCCGTCGCCCGACGCCAGAACGCATTGTAATTGAAATTGCGCTTATATGCCTGACGCGTGGTGTAGTAGACATTCTGTACATCGACAAACAATGCTACATTTTTCATGTTTCAGCCTGTTTTTCAGTAAGTGCGCTGACCATACCACAGCCGACATAGCTTCCCCATCAAAAGCGAAATTTTATCTGCGTGATATCGCCTTTCCACACTACTACCAGGTTTTTGCTATCGTACCAGCCTACTTCTGCGTACGTTGGGACTTGCATGCCTTCGTACCAGGCATACTGCGAAAAGTGCCCCTCCCATGGCGTGGGTTGGTAACCGCCGCGAACTTTCCGGTAACGGGCTGGCGTCGACACTTTGGTCACAGCGCCTTCGTTGTCAAAATGAAAGAGCAGAGAAACGGTAACTTCAGACTCGCTGAGCGTAGCTAGCGCACTGCTTTCATCAACGGCAGTCCAACTGACACCGTTCTGAGGCAACAGCAATGTGGGATACCATACTGCTTCTGCCAGATAGCGGTGCAGCGCGGCTTCATTAAGTTGCGGAAGGCCTTTATCGGTTGCGACGGTAAGTAAGGAAAATACACTGACCCGACTTAAACCGATGCCGTGCAGCACGCTGTCGATGACGTTTACACTTAACCAGGGAAGTACGCTGATATCTGCATTCCAAAGAAATCCTGTTGGTGTTGCTATATGCCGGGCAGTGAAGGGCATCCATCCAGATGATCTCACATCGGTTTTGAGCTTACCGGTTTGAAGAAAGCTCACTTGTGTGATGAAAGGTTGCCCGTCGGTGAGGACAAAACGAAAATAGCGTTGGACCGGAGGCGGAAGGGCAGATAGCACTGAGAAGTCAACGTTTGAAGACGGCTCTTCACGGCTTTCGAGTTCTTTGGTCAGTTGTCTGAGAAAGGAACGCCGACATAATGCGGCGACATAAAACGCCAGCGCCACAATGGCGACCACAATTATCAGGTATTTCAAAGGTGTCATGACGACAGTCTCATCAGTTTCACTGGCCCATTATATCCCTGATAACACAAAGGGCGACTTTACCAGTAAAATACGCCTGCAAATTTGACGTTGGAACAGCATGCCAGCCCCTTATCAAATGAGAACGTGAGGTCGAAAGCATTCCCAGATGAAACATGCTGATATGCTTGTGCGGTGACAATACGTTACCAATGCGTGTCTGCCTTTGCGGGTTTCAATTATAGACTTACTCAGCGCCGAGTACGCTGTGAGAAACCGGCACCTGTAAATTGCCGGGTGTATAAACTAGTCAATAATACTGACCTGCATCGCGGTTAAGCACCGGCTTCGCTTTTGCAGGTACCGCAATGCTTATGTAAATCAGGAGGCGTCTTGTGGTTGTATCATGCGATGAACGGCGTACAGCAATATCACTACCACTGCACAGAAAATGCGGTTAACCGTGATGACATTCTGATAAACATTGCCAGAAAAATAGCCGCTTTGTACCCGGGCGATGGCACTGGACAGCGCAAGGGGAAGCTGCATAACCAGCATCGCTTTCACGTTGTATGGGGCGTTGGGAAGAAAGCGGCGATATAGCCACAATGCCAAAGTCACGGTAATAATTAGGATGGTGTTATCGTAAGCCGCCAGCCACCACCACTGTACACTGTTGCCGTCAAAATCCGGTACGGTCATGAAATAGCTGTTCAGGGGGAATAGTTTGCTGCAACGCTAAACGCCAGTACCAGCACAATGAGTAGCAGGAGCACGCACACAAATGGCGTGAGGTATCTCATTGCTGCTTCGCCTCAACCACTGATATTGAGGCCGGAGCCCGTCGAATGTGTAGTTTGTTAATCAGTGAGACCAGTACAAAACTAAGCAGCATTAACAGATACCATGAGCTGAGTTTAGACAGAGACACCATACTCCATGTTGCAGCCTGATCCGGATAAATCCAGACGTTGGTATACGTCGCGATATTTTCGGCAAGCCAGATAAACAGCGCTACCAGAAACCAGCCGACCAGTAACGGCATCTGCCTGTACGTGTGGCTGATCTTAAAATAAACCGTTGTGTTGTAAAACAGTACACCAGTAAAAGCCAGCAATACCCAGCGCAGATCAACGATATAATGATGGGTGAAGAAGTTCAGATAAATCAGGGCTACCAGCGTAACCGTCGCCCACTTGCCCGGATAGTTGCTGTATTCAAATTCGAAAATTCGCCACACTCTGGCGATATAACTTCCTACTGCACTGTACATGAAGCCGGTGAACAGCGGGACATTACCAATGCCAAACACGTAGGCTTCCGGGTAAGACCAGGAGCCAATGCTGTCAGAGGTTTTAAAAATCTCCATGATGGTCGCCACAATATGAAACACCACGATCACCACAGACTCACGCAACGTTTCCAGCCGGGTGATCAATAGCAAAGCCTGAAACGCGATGGCTGCGAGAAATATGAAATCGTACCGGTGCAGGCCCTCAATCGGATACCAGTACCGGGTTACAATCATAACGGCTAGGAGAAATCCGCCAAACAAGCATGCGTAGGCTTGTTTAACGCCAAAGAGCCAGAATTCATACAGGGCTGATTTAATTTTCACAATACGACAATAGACAAACTGAGAAACGATATAACTGGTGCTATACGCTAGCGTATTTTACATCTCATTTATACATCGGAAACGGCAGGAGGGCCTGCCAGCGTGTTTGCGGTTGTGAGCTAACGTTGTGAGCGGCGCTGGGCTTTATGTTGTCTGACGCTGTCTACTATTGGCATTAAATCATTCAAGTCCAGCGGCTTTACCAGATGATGATGAAAACCAGACTCTTTCGACCGCTTAATGTGAGAAGGTTGTCCCCAGCCGGTTTGTGCCACAAACACGGCGTCTTTCAGGGCAGGCAGTTTTTTCAGGGCGATGCACAGGTCATAGCCGTTCATACCGGGCATGCCAATATCAAGCAGCAGTAAATCCGGGGTATATTGCTTAACGGCATTCAGTGCTGTCGGGCCATCCTCTACAACAACAACCTCACAGCCTTTGG
The DNA here is from genome assembly GCF_019249295.1 of Alteromonas antoniana. Classification (GTDB taxonomy): domain Bacteria; phylum Pseudomonadota; class Gammaproteobacteria; order Enterobacterales; family Alteromonadaceae; genus Alteromonas; species Alteromonas antoniana. The sequence goes on from NZ_JAESDH010000021.1 coordinate 72,536, forward strand.
CCTCAAGGATCCAGCCCATTGTGATAGCGGCATCCTGATTATCATCCGCAATAAGCACCGATAAGGTCTGGTGATCCACAGTATCGTCGGTAAATAAAGCGGCTTTCGTACCAGCACGTTTTTCCGCCGCAACGCGCGGGAAGGTGACTGAAATGCAGGTTCCCTGGTCTTCACCTTCACTGTGCACAGCCACGGTGCCTTCGTGCAGTTCAACTAAGCGTTTAACCAGGGTTAACCCTATACCCAGCCCGCCCTGAGAGCGCTCAAGTACCCCGTCAATCTGCGAAAATATATCGAAAATGTCATTTATCTTGTCTTTTGGGATCCCTACGCCAGTATCTGTAATGTCTACTGTCACCGTTGTCTGGCTGGTATCCACTTTTATTTCAATCTGTCCGCCGCGGGGCGTGTATTTGGCGGCATTGTTGATAATGTTGGTAAAAATTTGTGCAAGCCTGACCAAATCACCATCCACCCAGGCATCGTTGCCGGGATAGCGAACCGTCAGAATATGGTTGCTCTCATCAATCATGGACTGCACGCTTTCAATCGCATCCCGAATGGCATCACAGATATCAAGAGGCGATCGTGACAACCGGATTTTACCCCGGGTAATGCGCGAGACATCCATTAAGTCGTCAACCAGGCGCACCATTTGCGTAACCTGGCGTTCAACCAGTAGGAACGATTCCTGTTTCTTATCTTTAGAGAACATGCCCGACTGGAGGATCTCCACTGCGTTTCGTATAGGAGCCAGGGGATTGCGAAGTTCATGAGCCAGAGTGGCCAGAAACTCGTCTTTGCGTTTATCCGCCTCCTGAAGTGCGGTAACGGCGTTTTGCTCACGTGTAATATCTACGCCAACACCAGGGAAACGCACAGCCTTTCCTGATTCATCATAAATTACGCGGCCGCGAAAAGATCCCCACCTTATACTGCCGTCTTTTTGCAAAACACGGTACTGCTGGTCGTACGGTTTACCCGTTGCAATGCTCTCCTGGATCGCGGCTTCAATAACCGGAATGTCTTCTGGATGAACATACTCAAGCGGACGTTCAATGGGAACCCCATATGCGGTTTCCTCCGGGGTCAAATTAAACAGCTCGCCAAGGCGCTGATCTGCAGTGAACAGGTTTTTTTCGATATCCCAGTCCCAAATGCCGAAGCTGTGAGACGCTTCAAGTGCGATACGCCGGCGCGCTTCAGCTTCTCTGGTCATCTTTTCCGCTTCATTGCGTTCAGTTACATCACGGGTAGAACCGGCGATTGCTTCAACATTGCCGTCGGCATCCAGTACGGGAACAAAGATATAGTCGTAAGTTCGCGGCCCTAAGGCACCGTGGAAGAATACGTCACTGCGAATTGGCTTTTTAGTTTCAATAACCTGCTTGATTTCACGCATGTGCATATCTGCGTGCCACTTCTCGTACCCCAGTTCGTAGCAGTCTTTACCAATAGCTTCATCCCACATTAAGCCCCATATCGCCAGTAAGGCGTCATTTACATAGGTAAAGCGTCCGGATAAGTCGAAGGTGTAAACAGGGTCGGGATTATTTGAAAGCACGGCTTCGTAAAGCCGTCGTTGCTTGTGCAGGCTTTCGGTATTTTCCGTTAAGGCATCTTCGGCCTGCACCCGCGCCCGGTTTTCCTTACAGTGCTTAACGACTGTCGGCACAGTAAAAGAAAAGGCATCGACAACCTGTAGATCACACGCAGCGGGCGGCGCACAGCGGGTGTAAAACACAGAGATGACACCGACGATGCGCTGATCTGTCTGTGAAAACACAGGCTTACACCAAAACGCCTTGAAGCCAGCGTCTGTAGCATCCCCGATAAAATCTGGCCAGTCATCGTGGTGCGATAAATCGTCAATCACAACCGGCTCACCGCTTTCCATGCAGGCGGCCCAGGGTGAGCGAGATTCAGAAAGTGCTAGGTTAAGCCGTATTCTGATGCTTTCAGGCATTTGTGGCGATGTCACCGCGGTAAGCGTAGTTTCATCCTCATCTATCAAACTGATGGCAGCGCAAAGGCTGTGTGGGGCTTGTTTCTCGAGGCCCTTTAGCAGCGGCAGTAAAATCTCTTGTTGTCCTTTTCCGCCCAGTGCCAGGCTAAGCGCCTGTTGTTGACTGTCAGCGACAATATCCTTTCTGCGGGTGGCTGAGCATTCGTGAAACATAAGGCACAATGTTTCATCGTCGACCCTGAGTACTTTCATTGACAATAAGATTTTATTTGAACCAAAGGGAATCTCCAGTTGATTCACTTTTCCGTGTTTCAGCGCGTTGTCAAAAGCGTGGGTGAAGCTGGAGAGGGCAGAGTCTGAAAAGAAATCGCTGAAGGGATGACGCAAGGCGGCGGACGAGTTGAGTGACATGATTTGCTCTGCTTGCTGGTTCACAAATGTGATCCGGCAGAGTTTATCGACCAAAATTATCGCGTCCGATGCGTTGTCGGCGATACTCATGGCTAAAAGGCCGGGCAGGGTGTCTTTTTTCGTCGCAATTCCTGGTTCGCTCAAGGATCTCTCAGTATTCTTGTACTCCTGAGACTATCCTAAATCAGACGACAACAGGATGCGACCTATTTGCAAAGTCTTTAACGATAATTCCAAAAACGGTGGAATATTGTGGCCTGACTGTAACTGCAACGTGCAGTTACTCCTTATCCTGAGATTTGTTTTTCTTTGCCGCAAACAGCAGTGCGCCTACGAACAATATAAAAATGATCAAGCCTGCGGAAAGTAAAATACTGATGATAGAGCCCATATCGTAATGTTTCCCTTAATAAGTACCCGCCCCAGTGAGGGCATTGTTGACAGGCTGTGCCAGACCAAAAGCATTTTGTTCACGCTTAGCCCGCCGCTGATTACACGCTTTTTCGGCTGAACGCGGTCTGCTCCGTCTAACGAATTGTATAATCCGCCTTCTAAATTTAAACGAAAGTCCTCGTTTACAGTAAACAGAAGCTCTCGTGTAGAGTAAGAGGGAAATCCTCTTGTATGAACACAGCCTTACACCGAACAATGTCACACGCCGAATGCAGATAAAAAACGCACTCACCTGCTATCAACATTTTCGCGTATTGTCATGCCTGGCTACTGTATTCATAGATCAATATCCTGATATCGGTTCTTTTACGTCGCAAAATAATCCTTCGCACAACGCTTTAGCTATCAGCGCCTCAGCTCTTTGGATGAAAAAAGGGGCGCGTTCAGTCAAGAATATCGGCAATAAACGCAGCAATAGTGGCGGCAGTCTCTTTATTTTCTTCAGCATGACGTTTTTCTGCTTTCGCAGAAGTACAAAGGTCGTAGGTAGCGTCTACAGATCTTGCTGCTTTGGCGACGCGTTGAGAGGCGTTTTCTCGGCAGTGTGAGATGTCAGCAGACTCATCGCGTACGCTACATCCGGTTAACGCGAAGGTTGTAACTAAACAGAGGAATACCGGTTTCATGTTGCTATCTCCTTATTCTGAATTAACTGAGGATCCCGCGATTTCATCTGCGTCGGCGGTTTGGTGAGCATCTGACATTGCCACATCGGTCAACGCTATTGCCTGTATGAACCGATGTCTGCTGTACCGGGAAAGCCACCATAACGCGTAGTTACCACAACATGGCAATAACCGCGACGGTAATGATCGCTGAAAAGATACCGGCAACAATGCATCGTGTTTCGGCTTCGTCATGCTTTTGAGGGTAGTTTCCCAGAGTGAACACTTTCAGTGTGAAGCGCCCATACCAGTAAATAGCAACCTCCAGGACAGCTTCAATTAGCAGCCATTTCAACATACGAAGGGCAAAACGCCCCGGACCTGATGCCATATCTTCCATGTTTACTTCTCCATTCATGGCGCAGAAAATCGAGTAGTGTAGCGGTTGTCTGACTTGCCTCGCTGAAATCGGGCGTGATGCCGGATGCCGTAACGACATTGTGTTGATAGCTGACCAGCGACTTTTTTGAGACCGCTTGTGCGCGGCTACGGGTTAAGTTTCGATTCCAGCAGCTCTCGCAGCGGCACAGGCAGTGACGCGCGGGCGCGTTCGGAAATGGATTTTTCGTGTTTTTGCCACAGAATGCCCAAATACACGATCCCTAGTCCGATTGCCGTCAATGCTACCGGGAACAACCAGCTGTCTTCAAATACGTTGAATGCCAGATGACCGAGATAACCACAGCTGCCGAGCGCACCAAACACCACAAACACCCGGCGTACCAGTAATACCCCCACAAAAATCATTGTCAGATTAATCAGAAAGTAAAAAAACTTCGATATTTCATTGTCTGATTCCTGCAATGATAAGCCACACCAGAATGCAGTCACTCCAAATAAGTAAAGCCAGAATGCATAATCTGCGGTGTGTCGTGAACGAATATCTACCCAGAACGCCAGTGCTGTCATCAGTAACCCGGTGTAAAGTGAAACCAGTTGCCTGAGTTCCCAGGAGTGATCACCGCCGGAGATAAGTGCAGTAATATCCATGGTCATATACCACAGCGTGACGGCAACAGGCATGATCAGAAAAGGGTACTTGTAGCGCCACGCGACTATCGTGCCCACAATCAGAGTGCCCAGCTCCATATATAGCCAATATGCCCGTACCTGACGGTGATAATCCTGATACTGCGTGCTGTCAGGCCAGATGCCAAGCCACTGCTGCACACCGTAAATTGCCAGCGGCGTCATACAGACAACAAAAGTGGCGCAAATGCCGGCCGGAATAATGTGGTTTTTTGCTGCAAAGCGATGGGTTAGCATCAGGCCGGCGGCGGCATACAGCAACGAGATAATCACAATTCCGGCACCGCCGAACGACTCCCAACCCAAATTCATAAACAACGTCATTGCCCCAATGGCAATTAATCCGCCGAAGTAATAAAGCACGTGAGTAAAAGAAAACGTCGGTTTTTGCTGCGACTGCTCAGTGAAAAAAGCCAGTAAATCATTAGCCTGTTGCGCGGAAATGATATTGCGCGACACGGCCTCTGTTAATGATTTCTTCGATACATCCATGGTGCTTTCTCCTGTCTTACCCTGTAAATAGCACGCGTTACTATTTCATATCACAGGAACATCCTACGGAGCCATCGGCATTTTCCCATTCCCGGAAATAACCACCAGAGCCCGCCGTTTGTCCTGGTTGCGCCTTGCACTGCATTTTCAGCTGATTGCAAAACGAGGCGCTCTGGCCGGTTTGTATTTTGGCTGCCCGCTCCATGCCAATTCGTGCGAAAGGTCCGCCAACACAGCCAGCTAACAGTAATGCTGTTAGCATAATCAGATATTTCATTGCCCAATTCCTAATTCAAAAGCCCGCATTTCGTGAGCATCAATGGATAACAAAGGAGAAGATGTAGACGCCTGCGACCATAGCCGCTACATAGCAGGCTGCAAAGCAGGAGTTAATGATTAGCAAGGCACGCCAGCCTCTGCCAGTGAAGTTTTCTGAGGCTCTGATTTTCTTACTGGTCAATCTGGTACAGCTGTACAGCAGAATGACAGAGGCGCTTAACAGGAAAAAAAACGCACCGATTGCGCCAATGCCAGGTGAAATACTGCTACCGGCATAATCAACCGAGTGAAAAACCGGAAGTAAAAGCAACAGGCCCAGCAGGGTAAAGGCAAATCCGTACAGCTGCGCTTCTTTCATGGCTGCACTGTGGCAAAAGTATGTGAGTACATTGAACCGTCCTTAGTCAGTAAAAGCTTGGCCACTGGCAGAGCCGGTAAGTTCTGCAAAAATTAGGCGAAGTGGCGTTGCTATTCCAGGTATCCTAACAACCCCATGATGGTAACTACAACAGAAACTATCAATGCGAATGACGCCAGAATCACTTCACTGTATCGTTTGTTATTGCTTCTTGCGCCAGTCATTAATACTGCGTTTTGTGGGTTATTAGGGTCATAGAACACGGTAACATCGCTGTTTTGTGGGTGGTCTTCGGCAAATCGGACTGTCTCAGGATACATCAGCGTATAAAACGCTATCCGATTACCGTCGAAAGCTTTTCCATCCACCTCATAACGATAGGAAACCGTCAGACGCTCTGCATCTTCGGACTTGCCAGCGATATTCCGTTTTCCCCACAAGGTGACGCTAACCATGTGGCCCTGAACACCTGGCCAGTGTTTGCTTGTATCTGCATTTCTCAGATTTTTACGTGCAAAACGAAGAAACCACAGACAAAACACGATACTCAAAATGCCTGCGATCGCAGGCGTGCTAAAGTTCATATGTTGTCCCGGCAAGCGATAAACGTTGTTATTGTAGTAGAATGAAACAGATTACGGACTGTCTCACTGTGTTGTACAGAAGCCAATGCGCTTATGCATGTGTGTCGACACCTGAGTCTGGCGGGCATGGTCTACGCCGCAATGTTTTTTTCTGACAACCGAGCCTGAATAACCGACGCGCACAATCATCGCGCCGATGCCCGCCAAAGCTAACGTCGCAATAAACTCACCGAACAAAATAAAATCCAACACCGACATAATAGCGAAAGAAAAAACGGCACGGCGACAAAAACATGCGGAGTGAATACCGTCACGGCGTGTCAGGCTAGTCGCTTTTCAAGCCACTTGCTGTTGTCGTTCTCAATGACTCCGCCGACAAACGGGATAAACAGTTTATTGCCACAAAAGCCTTTCCTAAGCTCCATCCAGAAATTACCTTCTAACCGCTCTTCAAACTCATCAGCGTCATTTGTGTTCAGATACACATACTTTGTTAACGTAAGATGCCCCAGGCTGTCCAGTCGATACATTGAAATATAGCCCTTCCAGCAACTTGAGTCTGGTTCACATTTGTCCTGATTCGCTTCTACGGTGAAAGAGTAGGGGGACCATGGTCTGTCGGTCGAAGGGTCCTGAACGCAAACGCCGTACAGATAATAGCCATCGAGGTGGATGTCATCGCGTTCATTGTGTAACACGTCTGAGATTTGCTCAGTCATAGTGAATAGAACCTGTTGTTACGTCTTGGGAGGCAGCAGAACCTGCGCAAAAAGCGAAATGCTCCTTGTGACATGGTCCAACGCCGTTAGTGTTTGCTCTAACAGTGTCAATTGCAGCCCATATGCGCTGGCCCGTCTCAGGGCATCATGAATCAAACCGGCCTGAAGCAATTAGGTAAATATAGTGATTTTTCAGCGTGTTGCATAGCCAACCATCTTCGCTCCAGCTTTCATCTGGTAATCCGCCACGAGCGTCCAGCCCTATAACGCCCGCAGGAATATGCAGCGATGATATTGAGGTAAAGCCGCAACAGAAAAGGCGTCGGCGCGGTTGATAGCCTTATTTTCCAGGTCCCACGGAACCAGCCAGTTGTCATACATTCTTCCTACTTAAAGGAACCGCAGTAATTCTCCCGGAGCAAGTAACACCTTCCCAGGGACGGTAACCTGTTGGCTATTAATTGGAATTCAACTAATTACTAATAGTTGTTAGTAGTTTGTAAAGTATAGTTCGTAGGTGAAGTTCCTTGAGGAAAAATCATGAGAAAGTACTACCGACTGGCACTGGGTTTCAACGCTGTATCTATAGTAGTCGCTTTACTATTTGCGATAGGAAATGTAAGCCTGCTGATTTTAGCTGTGACGATGGCGGGAGCGCTGGTTTGTCTGATAAAAATGGAACATTTGTCGAGAGAGAAAGTTAACTTTTTGAACAGGTTCTCGACGCAATTCCAAATCCACTCTCTGTCACTGACATGGATATGAAGTGGACATTTGTAAATCGAGCCGCTACCGATCCTCTTGGCGTAAAGCGCAAAGACGTGCTCGGTCAACACTGTTCAAATTGGGGAGCAAATATCTGTAATACCGAAAAATGCGGTGTGCACTGCTTAAGACAGGGAAAAAAGGACACTTTCTTTAACCAGTGGGGTAAAGATTTCCATGTCGACACCAGTTACATCACCGGCTTAGACGGCAACAAGATAGGCCATGTTGAATATGTGCAGGAGATATCAGAAAAGGTTGCATTAAAAGCCGTATATAAAGATGTGGATGCCATTAGTGAAAGCCTCACAACTGGTGCAAGCGAACTTAAAATTGCCAGTAATGCGTTGACTGTAGGGTCAACGCAGCAGGCAGCCTCTATTACCGAAATTGGTAAATCGCTCAATGAGATCCTTACTCAGGCGAATGACAACGCAGATCGTGCTTCAAGGGCCAGTGCAATCTCGTCTGACGCACAGCGATCCGCGACCATGGCCACTGATGAAATAAAGGAACTCGAGCTTGCCATGCAGGAAATTAATCGCTCCAGCGAAGCGATTAGTGACATTATCAATGTTATTAACGACATTGCATCGCAAACTAATTTGCTTGAACTTAATGCTTCCATTGAGGCTGCCAGGGCAGGTGAAATGGGGCGCGGTTTCGCTGTGGTAGCAGATGAAGTCAGAAAACTTGCTGAGCGAAGCACAACTGCGGCCAGTGAGTCGGCACAGTATATTCAGTCATCCGTAGTGAATGTCGAAAAGGGAAATGTTATATCTCAAAAATGCGTGAGAGCATTGAGCGAGATTGTTGAGCACGTGACGAGTATTTCCGGCACCATAGAAGAAATAGATAGCGCATCGCAAAGTCAGGCTAAAGGGTTGAGCCAGGTAAATCAGGGAATGACAGAAATTGATGGCGTGATCCACTCAACGGCAGCGTCTGCAGAAGAGACTTCTCTGTCTGCTACCGAACTGAGCGAGCTTTCAGTGAAACTTCAGGCTCAGTTAGAAAGCATGAGAAAAATTGACGGACTTATTGATGATATTGACACAAAAAATACCAACCTGATTGAGGTGAAAAACGTGGCATAGAAGAGGGTGGGAAACGCCCGGTTTTCTAAATAAGTTAGAGCTGCTCACGCTCCGCATAGGGGCACAAAAAGGTAAAGTGATACGGAGCCGAATCGAAGTGTATGGCGTGTTTTTGCTGGACACCTAGCGCTCGCAGAAGGCGTGGCGTTGGAACATAGGCGGTACTGAAACAGAAAAGGCCGGGGCACGGCCTGCACTTGATAACGGTTTTATATCCAGACATCGTTTTCAGCAGTCTGACTCCCGGTCTTCTCACCGGTATTCACAACGCCCCGTGGCTCGATAAGCAACACTTTCGCCTCATTTTCAGCAAAAGGCTTATGCTCGATTCCCTTGGGCACAACGTACATTTCGCCCTCTGAGAGATTCACATGCCCGTCTCTGAAATCGATTCTGAGACTGCCTTCCAGCACGATGAAGGTTTCATCTGTATCTTTGTGATCGTGCCATACGAACTCACCCTGAATTTTTACAACCTTAAACTGGTAGTCATTCATCTCAGCGATCACCTTGGGTGACCACTGTTCATTGAATAGTCCCAACTTATTCTTAAAATTTATCGCCTCATAGTTCATCTTAGTTTATCCGGCTGCGGTTAACGTTACGGGGAAGGGTAAAAACAAAAAGTCGCTCGCAATGCGTTGCTGTGTCTGCGTTCTCGCGAACAAAATGTGTGCATTGAGTTGCTAAACGTAATGCAGCTCCATAATAGTCTCATCAAATTCGTCTTGCTCAACAACTGCGAAGCCAAAGCGTTCGAAAAAACGTCGCATGACATCGTGACCTTCCACGTAACAAATCGAAATAGAATTAAACCCGTTCAGCGATTTTATTTCTGAGATTACAAGCTCTGTTGCCTGAGAGCCATAGCCCTTTCCCTGATGATTAATGTCAATTATCAATTGATCAATAAATATCTCGTTTGGCTTGTTCTCTTCGATATTAGGATAATACTGGATAAAGCCGACAGGCATATCATCCAGATAAATGCCTCTGTTTATGTAATGTTCATGGAACTTAGAGGCCGCAATTGCTTCCGATGGCAATGCAACGTAATTTTCCTGTTCTTTAGATATTTCCAGGTCAATCATATCTAACCAGTTCTCTTTGGTAATATCCTTAAGCTTTATTTCCAATTGAATCATCCTTCCATAAACAAACGTAAAACGCCTGGTCCAGTGGGTACAAATACGTATTAAGCCCGGAGGGTACAATTACGCAGACTAAAATTAGTCGCAACGCAACAGAGCCTATGTCTTGTGACCTGGCAAGCGACAAGTTTGTTTGTTCAGAAACTTACGGCTGAGCACCAATAAGCCAAGGCATTGATGCACCCAGCACAACCGAAACCAACCCACAGATGAATCTGGAAGTGGTCATTGCGCTACACTTTGAATAAAGAAATAAACCGGTGAGTAGTGCCAAAATGGACCAAAGGATTGAGCCCACACCAAAAATGTACAGCGCAGATTGATTCACTGACGTTGTATATGTTGGCCCTGCCAGCCAGCGTAACATCAGTGCTACGATCAGCCCCAAAACAGGCATAACGGACACCAGAAATACCCTTTTCTTCGTGATCCATTTTAACATCGTTGCTTCCTTGTGCATGATGGACATAACTTTTACTTAATCGTTAGAAAACACAGCGCTACACACGCGAAACGGCGCTGTGTTTACATATCAGCCGGCGAAGGCAAAATCACATAAGTGATTGAACTATGATCACTACTCGCACGCCATAGTTGCCTGTTGCTTGCACTTGGAAGCCGCTTCTTCTTGGGAACTACCGCCCATACAGAAATCCAGCCGCAATAACTTTTCTTCGCTCTTTGGAGACTTGCCGTTTGCTAATGTCCAGTTCCAATCTTTAATTACTTCACTTGCAGGTTTTGAAATAACCTTTCCAGGAACAGAACTTATAAGTTTGATACTTTCGGTTGAACCGCTCTCATCAACCACGACATTGAATATGCCGCAGCCAGCGATACCTTTCATAGCCAGCTCAACCGGATAGCGAGGCATGAACTGCTTCTCTCTAAGCCAGGTGCTTTCAGAGTGTGCGGGTTCTAATAATGTTAATTCTACCGATGCATAGTTATCGCCAGCAAGTGCACCGGTGGACAACAAACAAAGTGATAAAATTGTATTCCTGTAGCTCATAAAGCCTTCCTTAGTGAGATCACATAAAATCCAACGTTGTGTTCCGTTAACGCCGTGAGCGCCAACAGTTGATTGTTAAGTGCGTTTAAACGCACTTAATACGAAATAAATACTCAAAAATAGCGCAGATACGAAAGCTTGTACCAGGAAAACAATAAAACCACCAATAGACCCCTGCGGATCCGCTACGCTGGCGAGGAAAACAAAAGCACTGGATAGGATAATAAACGCAAGAAGTGCTGCGTTTGCAATAAGCAGGCTCATACTTTTCTGTTTGACAAAATGCATGAGCGAAAAAATGACGAGGTAAGGAAAACTGAGAAGGGCTAACCCTAAAAGGTTTCCTGAATCAGACGAGAAGCCTGGCTGTAGCAAAACTATCGTGACCAGCGGAGCTATCCAGCTCGCTCTTTTAAGTACCGTTTCCAAACTATTGTTCATTGTGTTCACATCCTTAGAGCACATTACGCCCACATAGCAGACAATATACATAGGCTACAATACATGCGAGGGCGAGGAAACCTTAGTGTTTGCGTAACAGCGAGAGCAGCGGGGGCTAATAGTCATTATGTTTCAAACCGGCGAAGTGTAAATGTGTATTCATCACTCACCGCAACACGCGTAACCTCACTGCTTTTGTTTGGCCGGTACTTCCGCCAATTCCATTCTTCATCGATCAGAATTATGTTTGATAGACCGAAGCGACGCATATCTTCAACAGAGTAATCCCAACCACTTGTTTCGTGGCTGAAGATGCGTGCTGCTTGATCCCACAAGGTCAGATTACGTTGGCCATAGACAGTAAGAAGGTTATCTACTTTCAGCTTTTCAAATAATAGTGTTTCCCTTTCTCTCATTGGAACAAGGTATTCAGAAATAAAACTTTCTGGTAATTCACTGGTGTTCCATTTTTCCTGCCACGCACTACCGTGCCATATAAGGACAGAGTCTTTTCTGAGGTATTTATTTTTTGCAGCAGTAAAAATGTAGTTTGCACAAGATGATGCACAAAGGTCAGCTACCTCTACATCCAGGTTGTTCTGCTTAATCCATTCGCCAAGTTGCATGCCTACGCCGATATCTCCACCTGGGCTCGATATTACGAGTTTCCCGGGCTTTGTATCTGCTTTACGAAAGGCGTCAAAAATGGCCTGATTCAACGCCTTCGAGACAGTACCTTCATACACTAAGACCCCATTCCTGATTCCTGCGAATGCTGGTTCATTTTCCGGGTTCTGCTCATTTTTTATTGATGAGCACGCGGTAAGGGTGAGAGCAATTGCTACAAGTAAAAATCTCAAATCAATTCCTTTTGAAATATAACGCTAAGCTTAAAGGCATATACGTGGGTGTAAGGACGAAGCCGCAACGGAAAAGCGATAGCTATGTCTGGCCTTGTTAGCCCTGAGCTGAGAATGCCTCATGGTAAGTCACTTCGCCTTTTGGGAATTCACCGGAGAACGATAGTGCCTGAAAATACGCTGCAGGCACTCCGGGAAATACCAGCCCATCTATAACCTTAAACCCAAAGCGACCATAATAAGCAGGGTCTCCCAGCACCACGCAGCCAGATGCTTCCATTTTCTCAAGCGCAGCAAGCGCGCTCTGCATTAGCTGAGTTCCAACACCGAGCCTTTGACATTGAGGAAGAACAGAGATTGGACCAAGCCCAAACCAGCCCGTTACGCCAGTTGAAAGCGTGACCGGAGATATCGCAACATGACCAATAATTTCGCCGTTAGCTTTAGCCACTTTAGAGACGGTCAGTGCTCCCGCACGGCGGAGGGCATCTACAATGAGCTGCTCAGTATGATCAGCGTGAGGCGCGCTTAAAAACGCCTGTTTGGTGATCTGATGTATTCTCGCTTCATCACCTGACTTTTCGTTACTTATTTCAATATCCACGCTTGACCTCATAAACGCCTAACGACTGAATACAGAGTTTTTTTATACAAAGCTTCACTCAGTTACGTAAATGTATCTATGTACAACGACTCTACTTTATCCCTGGCCCACTGTGTTTTACGCAAAAATTTTAATGATGATTTAATAGAAGGGTCACTGTTAAAGCAATTTACCCTTATTCGTTGATATAAACCATTCCACCCGTAGTGCTCATGTAACCGAGTCAGAATCGCTTCCAATGTGAGCCCATGCAAAGGATTATTGGGTTGTTTCTGATTCATCAAATACCCTGGAAGTTAAATTAGATAAAGCAGTTTAACAAAGTAAAAGACTACAACCACTAAAGAAAGCCAAACTGAAAATTATTAAATGAAGAGCAAAAGCACAGGGCTGTAATCGCGCAGAGGTGCTGAGTTTTGGTTCCAACACTCCGCGCGCGTTTGAATTTGGTTGTTAGCTGACGTGACTAAACTTAACTGCCTTTAAACGCCCGCCATTTTTACAAGAAAAAGGATAAAACCACCGCCTAATACAATTGCTAGCGCAATCATGATTTTGAGCGCTTGTGACTGTTCTACTGATTTGAAAAACTCTACGATGCCAATAGGCCCCAGCCCGACCAGCTTTTTGGTCGTTTTATCGTCTTCATCCTGATTTTTCACAATGAAACATCCTTAATTCGTCGTAAATCTGCCGTCCGCTAACACTGCTTTTGGGCACAAACACATATACTAAAATCAGGAACGAAGTGATGCAGCCTATGTATTAGCGCTCTAGCGAGCGACGCGAGAGACATTAGTGGTTTGTTATACACAGAGGTTAAATAACTTTTTTGACTGGTTTGGCAAACCACATAATGTGTGAACATTTCTTACATGCAAGGATGGATACGCTCTCATTTGCCCAGTCTAAGTTTAAAAACGTTAAACCAGCAGTATTTAACTGGGCTTCGCCAAGTTCGAAATGTTGGTAGCCACAATGGACGCATTGAATTTTGGCGTCATTAATTTCGTACTCATCTGACTGAAGAGCCTGTGAAGCCCCTTTAATACCTTTACTTAATTTACTAATGAAACTCATATTTTGAGAATCCTTTTCGTATAAAACGCCCCAATCAGGGACCAGTTCATGCAGGCTGAAATACGCAAGGAAGTGACGGGTGCCTGCGTGTTTGTGTCTAAGCGAGCGGAGCGTGTGTTAACGGGGTTGTTAGTTGCCATATGCTGTCTTAAGAATAACCACGACCCCGGCGACGATTGCTGTGGTATAGCTAATGGCAAGGAGAGAGTTGATAACCAACAGAGCACCCCACCATTTACTAACAAATCCCTCCTTTAGACGAACTTCTCTACTCCATAGCCGGAAGGAGCTACTTATTAAAATTACAGCTGATGTAAGTAGCATGAAAAAAACCAGAACTATCCCAAAACCAACGGTTGGTGCGGAGTCGGTTGGATCAGAAATCCTGTGTGCAAAAGAGTAGAGATAAACACTTGCTAAAATGGTTATTAAAAGGCCGCTTATTTGTGCTGATTTCATGAGTCTCCCTGGCAACTAGCGCCAATAGCAGCGGGGCGCGTAAGCGTATCCAGCCCGAAGGGCGATGCTGCCTTTTCTTGTTAGGTCTATTTCCATTTGACTCCCTTTGTCTCTTTTTCAAACACGCGTAGCTGAGCAATTTTAGTAACTAGATTTTTAGGAATAGGCTCATTGATAGAAAAGCGGACGGTATTTTGTGAAGAAATTCGAGATCCAAGCTCATCTTGTAAATGTGAGATGACCGATGGAGTAGGGTGGAGACTAATATGATTTTTTGCAGCAGCATAAACATAGAATATGCCATTATTCACCAAAGCTGGCTTACCCCACTTTAACTCGTCACCTGCATTTGGGGTTGCTTCTATCAGGTAGTTACGCAATTCATTCAGCCGTTCTTGTATTTCTTTAGGTTTAGACCAAATATATTCTTGAACACTTTTAGGTTTCACTGCACTTCCCCCCGATTAAATCTTCCGCCTCACTTTGGGGCAGTAACAGGTGGGCTTAAATTGGAGCGAAGAGACAGAGCCCACGTATTACTGTCCTGGCATGCTTGCGACAGACTTAATGCAATTGTTAGATGTTCTCACTTATAAACGCCAAAACATCATTGTGTATTCTTAAGTCTGTCCCGTGGCCTATATTTTCATAGGTTCTGAATGTAACGTTTGCGTTTTGCTTTAAATATTCGTTTTGACAAGCTTTCCAGCGATTTGGCTGCATAACTTTGCCTAGTGCTGAGTAAATAGTCGCCTTTTCTGAGTCCGAGTAGGCATCGTCGAATTTCGCTGAATCGTTTGTGTCATTTTCGCCCATAAAAAGAAGTTGAGGTAAGGCTGACCATTGCTCTTTATCAAAAGCTCTACCAGTTATTTCCTTAAAGTCATTCAGCCCTAAAGGATAGTTTAGTTCTTCTTCGTTCAATGCGTTTGAAGGTAGCATAAGAATACCGTTTAAGCCGCCTGCGACAACAACTTGAAGAGAGTCGGGGTGCAGTAGAGAAAATCTGTTCGCAAACGTACCTGATGCAGAAAACCCCGTCATAATAACTTTTTCATTTACAGTGACAGAGTGGGCTTCCAATACAGATTTTGCTTCGTTGATCATCGCTAGTAACTGGAGGTCAATCCTTTTTAATTTTCCTGACTCTACTAACATTGTATCTCTATCCAACGCATGCGTGTATGTTTCCCAATCTTTCTCTGGCCTGGGAAAAGCAGGAACAAGGATCGGTGCTTTTAGCTTTTTAGAAACCCACGGACCCAAAGCGTTTCCGAGAACTGCTTTACGGGCACTATTGCGGTGGATACTGTAGTCGTCCGAGACATTTCCAGTATTGTTCGTTTCAACAATCAAGTAATTCGTCTCGGTTACTTCAGGCACTTTCAAAAAGAAAGGATAGAAAAAACCTTTATCGGGGTTGGCTTGAACTTCCACTACAAGGTCTGCGGCGCAGAGGTTACTTGATACTATAAAAAACAATAAACAAAGAATCTTTTGGGGCATCCCTCTTCCTTATTTTCAAGCATTCCAGGAGAACATCTAAGGCCCACATAACGGGCAAGAATACGTAGGCTACAATACCAAGCGAAGCGCAGGGAGCCTAGGTGATTTTGTCTCAGTTCGCCCCGCGCACGTTTTAATGTCGTTGTTATAACCCCCGAATTCATATAGTAACTGCAACGCCCCCCAAAATTAAAACGGTGAGCTATCGTTACTTCTCCATTTTCTTTCC
>NZ_JAESDH010000022.1 GCF_019249295.1 Alteromonas antoniana
CAACCATCGGTGGTCTTCAATGAATTACGAAGAACAGCTTAATTTAGCGAGTGGTGCACTTCGGAGTTGAATCCGCGTATTTTGTTGTCTTTTAAGCAATCTTCGTAAGCGTGAAAATCACTATGAACGTTAAATAATCATATGGTGATTCAAATGAACGATACAATCTCAATCCTTAAGCCCGCAGAAGTACTGTCCTTAACTACCTGGTCTGTTTCTGGACTCCGCCGACAAGTACTTGATGGGCTATTTCCACCGGCCCTCAATCTTGGAGCCCGCTCAACTGGCTACATTGCCGAAGAAGTTCAGGCGGTTTTAACCGCCCGGTCTATCGGTATGAGTGACGACGAACTGAAAAAGCTTGTGATTCGCTTAGTTGAATACCGCAAGTCTCGCGCCAGCCGTCTTCTTGATGCTGTAGCAGCGTAAGGGGGGCACATGGACATAAATCAACCCCCTAAGCAGATGCAAGCGTTAGCAAAACTGATGCTAACTAAAATGGCCTCACAGCATCGCAAAGGCCAGAGCTTAGACATGCAAGAGTTTTTTGGCGCAGTGATGATGTACGCAATGACAGCAACAGAAAGCGACTTGAACAGACTTATCCGGATCAATATAGCGGAGGTGATGCGTGAAGAAATCAAGCAACGTAAATTCGACGCATAAAGGGGAAGCAGAGATGAGAAGAGAAGCCGCCCCGAAGGACGACAACGCCTATGCTAGAAATTCTAATTGTACACAAAACAAGCCGCCACACAAGGTTGAAGTGGCCTTATATTCAATTTTAAAGCGTGGCCCCCTGGGTATCGCCCAACCAGAAGCACAGTCGCTTTATTATGAGTCAGCGCTCCACTCCACCATCAGCGACCTGAAAAACAACCGGGGAATTGATTTCATATCGGAGCCCGATCCGTCAACGGTCCATTACTTCTATCAGAAGCCATTCAACCGGTACTGGCTCGCCACTGATAAAGACCGAGAGAAAGCCCTCAGGCTTCTTAATGCCTACAGGACGAATCGTGGCCTTTCTAAGGTGGACTTTCCATCCTGGCACACCGATAACGACAAAGCAGCGTAGCCCTTCGGGGCTACCCCTTAGGGGGCGCAATGACCGATAAAAAGAACGCATTTAAATACCTGCGCCTGGCATGGGATTACGAAGTTCCCAAGATAACCGGGGCAAGCAGAGGAAATGTGAAGCTCGTTCTGCTAGCGCTAGTTGATTACGCCAGTGAACAAAACAATTTTAAGGCATGGCCGTCACTGGACACCATAGCCACGAAATGCTCAATTCCGCGAAGCTCGGTACAACGTGCTGTTGATGTTTTGATTGACCTGAATTTGGTTTCAAAGACTCAGAGAACCAGACCAAGAGCCAATCAAAAAAGGAACGGTAAAACCGGGGCAATGATGAAGAACTCAAACCTTTACACTGTAAATGTGAAAGCGCTGGAAGGTAAGACAAGCAGCAAACCACCATTACCCCCAGAGGGTAAACCTATACCCCCAGAGGGTAACGACGTATACCCGCAGAGGGTAAGTAACTGCTTAGGTGAACTTCCTAATGAAACCTTAGATCATAACAATTTTTCTGAAGAAAAATCGCCGCGACTTAACAACTCTCCTAACGGACAGTTGCCACGCTTCCCTGATTTCGGAAATGACTTCACTGAGGAGTTTTTGGAGTTAGAAGAGTTTCAGCAAAGAGTTGTGAAGAATTGCTATGTAGAGTTTCACCAGGCAGCTTCAGAACTACGCTATATCGACCATACGTGGAATCCACATTCAGGACTGGATCTACTGGCAATAAATTATGAAAGACTAATTTGCCTATTTGATGATTACGAATCTGGCGCATTCTATAAGCACACAGTGAACAGGTACAGAGCGAGACGCTGCGAGGATAGACAGATGAAGGTCAACCTTTCCTGGATGCTATGGAGCAATGACGAAGATGCAACGGGTTACGACCAAGTAGAAACAGTCCTCATCGAAGGTGACGATCCGTGGAGTGAGGACGATGAAGCGGCTTAGTTATTTTTGAGCTTCTTATGGCAAGCATCTTTCACCCATTCTGAAAAAGCCTCGCCGGTGTTTTGGCGATCAGACTCAATCTTGTTCAGTAGTTCATCTTCGAACCTGATTTGTTTCCTCGTTGAACCAGAACGCTCAAAAGGTTTTTTATTTTTTTCTTGCATTGGTACGTACCGCTCTGCTATGTTTTAATAAGTTGGTACGTACCAGTGTACACAACAAAACCAAACCGAACAATTGGAGAATTACAATGAGCCGCGACATAAACCAAGTTACATATTTAGAGGCTGATGAATTAAAAGACAACGCAAGCAAGCTGAATACAGCTGACCTTGCCAAGCACGTGGACACGATCGCGACAAAGGCACGAGGGATAGCAAGGGTGTTAAACATGGCTTGCGTCGAAGCTAACGACATAAACGCAGTAGATATTGAGGGCGCAGTCTGGGCCTTAGATGATTACCTACAGGACTTGTCCTTCTCATCAAGCGAACTGGGTATGCGAGCAAAAGATAACAAACAATATCCAAGCGAGGTGGCTTAACATGTTGGAAGTTGAAAAAATGAGAGACGTTGATTTGAGAGACGTCATCGGATCCGGCGTTAAAAAGGCTAAAGGCATAGCCGGGCTATTTAGCTGTGCCGGTACTAGTGATGAGGAACTGGATAAGGACACGCTTGTTTGTGCTTCATGGGCGCTGGAAAGCTTATTGGTTGAAGTGGACGAGGCATACAATGAGCTATGCGCCAGGGCTAGCGCAAAGGTATAGCGCCGAACCATTGTTTCTGATGACGGGCCATATACGGCCCATGGAAATTTATGCGAGAACGGCCTAAGTCAACAAATATAAGGTGTACAGGCAAATTCGGCGTTTTACATAGAGGAAAACGCTCTATTCCTTTTTATTATAAACCGGCAGTAAAAGCCGGTTTTTTGTTCTTTAAAAACACCTGCTGTATAAACAACCAGTAATCCAATTGCTGTATAATTAAACAGTGTTTGGTTTTGGTATAGCGAGGTAGGCGGTATGGCAAACTATGAGTTTGTAATATCAGCGAAGGATAAAACAGCTCAGGCTTTCACTTCAATTAATAGTAGGGTCGGCGCGTTAAGTGGAAATATGGCGAAAGTGGGCGGAGCGGTCACGGCAGTTACGGCAGCGTTTGCAGCCCTAACCGTTCGAGCAGGGCAAAACGCGCAAGAGCTGGAAACCATGTCTCAACTGGCCGGGCTTTCGGTCGAAGAATTCCAATCAATGAGTTACGCCTTTAATCAGTTCAATGTCTCACAGGAGAACTTTGCTGATATCTCCAAGGATGTACAGGACAAACTTGGTGATTTCCTCGCTACCGGCGCAGGTCCGTTTAAAGACTTCTTCGAACAGGTAGCCCCAAAGGTTGGCTTAACCGCAGAAGCACTGAAAAACTTATCCAGCACCGATGTGCTGATAGCGGTTAAGAAAGCAATGGACGATGCCAACGTATCTGCCAAAGAGCAGGTATTTTACATGGAGGCGATCGCCAACGATGCAACCAAGCTTATGCCAGCCCTTCAAGACAACGGTAAGGAGCTCAGGAAACTGGCAAGGGATTATGATTCCCTGAACATATCGTTAAGCGAGACAGAGGTAGACAAGCTCACCGACTTTAACAAAGAGGTAAAAACGCTTCAGACAATTACGAATTCAATCGGTGACAAAATCGCGTTAAATCTGGTTGAACCACTTTCCCACCTGAATGAATTTTTACAAAACGGCGTTATCGATGAACATTTCACAAGGTTAAATAGAGCCTTTACCGGTTTTGGAGTATCAGCATATAACGCAGCGGCCGGCTTAAGTGCCATGGGTGACGCTGTAGGTGTAGATTTGTTCGGGGAGACCGACGAACTAGAAGCCAAAGCAAATAAGCTATTGAAGACATGGGACAACCTGAATAACCGATTGGTTGAAATGGATGATCCGAATTTTGGCGAAACCAAAGATATCTTCGCTGGCCTGAAAGATCCTTTCGATACTGAAGGGGCTGTGACCAATATCGGCGTTGAGCCAGAAATGGACGTCAAGCTATTCCTGGATAGTCTTGACGCTCTTGATGAAATGGCCGCCAATACGTTCACCCTTGACGGCGCAATGGACGAGGCATCTGCAAACTTCTGGAGCAACTTTGAAGAGAGAGGGCGCACCACTTACGCGGCACTGGAGGAAGAGGGCCGAACTTTCTGGGAAGCCTGGATTGAATCCACACAAACTAATTTGGAGTCAATGGACGAGTTTACAGCGGCCGCGATGGAAAACTTCTCTTTACGAATGGGGACAGCTCTTGAGCAGGCAATGTTCGACTCTCAGAGTTTTGGCGATGGGTTCCGGGGAATGCTTGAGGGACTATCACGCTCAACAATTAATTACCTTGGTCAGATGGGGGCGCAGTGGTTAGCACTTCAAGCCGTACAGCTCATGGTGGGTGATACAGTTTTTGAGGCGAACAAGGAGAACAAAACCAAACAGGCAAAAATAGCTGGGCTGACAGCGATACAGGAAGCTTGGGCCAGCGCACCGTTTCCTTTCAATATGCCAGCGGTTGGCATGGCCACACTCGCCACTGGCGCAAACATAGCCGGTATAGAGGGTATCGCCCACTCAGGTATAGATAACATTCCCAGAGAGGGCACATGGTTGCTCGATAGAGGGGAGCGGGTAGTAGACTCAAGAACCAATACTGATTTGAAGCGGTACCTTAACAATCAGTCCTCGCTTACTGGTAATTCCGCCCCGATGCAGCAGGCTATTACCCAAATGCCAGAAGTGACTATAAACATCACCGGCGCGGATATGTCCAGTGATCAGATTGCCAGGGCAATAGAGAAAGCACCTAAGCGTATTGTCCGGGCGCTGAACAAGTACCAGAGTCGGCCTTTATAGGAAGATGATGACATAAGCTTGACCTGGCACTCATCAGCCATGGCACATGATCAAAATTGAACTATCCTGTGTATTAATACATCTAAAGTTTATTGACTTACAGTAAGCTTAGGAATAAGTTCGTATTGTAATCAAAGGGTTTTGATTACAAAGCACGTAGAGCCACTGTAGGTTTATACACATTCAGAAAACATTGATATTTGCTTTTGTTTGCTACATGTGGATAATCAGCGGCCAATCGGCTTTAAATTGAAATATAAGGAGAGTGCTATGAGTGTTGCACAACGTAAAGAAACAGGTTTTTCCCTGTTCAAGCGTGCTTCCAGCGATGTTGTTTTGCCTCGTCCTTACGAAGGCGATCACAAAGAAATTACTAATAAAACTATCGCTGAATGTGAAGAGCGTAGTCGCGAAGTTCTGGTAGAACTAGCAAAAATATAAGTTTATTCAGTAATGGTTATTATTGAAGGGATTCGATATTTAGACTGTGACGATCTAATACAGTGTAATAAAGCCGCTCTTAAATGTACTCCTAAAGAGCGGCATGTCGTCAACAGGGTTAAGCTTGAAGGCGCACAATCAAGACCCTCCATCTATAAATACTATGAGCAATGTGGTGATGTTTTTATTCTCGCCGCTTGTTTATTTATATCTATTAATAAAGCCCACGCGTTTGAGAATGCTAACAAGCGAACTGGGTTTCTTGCCAGCCAAGTGTTCCTTCAAATCAATGGTTATATATTTTCCCCCAAACTAGAAGATACCCTGCATATCGCTGAACAGGTGGCGATTGGAGACCGTGACCACAACGACCCCGTACTGCTTTCCAGTTGGTTCAAATCCTACAGTTCCTTACTCGAAGACAGTCAGAAAGCTGAATGTTTAGGGGAGCAAACAGATTGCTATTCTGATTTAAGTCCGGACGAACCTATACGTTTAACACTCAGAAACGAGCCCTAAATACCAGTTTCCGGATCGACAAGTCCGCCTAAAAAAGGTACTTTCCAGACCCCCTGAACCATACGGGTACGCGGCTCCGCAAAGTATCGCTATATACAGCGCATTTTGGGTTGAGGTTGTTTTGTTATCGCCAATTCCCGGGCAACCCCTGAAGTAAATAACTCAGCCTAAATTCTAAACATTAAACTATTGACGAATTTCTGTGCCAGCCCAATATCAATAGGGGTTACAAGGGCGTGAGCTTACGCTGTAGAATAGCTCGCTGGGGCACTGTCAGGCATGAAAAAATGAAGAGTCCTGAGCAGGTGGGGTATAGCAAATACAACAACTAGGATTGGTGCGAAGGGTTGTCTTGATGGGGGGGAGCATATAGAGAGCTTTTAATCGTGTGAGGGATAAGCCCTGGCAATACATGACCCCGGATCGGACAAGCCAGTGTAAAGCCAAGACTTAAAAAGAGCTAATAATTTAGTTGTACAACTCCAGCAGCGATACTTTTGCGAAAGAGGCTTTAGCTGGGTCAGTAACGTTTCCTCTATGCAACCTTAGCGTATATGTCTCGCCAACTTCAGCCCCCCGAAAAGTAACGTAGTTGAGGTACCGTTCTTGACCTTCACTGGTCATTTGACCTGGGCTTTCCTCATCTTTTATTACCGAAAGCTTTTCAATTTGCTGATGTTCCTCGAGAACTAAAGCGAAAAACTCAGATGGGGCCTTAAACTCAATATCGTTTGTCGGGCTAGTGAACCCTCCAACCTCAAGCATTGTCATTCTTCTGGCATTGTGGTTCGGAAGCCTATTCTCAAACTCAACTCCGTTCTTGTGAGGCTGAATTAGTCTCATCGGGCTGGGATCTTTTACTGAAGATTTAATATTGACTCGCATTATGTATATTCCAATTTTCGAAAAGTGGACTGGCATTATATCAATATTCGTAAGCTGCTGATAATTATAGATAAAAGTGCCAGTAACGCTCAAGAGCCACCAAGAGCGTTCATAACTAGCTTTCGTAATCAGAACTTGTTTTTTATAGCAATCTATTCTAAATATGATGTGTAGCAGGAGGCGGGCGGTAAGTAAGTAGCATTTCTATGCAAGTATCAACACATCAACGGGTAGTAACACTAAAAGTAACACTGTCGTATTTTGGGTAATTAGAACTCCTTTTTAAACAGTTGCTTGAGGTTTTAATTACGAT
This sequence comes from Alteromonas antoniana, assembly GCF_019249295.1. Taxonomy (GTDB): domain Bacteria; phylum Pseudomonadota; class Gammaproteobacteria; order Enterobacterales; family Alteromonadaceae; genus Alteromonas; species Alteromonas antoniana. The sequence goes on from NZ_JAESDH010000022.1 coordinate 7,114, forward strand.
CCGGCCCCGGGCACCATTTCTTATTTCCTATAAAAATAATCACTTACATAGACTTAGATAATTTCTTAGCCAGATGTGACCATAGGTGCATGGGTGGCTTGAACCTGTTCTATGTTGATTAAGCCGGTCACCGAAACTATTTGCCACAGATAAGGCTACGTTGAAATCAACGTTGAGGTGGCTGTATTAAGCCACCTCCGGTTTAGCCTATCTATCACTACACGCTGATGCCGCCCCACTGATACCACGAACCTTTGTAAAGCCGTTCGATATTGTGCTGGCGTTCCCAGGTAAACAGATAAATCCATTCGTTGTCGATGAGGTCCTTCACGATCGGGTTTTCCTCCACTACACGCTGAATGTTATTTTTCGGTGCAACGATATAGACACTTAATCGCTGAGGGGTATGAGTCCACTCCTGACCGTTGTGGACGGATTGTCTGGACAAACCGATCCGCAAATCACCGCTGTTGCCCTCAAAAACCCCAATATTGTTATACAGTGCGTTGTGCAGCACCTTGTTCCCACTGCCGAGCTTTTCGTTGTCTGTGACCGATGCGTTGTATTGCATGTTTATCCAGTGAGTCACTATCATAGGTGCAGTCATCAGCAACGTTAGCAAAGCGTTTTCTTTATCTTGCTGCCAGCGGTACTCGTGCAGGAACACTGTACCTTCAAGGCATAATCCTCGTGTGCGCTCGCGAGGGCCAATAATAAAGGCGTCATTGCCGGCAAGTCCCCACTCAGGCTGCACTTCAGACCAATCGCGGGACTTGCGAGTAAACCATGTGCTTGCGTCGTTATCAGACATAAAAGGCGATGCATCGGTAAACTGCCTGAGTCGTTCACGTTGTGCCAGTTGCTGTGCTTCTTTCAGGTTTACGTTGAGAGACGCCGGCATGAGCGCTGTAAAACAGGAAATTGCATCGGTCGTGGTGTTATGCAGTGCCGCGATAAAGCGGGTGTTCGCCGGTATAGTAAATCCTCTGTCTTTCAGCGCTGCTCGGATTTTCAGGTTATTAAGCAGATCTGCCAGAATGCGCACGTTTACTTCGCCGGATTGACCGCCGCATGCTCCACAATGCAGTGCTGTAGCATGAAGATTATTGGTGGTTTCACTGGTGTGCGCAACCAGCACAACGGTGGGAGCGAACTTCTTCACGGCCAGCAGAGACAATGCTGATGCGGCGATATCCACACGCTCTTTATCGCTTATGGGGGAACCGTCCCGGCTAAGCACCCATTGGTCGGCCTTGGCAGCGTCATCGACAGGGTCAGACGCCGATGTTACGCGCAAAATTCTGTTCACTATTTGCGTGAGATAACTAACCCCGGCGGTTTCGACCAATCCCAATGCACCTATCGGTGACTTGCCCCACTCCTGGAAGGTGGAGGAAAACGCGCAGGAATCATAGTGATCCCGCTTGTCGGAAACAGGTGTTGCCGATACAGAAGCTGATAGTAAACCTGGCAATTGTGGCCGGCTTATAGTCGTATCTTTCGGTGTTACCGTTACAGGAACGCCAAAAAAGCCCGCGACCCCTAATGTCTGGATCTTCGGATTAACGGTTTCGAGATGATGGCGAATGCGCTCGGAGCGCACATCGATACAAAAAGCCATTTGCACATCCGGCTCAGGCTGAGGAGAAGATGTATGTCTGGTAAGCAGGTTTTGTAGCTTTTTCTGCTGCGCATATTCATACGCGCTCAGCGCAAACCACCGGTTTTTCTGAACTGAAGTCGCAGCATGAAGCCGCGTCGAGATAGTGGTTCTTTCAAAATGCCACCTGGCCCGGAGTTGATTCGCTGCAGACGGACGATTATCAAAATACAGGTTCCACAACAGGTGTTCCCAGGCAACCAAAATAGCGAGCAAGCCCTGTAACTCACCGGTGTCATTGTGCCAGTTTCTGTAAGCAATATAAGAACTCCAGCCGTTCACTTTTAACAACAGTGCATAAAGGTAGCTTTCTGCCTGATAACCTGAGTCTGTCATGGTATTAAAGACCCAGCTAAACGCTTCATCTTTACTGTTAAACAGTTTTTCCTTACTGGCTTTAAAATTCAGCTCACTGCGTAGAATACTGACACCACTGTCGGCAAGCATGGCGTCTCGCCAGCAGGAAAAAAGATGATCTGCAGGTGTTGTGTCTTCAGGGATGTCAGGCGTTACCTGATAGTAGCTTGCCAGAAACTGGCTGACCTGATAAACCAGAATATCATGCCAGGGTGAGCCGCTATCCGGGTTATCTTTATCTATCAGCGCCGCGATAGTGTTGAACGGTTCCGGTAACGCGTCGCCGTCACGCAAGGAAGAGAGCACCTCTGAGGCCGAAACGTTACATTCACTGTTTTTAAGTACGGCGTCCACGTCCTCCTGATTAAAGCGTCCGCTGTCAAAAAGAGCTGTCAGCATACTTGCCTCAGGCAACGCGTGGATCCCGCCAAGCATCCAGGCTTCAGCGGCAACGTCCTGATAGGGACGGTTAACCGATTTCCAAAACGGGTTCACGGCAATCAGTTTATCCAGCGGCCAGTGAGGGGCGACTTTCTGACATACATTCGTCACCGCCTGTGACTGTCTTGCCTGATTAAAGGACTTTACGGTATTAAGTGCTTCAGACATGTTATCTCCTGATAGACGTTGTGGCGTTATTGGGGGTTGTTTGCTTGCCGGGTTTTAAACCGCTTGAAGCCGGCCAGATTGTGAGCGTCGCCCGGGTAAACCATTCGTCCAGAAATAAGCCTCCGAACAATTGTGCTTTGATTGCTTCGGCCCATTTGCCTGTTGGTGAGCGTTCCAGCCACAAGTGGAGGACAAACATGAAAGAGAGAAGACCTATAACCCAGATATCCATAGCAGATCCCGCAGTTACCTGATTCATGTTGGGCTGAAGCATTGTGAAAAGTGACTTCATCAGCCCGTAGCAAAGCGCCAGGCCAAATGCAGTCAGGATCCACACATAAAAATGAGATTGATCAGAAGGTGCGAAGCGAACCGCAAGAAGTGTTGATAGCGACAAAAACAGGACAAGCCAGGGTGTAACCGGCTCGTTTTCAGCGAAAAAATAAACCGTCGAGAGGGTAATCACTAGTGATACCAGCGTTGCATTTAACCAGTCCGCCAGGCTTGAAGGCTGCTTGTTGGCGAATTCGGTGGTTACTGAACGTTGAACAGTCTGTCCTGCGCTTAAAAAGCAGTAAGACTTATATAGCGAGTGCGCGACCATGTGTAACAAGGCAAAGCTATACAAACCTAACGCACACTGTATCAGCATCAGGCTCATTTGCGCCGACGTCGACCAGGCCAGCTTCACTTTCACTGTCACGCGGGTTGTCATCACTAATGATGCGAACACCAGACTCAAGCCCGCGAATACCAGTATCATCCAGTTAGCGGCGGCATACAGACTCATAAGTGGCGCGAACAGTATCAGCAGGTATCCGCCAAGATTAATAATACCAGCATGGAGAAGCGCACTGACTGGTGTCGGCACTTCTACAACCTGGATTAGCCAGCCGTGAAAAGGCAGTTGTGCACATTTCAATAACGCAGCGGATGCAATACAAATGGCTGACATCAGCATGAGTGGGGAAGTAGAATCCGCTGACTCGGCTAGGGTGGTATTAATTTCGCCAATGTAAGCTGAGCCGGTATTTACATATAGCGCGATAAAAGCAACTGCCAGTAAAAGCTCAGAGCTTCGCGCCATAAGGAATTTTTTTCGTGCTGCAAGCAGTGCCCGTGAGCGCTCCGGGTAAAGCACCAGCAGCCGGTGCAGACACAGACTAATTGCAACCCAGCCAGCGAAAAAGATTAACAGGTGATTCGCCACAACGGTGATAAGCACCGCTGCCAGCAAGTTGTGAAGCCATCTGACAAATGTTGGATAACAGGCTTCCGCCATCATATAGCGCTGGGAAAAGCGGCTAATTACAGCGCCCAGAATAACAACTAACGTTAATACCACTGCACTCACCGGGGTTATGCGTACCAAAGCGGTGTAAGTATGTTGACCAGATGAATATAAAATACCCAACACAATAAGTGAGACTGCGCAAAGACTTATCATGAACACGGGTACGGTTTTCACCACCTTATCGCGGAAGCGGCTAAATGGCGCATAGCCTGAGATAAGGGCTGATACAATCAGGTATAGTGGCAAACTCGCAATTACGAGAGTAACTATCAATTCGAACATCACAGCTCCCTGGAAATGATTTGGGAGAAGTCTGAATGCTTTTTAAGGTTAATAAAAATAGATTAAATTAACTTGATAGTTAAATTAAATGTAACGTAAATCGGCGCGCAGCAGGTCTGTTGTCAGCCAGTCAATGATAAATGATCGCCGCCTAGCCGGAGGTCAGGAGAGCGACGTAGTATTAACTTTTGCTTCTTGAAACAACGCGTTTACGTAATCCGGAACGCCTTTTTTGGCTGAATATACGGCAAAAAAATGTTCATAAATATTATCCAGCTCAGCATGCACATACAGTACGTTTTGCGCTATCTCGTCTTTGACTACCACCGAGGGCATGACGGTGTAGCAGCCAGTATCTCTGGCTAACAGCCTGAGCATCGCCATATCATCGGTTTCTGCTTTGATCGTAGGTACGTGGCCGTGTTGTGCACAAATAACACTAAATGCAGAACGGATTTCACTGCTTGTCGCCGGCAGTACCCAGGATACATCCTTATAGCCTGTCGGAAATACCCGGTCTTTACGTGGGCGATGCGGGCCTATGATATTTATGGGCTGTTTAGATATCAGTTCACTGGTAACGGGCGCGGTATCGCTAAAGGTATCTGCACTGTGATTCGACAGAATGAAATCTAGCTTGTGTCTTTTCAATCCGTCCAGCAATGTATCGATAGAGCCTGATTGCAAACTGAATGATATCGATTTATCAGCAATAAGTGGGGATATAAAGTTATCTATGAAGTTACGTGAGAGATTCGTCAAAATACCAATTGAAATATGCTTATGATCGGCGTTGAAACCACTTCGCAACTGCTGTTCTAATTCTTCACCTTTTGAAAAGATATCTTCGGCATAGCGCAGCACGTTCTCACCGGCAGGGGTTAGTTGCAGCTTCCGGCCCTGCTTCGTAAATAACTGAAGGCCAATATTTTCCTGAAACTGCTTCAGTTGTGCTGAAATAGCAGATTGTGACAGGTGAATTTCTTTCGCTACCGTTGACAGATTTTCGGCCTTTGCTACACGCCAGAAGTAATAAAAATGATGATAGTTTAAACGGGCCATGAGTTGCCTGAATACGTGAACGTTTCATTTAATTTAAGTGTTAATTATAAAAAATCAATTTTTTTTATGGTTTTCTGATTTGCATACTGTCATCACATTTCCGCAGCACAAAGGCTCTGGCAAAGATGCAAGCCGTAATTACTACCCGTCACAACAAAGCAGAGTACCTTAGTTCCGTATTAAAGAAGGCAGGTTTAACGTTGCAGGCCTATGAAGGGTTTGATACAGATACACTGGGAAGTTTTTGTAAAACGGTAGAGCGCCGTGACAGCCCGGAAGCCTGTGCGCTGATAAAGGCCAAAATTGCCTGTGAGGCGACTGGTTCAGCATTTGGCATTGGCAGTGAAGGAAGTTTTGGTGGTGGGCCATACTCCAGTTTTTTCAATTGGAATCAGGAAGTATTGTGTTTTTACGACACCCAAACAGAACAAGCTATTTATGCTTACGCAGAAGGGCCGGTAGGGTTAGAAAGTATTCCCTTCACAAACCGTAAAGTGCTTACAGAATGGGTGAATCGCTTTCCAGGCCAGCGCTGGATGCTGCTAAAGCAAGAAAACGTTACAAAAGGCCTTACCCACAACTCGCTGTTAAAGATGGCAAAAAGCAGCATCATTAAAGAGGGGGATATGATCTCGCCGGATCTCAGAGCGATGTATAGCCCAACCCGTCAGATCCTGCTGGCGGAAGTCGCCAAGGATCTTCAGTATCGTCTGCAATCACATTGTCCTGAGTGTCACGCCAGAGACTTTGTTGTCAAAAAGCACGAATCCGGCTTACCTTGCGGATTATGTCGAACTGCAACCTCAAAGGTGCGCGCTCATATTAGTCATTGCACTATGTGCGGTTACCAACAAGCCGAGCGGTTAGATGATGTCGCCGATCCTTACTACTGCAGTGTCTGTAATCCCTGAGTGTCATAATATCAGTTAGTTGTGTATCCGAGGCTTCTCTATCGACGTGCAATATCCTTTACATGGCCAACGATATAATTGCCTAACAGGTTTCTGCTTGCCTTTCATCATCTAAGGCTTCTGATAGAATCGCGCAAAATTTCAGGCCGGGTCATGAACTGTTTTTTCAGGAATTATTGCCGTTTGCGTTGTTATGCTTTACGTCGTTTTTTACGCTTATCAATCGGTTGGGCGTGATGCCAATATTTATGATGCTCACGACAGAGTTAACGCCGGCGCAGCGGGTTAAAACGGCGAGAAAAGCATTAGTCGTATCCTTTATTACTATTTCGTTGTTCGCAATGGGTGGACAACTGCTGTGTTCCTTTTTCCTTATTTCAGTCAATAGTTTTCGTATAGTCGGTGGCATCATCTTTTCGCTGATGGGCATGGATATGTTGCAGGCCAGGTTGTCTCGGGTTCCGCCTCCATCTTCACTGCGCGAGCAGTAATGCAGGGACCAACCTGACACCAAATGCCTTTAAGGCATACCCGATGCCCGGATGGTGAAATTGGTAGACACAAGGGATTTAAAATCCCTCGCGGCAATAGCTTGCTGGCTGTTTCGCGTGGCAATGATGTTCCAAGATTGTATAGTAGTGTTCGCAACACCAATTGCTTTATGTATAGATGAAAAATATTTTATTAGAAGAATGGTCGCATACCGGAGAAAAGGAATATTTCTCCACTATTGTGCCAGATGGCTGTCGGGATATCATTCTCAGACAAGATCCTGAGGGTCGCTCATCAATTTTTATTAGTCCTTTAGCATCGGGTATCAGTAACGTAAAAATTGCTGTTGGAGATTGGTTTCATGGATTTAGATTGATGCCGGGTACTACAATTGATGAGTCAGCTTTCGGAACATTTATGGAAAATAACTGTTCTCTGAATAAACTAGATAAAACGTGGTTAGAACAATTTTGTTTTATGAAATCTTCAGTTCATGAGGCTTTGGAAGGACTAAGATCTGATTTGGGTAGCGTCGATACTGTTTCGAGACATTTAGGCGTATCTGTTCGAACATTGCAGCGACACATTAAATCAGAAACGGGAATGTCGCCAAAATTCTGGAGCTCGTTAGTTAGAGCGAGGCGATGCGCGCGTATGTTGGAAGACCATCCCTCGTTAACAGAAGTGGCTGTATTGTCAGGATATTCTGATCAATCACACATGACGAGGGAGTTACAAAGGTGGTTTAACTGTTCACCCTCGTCAATACAAAAAGGTTGTTTGCAGGCAGAAATCAATTTCTCTGGTTATGACTGATTATTTCTAACCGCTGAACATATCTCTATAAGAAAACCGTTGTGGTCGGCCACATAGGACGTTGTTTGCCCCCATGGTTCTTCACGTATATCCTGAATGAGCCTGGCGCCAGCATTTAAAGCCTTTTGCAAAGCTTTTTCCACGTTTTCAGTTTCAAATGCGATTTCAAACACCGGCTTTTGCGCGTCAACTAGACCGATATCCTTACCCAGTTCATTCATGAGGTTGATGGATGAAAAAGACAGCGTGGTGCTACCCGTATCAAGCTCGCCATAATCGCCTCCTTCATGGAGCATGGCGCGTTTGAGACCAAATGCATTTTCATAGAACTCCAATGTTTTTTCTACATCTTCAACGAAGAGTATAGTGTACTTAAGCTTCATATATTTCTAACCAGTTTTAATTACTCTGAGCTGACTATAAATAATGGAATAAGTACTGTCTTGAAAAAATGCGACACGATCAATTCATATTTTTTCTTTTCTGTGGAAATTGCGACTTATTGCGCTATGTCACCAAATCGTACAGTCCAGTATCAGCCGATGCTCCTGATAAAAGCTTGGTAAAGCTACCCAATGTCTATTGTAAGGACTACCCATTATTTTTATGACCAAAAAACTAGCCGGTACTTCTTTTGTTACGCATTGCGTGTCAGGGCAAACCGGTTCAGAAAGTGATCTAGTAAAAACGCCAGCACCATTAGAACGGTTAATGCTACGACCACAGAAGTAAAGCGGTAAAAGCTGCTATACAGCATGTCTGATTTCGGACTTAAGTACTGTCCAAACAAAATTCCGATCGTGGTTAATGCTCCGAATCCCATACCTGAACCGCTACGTTCTATAAGGTGTAGCCGGGCAGTAATCATGACAGCGATAAACATGGCCAATGTGACCAGAGGAAGGAAACGGATAAGGTCGTACATCAGCAACTGAGTGGCAATACCGATGGCGCATCCCAGTGCAACACCTCTTGCACGCTTTACTGAGCCCTCCAACGAGCCTTGAAACGTCATAGGAAATAGTACCAGTACTGTCGCGACCTGTGCTGACAGCGAATCGCGTAAATCAAGCAGTTGGAAAGCGACAAATGACAAGGTAGCAAGAACTGCTCCCATTATCGTTCTGTGGTTTAACTGCGAATCGCTCAGGTTCAATGACGGGGGCGGGGTAGGTGCTTCGGACTCCGGGATTAGCCAGTAAAGAACCGCAGCACTGATAACTGAGAGCCCCGTTGCTAAAAAAGCTGACACGACCATGTTATTTATTGCAGCGCTGTTATAGCTGGAAAAATGTAGCAACACGGAGAGAGTAACAATCCCCGAAGCCCACATCATAAAATGTTTTCCCGATGCCATTTGACGAAAGTGCAGTATCAGGATACCGAATACAGCAGCCATCATAAGCAGGGGATGGTCGAAGAAAAACATCTGGAGTAAATATATTTCTACCACGTTGATTATTACGCCGGCCACAAACTCAAACGCAATAAGGCTATCGAATTTAGGTAGCATGCCAAGCAATAACATGGGGTAAACAGCGAAAAACACACCATTGGGCCAGGCCATGAATTTACTGATGAAAAAGCCCGTGCAGGCACCAAAGGCAATACGCAGTACGCGCCTTTGATCCTGCGAAGTATAATACGACTGGGACTGTTCAGTAGACATAATGTAACAGACTTATGATTTTCATCTGTACGTTGGCAAGCCAGGCGAAAAAACCTGAATTTTCCCGCTGAAGTAAGACCGTGGCACGGGCTCCAGTTACCAGATTGCCAGGTAAACCTTTCTCTTTCAGCTTTACGTAAACTCTGACACGCTGTGCATCTCTTACCCAACGATCAGAATCATCAGGTTTGGCAAGCCGGCCATCCGCCTTCATCTGACCGGTCTCTACGCCGAAATCACGGCTAACCATATCACCGTTAAACACTTTGCCCGGTAGCGCATCAAACACCACTAGCGCATGAGCATGAGGTGGAATTCCAGATAGTGATTTTTCTCTGAAATCAGCCACAATTCGTTCTTTATGAGTAACAACAAGCGACAGCAAAGATTCACTGGCTTGCGCCTGAATACCCGGCGTAAGTTGCAAGTTCGACACAAAGCCAGCTTCAGGTGCTTTTACCTCTGTGCGGGACAAATCAAGCTCAGCCCGCCGAATCTGGATACGGGCAATACGCAGGCGAAGATTATTGTCTCCATCTTCACCCAGCTCTATCTGCAGAGCGTGCTTGTGTTGTTTTGCCGCTTGTAAACGCGCCTTGGCTGCGTCTACTTCCGCTAGCATTTGATCAACATGTTGTGCACTAATCAGCTCTTTTTTGGCCAGCGAGACCACTCGGTTATACTCCCGCTGATTTTCCTCCAGAATCACCGTGTATTCGAGGATATTTGCCCTGGCCTGAGCAAGTTGCGCCTCAAGGCTTTCGTTGTACTGACGGGCTTCGCTCAATGCCATACGGGCTTTTTCTAAGGCGATTTGGTAATCGCTTGGGTCAATACGAAACAGAATATCGCCTTTTTCAACGTGCTGATTATTCGTCACACCCACGTCAATGACTTCACCTGCAACCCGAGGTGCAACACCGACTACGGGGCGCTGTACCATAGAGTGGGGCGTCAGGGGAATCGCAAGGTCAGCAATGAATATGTAAGTACAGATGAGACCGAAAAGCGCTAACGCCCTTCGCATCCAGCGGTTAAAGTGCGCATCAGCTGTCATGACTTCTCCGGTTTGGAAATATGATGGGCGTTATCAATAACCTGGTTTAACAATGTATGAAAAATCTTTCGTTCTTCTTCACTGAGCCCTTCAAGCATTTCCCGGCGGCCAGCACTAGCGCGTTGTTCCACTTGCTGAAGCAAGGAGCGGCCTTTATCAGTAAACCACACTGTTCTGCGTCGGGCGTCTTGACTACAGGTTTTTCGTATCAGTAAGTCCGCAGCTTCCAGGTTGTTAAGCGTGCGTAGCATGGACGATTGCTCGATACCGATATTGTCAGCTAAATCTTTCTGGCTGCAACCTTCACCCATGCGATCCAGATGTAGCATGGCGATCCAGCGCGTTTGAGTGAGTCCGAGGTCAGCCATGTAGCGGTCTACTGCGTCCCGCCAGGCAAATGCTGCACGACTTAATAGCCACCCAATATTACTTTCCATACGTTTCTGTATATTTAATTAGCATGCTAAGTATTTAAGTATATAGTTAGCACGCTAAGCAATTATACATGGCGACAGATGAGGTGAGGAGATTAAACGACAGATAAACTAAGGGAGATGCGTTTCACGGTCTGTGTATGGGCCCGGTTGTTAACAATTACGGAGTTATCATCCGAAAAAATAAGTGTGTCTGGGCCCCACCTTCCCGAGCCGTTCGCGTAACGATAGCCTCTGTGCGCATTCAGGTTAAGTCTCAATTGCGCCTTTAATCATGCAAAGCATCTGGTAGAATCGCGCCAGTTTTCAGCCGGGATAAAAAAGTGCCATGCAAGAATTATTGCCGTTTGCGTTGTTATGCTTTACGTCGTTTTTTACGCTTATCAATCCGTTGGGCGTGATGCCAATATTTATGACGCTCACGACAGAGTTAACGCCGGCGCAGCGGGTTAAAACGGCGCGAAAAGCATTAATCGTATCCTTTATCACTATTTCGTTGTTCGCAATGGGTGGACAGCTGCTGTTTTCCTTTTTCCATATTTCAGTCAATAGCTTTCGTATAGTCGGTGGCATCATCTTTTTGCTGATGGGCATGGATATGTTGCAGGCCAGGTTGTCTCGAATCAAAGTGGGTGACGACGATGTAAAGAGCTACGTTGAAGATATCTCCGTAACTCCGCTGGCAATACCGATGATATGTGGCCCTGGTGCGCTAACCAACGCCATTGTGTTGATGGATGATGCGGTCTCAATTAATTACGAACTGGTACTTTTCGGCTCCATCTTACTCGTGTTATTTCTGACATACTGGATACTGTATTTCGCCGGCGGCCTGATTAAGCTGCTTGGAGATACTGGCATCAAGGTCATGATGCGGTTAATGGGACTGATCATCATGGTGATTGCGGTTGAATTTATTGTTGCTGGAATTAAGCCCATCGTATTGGATATCGCGGCTCATTTGCCGCAATAAAATAATAGAAAATGAGTACCTTATCGATTTGAGCGTCTTTGCATCTGCGTTATCGCGCACTGTATTTTTCATCATAATAACCGTATGATGAAGTGAATTAGAGCCATTCGTTCACTCATCAAGTTCCGGTTTGAAAAACACTATGACTATGCCACTGACAAATGTAACTGAGTTGCGCCAGGCGCTGACCAGCAACCCTGTGGCACTGCTTCGGGTTTTGATGGACGATCCGGTGAGCGGTGAGCCTGACAAACGCGACGCCGGCGCCATTCCTAACAGCAGAGATTTTGACTTAGACGGTGAGGGTAGCGATCATCAGTCGGCGTCTCCTCACACCTTACCTTCTGTCTCTGCCCTCAGTCATTACCTGGGGCAACTGGGGGTGGCCGATACTACAAATATCGTAGTTTATGACACCCGGGGTGTGTATTGTGCGCCTCGCGCCTGGTGGATGCTAAAGTCTTTAGGTCACCAGCAGGTACAAATCCTCAATGGTGGCAGCCCGGCATGGGAGGCGGCTGGCTATACGTTGAATCCTGAGCCCCCGTTTGCAGACCAAACGCGTTTGTATGAGGCACATTTACAGCCACAATGGTTCGTTACTGCTGATGATGTGCTAAGTGCACTATACAGCGATACGCAAATCGTCGATGCCCGCAGCCAGGGGAGATTTGAAGGCAGCGAGCCTGAACCCCGTCAGGGTGTTCGCTCTGGTCACATGCCAGGTGCGAAAAATCTGCACTATGCGCGTCTGATTTCCAACGGCGAGTTAAAACCGATAAGTGAACTGCAGATAGAATTTGAAAAGGCGGGGGTGAATTTAGCAAACCCTATCATCTGTACCTGTGGCTCTGGTATCACAGCCTGTATTATTGGCGTAGCCGCGTTATTGTGCGGCGCTAAGCGTGTCAGTGTTTACGATGGTTCATGGTCAGAGTGGGGTGCAGATTCACACTATCCTGTGGAGGTGTCATCATGAACGACAAGCCACGGGTGGTTGTGTTAACGGGTGCGGGCGTTTCAGCAGAGTCCGGCCTGAAAACTTTTCGGGATAATGACGGGTTATGGGAAAAGCACAAGGTTGAGGATGTGGCAACGCCGGAGGCGTTTGAGCGGGATCCTGATTTAGTTTACCGTTTTTATAATGACAGACGTATTCAGCTTCAGGAACCTGATGTTACGCCCAATGCCGCGCATCTTGCCCTGGCTGAACTTGAATCAGCTTTGGGTGACAACTTTTTACTGGTAACTCAAAATGTTGATGACCTGCACGAACGTGCAGGCAGCAAACGCGTCATTCACATGCACGGAAAGTTATTGTCTGCACGATGCTGTAATACCGGCGCCAGTCATGAGTGGTTTGATCGGTTCGACGCAAAAACAGCGTGTCCCTGCTGCCTGCCAGCCTCTCAGCTACGACCGGATATTGTATGGTTTGGCGAAATGCCTCTGCAGATGAATGATATTATCCTGGCACTTTCAAAAGCTGACGTGTTTATTGCGGTAGGTACGTCAGGTCAGGTCTACCCGGCTGCAGGTTTTGTACAAGTGGCAACAGATAGCGGCGCAAAAACTGTTGAACTGAATTTGCAACCCAGCGACCGGTGCTCATTGTTTGAGACCTCTTTTCATGGCCCGGCGTCGAAAATTGTTCCAGATTACGTTACCTCCTTTATCTCTTCTCTGGAAGTTTCTGAGATCGACTAATCATGCTCTACCTGGATGAATTTATTACCATCGCGCTGGTACACTTGGTAGCAGTGGCAAGTCCGGGACCGGATTTCGCTATCGTTGTCCGGCACAGTGTCGCTTACGGCAGGCGCACAGCCATTCTCACCAGTATCGGTATTGGGCTGGGAATTTTATTACACGTGGCATATTCACTGGTGGGGTTGAGTGTTGTGATTGCAACTACCCCCTGGCTGTACAAGGTGATTAGTTATCTTGCCGCCGCATATCTTGTCTATCTTGCTGTTGGCGCGCTGCGAAGTGGGCCAGCCAAAACGCCGGTGACTTCCACGAGTTCACAGTCTCAGTCAGGTTCTATGAGTGACAAAAGAGCACTGTGGACAGGGTTTTTAACTAATGGCCTTAACCCTAAAGCAACCTTATTCTTTTTGTCGCTGTTTACCGCCATCATTGACGTTGCAACGCCCTTTGGCGTAAAGCTGATGTACGGTTTGTATCTCGCACTGGCGACAGGTGTATGGTTTTGCTTTCTTTCCTATTTGCTCAGCACCAGCAAAGTCGCACAGTTAATTGGTCAGAAAGGCTACTGGCTGGATCGCGTGATGGGCGTGTTGCTTTTAGGCCTGGCGGCAAAACTGGTTTGGGTATAGTGGGGTTTAATAACGTAATACGTTATAATCCATACGAATTTTACTACATATGAGACGCAAGCGTGGAGCAGTTCCCAAAACCACCGTCCGAGCAGCCCGATAACGCGGATTCACTTCAGCGTACCCTTGACGGAAAATACCAGTTTGATGTTCAAAGCGTGTTTTCTCGCGCCAATGATCTGGTAAAAAAGCACTTTTCCGCACTGGTACAGGCATGTGTACTGATATTTCTCGTGCTTGTGATCATGGCGCTCATAATGCAGGGCATACAGGATACATTTCAGGCAATATTTCAGATTGCTGTGGTACTTGTGATTGCGCCACTTCAGACCGGGTTATACATGATGGGGGTGAGTGCTGCGCGTAGTCAGCATGTGCGGGTTTTCGATCTGTTTAAATATCTTCCGCTGACCATTGTGCTGGCGTTAACCCACCTAATTACTATCATCCTTACTCAGCTTGGAACCGTACTGTTTATCATACCGGGTATTTATATGGTGGTAGCGTCGACTTTCGCGTTGATATTGGTGGCAGACAGACAACTTACCGCTGTCAGTGCTATCATTTTGTCTTGTCGAATAGTTAACCGCTACTTCTGGCAGATGCTATTATTACTTGCCATATTTCTGGTGTTGATACTGGTGAGTATTCTGACCTTTGGCTTTGGCCTGATTTGGGTTATGCCATTATACTTTTGTGCTATCGGCGTGTTGTATGAAGACATGGTGGGACAGTCCGGACCACAGCTTGATGAACACGACAGTAACGGAGAATCAACCTTCGATGCATAAGCGAGAAACCGTTAAAATTGTTTTAATCACGATTGGTGTCCTTGCTGTTATCGTCATCAATGCGTGGATCCTGGCTAGTCGTGAACCCGATATCCTCGAGGTTCCTGAAACCCAGGAAGCAAAAAAGCCGGTACCAGACTTTGCTTCAATTGAAGATGTAACCGAGAAAAAAACCGCATTTTTTAACTACCTGAAGCCAGAAGTAGAAAAACAGAACGCGTATCTGCTTTCTCTTCGACATTACTTACAAACCGTACTTCGTGAAGTCATGGCCGGTGAAGATATTGACGAAGACGATCTTGAACGGGTTAACTGGTTGAGCGAGGAGTACCGGGTTGATGAATCCAAGTCGTTAAAGTCCAGGATCCTGTCATTACTTGAGCGAATCGATATTCTTCCGGTTGAACTTGTGCTTGCGCAGGCGGCGAACGAGTCTGCATGGGGAACCAGCCGCTTTGCACAAAAAGGCTATAATTTCTTTGGCTTGTGGTGCTTCCGTAAAGGTTGTGGTTTTGTACCGTCGCGCAGAAATGAGGATGCTAACCATGAGGTAGCCCGGTTCGATAATCTCTCACGCGCAACCTATACCTACATGAGAAACCTGAACCGGCATGATGCTTATGAAGAGTTACGCCGTATTCGAAGCCGGCTGCGGGCAAATCAGATACCTATCAGCGGTGTCGCACTGGCTGAAGGCCTAATGAATTACTCAGAGCGTGGCGCCGCGTATGTGGAGGAACTACAGAATATGATCAGATTTAATCAGGAGTACTTAACGGAATGAAAAAGCTACTGGCCTTGGTATTCGCTGCAGTGATAAGCCAACCTGTACTGGCTGATATCATTGATGTGGAATACAGCCGCTTTTACAGCCATGTCAGAAAACTGGGAAGTGACGATACTCAGGCACTGCAGTTTGCGTTTGGTTTCCTGCGTGTTGGGGAAGGGCGGTTGTGCGACATTAACACCGCTACGATTGTCACCGACAAACAACAGATGCCGCTGGAGGTGTCGCCGGAAAACCGTTTCACGGTGCCCACCGAAAAAGCGCTGAAGATGGCAGAAGCCTTTATTCGAATTGATCTTGCTGAGCGCGCGAACGTCTGTGACATGTCAGTGCAGCTGGAAACAAAACCGGAATTCGTAAAGCGCGAATACACAGCCGAAGAGCTGGCAATGCTGCTGGACAATTACCGCGCGTTTTTCAATGAAATGGGTAGCTTTCTCTCGTTTATGATGCCATCTGTTGAAGGATTGATGATCCACTTTGAGGACGATGAGCTTGATTCGCTCATCAAAGACGCCCCTGCCATCAATAATGGCATGCTGATGTTAGATATGGACTGGCTTAACAAAGGGAAAGGGATCGAACTTCCCCAGAAGCCTCTGAGAGTGACAGCAATCGCCTCTAAGAGTTGAAATCACTATCACCGACAGAGTGATAATTTCTGAAAAAGCCAGTAGGTTTAGTTATCTACTGGCTTTTTTACTTTGTTACCTTTAACCCATTTTAGTTGAAATGACTGGGTTATTACGGCCCTTCGATTACCAACTGATAACGAATTTGTTCAGCCAGTCGGTTAACGGTTTCTTCGCCTCGTTGGCACATTTCACCCGCCCGATGAAACTCCATCAAACCCACATCGGTCAATTGTGGCTCAATAAGCACATCCGGCGGATCGCCTGCCAGTCTTGAACGGGTGACTCTGGCCTGCAGAATTTCCAGTGAGCTACTCATGATGCTCAGTATGCCGGGAGGGTTAGCTTTGTTTGGTTTGGTTTCCGGTGAAAACCATTGCCTTACCACATTCTGACTTTTAGTAAAAAAATCATCCGTTTTACGCTGAATTTCCTCATGCTCAATTTTTGCTTTTTCCAGACGTTGCGGGCGAAAGTCTGCATTCAGGTTTACTGCGATAACGAAATCTGCGCCCAACTGACGACAAAGGTTTACCGGAACCGGATTGACCACAGCACCATCAACCAGCCATCGGTCTTCGTAAGCAATTGGACTGAACAGCGCGGGAATAGCACAAGATGCCTGTACGGACTCTCCAAGCGCACCACTACTGAACACCACTTCACGGCCTGAGTAGAGGTCAGTCGCAACGACGGCGAAGGGCTTTTCCATCTCCTCAAAGGTCTCCACGCAGAATTCACTGGCCAGCTTATCGAAAACCTTCTGTCCACTGGCAAGTCCACCGCGACGGATCCCGACTCCCATCAGAGATAACACCTGCCATTCTGTCAGGGATGTTGCCCATTGCCGTAAAGGCTCAAGCCTGCCGCTGGCATACGCAGCACCTACATAAGCGCCAATTGAGCTCCCCGCCACGATATCAATTTTAACGCCCAGCTTTTCCAGCGCCTGAATAATACCGATATGAGCCCAGCCCCTTGCAGCGCCGGCGCCAAGAGCAATACCTACTTTCATTGTTGATGATCCATTACATTAATGATTTGCACGCCTTCATTGTCGTCATCTGTTTCAGATGTTGCCGTAAATGTAGGAGAATCAAACCCGATGTCACCGTTTTCAACTGGTGCATTCGTGGTTTGAATATTTTTAAAGTCGTAAAGCGTATTGTCAACCAGGTGAGAGGGAACGACGTTTTGCATGGCCCTGAACATCGACTCTATCCGTCCGGGGAAGCGGCGATTCCAGTCCTGAAGCATTGCCTTAATATTCTGGCGCTGAAGGTTTTCCTGTGAGCCACAAAGGTTGCATGGGATTATCGGGAATTCTACTGCATCAGAATATTTCTGAATATCCTTCTCATTACAGTACGCCAGCGGACGAATGACAATATGCTCGCCATTATCACTTACCAGCTTGGGAGGCATGGATTTCAGTGTTCCGCCATGGAACATGTTAAGAAACAACGTTTCGAGCATGTCATCACGATGATGCCCTAACGCAATTTTTGTCGCGCCGAGCTCTTTTGCTGTGCGATAGAGAATGCCTCTTCGTAGCCTTGAGCATAGTGAACACGTCGTCTTTCCTTCCGGAATTTTATCCTTAACGATGGAGTAGGTATCTTCTTCGACAATTTTATATTCAACACCAAGGTTTTCCAGATATTCTGGAAGGACATGCTCCGGAAAGCCGGGCTGTTTTTGATCCAGATTTACCGCGATGATGTCAAAATGTATGGGGGCAATCTTTTTCAGGAACAGTAAAATATCCAACATAGTGTAGCTGTCTTTGCCGCCGGACAGACACACCATTACCTTATCCTTATCTTCTATCATGCCAAAATCAGCAATGGCTTTGCCTACGTTTCTGCGTAATCGCTTTTGCAACTTGTTGAAGCTGTATTTTTGCTTACTTTTTGCCGCCTCTGAGGAAACTGAGGCAGAAGAAGATATTGATATGCTCATGGGAAAACGCTTTGCTTACTGCTAAAAGCGCTATTATAACGAAGGCATGTGGCATTCGTCACGCCACACGCAGGGTATTTTCCGGGTATTACCGGATCGGACTCTGAAATCCATCGGGCTTTATTGCCAGAACATCACAACTCAATTCGTCAATGACATGTTCAGCGGTATTGCCAATCAGTGCTGCAGACAGTCCTACACGTCCAACAGTGCCAATAATAACCAGTTCTGCATCGATTTCTTTGGCCACATGAGGTACGACTTTTTCAGGCATACCTTCTTCCACATGACAATGCGCAGAATTAATATTATGGCGTTTGGCGTGGTGATGCATTTCTTCCAGGTGATGGTTTCTGACTGAATGGTTATAGCTGTCGGGGTCAAATTCGGGGACTTCAATGGCGATATTTAATGGTGTGCCGGGATAGCTGTTAACCAAATGTACGTTGCCGCTCAGCAGGTTGGCATAATCACTGGCAATGGTTGTCAGTTTATCGTTAAGTTGCGCATGTTCTCGATCTTCTGTGCCCACATTAACCGCGGCAATGATATTGCCATTCACTGGCCAGTCATGTGCTTTTACTAATAATACGGGGGAGGGGCACTTTCGTAACAGATGCCAGTCGGTCGGTGTGAAGATAACAGATGCCAGATCATCATGCTTTTTGGTGGCTTTCACCACAAGGTCAATACCGTTCTTAATGGCGTGATGAATGATGGCTTCATAGGCTCGGTTATTCCATTCCACCACTACATCAACACCGCTCTGTCCCTGCGTTTTTAAATTTGCAGCCAGCCACGCTGAACGGTCTTTGGTTACCGCGTCACGCATGGCTTCCCGCTCATCCGGACTGAGCATCGTCGTCATGTCATAAGAAAAGTCGTATACGACCAGCATGGCGGTTACGGCTGCACCCGTTTTTTCAGCGATTTCAAGTGCACGGGAGAGCGCCGCCTGGGTGTCTCTGTCAGGTTCGATTACCGCCAGGATGTGATTGTAATTAATCATAGACTTACTCCATTTCAGTGCACCAACTAAAAAAGGCGTCTGCAAAATGAGAACGCCTTTTAAGTGTATACCCTGTCAGGAATTTTGTGCTTGTTTTAGATCAACGGTGTCATATTAAAGTGGTTGGGTCGGGAGTTCAGTGGCGTGGAGCTTGGCGTCTATCGCGTCAAAATCAAGGATAGTAATTAGCTTTCCTTCTACTTGTATGAGCGCCTCTTTCTGGAATCGCGTAAGTAATCGACTGATTGTTTCTACAGTCAGTCCCAGATAATTGCCAATTTCGTTTCTGGTCATACTCAAATTGAACTGTCGCGCTGAGAATCCACGTTCCTCAAATCGTCTTGACAGGTGGGCAATAAAATACAGTAAACGCTCTTCAGCAGTACGCTTATTAAGCAGCATCATCATGTCGTGATCCTGCTTAATTTCGGCACTCATAAAGCTCATGATCTGATGTCGCAATTTGGGGAATTTCATCGACATATCGTCAAGCGTATCGTAGGGAAGTTCACACACCATCGCCGTTTCTAACGCTTGGGTATAGCTTTGATGCTTATGTTCACGTAGAGCATCAAAACCAATGATGTCACCCGGGAAGTGGAAGCCAATAATCTGTTCTTCACCATCAGCATCAGAAACAAAGGACTTAAAAGAGCCGGTTCTTACAGCGTACAGAGAAGTAAATTTGTCACCGGATGCAACCAGTTTTTCTGTTTTTTGAAGCGGCTTTTTTCGCTCGATAATGTCATCGAGAGACTCGATTTCTGTTTTATTCAGCGCTACTGGCAGACACAAATGACTGAAACTGCAATTTTGGCAGTGTATTGAAAACTGACTGTTTTTACTCATAGTGAAGATGTTTGTCCATTAACCTGTCGCAGTATAGTTGATACTACTGATTGCTTTGTAAATCAAGAAAACCGCATATATTAACAGGCTGGATGCGATGAGTTGCCTGACGATAGGATGTCTGAATCCTTTTAGCAGCCATTGTACACCGTAGCTGGCAACAAGTAATGTGGGAAGCGTACCTAACCCAAATGCGAGCATAATTGATGCGCCCTTTAAAGCAGACCCCGATGCAAGTGACCACGTGAGCGTGGAATAAACGAGTCCGCAAGGCAGCCAACCCCAGATAACGCCGTAGGGAAAAGCTGAGAATACCGAGCGAAATGGCAAAAAGCGTTTTGAAACGGGTTGAATACGCCTCCAGACATACTGGCCTGCAGCCTCAATATGACGTAAGCCCTGCCACCATTGTCCCAGATAAGCAGCGAGTGCAGCGAGCATCAGCCCGCTCAATAGCGCTAATACCTGTCCAAGTACAGGTAGCAGCGACGCCGACATCTGCCCGACAGCCCCGGTAAGTGCACCGGCAACCGTGTAACTGAATATTCGTCCGGTGTTATAGCTTAATGTAAAGGGAAGGGGGTTGCGATCTTTAGGAGTAACAACACGAAGCGCGCTGATAACGCCGCCGCACATGCCTATGCAATGAACACCACCGGCGATCCCGATTAAAAACGCACTGAATACATCAATCCCGTTCATCGAGAATTTTCTTTCGCTCTTCGGCCAGTTTTTTTTCTTCTGGCGGTAAATCGTCATCGAACAAAATGTTGTAACCCTGCCTGTCTAAATCTTCAAACTGATTGGATCTAACCGCCCAGAAAAACACAACAATGGCGATGGCTACAATTAATATTGCTACTGGGATCAGCACATAAATGATACTCATAGTACACTCCTATTTAAGTAGCCGCGTAGAGTTCGTCACTACAATGATACTACTTAAAGACATCCCAACCACTGCCATCCAGGGAGAAAGCAGACCACTCACCGCAAACGGCAATATGATGACATTATAACCCAGGGCCCATCCCATATTCTGAATGATTTTACGTCGAGTTCGTTCAGACAGCGTAAACAGGGTTGCGAGCGATAGCAGCTTGTCGCCAAGCAAAATGACATCAGCCGCGGTGCGAGCTACATCGGTAGCTCCTCCTACTGCCACCGAGACATCTGCACTGGCAAGCACTGGAGCATCATTAATGCCGTCGCCCAGCATCATCACCTTGCGGCCCTGCTGCTGAAGTTTCTGAACATGCTTGTATTTCTCTTCAGGAGAGCATCCTCCCAAGGCCTCATTCAGCGGCAATGAATTCGTTAAGGCATCCACGTTCGATTGTGTATCCCCGCTTAGCAGGATTAACTTTCTGGGTGCCAATATTTGCAAGGTTTCAGCAGCGTCACTTCGCAACGTATCAGAAACCTGAAACGCTGCGATTACAACGTTATCTGTGAAAAGAAACACATTGGCATCAATATCAATGTTGTCGAGTGAATGGTGGCAGTATTGCTTCGACCCAATGTAGTAGCGCGTGCCGTTAATGGTTCCTGACAAACCTGCACCAACGGTTACCTCAACTGATTCAACAGGCTTCACATCACTTCGTTGAAAGGCCACAGCAATAGGGTGCTCAGAACGCGATTCCAGCGTAGCTGCAACCTTAAGATTGTCGTCAATATCTGTCTGAAAAGCGTGCCACTGGCTGACAATGGCAAATTCGCCGTGGGTAAGGGTTCCGGTTTTATCCAAGGCCACGGTATCGATAGTATTTAGCTGCTCAAGGGCATCAGCCCTTTTCAGTAAAATGCCATGACGATTGAGATTCGCCATGGCGCACGTCAGCGCAGACGGCGTCGCCAGTCCGAGTGCACAGGGACAGGTTGCAACCAGCACAGCAATGGTTATCCAGAAGGCATCAGGATTATCGTTAACATACCAGTACGTGAAGGTGACAGCGGAAACAACCAGCACAGCCATCACAAAATAGCGGGAGAACTGATCTGCCAGCTGCGCGACACGAGGCTTGACGCCCATCGCTTCTGCCTGCAAACGTATAATTTGATTAACCAGCGCATGTTTAAGCGTTTTTGTGACGGTAACGGTAATCGTACCGACCTGATTGACTGTGCCACCGAAAACATGATCGCCTGTGCGCTTTTTCACCGGTTCGAACTCACCGGATAGCATTGACTCATCAACACTGGAGGTGCCTTCCGTTATCACCCCGTCTATAGGTACAGTCTCTCCTGACTTTACAATCACCCGATCTTCCACTTGCAGTTGTTTTGCCAGGCAGGAGGTTAAATCACCATTGTCCTCAATACGGGTTGCTGATACCGGCACAAACTGCGTCATATTTGCCGAGATTTCCGCCGCGCGATGGCGACTGCGATGCTCAAGAAAGCGACTTAACAACAGCAGGAAAATAAACATACAGATGGATTCGAAATACACTTCACCGGTTTCCAGCAAAGTCGCTTTGATACCAGCGATATAAGTGCCGAATACGGCGAGGGTAACGGGAACGTCCATATTTACTGTGCGGGCAGAGAGGGCTTTCAGTGCGCCAAGATAAAACACGCTTCCCGAATACAACACGACTGGTGTAGTCAGCACCAGTGAAACCCAGTAGAAGTATTGTTTTGTTTCCGCCTCAATGTTCCCGAACAGATCGAAATACAGTCCGGCCATTAACATCATGACCTGCATGGTCATTAATCCTGCAAGGCCCAGTTTCTTCAGAAAGGACTTGTCTTCTTTTCTGTAGGAGGCTTCGTGTTGATCAGGCTGGAAAGGCATTGCAGTATAGCCAATTTTTTTCAATGCCGTCAGAACCTGACTAAGTGACAGACGTTGTTGGTCCCACGTCACGACACCACGGCGAGCCTGCACATTGACGGCAATTTTTTCAATTCCATCAACTTTGGCCAGTTGCTTCTCGATGAGCCAGCCACAGGCGGCACAGGTTATGCCTTCCAGAGTTAACTGAATTTGTTTATGTTTACCGTGGTCAAAGACGAATTCCTCCTGCAACGCCGGATCGTCATACACTGAGAGTGAATCCAGCACTGCGCTGAGTTCGCTGTCGCCCTGAACCGCAGGCTCGGTACGGAACTGATAATAATCTTCCAGTCCGTTGTCTACGATGGCCTGAGACACTGCCTGACAACCAGGGCAACACAGTTGCCGTGGGGCGCCGAGGATTACGGTTTCATACTTGTACTTCGGATCGTTTGCTTGCCCGCAATGGTAGCAGGATGAGTCGTTTGTCATATCAGGGGTTAAACTTAATCACACCAGACCAGGGCAGCGTAATTGTCTGCTGTATTTTCCAGACTTCATCAATAGGCGTGAGCGTAACTTGCCATTTACCATCCAGAGAAGTTTCAACAAAACCGCGGTAAACGCCTGTTGCGTCACGACTTAATAATACTGAGGTATCACGGTCTTGCAGGGTAGTGTGGTAAAACGTCAGCTTTAGCGCCTGACCTTCTCTGGGGATCCCGGAGTGGAACTTTACTGTTACAGCCCCGTCTTCAATGGATAAATCTGTTGTGATATTCCGGCGCTTTGCTTCCTCAATTTTACCCAGACGCGCATTGATGGCTTTGCCTTCTTTATAATAATCATCAACAACAAGGCTGTCGGTGGTATTGGTAGCCAGATTTAGCAGGACCATTCCCATAACAAAAGTAATTACCGGGATTGCAATCAGAAACCAGGGCCAGAATTGTTTGTACCAAGGGGTATTCATGAACAGCTTACTCTACTTCCGCAAGACAAAGAAATGCTAAACAGCACGTAACGACTTATTGTATTTTCTCATAAAAAAAGCCCCGTAGTAACGAGGCTTTTTGAACGTTTTACAATTTAGTTCGATAAGCTGTAAACGTAAGTGGCGACAACGTGAATTTTATCTTCACCCAATGTCTTCTTAAACGAAGGCATGACGCCGTTACGGCCGTAGGTCAGTGTCTCAGTGACCGCACGCTGACTACCGCCATATAACCATATGTTATCGGTCAGGTTAGGCGCACCCAATGCCTGATTGCCTTTACCGTCCATACCATGACAGGCGGCACAGGCAGCAAATCGAGCTTTACCGGCTTGCTTTAATTCCTGGTCTACATCGCGACCGCTCAGGCTAAGTACATAGGCAACAACTTCATCAATCCCTTGTTCGCCCATGGCATCAAGCCATGCCGGCATGGCGGCCTGGCGTCCCATAATCAATGTCTCTTTGATCTTTGCAGGGGAGCCACCATACAACCAGTCGTCGTCGGTAAGGTTAGGGAAGCCACCGTTTTGTCCACGAGCGTCAGAACCGTGACACTGTGAGCAATTCTGCAGGAACAAACGTTGTCCTACTTTAATGGCTTCAGGATCGTTGGCCAGCTCTTCAATTGGCACCTGAGCATACGCTTCGAAAATTGGGTCGAATTTCTCGGCTGCTACATCAAGCTCACGGTCGTACTGAACCAGCAGGCCTTGTTCAGCAGCATCAGCTCTCGCCTGACGAGACTCTTCCAGCGACTGGATGTTCTGGTTCGAACTTTTCCAACCCCATAGTCCCTGCCATGAACCCAAACCAGGATACAGCGCCAGATAAATCAGGCCCCATACAATAGTGATATAAAACATGATGGTCCACCACTTCGGAAGAGGGTTATTAATCTCCTCTATGCCATCAAACTCGTGGCCCATCGATTCACCTTCCGCAACACCTGTCTTATTGCTAAGACACCAGCGCAACAGGAAGTAGCACCCAATGATTGACCCAAGGGTAATCACTGAAATCCAAATTGTCCAAAACATACTCATGAGTTCAAGACTCCTGCTTAATCTTTTCGTGATTCATCTTTATCTTCATCTGCAAAAGGCAGATTCGCCGCTTCGTCGAAACGTTTTTTATTGCGACTACTGAATGCCCACCAGACTATGCCGATGAAGCAGACGAAGACGATGACAGTAAAAATGCTGCCTATAATTCCCTGGTCCATAACTATTGCAGATGTGTGCCGAGAGATTGTAGGTAAGCAATCAGGGCCTGCATTTCTGTTTTACCCTGTACTGCCGCTTTTGCGCCGGCGATGTCTTCGTCGGTGTATGGGACGCCAAAGCCACGGAATACTTCCATTTTTTCTGCCGTCAGCTCGCCCGTGAGCGTATTTTCTTCAAGCCATGGGAAACCAGGCATGTTCGACTCAGGGACAACATCACGAGGATTACGCAGGTGAACGCGATGCCACTCATCGCTGTAACGGCCACCAACACGTGCCAGATCAGGACCTGTACGCTTTGAGCCCCACAGGAAAGGGTGCTCCCATACAGATTCACCAGCGACGGAGTAGTGACCATAACGTTCAGTTTCAGCACGGAAAGGGCGGATCATCTGGCTGTGACAGCCAACACATCCTTCACGAATGTAGATGTCACGGCCTTCCAGTTCCAGAGCAGTGTATGGGCGCAGGTTTTTTACTGGTTCCATTACCTGTTGCTGAAACATCAGCGGTGTGATTTGCACCATCGCACCAAAACTAATGGCGATAAGAATAAGAACGGTCAGCAGGCCGACGTTCTTTTCAATTAACTCATGTGGATTTTTCATGCTACGACTCCTTACGCTGGCTGTGTTGCTGGATCAGCCGCGATGCTACCTTTCGGCGCGCGCACGGTTTTGTAAGTGTTATAGGCCATAACCAGCATACCGGCTACAACGAACACACCACCAATGAAACGAACCACATAGAATGGTTTAGATGCTTCCAGCGACTCTACAAAGCTGTAAGTCAGCGTACCGTCAGCATTTACTGCACGCCACATCAGCCCCTGCAGAACACCCGACATCCACATTGCTACGATATAGAGAACTACACCGATTGTAGCCAGCCAGAAGTGTACGTTAACCAGTCTGGTGCTATACATTGCTCGTTGGCCGAACAGAATAGGGATCAGATGGTAAATAGAGCCAATTGACACCATGGCTACCCAACCTAACGCGCCTGAATGTACGTGACCAATTGTCCAGTCAGTGTAGTGAGACAGTGCGTTAACAGTCTTGATTGCCATCATCGGGCCTTCAAAGGTAGACATACCATAGAAGGACAGCGACACGATCAGGAAGCGCAGAACAGGGTCGGTACGTAGTTTATGCCAGGCACCAGAGAGTGTCATGATACCGTTGATCATCCCACCCCAGGAGGGCACAAAGAGGATAATCGACATCACCATACCCAGTGACTGTGTCCAGTCTGGCAGCGCTGTATAGTGCAGGTGGTGAGGACCTGCCCAGATGTAAAGCGAAATCAATGCCCAGAAGTGAACCACTGAAAGACGATAGGAGTAAACCGGGCGTCCGGCCTGTTTCGGCACGAAATAGTACATCATGCCCAAAAATCCTGCTGTCAGGAAGAAACCTACCGCATTGTGGCCATACCACCACTGCATCATGGCGTCTACTGCGCCTGCGTACAATGAGTAAGACTTAGTGAAAGAAACCGGAATAGCCATACTGTTACCAATATGCAGAACCGCAACAGTCAGCATAAAGGCACCGAGGAACCAGTTGGCAACGTAAATGTGTGACACTTTACGAATTACCAGGGTTCCGAAGAAATTGATAATGTAAGCGATCCAAACCAATGCAATAAGAATATCGATTGGCCACTCCAGTTCAGCGTATTCCTTACTTGAAGTTAGTCCAAGCGGCAAAGAAATAGCCGCAAGTACAATAACCAACTGCCAGCCCCAAAATGTGAAGCTTGCAAGTTTGTCACTGAAAAGACGTACCTGACAGGTTCGCTGAACGATGTAGTAGGATGTCGCGAACAATGCACAGCCGCCAAAGGCAAATATAACGGCATTTGTATGCAGAGGGCGCAGACGGGAAAAGGTTAACCAGGGGGTATCAAAGTTAAGCATGGGGGCGAATAATTGCGCAGCAATAAACACGCCGATGCCCATACCAACGATTCCCCAAATAATGGTCATGATGGTAAATTGCCTGACTACTTTATAATTGTAATCAGGTTGTGCTTGGCTTATTTCACTCATTTCAATGAATCTTCCACTTCAAATGAACAATGGGTCTCCAACTGCCGAAAGGATACGGTTCCTGCGAGGTTGCGGGCTTCACATCATGCCTGGAAAAAGTAATAATTATTGTCTCCAAGCCAGTTGGTACGCGGATGATAAAGTTTTTATATACAAAAAGATACCATAAACTGGTCGCGCTTGATCTTGGTCAATAATTACTACTGTATGCTAACAAAACGGTTAATTTTGTGAACATTAATATAACAAAAATATTACAAAAGGCGCTTGGTCCGCTGATTATCCTGATGCTTGCCGGAGCCATTTACGTTGCACAGAAAAAAATCGGTTCAACGACAGAGAATCAGATACTACCTAACGGTCTAGGCAATCAATGTGAGTTTGTCAATTTACAGTGTCGGTTTACCATTGATGATAAGACGGCTTTAGCAATATTTACAGAACAGCCAGTAACGGAAGAGTCGATTACTGTGCGACTGAACTTACCCGCAGATCTTGTTATCCAAAGCGTCTGGATAGAAGGAGATAATATGTATATGGGGAAAATCCCGGTGTTACCGGATCAGATTGAACCCGGAGAGTGGGAGGGATGGTTTATGCTTGGCAGTTGTAGTGAACCTGTGATGCGGTGGAAAATGCTGGTGTATATAGAAGGCCGGACGGCGCCGGCCCTGTTGTATTTTACCACAACATCATAACCACAGCTTACATCTGAGATTGCAGGTAATTTGGCAACCCCAGTAATTTAATAAGATTAAGTTGCTGCTCAAGCCAATGTGCGTGATCCATCTCAGTATCATCAAGCAAAACAATAAGCATATCGCGGGTTACGTAATCTTTTTCCTGCTCACAAAGTGCGATGACTTCGCGTAGTTTTGCATCTACCTCGTATTCTACCCGCAGATCGCTTTGTAGCATTTCAGGCACGTCTTTGCCAACTTTCAGACCAGTACGTTGTGTCATATCCGGAGTGCCTTCCAGGAATAACATACGTTCAATCAGTTTAGTGGCATGCCCGCGTTCATCATCAAATTCATGATCGATGCGCTCATAGAGCTTGTTCAGCCCCCAATCCAGATACATCTGGGAATGGATAAAATACTGATCCATCGCGGCCAGTTCATAGGCGAGTAGGGCATTCAAGCCATCAATGATTTTCTGATTGCCTTTCATTCATCGTCTCCCATAACCTGCGTCTGCAGGTAGTTCTCGATACCCATGTTATCGATTTGGTATTCTTGTGTTTCCAGCCAGTCCAGATGCTCTTCCTCGTATTCCAGAATATCTTCAAGAAGATCACGGCTAACATAGTCCTGCTTCTCTTCACAAAGCGCGATGGCCTCGCGTAGCAGCGGTAACTGTTCGGTTTGAAATTTCATATCGCAGGAAAGCATTTCCTGCGTGTCTTCGCCAATATAGAGCTTACCCAGTGCCTGAAGATTCGGAAGCCCTTCCAAAAACAGTATACGCTCGATGATATCATCAGCCTGTTTCATGTCTTTAATGGACTTCTTGTAATTCTTCTCATTCAGTTCTTCCAGGCCCCAGTTTTTAAACATTCTGGCATGCAGGAAATACTGATTTATCGAGGTCAGTTCACTGGTAAGCACATCGTTGAGCTTGGCAACAACTTGTTTATCGCCTTTCATAAACTATCCTGTTATCAAATGATGCGCGAAGTATAGTAGGGAACGCGCCTTTCGTCAAAATTTATAATAAAAACAAAGGCATACAAATATGAATGGTTCTCACTTCATCCTTTATTAGTATTTGTAGATGCTAAACCCACTATATACGGCTTCAGGTAGCCGAAGGCTCACCTTCCACAAAAGCCAGACTTTCTTCAGCAAAGCCCAGACCGGCTTCGGTGAAAAAGTTAAATACCTTGTCAACACCGCGGGAAAGAAGGTAATCCACCTCATCTTCATATCGGGCTATGGCAGCAATTTTTCCGCTGTAGCCTGCGTTCTTTAACTGATTGCTGATATTAATTGCATCTTCAATGGAAGGAAGTGCCAGCAAGACCAGGCGGACGTTCTGAATATTCAGGTTGTCCCATAAGTCCACATCCTCACCATCGCCGACAATGACATTCATGCCTTCGTTTTTAAGACGGTTTATTTTCACACGGTCTGCGTCCATGCCCCACACCTTTGAGTCGACAAGTCGGGAGAGCGACTGAAAAGCGCCAAGACCTACCCGGCCCATTCCCACTACCAGAAATTCCGCGTCATCTATATGCGGATAGACGTCTGCTTTTAGGCGGTTTGGTCTTTCAAACTTTTTAATTTCCGTTTTTATGCGATGGTACTGTGAATGCGAAGTGCGATACAAAATACTGGTAATGACAAAAGAAATAGACACTGCCAACGCAATAACGACCAACCAGTCCTCTGCCAGCAGCCCCAATGACACTGACAGTGCGCCAACAATCAGTCCGAACTCACTGAAATTACTCATTACCAGGCTTGTCAGGTAGGAGGTGCGTGCCCGCAGTCGCAGCTGAGTGAGGATCCCAAAAAACAGTAACGCCTTAATTGGCAGCAGCAGCGTAAACAGTAACGCGAGGATCATCATTTGAGTATCTGGCAGCGCTGTCAGCCCAATGCTGAGGAAAAAACCAATCAGGAATAAATCTTTAAAACTCATTAGTGACTTGGCCAGCTCAGTCGCTTTGGCATGGCGAGCCATTAATATTCCGAAAATAAGTGCGCCGAGATCGCCTTTGATGTTTACCAGTTCAAACACGTGATAACCACCAAGCGCGAGAATAAAACCGGTCAGAGGGAGCAACTCGCCGTGACCAGACTGGTTTAACACTTTATAAAAGACAGGAACCAGTGGCGGAATCGCAAGCAAACCGAATGCCCAGACCGTGGGTAACTTGCCAGTGGCGGCAACCAGAAAAATTACAGCAAAAACGTCCTGCATAACCAGGATCCCGATGGCCAGTCTGCCATGACGGGTTTTGCTTTCGCCACTCTCTTCTAAAACCTTTACCACACAGACAGTACTGGAAAAACTCAGGGCAAATGCGATAAGCGCCGCGCTTTGCCAGTCGATTACATTGGTGGTCGAAGCCACAAGGGCAGCAGCGCCGTAAAGAATGCCGGATACCACAGCTATCCAGATCAAGGTATGCGAAATACTGCCTGCCCAGACCTCGCGCCGGCTAAGGTCTTTAATATTCAGTTTTAGCCCTATAGTAAACAGCATAATGGTAATACCAAGATCGGCAATGCTCTGCAGGGCGGTATTCGATTCAAACCCTAATACATTGAGCACAAAGCCAGCTGCCAGATATCCAACCAGGGGAGGGATCCCTACAAGTTTTACGGCCAGACCACAGATAAAGGCGAATAGCAGAAAAGCGAATTCCATAATCGCGTAAAGTCCTGTTTATTAATAGATATTGCCGGTAAACAAAATGACACGTCATCTTTTACCGGCTTCAAGCGTTCCCGACAGAGTGATGTTATGTAAAGAAAACCACCGAACTATCAGTGAAACTACTTCTAAATGAATACGTTAAGGATGCGTCAGAAGAAAGCATATGTAAATGCGTTATCTGGTTAAATGAGCGCGATATGCTGTTCACTCTGATATAACGCAAGAAAAAAGATAAAAATATCGTGTCACATAGAGAATAATAACGAGTTCTGTCTAGGGCTTCAGTGGTTTGCAGATCGCACGCTTTCGACGGGTCAAGGCAGTTGTCGGTAAAAGTCCTCTATGCGTGCCGGCATTTTAACCGGGTGATATGCACCGGCGCTGGCATAAAAATGGTCTAGAATATGAAATAATCGCATTGGCGCTTCAATACTCACATAGTGACCAGTGTCATTGATTACTGAACAATGTATGTTCAGAGTACGACACCAGTGTTCTGCAGCAGAGATATCCACCAGCGAATCCTGCCTTCCCCAGCATAACTGTACGGGTATATCCAGGTCGCTGACACTGGGGATAAGCCGACTTTTATCCTGCCAATAGATAGAAAAAAGCGCCTGGATCCTGGTTCTATGAAGTGTGAAGTATTGCGCCATCGCATCTTTTACTACGCCCGGATAACGGGGAGGGTGGAAAGTCGCCATATTATACAGCGCATAAAAGTCTTCTTTAGACTGCGTAAAGAAGGGGTTTCTGGTTTGCGAAACCTGTTTATCGAGAAGACTCTGCTTATGACCAGACTGGCTCATTGGGGCTATCAGAGTAAGAGAAGCTACTGCGCACTGTTGTTCTCTTGCGAGAAGGTATCCAATATCCGCGCCCATGCCCTGACCCACAATGTGGGCTTGAGAGTAGCCCATTTGCCAGATAAGCGCGCCAAGTCGCTGAACCTGTGCACTGAGCGAGAAGTCCCACTGCGGATCGTAGCCGGTCTCTCCAAAACCGGGTAAATCGGGGATCACAACATGAAACCGCTCGCTTAGTTTACTGGCCAGTGGTAACCACATAGTTTTATCTGCCGGGAAATCATGTACCAGAATCAGGAGCTGTCTGGTGTCGTGGATTGGCTGACTCTCATTTTCCAGTACCACGATGGGGATCCCATTGACCCGGTAACTTCTTTCACGAAAGCCATTTTTCACCATCTGCCATTGTTGCAATCCACGATATAACCAGGCACCGGTTTTCGGGTAGGTGTAATAATAGGTGGCGATGAGCAACAGAAGAAATCCCAGGATGATATCCATTGAGAACCTTATTTAAACGTTTTTTTCGATTAGCTTGCTAAAATTCACACAGGATATAGTTATGCGTAACCCTAAATTGATAAGTAAACCATAAATATCAAAAGCTTAAGATTTTTCCCTGTCAGCCAGATACACCTATGTAAAAAGAGAAAGCAGGCACTCATAGTATAATCAATAACCTATTATACGGTCATCGGGCAAGCCTGATACGATAATTAAGATAAAAGTAACAAGTAACGAGGCCGACCATTATTCCATTTATTCCAATGGAATAATTTGCGTGTCTGTAATAACCAGTTGATCTACACAAGCTACTGAACCATATTGGTTTGCAACTATTCGGGCGCGATGGAGTGCTTATGCGTTTTCAAATCCTTTTCGTATTAACCCTGGTTTTGGTAGTAAATATCGCGCTGGGCTTTATCTGGACGGAGGCATGGTGGTTTATTCTGCTTACTGCCACGTTGCTTGGTTTTGCTATTTTCGACTCACTGCAGCGTCAGCACGCCATTTTACGAAACTTCCCGCTTATTGGCAGGATGCGATGGACCATTGAAGGACTCCGACCTTACATCCAACAGTATCTGATTGAACCAGACACAGGTGGCGCACCCATCTCGAGGATGTTCCGTTCAATTGTTTACCAGCGAGCCAAAAACAGCCGCGAAACGGTTCCTTTCGGAACGCAGCTGGACACATACTCAGATGGTTACGAATGGATAGGTCACTCTCTTTCTGCGATGCAGGTTGAGGAAATGGATGAAGATCCTCGCGTAACCATTGGTGGGCCTGCGTGTAAAAAGCCTTATGCGGCGAGTTTATTAAACATTTCTGCTATGAGTTTTGGAAGCTTGTCGAAAAATGCTATTCTGGCGCTCAACAAAGGGGCAAAAGAGGGCGGTTTCTATCACAACTCCGGTGAGGGCGGCTTAACGCCTTATCACCTAGAGAATGGTGGCGATATTGTCTGGCAAATCGGCACCGGATACTTCGGTTGTCGAACCGAGGACGGGGGCTTTGATAAGGCGCAGTTTAAAGAAAAAGCCCGCCTTGATGCTGTAAAAATGATAGAAATAAAGCTTTCTCAAGGCGCAAAGCCAGGTCATGGCGGCATCTTGCCTGCTTACAAAAACACGCCGGAGATTGCTAAAATACGAGGCGTTGAACCCCATACCCAGGTTGATTCGCCGCCACGTCATAACGCATTTTCAACCCCGTTAGAGATGATGGATTTCATTAGTGAATTGCGCGAGTTAAGTGGCGGTAAACCCATAGGCATTAAGCTGGCGTTAGGACGAAAAAGTGAGTTTATTGCTATTTGTAAAGCCATGCACAAAACCGGAATCATGCCTGACTTTATTACCGTTGACGGCGGCGAGGGTGGAACCGGTGCAGCGCCACTGGAATACACTAACTCAATTGGTTTTCCATTGAGAGAAGCGCTGGCCTTTGTCGATGATTGCCTAATCGGCTTCGATTTACGTCAACACATTAAGGTGATAGCGTCAGGTAAGATCATCACCGCTTTCCAGCTGGTGAAAAACCTGAGCCTGGGTGCAGATTTGTGTAACAGCGCCAGGGGAATGATGCTGGCTTTGGGCTGTGTCCAGTCGCTGTCGTGCAATACGAACCGCTGTCCTACCGGCGTTGCCACGCAGGATCCTAAACTCGCACGCGGGCTGAATGTTGAAGATAAATACGTAAGAGTACAGCGGTTTCATGAAAAAACCATCCTGGCACTCATGGACATTTTGTCCTCAACCGGTCACCGCTCACCGGCTGACTTAAACCGTACACATATTTTCAGGCGTGTAGATCAGAGCTGCGTGCAACGTTACGACGAAGTATTCCCGTTGATTAAACGAGGAAGCTTGCTTCAGGACAACCTTCCTGAAGCTTACAAACTGCACGTAAAAGAAGCGAGTGCGGAAAGCTTTATGCCTGCTAGTCTGTTGTCTGACATTGAAGAAGAAACCAAGGCGGTATCTTAGGTTTGTTAAGAACAGTTTGTACCGTACTCATCACGTAATGACAGAAGCTTATGCAAAGTTGGTTATGGCAGTTGTACGTCCTTAAATACCCTAAGCCCGACAATGTGATGTCATCATCCCGGCATCACATTGTCGGGTACTTGCTTACGGGTTAATCATCCTTTTTTTCAGGAATTCTTAACTCATAAAGCCGGTAGTCAGAAGTACGGTAGGGCAAAACTTTATATTTTGGCTGCAAGAACGCAACAATATCAATCAAATCGGCGACGGTCAGTACGTCATTGACGTTACGCATCCGACTTTCGCCGTTTTCACTGGTGATACTTACAGGATATCGACGGGTAAGTTTGTGAGAGGGGTTAATAACGCTGGTAACTAACTCACCGTATGTTGTTACACGACCACTGCTGCCACCAAGCTGCACAGCATTTGGCAGAAGGTACTCATGGTCATCGGACACCTCTACACCTTCAACGAGGTGACAATCAATGCATCGGTATTCACTGAATAGCACTTTTCCCTTTTCCGGGTTCCCCTCCGGCAGACTGAACCCTCTCGGGGATTCAGGACCAAACCCGCACGCCGTCAGTGTCAATGCAGCGCCAGCCAACAAAAGTTTTCTCATTGCCGCTTCTCCTCATATAAGTTCACAACATTACTTATACCAATACACGCAAGTATTGCTACAGTTAAAGGATAAAAATTTGACCAGAGTCAAATGGTCAGGTGACGTACCTTGTATAATTGGTAATCATACGAGCCATACTGCTGGAGAAAACAATGAATGATTATGAATGTATCCTGGTAGCGGTAGATGTGTATTCTGACTACGTACCTGTTGTTCAACGAGCCGTCAATATATCAGGCAGCGCACAGAAGCTACATCTGCTCTATGTCACCTATCCACAAACTAATTTTGAACCTTACGGGCTCTTTCTTGAGCGGGATTATTCAAATGATATCCGGGAACAGGCAACCAAAGCGTTAAGAGATATCGCACACCGGCATAATATACCCACGACCCATGTTCACGTTTCTATTGGCTCACCGGCAGAGGAAATTCATTTTATGGCAGACAAAATTGCTGCCGATTTAATTGTCATGGGTACCCACGGACAGAGCGGGGTTAAACTGTTGCTTGGTTCAACCGCGAATGCCGTATTGCATGGGGTGAAGACCGATGTGCTGGCGGTGCGTGTGTAGTGCCGTGGTGGGCTGACGTAAACATGCGCCTTAGCGGGCGAGTTTTAGCAGGCTGTTCAACAACACATTGGCACCTTTCTCAATGTCCTGCCAATGTGTCCATTCGTCAGGGGCATGACTGATCCCGTTGATGCTCGGCACAAATATCATGCCTGCATCGGTCACCTTTGCCATATGCTGTGCATCATGCCCCGCACCGCTAGGCATATGCTCATAAGGATAACCCAGTGTGTTGGTTTGCTCCGCGATCAGCGAAATAATGTCATTGGACATGGGCTGAGGTTCTAACCAGCTCATCTGTTCAAACTCAAACATCAGGTTGTGCTTTCGTGCTATCGCCGATAACACTTTACGACAACTGTCTGCCAGCGACCGCATTACCTCACCATCGACATCGCGCCCAACCAATGTAAATTCTACTTCTCCTGGGACGGTATGCGCATGCCCCGGTTTCAGATCGACTTTCCCCACCGTTAAACGGCTTTTATCCGATCCTTCTTCAGCGATGATCCGTGGGATCTCATTAGCAAAGTTGGCCAGCCCCATAAAAGCATCACTGCGCATGTTCATCGGTGCTGTGCCGGCATGATTCGACTTGCCGATAAGCCTGACAATCCACTTATATACACCGGAAATGGATTCTACTACGCCAATAGGCTTTTTAAGCGTATCTAGCACCGGCCCCTGCTCAATATGAAGTTCAATATAACTCTTGAAGTACCCCGGGTCCACGCGGGCCTCTAACGCGCCTATTGGATCCAGGCCACAGGACGCCATTTCATCTTTCAGCATGATGCCGTTCACGTCTTTCGCCGTCATCAGCCAGTCTGGAGTGAGCTCGCCGATAAGAGCCTGAACGCCCATCATGCCGCCAAAACGTCCTTCCTCTTCTGCAAACGCATACACTTCCAGTGGGGTAGAGGGGGTAATATCGTTATCGCGCAGCACGCGTAAGACTTCCAGCCCCGCTAATACCCCCAGAGTACCGTCAAACATACCGCCACTTATCACGGTATCGATATGTGAACCGGTCGCTACTACCTGCTTAGGGCGCGCTTTATCACGCCGACCAACAACGTTGCCAGCCGGGTCAATTTCTGCCCAAAACCCTTCGTGTTCAAAACGTTCACAAAGCCACTTTCTGGCCAGATTGTCTTTTTCTGTAAAGCCAAGACGCGTGACCCCTTTGGAATCTTTGTCATAACCGATTTCAAATAAAGAGAGCAGGTCAGCCTTGAGTCTTTCAAGGTTTATCGTAAGAGTAGACATAGAAGAAACACCTTCGCGTACGCCAATGATTACATCATTTATTACAACTTTCGTTGTCTGTTAGTTCATCACCCTAGAATGACTTTGATTATAGTGCAAATTATTAGTAGGCTAGATTTGCACTGGAGAAAAGGACACTCATGTTCTCGCTTTTACGGTGGCATACCATGTCACGACCTGCCACGTTGCTGATGACAACTTGCCTGACGTCATTGGTGGTGATTGCTCTCGCAACGACAGCGTTCGCTGTGACAGCGGCAGAAAATGAAAGGAGCAGCCGGGATGGCACCGTTGAGGTGCTGTGGGAATCCGGGTACGCTCAGTACGATACTCTGCTCATAGCATCAGCACGAGGGGAGACGGTCGCTCAATATCCTGTAATAGAAGGGCAAAACTGGGTCATTACCGGAATGGAAGATGGCCGTTATCAGTTTATTCTCGAATCCCAATCCTCAAGTAAATTCCTGTTCACGCTTGGCGTTACCCACTATTCATTGTCTGCGGCTTTCAGCTTATTTGTTGCCGGCCTTGTGATGTTCCTTTATTTACTTTTTACGCTGATAAAAGGAGAGCGCAGTGACTGATTTTATGCTGGCCAGAGACACTGCGCTGTGGATCCTGGTCGCATTCGGCGTGGTCTGGGTGGCATGGGGCTGGTATTTGGGACGCAACAACCGCACCATCGAAGACTATGCTCTGGCAGGCAGAAACGTTGGATTTGCCATGGCGACGGCAACCGCAATGGCAACGTGGATAACCAGTAATACCACACTGGTTGCGCCGCAGTTAACCTATCAGTTTGGTGTCTGGGGTATGCTCGGATATAGCATGGCCGCGCTTGGGCTGATCTTATTCGCACCGCTCGCGCAGCGCATCAGAACGCTGCTGCCAGATGGCTTTACCAGCGGCGATTTCATCTATCGCCGCTATGGCCGATTCGCATGGGCATTATTCATTGTTATTTCATTGTGTTACGCCTTCGGTTGGCTAGTCAGCCTGGGAATGGCCGGTGGGTTGCTGTTGTCCTCGCTAAGTGATCTGAGTTATCTGACAGGCATGACGGCTATCTTAGTCATTTGTGTAGGCTATACGCTGCTAGGCGGGCTGAAGGCGGTTATTGCCACCGATTTTGTGCAAAGTATCGTGATTATTACCGGCGTAGTGATTGTAGCTTGGGTATGTATTGATACGGTCGGGTTTGAGACCATGCATACTACGCTTACCGAGCAACAACCTGCGTTACTGGATTTACTATTCCCTGCCGCCATCATGTTTTTCTTTAACAATGTCTTTTTTGGCATTGGTGAAATCTTTCATTCTAACGTGTGGTGGTCCCGAGCCTTTGCCTTTGCTCCCGGGATCGGAAAGCGTTCGTACCTTGCCGCAGGTCTGCTCTGGTTACCCATTCCAATTGTTACCGGATTCATAGCACTGGCTGCCACATCACTGAATTTAATTCCTCCCAGTGCGGATATGGTTGGCCCAATGGTGGCCGCCAAGTTACTCGGCAGCATTGGTGCGGTTTTCATTTTCGTTATTGTTTTTTCGGCACTGGCGTCAAGCATGGACTCACTTCTTGCAGCCACATCTGATCTTCTCACGCAGGATATCGTTAAAAAGCTTCTTAGGCCGGATGCCACCTCCGATACGCTGTTAAAAGTTAACCGCTATATTGTGATTGGCCTTGGCGTAGGGACATGGTGTATTGCCGCCTTCAAACTGGCCACGCTGGGAGCCTTGCTTAATTTTACAGGGGCCTTTGTCGCTTCAACAATCTGGCCGATTGTCTATGGTTTGTATCAGCCGAAACTGACCGGAAAATGGGCTGGGATTGCGATGTTTGCAGGTACGGTGAGCGGCCTGGTGGGCTACTTTACCATCGGTTTCTACGTTGCCGCCATTATCTCCTGTGGCGTCTCACTGGCATGTTGCCGAATAGGCATCTGGCAAAGTAAGGATATGTTTCATTGGCATAAACTGGAGGAGAAAGGATGACAATTAGCGAGTCTGCGCTGACGATTCTGGTTTATGTCTGTTTATTCGCAAGCTGCATCAGCCCGCTGCTGTTGTTGTATTGGCTGATTCGTGACTTCAAAGGTAAAAAATTATGGTGAAAGCAGAGTTGGAAGCTGTCGTAAAGTTCGAAAGAGAACGGCCCGACGTTTACGGTAATGCCCATCCCAAGTCGTTATTGCGAGCCATTCAGGAAGATGGCGACCATTTAGGAAAAATGAGCAATAAACACATTTATTCTGCTGACCAATTCGACAGGGAAAGTTTGCTGCAGTTATTCAGACTGGCGGCAAAATACGAAGCAAACCCCGACCGATTCAGTACCTCGCTGCAGGGGCAGATCCTGATTTCCGCATTTTATGAACCCAGTACCCGTACACGCTTATCATTTGAAAGTGCGTGGCACCGGTTGGGTGGTGACATTATGTCAATCACTGACCGTTCCACTACCGGACTGGCAAAAGGTGAGAGTCTTGCCGATGTGGGGGAGATGTTCAATAACTACGGCGATTGTGTGGTGCTGCGCGATACCAATGCCAACTCGGTACGGGATATGATGGGAGCATTGCGCATTCCCATTATTAACGCCGGTAACGGGACCGATGAACACCCGACACAGGCACTGGCAGATCTTTACACCATATTAAAATGGAAGCCGGAACTCATTGCAGAGGGATCTGAAGAAAAAATTAACCTGTGTATTATTGGTTTACCCTCCAAAATGCGTACCGTGAGAAGCCTGCTGAAATTAGTCGCGTTGTTCCCTGAATGTTTCAGCCAGTTGACGATTGTCAACGACAAAAGCCGCAGCGAGATGTTCGACAGCGGTCAGCTGGAACAACTTCAGGATGCCGGCGTAAATGTGCACACCTCTGACTGTCTGGAGGACGTTTTACCCGATGCTGATGTGGTATATATCAATGCGATTGCCTGGGAAGGCAACTCATTTAATCAGTACGGTAATCAGTTTCATATAGACAGTACATCACCACTGAAAAAAGATGCCATTGTGTTACATCCACTCGCACGCGGCGCAGAGCTGTGTAAAAGTCTCGATAATACGCCTCACAACTGGTATTTCGCGCAGGCGAGGGGCGCCGTTTTTCTTCGTCAGGCGCTGTTAACCTGCCTTGTCAGACGCGTTGAGCGCGTACTGGATATTGTCTAATTCATAGGAGTAGTGAATAAATGTGTGGAATTGCAGGAGTATTTGCCTCAACACCATCTCAGGCCATTGATTCACAAACGCTGGTTAATATGGCGGCGATAATGAACCATCGTGGCCCGGACAGCTATGGCTACTGTAATCCGGCCGACATGGGCATAGGAATGAGCCATGCCCGACTGTCCATTATTGACCTGGATGAAAATCGCGGTCGCCAGCCTTTCTGGCTGGACGGAGGGCAGACGATGTGTGTCCATAACGGCGAGTTTTATGAATACCAGCGTATTCGAACAGACTTGATTGCTGCAGGCGTTGATTTTACCAGTAAGAGCGATTCTGAAGTACTGCCGGCGCTGTTCAGAAAGTTTGGTATGAACGATACGCTGACGCGTCTGCGCGGTGAATTCGCATTTTCACTGTATGACGAGATGGAGGATACGCTTTATCTGGTGCGGGATCGCTTTGGGATCAAGCCGTTATACTGGACGCAAACAGACGACGCCATTATCTATGGTTCGGAAGTGAAAGTGGTACTGGCACACCCCGATGTAAAGCCTGAACTCGATTCGGAAGGACTGTTTCACCAGCTAATACAGGTGATGGTGCCAGGAACTACCGCCTTTAAAGGAATTCAGCAGGTCGAACCCGGACACATGCTGAAGATCACCAGAAAAGACGGTGAGTTTCACATTGAAACCCACAAGTACTGGGATATGGATTTTCCGTTAATCGGCACTCGCAAAGAGCATACTGATGACTACTACATTGAGGGCGTTCGCCGTGAGCTTATTGACGCCGTACAGGTGAGATTAAATGCGGATGTCCCGGTAGGCTGCTACTTATCCGGCGGTATAGACTCGTGCTCGATTCTCGGCCTGGCGTCAGGGATTGAACAGGAGCCGCTGAAAGCCTTTACAATCAGCTTTGACAATGCCGATTACGATGAGTCGGATATTGCCACCGAAATGGCCGAATCGGTAGATGCGGACCAGGAAATACTGAAGCTGAATGCGGACTTACTTTACAACAATTTTGCGCGCACTATCTGGCACACAGAACGGACTATTTACAATACACTTGCCGTTGCCAAATTGATGATGAGCCAGCAAGTCAGACACGTAAATTATAAGGTCGTGCTGACCGGCGAAGGCTCCGATGAACTATTTGCCGGCTACCCCGCATTCCGTCAGGACATGTTTTTACATGGCATGGAAGGGCTTGATGCCAATCAGGCTACAGAGTGGCGGCAGTCTCTGGAAACATCTAACTCGTTGTTTAAAGGCGCGATGTTACCAAAAGATGAGTATGTATCAGACGAACTGAATAAGAAGATCGGATTCACGCCCAGTTGCCTGCAACCCTGGCTGGGTTGCACCGATCACGCGCGAAAACTTATTCATAGCGGGCACCGGAAAAATATCGAAGGTTACGAGCCAGGTACAGCTATTGCCGAAAAGCTGGATGATGCGTTTTTAAGCGAAAGACACCCATTGGATAAAGCGCAATATGTCTGGATAAAAACCATGCTGGAAGGGCAAATTCTTACGTGGGGTGGTGACAGAGTTGATATGGCCAACTCCATGGAGGCTCGTCCGCCGTTCCTCGACCACAAACTGGCCGAGTTTGCAGTTACGATACCGCCTGAAATGCGAATTCGCGGAAGCAAGGAAAAGTACGTGCTTCGTGAGGCAATGAAAGGCGTACTGCCTGAAACCCTGTATAAGCGCGAAAAGTTCGCTTTTATGGCACCGCCAGCGCATACCGATGAGAAGAAATGGAAAAAGCTACGCGGCTTGTTAGAGCAGTTCGCCAGCCGTGAGAAGGTAGAGAAAGCCGGGTTGCTGGATGCTGACTATCTGGAAACGTTAATCGAAAAGCAGGAATCACCAGATACCGATGCCAGTGAAAAGGTCCAGGTAGATGCTATTCTGAATCATGCTTTGGGGGTAATGATCCTGCATCATCACTTTATTGAACGGGATATTCCTGCGTATGCGTATGAGCAGGCGCAGTCGCTGAACTGGGTGGTATAGGCACTGCATTTTTGTTTATCACGTAGAAACCCCGGTAAATCTCCGGGGTTTTTTATGCCTGCTTTTTCTGCGGGCAGGTTACCCATCTTTCCCGAGTAGCCGAAGACATCGCTGCCGAAGGTATTGGCGGCTCTGCATTGCATGTCTATTGATGTGCTTCCCAGGCCTGAAGTGAGCCAGTAAACACATCGACATGTGTACATCCGAGCATTTTTAAATAACTGGCTGCCACGGTTGCTCGTTTACCGCTTCCGCACATGCAGGTGTAGTGTGTGTCGGCAGAAAACTTGTCTTTGTACTGTTTCAGGTGTCCAAGGTACGTATGGAGTGCGCCGGGAAAGGCCATGGATTCCACTTCGTCACGCTTTCGCACATCCAGCAGCAC
The DNA here is from genome assembly GCF_019249295.1 of Alteromonas antoniana. Lineage (GTDB taxonomy): Bacteria > Pseudomonadota > Gammaproteobacteria > Enterobacterales > Alteromonadaceae > Alteromonas > Alteromonas antoniana. The sequence goes on from NZ_JAESDH010000022.1 coordinate 48,909, forward strand.
CCAGTCTTTTTCTTTAAATTCACTTAAGCGCTTTTCAACAACGTCAGCCGTGACGGTATCAATGGAATGTTGGTGTTGCTGCTCGCGGGTCAGTGGAAAGGGTACGTCAGTTAAATACCCGGACAGATTGCAAAATCCCATGCGCCATAACTGCTTTGCAGATGCGCGTGCGCTCTCTTTATCCTCAGCAACGATCGCGATAGGTTGCTGATAGTCCAACAGCCAGCCGCCATAGGCACTTAATAAATCGCCAGGCAAATTAAGGCTGCCGGGTATGTGGCTATCCCGAAAAGCCGCATGGGCACGAACATCAATAAGAAGTCCTGGCTTATCCGATTCTGCCAGCCACTGTGGTACACGCTGTTCATGAAGGGGTTGGATCACCATGTCAGATACAGGCGAATCTACACCTGTCACGTTAGCGCGCTCCATTTCACTGAAATAGGGCGAAATGTAATGATGCTCAGTGACTTTCTGACGAATGAACTCAGGCTTCTGCTGCACCGATAATAGTGGGTTATACTGCTTTTCAAAGCCAATGGTTGTGAACTCTCTGTCTGCCATACCACCGCCACACACTGAGCCAGCACCGTGTGCCGGATACACGATTACCTGGTCGCCCAAAGCAATCAGCTTTTGAAGACTCTCATATAACTCACTCGCCATGTGTTCTTTTTCATCTGGATAGAAATCGGTTCTTCCGACATCGTTAACGAACAGCGTATCACCGGTGAACACACCAATTGGCGTAGTCTTGCTCTGGTTGGTGTCATAGCATGCCAGCGAAATACTGTCTTTCGTATGGCCTGGCGTTGCAACGACTTTTAACAGCCATTTGCCAACCTCAAAACTGTCGTTGTCTCTTGCAATACTGGCGTATTGCACCGTCTCGTCAGCATGTTCGCCATGATAAACCGGTGCCTGAGTTCTGTTAGACAATGCCAGGGCACCGGAAATAAAGTCTTCGTTTCGGTGCGTCTCAACGATGTGAGTGATCCTGCAATTGTGCTTGCCGGCTATGGATAAGTAGGTGTCCGTGTCTAACTGTGGATCAATGACACAAGCCTTTCCCTCGTTACCAATGACATAAGATAAATGTGCAATTCCCGGGGTTTTTACAGACTCAATAAACATAGACTGGTCTCCTTTAAACGATTCCGGAGTACCATTACAAGTGTTATGCCAATGGCAGGGTATAGTTATATCCTTGAATATATTACTAAAAAGAAATCCACATTCCCCCGTTTTCAGGCTTACCGTGAAAATAGTTACTGGTAAACATATAATATTTACCTAATGTTTAAATGAAAGAAAACATTGAAGAATATCAGGCAGCAGGTTCTTCGCGTTTTGCTTTCTGGATAATGGCAGCCGCACCTTCCTGATCTAAATTAAGCGCGGTAATAGGGAAGGGGATAACAATGCCTTCTTCATCAAAACGTTTTTTAAGCATCTTCATAAATGCACTTTTGATAAAAAAGCGATTGAAATACTCTTTCGTTCTTAACATAACGGTAAGGTTTATGCTCGAGTTGTCGAAGGTGTGGAACAACACGAAAGGTTCGTAGGTATCAACGCCGTAATGATGGTGTTTTAGTATGTATTCAGCGACTTCCAGACATATCGCTTCCACTTTTTCCAGGTCGGAATCGTAATGCACCCCCACCTCAACCGGAACGCTTAACTCTCTTTCCGGATAGTAGTAGTTAATCAGCTTACTGTTTGACAGCTTGCTGTTGGGCATGATCACGATATTATTCGGCAGCATTCTTATCCATGTTGATCGCCAACCTATTTTTTCAACAAAGCCCTGTTCCCCTGAATCCAGCTCGATAAAGTCGCCGATCCTGATAGGTTTATCCATAACAAGCTGTATGCCAGAGAAGAAGTTCTCCAGTGTAGGTTGAAGTGCCAGTGCGACGGCCAGTGATGTGATCCCCAGTGACGCGATAATAGGCGTTACCGATATTCCCATGGTGCCAAGAATAATAAGTAGTGCCAGACAGGCAAGCAGCGCTCTTATTGCACCTGAGGCGATACTGGATGAGTTTTTCACCAGGGTAGAACGGCTTTGATAACGAATTATCGAATAGGTAAAGAGACGCTCGACGAAAACAAAAAGCGCAATGATGAGAGAGGCTTTTACAATATGGCTGATAACCGTTAATACGGTGTCATTGGCAAGAGCAAACCACTCCAGCACATTGCGGCCCATCCATAAAATAAAGATAAAAATAATAATGGAAAGTGGCGCGTCCAGAGCCAGCACAAGTACGCGATAAAAGCTGCCCATACCGCTTTCCTGAGAACGGGCTTTTTCTGTCAAGCGCACCAGTATGAGGCGTTTTGCAACAAACAGCAGCACCAGTGCGGACAACAGAGACAGCGCAGTAATAGTATGCTGTGATTGAAAAAGTGCTTTAAATTCATCCACGTACATTGATTTACTCTGAGCAGTATTTTAAAAGGGAGACAATTCGCCCTTTCATGATATTTACTGCTGCAATAGTTGCACCATGTGGGTTTAGCGATTAGTTTTCACTTAACTGTCATTTTTCGTGGTCACACTGAGTGAAAAACGTTGTCAGTGAGAAAATAGGAAAAAAGCACTGTGGAGAAGAAAAATACCGGGTTTATCCGGATTTGGTTCGCGACTATTTATTCAATGAAAGGTCTGAAAGCGGCTTTTCAAAGTGAAGCTGCGATCAGGCAGGAGCTTGCTGCCATGATGTTACTGATACCGCTTTGCTTTTTTATGAATGTCAGCACGATTGAGCGCGTAATTATGATCATGTCGCTGTGTATTGTGCTGATAGCAGAATTATTGAATACGGCAGTCGAAGCGCTTTCTGACAGAGTGAGTACAGAAGTTCACATACTCATCGCCAAAGCCAAAGATATTGGTTCGGCAGCCGTATTCGTTGCCTTAGTGCAGGCCGTTACTGTGTGGTTGCTGATAGTGTTTGGCTAACCGTGGTTAGCCTCTTTACTTAGTATCGAACTGAGAATGACACTCTTGCTGTACGCGGTTCAACCGGATGATAGTGCAGATCCTCAACGCCATCTTCAGGTTCACCGGGTAAGCGAGACGCATACAGGTAATCAATGTCATGCGCATCACTGTCAAAGGCATTCAGTAATTCCAGAGACACTGTCCAGCTTTCTGCTGCATAAGATAACGACGTGTTAATAAGGAGCATGGAAGGGGGTTCTACGCTGTCCATGCTGTCGACAGTTCTTTCGCTTAAATATCTTGCGCGTACTGTATAACTTAAGCCTGACTGATCGCTATTCTGATACCAACTTGCGCCCGCGCTGATAACCACTGGTACCGTTCCGTCTATATGATCGCCTTCACCAACGACATCATCGCTGAACCGTGCGTGGGTCCAGGCTGCTTCTATATCAGCATTGATGTGATGGCTGAACCAGTAATAGGCACTGAACTCGGCACCGTAGCGCTCAGAAGGCCGGCTTGGCTCAGTGAAGCCTGCATCGCCAACATACACCAGTTCGGAGTCCAGCTCGAGATACCATAACGAAGCAGATACGTTGTACGTTCTGTCATCAGTGACGTTCACGCCAGTCTCATAGCCGAGCGAGCGAACAAGCAGTGGCGCGGCCTCAGCGGCTTCGCCAGTAATCGGGTCGACAGAGATAGTCACTCCACGGGCGTCGTTTGAGTGATAGCCCTGACCTGCGCTTACAAACGCCGTGGCGTTATCTGATAAGGCATACTTAAACGCACCTTTCAGGCTGAATAGCCCGTCGCTTTGACTGCCGCTGTTTTGTGCCAGCATACTGGTCACATCAACATCCATATAATCGTAGCGCCCGCCAAGGGTAAGGCTTGCATTCTCGCTAAGAGAAAAGTTAGTTTGCGCATAAAGCGCATAAGACGAACTGTCGATGCTGTCTTCCCGCGTAATACCCGTTCTCTCTCGTTGCGTGGTGGGGTAAAGGCCGACGTTATCAATGTCATCATGTCGCCACTGAACACCCAGCGTGTAAGTGGTATCGCTGTCACTCAGCGAAAAGAGTCTGGAGACTTCTCCGCCGTAGATGGTTCTGTCATCTACCTGTTCAAACTGGTCACCGTTGACCGGATCTTCCAAAAAGTAGGTGAAGTTAGAAAAAAGCGATAAATCGGTATCAATGATATAGGCCGACGCGGTAATCGAAGAAGACTGATAGCGAGAAGATAAACTGTATCGCGAGGATTCTCCGCCAACGCTGGTGTCTATTGAACCTAACCGGTCAATCAGACCTTGCTCTACAGCTCTCCCGGGAATTTGATCAGCGCCGTTCCAGCTGTTGTCGTAGGCCATTGCGGTAACTGAAAAATCACCGTCAAATAGTTGGGTTGCATAACGGACAACGGCATTTTTCTTGTCGATGTCTTCGTTAACATCTGTCCACGGGCCATCGTATGCCTGATATTCCAGCCCAATTAGGCCTGTTCCGTCACCGATTTTAGCCTGGTTAACAGTAACCACGCGCTGGTACGCGTCTTCGCCCAGGGTGAAAAACGTCTGATTACTCTTCAGGGAATCTTTTAATGAGAAGTGGGCACCGCCAGCGCCGGAGAAATCGCCTATAGCAGCATAATAGGTGCCTTTAAAATAGCTAAGACTTTCTACCATTTCCGGAATAATAAAATTCAGATCGGAGTAGCCCTGTCCATGTCCGTGACTTCGCATGTTCACCGGCATACCCTCGACACTGGTCGCAAAGTCAGTGCCGTGGTCAAGGTTAAACCCCCGTAAAAAATACTGGTTCGCTTTACCGGACCCACTATGCTGCGTAACCATCATGCCGGGAATAAATTCGAGCATTTCGCCGGTGCGGAGCATTGGACGGCTGTTAATGGTGTCACCGGATACCCAGCCCTGAGAAGCGGACACGAAAGCACCGTCTTCAAAATTGTCGTCGCCGGTAATTCTGATGCGTTCCACATCAGATTCAGGATCAGCAGCAAGGGTAGGGTGGCTGGCAATAAAGGCTGTTGTAACAACAGCCGTTTTTATAGCTAGAGAGAGCGTGCGCAAGATTATCTTCCTTAAAAAAACTCAATTCAGAAAACCTTACGCCTTACTATTCAATGTGGATGCAGAAAAACCTGACTATTCCGGTTTTTTAGAATGAGGCAACTTTTTTACCTTCCGGCAGGCAGTCATTCAGCATTTCAGTTACCGAGCTGGTTGCCAGTTTTAAATGTGACATATGCACTCTTGTTGATGCGGGATTATCAAAGCTGATTGCAGAAAAAACGATATCTGCATCGCTGGACGTAACCTTCACCAACAGGTGCTCATCTTCATTTGCCAGTGGAACCCTTAAATACAGTGGTTCATTGTGCGTCATAACATAATCGTTCACCTGCTCAACACTGGTAAACGGGGGCTTTTTTTCAGGTTGTAGCTTCCAGTGAGCTGACTGATCAATGACCTGCGCCAGAGCCTTGGCATGTTGCGCTTCTATCTCGTGGGCCATGCGTCCTCCATAATATGCTGATAGTGGTATTTATTACGAACGACAGCTGAAAAAGATTTACCCCATTAGCTGAGTATAGTATTTGCGCTTTACGATCGATGCTTCTGGCCAAAACACCGTGAAAAAGCGAGACCTACGACTAATGGCTTACAACTGAATGTAATATAAATGTGAACACCCAATAACGAAAAAGAAACGATATCGTTAACAGTAAGCTCTTGTCATACCGAGTTTTAGACACAGTAATCAACTTATTCGCAAAATCATTGAGTGTTTATTCAACTTCGATGTAAATGTAATGATAAAAGATAAACAAACCTGTAACTTTTGAGGGCTTTTTTTTGCTCTACGATGCTCACCACATGAGTTAACCGCGTGGAGTATTATGAGCATCGGATCGAAAAACAATAAGCACAACCCTGTCACCAGTGAATCAGGCAATACCTACATGGAACATCACCGCGATCGTTCTGACTTCGCGACGCGTGATGACTACCTGGAGCACGAATTACAGGTAATGTCTCCTAAACGGTGGCGTCCTAACCTGCCGTTTCGGGACTATCGATTTGAATGGGAAGATACCATTCCAGCCCTTGCCGGGACCATCGGCAAAGTGGTTATGGTTGGCGCGATTGCTGCTACTTTTGCGGGCCAGCTGGGGCTCGGTGATGCGTTTGTGCTGGAGAATGTTCGCTACGAACTCATTATCGTTGCGTTATTTATTTTGCTATTTTCCGGTTTCATCTTACCTACAGCCAACCTGGCAGGTACTCATGGGCCGCTCATCCCACTCATTCCTATTGTGGTTGCAGCGGGGGGCCACCCAATGGCTTTCGGGTTGTTGATAGGGATCTTTGGCTTATTACTTGCTGTGAGCAAAGGCGGAAGTTTGCTTGCAAAGCTTACTAGTAAAGGTGTGTGTGGCGGGCTATTGCTGTATCTGGGCTTCATAGGCACGACATCTCAGGTCAAAAAGTTGTATTCCTGGGCTGAGAGCATTGAAATGACGCATATCGCCTTTATCGTCATTATTTGTACCATACTACTTTACGCCTTACTGGAGCACTGGAAAAAGCGCTGGCTGGCTGTACCACTAAGCTGTTTACTTGGCGGTGGGCTTGCATTTCTACTGGGCGCGCCGTTTGAATTTAACACGGCACCCGGTTTTCCTAATATGAATCCCGCTTATTGGTGGGGCGAAGACACCGGCTGGATGTTGGGCCTGCCAACACTTGAGAACTTCATTGTGGTATTACCTTTTGCGGTGCTTGCCGTAGCGATGTGGTCACCTGACTTTTTGGGACATCAGGTTTTTCAGAAAATCAGCTATCCACCAAAAACCGAGAAGGTGCAGATGAACATTGATGACACTATGGTAAGCGCATCGGTGCGCCAGACCGTGGGTTCCCTGATGGGAGGGGCAAATTTCACATCGTCCTGGGGAACCTACATTGTGCCAGCCGCTATCGCCAAGCGTCCTATCCCCGCGGGTGCCGTACTTACCGCTCTATTTTGTGTTATTGCAGGTATATGGGGCTACCCGATGGATCTGGCGATCTGGGAGCCTGTTCTGTGTGTTGCCCTGATAGTAGGCGTTTTCATTCCTTTGCTTGAAGCAGGAATGGAAATGACCCGTGAGGGCAAAACTACGCAATCTGCGGCAATTGTGGTGTTCGCGTCATCTCTGGTTAACCCGGCATTTGGCTGGTCTTTAACCATGCTGCTGGATAACCTTGGATTGATTGGTTGTAAAGACCGCAGCGCAGAGCTATCAAAGATGAGCCGTTGGATAATACCTGGGATCATGTTCGTGGTTCTGACTCTCGTCATGGCGATAGTGGGCTTGCTACCTGGTATTCCGGCAATAGTAGAAGGGTTTAGACATTAAGCTCATCAGCGCGGGCAAATGGCTCGCGCTGGTCATTTTACATTTTCTTCAGCTCCACCTCTTATCAGTCAAGTCTCGCAAACTGCAAACTTCTGTGCCTAACTACGCATGGTACAGGTGAATTTTTCAGCGCGAGTAAAAGATCACTATCACTGTTCTCACTTAATCATCATACCTTTCAGTGATCATTTTTGCTACGCATGTTAATTAAATTTTAAATTGATGTTGATCGTCGGTAAATATTCACATACTCTTTTTAGCCATCCTTGTAAGCGCTTACAGCATAAAAAATGTAAGCGCATACATCAGTAGGGATACCTATGATAACGGTATCGGTAGTATCTAAGGTGCTGTTTATATGAACTAAATTTTTTTATGCGTTATTACGGACATTAACTATGAAATTTATAAAAAGCAGTATCTTAGCAGTATTCCTATTAAGCAATTCCGTGGCGACAGCAGGAATAATTACTAATGGAGACTTTTCCAGCAGTTGTACATTAGATGCCTGGGAACAGCAGGGTGCTGGCGACATCAGCGTAAGCGGACTGCCTGATGACTGCACTGTGAACCTCTCTGTAAATGACTTGGACTTCGACGCAGAACTATACCAGAGCGTAGTATTTGAGTCGGGTTTTGATTACCTGCTAACCGTTGATTTTGACACTTCCCAACTAAACAACAACGATTCGTTTTTTATCAGTTTGTTGAATGAAGATTTTGATCTGGTAGATCTGCTGATGCCTGCAGACGTCAGTTATGCAATGCAGTCAAACGTGTTCACCATCAGCACGGTTTCGCTTTTAGATAACTACAGCGACCAGAACTGGAGACTGTCTTTCTATTTATTCGATCAAATTGATGATGATGACTCAACGTCATTGGTATCGATCAGTAACGTATCTTTAGACAGAGTTACGGCTGAAGTCCCAGCGCCTGCCAGTATGGCTATTTTTGCGCTGGGCTTTATTGGCCTGTTGGCAAGCCGACGTGACTGTGCGCAGTATCGCCACGCTAATCAGATAAGCTAGGCGGAGCGCTATTATGAAATTATCAACGTTTCTAAAAGGTGCTCTGTGTACCTTATTTTTGTTTTCGCAATCTGTTTTTGCTGAATGGGCAACCATCAGTGACGGCGTGACGGTGTCTGAGTCACGGGCAAGATATATTCGTGCCGAAGGTGTTTATGTTGTTCAGGTAACATTAACAAATACTGGCAGTGACACCATTGAAGGGCCTTTCAGGTTACTGCTGGATGATGCGTCGCTTGAGGTTATGGATCCAGCCGGCCTTGATAGCAACGGTGTACCTTATATTGAGTTTGCAATGCAGGAGCTGGCTGCTGACAGCGCAATGATGGTTACGGCAAAGTTTGCCTTTGACCGTCGTACCAGACTTACTTTTACAAGCGTGTTGCAACACAACGCTTCAGACTGGGTGCTGGTGTGGAGTGATGAATTTGAAGGAGACAGCATAGACTTCAACAAATGGGAGCACGAAATTAACTGTGACGGCGGCGGCAATCAGGAAAAACAATGCTACACAGACAACCCTGAAAACTCTTATGTAGAAGATGGTATTTTAAATATTGTCGCCAAACCTGAGACAGGGCAGCCTTTACCATACAGCTCTGCACGTTTAAGAACAAAATACCAAGGTGACTGGACTTACGGCCGGTTTGAAATACGCGCTAAAGCACCAGGTGGCCAGGGTGCCTGGCCAGCCATATGGATGCTCCCCACCGACAATGTGTATGGCGGATGGCCGAATTCCGGCGAGATAGACATTTTTGAAGCCGTAAATCTCGGAGCACCAATAGCTGCAGGTGCGCAAGAGACGGTAAAAGACGTTCATGGCACGCTGCACTACGGTAAGGCCTGGCCGGATAATGATAATTCGGGAAAAAGTTATACCCTACCAGGTGGTGTTAGTCCGATGGATGACTTTCACGTTTACGCGATTGAGTGGGAGGAAGGTGAAATTCGCTGGTATGTTGATGGCGTGTTGTATTCAACTCAACGTCAGTCTGAACTGACGTACAATCAGCAAGGATATCCGGATGGTCTGGCGCATAAAGGCTGGTATACCGAAATCAACAATGAACTTAACTGGAGCTCTGCACCTTTTGATGAAAAATTCCACCTGCTGTTAAACTTTGCTGTTGGCGGTAGCTGGCCGGAAAATGTTCACGGTAGGGGTATCGATCCCAGCGCCTTCCATGAAAATAACAAATTCGAAATTGATTATGTTCGCGTTTATGAGTGCTCTGTTTCACCTGTGAATGGACAGGGCTGTAAAGGCGAAGATGCCGGATACGATGAGTCAGTTGAAAATGGCGGTACGTTAATTCAGGGCGCAGCTCCGGTACCTGTTGCACCGTCTGATGGCATCGCTGAAGAACTGGTTATTTTCGAGAATGAGATTAATCCAGGCTGGCCTGCCTGGGATTGCTGTGGTGGTACTACGCCTGATGTTGTCTCAGACGATGCTGAGCATAGCTACGCCGTTGAGTTTTCTATTGGAAGCACACCCACAGTCGTCGGATTTAATACGAATGTGGCAGATGAGCGTCAGGCATATGATGGCTCGCCCATGCTGGCAAACGGCGTGCTGGAATTCGATCTTAAACTGATATCTGCTCCTCTTAACGCCGGCGCAAGTTGGAACCTTAAAGTCGAACAGGCCGGTGCAAGCAGTGAGGCGGTAGTGGTTATTGATACGCCAACAACAGAGTGGCGTCGGTATTCGATCCCATTGCGTAATTTAGCTGGCGCTGGATTAAATCTTAACGGCATTGATGTTGTCATGATTTTTCCTGATTGGGGGCAGGGCGAAGGAGCGGTCTTCCGTGTTGATAACGTAGCCTTCAAAGAAGGTGAGCCTGTGGAACCGGGCAATGGTATGACTAACCGTATTCTGATGGATTTTGAAAAGCCTGCGGGCGAGTACAACTTCGTTAATTTTGATGGCGGGGTATCCACTGTTATCGACAATCCTTACAACGCTGAAAACAATGCCAGTAGTCAGGTTGTACAAATGCAGAAATACGCAGGTCAGCACTGGGGTGGTTCGACAATTACCCTTGACGCCCCCATTGATGTGGATAGCTCGCTCTTTAGTCTGAATGTCTGGTCTGACAGACCGGTTAATGTGTTATTCAAACTTGAAGGCATGTTGGTTGAACGCAGTGTGGCGCATTCAGGGGCGGGATGGGAACTGCTAACGTTTGATTTTGATGGAGAGTCTGGCACCGGTGTGACCCAAATCACCCTGATATTTGATCTCGGTACTATGGGAGATGCTGCTGGAAATCCGGATAACTGGACGTTCTACTACGACGATATTGGAGTATTTGAAGTACCGGATATCGAGGTTGTCGATTTTGAGCAGTCGCCCGACAGTTATGAGTTTGTGAACTTCGATGGTGGTGTTTCTACGGTTGTAGCAAACCCGGCTTCAGATGCCGGGAACAACAGCGCACAAGTCGTTCAGATGCAAAAGTACACAGGTCAGCCATGGGGAGGTTCCACTTTAACATTACCGGAATCTCTGGATATTGAAGATACCGTGTTCCGCATGAAGGTGTTCTCAGATCGGGTTGTAAATGTATTATTTAAACTCGAAGGAATGAACGTTGAGCGAAACGTTGCACACAGCGGCAGTGGTTGGGAAGAACTCGCTTTTGACTTCACCGGCGAATCCGGGACCGGAGTTAACAAGATAACCGTAATTTTTGACCTTGGTGTAATGGGTGATGCGGCAGGAACCCCCTCAAACTGGACTTTCTACTACGATGATATCAGCTATCCGGCAAGTGAAGATGACGGCAATTCCGGGCCTGAGCCAGACAACTTCGCGCTGGATTTTGAGTCTGAAGCTGGGAGCTATACATTCGCGAACTTCGACGGCGGGGTGTCCTATGTGCTGGGCAACCCACAATCGGCGGGTATCAATACCAGCGCCCAGGTGTCTATTATGCAGAAGTTTGCAGGAGCACCGTGGGGCGGCTCAACACTGACATTGGCCCAGCCTGTTGAAGTTAACGACACGGTTTTTTCAATGAAGGTATGGTCAGCACGTGAAGTCAATGTGCTGTTTAAGCTGGAAGGGATTGCTCAGGAGCGGAACGTGGCTCATGGTGGTTCCGGATGGGAAACGCTATCTTTTGACTTTACCGGGGTCGCGGGCTCGCTGTCGCAAATTACTTTTATCTTTGATTTAGGCGTTGTTGGTGATGCGGAAAACAATCCGTCGAACTGGACCTTCTATTTTGATGATATTGTGGTTGGTGACGGAACAAATGAAGACCCTGACACCGATGACGATGGGGTAGCAGATAGTCTGGACCAGTGTCCGGGTACTCCTGATGGCGTCTCCGTCGATGCCAATGGCTGCCAGATTTTCTCCAATTCAGATTCTGATGGGGATGGTGTTAATGATGATATTGACCAGTGCGCCGCTACACCCGCCGACACGCCTGTTGATGCAACAGGTTGCCCGGTATCAGTAAGCACCGAAACCGGCGTTGTCCAGGACAGTGATACCAGCGTTTACTTCTTCGTAAATACACCGGATTGGGCTGATGTACATTTCATTGTTAATGGCGGCGGTCAGCAAAACGTCAGGATGCAAAACACCGGTGGCATAAACATATTTAACCTTTCCAATTTAAGCAGTGGCGATGAAATTGTGTACTGGTTTACCTATCTGCAAGCATCCGGCGGTGCGATTGATACCGCGCAGCAGACCTTCTATATGGGTGATGGCGGCGGCAGCAGTGGTGGCCAGAATGATTCAGACAACGACGGTGTTATTGATAGCCAGGACCAGTGTCCGGGCACACCACCTGGTGCGGACGTGAATGAAGCAGGATGTACTATCGCTGATGTTACTGATTCAGATAACGACGGTGTAGTTGATAGTCTCGATCAATGTCCGGATACAGCACCAGGCACCCCGGTTGATGCAAACGGCTGTGCGTTACCTGACACAGCAGACGCGGATAATGACGGTGTATCCGACGAGTTTGATTTGTGCCCCAACACCTCCCCCGGAGCCAATGTCGATGCTCAGGGATGTGAAATTGTCACTGTAGTGAATGAAGTCAGAGCGGTAAACGACATATTGGTAGGTGGAAACGGCTCGTCAGCGAGTGGCTTCACCTTATATGTGTTTGATAACGACCACCCCTATTCAGCCAGCGTATGTAATGGTGGCTGCGCTACCAGTTGGCCTCCGCTACTGGTGAGTGACGGCGCAGCGTCCGGCGTAGCAGAGTTGTCTACGATCGAACGCCAGGACGGCCAGTTACAGGCTGCCTACCAGGGGCGTCCATTGTATTTCTACCAGAATGATTCTGAAGTAGGTGATACTAATGGCGATGGCGTTAATGGTGTATGGCATGTGGTGAATTACACTGTTGAATTAGGTGAGGTGGTACCGCTGTTTAATAACGATACCCCTTTGGACCAGGCTATTAGCTTTGACCGTGGAGATGCACTAGTCACACGCTTTGCTGATCGCGGTCGCGACCGTCACGCCAAAGAAGACCAGTTTCAAATATACGATCATTATTTATCTCACTACTGGACACACCGAACTGCACAATTTGAGTTTGTCGATTATGTGGCCAAAGGTGGATCGCATATTGAAGTTAACTTTATCACTGAATGGAAGCTGGGCGCACGAGAGTTCAGAGCCTGGTACCGCGGCCTGAATACCGTTGCAGAGTATCATGGCAACTATTTCGGTGGCGGCGCTGTGGTTGAAGTTGATAGCGGAACCTATGATTTTAATTTCAATAAAATTAGTGATGAAGGGGTTCAGTATCGCTATCAGGTAATTATTGATGATTACCGGCCATTAAACTGGGAGCCGTCAGGTGGCTCTTTACCACTGCAGGTTGGTCAGCGAATGGAAGTGGAAGTCAGTCAATTTCTGGATGCCCCTCCGGAAGGGCGTGAGAATTATTATGGCACCACCTATTTGTACATCGTGGGGCAGGGCATGGTGCCGTGGAAAACGGTTGGGGACTTCGATGATAAAAGCTCCGAACGTGAAGATTCTTACCCCATTGCACAGGAAGGCTGGTTAGGAGGCTACACTACGCTGCCTTATAACTATACTAATGAACCTGATAACCACTTTATGCAAATGGCTACCAATCTATCTAATATCAATGGACAGATATTTGTAGAAGGCCGTCGCGTTCACCACAGCAGTTTTGTGGATGGCAGACATGATGAGAGAAATGGTGAGAACGGGATCTTTGATGATGTGGTTGGTCTTGCCGGCACTCATTATATTAAAGAAAGTTGTGCAGGATGCCACGTTCGCAACGGCCGGGCCGCACCAGCGCCTGTAGGTCAACCGCTGGATAAATGGGTATTCAAGGTAGCCGATAATAATGGCGATCCGGATCCGCTGATAGGAAATGTTTTACAGCCTAAAAATGTGGGTATCGATAATAGTGCCGACGGAGAAGGAACGGTATCTATTGCCTCCTGGTCCGAAGAAAACGGCTTACGTTCGCCTGTGTATCAATTTAGTAATGGCACCCCGGCACGCTTTTCAGCACGGATTGCACCGCAACTGGTTGGTTTAGGCTTACTGGAAGCTATTCCCGAAAGCGCTATTCTGGCTATGGAAGATACCGAAGACAGCAATGCTGATGGCATCTCAGGTAAAGCCCAGCGGGTGATCGATCCTCTGTCCGGAGAAACCCGCTTAGGTCGCTTTGGCTGGAAAGCCGGTACTACGTCTGTCAAACATCAGGTTGCGTCAGCATTTAATACTGACATGGGCGTCATGAGCACTATGTTCCCCGATCCTGATTGTGGTACAGATCAAAGTGTGTGTGGTGCGTCAGGGTCAGAGGTTTCTGATAAACACCTGGATGAACTTGCCAAATACATTTCACTGTTAGGTGTCCGGGCGCAACGGGACCTGGACGTTCCTGAGGTTCAGACGGGTAAGCAGCTGTTCAATGATATTGGCTGCGCAAGCTGTCACACGCCAACGATGCAAACCAGCGAGTTCCACCCTTTAGCGGAGTTAAGGGACCAGACTATTCACCCTTACACTGATTTATTACTTCATGATATGGGTGAGGGATTAGCCGATAATCTTGGTGAAGGTCAGGCGAGTGGCTCAGAGTGGCGCACTACACCACTATGGGGCATAGGACTTTCTGCCTGTGTAACCGGTGGCGTGGTAAACTCAATCGGCGGTCAGGGAAATGAAGTGTGCAGCCCAGAACACAGTTACTTGCATGATGGTCGTGCACGAACGATTGAAGAGGCTATTCTGTGGCACGGGGGTGAATCTGAGAGTTCGCGTGTTGCCTATGAAAGCCTTGGTGACGCAGATCAATCAGCACTGCTGCGCTTCTTAAATTCACTATAATAATAATACTAAGAAAGCTAACTTAAGGGGCCGCAAGGCCCCTTTTTTTTGTCATAAGGAAAGATATACAGATCGCTGAACTACGCCAACGAGCGATGACAGATGACATTCATCATTATCTTTTAAAAATGGTGCTAAATATTAGTCATGCAATTTTGCGCCTTTAAACACCTTATCAACGAGCTTCTTGTCACCACACATCGCAAGTCCAACTAACGGAAGTTGATCCGTTACATATTGACTCACCGTTTGTCTGTTATCGTTATCATTCCCGGTAGCAAACATGTCCTCAATGTAAATTGCCAGTTCAGCCTGATTTCGGTTTGCCCGGTTGATAAACGTGCTGAGTTTTTCCCGGCTGGCTTTCAGTACAATAATTGGCTGTATACAGAGCGGTAAGTACTTGTTACCTGTGGCGTCTGTGTAGGGCTCCCCGGTGTTTACTTCCGGACTACTGGTTACGCCGCCAGACAAAAAACTAACCACATTCAGTTTCTGCCATGCTGGTAAATCGTCAGCAACCACAATCGCAAATTTAGTGTCAAACTGCATGTTTATATCTCCTGGTGGCGTAGTTTGAAATGTTCAGATAACAAAAGGGCTAAGCCCTATACTTATGGCGACAAATATCAGAAATAGCGCCATCAGTTTGTTGATCGCAGCTAAATACCTGGCCTGGTAAATATTCTTTCCCAGCAGGCGTCCAAAAACGAAGTAGAACCACGGCGCACCAAAGGCGAATATCGCCAGGCCTACACACCAGATAAATAATACGAACCCGCTGATCCCCGCCGCGGGAAACTGCACTGTCGCAACGGGTAGTGCCACAGTGATCCCCTTGGGGTTAAGTAACTGCATCATCACGCCATCGCGAAATGTCAGGAGACGGGGAGGGGCTTCTGTAGATTGCGCGGGATTTGAGCGAAAGATTTTTATTGCCAGCCAAAATATATAAAGGCTTCCCAGCACTGATGTCACCGTCAGCAGCGATGGATTCATTATCTGTTCACCAACATACGCAACAGAGAAAAATAGTATGAACATGGCAACGGCGACGCCGGCAAAAAAACCAAAAACACGGGTTTGTTTTTGGATACCATTATTCAGGCCAATAGCGTTCACTGGCCCAGGCGTGTACATCACGCCAAAGGCATAAAGAATTATGTCGGTCATGGATTACTCGAACGTAGCAGGGCGGTAAAAATCAGGTGACTAATTGCCGCTGGTACTGGCGTGGCGTAATGCCAAAAGTCTTTTTGAACTTGCGATTAAAATGGCTGACATCAGCAAAAGCAAGGTCAACAGCAGTGTCAAAAACGCTGTTGCCCATCTCAAGCGCTTGTCTTGCCCGGTTTATCCGGCAATTCAGTACATATTGATGCGGTGTCATACCGAACTGCTGATTGAACAGACGGATAAAATGGTATTTTGACATGTTTGCTGTCTGACATATCGAGTCCACAGTCAGCTTCTGATCCAGATTGCTTAGAATATAATCCCTGGCTCGAAGAAGCAGCGCATCTTTACGGCTGTGAACCTTAACATCATGAAGCGTGCCGTTGCCGAGGCGAATTATCGACTGAGCAATAGATAACAACGCGGCTTCTTCTTCAAGCGCAGACACCTTCGCCTCGCGCATTATCTGACTAAGTTGAAGGACATCATCACGTAGCTGTTCATCGTGGAAAAGAGATGACTTCAGGCGGGCCTGATCCCGAGAGATCTGGCCAAGAGAACGCATCATTTGCAACAACGTGGATTCAGGAATATACAGCATTTCGTATTCGAGCTCTGAACTCGCGCCTGCACAACCGTCGTGTACCTGCTCAGGATTAAAGAATATTACGTTGCCTTCATTGCTTTTATGGAACCTGCCGTCACTGAAAAAGTCCTGACGTCCTTTGCGGGTAACGCCAATGCTGTACTCTTCATGCGCATGTTTGTCATAGCTGAATTCCTTTATCTGCGCTGAAAAGGCACTCAAACCAAATGTGTGGTGACTCGGTAGATACTGAAACCGCTCTTGCATGATAATCTCATCAGTTTGCGCAATTCGTTATAGCCAGTATAAAAAGTCCAGCCACATAAAAATAGAATATAATTGCGGACTTTATATAGAGTATGTGGGTTGAATTATTGATGGGGCAGAGTCTCTTCCAGGTCAGTGGATCACGTTTTTGGTAGGTGAAATATAGATTGTCGTTGAATGCCTGTGCCAACAGAGTAGGCATTTTCACTGAGGTTGGCACGCTATTCAGACATCAGGCTGGTAGCAAAATCACGATAGTTATGCAGAGGGTGACCGGGAATGTCAGTTAAACCTTCAACATCACCTATTTCTAGGAACGTCAGAAGATCGCCCGGCTAATACTTATCAATAAAACACTTAAATGGTATTCGGATTTAGTCTGCCACTACAACTCTAGGCGAAGTGTGCAAGAAATATTGGTATCGTTATAGAAAGTTCGGTGGGCAATCGCCTGGAATGTTGAGGTTGCTTAAAGTTAGTTATATTATTGACAAAGCTGTTAGCATGCCTATTCAACTTTCTATATTATAAAATAGAATAATATCTATATTGCGCCTCATGAGGGCTCATAAGCGTTTTCACAAAAGAAAGGGAATGTTTTTGTCAGTAAATACGTTGGAGTGCGGCTTATACTTTGAAGCCAACAAAGAGGAAGTTTTCGCCGAGTGGGAAGAGCTAGCGAATAAAAAGCTTCAGGCAGCGTCAGATGCGCCGGATCTGATTGTCAGGAATTATCTTCCATATTTTTTAGCCAGCCTCGTTGAGGCGCTTAAAAATTTTGAGCCTGACCCAGACAACCTCGATACCTCCGGTATAGATAAGATTGATCTCAGAGCAAAGTACAGTGACGAGCACGGGCGGGCGCGTGCCTCGGTATCGAGCTATGATGTGTCGCAGGTAATACAGGAGTATTCCCTGTTACGACAGGTACTTCGCAACCACCTTTACCGAAACGGTATATTGTGCCTGACTACCGCTGAAATCATAAACCGGTTCATAGAGGCGAATTGTGCTCAGGCCTGCCAGAAATTCTCTAATTCCATCAGGGAAGTACAGGAAAAGCTCATTAGCGTTATCGCTCACGACTTGCGCAATCCAATATCTGTTGCTCGTAGCTACGTTGAAGTAGGGGAGCTGGGTCTGGCATCGCAGACCAAAGTGTTTTCAGTAATAAAGCGGAGCCTGGGTAAAGCGCTCGGCCTTATCGGAGAATTGCTGGATGCTTCGCAGCTTAAAGCTGGTGAAGGAATGACATTTCGCTTTGAAGAAAAGGATTTGGTAAAAGAGCTCAAGGTGGCCGCTGAAGAGGCGACAGAGGTTTACAGTAACAGAGTGAATTTTGAAACTAACCTGGAACAGGCCCATGCAGTTTGCGATCACATGTCTGTTTTACGTGTTGTCGAGAACTTAATCTCAAATGCGATAAAATATGGTGGTGTAGGCAGGCCGATAACTATTGGTTTACGTCGCGAAGAGAAAATATTGCAAATTAGTGTGCATAACGAAGGTTCCTACATTGAGCCTACCATGCGGGATAAAATGTTCGATTTCCTCTCTCGTGATGACACCGAAAAAAATCGGAGCAAAGAGGGCTGGGGGATCGGACTTTACATAGTGCGACTGGTTGCGAAGGCTCACAAGGGTAAAGCATGGATTGAAAGTGATAAAAGTGCCGGCACGACTTTCTATTTTACCATCAGTACCCATAGCAATAATGCTGGTACAGCGTTTTCCGAATACTTATAATTTTTTGACAGTTTTGCCCACAGCTGTCGCACTTTTTAAATGAGAGGGCGACGGAATGCCAGCAACCCGGTTAATAATAAAACAGCAGGTCTCAACGACTTCAGAATTAGCATAAATCAGAAAGTCAGTCGGTTGGCAAAACCCATCTTCACATATTTTACACTCTCAATAAGAGTTATGAGGTCTGGATTCAATCTCACCGTTGCATGTTCTCTATCGATCCGCACGACTGACTTGTCCGCGCCCGGCATTTTTGGCTTTATACAGCGCCTCGTCACAGTGAGTGATTAAAGACATTGTGGTATCTCCAGCCTCGTACTCTTTAACGCCGGCCGAGAATGTCTGATTACGAATGTTACCGCCGCAAAACATCTCCGCGTTATACATCGAAAGGATGTTGTTGAGCATTGTCTCGGCTTTTTCAACTGAGGTCATGGGCAGACAAAGAACAAACTCCTCGCCACCATAGCGTGCAAAGATATCTGACTTTCTTATCGATCGACTGATAAAGTGTGAAAAAGCTTTTAAAAGCGCGTCGCCGGCATCATGGCCGAAACGATCATTAATAGATTTGAAGTGGTCTAAGTCAATGATGGCCAAAGAAAGCGGTTGCTGATGTCTTTTTGCTTTGTCTATCTCAATGTCTATAGCCTGTAGTGCACTTCTTCGGTTACGGATACCGGTCAGCGAGTCGGTGGTGGCAAGTTCCTCTTGTTCTGCCTTTAATTTTCTCTGAACAGACAGCAAATATCCAATGAACACAACAGCAATAGTCAACACCGCCGCCCCCATCAACAGGAGGGCATTAAAGCGGCTTGTCTTTGAGAGATTCAGCTGCGTTAACTCATGCTCTTTGGACAAAAGCTGAAGTTTTCTTTGCGCTAACTCACTTTCGTAATAATCGCTAAAGAACTCGTTTCGGCCATCAGTTTGATAATACAGATCCTGATAATAGTGTTTACTGTCTTTTAAGGCGTTTAACGCTGGCTTTAAATTTCCTGTTTTCTCGAATAGCTCTGCCTGAGCTGATCTAAACTCAGCCTGCAACAGACTATTGTCTGACGTTTTTGCCAGCATTTGCTCAATGTCTGCTGAAAGCGCATTTGCTTCATCAAGCTTACCCTGCATCAACAGGGCTTCAAAACGGGCAATCTCATAAGATGTTTTGTCATACGAGCCGGGGAGGGAAGCAACAAAGCGCTTTGTACTTTCGATAAGTTGCAGCGCGCTTTCACTGCTATTTGTTTGAAAATAGATGTTTAGTTTGAGAACGAGACCATATACGAAGCTATCCCAATCTTTTATTTGTTCTGCAAAGCGAATATAGCTTTCTAAAATATCTTCCGCTTCCGTGTAGCGCGCTAACCCTTCGTAGCTTCGCCGCTGACAATCTAAAGACATTTGGTAATAACGAAAGGGCGTACTAGCGGGGCGACCACTGAAAAACGTTTCTGCTCTAGCACAAAGCACTAGTGCTTGATCATATTCCCCCAAATAAGACTTCGTAAGACCGATAAACAACTCAGCATTTTCAATCGCGCCATCACCAAAGAAGCGTTTTTGAGACAATGACGGTAAAGCGTCCAGCACAACAGCAAGCTCGTTAAGCGACGCACGTAACAGTCCTACTCTTGCAAGGAATTGTGATTTGGTAGCTATCGCATCGAAATAAAGTTCCTTATCACTTTGTTCAGAGAAGGAAATAACCTCGTCGATGCGTTGAATAGCGTCAGGCCAATCCCCACCAATGCCCAGATTATAAGCTTCCAGTATCTGGTGGCGATAAAATAACGCTGGATGGGATTTTTTTAGCGTTATCAACGTCGAAGATGGAGAGGTATGGTATTTCTCAAAGCCCGTGGGATGGTCAACCAGCGAATCTAACAACGCATGGTAGACTGACGCCACAGCGGTGCTATCTGTCAGCGGGGACGATGCGATAAGAAGCTCAAGTTCATGTCCGGTGGCAGGGGACTTGCCAATGATCTCGCGATATGACTGAAAGTACCTATCCCCTGATAAGTTTTTGGCATCCGATGTCTGCGCTAAAAGCGCCACTAGTATGCTTATAAAGACAGGCAACTTCACTAGCGATCCTTAAATTTACTGCTTATTCCTTGGTATGTAGCTGGAGATTATCAAAGCTTCCGTAAAAAGTCTTTTCAGGATGGCACGCGTACTTACCTGCCTAGCGTTTACTATTGCGATTTAAGGCATACGGTCGCCAACATATCGGGTATGTAATCTGACCAATAGTTTTGCTGTGCGTACCAGAGAAATTATGTCAGTTAAATAGACGCCATACTATTCAGCTAGGGTTAATCTTTGACACGCTGTAATAAAAATCACAATTTTTATCAACTTGTGACATTGTTTGTGATGGCGGACCTCTATAGCAACAGTAAGCGGGGCACTCAACAATGCGCAATGGGATTCAGGGATAGACGTAAATTTATGAGCCAGTTGTCTTACATCGTTATTTCCACTGTTATGCTATTCGGATTAAGTGCCTGTGCCGTGTCTTATATGGATAATAAGCGCATGATTTACTCTCCGTCATTTGTAGAACATAGCGAGCAAATCAACATTGAAATACCGACTTTTGCCATACTGGATAAACACTACGAAATCGTCGCCGGTAACTATCAGGTTACCAATGTAGATACCGGACATAGTTCAGGTGAGACCACCCGGATAGATTCAGAAGTTAAACTTAACGTCTTCAACTCTGTTTTGACTAACCAGGACTGGCTAGTCGAATCAGAGCGCTATGCAGTGGATCTGGAACGAAGCTTCTCATTCGATTTATCGAATGCTCGCAACGCTTATACAGACAGCAGTCATTGTGACCTACGTCATCTATATCAAAAAGAGGAAAAGTCTCGGATATTCAGAGATGAAGAGCCTCAGAGTGAATCTACCCGACCTGTGTCAAGCCTTCTGGCCTGTGAAATTGGAGATGAAACAGACACCTGGCAGTTGTATCTGGCCCAAAAGCAAGGATCGGAAACAAAACTTGTGCTGCGAGCCAGAGATTTAATGTTACGTATTGAACCAGAATACAGTTATCAAGGTGAACGGGTAAACTTATCTGGTGAGGTGTTAGATACACGTCGTCATCGTGGCCGCACCATTGTTGGTCTGCGTATTTATGACGAGAATCAGGAAATAGCGACACTGTTTCTTCCGAATAAGAAAGAGGTCCTACGTATAAACACCACTATTAGTCAGCGTCAGCAACAGCGGTTATTTGCGGTGCTTTATAACTTTGTAATTGTGGATAAGATTCATAGCATTTGGAATCGGTAACGTTGTACGTAAACATCAATAATTACGTTTTTGATGTTTCACTATGCGACGTGGACTCGATTAAAAAGACAAAAAGGTGTCAGTCCACTGTTTACCGGGAACTTTGACCAGGCAATGGCAACTAATGGTGGCCTTAGTCTCACAATAAATTCAAAAAGGAACAGATATGTATAAGCAAGGACACCTTAAAAAACGTTTTTCTCGCCGAACTACTCTTTTACCCGCTACAGTATTGATCGCCCTGCTATCTGCAGGTGCAACGTTCGCTCAGGCTTCAACGACATCACTTGAAACGCTGCAAGCTCAGTTTGCAAAAGGTGATTTCAAGTCGGTTAGCAGTTCCCTTGAAAGTAAAAATGATAAAACACCGGAAGAGTTTTCCTTATTGGTTTCTGCACTGATGAATCAGGATTTAGACGATGCAGAAGAGAGTGCAGAGGACTTTATTTCCCACTACAGCAAGGATTATCGCGCTTATCATATGCATGCAAGCGTAATGGGCGCGCAAGCCTCTAACAGTATTTTTTCAGCGCTTGGCTATGCAGAAAAGGCTAAAAACAGTCTGGAAAAAGCCGTAGAGGTTGCCCCGGAAAAAATTGAGGTTTATCTGGCGCTCATGCAATTTCATCTTGTTGCCCCTTCCATTGCTGGCGGTGATTCTGACGAGGCGAAACGCCTGGTTGATAAAATTACCGAAATGGATACCACTGAAGGCCAGTTTGCCAGAGCTCGCTTTTTGTTGTCTGAAGATGACGAACAACAAGCGATAACTATTTATAAGAAACTCGCGCAGGAAAGTGATAGTAACGTAAGAGCATCCCTTGAATTAGGCACATATTATCTGTCGGAAGAGTCTTATGATAACGCGTTCCAGTCGCTTTACCCTTTGATGTCGCATGAGCTTGCGCCCGTTGATAAAAGCGAATCGGCAGAATGGCAGACGTATCAACAAAATAAATCCCGTTTACTCTACGGAAAATACCGGATTGGCCTGATCGCGGTGAAAAGTGGTGAGAAAACGCAAGAGGGGATTAGTGCGTTACAACAGTATTTAACTGACCTGAAAACCACCTCAATTGATACCGTTGATTTACCAAGCGCAGACTGGGCGAATCTACGTCTGGCCGAATTGCTAATGAATAATAATGAGCTTTCAGAAGCCCAAACCACGTTAGCGTCTATTAGTCAGTCAGGGGACGATCGCTTTAATAACATTCTGAAAACGCTAAAAAAGAAAATTAAAAAGCAGATTTAATCCAGATTAATTCATTTACTCTTTAGTTGGCTTTGGAGGCGGGAGCTTATCAGTGTTGTTAACTGGTAAGCCTCCGTGTTGATGTTGATGCCCTCACAGAGAAAATACGCAGGTTAGATTCTCTACAACAGTCCAATGCTTAAAGCCGAAATATAGTTCGATTTATGAAAAAAAGTTCAACATATTGAAAGTAAAAATATTTACGCTCTCATCAATTGATTTTAACGTTCATTGCTAACTGCCACGCTGGTTCTGTTTATTTCCATCGCACAAGTTCGAACCTCTCATCTTCGTTATTTACCAGTTATCCGCGTAATCTGCCGTTTGTCATATAAACGCCCACTCTGAAATAACTCTGGCAAAGTAACCCTCATTGTCGGTAATAAATAAGGAAACAGTGATGATAAGACGAATAGTAATTGCTGCTATCTGCTTACTTTGTTCTGCAACATTAATGGCAAAGGAAACAGCCGGAGACTGGCAGGGAGAGTTGCAGATCCAGCCCAATGTCAGCCTGCCGTTGATAATGCATCTGAATCAGCACGACGGGGAGTGGCAAGTGACGATTGATAGTCCCGCTCAACAGACCTTTGGCATTCCGGGCGAAGTTGTGCGTATAACAGATACCTCTGTCTCAGTGTCGTTTAAAGCTATTGGGGCACGGTATGATGCAAAGCTCAGTAATGGCAGGCTAGAGGGCATATTTTCCCAGGCCGGCAGTGATTTCAGTCTGACGCTGACGCGTAAGTCAGTAAATGAACAACAATCGGATAGGGGGGCAGCTGCGCGCCCCCAGCAGCCTCAGCCGCCTTTTGACTATCAGGTGGAAGAGGTAGCTTATAATCATGTAACGGAAGGCTTTACCTTTGCAGCCACTTTAACCCTCCCCCCGGGAGAAGGGCCTTTCCCTGCCGCAATTCTGGTATCGGGGTCTGGTCCTCAAGACCGTGATGAAACGCTAATGGGGCACAAGCCTTTCTGGGTACTGGCTGATCATCTTACTAACGCAGGTATTGCCGTGCTGCGTTTTGACGATCGCGGTACCGCGCAGAGTGGCGGTACCTTTTCAGGCACCACGATTGACGGTTTCAGTACAGATGTGGCCTCAGCGTATACTTATCTGCAATCCCGGGAAGATATAGACGACAGCCGCATTGGCCTGATTGGCCATAGTGAAGGGGGAGTCACTGCGCCTCTTTTTGCTTCAAAACAGACTGACGTTGCCTTTATGGTGTTGCTAGCGGGCTTAGGAGTAGATGGAAAAACCCTGTGGGCAGAACAACAGCGGGATATTGCCAAAGCGTATGGCAGCCCAAATTCACAGGGCATTTATGAGGTCATGGAGACAGTAGCTGCACAGATTATTAACGGTGCCAGTCCGGTTCAGATCCGGAAAAAATTGCTTGAAGCAGGCTATGATGAAAGAACCGCAAGTCAGTATGTGAATTTGCTGGCCAATGATTGGGGAAGGAGTTTCCTGTCTTACCAGCCAGCGCCTGTGTTGTCTAAACTCAGCATGCCGATACTGGCAATAAATGGCGACAAAGATTTACAGGTGTCCGCACACAGCAATATTTCAGCGATGAAGCGTATTTTTGCTGCATCCAACAATCCGGATGTGACGCTCAGAGTGTTGCCTGGTCAGAATCATTTGTTTCAGCAAGCCGATAGCGGATTACCGGACGAATATGCAAGAATAAGCCAAACCATATCGCCAGAGACGCTTGATCTGATAAGTGACTGGATAATCACGAAGGTATCAGAGTAACAATGGGCTTAGTCAGCAATTTGACAAAGATAAAGGCGTCAGACTAACAATGGCCTTAGCGAGTAGCTGGAAAAACACGCAGGATTCAGAGTAACGATTGTGAAGCAGTATTGGTTAATTCAATTTATCGGCTGGGGGCTGTTGTTCGCAACAGATACATTGCTGAAAGTGTCTGTGGGTATGGTCCATTACCCACTTTTCTTTGCTGTTTTTATTCTATATACATTTGGATTTGCCGCATCGCACGGCTTGCGCTATCAGTATCGCCGCTGGCAACACCGGCACCTTCTCAGCGTAATAGGCGGTGTTTTTCTTATGTCATTAATTGGCGCGGCGGGCGCGGCAAGCTTAATGATTTGTACGCTCATCGTTATCGGCCATCCACTAATAGATCAGGCTGTCGGTGCTCTGGACATTCTGTTTATCAATAACATGCTGGTGTTATGGGCAGTACTGGTTATCTGGAGTGGTCTGTATTTTTTCGTTACCCGGCAACGCAAAGTGGACGAGTTGGAAGTCACGCAGCGGGATTTAGAGCATAACCTGAATCAGGCGCAGCTAAATGCTTTGCTTACCCAGTTAAACCCCCATTTCATGTTCAACTGCATCAACAATATCCGGGCGCTTATCCTGGAGGACGCCACAAGAGCCAGAGACATGCTGGCCAATCTGGCGGAAATGCTTCGCTACAACCTTCAAAGTGATACCGGCGAAACCACGACACTCGAATCAGAACTGGAAATTGTCACTACCTATATCAGTCTGATAAAAATGCAATACGAAGACCGACTGGTTTACGAGCCCTCAATTTCCAGCGGCGTGGGTACCGATACTCAGGTTCCGCGCCTGATGCTGCAATTGCTGGTTGAGAATGCAATTAAGCATGGCATTGCAAACGCAGTGAATGGCGGCAAGGTAACGCTCAGTATTGGCTGGAAAGCAAAGTGGTTACGCATAACGGTAACCAACCCCGGTCAGCTGCAACCCAATCAAAAGGGAATTGGTGTTGATAATATCCGTCGGCGCCTGCAACTGATTTATGGAGATGAACACAGGTTTCATCTGTACGAGCAGGATGGGGTAGTGATGGCAGAGGTATTACTTCCCGGGAAGGAGAAAACATGCGCGTAGCTATCGTCGAAGACAGCAGGCTGGCAAGACTTGAATTGTGCGAGCAGTTATCCCAGTTGTCAGGAATAACGTTGGTGGGGCAGGCAGATACTGTCGACAGTGCCGACCAGATGATAACTGAAACCCAGCCCGATCTGGTGTTACTGGATATCGATCTCCCCGGTGGAACCGGGTTCGATTTGCTTGAGCGGCTAGATAATTTGCCGTTGATTATTTTTACTACAGCGTACGATCAATTTGCCGTGCGTTCATTCGAAGTCAACGCGCTCGACTATCTGCTAAAACCGGTTACCCTGCCACGGCTGAGTAGTGCGTTTGATAAAGCAAAAGTGCGGCTTAAGACTCACCACATTCCTGAAGCGCCGTCAGACAGGTTACACGCAGACAGCCAATTGTTTGTGAAAGAAGGAGAAGACTGCTGGCTGATAAAGCTTAAACAGGTTCAGCTTTTTGAGTCAGTTGGAAATTACACCCGGGTGTACTTTGAGCAACACAAGCCAATGCTCAACAGAGCGATGTCGCAGATTGAAGCCCGCTTGCCAACAGAAGGTTTCTTTCGCCTGAACCGCTCGGAAATTATTAACCTTGCTTACATTGAAGATATTGAGGTGACACTGAGTGGTCAATGGCAGGTCGCCATGCAAAATGGCCGCATCCTGGTGCCTTCACGTCGCCAGATGCAAGCCTTTAAACAGCGTTTATCGCTTTAAGGTGATTACGGCACACTTACACACTCAGGCAAAAAGTGTCTCAAAAAGACGTAATTAGATGGGCTAATTAAAGCGCCAGCTATGCAAGCTGGGCTAGCTTATTTGTATAACTGGCTCTATATAAAAAGGATCTGTGTATCAGGCTGCGATTAATCTTTGTAACGTTGAATAGTTACGTCTTGTCGCATTTAACATGAGACGATTGCGTTTATCCAAAATTTCTTCCTGAAGCGGTCTGCTTGTGGCGCGATTGAACTGACGGGTAAATCCATTGAAAGACTCTACTGTGGGCTCGTCAAAGTGCTTACCTCGATACATTGCACCCAAAGCGCTTTGGTCAACAAGCGGCTGCTTTTTCAGTAATTCTTTCCCACCAAAGAAACGCGAATAATTCATGATTTCACCTTTAACTACGTGCTTGATTTGTTATCGGCAAACCCGCGATGAAACTTTAATTACATAAATTAACAGGCCCTTGAATGGTGCTTTAGGGGAGGGAGCATGCGTTTATAAATGGAGTTTGCTATCGACGAGCACATTGTTAAATAACACCAGCTGCTTGTGCAGCTATATTAGGAAGGTTAACCCGCGCGGTTGCAACCTGGACGCCGCTTAAGGCGTCACGTTCTGATTGCTATGCCTGATTTCAAACCCGACTTGAAGTCCAAGATTGGACAGTCATACGACAATTGAGGGCAATGTGGCGTGCTGTCTTATTTTCTTGCACCCGCCGCCTATTAAAACATATCAAAACGAATGACTCTGCCCAGATGGGGTTGATCACCAGTCATATAAAGCGTGCGAGTTACCCTCGCGGCATCACCAAAGCCAT
Source organism: Alteromonas antoniana (assembly GCF_019249295.1). Taxonomy (GTDB): domain Bacteria; phylum Pseudomonadota; class Gammaproteobacteria; order Enterobacterales; family Alteromonadaceae; genus Alteromonas; species Alteromonas antoniana. The sequence continues at coordinate 76,474 of NZ_JAESDH010000022.1, forward strand.
AACCAGGGCTAAGTGTCATCCAACCGGTTTGAGGATCGACAAGTTCTGCCAAAAACTCGGCCTGAGTTGTTTCGTAGCGACGATTTAATTCATCCATTCCCCAATCCTGAATACGTTTACGAATTTGATCAGGGGCAAAGTAGGGAACGGGTTCAGGATTAAATTCATGTTCGTTAGCCAGGAATTCTGTATTGGTCGCAGAACCAGCGTAGCAATCATATTTAAGTTGTTGTCCAAGGTGCTGATGAATATGTAAACGAAGACTATTACTTCCCGAAAAATCGACATAAACATAAGGCTCATCCGTAGAAAGCGTGTTGAGTTCCTCGTAAGTTACGGTGGAATCATACAGACCTGTGCTTTCAACAAAAGTCTGATTGCGTGCTGAAGTGATACCCACAAAGTGTGGGTGATCGCCAAGCTTGCGCCCGCAATAAGCGGTTCCGTAAGCCGTTTTGCTGGACGCGCTCGAGAACACTACTTTTTTGGCGCCGAAATAATTATTATCCTGTAAGAAATCGGCCAGCATGTATGACGTATAGAAGAGCGGACGCATTAACATCTCAGCGTCTTCTAAGTCAGGACTCAGCGTGGGTGTTTGAGGAACACGTACATAGGTGTTATAGGTAAACGGTAACTCCTTTCTGTGCTCGGAAACCTCTTTAAAGCCCTGCGTGTTCACCCGTCCGGCTTTGATCTTTAAGAATTTCGCAATAGGGTAGTAACCGTAAAACCGATCGCCCACGGCAATGCCTTCAGCATTCGAAGTATAGACAGTGGCATAACCCCATACTGGCATTTGCCCCCAGCCATCTATATGCGTAGGAAAAAAATCCCAATAGCGCATTGATTCGCCAAAGGCGGCATAGGTAATGTTGTTGGTCGTAAGCGCGAAAGTATCTATGGTTAACAGAGCCTCTCCAGGCTCTAGCGTTACGCTTTCCTCTACGTGGTCAACACGGGTATTTCCAACGTTACTTTTACTGGAAAGAAGACGTGTATTGGTAATTGTCGACATAATCTACCCTTAAAATATTCGAAAAAACATGCAGTAAGGTTAAAAGTGCTGGTATGCGAAGTTATTCAAAATTTACACGCCTGAACGAACCTTCTCCAATAGGTACTATTGATGACGAGCAATAAATATTGAGGTAGCTTGCTATCAGTGACGCAGCATGCTCAACGTCGGTGCAGAGTTTGATCACACCTTGTCCGCGACCTAGTAGCATGAACATACATAGTCTTTGATGAGAGAATAGGGGTCTTACAGGAAAACTATAAGCACAGTGTGTTGTGCCTGCCATATACTTTGTCTTTTAGGCGCATTGTACGATGTAAGCGATTAATAATTCATTGGCAGTTTACGCTTTAAGATGCCGCTTATACCGACGGGTTTAGTCAAAAAGGTGTTGTCATCAGCAATCGAGCAGGCTGGCGTCACTTCCGTTTTTGTTGAGTTGTCGACCTTAGCTCTGATGTACTGGCCACTTCACCTGGTCACTTTTCAACGGATTGGCTGGGATACTTTTGTATTCAATCGAGGTCAGTTTATTCTTTTCTGAAGGATGGTGGCAGGAAGGGATATCAGCTCGCATATTCAAACAAGTGCAAATGAACAACGTATGTCGTAGTCTTCCAAAAATCTATTCCATTTGCGTACCTTAAACATAGTTGGCTTATAAACGCATGAGCCGATACAACTGAACACATTTCCTGAATATTCTAAATTTCCCGATAATTTTTTAAATTGCCACACTGGAAATTTAAATTTTTAATGGGAATCCTTCAAGTTTTAAATACCTAGAAAACAAGCACTATCAACCTAGGGCAACCCCGATTTCAGATAATAAGTGCACCACTCATGGTTAAACGGTGAGAAGAGATCAACTGCCTGTTGGTGGTACTCTAT
>NZ_JAESDH010000023.1 GCF_019249295.1 Alteromonas antoniana
GCAGCCAAAGTCTGGGCCTCACTTTACCCATCTTTGAAAAAATTGTGGGGAATTTAGGGAAGAATTATCCATACAAACAATTGAAGCCAGCAGACAGGCGGAAATCATGACGAAACGTGAAACCATAATCAGTTACCTCTAAGGTGTGCGTGTCCCACCAGAACACGACAGCTTTTTTATTAATAACAATGCAATAGCACGATTTCAGCGCTGTCCCCAAGACTAAAATTCACACTGCATGACACTTTATTATGGTCAATAATTAGTGAATTGCTGAAACTTTTCGTAAAAATTCGTTACGGATTTCACCCCTTTTTTCTTTCTCAGACGTTTGGTTGAAAAGAGGAGAAATACAATGACAGCACTCACCTATGCAGATGTAGATACCCCGACAACCTCAACAGCACGTGTTTTCGGCGCTATTGCGCTGGGGGGCGTGATTACATTCGGATTATTCGTGGTAATGGCGAAGCTGGTTGCTCAGGATGAGACCCCGGTTGTAGTTAGTACACTGCCAGTAATACCAAACCCGGTATTACAGTTGGAAGACGAGAAAACGATAGTGCGGCCGACAATACCACAACGGGAAAAGCCGAAAACACCGCCACCACCAGCCAGAATAAAATCAGAACCTACCGAGGTGGCTATGGGTGAACCTGGCATTGGCACTAATTTCACCGGCATAGACAGAATAAAAATAGGTAACGATTTCACTATGGGACAGGGCGATCAGCAGGCGCGCCCGGTGGTACAAATTGAGCCGGCCTACCCTCCCGCGGCAGCGCGTGATGGCATTGAGGGCTGGGTGTCACTGTCCTTCACTATCGACCAGCTCGGTAGCGTAAAGGATATCACCGTGATTGATGCCGAACCGGCAAGAGTGTTCAACCGTGAAGCCCGCCGCGCACTGGCGCGCTGGAAGTACCGCCCGAAGATGGTTGACGGCAGTGCTGTGAGCCAGCCCGATATGCGTGTACTATTGACGTTCAAACTAGACCAATAAGGACATCAGGTGAGCGTGGTACTCTCCATTCAGCAGTGGCTCGGGCTCAGCGTGTCAAACGACATGCTGATGAGCCGCTACGCCGAAACCGGCGAGCAGGCGCTGCTCGCGCGCCTTTATGATGAGTGCGGCGATGATCTCTATCATTTCCTGCTGGCCATGACCTCACCGGATACTGCCATGGATGTGGCGCAGAAAACCTGGGTAACGGTTATTGAGAAACGCCACCTGTACGCTGCCAGCGGACGCTTTGAAAGCTGGCTTTTTACCCTTGGCAGGCACGCCCTGGTTGATGAAATCAGAAAACAGCGTCGCCTTACATATGACGATGCACTGCTTAGCAGACAGCACGCGCCCGAAAGTGCCATCTATCAACAATCAGATAGCTTCAGGCAAGCGTTGGCCGCATTACCTTTTGCGCAGCGCGAAGCATTTTGTCTGCAGCAGGAAGGGTTTGGCTTACAGGAAATTGCAACAATCTGTCACAGCAACCGCGAGACCATAAAAACGCGCCTGCGTTATGCCCGTGAAAATCTGAAAAGCGCGTTGGAGGCCGCTCATGACTGACCAGCACGATCCGCTCGCGGAACAATATCAACAGCATAAGCGTCACCACCCTGCACCTGATAAACTGCGCCGTTATGTGCTGCAGAAGAACAGCCATCACGCACGCAAAACGTCTTCGCCGCTCCCCCTACGGCAATGGCAACTGGCCGCGGCGGCGGTGGTGGCAATCATTGCTTTTATTGGCATATGGGGCACCAGCATAACGCTTGTGAGTCAACCCGGGATGCTCGTCGATGTTGCCATGGTTCAGTATCACGGGTTTGATACCAGCGACACCACACAGCCAGATTTTCGCGCCCAAAAAACGCGTCAGTTTACCGCTTATCAGCAGCGCCAGTTAATGGTAATGTCGCGATATCAGCAGCCTGCAACCGTCGTTGCGGTAGGGGAAACGTTGATTTTAAGCAGCTGTAATGAAGACATTATTGCACTGTCTGATTCACTGGTGGCAACACTTCACGAAACTAACAGTATGCCCGACGTATTGACTCCCGGTGACAGTGTGGATATCGCATTTAATCAGGACGGTTACATTATCGAACTGACCAAACCCTTACCAACACTTACAGAGAACAGGCTGGCTTCCTGTTCATAGCCGCCGGTGGGGTTAGGTGAGAGCCCCACTTAATGTTCCTGTTGCGATTCTCACGCCTCAAACAATTAAACTTATGTATATTAGACTTATGTATAGTTGAAGAAGCAGCCCCACCCTCTATATTTACCTCGCCAACAAAAGTTGTTTTTGGCGCAGTATCCCCAAAACTGATCATCTGGTAATACCATGAATAAGAAGAAATCCAAGGTGTATCGCTGTGCTGACTGCAATTACATCTTTTCAGCGGTGTCAGATAGTTACGATAATATTCGAACATTGTGCCCGCGCTGCGATGTGCACGGTATTAAACGCTGTATCGAGCATCGTGCACTGGAGGCTGAGGCGCAAAGGCGTCTTCATCAGCCACTGTTCAAAACACGCGTTTACACATTTAAAGACTACGACGGCTTGATGCGCGCGCGGTTTGAAACAGAAGAAAACCTGGCGACGTTTAAGCGCCATCGCCACCACATTTTTGATACCAACCCGGTTGTGCCCGGCGAAGTCTGGCTAACACCGTGCCTGACACAAGCGAATACATGGGACGTGGCAGCAGAAAGCCCGACCAATGCTGGAAAACAGCTGAAAAGCTTTGTTACCTATTGCGAACAAAACACTTTGCAATCGGCATGTTACGGGCATTACCTGGAAATGACTGACGACATGCGAGCGCTAACGAGCCCCCAAAAGGGTCCCGAGCAGAAAATGCTGAGCGGTGTTCACCTTGCAAACGGAACCAATGTCTCATGCGACCATACGGTTTCAGATAAAAACGGTAACAAAACCGCCAGCAAGCGTTGTCACGGATAAGTCGAGCCTTACTTACCCAACGCCAGCTCTTTTTCCGTTTTAAAGCCAAATACCTTTTTCAGCACAATTGTTGCCGGACAAAAGCCGGTAAAACTTTGCTGGAAAAGGTTGGCACCAATAAATGCAGTGAACCAGATAAAGTTTTCGTGCACCCATACAGTTAACACCACTGACAACAACACCATAAACCCAGCAAATGCGGTTAACGCTCTTTCAGCTGACATACGCTTTACTCCTGATAAAACCATCTGAATGACACATACACATTGGACGCATCGCGAAACTGACTATAGAAGGTGTGATTTTCACTGCCATAAAAGCCATTCACACCCGCGCTCGCCTGCCACTTGTCTCCCGGCGAATAGGTTGCCTTTAAACGCAAATAACCGTCTTCGTCTGTGGGAGAGTAAAAATTGAAAGCCTGGAAAGTCAGCGTCTGCCGCATGGCGCGATAAAGCAGCTGCGTGGTTATCACATGGCGTGTCTCTTCCTGCTCGAAAACCGGCCAGGGTGAGTTTGCCAGCAGAGCGTCGTGATCATGTGTACGTTCCACATACCACTGCGCACTGCCGGTTAAATTCGCCACTAACTCTTGTTCATAGCCCACCAGAAAGCGGCTTTGACTGTTTGGTATCCGAGGATTGTCGCCGTGACTGTCATCCACCGCATCATGATAGGCATATTCAAACTTACCCAACCCCGGCCCCAGTGGACGTACCGCACTGAAACCATACACGTTTAACCGGCTGTACGTGGGGCGGCCAAGTTCATCGGCGGCCTGCGGTAATTTGTTGTAACCGCGGTATCCATACAGCGCGTATTCAGTGGTCCCCACCGTTTTATAAAGTCTCAGAGCCACTTCGCTGCCGTCTGGCTCGTTGTCCTGTGCAACAGTAAACTCAGGGGCAATATTCATCGCGACCTGGGGACTAAAAAACGAAAAGAATTCACCAGTAATGCCGTTATCCGGCTCAAATTCCGGTGTCACTACCACATCGACATTAACGGCATCAAAGTAGCCTGACACTTTTGCCGACAGGCTGGGGGCTTTGAGATATTCATCGTCACGACCGGCAAAGAAAGACTGGTAGTCCTTAGGAAACATATCGTTTAAAAACACATAATCGCCAGTGCCCCAGGTCAACACCTGCTGCCCGATCTTGGCATCAAAATGGCTACCCCAGTCGCCAAGCATGGCAAGGTTTCCCTGCCATGACAGTTCACGCACCGAGGTTTCCACGTCGTCTGTTACGCCGTCATACCACACATCGCCGCGGAACGAGATTTGGGAGGTTTCCAGGGCATAATCGGCCTGAAGCTGTACCCGGACATCTGCCAATGTGGTATCTGAAGAAAGTGCCGGGGCGTTCTGCAAACGCCGCCCGGCCGCTACCTCAACAAAGCCAGCAATCGTCAGCGGTGAGGCGTCCTCTTCTTCCCAATCGCCCCACTCGTCAAAGCCGTCGGTTTGCCATTCATCTTCAGGTGGCGGCGTAGCATCCTGCGCTGTTGCAGGTGATGCCGACATCATCAGTGCCAGCGAGACTGCGAAAGCCAACCTCTTCATTACTGGATCCATTTCATCGGCGGTGTACGTAAACTGCGTTCTGAGAACACATCATCCGGCAGGTCAATATTGTACTGCGTATTTCTGAACTCCATCAGCGTGTAGCCGCCTGAAGCCAGATCAGACACTTTTGAGCGCAATACGGTGGGAAATCCCTGCACCTCTTCTACCGTTACCGTTTCCACACGACGATAGTGAGTGCCGTCGGCTTTGAAAAAGTTAATCAGAACCGGCAGTGATGTCGCTTTATCGATATGCACGATGTAATGATCAAACTCGACAGAGTCAGGTTGTTTCGGTGTGGCTTTTAGCACGTACTTATCGTCAGTCTCTTCCTGCAGCGTAAAGTTGTCCTGCGCTACAGCACGTCCCGACACGTCTTCATAGAAAAAGTGTGAACCGACAAACGAAGTACGTTTATCTCCGGCCGAGATACGCTTTACCAGATCCAGCGCGGGCAAATACAACCAGCGATCGTCATCAACATCGTTGGAGGCGTGTTTTTCCACACGAAATACGGTGTCTTTGACATCCGTGGGGCGTGAGAAAAACACCATCATTTTCTGATCGCCATTGTCTTCTACGTCTTTGCGCAAAATCGTGAACTGACGCATCTGCTTGCGCCCCTGCGCATCAACAATCAGCATACGCGCATCCGCGCGGCCATCGTCACCGGCGTAATACGCCGCCTTCTCGGCTTGCTGAATGAGTGCATCCACATCCACTTCCTGCGCAATAGCCGTTTGCCCCAGAAGCAGGGCAGCACTCAGTGAAGCCAGTAAATTACGTTTAAACATCGTCATTGTTACCTCTCCTTATTTCGAAGGCACAAACACCCAGCGACGAAGCAGTGTCATCGACGCCGGCAATACCAGCAAGGTGACCAGGGCAGAAATTGCCATGATGCTGGCTAAGAATACGCCCACCGTAATGTAGGGCACCAGTGGCGCGAACAGCAGTGGCGTGAAACCAAGGGCAATCACCAGTGCGTTGCGGGTAATGGCACTGGCGGGCTCTGCAAACATCTCATCCATGGTTTTGGCTACATCACCGGTTTCACGGAACGTTGCCCGGGCGCGCTCTAAAAAGTGGATCGCAAAGTCCACTGACAGTCCCAGTGTCAGTGCGGACAGCACGGCGATAGGCATGTCGTAGTCTTTACCGACAATGCCGATAAGTCCATAAATGAAGGTAATCGTTATGGTCAGCGGCAGCATCGCCAGCGCGCCATAAATAAAGGAACGGAACAGCAAGACCATCATAATAAAGACAATAACAAACGCACTCATCAGGCTATCCAGCATGCCGGCTACCATGTTGTCCTGCCACACCACATTAAGATACGCCTTTCCGGCCCAGTCAGCTGACAGTCCTTCAGGTAGCGGGTGGCTGTCTATATAGCTTTCTACCAGTGACACCACGTCCGTCATATCCTGATTATCACCACTGGTAAGCTGCAGCCAGATTAAGCTGCTGCGGTAATCCGGCGTGACAAAATGCCAGAGATCGTTAGGGCGGTGTGAAGACTGGTATTGCAATAACGTTTGTGCGACCGCAGCACCGGAGTCAGGCAGTGCATAGTCTTTGTCATCACCAGAACGTAGCTCACGGTTTACCACTTTCACCACATCTGCCAGTGAATTGGATTTCCCCACTTTCCCGGTGGTGTTCAGGTAGTTCTGCATGCGCTCGATGTACGCCAGCACCTCAGGCGACTGAAAGGTTTTCATAGCAGATTGCGCCGCATCTGCTTTCGCCATGACTGCATCGAGATACGCCATTTCTTCATCGCTGCCAACCTCAAACAGCTTATCGTCGATAGCCATTATCAGACCCTGAATCTGCTCGTTCGCAGGCTCGGATGTTAGCTCGGCTTTGACTTCACTTACCCACATCTGCAGTGAAGGCGGGACATCAGCGTCCGGCATCAGCGTATTGATTTCAGGCAGGTCACGTTCGTCGGTTAACACCAGATACGCGTTGTAGGTGCCAGCGAAGTTTTCATTCAGTACACGATCAGCCACACGAATTTCGTGGTCTGATTTAAACCAGCGTACCGGATTATCGTTAATCTGAATTTGTGTAATACCCCATACCGATACCATGAAAACTGCACCGAATGTCAGCAGCAGCGCACCACGATAATGGTTCGCGATGTGTCCCAGTCCACGGGCGATACGTGCCACTCTTGAGCCGTTGCTACTGCCCTCGTGCAACGTGGCCTGCAGTTTAATAAGTGCACTGTCACTCATGCGCGAGATATAGGCCGGAATGAAGGTGATGGTTACCACAAACGCAAACAGAATGCCGAAACCCACATAGGCACCAAAAATCTGCACTGGCGGAATAGGCGTTAGCATCAAAGAGAAGAAACCTATGGAGGACGTCACCGAGGTATACAGCATCGGTGTAAACAGATGCTCTACCACTTTGGTGATGGTTTTCGATGCACTTTCCCCAGGCTTATAGCGGTCAGAAAACTCCGACAAAATATGCACCGAGTCCACTACGGCAATTGGCATCAGGAAGATAGCAATCATGGATGACATGATATGCACGGTAAAACCAAATCCGATAAGCAGCCCCATGGTGACAATTACGGTGGCCATTGCCACTACCATTGGCGCGGTGATGAGTGGCAAATTTCGGAAGAACAGGAATAAGAGGATAAAGATTGTCAGTCCGGCCAGCGGTGCTGAAATACCCATTTGCACGAACATCTCAAAACCAAACTGATCCTCCGCCACGGGCAGGCCAGTGATATACCAGGTGTTGTTGCCGGTTAACGTCTGGGTAGCGCTTCGAATTTCTTCAGCAATGCGATAACTTTCGTTTTTATCGGCTATCGGCACATAAATGGCTGCCGCTTTCGCGTTTTTTGCCACCAGCGTGTCATAAAATAAGGGCAGTCGTTCGATATTTTGGCGGATCTGCTGCGCTTCCTGCTCTGATGCAGGCGGGCGCGGCATCATCCATTCAAAGCGTATGGTTCCTACCCCCTCCTGAGAGATATTATCCACCGTAGACACCGACATAACATCCGCATCTATAACGCCATCAATGGCAAGAATATCATCGGTGAGCGCATGGATATCCGACAGTGCCGCCTGCGTATACACACCGTCTCCGCCATCGTTGACGACACCGACTACAATGGCGTCATGCATGGCGAAGTCTTGTTTTGTCTGGTTATGAAAAACCCGTGAAGGATGATCTTCACTCAACATGTTTTCCGGGTCGGTATCAATCTGAATGCGCGGGATCTGACTACCTGCACCTACTGCAATCAATAGCAGTAACGCATATACCCACAACGGTTTTTGTGTACTGAACCCGACTATCCCATGCGAAATTTTTTTCATCTCTGAACAACTTACTAGTGACCACACCGTGACCATTATATTCGATATTTCTTATATATCAACTTTCTTATATATTAATTTTACCTGACTATCCTTGAAAGCCAGCGCAATAACCTGTAACTTACTGCGAATCATTCTCATTCGCACTTTTTTTACTATGAAGGATCTTATGAAAGTCTCTCGTCTTTATCCCCTAACATTACTCGCATTAAGCCTCTCCACCGCGTTGTCCGCACAAGAGAATGCCCAGTACAGTGATGACGTAAAACAAGTACCTGATGACAGCAGTATAGAAAAGCTCACCGTCAGCGGACAGCGTCTTCAGGGATACCGCTATAACGAAGCAGACGGGGCTTCACCGCTATCGATTAGCATTAAAGATCTGCCACAGTCAGTATCAGTGATCGGGCTTGAGCAAATCCGTGACTATTCCCTTAATGATGTAAACACATTGCTTAACAATGTCACTGGAGTAAATGTAGAAGAAGTCGAGACAGACCGCACCTATTACACGGCCCGCGGTTTCGATATTTCAAACTTTCAGGTAGACGGACTTGGATTGCCGGTAATCAATGGCAACACCCACGGCGATCTGGATACCGCCATCTATGAGCGTGTAGAAGTCATCCGAGGTGCAAACGGCCTGATGACGGGTGTAGGCAACCCATCAGCAACGGTTAACCTGGTAAGAAAAAAGCCCACTGAGGACAGCCTTGTGTCTGTTCGTGGTCAAATTGGGAGCTGGAATAATAAGCGCCTGGACGTTGATGCATCCGGCAAACTTACCGACAACATCAGCGGCCGTGTAGTACTGGCGAAACAAGATAAAGAATCATATCTGGATCGCTACGAAGTCGACAAAACGGTTGCTTACGGTGTGTTATCTGCCAATTTATCAGACAATACCGAACTTCTGGTCGGTGCAAGCCAGCAAAAAAGTGATGCCAAAGGCAACATGTGGGGCGCGCTGACACTGTTCTACTCTGACGGTACACCTACCAATTTCCCAACCAGCACGAATACGGCGGCTGACTGGTCGCGCTGGGACGTTACTGACACACGCGTATTTGCCAGTCTAGAGCATCAGTTGTCTGATGACTGGACACTGAATGCCGATTATATGCACGTGGATACCGATGAAGACTCGCTGTTATTTTACACCTACTCATCCATCGATCCTGAAACCGGACTAGGCCTGATTGGTTACGCCAGTGAATATGATCTTGATGATAAGCAAGACTATGCCGACATTAAATTAAGCGGCGTATTTAGCGCCTTCGGCCAACCCCATGATGTGGTATTTGGCGTGAATTACGGTCATCTGGAATACCAGGATCGTTCCCTGTACGACTTCCACACAGGCAATGGTTTCCCGGCATTACCTGCGATGGAGGACTATAACGGCGATGTAATATTCCCTGAACTGACCGATACTGGCCCGGAATACACCAGTGATGTAACGCAGCGCCAAATCGCTTACTACGCGGCGACTAACCTGTCATTAACCAGCGACCTGAATCTGATCCTCGGCGCGCGCTACAACGACATTGAGGTGGAAGGCACCTCCTACGCTGTGGATGAGACCACTGATGCCTCTGAGCTAGTGCCTTACGCCGGACTGGTATATGCGGTAAATAACAATATCAACCTGTATGCCAGCTATACCGAAACGTTTCAGACTCAAACGGAAAAAGATGAGAATTTCGAACGGCTTGACCCGGTCACCGGCGAAGCCGCTGAAGTCGGTATGAAAGCCTCCCTGTTTGACGATAGTGCACTGCTAACGGTTGCTTACTTTGACATCAAACAAACCAACCTTGCGGTATATTCGGCCGATATTGTGAACCCTGTCACCGGTATTCCGGAGTCAGTTTACGAGGGCAGCGAAGGCATTAACTCTACAGGCTGGGAACTGGATATTTCCGGTGAACTCCTGCCTAACCTGCAAACCTCACTGGGTATCACACTCTTTGATATCGACGGCAATGATCAGGTAGAAGCCTATACACCTGAGAAAAAGCTGAACCTGGCGACCAACTATCAGTTCGCGTCAATACCTGAACTCAGAGTCGGCGCATCGGTTCAGTGGCAGGATGCCATCTTCCGGGAGCAGGGCGCGATTGAGGACGTTCCGTTCTACACAAATCAGGACAGCTACACCCTGGTAAACCTGATGGCAAGCTATGATGTCACTGACTCATTGCGGGTTAGCGCGAACGTAAACAATCTGACGGACGAACGCTATCTGACCACGCTGTACTGGGCACAGAGTTTCTATGGGGCACCACGCAACTATATGTTGTCGGTAAACTGGACATACTAGTCTCCCTGAAAGGTGCTGCTAATCCTTTTGGGTTAGTCAGCACCTTCTTTTATACCAGCCAGCAAACATCATCACGAAGCCAGTAACACATTGCTGGTTTTTTTATATCGTTCTCATCATACCAACAGGCAGCGCACATCCGCGTGTAGCCGCTATCGCTGACAGGTATCGCAGCAAAGATTTCCACATCATACTTTCGTTGTAGTGTGTGTCTGTAAGAAACGACACACTGTGAGAAAAATCTACTCACAAGATGAAATTAATTTTAACTTTGATCCAGGTCTAAACTGCAATATAGATAAAAATCAGATACTTAAACAAACCGAAAAGGATTGGCACACTCTTAGCTTACTAGTAAATACAGACAACGAACAGGAGACAGCAATGACACGTTTACTTAGCGTAACTGCAACGATTGCAGCATTGACCTTGTCTTCGTCGGTACTTGCTGATGACTCGGGCAACCAATGGAAAGCATCAGCCAAGGACGCATGGATTGATGGTAAAGCCGAAGCCACGCTTCTGTTCAATGGTCAGTTAAACACATTCGACATAAACACGGACGTCAGGGACGGGAAAGTCATCCTCACAGGAAAGGTCGACAGTGACGTCGACAAAGCGCTTGCCACGGAGTTAGTCAAGTCGCTGGATGGTGTTGAATCTGTTGATAACCGGTTGTCTGTGGTTACACCAGATGATTTTGATGGTGATTGGGACGCGTTCACACGAGATTTGCAGGATGCAAAAGTAGTCACGGTAATTAAAACCCGTTTGCTACTGGACGATCAACTCTCTGGTATCGACATTGATGTTAAATCAAAACAAGGGATTGTTACTCTTTCTGGCACCGTGGGATCCGAAAGTGAACGGGATCTGGCGATAGCCATAGCAACGAACACTGATGACGTCGATGACGTAATAAGTGAACTGTCTGTAGACAGTTAACCTCTCCCCTCTAGGCCTATTCAGGCCTTAACTTTACCTCTGATTTGGCCCGCTATTTTAGCGGGCATTTTTTTTCCTGCACGCTATGTCTTCAGATGTATTACCCGTTCACGTTAACCGAAAACGTGCAGGAATAGCATCCGTCACTTTTTCTTAAGCAATTCTTAAAACAACACTTAATACCGCTGTGCGAAATATACTTTTACAATAACTCAACTTTCAGTTTACAATGCCCGCAGGCTGAAAACGAGGTTTCGCTCATGTGTGACGTGGTAAAGCTTGAAAGAGAAGATGATATCGCAATCATCACTATCAATAATCCGCCGGTGAATGCCCTTTCCGGTCGCGTTCGACGCGAATTAAAGGACGCTTTTCTTACCTTTCAGAAAGACAAGAAATTACTTGCAGCCGTGTTGCATGGCGAGCACGAGGCGTTTTCTGCCGGTGTCGATATTCATGAGTTTTGTAAACCCACTGAAGCTCCCTCACTCCCGGAATTGCTGGCAATTATTGACGAGATTGAAAAACCCGTTGTGGCCGCTATTGACGGAAATGCTTTGGGCGGCGGACTGGAGCTGGCGCTGGCTTGCCATTATCGAATTGCACACAGCCATGCCCAGTTAGGATGCCCTGAAATTAAATTAGGGATCCTGCCCGGAGCAGGGGGAACGCAGCGTTTACCACGGCTGATTGGCGCCGAAGCCGCCCTGAATATGATTACCTCAGCCCAGTTCAGCAGTGCCAGAGAAGGTGGCCTGACCGGACTTATCGACAGAGTGGTCGATGACAATTTATTACCCAACGCGAAAGACTATGCCAGACACCTGCTGCGTACACACTCGCCAATCCGCAGGCTGAGCGAGCGCAAAGTGAATACCGCGGTGCTGAACAAAGACTTTTTTGAAGATTACCGCGAGAAACTGGCAAACGCGTCGCCAGGATTTCATGCGCCACTGGCCGCAGTCGACGCGGTAGAGGCTGCGACCAAAGGTAAGTTCGCGAAAGGCATAAGCTACGAACGCAGTCTGTTCAATGAATGCCTGCAATCGGAGCAATCCCGCGCCCAGCGCTATCTTTTTTTCGCACAGCGCCGCGCACCAAGAGTCGATTTTCTTGCAGCAGATACGACACCACTTTCGGTTCGCTCTATCGGTATTGTGGGCGCCGGAAAGATGGGCCAGGGCATCACCACATCCTGTCTTCTGGCCGGCTATCCGGTGATCTTAGTAGACAATGATTCACATGCACTGGACGTTGCGAGGACCGCGATCGAACAGTCGCTTACCAGCTTGCTGCGACGCCATAAACTCACGCATAAACAACGCGATGCGGCCTTTTACAGACTCACGACATCACACCAGCTTGCTGCAGTTTCAGAAACAGAACTGGTAATTGAGGCGATTCAGGAACACGCGGATGCCAAGCGTGGGCTGTTCGCTGAGTTGCTCACAGTGCTTAGTACCAGTGCCGTTATTGCAACCAATACCTCAACGCTGGACATTAATATCCTCGCCGCGGGTCTGACATCGCCTGGCCAGCTTGTCGGCATGCACTTTTTCAGCCCTGCGCATCTGATGCAACTGGTAGAAGTTGTGCAGGGCGATGATACCAGCCCGACAGCTGTCGCTACCGCCATGGCAGTGGCGCGCTCGCTGAAAAAGGTGGCTGTGCTTTCTGGCGGCAGTGACAGCCTGATTGGCAACCGGATGTTGTCGGTCTATAGCAGAGAAGCTGATGCATTGCTGCTGGAAGGAGCCGGCGTCGAACAAGCCGATAATGCCATGCGTCAGTTTGGTATGGCCATGGGCCCCTTTCAAATGGCCGATCTGGTTGGTCTTGAAGGTGGCTATCATGCTCGTCAGTCAAGACAACAACGCGGTGCTGATAACCTGCCCGTTACCAGCCCGGTGGCAGACAAACTGGTTGAGGCTGAGCGCAAAGGACAACGCACGGAAGCCGGTTACTATCGTTACGAACCAGGTAGCCGGTTGCCGGTGGCCGACGCTGCTGTCGAGAACATTATCGCCTCTACGGCTGCAGCATTATCCATACATCGCGCACCGGTTGATAACAACACCATTGTCCGGCGTCTCACACTGCGGCTTATCAACGAAGCCTGTAAAATCATTGAGGAAGGCATTGTTCAGCGCCCTTCCGACATTGATGTTATCTGGGTAAACGGTTACGGCTTCCCGCTATTTCGGGGCGGACCTCTATGCTATGCAGACAGTCTTGGGCTGGACAATGTCGTGGCTGAGCTTGAAGCGCTGGAGCGCTCATCCGGGCCGAGGTGGAAACCTTCCTCCTACCTGACACAGGCAATGGCATCGCGTACACCGCTGGCCAGTCTCGACACGCTGCCGGTAGACGGCATCAAACGTCAGCGTCGCGCCTGAACAAAACGTGATGAATGCTATCGGGTTTATGTCATTACCTGTGTAGAATAGGCGATCCGCCCGGTTCCGCCTGGTGTCCGTGTTTGCGACAACCAGCAGATAGCGGCCTGTCGATTTTTGTTTCTGATCAGTGTAACTGCTTCAGGAAAGCGCTCAGGCTTACTACTCAACAACACTGATTGGGCCGGAGTTACCAGCGAATTACGGTGTCTTTTTGCGTGCTGACCATAATCACATACGCGGCAATAGCGCAGACCCGCGAAGCAGAAATAAACACCAAAGGTCAACAGGCCCAAGTATGCCATTCAGAATTTTATTTTTCGCTTTACTGGCCACCTCGATGGGTCAGAGCGTCGTTCTTACCACACTGCCCTCTCTGGGCAGAGAAGCCGGCCTGACGGAATTTCAGGTCGCTGTGATCATGTCCAGTTCGGCATTTATTTTTGCACTGGGCACGACCTTCTGGAGTCGCATCGCGAAGAAGCAAGGACACCGGCGCATTCTGATGGTAGGCCTCACCGGCTATACCCTTGGCACCCTGCTGTTCGCGTTAGTATGGGCACTGGGGCTTAACGGCTACCTTGTTGGTAGTCTGCTGTTTATTTCACTGTTGCTCGCCCGAAGTCTTCAATCCAGTATCATGTCAGCCACGCCGCCTTCTGCGGTGGGCTATGCGATTGGCATCAGTCCATTGTCGCAGCGGGTAAAATCCATCAGTAAGGTGACCTCTGCGAACAATCTGGGTCAGGTGCTGGGCCCCACCTATGCAGGCGCTTTAGTCGGGTTTGGCTTACTTACCCCACTTTACTCTATTGTCCTGCTGACACTTATTGCTCTGTTTCTGGTATGGACGAAACTTCCGACGCATGTTGCGCCACCACCTTCGCCAGCCAATAGTGCTCAGGAGACTGGCGATGAGGACAGCCTGAAGCCTCTGACAGCATTGTTAATTACCTTATGTGCCAGCGTATTCTGCGCCATGGCCATGATGCAGCAAACACTCGGCTTCTTCCTGATTGACCACTATGGGGCAACGCCGGTAAAAGCAGCGCAGGGCGTAGGCCTTGCCATGATGATAAGCGCTATTTTTTCACTGGGCGTACAATTGCTGATAGTGCAGCGAACCCGTGCGCGTCCCGAAAAGTTAATTATGATCGCCATGCCGTTACTGGCAGCTGCTTATCTGCTGATGTATTTGCATCAAACCGTGTATGGGCTGTATTGCGCTATGATCTTATTGGGGCTGGCGATGGGAATGGGCTATCCCTCTATTGCCGCAGTGGCCACCAGCCGCTGCCACCCGGAAAAGCAGGCCACTGTAACCGGGATGATCACCGCAACGCCTGCCATGGGCTATGTGGTTGGCCCACCGGTTTCTGCCCTTTTCTATTCTTATGGCCACCGGCTGCCCTTTCTGGCTGCTACGGTCCTGGTCGCCAGCTTTGCGCTTATCGCAATGATTCAGCTGGCCCCTGCCCGATCCCGCTGAGCGGGCGTAGACTTATTTTCATCTTTCCCAATACGCACGCGGGCTGCACGACCACTATCACTGTCGCTAATTTTTCACCATCATTATTAAAATTGGTTTTACTGTGCGAAAACACATTCCACTGTATTGATCGTAGAATTTGCCAGTGCTAGCTTGTTTATCAAATTTATAACATACCGTTAACAGGTTTAATATTAGACCGTTCAAAGGGACACGTACATGATAAGCAAGTCGACCACAGCAAGTACCCGAACTCGATTTACCAGTACCTTACTGGCATCGTCTGTCGCACTGGCACTGGCCTCTTCGCAGGTTATCGCGCAAGAAGACACCGCGCAGCAGCAAGAGCCAGCACCGGCATCAAAAAAGGCAACAGATAAGCTGTTTGAAAAAATTGAGGTAACCGCACGTAAACGGGTGGAATCCATTCAGGACGTTCCGATTGCCATTACGGCGTTTGGCGCACAGCAGCTGGAAGCCATGAAATTCAGAGACTTCAATGATTTGTCAGTCGGCATCGCTAACGTGGTGATGGATGACGTGGGCACCGCACGCGGTGTTGCCAACTTTTCGATCCGTGGCCTTGGCGTAAACAGCTCAATCCCGTCTATCGACCCAACTGTGGGTGTTTTTATCGATGGCGTTTATGTGGGCACAAACGGGGGTGTCGTTACTGACATGTTTGATGTTGCCCGGGTTGAGGTACTGCGCGGGCCGCAGGGGATCCTTTTCGGTCGTAATGTTACCGGTGGTGCAGTGCTTATCACCACCAAGCGCCCTGAAGATACCGTGGCAGGCAGCATCAAAGCATCACTGACCGGCGGCGGTCCTGGTGGCAATCAAACCACCGTACAGGGCACCGTCAGTATTCCGGTTACCGATTCCTTATCAACCAAATTCAGTGTGTATCACACCGATGACGACGGTTGGTTCAAAAACAGCTTTGATGGTAGTAATCACGGCGCCTTCAAGCAGACCATTTTGCGCGGTACCGCTTACTGGGAACCGACTGAAGATCTTGAAATGATCTTCAAATACGAAGACATGGATGCTGAAGGTGATGGCCCTGCGTCACAGAACCATACTAATGGCCTTGGTATTAACCCGAATATCGCGTTTCCAAGCCCGCATCCGCTGGCCCCTTTCGCACAAACCTTCGATCGCGACTCTCATGATTTCTCAATTAATGAGCGTGGTAGTCAGGAAATGGATTCCGAGCTGGCCTCCGTCACGGCGAATTACAATATAGGCGGCGGTACTGCTACCTATATCTTTGGGTATCGTGATTACTATTCACCGTCACTTGGCGATATTGATTCCCAGCCATTTACCCTTTTCCATTCCGATGCGTGGACTGCATCCGAGCAAACTACCCACGAACTTCGTTACAACAAGCCCATTGATAAGGCTGACGTAACAGTGGGCCTGTATCACTATGACAACGACCTCACCTACCATGAGCGACGCTTACTGCCGCTGACCACCGTATCTCAGGATATTACCGGTGATGGCGTACCGGATCTGCTGGCGGCAGGGATTTATCAGGATGGTGGCGGTAACCACAATACTAAGAGCGTTGGCGTATTCGGTGCCGTGGACTACGACCTTACAGAAAAGCTGACGCTGACTGCGGGACTGCGTTATACCCGCGAAGAGAAGTCAGTAGAAATTGCCTCACTGAACCGCAACGTCTCGTCCATCAACGACGGATTTATCATTCCGCAAGGTCCGGTGTGTAATATCTATCTGGACAATGATTGTGCATTCGATTTTGTTGATGACGAAGAATGGACCAGCGTTTCGCCAAAAGTGGGCGCAACCTACAAGTATGATAATCAAACGACCATATACGGCCACTGGAGTAAGGGCTTCCGCTCAGGCGGCTACAACTTAAGAAATACCGCCGATATCAGCACACCGGAGCTTCGTGAAGCGAATGGACCAGGTCCGTTTGATGAAGAAACCGTGAACAGTTTTGAAGTGGGCTATAAGTCTGATCATGACTGGGGGCGCTTTAATGCTGCCGTATTCCTGACTCAAATTGACGATATGCAGCGGGAAGTTAACCTGCCTGCGCCTGATGGTTCGGTTATTCAGATTATCAAAAACACCGCAGAAGCCAGAATGCTGGGACTGGAATTCGATGGTATTGTGCGTGTTACCGAAAACCTGGCCGCCACCTTCAATTTAGGCCTGATTGACGCAGACTATACGGATGTCATTTACGACCTTAACGGCGACGGAATGGTAGATGGCGCTGACGAAAAACTGAAAATTCCACGGGTACCAGACATCACTTACAGTGTCGGGCTGACCCACGATCTGGAACTGGAAGGCTGGGGCGTCATGACTTCCCGGGTGAATTACTCTTACCGTGACAAAACCTTCTATACCGATAACAATTTAGGCTACATCAATGACTTGCAGATCCTGAATGCCGGTATTGATTTCAGAACAGACAACGACAGCTGGGTGTTCTCTGTCTTCGGTAAAAACCTGTTCGATGAGGTGAAACACGGCGGCGATACGCAACTCTCGTTTGGTACGTTTTCGCCCTTGTCTAAAGGCCGTATCATCGGCGTAGAAGCCACCTATACCTTCTACTAACAGGTTGATAATAAGGTTGCACGATAGATTCAGGCTACCTTATCAATGAAAATAAAAATGCCAGTCAACATATTGACTGGCATTTTTTATGGCCTGCGATGTACCGGTAGTGTCTGCGCAGCCGCAAACAATAACCATTAGCGGCAGGCAGACACATCAGAACACGTTAATTATCGCGTCTCAAATTACAGCTGCCCCAGGTTAAGTACCATGAGTGACTTTGCAGGTACGGTGATCACCGCTTTGCCATTTTTGACACTGACAGAGTACGCTTTTGGAGCAATGTTGTCTGGCTGCTCAAAGGTATTGTGCTCGTCCATCTTGTCACTGCTTAATACCTGACCCTGAACCTGCTTCACGTCATCCAACGTCACGTCAATTGCGCCTTCCAGCTGTGTGTTTACCAGCGATAAGTAAACGTTGCCATCCTTTGCCTTAGCGGCAGACGCACTGATAGCCGGAATACTGTCATCGCCATGCTTGTATGCAGGCGTGTCTTCTATGCTCACTGGCAGATAGGTCGCATCCTGAAACGGGATGTGCATTTTGAATGCGTAATACGTTGGCGTTAATACCATTTTCTCTTTGTCGGTTAGAATCATCGCCTGTAATACATTCACCATCTGTGCAATGTTGGTCATTTGCACACGCTCAGCATATCGATTGAACACGTGAATATTCAGCCCGGCAATAACCGCATCGCGCAGTGTATTTTGCTGATACAGAAAGCCAGGGTTTGTCCCCTCATCAACGTCATACCAGGTGCCCCACTCATCAACGTAAAAGCCAATTTTCTTTTCAGGATCCAGTTCATCGAGTATGGCTATGTTCTCTTCAATAAAGTCCTCGATCCGTAGCGTCCGGTGCAAAGCCGAAAACCACTCTTCTTCCGGGAATCCCGTTGCGCTGCCCTTTTTCTCCCAGTCACTGGTAGGAATGGTGTAGTAGTGATGGCTGATGGCATCCATCCGCAGGCTCCACGAAGGCTTCACTTTTTCTGCCAGCGTGCGTGTCCACTCGGTCTGGTCATCGGTGCCCCCGCTGGCAATAAATTTAGGCAGGTTATCTTCCGGCGCTTTAAGAAATGCAGAGTATTGCTTGTAGAGATCAGCATAGTAATCGGGCGTCATGTTACCGCCGCATCCCCAGCTTTCATTACCCACTGCGAAATAATCAACCTTAAACGGCTTGTCACGGCCATTTTTCTTACGCTCACGCACAATGGTGGTGTCGGCATCTGAGGTCATATAGTGCAACCACTCCACCATTTCGCGGGGACTGCCGGTACCCAGGTTGCCGTTTACATAAGTTTCCGCTCCCAGCAGCTCGGCAAACGCAAAAAACTCGTGCGTGCCAAATGCGTTATCCTCAATTACGCCGCCCCAGTTACTGTTTACGGTTCTGGGACGTTCATCACGCGGGCCAATCCCATCGCGCCAGTGATACTCATCAGCGAAACAACCGCCTGGCCATCGTAGTAGCGGCACTTTTAATTCTCGCAGGGCCTGCAAAACATCTAACCGGAACCCGTCCTGGTTAGGTATGTCTGAGTCTTCTCCTACCCAGATCCCTTCATAAATACCGCGACCAAGATGTTCCATAAACTGGCCGTAAATGTTCTTATTCAACACCGCACCGGGTTGCTGTACATCGATATTAATGTCGACACTTTCCGGTTTCGCCAGCGCCGATGAAGCCGCCATAGTGAAACAACAAAACAACAAAGGTTTAAGCTTAAACATTACATTCACATTCCATATATAAAAACCCAACATGCAGTGTACCGTTTCTGACTACGCGCAGAGGTAATGAGATTTGAATGTATTTTTATGAATTTTCGTATCCAGAACTTAGCGTGTTCAATCTCTCAACTATCAGAGCAGCGGTGGTGCAAACGCAAGGTACAACAAGACGCCACACTTCGCTTTTGCTACGCGGGTAGTGTCAAAGGAGGGTATGTGTTTTACCACAATAATGACAAGCTAAGAGCGGAGCGTTAGCCGTTCGCATTTACTAAGACAGCAACCGCTATCAGCGCGGTGACTAACCGAAAAGGATAACGATCACGATGGTAGTACAGACAGACGCTTCCGGCCTATTGGCGTTTATGGATTGATGTGACTGGCTTTAAAACTGAAAAACCATTTTCTGGACAACTTCATATCGAACCCCATGCTTGAAGGCCGCTTTTGCGATACCGAGCTGGTGATCTGCTGATAATCATGCTTTTCTTGCAGATAGGGGTGGGGTAGTTTGACGTTGTATCGATAGGCATAGCGGGTCCACACGGTGTCATCGGTAGCCTCCCAAACCGGCATCGAAAGACGGCAGCGTTCTGACTCGCGGACTACCGTAATGGCGTCAATATCGACGGATTGCGCCAACGCCAGCAGCTCTTCTTCTTTCTTGTTTTCGCCGGTAATCTCATACGTCGCCTGCTGCGAACGTTTTCCGATATCACAGGCGAGCGACGCTATCATGGTAAAAGTGGGACGATTGTCCTGAAAAGTGCTGATAACATCCTGGTAGGCAGGGCGCGGACTGCAAGACATTAAAAATAGTAAGCTCAATAAGAGCGACACGCCTTTGATCATGAAGTTTCTCCCTGAAATCGTCAGTTCACTAATGTTGCCAAACTCCCTGCCATTTTTCCAGTGAAGTCAGTATTTACTACCACATTGGCCCCAGATCTACCTTTCAGAGACGGGTAACACCTCTGCCAGTGTCACCCTCATCAAGACAACGAGTAATCCCCTTAATATCTCTCGTTGTGCTGTTGACCAACGCATTACCCCACTACCATAAATTAGGCTTATAGTTTCGCAATGCGGATTATGATTTTGCAGCAACCGCAATTCTGTCAGTATTAACGACATTGCAACATAGTAATGAAAGGGCGCACTCGATAGCGATGAATACTGAAAATGCCACGTTTCCGGAGAATAACTGGGAGCCCCCGAAAGTCAGCAGGGAAATTCATAGCGATGGCTCGCAATATGTTGTCAGCCAGCATCCCTTGCGCCCGGTTCACGAGAACCTGGTTGCAATGTTTAAGCACACCGTTACCCGGTATCCGCAACGCAGCTTTATGGCGCAGCGACATCCGCACAGCTGTGAATGGCAACACTTTTCTTATCAGGACGCCGACAACAAATCTGACAACATAGCGCAGTGGTTGCTGAATCAGGACTTAGGACAACAATCCCCTGTATTGATTCTTTCTGGCAATAGCCTTGAGCATGCCACGCTCATTCAGGCAGGGTATAAAGCAGGCGTTCCGCTGGCCCCGGTATCGCCAAACTATTCATTACTCAGCAAAGACTTTAAAAAGCTTAAGGCTATCGTAAAGACGGTGAATCCCGGTGCTGTCTTTGTGCAGGATGCCTCAATGTATCAGCGTGCGCTGGACGCACTGGATTTGCGACGCATTCCTGTGATTTATGTAACAGCGGATAACCCGGACGCCGTGTCCGGCAATGCGGTTTCCTTCGATACGCTGCTGCGTACTCCGGCGACTGAAGCTGTCACACATGCCATTCGTCGCCTGACGCCTCACCATGTTGCCAAGATTTTGTTCACCTCTGGTTCTACCGGCGCGCCTAAAGGAGTGATGAATACCCATGGCAACCTGGCGTATACCCAGTCAGCACTTAACTCGCTGATCCACGTAGACCCGGACACTAACCCGCCGACACTTCTGGACTGGTTTCCGGCATCACACCTATGCCGGAAACCAGAACATTCACCGGGTGATTTACAATGGCGGTACCATGTACATCGACGAAGGTAAGCCACTGCCGGGACAATTTGAGACAACCCTGAAAAACATCGCTGATGTCGCCGTCGATTCCTATACCACGGTACCCGCAGTTTACGCGCTGTTACTGGATGCGCTGGAGAAACATGACGCGCTGCGACAGCGCTTTTTCAGCAAGCTTGAGTGGTGTAGCTATGGCGGCTCGGACATGCCTCAGTCTACCTACGATCGCTTTCAAAAGCTGGCAATAGCGGAAACCGGGCATCGTATTCCAATGATAAATGCACTAGGCTCTACAGAGAGTGCAGCGGTCATTACGTTGGTACACTGGCAGACCAACAGCATGGGCTCTGTGGGTCTGCCATTGCCGGGAACAGAACTGAAACTGGTGCCCGTTGGCGACAAATTTGAGATGCGGGTAAGAGGCCCGCAAATTATGACTGGCTATATCAACAACGAGGCCAAGACGCAGGAGGTCTTTGACGACCAGGGCTACTTCTGTACCGGGGATGCCGTGAAATGGGTAGACGACGATAACCCTGAAAAAGGCCTGCGCTTTGCTGGCCGGGTGAGCGAAGATTTCAAATTACTTAATGGTACCTGGGTTCACACTGGCGCGTTGCGATCACTGCTTTTAAGTGCATTGACACCGCTAGTCGCAGATATCGTCATTACCGGCCAGGACAAAGACTATTTAGGGATCCTGGCCTGGCCAAATCCGGAAGGAATAAAAGCCGTTGTGCCCGGCGAGGGCGACCTTGTCAGCTTGCTGAAAAGTGACGCTCTGACGCAAAAAGTGAAACAGGCACTCTTGCAACACAATACAGCACATTCAGGCGCATCAATGCGCATCCGGCGCTTTTCCTGGCTGACAACTCCGCCAGATGCTGACGCCGGTGAAGTGTCCGACAAACGCAGTATTAATCAGTCAGCAGTACTGAGCCTGCGTAAAAGCAACGTAGAACAACTTTACCAGGAGCCGCTGTGCCCGGGCGTGATAGCGATCCCCAAAGCAGCCTCTTCTGACTCGGAGTCGTAATGAAAACAGACAGCAAACAGTTTTATATTCAGGGTCAATGGTGCGAGCCACGCACAACCCGGACCCAGGCACTGGTTAATCCGGCGACGGCGGAGCCCTATGGGGCCGTAGCGCTGGGTTCGGTCGACGATGTAGACAGTGCCGTTTCTGCGGCAAAAGCCGCTTTTGCGTCGTGGTCACAAACTTCCGTGGAGCAGCGACTGGATATCCTGAAGGCGATACGGACTCTATATAAAGCCCGCTACAGCGACCTGGTCGCGGCTATCACGCTGGAAATGGGTGCGCCTGTGAGCTTGTCTACCGACTTGCAGGCCGCCATGGGGATAGCACACATAGACGCGTTTACAAAAACACTTAGTAAGTTTGCATTTGAACACCAGCAGGGCACAACCTGCGTACGTAAAGAGCCTATCGGCGTAGTTGGCCTGATCACGCCATGGAACTGGCCGGTTAACCAAATTATGTGCAAGGTGATCCCCGCATTGGCTGCGGGTTGCACTATGGTGCTCAAACCCAGTGAAATGTCGCCGCTGAGCGCCGATCTTATCGCGCAGATACTGCATGAAGCGGGTGTGCCGGCGGGGGTATTTAATCTGGTACATGGCGATGGTGCGACAGTAGGAAACGCACTGAGCTCACATCCTGATATTGATATGATGTCGTTCACCGGCTCGACCAGAGCAGGAACGGCGGTATCTAAAACGGCGGCTGATACGGTGAAGCGCGTTTCACTGGAGCTAGGCGGCAAGTCAGCCAACATTCTGTTAGATGACGCTGATTTCGCCAAAGCAGTAAAAGCCGGTGTGCAGTCAGTATTTTCTAACAGCGGACAAACCTGTACGGCCCCTACCCGCATGCTGGTCCCTGCGTCGCGGTTGGAGGAAGTGAATGACATAGCCCGCGCAGTGGCGGAAAAAGCCCTTCAGGGCGTCGGCGATCCAAACGAGCAAACAACCCGCATCGGTCCGCTTGCCAACCAGCGTCAGTTCGACAAAGTACGTGCAATGATTGATGCCGGGATAGCGGAAGGTGCAACCCTGTTGGCCGGCGGCAGTGACTTTCCATCGCACCTGTCTCAGGGCTTTTTCGTTAAACCAACTATTTTCACTGACGTCTCCAATGACATGACCATTGCACAGGAAGAAATTTTTGGTCCGGTGTTGTGTATCATGCCCTATACCGATGAAGACGATGCAGTGCGTATTGCCAATGACAGTCCGTACGGGCTATCAGGGTATGTGTCAGGCTCACCAGAACGGGCACGTCAGGTTGCCAGAAGAATGCGCACAGGCATGGTTCACATCAACGGCGCCCACCCCGATTTAACTGCCCCGTTCGGCGGTTACAAGCAGTCCGGAAACGGCAGAGAATGGGGCGAATACGGTCTTGATGATTTCATGGAAACCAAATCCATTCCGGGTTTTTACGATGCACCGTGAGACTCAGCCTTACCATTAAGCCTTACAGGCACTGATGGTTGCGGGCTTTAATAAATTACCGGGATACAAGCAGGGCCGCTAACGTCCTGACCCGGTACCGAAACAGGTGGCGTCACCACACGTAGCAAATCACGGCTCCTGCCAACGACAGCGTTTTTGCTTTTACACATAACCGCTAGGAAAGCAGCGCTGTCGCTTTGCTTTTTGCATGTCCCACGTGCTGATCTTCATTCCTCGCAAGGTTATTGCCCTTTATAACAATGCCGGCACCGTCCACTCGCGTGCCGTTATAGTGCGCCCATTCGTATCAGAATTAAGACCTTAATATAAACCTTGCTGCGGAAAGTATTTTCTGATGGGTATAAATTAATCAGCACATAAGCCAGCTTCACCAGCTGGTTTACGTCTCCAAAAGTGTTTTCCATGTTGTGGTTCTTCAACCTCCAGGGGCTTCGGCCCCTTTTTTTTGTCTTGCTTTTTCACTTCTAAAAAAATTCTCACAACTTTCGGGCCCCGATTGACGTAACACCCTACCTGAACATATCAACTCAACGATGCCTTGCCTCCCTCAACGACGTGTCGTACCGGTTAGCGCCTTTTCGAGAAGTTGTCCGCGGTCACTACGACTCTCCCTTTTTGTTTCGCTTAGGCTACTCAGCAGCGCACTGTTACTTCGGGCCAGGCAATGTTGCCTCGCTTCAGTCAGCCTGCTTCAGGTTGGTCCCGGATTAGTCTGACTGACGAAAACTGGCGTAGATGAAGATCTGGCACAGATGATGAAAGCAATGTTGTAAGCCTGTCAGCCGTCAGCGCAGTGAATGCAAAGTCAATGGATACCGCTTGCGCGATTTTTGTGCCTCGTTATCTGAAAACGACGTAAAGGAGCGCGTCTGAATGATAAAAATTCCCTTCATTACTTCTATATTTGCGGCAAAAAGAAAGCTACTCCCGTCAAAAAGTAACGCGTTTCCCTTAACCGTGCAACGCTCCGTCAGGCTATCTGCCAGTGTGCAGCGAGTCACGCTGGGCGCAGCAGGTGAAAATAGGGGAGCAAATTCTTATTCGCGGACCAGGCTCGATAAAGCCGCTACATCCTGAATTCGACTGGCTACTGTTCGCCGGCGACCTTACATCACTGCCAGCGATAGCCAGTCACCTTGAGACTTTACCTGAAACCGCCTGCGGCGATGCCTTTATCCAGATACCACACCATGACGATCGTATCGCACTGCAACACCCACCGGGGATTGCGCTACACTGGCTGGTAGCCACCGCCGATGACTTTGCGAAACAAGTTAGTGATGTTACCTGGCGACAGGGACAGCCCTTTGTGTGGATTGCGTGCGAATTCAGTCTGATGCGCCACCTTCGGGCATTCTTTAAGGTGGAAAAAGGCATCCAGCACGATTTCCTTTATGTAAGCAGCTACTGGCGTCGCGGACGAAGTGAAGAGCAGCATAAAGCAGATAAACGTCGCGATTTAGCTGTCCTTAATGCGGTGAAAACATCGGTAAGTGTTGAGTAACAGCTACCGGCCATGTCGGTAAAAAGTGAAAAATGTGAAATAACGACTGTAAATTGTGCACGGATTTATGACGTCAGTGTCGTCAACGCTGAGATTCATGACCGGCCTGGTTTGTTGAATCATCTGCCAATTCATGGAGTTACCGGGCATTAGCCGCGCGCCATTTTATCTGGAACAGCGCTTGCTCCTGTTATAAGTGACGAGCATATAATGCTCTTTGTTTTCTAAGGAGGAAATCATGAATAACGACCGTATTGAAGGTAACTGGAAAGAAATGAAAGGCAAGGTTCAGCAGCAGTGGGGCAAACTGACTGACGATGACCTGGATGTAATCGATGGTCGTCGAGAGGAACTTGTTGGCAAAATTCAGAAAAATTACGGCAAGAGCCGTGATGAAGCAGAGCGTGAAGTAGACAGTTTTCTGAACTAAGTCTGTCGTCTGTTCTGACAAGAAATAGCTGCCATCGGCAGCTATTTTTTTGCCTGTTTCACTTACGTTTTGCTGGTGACATCCACGGCCTTTCGTCTTTTGTGCCTGACGTTCACCAAAGACCGGGCTCAACAATTCGCTACACAGAAATCATTATCCCGAAAACAAAAAACGGTATTCCGACAACACATCATATTGCTACCCTTTGTGTTCACAGTGAGGACAGAGACAGTCACACAAATCAAAAAGCGCGGCGTTGCCGTACCTCTGTATGCCTTAAGAAGCGTGCGAACCTCTCGTTTTCGCGTTATCTCCGGCGCTATAAACTCACACTAACCCATTGCAGGAGTAAGCATGTCAGACAATACAATACCCACACGGCCACTGGGCGGAACGCGCCTTGAACTCAGCGAAGTCGGTCTGGGTTGTTGGCAATTGGGTGGCGATTTTGGACCCATTGACGAGACTACCGCAACAGCCATTGTGAAGCAGGCAGTCGCCGATGGCATTACCTTCTTTGATACCGCCGATGTCTATGGTGATGGCCAGAGTGAACGCTATTTGGGTGAAACACTCTCCACCCTCGCACCGAACGCAGTTATCGCCACAAAATACGGCAGAGGTGAAGGTACTTATCCGGACGGGTACAGCCTGAATGACTTACGTGATTCCGTGAAACGAGCACAGGACAGGCTTCAGCGCGACACGCTGGATTTATTGCAGCTGCACTGTATTCCACATGAGGTATTGCAACAATCACATATATTCGACTGGCTGCGCGAAGTTCAGCAGGAAGGCCACATTAAGTATTTCGGCGCCAGCGTGGAAACGCAGGAAGAAGCGCATACCTGTATGCAGCATGATGATCTTGCTTCGCTACAGATTATTTTCAATCTTATGCGCCAGCGGCCGGTCACGGATCTGTTCGATGAGGCTGTTGCCAAACAGGTAGGTATCATCGTTCGCCTGCCGTTAGCCAGTGGCATGCTGACTGGTAAGTTTTCCAAACAGACGCAGTTTGATAAACGCGACCACCGAAACTTCAACAAAGACGGAGATGCCTTTAGCGTCGGTGAAACCTTCAGCGGAATAGAATTTGAGAAAGGTCTGGAACTGGTGAATAAGCTGACAACATTTAAGCCAGAATCGCTGTCGATGACAGAGTTTGCGATGCGCTGGATTTTAGATCACGAAGCCGTTACCGCAATCATTCCCGGTGCCAGCTCGCCGAAACAGGTGACGCAAAATGCCAGCACCGCTTCTCTGGCACCTCTGCCAGACGCACTTCACGACAGACTTTATGCGTTTTACCTAAAGGAGATTGAGCCTGCGATCCGCTGCCAGGTGTAAATGTCTTGAGTACCGCCAGACACTCACTGGCGAAAAAAGGATACTCGCGGCGCCGAACGAGGCGTCGCTTGTTATTTTTCCGCGCACTATACCTTGGTAAGGGCGACTCTCCAGCTCTGCCCCCTGCCCCGTAACTGCCTGCATCAGGACTCGCTGAAAGGTGACAGACATCGTCGCATCTACCTAAAATCAGCAATAGCAAAACTCAATAGCGTAATTTCATTGGCATGCGGGATTGATAACCTCTGGTTAACATTTTTACCGGAGAAATCACGTGTTTAAATCATTAACTGCCGCAGCAATTAGCGGCATTTTGGTATCTGCTTCGATATCGCCCGCCATGGCCGCGTCCCCAAAACTCAATGACAAGGAATACTTCTCACAGCCCTCTCTGGACATTGTGGTTTTCAGCAACTGGTATAATGGTATGTTCGGCGACTCAAAGATCAGTGGCGTCGAACTTATTCATTTTGGCGAACGCAGCGCCACTAACGGCGATGTCAGACTGAGCGCCACACCAGAACAGTGGGATCCGATTCCAACCTTTGTTGAGCGCACGGTCGATAAGGACACAGGAATCATTCGGGCCACACTGGCATATCCAGAGTATGATTTTGAGTACACCATTGCCGCCAAACCGATCGACAACGGCGTTGAAATCTCACTTTCCAGTGAAAAAGCGCTACCCGAGGCGCTTGTCGGGAAAGCCGGTTTCAATATGGAGTTTTTGCCAGCCACGTATCGGGAAACAACGTTTCTTGCCGATGGCAAGCCCGGCATATTTCCGCTTTATCCAACAGGGGTAAAAGAAATTATCGATGAGTATGAGCCTGAACCTCTGGCCCTGGGAAAGCAACTGGTGCTGGCACCTGAGGATAGCCAGAAACGCGTTTCCATTACCTCTTCCTCTGGCGAGCTGGCGCTCTATGATGGCCGCGCTAAAGCGCAAAACGGCTGGTATGTGGTCCGGGGCATGCTGCCACAAGGCCAGAAAGGCGAAATCTTAAACTGGCGACTAACGGCCAGCACGGATGACAACTGGCAACGCGCACCGGTAATAGCGCATTCTCAGGTGGGCTACCTGCCAGGACAAACCAAACGCGCGGTGATTGAGCTGGATAAAAACGCTGCTATCGACAGTAAAATCGAATTGCTCAAGGTGGCCACTGACGGCACCCTGCAGGTGGTAAAATCGGCGTTGCCTGAAAAGCAAAATGATTACACGCGCTATCAATACGCCAGTTTTGATTTCACAGATATTACCTCAGAAGGACTTTATCAGCTGCGTTTCGGACCAACCACCACCGCCGCGTTCCCGATTGCGCCTGATGTACTTGATGGTGCCTGGTATCCGACACTGGACCACTTCTTCCCCGTACAAATGGACCATATGCTGATCAACGAAGCGTATCGCGTCTGGCATGGTGCCTCCCATCTGGATGATGCACTGCAGGCGCCCGTTAATCATGAGCACTTTGATTTGTATGCGCAGGGGCCCACGACAGACACCCAGTACGAACCCGGTGAACATATTCCGGGTCTGAATGTCGGTGGCTGGTATGATGCGGGCGATTATGACATTCGCACGCAGACCCAATATCGCACTGTACGCACGCTGGTCCAGGTATGGGAAGAGTTCGGTCTGGACCGGGACACAACCCTTGTCGATTATGAGAAGAAATACGTCGATATTCATGTGCCCGATGCGAAGCCGGATTTGTTACAACAAATTGAGCACGGCACTCTGGCATTGTTAGCGCAATACCGTGCTGTAGGGCACGCTATTCCGGGCATTATTGTGCCAGACCTGAGTCAGTACACTCACCTGGGTGACGGTCTGACGATGACCGATAACCTGATATACAACCCGGATATGGCTGAGACCGAGTCAGACGGTATCCACAGTGGCGTTTTTGATGATCGCTGGGCGTTTACCAGTAAGTCTACGCCACTAAATTATGGCTCGATGGCGGCGCTAGCTGCCGCCAGTCGGGCGCTGGCAGATTATAATCCTCAACTGGCGAAGGAAAGTATTGATACTGCCATCGCAGCATGGGATCAGGAAGCGAACCAGACTGCGAATATGTTTCAGGTGGGGAATACCACCGGCGGCGGCTTACAGGAAGAAAAACTTAAAGCCGCCACGGAACTGCTGATTACCACCGGTAACGAGAAATACAAAAAAGCCCTGCAATCGCTGCTGCCATACATCAGCGAATCGTTTGGACGCAGCGCTATTTTAGCGATCCGTGCGCTGCCGCACATGGACAACGCCTACCAGCAGGCAATCCGCAAAGCCGCTGAGCGCTATCAGCCACAGTTGCAACAAGCGACCAGCCAGAATCCATTCGGGGTGGTTATTACTGAGTATGGCTGGGCCGGCAATGGCACCATTCTGGAAATGGCGATGACGCAGTATTACCTGCACACGGCTTACCCGGATTTATTCAGCGATGCGTTGCTTTACCGTTCGCTGGACTATCTCTTCGGCACCCATCCTGACTCCGACATTTCTTTTGTATCGAACGTGGGTACGGTGTCCAAGAAAGTTGCCTATGGGATGAACCGCGCAGACTATTCATTTATCAGCGGCGCCATCGTCCCGGGTGTACTCATTCTGAAACCTGACCTGCCAGAAAATATGGAAAACTGGCCGTTTATGTGGGGACAAAATGAGTATGTGATTAATCTCGGCGGGGCATACATCTTCACCGTCAATGCGGCGCTGAAACTTGCTGGCCGACTGGACAAGTAAGGCGTTAATTCTCGTCCCGCACGCTGTACCGGGGTTAATCCGGTGCAGCGTTCGTTTGCTACGCTCAGAAATGGGTAAAAAAGCAGACTGCCAGCAATCTTGAGCGCTACTCAACGACAGTCGGCGCCTGATGCGCCGGTGAGCCAACAAAACCCTTATTTATCTTCCCGTACTCCCGGCGCATTGTATTTACCGTGAGGCGACAGCAACAAAGATAGTGAAAGGCAATACAATCTAAAGCCACTCACCTGACGAATATCAGGCAATGCCGCCAATAGTCATATTCATACCGTATCGTCTCTCGACCACATTCAGTACGCACGCGTAATATCACAATCGACGTTAGAAAATCACACTCAGGATAGCAGCAATAGCAAACGCGATACTACCTAACAAAGTCTCCATCACTGTCCAGGTTTTCAGGGTCGTTTTTTCGTCCATTTCCAGTAACCGCGACACCAACCAGAATCCGGAATCGTTGAAGTGCGACAATACGGTTGCGCCACCTGCAATCGCGATCACAATAAAGCACAAATCGGCCTCTGACAGGCCCGGCGTCACGCTGACTATAGGTGCCATCAACGCTGCAGTCGTAGTCAACGCGACGGTTGCCGACCCTTGTGCTACCCGCAAACAGGTACTGATCACAAACGCCGCCACGATGACTGGCAACCCGGTGTCTGCCAGCAATCCGGCCAATGCCTCGCCAATTCCGCTGGCACGTAATACGCCACCAAACATGCCGCCTGCACCGGTAACCAGTATCACACCACAGATAGGCCCCAGGGCGTCACTGCATAAGGATTCAACTTTCTCTTTTCCCAGCCGGGGCGTGAACAAGAGCACACAAAGCAGCAATGTGATCAGTAGCGCTACCGGCGTTTTGCCCAGCATGCGCAGTGTGTCCACCCAGGGTTCATTTTGCGAAATGACGCCGGCAACCTGCAAAGTGTTAAGGCCGGTATCAAGAAATATCAGCAGTACCGGCGTGAGAAGTACCAGTAACACCGTCGAAAAGGAAGGCGGGTTACCCGATATCCCCTGCTCCTGGCTTTGCGAAAATAATGCCGGTATGTCGACCTGAAATCGCTTACCCGCATAAAGGCCATAAAGATATGCGCCCAGATACCAGGTAGGGATAGCGACCAGCAGTCCATACAAAAGGAGCATCCCTATATCGGCTCCCAGTAGATCTGACGCCGCCACTGGCCCGGGGTGTGGAGGCACGAACGCGTGCATAACCGCAAACGCACCGGCAGCGGGAAACGCATAGGTAAGGGTTGACCCGCCCAGGCGTGCTGCCACACTCATCAGAATCGGTATCATCACAATCAGGCCGGCATCGAAAAAGATGGGAAAGCCAAATAACAGTGAAGCAATACCTAGCGCCAGCGGCGCTTTGTCTTCACCAAACCGGCTAATCAGCGTATCTGCCAGCACTTGCGCCCCGCCGGTCACCTCAAGAAGCTTCCCAATCATGCTCCCCAGGCCTACCAGTAGCGCAACCGCTGCCAGCGTTCCGCCAAACCCGCCAAGTAAAACAGGGACTACCTCGTCGGTATGGATACCGGCGGCCAGTGCCGTTAGTACGCTTACCAGCGTGAGTGAGACAAACGCATGGATCCGAAAACGGAGGATTAGCACGATCAGGCAGATAAGTGCACCCAATCCGGTGAGTAACAGCGGTGTCGCCCCCGATGTTTGTGATATGTCCATGTATACATCCTTTTTTTCTGCTGTGAACTAAAACCAAGTCATTCACAAAGCAAAAAGTTACCGGTAACATAGTACTGATAACCAGGTACACGTAAACCTCTTTTTTGATCTTTCTTTACCTGATTTTTACATTGGCGGACAGCAACAAGACCTTATTTCGTCTTGTCTGATAACCGTACACCTGAGCCGACACCGCAGGCGGGGGAACTATGAAACCAGTTGTTATCATCGTGATGGGCGTAAGTGGCTCAGGGAAAAGTACCATTGCCAGCCAGTTATCCGTTGCTCTGGATGTGAGATTTATCGACGGCGATGATTTACATCCGCGCACAAACGTAGAGAAAATGGCCACCGGGGTTCCTCTGACCGATGAAGACCGTTATCCGTGGTTACAGCAGATTGCCGAGACGGCCGCGAATTACACGCAGCACGGGTTGTCCGCAGTGATTGTCTGTTCTGCATTAAAACGCGCATACCGCGACATCATTCGTCAGGCCAGTGACCGCTGTGTGTTTTTGTTTCTTGATGGTGACAGAGCCCTGCTGGCCGAACGTATGCAAGGCCGTGAGGGACACTTTATGAAGGCAGACATGCTGGACAGCCAGCTGGCCACCCTTGAGCGGCCCCAGGACGACGAGAAGGATGTGATCCGCATGCCTGTTACATTGGCACCAGCAGAGATCGTAGCGCAAACCATCGCCCTGCTTGAAGCATGATGCGGCGCGCCTGCGCTCAGACGTGGTTTCTGTCAGTCGCCCCGTCGGTAAATGAAAAACCGACATCCACGTACGATGTCGCCGGTGTTTCACCCTGAATACGTTTAATCAACAAGTCAGCGCTAACTTCCCCTATCCGATATCGGGGCGTCACGACGCTGGTAAGCTTTGGCCGCATAGCCTGGCCCACATCAAGCCCGTTGTACCCCACCACCGCGACGTCTTCCGGTACTGTCTTCCCATTATCCGCACAGTACAGCATCACGCCCACAGCCAGATCATCGTTGGTACAGAATACACCATCCAGCCCAGGCGATTGCTGAAACGCCTGCTGCATAAGTGACGAACCTGTTGTAAAAGACGAGTGTGCGGACGTGGATACCGTCAACGGCTTCAGACCGGCATGCTTCATTGCCTGTTCATAACCCCGCTGCCGCAACAATGTGCGGGTATCCAGTCTTGCCGCAAGATAGACAATGGATTTTCTTCCGGCATCGATCATACGCCGGGTGGCGGCTGTGGCAGCCGCAATATGATCCAGGCCAACGGCAATATCGATAGGCTCAACAGGCAGCTCCATTGTTTCTGCAACGGGTAACCCGGCGGCGACAAGCATTTTTCTGGTACGGAGCGTATGATCCGTCTGCGTAAGAATGAGAGCGTCTACCTGATAAGACAACAGTACCGCAACCTGCTCTTCTTCTGTCAGCGGATCGTAACCGGTATGCGCAATCAGTGTACTAAACCCCTGCTGACGGGTAATCGTCTCAATTCCCTGCACTAACTCGGCAAACACCTGATTCGAGAGTGAAGGTACGACAATCCCGATTGCCTTACTGGACGACTTTGACAACATTGCCGGCACACGGTTTTGAATATAGCCTGTCGATTCTATGGCCTGTGCAATACGCACACGGGTTTTCTCAGCAACTTTTTGCGGGTCCCGTAAATAACGGCTCACGGTCATCTTCGTGATCCCCAGCTGATCTGCAATATCCTGCAGTGTTACGCGGCGTTGGGATGTCATTCGGCTCTCTTGAGGCTGTCAGCTAACGAAATGTTACACGTAACATTTATAGAAAAACAGAGTTATGTCCCTTCTCTTAGCCTCTGATTACCCCTGAGCCTGTTCAGTAACAGACTTACCTCTGTAAACCTCTGCGGGTTCCGGCACATTACACCGTCGATATCCGCCACGTACTGCGGTATCTGCCCTGATAAATGACGTAACATTAATTTCGTTTAATTTGCATACAGCCTCGATAATTTCCTATGGTGTGTTGGGCGAATATAAATTTTAAAAGTAGTGGAGACGATATGGCTGGTATAAACCGCAACATCGCTATCGGCGCTATTCTGGCGCTGTTGATTGCTGCTGTCGTGGTCTGGAATGTGTTTTTCACGCGCGAAGCACCGCCAGATTTTTCCCAGTACCCAGCCGGTATTGAACGCAAAGAAGCTTTTTTCAGTTATTTCGCGCCCATCATGCAAGAGGTTAACAGCGATATCCTGGCGCAGCGAAAGGCGATTGAGCAAAAATGCAGTAAGGGCGAAAACAGCTATTCGGCGTTTAGCGATGTGGCGGAAACTTACCGCATTGGTGAATCCGAGCTGACCGACGGTGATGTCTGCGATGTTTTGCTTGAGCGGGTCGACATCGTTCCGGTATCGCTGGCACTGGCTCAGGCCGCCAATGAAAGTGCGTGGGGTACGTCCAGGTTTGCGCAGCAGGGAAACAACTTTTTCGGCCAGTGGTGCTTTGAAAAAGGGTGTGGCATTGTGCCCGGCAGCAGAGATACTGGGAAAAATCACGAAGTGGCGACCTTTGACTCACCTGCAGAGTCGGTGGAAAGTTATATGCTCAACCTAAACCGGCACACGGCCTACGAGCCGCTACGGGATATTCGCTCACGGTTAAGGCTCAGAGACGAGCCGGTCACGGGTATTAAGCTGACCCATGGACTGAATCGTTACTCTGAACGTGGTGAAGAATACGGTAAAGAACTTCGGGGAATGATCCTCTACAACAAGCTGAATGAGTATGAAAACACGCTCTAAGTGAAGATGCTCACTAAGCCAGATGCAAATAGATTTTCAGCCGCCCGACAGGGCGGCTTTTTTCGGGAAAGTGTAAATATGTCACTAGTCACTCAGCGAGCCCTGAAGTTCGCATTTACAAAAGATGATTCCCTTCTCGGATGACCGCTATCGCCGCGTTGTATTGTGTTTAACGGCACTAACTTACCGGAACGGCAGTGCAGGCTGCTTTCGTAACGACGCACTTACTTGTGACATCTGGTTGCGTCAGCGCTATATTATTAACAACTAACAATAAATACCGATTTTTCGGTGATAAAGGAGTGGTTATGAATCTGGGTAAAGTGATTGGAATTGTTCTGATAATCATTGGTGTTGCGCTGGCGATGTGGGGGTATGATGTTTACGACTCTGCTACCTCTCAAATTGAAAGAGCATTTAGTGGTGACACGCCGATGGAGGCCTGGTTGGGCATGATAGGCGGCGCGGTTTGCATCCTGATTGGCATATTCAAAGTGAAATAACAGCGTATCAACAGCAAGGCGCAGCAGGCAGGATAGATGCTGCGCTTTTTTGCACCTCTGTCTGATCGTCGTCGTCAGACACGTTTCCCGTTCTCACACGCAAGCCGCCTGAGTTTAGCCGTTACTGTTAACAGCGAATCAGCCTGTCACTGTACGGCAGCACGTCGGCTGCGAACCCAGGCAAGATTCTGCGCGCCTTTATATAACAGATAAGTCGCAATAATAAACACTGCACACTGCGGGACAGGATAGGTAGAAATATAATGCGCGGGCCACGATATGGCTTCGGCAAAGGCCTGAAACTGAGATGAGAAGGCACTGACAATTAACCCAATAATACTGTTAAGATTAACGCTTCCTGCAAGCGCTTCAACTCCCTGCCAGTTATTCACAAGGTCCTGTAGTTGCCTGAATTCAATAATAAGCAGCTTAACGAAAGCGATGATGCCGTAGTACCCACCACCAAACGCCAGCCATTTTTGAATTAACGGATTGGATTCACTCTCGCGCTGTTCATCCGTTACCTCTTCGCTTTGAACCTGATCTTCACCATCCTCATTCCATACACTCAGCAACCCTTTTCTATAGGCCAGGTAGTGCAGAAGTAAACTTGAGACAAACACCATACTGCCGATCAGCGCAATTTCCCATACAATGTCTTTCATCCCGGCTTTCCTCTCGAGCGTGTGTATTCCATAACAGATAGCTGGTCTGCGGACAGCTGAATTAACTATACTCCCCTCGCTATGGCGACTCAATCGGCAATAATAGACACGCTGACAGTAACGTAGGGAGAAAACACATATAGCCTCTCACGCTTCAGCGCCAGCTCAGAGACAGGGCAGAGGCAGAGGCAGAGGCAGAGGCAGAGGCAGAGATGATATAGCGAATTAGCGGGGAAGAAAGAGAGCGACTTAGCGTCACGGCAGGGAACGCGGTCACTCTGAAGAACAGAGAATACCTGAAAAATAGTGGTCAGCTCAGAAAAAAGGTAATCATGAGCACATATCATCACAGGTGATACAAAAAAAGGCTAACGCAGTTGCGGCCTGAAGATCGCAGTGATTAGGGCAAACAATGTGAGTTTTTGACGAGAGGAGATCTGGCTGGCAGCTCCGTCATTGTCGGTGCGAAGCAGACGTTCGCCGTGTATAGCAATCGTGGTTTTTGCTTATCCTGCCTGAAGTGAAAACACACCGTGCCGGGTCTGGCTGGGCTGTGTCTCGACATCATAGCTATCAATGCTTTGCGAATAGGGGGCAAAATCGTTTTGTTCGGCTGCCGCAGGGGTAACAGACTGAAGCTGTACTCTCGATTGCTGACTGGCCTTACCGGAAAACTCAACCACCTGCGGTAATGTACTGACAGGTAATTTCAGATTCTCTGCTTCCGGTGAAGTAATAATAATAGACGCGAGAATAGCCCCGAACAACACTGAAGGAATGAGATTTGCGCGCTTCATGAGGAGTACATCCTTGCCTTAATGTGCCGTCCTGGCACGAACTTAACCGGGGCAGATTGTAGCAGTAAGTAAATACTAACTGCAATCTGGATCCGCTAAAAATTCATCCAAATGGTTAATTGCGATAAAAACACGAAAGATGTTAACACTTTGTTTGCAATTGGGTGCGCAAAAAACCACGCAGACACCGGAATCAGATATCGATTTTTTTACGCAGTACTTTTTGCCTGCTCTGTTTTTGCTTGTTTTCTTTTCGTCGGACCTTTGCCCCTTTGCTTATCTTCGTCGGCTTTCTTTTCTTCTGTACTTTGGTTGCAGCCTGGATCCATTCAGCTAACCGTTGCACCGCGTCCAGCCGATTTTGTTCCTGAGTGCGAAAGTTTTGCGCTTTTAGCACAAACACACCTTCATTGGTAAGCCGGGAGTCACGCGAGGACAATAAGCGTTGCTTAATCGGTTCGGGCAATGAAGAGGCGTGAACATCAAAGCGCAGATGAATCGCACTGCTGACTTTATTGACGTTCTGGCCACCTGCGCCTTGTGCACGAATAGCGGTCATTTCTACTTCACTGTCTTCCAGAACCAGGCGGGAAGAAATTTCTATCATTTTAGGGCCTGTTGCGAATGGGGGCGTTGTAATCTGAGAAAACGATGACCAGAACCATTTACCGCGCCCAGTAAAAGCGCAACAGCGAAGTCATGTTGTCATTATCAGAACACTACTCTACCAACGGTGATGATGTTGTCAAAACACATCGTGGTCAGAGAGCTTCTGATACTGAATTTGCATAACGATTCCGTACAATTCCGATAACAAAGAAACGACAAACGGCAATGCCTGAGTTACGACAGCGACAAGTCATTCGCTAAGCCTTGCTGAAGAGATATACCGCAGAGATACAGGAACAAGTCGTCGCGCCCAGAGTAGGACGCGACGGGGGAGTGGTGTTGGCATCCGGCACACCGTGGCCGGACTTAGTGCAACTTATTATCGACTTTCGCAATCAGCGCCTGTATTTCACCGCGGCGTCCTTCATCGGCCAGCGGGCGGTCAGGTCGCGGCGATGCTGCCAGCGCTTTGTTCAGGTGTGCCATCGCGTCCTGATAATCACCCTCATCGAAAAGAAACTCGGCATAAAAATAGTTTGGATCGATACCATCAGGATTAATCTTTAGCGCCTGCGTCAGCAGCTTTTTCGCCTTTTTGTCACTGCCAAAGGCAATCGGCCAACCCGGAACTTTATGGTACAGCACGCCCAGGCTGGTGAGTGCAGATCCCTGAAGCGCATTTTCGTCTATCGACAGCGCTTTCTCCAGGCTCTTGCGGGCCGCCTTAGCATAGCTCAGCGCACCCAGACCGCCTTTCGCACCGGCAGTAGTAGACTGCACGATACCAAGCCAGATGTAGTTGTCAGCCGTTGGCTCACGGGAAACCAACGCTTCGGCATCTTTTATCAGCGCCTCGAAGGCCTCGGTTCTGGCATCGCCTTCTTCCTGCTGATAGTTAATTTGCGCCCAGCGCGACTGAATATCCTGCAGCCCTGAAGCAGACGGCATTTCTGCACTCGCTGACAGACTGATAACAACAAGTAAAACGAACGACAGTACTTTTTTCATAGCATGGTCTCCTTTTTCGTCGACGACATGAAGTGTTGAATTGTAGGGAGTTTCTTAATCAGGGCACGGTCGACCAGGCCGGGGAACACACCGTTAATTCTGGCAAATAACTTTTCCGGAAAACCAAGAAAACGACGGGGCTGCCCGTGCTCAATCTGAGTGACCAGTGCCTGTGCGACTTCGGCAGGCTCATCCATCTGATTCCCCAGCGCCTTGTTCATCTCAACCACTGCACTGGAGTTAATATTGGTGCGCGTAGCGCGAGGTGCCAGGTAAAGAAACTTCACGCCACTGTTGGCGTACTCACGCATCAGCGACTCAGTCCAGCCACGAAGTCCGAACTTGCTGGCGCAATACAGCGAATGGCAAGGGAAACCGATACTACCAAACGTTGACCCAACGTTGATAACATAGGCCTCTTTTGCATGGCGCAGTAACGGCAGAAGACGCTGCGTCAGCATCATTGGTGCCACCAGGTTGGTAGTGATCACCTTACTGATATCGCTCGCAGATGACTGGGTAAATCCCCCGGTTTCAGACACGCCGGCATTGTTTATCAGCATGGTCGGTGCTTTGGCGCGACACACGCTTATTACCTTTTCGATGCCTTCCTGCTGCGCAATATCTGCACAAACCAGGGTATGATTTCCCGGTAGTCGTGAAAGCAGTGAGGACAGCTTTTCGTGATTGCGTCCGGTCAGGATTAGTGAGACCCCTTTCTCCGCAAGCGCTACGGCGAACGCTTCACCAATGCCGCCGGTTGCGCCTGTCAACAGGCACACCTGACGCTTCCAGACAAATGTATTCATGCTGCTACTCCCACCTGTTCGCCGCTATGCAGGGTGCGAAAGATATTGGCGTATAGCTGGAAGAACATTTTCGCAGAATGGATAATGATGTCCTGTTCTTCTTTGTCTTCAATTCGGTTCATCAACCCTTCAAAGAACACGATGTGCTCCTGATCCAGCGAGCCATGAGAGCGCAGATAGCTGAACGCTTTGGGTGACAGGCTCAGGGCATCTTTTATTGATGCCGCAGCATTGTCCGCCAAAGCGATACTGGTGCCTTCCAGAACAAACACCATGCCGAAGAAGCAGAGCGGATTTTTGCGGTGAATGCAGTCGTAAGCATATGCCACCATCAGTTCTGTCGCGGCGGCTGGCTGGCTGCGACGAACCTGTTCTTTGTCTTCACCACAGGCAGCAAGATCATTCAGGATCCACTCCTGATGTCCCATTTCTTCTTCGATGTATTCACCAACCGCTTCACGCAACCACTCCTTCGCCTCCGGAAGCGAGGCACCGGTCGCCATCAGCAACGGAACGGTATGTTTCACGTGATGATAAGCCTGAGTCAGAAACGCAGTATAGTCGCTAAGGGAGATATCGCCGGTAAAGCACTGCTTAATAATGGGAGACTCTGTTAAATAAGCGCGCTCGGCCTGGGTTTCTGCTTGTAAACGTTCATAAAGTTTCATAATTACACTCCTTCAAGCTGCGCTTCAGCAGTTTGATACATAGAATCGATTTGAGATGAAAAATAGCGCGTCATGTTGTCGCGGCGAATCTTGCCATTCGCGGTCAGCAGCTCGTTGTTATCCGGTAAAGCGGATAACCGATGCCAGACAAGTACCTTGGCATAATCAGGCAACGTTGCGTTTACGTAGTCCAGTGCCTGCTGAATTTCTGACGCTGACAACGCATCGTCAGCGGGGAACAACAGCGCGCCACAATGGGGCTTACCTTCTCCTACTACCATTACCCGGACAAACTGTCCGGTAGCCAGCAGGGCGCTTTCTATCCACTCCGGAGAAATATTGCGGCCAAATGAATTAATAATGAGATTCTTACGGCGACCGTGAATAAACCAGTAACCGTTTTCTTCTCTGGCAAGATCCCCTGTGCGTACTTCAGATGGGTAAAAGCTGTCAGGGCAATTCAGATAACCCAGAAAATGCGTACCCCGGGCCACTATCTCGCCATTCTCTGTACTCAGACGGTTGTGTCCCAGTGACTGTCCCGCGCTTCCGGCACCATCACTGCCAGGTAAGTTCAGCGTCGTCACTGACACACATTCTGAGAGTCCGTAGCCCTGATACACCGGCAACCCCAGCTTTCTTGCTTCTTCGATGAGTGCAGCGGGAACCGCAGCGCCACCAACCGCAACAAATTTAAACGACTCAGGCATATGCCAGCCTTGACGAGATACTGACACAAGCAATTGCAATAACTCAGGCACCAGGATCATCGACTGCGCACATGACGCGGTGAGACATGACAGGAAATGATTTGGATCTGTCAGGCGGCTTCCGTGAAAACCCCGCATCTTGTCGGTTGGCAAAACGACGGTACCGCCGGCCATCAACGGCGCATAAACACCGGCAATATTTTCCAGTAATGTCGCCAATGGCAACACGCAAACGTGCCTGACTTCAGGCATGTTCAGCGCCTCTACCAGCGACTGTGCTACCACCGCCTGCGACAGATTACTGAGGCAAACACCTTTTGGTGTGCCGGTGGAGCCGGATGTAAACGTAATTTTTCCCGTACCGTCCGGAATGACGGGAAGTGTGGTAACGCGACGACGATACGCCTGGCAGCCTTCAAAGGGACAGTCGTCCGTTCTCTCAGCATCTGCGTCCAGCGGACGGTCGCTAATAACCAGTTCAATCCCTGCTTCGTCAAGCAAATGCGCTTGTTGTGCGGGTGTGAAAAAAGAGGGCACAGGCACCAGCACTATATCGCTCTGCTGGCAGGCGAGATCGCACATGACCCATTCAGGACTGTTATCCGCTAGCAGCGCAACGCGACTTACGCCTTGGTTTTCCAGCCACCGGGAGCGCATAGAGACGGCGAGTTTCAATTCGCGATAGCTGATTTGCTGTGCACCGGATTCCAGCGCAATGCTATCAGGCCACAGGTCCGCATTGTTCAGGATCATAGCGAGGCCCCCAGCGAACGTGTAAACGCAGGAAATGCCAGAGAGATGGTGTCTGTAATAGCACTTAGCGTGTTGTTCTTTGCAAACAGCGCAAATGTTTCCTGCAGGGAAAATGCAACAACTTGCGGCTGGCTGTCGTAATAGCGCCCCCAATGCGTTTGAGAAGGGCCCAGACGTGTAGGATCAGCGTTCGCCAGCACCGACAATTTCACACCATTATTCATCAGCAACTGACGCAATTTATCGGTTGCGGTGAACACCAACAATTCTACCCCTTGTTCACACATCGCCATGGCAGTTGCCAGTAACAAAGGGATAGTGAAGCGTGGGGAGGCGCTGTAGAGATTGCCAATTTCAGCGGTCTTTTCCCGGGGTACCGCCAGATAATGTCTTTCCAGCACCGTTTCCAACGGTGCCGACAGGTATTGCTCGACGAAAAGTGGCGCGCTGCCTTTTCGGATCCCAAGTGCAGCCTCCGGCTTGCCACGGCCTACGCCTACAAGTACCGGAAGAAAGTCTCGAATATGTGCGCCATGAGACTTTTTGAAACCATCCTGAATAAAGCCTTCAAGTGTCTGGCGGTAGCAGGTGCCTGCTTCGGCGACAATAAGATCCATACTTGCCCCGGCGGGTCGACGCTGCGATGTCAGCTTTACGCTGTTTTTAGGCTGTAATACTTCAGTTTGACACAACATATCGCAAACTCTTGTTGACTGTTGCTGTAAAGTATCTGCTG
Organism: Alteromonas antoniana; assembly: GCF_019249295.1. GTDB lineage: Bacteria > Pseudomonadota > Gammaproteobacteria > Enterobacterales > Alteromonadaceae > Alteromonas > Alteromonas antoniana. The sequence goes on from NZ_JAESDH010000023.1 coordinate 41,708, forward strand.
TCAACCTTAAGGAAAGCTTAAGCCTGGATTATTTAGTGAAATTTCTTGTCCATTCACGCTGCAGGGGGTATCAGACGTGAACGCAGAAGCTGAACGCCCGTTAACGACACACAATACCTGAAAGGACAAAGGGGTATCTTTGGCATGCAACCTGTGGCCAGGCTGTGTGGTTTAAAACTCGTACTCCAGCGACATTCTTAACGTGTGATCTTTACTATCCCCGTTAAGTCCGGCGATAAAACCCAACTCCCATTTAAGTTGTCGCTGGCCGTCGAACCGGCGGATCCCCATAAATGCAGGCCCTACTCCCACATAACCCTCGGCAGCATAGAACTCAACAGCGGGTTGCACCTCAGGGATCCAGCGATAGCGATACTTCATTCTGAACTCGCCCTCAAATTCGTTCTCGACAGTTTCACCCCACTCATACACGAGCATAAAATTGGTGGTTAAACTGAATCGACCGAATTCTTTTTCCGTGAGGATCCCGGCAGTGGCCTCCCAGTCATCAGTAGTGTGTTGCTTCTCCAGTTCAAACAGTGCGCCCCAGTCGGCCCAGTATTTGCCCTGCTCAGTGAGCATCCAACGAATTTCAAGCTCGTAGCCTTCCATACCGAAGTCGTCATATTCGTCGCGGCTTCCCACGATATAGCCTTCCAGCACGACGCGCTCTGACAACGCATGACCATAAGAAAAGCGTTGCATCAGAACATTGCCATCGTCATTTTGCCGTGACGTCAGCCGCCACTCAAACTCCCGCTCAAAAGGAAGTACATAAGGGTGATATACCTTATCGACATTAAAGTTGTCTGCCTTCACACTGGCCGATATCAGCACAGTGACCACCACAAGCAACGCGGGCAAAAATACTTTCATAATGACCTCGCGACAGAGCTGGCAGCTCGAAACCGCCCTGCAATAAAACCATAAACCGTGGGGCTGAGCGCCACCATTAAATACATCAGAACGTACGCGGCACTAGGTGTCGCTTCGTAGCCAAATAGTACATTCAGCAAGTGTCCATACTCGCTGTCATCAGCAACCCAGTCACTGGTATTCCACAACCTTGATGACTCAGTCAGAACATTGATTTGCTCCAGCCATACGGCAATCGATGCTACCTGTCCGGCCACGAATACGCTCAGCATGGCGCGTTTCGCCCACGGACGTTCAAGCGCAGAAACCCCCACAAAAAGTAACACCGCAACACTGCAACTGATGCCAAGGCCAATTACCGTTCCTACCATTAACGCCATGTCCGCCTGCTGAGTAGACCAGTAAGCGAAGGAGTAGATGAAAAAGGGCACGGCATTCACCAGCGTAATGGCAACAATCAGCACGAAAAGCGGCCAGCCAGAATCTGTCTTACTGGCCGTTGTCAGCCTGCGCATCCATTCGCAAAACCCTGCCCAGGCAACGGCCAGTGCGAATACGTTTAGCAGCTCAAAGCCGCCTCCGTTGAAAAGCGCAGAGAGCGTACCGAGACTGCTGTAAGTCAGCATGGCCAGGATCAGCCCACAAACCAGAGCCACCGTTAACATGCGGATAAATTGCGAGCCTAACGCCAGCACCAGGCTTACCAACAGGAAAACCGGAAGCGTGTCGCGAATAAATAAGATGACGGTATTAATCAGCATCAGGCAACGCCTCCGGCCTGACAACCCGTACGACTCCAACGGCAGTATTCGGATGATACTCGCCAAAAAAACGATACGTTCCCGGCGGCAGCGGACCAACATATATCGTGCCTTTACTGTTGCCGAATATCACCTTTTCCCGGTTCAGATCGAAGCTGTCAATTTCCTCAGGCGTGGCATCATGATTTATAAATACCAGCCTGACTTTTTTGTTTGCAGGAATAATCACTTCCTGAGGACTGAACAGATGGTTTTTGATTTCAACGATAGCTTCCGGCATCGCCGCTTTGGCCTGAAGAGAGATAAACGACAGTGCTATCAGAGTCCGGTAAGGCACGCTTAGCATAATGCCCCCTGCTCTGAGGGTAACGCAACGGTGACACGTAATCCGCCAAGTGATGCGGTGTCCAGCTCGATACTACCATGGTGTAATGTGACAATCTGTCCGACAATCGCAAGCCCCAGTCCACTGCCATGTGATTTGTATTTTGCGTCCTGCTGATCACGGTAAAACCGCTTAAGCACATTCGCCCTTTCCTCAGGCGCAATGCCAGGGCCACTATCGTCAACGGTAATCACCACACCGCCAGCATCAGTGGCAACAGAAACCTGAATGATTGCGCGTTCGGGCGAATAGGTGCAGGCATTGGCAATCAGATTTTGCAGCAGCGTGTAGAGCGTAAACTCGGTGCTCATCAGAAAGGCTTCTTCACCATTGAGACTAATATCTTGCTGTTTTGCTTCAATTTTACTGTACAAGTCGGTGATCACGCGCTGCGCAATGCTATACACATCCACGGACGACAGCTGTAGATAAAACAATTCCGGGCTGGTGCGACTCAGCAGCAGGATTTGGTTCACGACATGAATCATTCTGTCCGCATCCTGTTGGATCGCAGAAAGTTTACCTTTCTCAGAGGGCAGTTCCGATGCCAGATTATGCAGGTTGATTTTCATGACACTTAACGGGGTGCGCAATTCATGCGCGGCATTAGAGGCAAACTGCTGTTCGCGCTCAAAGGCATCATGAAGCCGCGAAAACATCGCGTTAAGCGTATCCACCACAGGTTGCATTTCTTCGGGCACGCGGGAAAGCCGGATGGCCGACAGGTCCTTACCCTTTCTCGCCGATAATTTTGCCGATAGCGTCTTCAGCGGGCGCAATCCCCGCGACACGAAAAAGAACACAATCACAGCCAGAATCGGTACGCTGTAGATAAACGGCATTATTGCAGAGACAGTCAGTGAATCGGTAAGCGTTATGCGGTTTTGAAGCGGCTGCGCGACCATGATCACCATACCGTTAGAAAGTGCCTGCTGATAAACCCGCCAGCGAGTCGCCTGAAAATTCTGATCGCTGAACGGGGCATCGCCAAATGCGATGGGTTCCGATGGGGCATTCGGAGACTTTGACACCAGCGTATCGTCACTCCAGACCTGATACACCAGTTCATTTTCAACGTGCGCATTTTCAGGCTGATATTGTAAAGTGACCGCCTGCACCATACTTTTCAGTTCACTGTCGAGCAACTGAGAGGACATAGACATCGCCGCACGATAACCGTGAATAGCCGCACTGAAAATAATAAGCACCATCGCACTTACCAGGATCAGGGTCATGTACCGGCGTATAGATGACAAATCAGGCCCCAGCGACAGGTATGCAATAGCCCACACCGCGAACCGTTTTTATAAATCCTTTCGGCATCTTTTTTCTGACGTGATGGATGTGCACTTCAACCGCATTGCTGGCCACTTCTTCTCCCCATTCATAAAGCCGCGATTCTAGTTGCTGTTTTGACTGAATACGCCCTGCGTTTTCAATCAACACTTTTAGCAGCATCAGTTCCCGACGCGGCAAAGAGGCTGGCGTACCGTCGACGGTTAACTCCAGCGTCTGCGTATTTAAGCTTACCTTTCCCACCTGAATCAGTGCGCTGTTGGCTGTACCTAACCGGCGTTCGAGCACGCGTAACCGGGCAAGTAATTCATCAATTTCAAACGGTTTGGGAAGATAGTCATCAGCGCCAGCATCAAGGCCGAGAATTTTATCGGTGGTTTTATCCCGTGCGGTAAGAATGATGACGGGCAGCGCAGGAGCATTACGCCGTACTTTACGCAATACCTCCAGACCGTCCATATCCGGAAGCCCGAGATCTAAAATAAGAATATCAGTTTGGCTGGCAAGCAGCGTAGTCAGCGCCTCACGCCCACTGAATACGCAGTCGACTACATAGTTAACGCGCCGTAATGAGCTTGAAAGAGCGTCAGAAAGCGGCTTGTCATCTTCCACTAACAATATACGCATAACACTGATTTACAAAAAGGTATTAGCTAAGCATAACAGCAATTTCTTAAGTTAACCTTAAGCATTAAGTCGCAATTTGCGCAGCAAAGAAAATACGTGTCAGAGGGTAATCAGTAACGTCGAAAGTCAGGACGCATTACACCCCTGTCGCGACAATGTCTCTGGCAACATGCACCAACTGTGGACCCAGCGAGTTTAACGCCAGCTCTTCAGAAACCAGATAGGTTGGGCCACCACAGTTCAGCGCAAGAATACGCCCGTCTTTTAGTTGCAGTGGCACACCCACACTGTTTACCGCCCGGTCCCAGTCACCAAAGGAGGTGACAAAGCCCTGTGACTCAAATTCCGCAACCGCGTTCTCAATGCCTTTTTTCAGCGGCTTCCAGCGGTCTTTTGCTACCCGCTCTTTGATCTCTTGCATCACCATGTCGCGCTCGTCCTCTGGCAGCCCCACCAGATAAGCCCGGCCGGCAGCAGAGTTAGCAAGAGGCAATGCCGAACCGACTTCCATTCGCAAAGCCTGAGAGTCATCACCGCGACAGTTCTCCACGTACAGCATCGATAAACGTTCACGAATGGTTAAGCCAACCGACACATTCACCCGTCCGGCTAATGCCTCCATAATTGGCTTGGCAACGCGACGCACCTGCAGGTTTGAGGTATAGGCGTACCCTAATGCCAGGACGCCGGCATCCAGCTGATACTTTTCAAGTTGTGGGTTGAATGAGAGATAGCCCAACTGGCTGAGTGTGTAGGTCATGCGTGAGATGGTAGGCTTGGGCAAGCCAGTGAGCTTGGCCAGATCCTGATTGCCCAGCACACCGCCCTGCTGGCTGAAAGCCCTGAGTACATCCAGTCCACGAGCCAGCGCCTCGACAAACTTGCGGTCTTTTTCTTCCGGCTTTCTGCGGGGCAAATCAAAAAAATCGTTCATACTCACCAACTTCACGCTGCACCGGTAAAAGGGTATCACTCGCAGTCTGCCCTACCGGCTTATTATTCTTGCCTGTAAAGGCGTAATTAACAGATTGTACACTGCGCCTGAAAGTTTACCAATTTAGTCACTCACAAGTATCAGCCTGAAAGCGTATTGCGCGACGCGTTTGCGTTTTTGCTGCGTCGCACGGTCTGTGATGTGCATTAGGGAGTGCTTTTATATATTCTGTAGCGTAAACAGTTTCCACTATGCGTTTTCGGAACGGCTCTGTAGCGATGATTAGATATCGCTTTTTTTAAGGGGTAATGTGTGAAGGAGAACTGCGCAGCAGATGCGTTCCCTCGTATTGAAGAGCTTGATGTGCTTCGCGGCTTCGCCTTGCTTGGCGTTTTCATCGTGCACTTTGTGGGATTGGCGTTTTACGAACTGCCGGTAAAAGATGAGGTTCTCATTTTATGGTTGGACAGTCCATTTCATTATCTGACAGTCCTGGCCTCTGATCTGTTTTTTCTTAATAAAGCGAATACCCTTTTTGCAACGCTTTTTGGGATCGGCTTTTGGATCATGCTGGAGCGCTTCCAACAAAGCGGCCGTAATTTTACGGCTTTGTATCTGCGTCGTCTGTGCTTTCTGTTCACTCTCGGCGTTGCCAATGCAATATTTATTTTTCCTGGCGATGTATTGCACGAGTACGCATTAATAGGGCTGGTTTTGTTTTTAGTGAGGAACATCAAGCCCTCTACCATGCTGCTGACGGGCGTTATTTTTGCGCTTTTTGCCAGGCCTCTTTTGGAAAGTGACAGTCTCCTGGGCATGCCACCTGAAACTGCCATTCAATTGCAATATGACGCTGTTGAATCTGGTGACTACCTTTTGTGGTTACAAACGATGCTGTCCCTGCATATAAAAGAGGAGATCCTTCATGCCGGGATCCTCGCGTGGGGCCTTTACATTCTGGGGCGCTTTTTTATCGGTAGCTGGCTGGTTCGCACGCATATTATTTATTCACTGAAAGACAACACCGCGTGGATGAAACGGCATATTCGATGGATCCTACCTACAGGCCTGAGTATCGAATTTGTCACCACGCTAATGTGGTTAGAGGTGGTTGATACCCCAGAGTGGTTAAAAGAGACTCTGCAATATATTGGTGTGCCACTGGTCGCGGTTGGCTATGCTCTGGCGCTAATTCTGCTTTATTACTCACCCAGAAAAGCCCTGGTAATGCGAATTTTTGCGCCAGTGGGGCGAACCGCGCTGACCGCTTATATCGGTCATTGCATGGTTTACGCTATATTGTTCCTGCCCATCGGCTTTAACCTGCTCTCGACAATCTCACCTTTTACAGGTTTGCTTATCGCACTGTGCGTATTCGTTTTTTTCAACGTGACGGGAACCTATTCCCTCAAACGATTAGGCTATGGCCCCATTGAATATCTGTGGCGCTGGGCCACATACGGGCGCCGGCCACTGTGACGTTGAACGACAGCGAAACTAACCCGGTCACTCACCTTTAGCTTCACGAAAACTACCTATCAGCCCACTGAAATAGAAACATTCACAGCCAAAGGCACCAATACGAAGGGGTTGGCGATAGCGAACTACTCACACCGCTCTATTACCATCGCCACGCCCTGACCGATACCAATGCACAGGCTGACCACGGCGTACTTGCCGCCGGCTACCTCCAACTGACGTAATGCTGTCAGCGCCAGCCGCGCACCCGAGGCGCCTAATGGGTGCCCCACCGAAATCGCACCGCCATTAGGATTGACCCGGGCATCGTCAAACGCGATATCCAGTTGCTTTAAACACCCTAAAACCTGTGTAGCAAATGCCTCGTTAATCTCAATCACATCCATGTCTTTCAGGCTGAGCTTTGCGCGGGCAAGCGCTTTATTGATTGCATCGACTGGCCCCAGCCCCATGACACGCGGCTCAACGCCAGCAACTGCGCCCGACAGAATACGCGCACGCGGTTTCATACCAGCCTTTTCGCCAGCGTCCAGTGAACCAAGCAACAGCGCAGCGGCGGCATCATTGATACCAGACGCATTGCCAGCGGTGACCACACCACCATCAAACAAGGTTTTCAATGCGCCCAGCTTTTCTGCGGTGACCTCCGGGCGCGGATGTTCATCTTCCACAACGCGGGTAATCTGACCCTTTTTACCGGTAACCTGCACCTCAGTAATTTCTTCTTCGAAAAAGCCCCGCGCTTTGGCTGCAGCATAGTTTTGCTGGGAACGGTAGGCAAAGGCGTCGCTTTCTTCGCGGCCGATATCCAGCATTTTTGCAATATTGTCCGCCGTTTGCGGCATGGTATCGCGACCGAACAACGCCTCTATTTGCTTATTCGGGAAACGCGCACCAATCGTAGAGTCGAACACTGTGCACTGACGGCTGAAGGCGGTTTCAGCTTTGGCCATCACCAGTGGTGCCCGGGTCATACTCTCTACGCCACCGGCAATCATCCAGTCACCCTCGTCGCAGGAGATAGCGCGGGCAGCCTCAATAGTGGCTGAAAGGCCGCTGCCACACAGTCGGTTTTGTGTCTGTGCCGCTACGGTAATCGGGATCCCGGCTAGCAGTGCGCCATGGCGGGCAACGTTGCGGGCATCCTCGCCAGCCTGATTGGTACACCCGATAATCACATCTTCCAGTTTATCCGGCGACAAAGGCTGTCTTGCCATCAGTGCGCTTAAGCAGCCTGCCAGTAAATCATCCGGTCTGACCGTTGCCAGGGCACCACCGAATCGTCCTACCGGGGTTCGAAGGCCATCATAAATCCAGGCGTTTAACATGTTGAGACTCCTTGAGATCAGGCCTGACTTGCCCGTGTGCCGGTGTCGCTAAGCGACATGCCAAGCGCCACGCGACGTCGAAGATACTGACTGGGGCGATAACGCATATCGCCGGTCAGCTGTTGAAGGTTTTCTAATACGGTGAGGACTCGCTGTGGTCCTAACTCGTTGCCCCAGGCCAGCGGCCCTTTGGGGTAGCCTAGACCCAGCGTTACCGCTTTATCGATATCAGCCGGTTGCGCGATACCTTGCTGCGCAATTTCACAGGCAAGGTTTACCATCGCCGCCAGCACCCGCTGACTGACGAAACCCGGGCTGTCATTAAGCACACTGACCGGATAACCGCCGTGAGAAAGCAAGGCATGGGCGTAATCACGATATTCAGCTGACGTTGCCGGAGATATCATCACGACGCGATGCGCTGACAGACCAAACAGTCCATCCACTGCTATCACTTTTGTGGCATCCAGACCGGCATCAGTGGCGCTGGTGGTGGTATCTTTGCCGAGCGGCGCGCAAAGACATAATGCATCGGAAGAGGGTGTGTCAGTGGTTTCCACCGAGACGCCCGCTTTATCGCACAGTGTGTGCAGCGTAGCGACAAACTCTTCTCCCCATTGCTGGCAGGAAGGATCCAGCCACACGCTGTTGGGCAGGGTGTCAGGTACATCAGTGCGTACCACAGCATCATTGGTGTCACGAGGGTAAGTATAAAACCCTTCTTTGGTTTTACGGCCCAGCAAGTTGGCTTCTACACGTTTAGCTGCCAGCGGGCTCGGGCGGTATCTTGGCTCGTGATAATACTGGTTAAACACCGACTCGGTTACCGCATGCGACACGTCCAGCCCGGTTAAATCAAACAGCTCAAACGGCCCCATTTTGAACCCCACCTGCGCTTTTAAAATGCGGTCGATTTCCCGTGTAGTGGTAACTGACTCCAGCAACAACTGCAAGGCTTCGGTACTGTAGGCACGCCCGGCGTGATTCACCAGAAAGCCAGGCATATCCGCAACGACCACGGGAACGTGCCCCACTGATGTCACCAGTTTGCTCAGCGTGTCAGTCACGGCTGGTGCTGTACGCTGACCGCCAATCACTTCCACCAGCTTCATGATAGGAACGGGGTTAAAGAAGTGCAGCCCGGCGACCCTTTCAGGGTGCTCACATACGCTGGCTATTCCTGTTACTGATAACGATGACGTATTGGAGGCCAGAATACAGTTTTCTGACACAATAGCTTCAAGGGAGGTAAACAACGTTTGCTTTACCTCCAGTCGCTCGACAATAGCTTCAACAACCAGATCAGCCCGGCTACACGGACTGAAGTCATCTGCGCTGTGTAAAGACAGATTATGGCGTGCATCCGCGGCAATTTGCTCACTCAGCTTGCCCTTCGCCACCAGCTTATCCAGCATCGAAAAGACGGTTGTCTGCGCGTCACTTAACATGTCACGGTTAAGATCAAACAGTGCAACACTCAGCCCGCTTTGCAGCATAAGCTGGGCGATGCCACGCCCCATAGCGCCGGCGCCAATAACGGCAACCTGTTTTATCTGTGAGTCAGCCATTTTTTGTCCTTACATGTTCGGATAGTTGGGGCCGCCGCCCCCTTCAGGCACAACCCAGGTAATGTTTTGTGCAGGATCTTTAATGTCACAGGTTTTACAGTGCACACAGTTTTGGCCGTTTATCACAAACTGCTTTTTACCTGCTTCCTCAACCACTTCATACACGCCCGCAGGACAATAACGCTGGGCTGGTTCGTCAAACTTTGGCAAATTATGCTGAATGGGAATGGTGGGGTCTTTCAGCTTCAGGTGACAAGGCTGGTTTTCTTCATGATTGGTGTTGGACAGAAACACGGAGGAAAGCTTATCAAAGCTTAGCTTGCCGTCGGGTTTCGGATACTGGATCACGTCGCACTCAGCGGCGGGTTTCAACTGCGCATAGTCTGGTGTGGTATCGCGAAGGTGCACGGGAAGCTTTCCGCCAAACCAGTTTTGGTCAATGTAATTAAACGCCCCGCCAAGCAGTGTGCCGTACTTATGCAGCGCCGGACCAAAATTACGACTGCGTTCGAGCTCGTCGTAAACCCAGCTGTTTTTAAAAGCAGTCTCAAAACCGCTAAGCTCAGGCTTAGGAGAATCGTTGTTGAGCAACGCATTCACGGCTTCATCCGCGGCCAGCATGCCCGTTTTCATTGCCGTGTGCGTACCTTTAATTTTCGCTACATTCAGGGTGCCTGCATCACAGCCGATCAGCACCCCGCCGGGAAATACCATTTTTGGTAACGCATTCAGGCCGCCTTTAGTGATGGCTCTGGCACCATAGGCAACCCGTTTCCCGTCTTTCAGATACTGCGCTAACTCCGGGTGATGTTTCATCCTTTGAAACTCGTCAAACGGACTGACACTTGGATTTTGATAATTTAAGTCGACAATCAGCCCGACCACGACCTGTTGATCGTCACCGTGATAAAGGAAAAATCCGCCCGACGTGCCATCCGATAACGGCCAGCCTGATCCGTGGATCACCAGACCGGGTTTGTGGACGTCAGCCGGCACATCCCACAGCTCTTTAATGCCCAGGCCGTAATGCTGTGGATCGGCGTCTTTATCAAGCTCAAACCGCTCTATCAGGCGTTTCCCAAGGTGACCGCGTGCTCCTTCAGAGAACAGTGTGTACTTCGCTTTTAAGGCCATGCCCGGCATGTAGCCATCTTTTTCTTCGCCGTTCTCGCCCACGCCCATGTCACCGGTGATGACACCTTCAACGCTGCCGTCTTCGCCATAAAGAATCTCAGCGGCGGCAAAACCCGGGAATATTTCCACACCAATGGCTTCGGCCTGTTCCGCCAGCCAGCGACAGACATTCCCAAGACTGACAATATAATTGCCGTCGTTGTGCATTGGTTTTGGTACAAACGCATTGGGAATGCGACGGGACTTTTGGTTGTCTGACAACAAGAATACCTGGTCTTCTGTCACCTCCACATTCAGCGGAGCGCCCTTTTCTTTCCAGTCGGGAATAAGCTCATCCAGTGCCCGCGTATCCACTACCGCGCCGGATAAGATATGCGCGCCGACTTCAGAGCCTTTTTCAATAACGCAAACCTGCAGATCGTTTCCCGCATCTGATGCCTGCTTTTTCGCTCGGTATGCTGCTGCCAGGCCGGCAGGACCGGCCCCCACAATCAGCACATCAAATTCCATTACTTCGCGTTCCATACACCCTCCGCGGATAGTCAATCAGGCTGCTTGTTCGGCTTTAATCAGTGCATCCATATGCGCATCATGCGAGCCGAATAATGTGTTGATCATGGTCAGACGCTTGAACATGTGCCCAACGTCCAACTCTTCGGTTACACCCATGCCGCCGTGAAGCTGCACCGCTGTCTGGCCCACCAGACGACTGGCACTCCCGATTTTGGCTTTGACCATCGACGCCGCTTTTGCGGCATCCACACCGTTATCTGCTGACAAAGATATGGCGCCGTAATACAACATGGAACGGGCCTGCTCCACTTCCACAAACATATCTACCATCTTATGTTGCAGCACCTGAAAACGGGCGATGGGCATATCAAATTGCTTGCGAACACGGGTGTATTCCACGGTCGCATTCAGCATTTTCTCCATCAAGCCCACTGCTTCGGCGCTCACGGCAATAACGGCATCAGCCAGTACCCGGCCTATCGCGTCTGTCGCGTTTTCGCCTTCGCCTAAACGTGCGTCTGCAGATACCGTGACATTGTTTAGTGTCACGTCTGCTGCGCGACCGCCATCATTGGTTGGATAGGCAGCGATGGTGACGCCACTTTCTTTCGGTGACACCATAAATACGCCGATGTCATCATCACTGGTTTTCGCTGCCACCAGCAGCATGTCGGCAGACTGGGCGTGCAGCACCACCGGCTTTTTGCCGGTTAATTTCACACTGTCCCCGTTGATTTCGGCACGCGTTGTGATTGACGTAATATCGGTTTGACTGGCCGTTTCAAAGCCAGCAAAAGCCACTTTCTTTTCGCCACCGGCAATGGCCGTAAGCCACTCGCTTTTTTGCGACTCGTTGCCCAGGCGCTGAATAAGGTTACCGCTTAGCACTACCGTAGACAGATAGGGTTCCAGCAATAGCCCTTTGCCTAAGGTTTCCATCAGCACCATCAGCTCTACTGCGGTACCGTCAAGGCCGCCATACTGATCTTCAAACGGCAGAGCCAGCCAGCCAAGTTCGGCAAACAGCTGCCAGTGTTCCTCACTGTAACCTGTGTCAGAGGCGCTCAGCTTCTGGCGAGCATCAAAGTCATAGGCGTTGTTGATGAATTTGGAGGCGCTGTCTTTCAGCATCTCCTGGATATCGGTTAATGCAAAATCCATGATGTCCTCCTTACACGCCCAGCACTTGCTTGGCGATAATGTTTTTCTGAATTTCGTTGGTGCCGCCGTAAATCGTCACTTTACGGTTGTTGTAATAATGCGGGGCAGCATTCGGCGCAAAGAACGGCTCCAGTTTCAGCGATGGATCTTCATCGTCGTATTGCTCCGGAACAAATGGCAATCCGTAAATGCCCGCCAGCTCAAGGAACAGTTCGTCCAGCGCCTGCTGCACTTCAGTCCCTTTAATTTTCAGAATGGAGGACTCAGGTCCGGGTGCTTTACCGGTACTGACCGAAGACAATACCCGTAGCTCGGTGTATTCCAGCGCTGTCAGCTCGACTTCGGTCTGCATTACGCGCTGCATTAACACGCTGTTGTCTTTCAGCGGCGGCACGCCGGCCGGCGGATTATTCAGCATGCCTTTAATGTCTGTCAGGCGTTGTTTACTGGTGGCCACCCCAGCGATATTACTGCGCTCGTGGGTCAACAGAACTTTGCCGTAAGTCCAGCCTTTGCCTTCTTCACCTACCAGATTTTCTACCGGGACTTTGACATCTTCGAAGAACACTTCATTGACTTCGCGACGGCCATCCAGTGTGATGATGGGTTTTACTGTCACGCCGGGTGAGTTCATGTCGATAAGCAAAAAGCTGATCCCTTCCTGTTTTTTGCCGGTGTCGCTGGTGCGTACCAGACAAAAAATCCAGTCGGCGTAGTGGCCCAGTGTGGTCCAGGTCTTCACGCCGTTAACAATGTAGTTATCGCCATCGCGCACCGCTTTTGTCTTCAGGCTGGCCAAATCAGAGCCGGCATTTGGCTCGGAATACCCCTGACACCACCACACTTTGCTGGACAGGATATCCGGCAGAAAACGCTGCTTTTGCTCGTCGTTGCCGAAGGTATAGATAACCGGCCCTACCATGTTCAGGCCAAACGGAATAATACGCGGGGCTTTCGCACGGGCGGCTTCATTAAAGAAGATATAACGCTGTGTAGCCGACCAGCCAGTGCCGCCGTATTCGACCGGCCAGTTGATGCCAGCCCAGCCCTTTTCGTAAAGTGCCTGCTGGTAATCTACCTGCGACGCTTTATCCATGCGCAATCCGGCTTTTAAACGGCGGGTTACACTTTCGGGTAGCTCGTTTTCAAAAAACGAACGCACCTCGTTCTGAAACGCCAGTTCCTGTTCTGTAAAATCTGTATTCATGGCGATATCCTGCGTAGTTAATAACGTGTCCTGGCCAGCGTGTTACTCTGCTGACGATGTATAAAAATAGTGACTGAGATCAGTGCCAGCTTCCTGTGCACGCTTAAGTTCCATGCGCGCAATCTTGCGAAGATGTACCTCATCCGGACCATCGGCGTAGCGCAGTGCGCGCCCCTGGGTCCACATATCTGCAAGGGGTAGATCCGGGCCGGTACCCATGGCCCCAAAAGTCTGCATGGCACGGTCCACCACCGTGGTATGTAATGTTGGGATCAGTGCCTTAATCAGCGAAATCTCATCGGCAGCGCCTTTTGCTCCGCGTTCATCAATGGCCCACGCCGCGCGCAATACCAGCAGCCGTGCCTGTTCAATTTCAATACGCGATTTCGCAATCCATTCCGCCACCGCACCGTGCTGATGCAGATATTTGCCGTAGGTTTTACGCTCTTGGGAACGCGCAATCATTAATTCCAGCGCCAGCTCGGCCTGGCCAATACTGCGCATACAGTGGTGAATACGTCCTGGTCCAAGTCGCGCCTGCGCCATGGCAAAGCCATCTCCCTCTTCACCCAACAGATTTTCTGCCGGCACATGCACATCGGTGAACGTCACTTCGCAGTGGCCGTGAGAATTGGTGTGGTTCATCACCGACAAGTTGCGCACCACTTTCACGCCTGGTGTGTCTTTCGGAATCAGGATCATGGACTGCTGGCGGTGACGATCCGGATTCTGCTCATCGGTCTTGCCCATCAGAATGAACAGTTTGCAGTTCGGATGCGCGGCATTGGAGATATACCATTTGCGCCCGTTCACCACGTACTCATCGCCCTTGCGAATAATGCTGGTCTGGATATTGGTTGCATCAGAGGACGCAACGTCCGGCTCAGTCATAGCAAATGAGGACCGGATTTCACCGTTTAACAGCGGTGTTAACCATTGCTCGCGCTGGGCTGGCGTGGCGAACATGTGTAGTAACTCCATGTTGCCGGTATCTGGCGCATTACAGTTAAATACTTCAGCGCTCCAGCTCACCCGCCCCATGATTTCTGCCAGTGGCGCATATTCCAGATTGGTCAGCCGGGTGCCTGGTTCATCGTCTTTCAACGACGGCAGAAACAAATTCCACAGTCCTTCATCACGGGCCAGCGCTTTCAAATCCTCCATAAATGAAACCGGATAGGTTCCCCCATGGACTTCATTTCTGTAAGCGCTAAGCCGTGGCAAAATATAGTTATCAAAGAAGTTCTGCAGCTGCGAGCGCAGGGCTTTTACTTTATCGCTGTACTCGAAATTCATGCTGGTGTGCCCTCGCTGTCCTGATCCGGACGCAGTACGACACGTCCGGTAATTTGTCCCTGCTTCATCGCGTTTAACGTTTCATTGGCACAGCAAAGGGGCTTCTCGGTAATACGAATGGGCTTGACTTTCCCTTCGTGAACCAAGGCCATTAGTGCCTTCATGTCTTCCAGACTGCCAACAAACGACCCTTTAATGGTGATAGCTTTAATCGGTAAAATGGGTACCGGGATCTGCATTGCGCCACCAAACAAGCCTACGATGATGGCAATACCACCTTTTCTCAGTAGTCGGGTAGCCAGCAAGGCCGTTTTATCTGAGCCAACGAAATCCACAGCTGCAGCCACGCCACCGTCAGTAGACTTCATTAAGGCTTTAAACGCATTGCTGTCAGCAGGGTCGAAGACCTCATCAGCCCCTTCTTCCAGTGCCAGCTCGCGCTTTTGCGGGTCGATATCCGCCACAATGATGTGGGCATCAATCAGGCTTTTCGCCATTGCCAATGCCGAAAGCCCGACACCACCGGCTCCCACTATCAGTACCGCGCCATTTTTTGATGCTTCCTGAATTTGTGAAATCGCACTATAAGCCGTCACGCCGGAGCAGGCATAAGTACAGGCCAGCGAGGCAGGCAGGTTGCCTAACGGCAGCAGGTATTTCTCGTCGGGGATTATGACATGGGTGCTGAAGCCTCCGTCTACCGCAAAGCCGAGTGAGCGGGGCTTGTTACAAATGTGTTCAAAGCCGGTATCGCAAAGCTGACAGTGGCCGCAGCCAATCCACGGATACACCACGTACTTTTGTCCAGGCTTTACGCCGGACACCTCTTCGCCCACCGCCACCACTTCACCGGCGATCTCATGACCCAGTGTGAATGGCAGTTCACGAATGGCGCGAATATCCATTTTATTGTCGCCGCCCATATCAAAGTGGCCGTCCCACACGTGTAAGTCGCTGTGGCAAACACCACAGGCTTCTACCTTCACTACCACTTCTTTGCCCTTCGGCTCAGGCAAGTCATAGTCTTGTTTCGTCAGGGCTTCGCCGTATTCTGAGAATTGCTGACTGTACACAGCCGCCTCCTTCTGTTGCGTTGACACCAGACTGTCAGTCGCTCTAAATTGTGAAAGATACTACCGCACTGCGGTACAACAAATACAATAACGAAACTAAATATCACCCCATTCATTTTCTTTATCGTTTATTTTTGCGCCGCAATGGTATGGTTAAAAAGCGTAGATTAAGGAACCCGTTATGACACTGTTATTAGTAATTATTGCCGCGGCGCTCGCTATCGTTTTCCTGGCATGGATGTACACCCGCCGGGTAGATGCAACCATTCATAAGCAGTTCCCGCCTTCGGGAAAGTCTCTCGACGTCGATGGCGGCAGTATTCACTGGCAGGAATCGGGGGAAGGGGCCCCGGTAGTGCTGATCCATGGGTTATCAGGCAACCTGCATAATTTTTCGTCTATGGAAGCGGCGCTGGTTGAACGATATAGGGTGTATTCAGTAGACCGTCCCGGTTCGGGTCACGCCAGGCGTGACGAACCTGAGAGCGCGGATTTCGAAAAGCAGGCGTCTATGCTGCTTGAATGGATGTCTCGTACCGGTATTGAGCGGGCGCTTATCGTCGGCCACTCAATGGGCGGGGCCATTGCCTTGAGAATGGCATTAATGGATCCATCAAGGTGCTCAGGACTGGTGCTGCTATGTCCGCTAACCGCGCCACTCAGTGAAGCGGCAGGGCCGCTGAAAAACCTGTACATTCCCAATCCCGCCACAAGGCGTTTTCTATCCGCTACTTTTGCTACGCCGTTACGCATGCGCAAGGCACGAGAGAATCTGTCGGCCATTTTCGCACCTGATGTTCCTCCACATAACTTTGCCACCCAGTTTGGCGGTGCGCTGTCGATGCGTTCTGATACCTTTTTCGGGGCGGCAAACGATATCGTTGCAGCGCAAAAAAGCCTGTATAAACAATTTCGTCAATACGACACCATCGAGTGCGCGGTGGGGATTTTATTTGGAGGAAAAGACGCAGTGCTGGCACCTTCGCTTCATATGAAGCATATAGAAGATACGGTAAAAGACGTGACTTCAGTGTTGCTGCCAGAGCGTGGCCATATGGTACCCATCAGCGACCCGGCTGCCTGCGTTGAGCTTGTCGATACTATTTATAATAAATCCATGACGGTATCAGGAAAATCGACAACAGAAAGCCATTAACACTGAAAAAAGGCGCTACACTGTCGATATAGAAATCGAGCATTATTTTAAAGGAAGCCCTTAACGTGTTCGGGAATAAAAATAAGTTACGTGAGTATGAGCAGGAAATTGCGGCACTAAAAGCTGAAAATGCCAGCTTACAAAGTCGATTAGATGACAAAGCTGCACAACTGGAACAGGCGTATCTGGATGCCGCCGACCTCGCCGACAAAGTCAGTGTAGAGAAGCAAATAGTAGAAAATTTCTTCCTTTCTCAGGGAATGTTGGATGCTGTTCGCCATGATGTGGCGCATTCAGCAGAAGATATTTCAGCGGAACAAAAGCGTCTGTCTTCAACCATTGATGACTTCACGCATGTTGAGAACTTGCTGACCGAATGCGTACAGGTGCTGGTGGCCTTATCACAACGCTCTGAAAGCATTTCTTCTTCCATGGAGAGCCTGACCACATCGGCGAATGAAATCGAATCTTTCGTCACACAAATTCGTGATATTTCGGAGCAGACTAACCTTCTGGCCTTGAACGCAGCCATTGAAGCGGCCCGCGCCGGTGAACAAGGACGCGGTTTCGCCGTGGTGGCCGATGAAGTTCGAACCCTGGCAGCGCGCTCGTCAGAAGCTTCAGAGAAGATTTCCGCGTTAACCTCAACCTCACGTCAGAATACCACCAATGCCGCAGACGGCATTGCTCAGTCACTTCAGCAAACCCAGGCTGTATCTGACACCGCGATTGAGATCCAGGGCTCAATTACCGACTTATCACAGCTTTCCAGCGCAATGGTTAAGGTCATAAGTTTCGTCAGCGCCAGCACTTTTGTACAAACGGTGAAACTGGACCATATCATCTGGAAAACCGAGATATATAAAGCCATTCGCGGTAAGTCGAAAAAAACTGCTGCCGACTTTGCCAATCACAGCCAATGCCGTCTGGGTAAGTGGTATTACGAGGGCGAGGGCAAAAAACTGTACAGCGACCTGCAGGCGTTTCGCACCCTTGAAAAGCCTCACGAAATGGTTCACTCTTCTGGGAAACGCGCATTGGAAGCGCGGGATAAACAGGATTCAACCGCCATGTTGAAAGCCTTAAATGAAATGGAGCATGCCAGTGAAGATGTTGTTCAACAGCTTAATAATCTTGAGAAAGCCATTAAAGACCGCTTTCATTAAACCTTACTCCTCGAGTTTTCGTTTGTCAGGACTCAAGGCAATCCTGCTCGTCCTGACAACGCTGCTGTTTCAGTCCGGCTGTGCGGCGCTCTCCGGTAGCACAGAAGAAGCTAGCGTGCATACCTCAGGTCAAAACATCTTCTACACTGGCGACATGACGAAAGCGGGTGCTGATAAGTTTATCGCGGCGCTTAATAGCGCCTCTTCGCCAATAACCACTCTTGTGATAGACAGTGATGGCGGCGAAATTGGGGCGGGAATGACTATTGGCGAAGCCATACTTAAGCACAATTTAGCCGTCAGAGTGGAAAACGCCTGCTTTTCCTCCTGTGCCAATTACGTTCTGACTACCGCTGCATCCATTACCTTAGGGGAAGGTGCCGCTTATGGGTGGCATGGCGGAGCCTATCAACCGGTGTATATTCCTATGTCAGGGGCTGATAGCCCAGGGTTACAGGACTATTTCTATAGAATGCAGCCACGCGAGACAGCCTTGTTTGAAAAACCACGTGTCTACCAGGCGGTGACTGTGCTTCCGATGATACCCGGGTTTGGTGCCAAGCGTAATTCTGCAATATACACGTATGACAGAGAAACCCTGAAGGCACTGGGGTTAGACGCACTGGCAGAAGCCGATTCTCAGGAGCGGGCACGTTGTAACTCAAAATTTTGCACTCAGGTGTTTTTCATACCTCGCCCGCTTCTTATCTCACTATTAGCTAAATTTGAAAAAGACAAAGCAAAGTGGGACGACTGGCTTGCCGCTGAAGTCAGAAAAAGAGCACAGCAAGATGCGGCTTCAGAGTAAGGTCTCGCGATAACTCTACTGCAATATTTCCGATGGAATTCATTGAGAAAGGGCGATGCTTAAATAAACGTCTTATTCCTGCTGCACTGCAGATTACACACCGCGAGTGAGATGAGTGTCATTAAGGGTATGAAAGTTAAGACGTGTTTTAAAAATTGAACAAAAACATTCTCATGCATCCGGTATAGACTATATTTTTGGTCTGAGCTAAGAAATATGGAAGTGTCATGACAGTGACTATACGGCAGATTAAGCGGATTTCTCTTCTGAATGCGCTTTTCGGGATTTTATTCGCCTCTCCGGCATGGGCGATAACGGATAAAGTACAAAGCCTGTCGCCCGGAATGTTTACTGTCGTATTCTACGCACTGACCGCTATTGCCGTCCTGTTTATTCTGCTTTTTGTTATTAAATCGATGGCAGCAAAGCGCCAGCAACGTCAGTTCGCGGAACAGACAGATAAACTGAATGAGATTAATGCGCGCATGGACAGCCTCAGCACCGGGGTGGTGCTGTATGCTGACGACAGACGCATTGTTTACGCGAATCGCACCGCTGCGTATTTACTGGGTAAAAAAGCCGACACCCTCAAGGGGGCGGTACTGTTTGACTCATTCCCACAGGATATAGAGGATGAGCTGACCAACGCACTGGAAAGTGCCAAAGAGCGCACCCTGCAATGTGTTCTGCCATCACGAAACCGCCACTACCGACTTCGCGTTATGCCAAAAATGCCGGAGACAACTGGCTGCGCAGGCCAGATTATTCTGGAAGACGTAAATCAGTTCCAGCTGGAACTTGACGCCAGCACTGCCCTTGCGACGCACTTACAATCACTTTGGGCCACACCACGTACCGGGCTGCTTCGTATCAATACTGCAACCGAGCAGGTTACCGTAAACGAGACGCTAGGCGACTGGATAGCAACGCCGCCGGCTTCAATAAGTGAAATCCCCGGTATTTTCGCCGATGCCGACATTATTGCTATTGAACAGTTACTGGAGCGGGCAAAAGACGGCGAGCCAGAAGCCATAGACGCCTCACTGACAGGCAAATCGAAAGCTATCCCAGTTGTTGTGCATGCAGTCCGCGCGCAGCACACCGAGGCCGGTGAGCCGCTAATTCATCTAACACTTGTAAGCCGCCTTGCCGAAACAGAAAGCGCAGCGCAGGCCAACGCGATTAAAAAACGCTTTCAGTCGTTGTCATCCACCATTCCCGACGCCTGCTACCTGCTGGACGCCGATCTGAAAATTACCGAGTGCAACAAACATTTCGCCAAAGTCTTTGGTGCCGACCCGATGCGCGTTAAAGGAAAGCCTGTCACTGAGGTGGCGTGCTTCAATGACAAACTGAAAAACCTGCATATGCAGGTAGAAACCATGATGGCGAAAAAAGAGGTCATCGAGCTTACTGTTGGCGATGATGTACATAAAACCCTTCGCATGCACCTGCAGGCATTATCTGAAGACGGTGAACGTACCGGTATGATTGTGATTGCAGAGGATATTAGCGAGCAGGTCGCACTGGAAAAATCCCGCGACCATGCGGTTAAGCGCCTTGGTACCTTCATCGACCACGCGCCGATGGGTGTGGTGGTGTTTGACGGTGACGATGCCATTAAAGAAGTGAATCACACGGTTACCCGCCAACTCGGGCTCTCTGCCGATGAACTGACAAACCGCACATTTTATGATTTATTCAGTCAGTCTGATGACGCCGGCAGAGCCGCGAAAAAGCTACACCGCCACGATCAGTTTGCGGAACTTCCAGCGAAATTAAAGGGCTCGCTAAAGCCCGTTTCCGCCACCCTGTATGCCAGTAAAATCAGTGAAATACCGCAGGAATTTGTCTGCTGGATAGGCGGCCGGGAAGAGCAGGAATACTTAAATACCCGTTTTGAGCGACTGGTGAAATATTCCAGCGTGCCGGTTGGCATTCTGGAAAACGATGGTTTTACGCATCTGAACTCCGCCGCCTGCGCGTTTTTCGGGCTTCGTGATGAAGATGAGCTGTTGGGCAAAGGTCCGGACCATATCAAGCTGAACGCCAAAGAAGAACGCGCCCGTCAGCTGACAGAAAAATTAAATACGGCTCGCATGCAGGGCCAGGTACAGACATTCACCTGGCAGCACACGCTGCGCGGCGAAGAGCTGCCCTGTGAACTGACGCTCATTCCTATACTAAGAAATGGCGAGCTACAATCCATTATTTGTCTGTGGGTAGACCTGCGCGCAGTAGAGCAAGCCAACGCAGCCCGTATGGAGGCCCTGCAACTACGCGAGGCAGCCGAGCGCGAAGTCGAGGAGAAACAACAATTACTGGCGTCTAGTCAGAGTAAACTTGAGCGTCAGTCTGAAACGCTGGCGAAGACCGAGAAGACCCTCGCCAGTACAGAGCAAAAGCTGTCAGAAGCAGAAGAAGATCTGTCTGTGAAAATGGATACGATCAGTGATCTTCAGCAGGCGCATAAAGACATCAGTGCGCATCTTGCCAGCCTGCAGGGCGATTACACCCGCAATAAAAACCTGCTGGCAGAAAGTCAGAAGGTGAACGCCGAGCTTGAATCGCAATTGGAGCAATCGAGTGCCAAAGTCGGCCGTCTCGAACAGCAACGTAATCAGATCGCGGATGCCCTGCAATACAGCGAAAAGCAGTATCGTCAGGCGCAGGCGCAACTTGATGACAGCAAAAAAGAAACCGAACGTCTGAAACAGGCGCAATCCAGACAGCAGGAAGAGGTTGAACACTATCTGACACAAATCAGCAGCCTGAAAGACTCTATCGGCGAAAAAGATCAACAGCTATCCGATGTCAGTGGTCAAATCCAGACACTGCAATCGCAGTTAGTCAGCTCAGGTCAGGCATCTGAAAAGCTGCGTGAACAGCTTAAAAATCAGCGCATCGCCAGTGAAAAAGCCGAAAAGCAACGCCGCGAAATTGAACTTGCCTGTAAAGCCGCAGAGGCAGAGCTGGCAGCAAAAGCCCGCAACATTGATCACCTGCAACACGAGATGCAGATGCTGGAAAAAATGTCGCAGCAAGAAAAAGGCGACATGGAAGCCTATGCTAAACAGCTTCAGCAAGAACTCGAAACCAAGCAGTCACAACTTAGCAAAACAGAGAGTGCGCTAAGCGATATTCGCAAGCAGGCAGAGAAAGACAAACAGGAAAAAGCGCAGCAGCAAGATGTACTGAACAAGCTTCAGCAGGAAATGCAGGATGCAGAAGAAAAGGCCAAAGCGCAACAGGAAGAAATGGCGCGTATCGACGCTGAGCGCAAAGAGGAGCAGGCCAGACTGCAGGATGCCTTGCAGTCAAAACAATCTCAGTTAGCGGAAACGGCACGCAACCTGGAAGAAGCGAAAAAGCTCAACGAAGAAGCCGCTGCAGAGAAAGCCCGTCAACAGGCCATTCTTGATCGTTTGCAGGAAGAAATGCAGACCACCCGCGAGGAAGCGGAAGCCCAGCAACGCAAACTGGCAGAGCTTAACGAGGAGCGTAAGCAGGAGCACGCCAAACTTCAGGAAGACTTACAGGCCAAACAGAAACAGCTTCAGGAAACCAAAGCGTTCCTGCAGGATGCCAAGCAGCAAACCGAATCAGAGAAAGCCGAAAAAGCCCGCCAGCAGGCAATTTTTGAAAAACTGAAATCTGAACTGACGTCCATGGAAGCGAAGTCGGAGGAGCAACAGCAAGCCATCGCAGAGACGGACAAAGCCCGCCAGGCAGAGCAGGAAGCACTGGAGAAAGAGCTGGCTTCAAGACAGAAACAGTTAGAGGAAACGCGTAATGAGCTGCAGTCACGACAGCAGCAAATGGACGCGGAGAAACAAGCCAGACAAGACCAACAGGCACTGCTGGAGAAACTGCAATCTGAAATGGCAGCGATGGAGCAGCGTGCTGAGGAACAGCAGCAAGCCATGTCCAGCAGCGATAAACAGCGTCAGGAAGAGCAATCCCGACTGGCCAAAGAACTGGAAGGCAAGCAACAACTGCTGGAAGAAGCGCGCAAAGAGCTGGAAGCCCGACAGAAACAGATGGATGCCGAGAAGCTGGCACGTCAGGAGCAACAGACCATGCTCGAGCAGCTTAAATCGGAGCTGTCTGACGTAGCGCAGCGCGCTGCCAAGCAAAAAGAAATGATGTCTGGCAGTGATGAGCAATGGCGTAAGCACCACGAAGAAATTGAAGCGCAGAAGAAACAGCTTCAGGAAGCTCTGAGTCAGGCACAGAATCAGAATACCTCAATGCAGTCGCAGCTTGAGCAGAGCCGTCAGGCGCTGACACAGGCGGAAAGCAAGGTATCGCAAACGCAAAGCGAAGAGCAGAAGTTGCAGTCTGAACTGAATGCGGCAAGAGAGCAGGCCGATGCACTGAAGGACAAACTTAAACAACAGGAAGAGCAGGAAGCGAAGCTGCAATCGCAGGTAAAATCTCAACAAAGCGCGCTGAAAGAGCGAGAACAAAGCATTGATGATCTGCAGGCGAAGCAGGAAGCACTGACCGCAAAACTGGCAGCGGTTGAGAAAGAGTACGCGAAAACCAAAGCGTCTATGAGCCAACAGGACAGTAGCCAAAGCGAGCTTAATGAGCAGCTTAAAAAGCTGGAAAGCGAACTGAACCAGAGTAAGTCCCAGCTGGATAATAAAGAAAAAGCACTGCAGCAAGCACAAACCAAACTGAAAGACAGCGAAAGCAAGCTGGCCGAGCAGGAACAGGCGCTGGTTGATGCACAGAAAGCGGAAATTCAGAAAGAAAACGCCAGCGAGACACCTGATCGTCCGGCCCCCGCCTTTGCCAAAGCACCTCTGCCACCAGAGCCCAATGTCTGGTTCGATTTACTGCCCTATCTACAGCAAACAGAGCAGGTAGGATCGCTTGCACAGTCGCTTACCGTGCTGATGGACAACCTCTCTGAGGCCATCGACGCGCTGGATCAGGCTGTGATGGACGATAACAATGGCAAAATACTAATGGGCGCCAGAAAGCTGGTGAAAGTGATTAACACGGTTCACTCTGAGCCACTGAATGATATGGCCGCGCGGCTTGAAGCAGATTATGAAAGCAATAATTTCGATAATATTTCGATATTCTGGCCAATCGCCAAGCAGAACCTGATGAAAACGTTACGGGTTATTTACTCCCATTTGCATGAGTAAGCCCGCCGTCCAGATTGCTGCGGCTAATCCCTTGTGACGTGCAGTGCACATGGTCATGCACTGCATTGATTTGCTTTTAGGAGACGATGTTTGAAGCTTTCATCTCGCCATGTTGTATCAGGAGAAACTAGCCATTTGTGTGGTGACACATCTTATGAGCCCGGCAGTTCAAATGGCAGCGGCGGTGTAGACTGGTGATTCGTAGAGTCCAGAGGTGTGGTTCAATTTTGTTGGGCAGTATTATGCGCAAAAAAATTTTTTCGATGTTTCTGATTGCATGGGTCGTGACAGGTTGTACTAACCCTGTTGTCTCTATGGAAGAATCTATAGAACGGTTTGAAGCCGAGCGTAGCAAGTTTCAAAAGATTGCGGATACTGCATGTGAGGAACTGAGTGGCCAAACTTTTAAAAGATTCTCGTCCGGTAAGGCACCAAGCGCAGAGTTAGAGGACCTGCTAAATGAAGTGGGTATTAAGGGCCTCACTTACGATAGCTCTGAAGGCCCTTGTACACTCAGGCTCACTATTTTCAACATTGGGGGCCCTGGCGACATACGCGCTGCATTCTACTCTTACAATCTTACATCGCCAAAACCTTACGACGCGAATACGCAACATCCGGATGTATTTTATGAGCTTAAACGCACCGGAAAACTTAAAGAATCAGTCGTTGAGTTTGATAAACCTCTTGGAAACAACTGGTATTATTCAATGAAGATGGATTAGTTTTTCCACTAAATCGAATAGAGAATTTGAGCATCGCTGACCGGCGGTTTGACGTACACACCAGCCCGCTTTTTTTATTCTTTCCTGTCACTACCATTTACGAAAATCAGAGCTGAGAGGAAACAATGAGGAAGAGCGTAGCGACGTTCCAGGATGTCGGTTTATTTTACATGTTCGGAAGCAATTGCTTTTAACCTTATGATTTTAAATGGGGTATTTTTTGGCTTGTTATTTGCTTTGCTTTTTTTTAACGTATCAAGTGAGTAATTAATTATGAAATCTCTGGTCAACCAAACCTTCAAAGCGTTCACGCTGCTTCTGTTCACCCTTTCAACAGCGAATGCCACATTGATTACGGGCGCTGACCTGCTGACCAATGCCAATGTCAGCCTGCCTGGCGCGAGTACCTCATTGAACGGCAGCGCCTTGCAGTTTTCTGGCGGCACTACCTACTCAACGCTGTTTACGCTGAATTTGAGTAATTATGGTTTTGGTTTGGGAGCGGAAGAGTCGACATCCGGGTCAATTGAGTTGGTTAATACCCGTATTACCAGTGACTCTGATATTTGGTTTGGCTTGTGGGACGGAACCAACCTTGAAACCTTCACCAGTTGGGACGGAAACAGAAGCAGCGAGTATACCAACGGCAGCTACACGACAGGCGCCGCTAGCTTTGTTTTAGGTACAGGTGGAACCACCTTAACTTACGGCGCTACTCAAGCGATAGGCTCACAATTGAATCTGATGTTGTCGTTTGATCTTATGGCGAAATCCATGGACCACACCATTAGTTCACTGGGCTTCAGCCGTTCCAGCACGTTAACTCCCGCCTTTAATACCTCGGGTTCGCTTTATTTCCTGGTGGGTAAAGGGTCTGACGGTGAAGTAGTTCAGATTGATTCGCTGACGGTTAACGGCGGCTCAATAGTAACTGACCCGATTGATGCGTCTGCGCCACCTGCAGTGCTGATACTCGGAGCTGGTTTACTCTTGTTACTGGTAAGAAAACGCCAAACAGCCTGAATCGATTCCACGCTGTTATTTATTAAGCCGATGAGAAATCATCGGCTTTTCTGTTACAACTACGTCCCTTTTCCCTCTATTCATCAGCCCCCACAGAATTGGAACAACTCTTGCGATACCTGTCAGCAGACGTGCTCCTTATCGCTTTTGTGCGGTGCAGTGCACGAAAAAACGAATACGTTGACCAACTAATAGGGATTTGGACACATGAAGCCGAGGTACCTTCGCTGACTTACTTTGCTTTTTCTGCTGGCACTGCCAGCCTGCCTGGTTATTGCTGATGATAGTCTTAAGTATAAGTAGAATTAATGCTATGTACTAACCTTTGTGACAGTTGAACTATTTGGTTATTGAGCATCCAACTGAATTACAGATCTGCAAATATAATCATTTTTTGGCCTGTTTACTCTCTTCTTGCCTGTATTTTGGTGCAGGTGTATTAATGAACAGCCGTAAAGTGCCCCGCCGAGAAATAGTGAGTCTTGGCATATTTACCGGAGGGGAAGTCAAGCGCCCCACCTTTTAGAAGCGAATTATCAGTCAGAAAGCCCCTGTTTTTACTGTGCATGTTGCTAACGCACGTTCTCCACGTAATATGGCAGCGACTTTCCTTACTGTGAAAACTGCGCCTTGAATGTCGGATAGTGTGGCTCGACCAATCGATACAGAAACGTATGCTCTGGTCGGTGACGTTGATAGGTATGAGTATGAGCTGCTAGCATTAGTTTTCTTACAAAAGGTTGGCCTCTCAGGGTGCAATTTTTCATAGTGCTAGTCTACTGACCTTAGAGATGGAAAATCACTTCGCGAAGGTCCGCTTTACGTACAGGCTGTGTGAAAACCCATTTTTTACCGATACCACTGTGATAGCTCTACAGTGTAATTTTTGGCTCTGTAA
>NZ_JAESDH010000024.1 GCF_019249295.1 Alteromonas antoniana
GGTTTAAGTTGCAAACCATCCTTGAGGGTTACGACATTGCCAGGTCTCTGGAGGCTGACTTGTGATCAAGAGACAGGTCATAAGACAGGCTTTTTTAATGTGAAAGTAGCGTCGATTTGTTCACGTTATGGCTGTAAATCTACCGGTTTAACCCTGTTCTTTAAGGTAACGTTTCGTCATCCGCTTTCTGTGCAACATATCAAGGACAAGGCTCCACAATGCGGACGGCTGCCTTATTGTTGTAAGATCGTTCCCCAAACGGCGAAGCTGACGGCGAACCATCGACATGGTCGCCAGACTGGCCAGCGCTTTATCACGCCAGTGACAGTGCGGAATAACACCAGAATAGCTGGGGTCGGCCTGCCACTTTTTTACCAGATCAGGGGTAAAAGCCAGGGCACTGGCCATGCCAACCAGAGCACAGCCTTTTTCAATCACTCGCTGTGCAACTGATGCGCGTTTGATGCCCCCCGTCGTCATCACAGGAATCGCAGTCGCTTTGGCGATACGCGAGGCAAACTCCAGAAAGTACGCCTCTCTGGCAAGCGTTTGTTCGTCTGTATTGCGTCGCTGCATGGCTGGTGACTCGTAGCTACCACCCGATACTTCAATAGTATTGACTCCCAGTGCTTCCAGGCGCTCTATTACCATGATCGCATCGCTAAGCTCAAATCCCCCACGTTGAAAGTCTGCAGAATTGATTTTCACCATTATCAGAAAACCGGAGGGGCAGCGGGCCTTAATCTGACTGACAATGTTCAGCAGTAAACGGGCACGGTTCTCTAGAGAGCCTCCCCATTCATCTTTACGCTGATTAGTCAGTGGTGACAGAAACTGTGTCAGCAAGTAGCCGTGTGCCGCATGGATCTCTACACCATCAAAACCGGCTTCAACGGCACGCATGGCGGTCGTGACAAAACGCTGACAAACATCATGAATGTCGTCGCCGCTCATCTCCACAGGGGTGGCAAACATCTTCGAGTGTTTACCCATATTCAGAGCAACCGCTGACGGCGCGATAGCTTTTCCACGCATCGCTTTTAACACCTGCCGGCCCGGATGATTAATCTGCATAACGGCTTTTGCGCCATTTGAACGGATAATTTTAGCCCACTTGATGAAAGGCTCCAGAGGCGTATCGGCTTCAAGTGCAACCCCGCCCGGCCCTGTCATCGCCTGCTTGTCTACCATCACATTACCGGTGATGATCATTCCCAGGTTGCCGTGCGCCCAGTAACGATACAAAGAGAACAGCGCGGGCCCCGGAAGGCAGTGATGCGTAGCCATGTTTTCTTCCATCGCCGCTTTAATTACCCGGTTTTGCAGCTGAAAACCACAAGGCAGTGTAACGGGATCAAAAATGGAAGGGGTTGCGGACATGCATGAATTCCTGAACAACAAAAAAGCGGGCATACTTTAAATGACATTGCATCAAATTGCATCCGATGTATGTCATAAACTTTAGGATAATGGCGTACTTACCAGACTAAGTCTGACACGGATCCCCACCAATTCTCTGCTTATAGGTCTGACACATCTGTCTGGCTTGCTGTGTATCTCCGCTGTTCTCTAAAATGGTTGCCAGCCCTCTGGTTGCGGCGTAATTAAAGGGTGCAATTCGAAGTGTGCGTCGATACCAGACTTCCGCATCGTCAGAACGGTCCAGCTGTCTGTATTTGTCACCAATCAGCGCTGCCATATCGGCGTACCATGGATGGATTCGAGCCGACTGCTCGTTATAAACCCGTCCCATCGCTTCAAACGCCCGTTCGTAATACGCCATCGCTTCAGGCAGCCTGCCACTGATCTCAAGCACGTCGCCGGTATTAATCAGCGCATCCCAGGCATTATTATCAAGGGCAATGGCATCACGATAACTCGCAAGCGCCAGAGAAAATTGTTGCTGAGCGGCATACACGAAGCCCAGTGCTTTATGCGCTCTGGCATCATCTGGGGCTTTGGCTACTGCCTGCTTTGCCAGCGCCAGCGCACGTTGCAGTTTGCGCCTGGCATCTGGCGCAGTGGTTCTGCCACTGGCAAGCGCATGACGTAAATCCTGCGTAGCCAGCGGTACCGCGGGCTCGCTAACCGGGTTTGGCCAGCGCAGTACCTGCTGTACCAGCGCATTAGCCAGGCCCGCCTGCCCTGTTCCCGCATCAGGATGCATCGCAATGACTTCCTGATACAGCGCAATAGCCATCTCGTTATCCTGCCGACGCATCTTTGCGTAGTAATCGTCGGCCTGCGAAACCAGTGCCTGTGCATCCGAACCAGACTCAGGGTTACGACTTCCACCGGTTTCGCCGCCACTAATCACCATTATCCCAAACACCATCAACACAATAAGTACGATAGCAACGCCAAGACGCCACCGTCCCCTGCGGTGTTGCGTTTGACTCACGTTTGAATTTGCTGTCGGGGACGATGTCACCACGGGGGAAGAGTCATCCATCGGTTGCCGAGGGCTGGATAACTCCAGGTTCTCACCCGGTGAAGTATCGTGGATCCATTTTACCTCTGAAGCAATTAGCCGATAGCCGCGCTTTGGTATGGTTTCGATAATCTCCGGTGCTTTCGGATCATCCTCCAGTGACTTTCTTAATCGTGAGACCACGCGCGTCAGCGCATCGTCGGTTACCACCTGCCCGGGCCAGAGTTTGTTGATCAGGCTTTCCTTATGAACCAGTTGCCCTGCACTTTCAGCCAGAACGGTGAGCAACGCAGTTCCTTTTGGTTCCAGTCTTCCGACAGGAGTGGTAGAGGGTGACGAGTTGCCTTGTTCACGGCTGGCAGCAAATAGTTCACCTGAACTAATATCCACAACCCAGTGATTAACCTGTAATGTTTTTTGTTCCATCGCGCGTACAACTGCCAAAACCCGGTAACGAGTGTAACATCAGAGTTATGTCAGCAGAATATCAGACTTATGTCAGGACAATCAGGACAGATTATCTGACCCTGAAGGCGCTTTATTAACAATAGGATGTAATAACACAGTATGAACGTAATATTTCCCATTCTGCGCCGTATAAGCTTTTTGCTTTTTATCACCATCAGCCTGCCTACTGCCGGTTCACAACAGAGGCATTCTGTCGTCACGCTGAAAAGTGATTTTGCGCAGTTGTACCAACAGCTTCAGGAAGCGCATCGCGATCTGTACGTGAATATCTCAAAACCGGAGTATGACGCTCTTTATCATCGCTTTCTTAACGATATCACCCATCCGATGAACGACAGCGAGGCTCGCATATATTTTCAGCGCTTCGTTGCCCTTGGCAATATTGCCCATGCCAGAATCGATTTACCGGTTTCAGACTTCATGGCATTCAGAGAGTCTGGAGGAAGAACCCTTCCCCTCTACCCCAGCCTTCGAGGTAATCGCGCTTTTGTTGAAAACTACTATGGAAATGAAGAGAAAATTGAGCCTGGGCAAGAAATTATTTCTATTAACGATACACCGGTAGCGCAATGGGTAGACAAATTCTCTCAGTACCTTTCTGCTGATAATCAGGCTATCAACAATACGCTGTTGGAAATGTATTTTCCGTATATGATGTGGCTGGAAGCAGGTGCGCCAGACACATTTACTCTTACTGTGAAAACAAAAACCGGCCCGCTAACCTTATCTATTGATGCGCTTGACCCCAAGCAGCAACAAGCCAGCGTTATGCAACGCGCAGCAGGAACGGATGAGCCTGCGCCTTTAAGAGAGTACCGGATGCTTGATGGAAGCATTGGATATCTGCGCCCCGGCCCTTTTTATAATGCAGAAGAGGCTGACGATAACCTGTGGGACGCTACAGCGTTCAAGCAATTAATTGACGATGCCTTTACACATTTTCAGCAACAGCAGGCGACGGCACTGCTTATCGATTTGCGTGACAATCCCGGCGGTACGAACTCATTCAGCGACTACATGATTGCCTGGTTTGCAGACCAACCGTTTCGCTTCGCTTCGGATTTCAGCGTAAAAGTCAGTCAGCAAGCCATTCGTTCAAATGAAAAGCGACTTGAACAGTCAACTGACACGGGTGATACCTCTCACATTCTGCAGCGTTTTTATGACAAGAGCGATATTGGTGATACGTTTTCTATGGCGCTGCCCCATGCCGAGCCCAGGCAAGGTAAACAATTTGAAAAACCGGTATTTGTCTTAATCAATCGCTACAGCTATTCCAATGCCGTCTCAGTTGCGGCCATCATTCAGGATTACGGATTTGGAACGCTGATTGGGGAGAAAACCGCCGATCTCGCAACAACATACGGTGCGATGGAACATTTTACGCTTCCAGAGACAGGCATTGAGGTAGGCTTTCCCAAAGCGCTTATTGTTCGCCCCAACGGTTCACGTGTTCCAGATGGGGTGTCGCCGGATATCAGGTTCGATTTTGATGCTGCCAGATCAGACGATAAGTCAGTTCTGAAAAAGGTAGCAGAGATTATTCGCCAAAATCTTGTAGACACCGAAAATAAACCGTAATTAGTTGTTGTAAATTACCTCGATGCCCCCACTATTACTACATAGCGAAAATGCAGCGATGAAATTGAACGGTTTTCAAACAAGCAGAAACGCAGATAGTGAAGTTTGTTGTGCTTGCCCGATAATCGCTGTAAGATCGTTAGTAATTTCAGCATGTAGCGAATAGCTGTATGTTGAACACCTTGTAAGAGGGACCCTCGGGGCTGATTAGGATTCGACAGGATCTAGGAAGCTGGAGGTGCATGCAGAGGTGCGGATTGCCTCTTAAAAAATCCGCTTTAAATAGTCGCAAACGACGAAAACTACGCACTAGCCGCTTAATAACCGGTATAGGCCCTTCCACCACAGCTTTGTTTGCTAGCGTGGATTCGGAAGGTCATATAAGCAAACTAGCGAGGGAAACTCTCCTGAGGTTGAACCGCGAAATAGTATCAGGACAGCTATTAGGAATCCTGTTTGCCGGAGTCCGAAATAGTTAAACAAAAGACAAACTAAGCATGTAGTACCAAAAGTAGACATTTTCTGGACGCGGGTTCAAATCCCGCCAGCTCCACCAAACGCCATCAAAACCCCGCATAATAGCGGGGTTTTTTGTTACCACCGAAACGCGACCAATTTTTTTAATTAGCATGTCTCGGTTGTGCTGTGCTGCAGAGGCAAGCCGTAAGGCCGCTTTCGTTGTACACATTTCCAATACTGGCCGGCTCTACTCTTTCCTTTATGTTATTTCCCTGTACTTCACTACGGATCCCGCACTAATTCAACTGGAACATCAAGCGCTGCTGCGGCTGAAAGCAACCCGCTGTTATAATTTGTTCAGAGGCCAAGACACACAGCCCTTGTCGTTCCCACGCACTGGCAAGAATTTAGAGTGTACTCTGCTTTGTCTTTAATTTATTTGTGGAAATGGCGCACCAACTAGAGCTGGAAGATAAATAGACACAGGTTACTTTAAATGTCATTAACGTCACGACACTTCCGGACATTCGTAAATAGAACACTTGCACTAAGATAGAGTAATATAGCTTGCATCATTCCTACTAATTGCTAACTACATCTTACCGACATGAATATCCTCATACAGCTGCTTGGCATAATCAGCCACAATTACCTGCCGCATTTCACGTGGCATCACGAACTCCGGCAACGTCTCCAGTTTGGCTAACAGGGCACTGCGCCGAAATATAAACTTCAATAAAAACAGCCTATTACTCTTAAAATTATCGTCTTCAGCGATATCGTCCACTTCCTGCTCGCATTCCTGAGTAATCACGTGCAGAATTTTGAAAATGACGTACTCTGCGCCAATAGTCTGGTACAGCTTACTCACAAACTGATTGCTGCTAAGCACCTTTAAAATTTTGCGTTTGTGCTGAAACTCATTCACGTACATCGACTGTATTAAATTCAGGAACAAAGGTAAGAAATAGCGGGATATGGATTTTGAAAACGCAGTAAAATAGAAAAAGTCCTGCACAATAGACTGCAGTGTCTGAATAGAGAACGCATCGTCAGCAAAAGCGATATCTTTGAATATATCCACGCGGTGGTTATTCGTCGAGATATTCACATTAGGGAAAAATTTTTGCCGTGATTGCCCCTCAGTTATCAGCGAATTTTTCGATTTTACGGCACACCCTATCGCCCGCATATCTTCCACTTCCGGACGTAAGTGGCTGGACTCCTCAAAGAAATTTATGCCGAAAAAGTGACTTCTCAGGTTGGCAACATCTTCGTCACTTCTCTCGCCCGTGTGCTGATAAATATGCTCATTAATGCCACTTCCACCATCAACCACTATAGCATTGCAGTACACCTGCTCCTGCAGCAGGCTTAAGCGTATCTGTCGCACGGCATCCAGAAGCGATTCCAGATCCTCTGAGTTAATGTAACAGTACTCACCCAGAAAAAAGTAGGTGCAACCATCCTGCGCCACACATACCCTGTCTTTCACACACTGCTGAAATTTATGGATCCACTTTGTATAGCGCTTTGCATCATGACGCGAAAGTAGCCTGGCTCCGACCAGGCAAATTACCGCGGAGAAGATTTCCTTTTTCACTAGGGGCGCTCCTTAGTAAATCTGACAAACCGGCAATAACGATCGATATAATGTCGAAATTGCTTCTCTTTCTCCCGGCCTATGATGGAAACCGCTGATGGTTTCCTTAACTGTAGATATTTTCTTACTGTTTCCCGGTCTTTTCGGTTAGAAGGCACTCGCTCAAGGAACACCAGCGTTTGCTTTCCGGGCAGGCAGCCCTTAACCAAGTCTTGTAATGTCTTAGGGCTTACCTGCCCAGCCCGTTTCTTGAGTGAAGCGCGTAAATATGCAGTTAATGCTTCCGTACTTTCGAAACCGGATGCGTGAGCATCAATAACGTTCACACCTTTAAGGTACACGTTAAAGTCGAACCACTTATTGACGTATCTTGCTTCATCCAGACGCCCATCCTGATAGCAGCTCATGGCAAAACTGTACGACGCAGGCAACGTATTATCTGTAATGCCTGCAATAAACGCGCCCATCGTTGCCATGTCATCTGGGTAGGTGTTTTTATCAAACTGAAACTTGCGGCGTAAGATCTCTTTCTTTGCTTTGCCCACCACATTGCCAAAAAAGGCCTGATAAAAACAAATATCCAATAGCAAGTTAAAGAGCACATGTTCCAGACGCTGCCAGGGTAAGGATAGCGATTGTAGAAACGCACCATTGTGCGGCGTTAGCCTTATATTGCTGGCGATATCGTCACATTTAATCAAAGAAAGAATCGTTAGCGACTCTTCATCAGCTTCAGATGCAAGCTGAGTATTCACAAAGTGATCGACCACAATTCGCAGATTTTTAAGTGTGCTGTTATCTATCTGTGCGTTATTCAAATGTCCATTTAGCGCGGGGCCACGACTGAAAGATTTGAACAACTGAATAGAGATAGTAGGCACGTCCAACTGATGCGATACCGACATGGAATCAGTGGCTTTATTTACCTTATCAGTCACATCTGAAAGTAAAACGGATAGCTTGTTAAAATGTGCGCTAAAGTCAGGTCTATCGGTTAAATACAGCGCTTTGCGATGAATTTTGTCTTCCGTGAAAGCAGGGTTACGCATGGCTCTAGTCCTTTATCAATCGTAAATTATTCGCGTACTCATGAAGATTTTCTGACATGTCGCAGGAAAAGAACTGTGACGTTTCAAATGCCTCAAAATCGGGGGAGTCACCTTTCACATTCCGTAAATTGCATTCTATAAACGTGCAATTTTTGAATGCAGGTAATGATTGCCTGAGTATGGCGAGGTCCACCATAAGTTCACAGTTTCTGAAGGTGCAGCCTGCGAACTCTGCTCTCGCCAGGTTAGATTCTTTTTCAAACAAGCAATTTTCTAAAATGGTGCCAGTTAAATTGATGTCACTTAAATCGTGATTGAAATGAATGTCGCGGATGGTGTTTTTCGTGCTTTGTAACGTACTTATTGCGTCGAAAAGCTCATCTTTTGAGGTGACTTTTAACGTCGAACGGTAGCGAAGTTTGTCTAGCGTTGATGTTGCCTTCTCATTCGCCTCGGCAGTGAGTGAGCGGCTTAAGACAACGTGCAATATCAAAGTGAAAAGAAGGACATCCAGCAATGCCCCATGCATTTCCACCATAAGGTTTTGCCAAAAATCTTTGCTGTAATCGAAAAAGATAGCATTCAGGCAGCTAACCACTGCGGCAAGTACAACCAGGCCCCATCCAACCACTTTAAAATATGTCTTTGAAACATCCATATCTTCATCCATGACAATTTAATGATTGCGACACTACTTCCTATAAATGCCGCCTTTTATTTTAATGTATAGAAAATATACGTCAAAAAGTTTGTATATAAAACAGCCAATATTGCTTTAACTGCAACGTCCGTCCCGCCTTTAGTCGTTACAGCGATGTAACCTGTTGTTTCGACCAAATTACCGGAGCGAGAAAGATGACTACGCTCTTTCCTCCTAGCAGCAAGCTCTTACGTGTCAGAAATTTACTTTCGCTAGCTGCAGCCTTGCCTCAGGTGCTATTGATTACATCAACACTGTATCACCGCAAATCAGGCAAGTAGTCCCTCCTCGTGTGCGCCTGATTACAAGTAATTATTAAACCTGGATTCTCTGGCTATTCACCTTTTTTCGGCAGAGTCATTTGCTCCAACCGCGGTGTTTAAAGCCGAATAGCCTTAGTCCCGCCTGCTTTGGGCACTTTCAAAGGCCGTTCTCTTTGCTACCGCTCTGACTGGCGGCTTATAGCTGCGCCCAGTTGGCTCACACCCGAACTGAATTCCAACTCGCTAGGGTTATCCACTACCGCCTCATTTTCTAGGATCAGCCGGGCACGGTAGGCAACTTTATTCAGCCTCGACCAGAACAAGGCGTACGCAGCACTGCCCCAAACCACCACCGCTACGGTTTCGCTGGCAAGTATTCCTTTAGCCCCAAACTCGCCTCCTAACAGATAAACCGCTGGCACCACACCTAAAAATATCCGGGCCAGATTAAATAAGGTCGCTGTGTTGGGCATGTGCAGGTTATTAAACCCGGCCACAGCAATAATCAGCATGCCAACAAAAATAAATCCGCTTACCATGTATTGCGCATAAAACTGAATAAGTTCCGCTGCCAGCGCTTCTGCGCTAAACAGGGTGGCCACAGGTTGCCAGAACACATCAAATAACAGCCACACTACGCAAACATACACCACGGAGATCCACAAAGACTGTTTCACTGCCTGCCTGACCCGGCTATACAAGCTAGCGCTGGCGTTCTGCCCCAGAATGGGCCCAATAGAAACTAACATCCCTAACACAACGCCAAAAGTACAGGTAGAAGCCGGCCAATAATAGCGGCACCGGCTACAGCCGTATCGCCATATTCGGCCATATTTCTGATAACGATGGCACTGCCTAAAGGGGTACTTAACGTGGTTAGCATGGCGGGTATGGCAATGCGGGTAATATGTCGTGCGTCCGCACGAAGTGTTGAAATTGACGGGCGCACAAAATAATCATGCCGGCGTATTAATATGTTAACGCCCACCACCATAAGTGCGATCCGTGCGATCACTGCAGCCCAGGCTGCGCCTTCCACACCCAACTGCATGTATACAATAAGTAACGTATTTAACAAGCCAATAAGCGCTGCGGCAACAAACGTTGATGAGATACTTCGCCGGGCATCACCAATAGCCCTCAATACCGACGCACAACACATACCCAGCATTAATGCAGGTGTCGCCGGCAGTACAATGGTGCAGTAGTCGGAGACCAACTGAAGCGTACTGCCGGTAGCGCCAAGTGCCGACAGCAAAGGCACATTAAATATCCACGCGGATAAGCTGAGAATACTGCTGAAAACCACGCTGACGTACATCGAATGAGAACCCACACGTTTTGCTTCGTCTCTGTTACCTGCCCCCTCAGCCCGGGCCACAAGAACCGCCAGTGCCACCTGCAGTCCCAACCCGGTGGATACCAAAAAGAACATCAGGGTTCCGGCAAAGCCGATTGCCGCAGCAAGTTCCTGGTTACCCAACAAGCTAAGACAGTACATATCGATAAGATCGCTGATAACAAGCGCAAGCAGGCTCAGCGTATTTACCGCAGTCATGATAAGTAGATGCTTAAAAACAGATCCGCGAGTGAACACCGCGACCGACATATTACCTTCCGGTGGTATAAAAAGAAGTATGTTGGCGCACCCTTTCCGAATACTCCATGGCAAATACGGCTCTCTTTTTTAGCATTTGGTGCCGGATATTTAAGATGAGCGTCTTACTGATAGGGCTTCGATGCGTTCAAAACTCCCCCATTTCTTTCACTGTTGTAAAAAAGCAAACTCTGTATCCACAGTTTTTATCACGTAACTACAAAATTATTTGTTATTTTTGTACTATCATGCGAATATTCAAAAAATATAACCAAATTATTTACTGTATTGCGATTTATGATTAAGAAAAAGACAAGCTCTCTCCCCTCTTCACATGCAAGTGAGATAGCACAATTGAAGCACGCTGAAATGGCACTTAGTGAGGCAATTAATGCAGTGGTTAACGCGACTGAACAGCAACAGCGCGATCCGGCCAGTTTTACGCATCATTGCCATATTCCCGACGTTCTCTCACGTTACAGGGTAGAGCACAACATTAATAAAGGTGATTTGGCGCTACTTGCAGGAATTACTCCCAACACATTGATAAAAATGGAGAAGAGCTACAGAAACATGCGGGTAGAAACGCTGCTAAACGTGCTCGAATCTCTGGGGTTAACCTTGTATGTAGGGCCTGTAGATGAATAATGCTGACCGGGCTGGAAAGGTGTTGGCAAACGGCGTGCTGGCCGGTTACCTCTATGAGGTGCGTGACGGTATAAGAGATCTTTACACGTTTGTGTATGACAGTGAGTACTTGAAATCAGGCAGCCCCATTGGCCACGCTTTTCCTTTAACAGATGAGCCCTTCCTATGGGATGCCCTTCCCCCATTTTTCGAAAACCTGGTCAGTGAGGGCTGGATAAGAACGCACCAAACCAGCCGGACAAGACTAGACAAACAAGACTCTTTTGGGTTGCTTTTGGCAAACGGCGAAGAGTTAATTGGTGCCTTGTCTGTGCTACCGGTAGAGGTGAGCTAATGGGCATTTGCAAAGGCACTCTGAAAGCGGTAAGTGACTCGCAGCTGTCGCAGGGTTACAGCAAAGCCTTCTTAAAACCGATGTTTGGGTTATCGCGTATGCCAGACTCAGGCTTGAAAATTGCGACTACAGCACACGAATTCGACCACCTTGCCCCACAGTACACCAAGGGTGCATCAATATCCGGTGTTCAGCGGAAACTGCTTATGGATGTAGTGGATAATCAACTGGTGCCCGCCACACATGGCCAGTACATTGTAAAACCTGCCCCACCGGGCTTGCCCCACTTGCCCGAGAATGAGCACGCCATGATGTGCCTGGCAAATGCGGTTGGATTTAACGTTGCCCATTGCGCACTGCTGCCTTTTGAAGACGGGGAACCCGGCTATGTGGTAAAACGCTTCGATATTCTGCCTTCCGGCCAACGGCTTTTCATCGAAGACGGTGCATCACTTTGCAACGTACATCCGAAACACAAAGGCAGCGATGCCCTATCGTATGAACATGCCTTGATCACCTTGTATGAAGCAGCCGGGAAAAAGCTACCGGTTTTACTGAATGGCTTCAGGCAAGTGTTATTTGCCTATTTAATTGGCAACAACGACCTGCACCTTAAGAACTTTTCCATGTTCCGCAAGCCTGATGTAAAAAGTGTCACTATGGTGGACTTCACACCGGTGTATGACGTGTTATCGGTATTCCCTTATCCGGATTTTCAGGGCGACTACCTCACCTTGAGTTTGCTGGAATCAGAAGTTCAGGGCACCTTCACACCTCAGTACGACGCCTATGGTTATTACACTCAGTTCGACTTCATTCAACTGGCTAAAAATATAGGAATGAATGATCGTGCCGCAACCACTTTCGTAGCCCGCCTGACCAATGACGTTGAAAAGCATCTTAAGCACTATATTTTTGCCTCCACCATGCCGGAAGCAATGAAACAAACACTTTATACACAGATAACCGAAAGAATAGGCTGTATGCGCCGGCCTGATGTGTAGCCTTATTTGTAAGGCGTTTTTTTAAGTAGAGTTGTCTGTCTGGTGAAGCGCCATCATCTGATTAGAAATAATGAAGACAACGTAGATTTACTATGGCAACGCAATTAATTGTGAATGCAGGTATCTAGTCAAACCCTGCTGCCCCCTCATTCTCTTCGTAGCTCAGTGCCCCTGCTAGTTCGCCTTTGTAATTTACTTCAATTGTTGCCATTACCAGTCTAACTCTGCTTTTTGTGATGCGTTGACCACTGTTTTTCCACTCGCACGCTGTTTTTGAGTACCTTTGGTTTTAAGAAGTTGAATGGGTGATACTCCGTAGTCAGGAAACGCCCCTAAAAGCTGATCTTTCAGGTCTAAAGCTGCCATAATAGCAGCGTAGGTTTCCAGGGTACTTTTACCGGCCTCTGCATTTTTATTGCGTTTAAAGAAAGAGCAGCGAGAATTGCTACATCCTTCTGAGTCAGATCACGGTTCAAGCGTTACTGTCGTACTCTGGCACCGATCAGTTCAGCAATTTCTGCAGCGTCCATAATAGCCCTTACAAGGCATTTTGTATCTCTGAAACACTTCAACAGACCTTTTATAGGCTGTTAAGTTACGAACAACATAAAAGCCTGCAAAAGGGCTTTTATGTTTAAATATGCACACAAAAGACCCTACAAAGGCTCTTTTAATAAAGACTGCCATATGCCTCAATACTGCTCACTCTCATACCACTAGCACCTCCTGACTGCGCTTCGGACAATAGAAGTCGAATGAAAATGCTTTATTGGTGTGAGCCCCCCATCGCGCCCACCATTTGTAAAAAAAATGAAAAAAAACAATTAACATCACCTGAATTTACTGGCTATAATTTAACCAAACATGGCGGTTGTATTTATAAATTCCGGCGGCCAATTCAGGCCAGGAGGTGCCGGGTAGTTTAATTCACTGCAAAGTGATACAGGGAAGGGATTCATTGTGACCAAACCCATTCTTATCATGACCCATGGCATGGGCTCATCTACGGCTGCGTCTTTTAACAAAGAAGTTGTCGATGCCTTTCAACACGCTTACAACCAGTATCCGTCTTTCAAAAACAAAAATATCGAAGAGCTTATCGATATTGAGGTCATTGAATACAACTCTATTCTTGAGGAACACCGGCAGGCAATGGCGGAAGAAGCGGCTTCTGTTGCAAACGTTCTGGCCGGGATCCCCGGTCAGAATGTTACTCAGGAGCTAACTACAAAACTTACCCAATATACTGAGAAGTTCGGCGCGGATACGTTTTTTTATACCCACCTGCTGGATGTGCTTTTTTACCGGTTCACGGTATTAGGAGAGCTGTGCCGTATTCGCGTAGGCAAAGCCATTATCAAGGCAGTTAAGGAAAGAGGCGCGGCGAATGTGCATATACTGGGGCACTCTCTTGGCACTGCGGTTGTTCACGACGCTCTTGCTTCTGCCTATAGCGAGGGTTTCGATATAGAAAACGAAATTACTGCACTGTCGCCGGAAATGCATAAACTTGCCAGCGTTCAACTTGTGGCGAATGTATCACGGGTGCTTGAGTTGTTTATTAATGTCGATCAGTCTGTGGTCAAACCACACACCGGTTGTACTTTTGCTTACCGGGAATACCGGCATCGGTACGATCCGTTTACCCGGGTGCGGCCTTTCAACCCGCCAGCCACCCCCCCTGGCAAGCTGAGTCCTATAAGCTGATCCACACCAATAGAATTGCTCAGTTAAACACCCATAATGTAGCACACTATATTAAAAACCCGCTTGTTCATCGTGAAATGATACCGTTTTTTGATCAGGATTTCTGGCCGGAAGATGCGGAGGCACTGAATGCAGACACCACCTTTCTTAATGCATCCGACAAAGAAATTTATAAGGAAGTGGCTGAAAAGTGTGACCAGCTTTTTGATTTCCCCTCTGGCTCGGTGAGCGAATTATTGGCTGTGGTAAAAAGCTATATGGATATCGTTAAAGCTTACGGCGGTACGCTGGCAAGCACTGAGGAGGAAGGTGATGAAAATTAAGTTCACTACAGTCCTCGTCGCAGTCGTTACTGCCTGTTTATATACTTTCTGCTTCACCCCGGCACTGGCAGACGGCATTGACAGAGAAAAGTGGAAAGCATTTTGCACTGAAGCGCTGAGCACTACTCCCACCTACTTTACTTCGTTTGGTGACAGTGCCCACGAACTACGACAAACCTATTGCGCTACATTGGATATGGATGCGTTCAGAGAAGCTGTGGTGTCTGCAATGGTAGCCGACTCAACTCCATTCACTGCGGCTAACGGCATACCGGTTAACGGATCTAATCAGTCTTTTACGTTCAATCCCATAATAAACAGCCTGGCATCGATGCCCCTGACGTTGGGGGTGCCAAACTTTCAGTCACGACGCACCGCGTCAACAATCGAGTTGGGATTAGGCTCGTTACAGGCCTACTCGCTTCCTCTGGATGCATGTACCTCAACCATTCAACAAACGTACACAGATGCAACCTGTATGTCTTATTTTTCAGAATTCAAAGACGTATACACCTTTGCCCAGCAAACGGTAGCGGCCCCTGTTGCCGAACAAGTCTGGCAAGTATGGGATGCGGCAGAAAAAGAATGGAACCGGTACTTTGATGAAGGCCGTTCTCAGTATCCCTGGGAGTATTTTGCCAACTATGCGTGGTGGGCGCGTTCAAAGCGAGCCGGAGAAGTCGGCACACCTTTGGATTACCAGATAATATTACTTCACCCCAGTCCGGTGATAGAAAATGTAAAAGACGCCAGAGACGGCGAGAACACCGAACCGGCCCTGATGATAGAAGTGGTTGGCATTAACTACTGGCAATCTGACAAGTGGTACCAACCCACCGGCGCCTCACTGGTGACGATCCATGCTGACCGGGATGAAGTGCGCGACTGGGCATACGGTGTTGCCGTGCATTTTAACAATAACCTCACCATTGGTATGGCAAGTCATGAGCACGAAAATGGCATTTTTATTTCGGTCGATTTGCTAAACGCGCTGTTTGATACCGAATCCAGAATAAAAGAAATTCGCAGCCAGTTTTTAGGACAATAATCATGAGTGAAATAATTCATAAAGATATCGACTACCGGGTATTGAGGCTGATTGTTGGCACCATTGCGATAAGCATCGCCGTGGTGTGCACGGTATTGTTCTGGGTATCAACCGACACGCGGATCATCCCTACCAGTATCAGTGTAACTTACCATTTGGGTGCGCGGGATTTCTTTGTTGGCGCCCTGTTTGCTGTTGGCGGTTTCCTGCTGGCATATAAAGGGTGGACTGATTCCGAGTTCAGGCTGGCTAAGATAGCGGGAATTTGTGCAATTCTTGTGGCCGTAAATCCGACCTCTATCGATAAGAGGTGGGTAGATAACGTGCCACTGCCATTTGATCAGACCAAATGTAAAACCTTCGATGAAGAAAACAATGCACCTGCTGATGATTACAGGTGCATTACTACCGGCACAAAAATCACTCCTGTGATCCACGGTGCTGCCGCATTCGCACTTATCGGGATCCTGTTTTTTTACTGCGTTGGCTTTTATCGCAGGGCCAGGGAAAAACTAAAAACGCATCACTCCATGGGGCGAATAAAAAGGCGGATCGTTGTGTATTTTATGTGCGCGGCCGCCATGGTGGTATCCGCCGTCGTAGGCGGTTGTATGCAGCTTATAAACACAGCGCCAGATAATACTGCGATTTTTTGGGTTGAGTTCGTGTGTTTGTGGGCATTCGGAATATCATGGCTGGTAGCATCAAAACGCATTCCTTACTTTAGCCATAAGAAAGAAGAAGAGGATCAGGCGGATGATGATTTAAGTGACAAGGATAAGTGATCGCCAATGGCGTTGCCGAGGTTTCATGCAACGCCAGCGAATGATTTAACCGGCTTTGAAACCTAACAACTATCCCGGCCCCGGCGGTCATGCCGCCATCCACAGCAATATCCTGAAAGTTCACATAACCCGCTGCGTCACTGGCTAAAAACAATGCTACCTGGGCAATATCTATTGGCTGCCCGGCACGTTGTGTCGGGTTGGCCTTCGCCAGATTACGGTTCAGCTTTTCCATTTTGCGGGCGGTTTCGGCTTCATCCAATGTACGCGCTCGTTCAGATCCATCAAAAATACAGGGGTGGCAACGGCACCCGGAGAAATCGCATTGGCGGTTGTGCCATAACAGCCCAGTTCCATTCCTGCTTAGCGTGTCAGCTGCGAAACAGCTGCTTTTGCGCCGCTGTACAAATAGCCGCCCATATGGGTACGAATGGCCGCCACACTGGAGTTATTAATAATTCGGCCAAAACCCTGCTCTTTCATAATTGGCGTGGCATGCTTCATACCGAACACCACACTGCCTACCAACAAATCCATGGCGTTACGAAATTCAGTTTGCGTCACCTCTTCCACACTACTCAGCGTGCCCGCACCGGCGTTGTTAAACAGCATATCTAAACGCCCGAACCGTTCAATACACTGATCTGCCGACGCCTTTATTTCAGCCTCTTCCATAATATTTGCTTTGAAAAAGTGCGCGTTTTTACCTCACTGTTCTTCCAGCGCTATGCTTTTTTTTGTATCTCTGCCGGTAAACACCACTTTCGCGCCATTCTGAATGAACAGTTCTACCGTTGCCTGCCCAATACCGCTGGTACCACCGGTTATCAACGCTACCTTGTTTTTTAATGGGTAAGTGAGTTCGCAAAGTTTACTGTCAGTCATGGTGTCCTCGGCAGGCAAATAGAGTATACTTATTTCTGAATACGCCATCTAAGGGCTTATCCATATTGTCTTTTACTGTGTCAGGCAAATAGTCGCCGTTTCGCAGCTGGCTTACCCAGGCACCATCAAACTCGTCCAAGTAGGTGACTTCCGGTGCTTTACCTGCGCATCCGGTTGCCAGCCAGCTCATGTATTCGATGTGGGCCGGGTTTGCGGAAGGCGGCACATACTTTTCGAGATGCTTAAGTTTTCGAGATACACGCCCCAGCCAGGCGTGCATGTCATGATAGCGCCAGTGTAGCGACGCGCCCATATGGTCGCAGTCATGCAGCAACCGGTATTCGTGCTCAATACGATATTCCCATAACGTGTGATGAAGAAATTCCGCGCCATCATGTGAGTTGAAGAAGTCTTTATCCCCGGCCTCTACATAAATTTTAAGCCCTGAGTTGCGAATGGCTTCAGCGTTATCGCGTGCAATGGTGGGTACATTGTTGGCTTCGTAGAATGCGTTATCTACCGGCCAGCCCCAGCGCTTGGCCTGTTCTTCCGGTGGAAGATTGTGCTGGTTTACGTAGTTGCGTGGTTGTAAATCCTGATACTCGTAAACCGGATTAATGGCAGCTCCGGCAGACACCACTGCGCCAAACTTTTCAGGGTGTTTAAACGCGGTACGAAGTGCGCCCATGCCGCCCATCGACAACCCCATAATGTAGTTATTTTCCGGACCAGTCGCGGTATTAAAGTTACTGACAATGTATTTCTGGAACTCAAAAATAAAATCTTCCCATAGCTCGCTGCCATCAATGTAATTTAAGTACCAGGAGCCTCTGCCATTAAAACAGCCGACCACCATGGGAGGTAACGTGCCCTCTTCCCATAACTTCTCGTAAAATGGCTGCAGGCGTTCCAGCATTCGATGATCTAAACCGCCGCCTTGCAGGTGTAATAACAACGGTAAGCTGTCATTTTTACTGAATCCGGGAGGGGTAAGAATGCTAATTTCTACCGCACCAGGAACCAATGCCGAGGCTAATCGGGATGTATAAATTTCAGACGAAGATGTAAATGTACCCACAGTTACCTGTTTACCCTCATGGTTTGCTGACAACGCTGTGCTTCATCACCATTCTGGCTGAACACACAGAAGCACACTGTTTCTAAGGTAGCAGAATTTACAAAAACTGAATTCGCAGCTGACACAGAACCCTTTCACTGCTCCACTCTACACCGGCAGCTCCGGCGACACCTGCTATCATTCAAATTAATTGAATATCGCCAGCCTGTATGTCTTGTAAATGCTTGTAATCAACCTACTCTTTAACGCGTTGTCAGGCTATGACACCTAAGGCCGGATTATTTAACAGTAGTGACCA
Source organism: Alteromonas antoniana (assembly GCF_019249295.1). Classification (GTDB taxonomy): domain Bacteria; phylum Pseudomonadota; class Gammaproteobacteria; order Enterobacterales; family Alteromonadaceae; genus Alteromonas; species Alteromonas antoniana. The sequence continues at coordinate 18,262 of NZ_JAESDH010000024.1, forward strand.
GCCAGCTTGTGGGAGTTTTGCTGTAGATTTTCACACAACATACCCATGATTGTTGATAACTAATATCTTATTCATCATCAAAGTAACAATAACTTCCTTTACGCCGGGGAAGGTTGCAACTATGGACGAGGCGGCCTAAGCGGTAGACCTGTGGCGAGAGTAATACAATCATGTTCGGCCACACAGCTCACTGAATGATAACGTAAACTATCTACCGCCTGTTGAGTATGCACGACGGGCAGCATATTATGAAAAACCTCATTGAAAGAGTCGTGCTAGTTCAGTGGAATAATCATAGCTTGCACGTAAAGCCGCACTCGTATAAAAGCAGTGCGTTAGACGTAGTAAAGAAAGGGAATATTCATCAATGATTCTACAAACAATAAAGCGACAATATTTTCTCTATCTCGTTTTTTATGTTGGCATGTCTGTCGTTTTTGCATGGGTGTACGTAGAGAACGGCGAGGCTTTCGACAATAAAATAACCAGCTTCTACGATGCTTACTACTTCTCAGTGGTTATCATTACCACACTTGGCTTTGGCGATATATCACCAGTAACAACCGCAATGAAAATGACGGTACTGGCTGAAGTATTACTTGGGATCACAACATTTGGCTTAGTGTTAAACACTATTGCGGAATCAAGAGCGAACCTCCAGGAACAGAAATTAAGCGAAGCGGCAAAAGCTCACTTTCTCAACGAATATAAGCATTTTAAACGTCAAATTGTCAGAGTAATTCTGGCTTCTTCTGAACACTCCCTCTCACCGGAAGAGAACTCAGAAATACCTTCTGAAGAATCGCTTCAGGACTTTAAAGCTTTTCGAGAATTCTTTTCTTCACGCCACCCTCTTGGCGACAAAATTTATAAAAAGTTTGTTTCAGACATCGATGACAAAGGTGCCATAAACTCGGCAACACTAAATGAAGTGTTCATGGAACTGGAGATTCTCTCAGACTCCACAAACTACTTGCTTCATACTATCAACACCAGCAATTGGAAAAGCCACAATACGCTAATGCTTGTATCACAAGCGCCAAAGCGATATCGGGAGTCTTATAATTTTCAATCTGAACAGGGCAAGTACGTTGGCAGGCTGCTGTTTGAGATTATGGCAAGTTACTCTTCTGCAAAGGGCCCTTTACAGGAAGACTTTATAAAAACCGCTGTACGGGCATTATAGTGTGCTTACACCAGCACACCGTAAGCAACACAATGAATTCCCCGTTTTAACTTTAATTTCACGTCATAATTTCGTAAATTATCGCAAGTGCTGCCTTACCAGTAAGTAGCCACTCAAAATAATAAAATTCGGAAGTAGTATGAGCGCGGACACCACCCCCCAGGTTTTCAGGGAAATCGCCAAATACCTGAGCGAAGATAACCTTCGCGATGCCTATACCCTGTTGTATTTACATTTGCAGGATGCAAACCACACGGGCAGTACTTACTACAGCATTGCAGAACGGCAGTTTGATAAAGATCGCAACCTTGGTCCTCAGAGACGGGTTGTTTCAGATCCAGACACCGCATCCTTTCTGGACAAAAAAAGAGAAACATTTGAGCATTTTATTCAAGGCAAGCCTGAACACGTAATATATAAAGAGGTAAAAAGCACGAACCCGTTGTTGTTATTAATGATGCTGGATCACATGCTAAAAGATGAGGTAGAGCTTTCCTCTGTGCTGCAAAAGGACATCTACACCATCAATGGGCAAGCGTATTACTTACTCACAAGACTCCATGAAACCAATAGGCACATTAAGGCCGCTCACCAGTCTGGCGATTTGCAATTAATCGTCAGATGGAATCATGTCGTCAAAGCCAGTTTCAACAATCATGATATAGAAGTTCACTCTCTTGACTCGGGCACCCGTAATGCACTTAAAGCGCTTGTGGATGCAGACTCCAGTATTAGAATTTACTCTGCGGAGTCGCACCGGGTAAGTTACGACTGGAGCACAGACAAACATTCCAGAAGATTCGTGTTTAACGGTTACACGTCCAACTCCACACCGGCAGAAATCATGCAAGCGATGGAATTGGCCAATAAGCAGAACGCGCACATTGTGATTTTTCCTGAGCTGTCGGTGAACGTGAAGGTCAGAGCCAGAATAATGACCTGGCTAATGGAAGAGTCTCACTCTTTACTGTTAGTTATTGCCGGCAGTTGGCATGTGCCCGCACATAACAACAGCGATGAATTGGTGAACGAATCTGTTGTTTTTAACATGCGCGGCAATAAAATATTCGCTCACAGAAAAACCACCGTGTTTTCTTTCAAATCACCAGGTCCAGACTCACAATATTATCATGAGGATATTGTAACCGGTAAAAAGCTGAATATGTTGATGACGCCACTGGGACTTACCACCCTTCTCATTTGCAAAGACTTCTGCGACTTAATGTCGAGCCTGCAGGAACCGCTGAAAAACTGTTCTCCAGATATAATATTTCTGCCAACCATGGGCGACGACGTTACAATGAACGCGCATGATAAAACCTATAATGATTTAAACGTGAGTTTCATGCCTGCATTAATCTGCTCAAACCAGACGCCAGAAATGGTGCAAGGCAATAATAACTATGCAGGCCGCGCCTACTGCGGCATTCACACGATCGGGTTGTCAAACCAACAATTTATAACCCCTGACACCGTGCAAATTGTGGCGTCAGAGGAGACGACAAAATCCCAAAATGATAAAAACAGCGAAACTGCTGCGGGGAGAAAGAAAAAAACCGCCCCCTATTTATCCGTACCCGAAGATAAACTGTTTGCTCTGACTTTGCGTAAATAACTGTATCAGCAACGCTTAATGAGTACGCTAAACAAGATTAATACTAGTAGTCATTCACAACAATTTTGTTGTTTTTTCAGTCAACAGTGTTAATCTTGAAATGTACTAATTTACTAATTCTACGATATAACGACCACCAACAACGACATGAACAAACAAGAGAATGCTCTGGCAGATTATCTGGATAATGTGCGTTACTACTGTGAAACCAGTGCCGCACAAGCTCTTCCGAAGGTACTGAAAAAAGTTTTCGACCTGGTAGAAAACCGTCCAGAGAAGGTAGACGACTCGCTCGCACAGGCGATGGATCTTAACATCAGACAACTGCTTAAAAATATGCTGACCGAACGTGTGGTTGTGTCTGACCTGCCTCTGTTGCAACGTGTACTGTCTGTGTCTGAAGCAGTGTTGATGCTGGCAGAAGATAACAAACATCTTCACAAGTATCAGCCCAGGTGGAAGTTTGCCTACGATGTGATAAACGACAGAATGCATGAGATGTCTGTTGATAAACACAAGGTTGCAGGTAGACCAAAAGTAAAAGCATTGCTAAAGCTGTTGGCCTCCCGCCCCCGAGTGCAACGGGATATCATTGAAAAAGAGTTAGGTGTGTCAAAGCAAGGCGCTACCAATATCGTCAGAGATTTAAAAGCATTCTCTTTAATTGAGGAATTCACTGCTTCCGACGACAAACGGAAAAAAGAATATTCGTTGTCTGTTGAAGGCGTTAACGTTTGCCAGGACATTGGAATACGGTGTCATCATGACGCTGTAGAAGTGGAGCCTCATGAAAATCTTGCTTTGGATGTACATCAGGCCGTATTGAGAAGGTATGTACCCGGGCTAGTGCACTTAACCACCCCCTTAGCAATGGGGTATCCGGGTATTGGTTACGTTAATACCTTTTCCAGTGAAGACGTTTTGGGCAAGTCCGTTCATCCTGTAGTGAACGAGAATATGCCATTCCTTAAGGAGGGCTAAATAGCGCCGGACTCAGGCATATGCATATAGCTGACCCTACCTCTGTGTCGGAAATGTAAGCCCAGCAGTCAGTTTACGATATTTTGTGGCCGAGTTGCTTGCGTTGAAGTGAAAAACGAGCAGCCCGTCACACTTTGCGAGAACAAGGTTTCTTTGGCTATTCAGCCACTTTCTCGTTGTCAGGTGCTGGTAAATACGGCTTTTCTGAGCCAAGTAATAGTTCTTTTCTGATCCTTTCGGCCGACGCCAATGGAAAGTTCTGCGCAAAAGAGAATAACGAAATTCCTACGCAGCCAACCATCATGCCCATTCCCAACAAAAACTGAATTATTCCCGTCTCTGCTGTTGCGATCATAATTAAAAACACCAATGCAGCGAAGAACAGAAACAGCCAGCCAATCATATTATTATAAAACTTCCCTAGCTTCTGGCTTGTTGTCGGCTCTGAAACCTTTGCTTTGTTCTGACTGTCAAAGTCAATATGCGGATTGGCTCTGCGAATGGTTGTCCAACTGATATCGCTGGACAAAGAATTATGAAGGGCTATTAGCGCATCCCTTTGTTTATTCTCTGCATAAATGCCAGTCGCTGATTTAAAGTATCGGCTGGTGCGAATGTCGACAAATACCTCTTTACACTCTGTATCTATATTTGACGCGTCTGACAAATAGCTTTCAATGGCTTCCAGTTTCTTCTTCTCTTTTTCATCCTGAAGTTTGAGAAGCTGCAATAGATTTCTATTTACAACAAACCAGAGCATAATCAACATCAGAGGACCCAACCGTAAGGCGTTTGCACCACCTCGGCCAAAGCCCGGCCAAGCTCGGGTAAACTCTTCACTGCATCAACAGTAGATTTCATCCATCCAGCAGCATCCTTCACGCTTTACTTCTCCTTAATCACTACTTCGGTACCGGAATAAATTCACAGTGCTTTCCAGTATTCTGACTTTCCTCACAGGCATTTACCTGTTCTTTGCATAGCCTGAATAGCCTGCATAGCCTGCATAGCCTGCATAGCCTGCATAGCCTGCATAGCCTGCATAGCCTGCCAATGATAAAGACTGATAAATCTGTTTCCAACAGGCAATATCAATCAACGTCTAAAGTGACACAACACCGCAAGTTGGCCTGCCTAGCGCGTACCGAAACATCCTGTCAGTATTAAACTCGTTGTAATGCTTTAATGCGCTTTCATCTGTAGCCGCCAGTACCTCCATGAGTTCTTCTTCGCTATTCTGATAAGGCTCCCACCGAATAGTTGGCTGGTACGGCACATAGCTTTGCGTTTGGCGGGAAAGCGCAATGAGCTTTTCTAACGGAAAGTTACTGCCCAACTGGCCGTTTAATGCCGCGCGCATTAATCGCTGCAAAACCACAAACTGTTCCAGTGGGGCCATAAACTCGTCTGCGGAAGGACTATTCAAATAATCAGATAAATACGGGTGCAGCAACTTCGATACAATCACTTGTTTCATTGCTGTCAGTTGGTCGAGGTTAAAATCCAGTGGTGTTGCCGTAGACTCATCGGGCACGCCCTCCCCTTCAAAGGTCAGTTTTCTTAACGCAAACGTGGTGTGAAGCCACAAGTCGATATGCTCAAACCTGTCTTCCGATTGTTCAAGCCAGGTTAAGTCTTCACTTAAGCTTGCTGGCTTTTCCCGAAATTGCGAAGTGTGATCTTCAGGGAACCAATAGTTCAGTAGCAACCCGCTACTGAGGCTATCACACAAACATGCCGCACTATCTTTTCGTGCTACCTGCGAGCATTTAATCGAGGCATCCAGTAGCTTTCGGCTGTTAACAGGCGCTGTGAACTCACTTTCCACTAACTCAGTCAGGCTGCTTAATAACGTAGGAGGAAATACTATTTCGCCAAAACCGTGCTGCTGTATTAATTGACTAAGCTCCTCTGCAGGACAGTAACCAGACCGGTTGGCATACCCTACCCCCTCCGCCAAGCCCGTGAACGCCAGAAACTGCCCTAACGCCATTCTGTTCTGGGCAATTTCATTCAGCACTGGCTCTGTACTTTCTTCGTCGGTCGCAGTAAATGTATCAACGAACCGGTCTGCTTCGACTACCCGGCAACCCAGTGGCGTGTCTTCCAAAACAGGATGCAGATACGTTATACGGCTAATAAGCTCGTCATCACCCGGCGTAATTGTTGTTGCTACCACGCGCTGATCTGCCGCATAACGAATTGCCTGATTAACAATGCCTGCAGGGAAATTACCTATGGACTGCCATTTTCCATTCAATTTGAGAGATATCGACACCTGAGTGGGTGTGCCTTCAACCTGAGGATGAAATTCCCAACGAATATCGGTGATGTTCAGGTTGTCGCCGGTTAGATCTTGTCCAAAAAGCACACCTCGCACCCGAAAACTCCTTGATGCCATTTTAAAGTTAGTAGAACGCGACGCGACATGCGTTCCAGTTCGGGCTGAACCTGTTGAATAACGTCCGGAAGAAGCCCTGGTTGCCGCTTCTGCACTGGCTGCAATGGCATCGGGAAAAAGCTCCGCATAGCCTCCCAGACTTTGCTTAACCACTGTCTTTACGGCTGGGTCGCTGTATCTGTCAGACACATTATTTGCAAGATTCTGCGACACTAAACGACTATTAGCATCTGCCGGTGCAGCCTTCCACCCATGGTTTTCTGCCGAGGAAAGGTTGGCAAACAACTGCTGTGTTTGCTGCGAAGTGTGAAAACGAAATTTACTATTCAGCTTTTCTACTACACTGGCATGAGATTGCTCAAACAGGGCATCGATAACAACGGCTTTTGCATAGCTGTTTGCCCAGGTTTTTACTGACTCACCGCCTACATCTTTAAGAATTTTTCCGCCCTGCTTCGTGATTTCGTTTGCACTATCGATATCTATTGGGGAAAACGCCTGACTGACAACACGGGAAATTAAGTTTGACTGAGCGTCAAACGCGTTTATCGAGGTCGCGTAGCGCGCCTCTACCGTTCTCACAAAGCTCTTGAAATAAGAAGGATTGCGCTTCTTAACTTTTTCTAAGTCGCTTTTTATTTCACGCTCTAGCTGCCCAACAAGCTCAGCAACTTCTTTTTCAGTGCCGCCGGCCGTAGCCACTTGCTTAGCCACATCAGCGCGCACGGCATGTGCCTGGTTTGCCTGCCTACTGTCAGTGAAAGTTTGCTCCAGAATTGCGGCGCGAACAAACTCCGCCCGGGACGCACGTGGCCCCGCACCACTGATGCTTTTCGAATGCACCATCTGATTAATGGCTTCGCGCGCCAGTATTCGTGACACCTGAGCTAGTTGGCTGGCACTGTCTGCAGAGTCTGAGACATCGTCAACCGCTTCAGCGACATCAGGAACATCTGGAGTAACTTCATCAATTCGTGAAATAGCCTTGTCGAATTGCCTACTGACATCACTGCTTGCCGCATTCATTCGTAAGTTATTCACCGACAATTTCAGGCTGTTAGCCAATGGGGCTGATGCCCATCCCATCAAAGAGACAATAAGAAGACCTGTTGCCACATAGGAAAGCGGCCGATTAAGCAAACCAAGATCTTTTGCAAACTGATTGCTGGTGAGGATCCGCATTATCCTTTTCAAAGGCGTTTTCGGTTGCGACTGCTCGCTTTTTAATGGTTTGCTTAAGACATCGTTCAGGTCTATTTCTGCTTTTGCCTGTTCCAGCGCAAGCATCATCAATAGCTGGTCTAACTCGTCATGAAGCGCACCTGATTGCTCCTGGGTAAGCTTTACTTCACTGTCTTCAACGTTCTCTATCGATAAATAGCCCAGTATTTCTCGTACGCGCTCTACAACAGGTTTTAACTCAGAGTGGCTCTCAAACTTATCCATTCCCGCTGGGTTTTGCGTAAAGCGTTCACGGACTTCTATGGCCTTCTCAATCCAGGCATTGGTAAGCTTTTTCTTTGCCTGTTTATTGATAAAGTACAGGCACAGGGCCGCACCTAACAATCCATACATAATCAGCGCGGATTCGTAATCTTTTTTAATACTATCAAGCGGTTTTAGCAGAGAATCGAAACTGCTGATAACGCCGCCGGCGACAATCAGATCACCACTGGCCAGCAGGTTGTTCAGCCAGATAAAAATCATGACGCAGAAAACGGTTATAACAGCGACAACGGTTAAATCCCTGACCTTTTCAATAAGAATCAGTGACCCAGAACGGGCTATTTTCTGCCTTATGTTGCCCGCCTCCCAGCGGTTTTTCATTAACGGTAAAAGCCAGAAATGGGTTAGCGCCCACACGGGCAGCAATAGCAATAGAAATTCAAAAGGGTTCATTTGGGTAGTCCTTTCCAGCCAAAAGACCTGGAGTTTCAATTAAATTATTTTATTGCTGATTCGGGACATCATTACAGGAAAGCAGCATGCAAAACCTGTGGGCAGACACGCTGCGCCACTCATTACATAAATAGCGTTTGGGAGGTTTGGGCGAATGCCTGAGACTTTATTGGTGGTTTATTGCCTCTGGTGGCAATCTGACGTCAATAAATTCTGTATAACATCCCTGTTACTACAGCTTTTTATTATTTTTACTAGTTCACCCAGTAGTATAGTACCTGTTCATACAATTGGCTAAAAATTGACTTTGATAATTTTTCACCAGCAAGTTGACTTAATGTTTAATTGCTTTAAATAAGACATCCCCCCAAACTGGCATAGCCGCTTTAGATAACTAGTATATGCTCTCAGAGATTCGCCTCTTTCTATATATAAAGTTGATGCGATGGGCGATAAAATGGGTTATGAAGATAAGTTTGAGCCAATTTTATATAGTAAAGTTGCCCCATTAGGCAGCACTAAAGAGAAATCTAGACCTTTAGATACGTGGGTATCATTAATCGAATCATCGCGAACCTTAAGTTACTTCGTAACTGTAGACACCAATAGTTTGTATTACATTGTGTTCTCATCGCCAGACAATTCACCTGATTCCGAAAGTGACTGTACCTCAGCAATATCATGTAATTGGTTTGTATCAAAGTATGTGTACATTGAGGTAAAGATTAAATGTATAGTCCTGACCTAAATACAAAAGATTAGGTTCAAATCCCGCCAGCTCCACCAAATGATTAAAGGCTCGCCATAAGGCGGGCCTTTTTTATTTGTAGTATCCAACCTGAGGCACTTCGCGATAACACTCCCGCTTTTCCAAAGCGGACTTAATATAACTTGCAGGTTGTCATATTGCCGAAGAATGATGCATTGCCATTCTGTCAGTGGTGTTAAACACAGTAAAAAATGTCAGTAATTTTTACACACCATCAACCAAGATTATAAAAACTCCATAAAAACAAACAATTATAAAACGGATCACTAATTGCTTATGACAACTTAGTTGTAGATGTAGATCCAAACAGGACTTTTATGAAAACCCTTCTTTCCACTTTTGCTCTTAGTATTGCGCTAAGCGCCCCAGCCTCTGCGGCACTCATCGCTGAATACAATTTTGATGACAAAACAGCTGAAAACGCCGTTAGTGCTGTATATGATTTGAACTCACAAGGAAGTGCTGCAGACTTCTCTGACAGCGCCTTCTATTCAGATGGAATTTCCTCTAACTACCTGAGCGTCTCCGGACCAGGTGGCATGACAGACTGGACTGTTTCTTTGTGGGTAAATACTTCGGTTTCTGAGCAAGGTGAATTCAAAGGCATTTTCAGCAATATGAATGACCCTCAGAGCGACTGGTCGTGGCAAATTGACAGTCACAACGGCGATTACCGTTTGCTGTCAAAGCAAAATGACAATTCCCCCGTTAGCCTGGGCACATCAGTTAACGGAATGTGGCAGCACATTTTTGTGCAGAAGTTCGGTGGAAACGATGCCCGTTTGTATTTCAACGGAACCTTTGTAGAGAATACTGGCTTTAACCCCGGAGGTCTTCAAAATTTCCGCGTGGGAATCAACAGAAGCTCTAATAGCAGCTACGAAGGGTATATCGACAATATTCAGATTTGGGATGACAGCACAGTAAGTGCTTCTCAAATTTATTCGAATGGCGTAGGAGTGAACGCGGTTCCTGCCCCAACTTCGGTGGCATTGTTAGGTTTGGCCCTTATCGGCATGGGCGCATACCGCAGAAAAGCCAAGTAGTAGCTCTGTTAAAAAGCCCTGCACGTCGCAGGGCTTTTTATTGTCTCAGGGTCTTAACTAACACACGCGCTGTTATAAAGCGCTGTTCTTGCAGCATCACTACAAACTCGCCACCTGATTCCGTCCATTCCCTTTAGCTTTATACAGGGCCTTATCTGCTTGTGTTACCAGCTCGCTCAACGTAAGAGAGGGACGGCAAAGCTGGGTAGACACACCGACACTGACTGTAAGCGTATCGCTGGTAGGCGACGAGGCAAACGCGATGTTCAGCTGCGCAATTGCCTGCATAATGTCGCTGGCAACATGTTTCGCCTGCTCGCTATCGGTATCGGGTAGAATAATTGCGAACTCTTCCCCACCGTATCGTGCAGCAAGATCATCGCTGCGCTTACAGCAACTTTCCAGTGCTCGCGCTACCCGGCGCAACGCCTCATCGCCCACGGCATGGCCGAACGTGTCGTTAAAATCTTTGAAATGATCAACATCTACCATCAGCAGACTAACTGGCTTGAGTTCACGACATCCGCGCTGAATCGCTTTATCCAGACTTTCATCGAACAAGCGTCGATTGGCTATTCCGGTAAGGCCATCAGAGTTAGCCAGGTGCGCCAATTGCTGATTTGCCTCTTCCAACGCACTTTTCATCTGATGCAGCGACAACCGGTTTGCGACATTTTCCAGTGAATTGCTTAGCATCTCACCTATTAGTTTTAGGTAACGAATATCGTAATCGCGCCATTGGTAGGGGCTACCTATAATATCGCAGCCTACAAAGCCAAACAGTTCGTCACTGATATGCACGGCTACACACAGCACTGCCTGAATGCGCTCGCGCGTGAACTCAGCCTTTTCCAGTGAGGCTTCTTCCGGTAAATCCCTGACATCATCGATTTTAAACACATGCTGTTGTTTAATCGCGTTTTCGAAATACGGCAGGTCTGACATGCTCACATTCTGCAGTTCGTCTTTGTAGGGCTCTACCCCGGCCGCCACCCATTCGTGAGTATTGTCCATCGCGCTTTTATTATCAGAAAACTGGAACAAATAACAGCGATCGACACCACAAAACTCACCAAATGCACCGAGACTGCGCTCAATAAGGGTGTCCAGATTTTCTGTATTTACATTAATGAGTTGCGAAGATATGCCGGAAAGCACTCGGCTAAATGCGAGGTGATTGGCCAGCGGCGAGTTATCTGTCTGAAGAATACTGACGTCGTTATCCTGAACACTTCGGATGTGCAGCACCACCCAGGCCACGCCCTTTATTTCAAGGCGCTGACCGGTAATTGCACAATTGAGGTTCCTGGCATTGCTGTTTACGCGCACAGTCAGCTCGGTGGGCTTTCTTCCTGTGCAACTAATGAACGGGTGAACATCGCCTTTTAGTGCTTGTCGCGATTGTGCATCGAAAAACTGTACACTGCTTATAAAGCCTTCTTCGTCTTGCGTAGCACCAAAGAGGGTCAGGCAAGCGGGATTTGCATAAATATCACCGGTATCCACCCGTTGACACAGCAAACTCACTGGTAACTGATTAAGCATTTCCCTGCACTCTATGTCACTCAATGGCAATTCCTTCGACACTCAACAAAGTCACAATTACCTTAACATTAACTGCAGAAAAGCTTAATAGCCATGTCCGGCGTTCATTTTTCTGAATTGTCATTGGCTGACTGTGTCTTTCTGCTTTTACACACTTCGAATAGCTTGCTGTGCTACCTCGCATTTGTCTTCTAATTACACCGTACACGCAAAAAACTAAACCCTAAACACGCATAGACGTATCTACCCCACCGAAACCGACGAAATAAAGCAGGGAGCAGCATGGCAATAAGTCGAATATCAGCGTTGCTGGATACGCTACAAAAGGATATTGACGGAGACTCAGTCTCGGTCGGCGAAGTCGTAAAAACCTTCAGGCAACGCGGGTTTGGACCACTTTTGCTTATCCCCTCCCTTATTGCTTTATTCCCGACCGGCGCGATCCCAGGAGTGCCTAGCATCTGTGGTATCACGCTGTTTTTGGTTTGCATACAGATTGCGGTGGGCAGTGAGCATCCCTGGTTACCCAAGAAGCTAAAAAACCGTGCAATCTCTCACGATAAGCTGGATGCAGCCATTGAACGTTCACGTCCTTACGTAAAGAAGGTGGAGAATTTACTCTCGCCACGCATCGAGTGGCTCTCAGACTATCCATTTACCCGTGTTATTGCGATATACAGTGGCGTGTTTGCTCTAGCCATGATCCCTTTAGAGGCCATGCCATTTGCAGCTGCGCTTCCTGCCTTTGCTATTGCCCTGACGGCAGTGGGTCTCACCAGTCGCGATGGACTTTTTATTCTGGCAGGCATTCTGTCACAGGCGGGAACCGGGTATTTGTTAATGCGCGTAATTTGACTCGCTCAGGTACCTTTCCCTGATGCTAACCGGTAAAGCGTCTCCCACTCTTTGTCTTCAACCGGCATTATCGACAGTCGCCCTCCTTTTTTAACCAGACCTATTTCAGTGATATCCGGCTGCGCCTTAATCGTTTGTAAACTTAAGATTTGATTAAATTTTTCTACGAACTTCACATCAACCCGAAACCACCGTGGCGACGCCGTGGTGGCTTTTGGATCGTAGTAATCAGAGTCAGGATCAAACTGTGTCGAATCCGGATAGCCCGCTTTGACTACCTCTGCCACTCCCGCTATACCGACATTTTTGCAACTTGAATGATAAATAAACACGTTGTCGCCTACGGCAACATCGTCGCGTAAAAAATTACGGGCCTGATAGTTTCTCACCCCATCCCAGGGCTCAGTCTGGTCAGGTCGGTTTTGTAGGTGATCGATCCCGAATACATCGGGCTCTGTTTTGAAAAGCCAGTGCCTCATATTTCTGTTTGCCTCGAACTCGTAAAGTAAAAATGATAAAAACGCCGCACTCAGTCGGCGTGACTGTGGGCAGTATCCAGACAATGCACCTGAGTTGCGCCTGTATTTTCCTGCACAATTGTAGCGTAGTGAGCCTGCGCCACCTTGAGATTTATCGATTTCAACATTACATATATCTGAAACAAGCTTAAAGAGACATTTTCATGAGCAGTGCAACACATGTCGTTTGTCCTTCCTGTAACGCCATTAACAGCGTTCCCTCAGCCCGCCTTAAAGATGGGCCTAATTGTGGTAAATGTCAGAGCAAGCTATTACCTGGCTCGCCCATTACGCTTGATGATGGTTCTTTTCATCGTTTCATCAGCAAAAGCGACCTGCCTGTTATCGTGGATTTCTGGGCTCCCTGGTGTGGCCCCTGCAAAGCGATGGCACCGGCATTTGAACAAGCTGCGGCGACACTGACCCCAGACTGTATTCTTGTGAAAGTGAATACCGAAGAGGCCAGAAACACTGCGACGCAGTATGGCATTCGAAGTATTCCCACCCTGATCAAATTCAAAAAAGGTCAGGAGATATCAAGGCAGGCAGGCGCAATGCCTCTTCAGTCAATTCTTCGGTGGGCTGAAAGCTGACCACCAGCGAAAAGCCGCACTACATTAAAATATGTAGTCGTGGCTGCAGCGGGGTATCTCCGTCACAGCAGTCGATGCTATAATGTGGGGTTAACACTGTTACCGTACTGAGAATTATGCAAGCCACCATTAAGGCCGATCGCGGCCTCTTTTCCTATCCTAAATACTGGCCGCACTGCTTAGGCACTGCGCCATTTTTACCCATGTCTAAGGAAGAGATGGATGCGCTTGGCTGGGACAGCTGTGATGTCATTCTGGTTACCGGCGATGCGTACGTCGACCACCCCAGTTTCGGGATGGCCGTTATCGGGCGAGTATTGGAAGCGCATGGCTTTCGGGTGGGCATTATTTCCCAGCCTGACTGGACCAGTAAAGACGACTTCATGAAGCTGGGCAAACCCAATCTGTACTTTGGGGTGACCGCAGGCAACATGGACTCGATGATCAACCGCTACACCGCGGACAAGAAATTGCGACATGACGATGCCTACACGCCAGGTAATGTCGGCGGTAAACGTCCTGACCGCGCAGTCACAGTATATTCTCAGCGCTGCCGTGAAGCCTTTAAAGGCGTGCCTGTTATTGTTGGTGGTATTGAAGCCAGCCTGCGTCGTATTGCTCATTACGATTACTGGAGTGAAAAAGTCCGTCGCTCGGTACTTTTCGATTCCAAAGCCGATATGTTGTTTTTTGGTAATGCGGAGCGCCCGTTAGTCGAGGTAACCCACCGTCTGGCAGCCGGTGACAATATTGCCGATATCACCGACGTGCGCGGAACGGCCATCATTGTCAAAGAGGCACTTCCTGAATGGCAGGGTGTGGATTCCACTTCATTAGACCGTCCAGGTAAAATAGACGCCATCGCCAGCCCTTATCAGATGGAGCCTGAATGCGACAGCCAGGAAAAAGGTAATCCGGAAGCGACAGAGTCGGCGCCGATTGTCGTGCAACCAGCCACACGTCGTAAGCCGTGGGAAAATGTGTACGTGAAACTTCCGGCTTATGAGACGGTAAAAGACAATAAAGTACTGTACGCTCATACGTCACGTATCCTTCACCAGGAAACCAATCCGGGCTGTGCCCGTGCTCTGATGCAGCGCCACGGAGACCGCCATATCTGGATTAATCCCCCGGCCATGCCGCTGGAAACCGAAGAAATGGATGCCGTTTTTGACCTGCCTTATCAGCGCATTCCCCATCCGGTTTACGGTGATGCGAAAATTCCGGCGTATGACATGATCCGCTTCAGCGTGAATATCATGCGAGGCTGTTATGGTGGCTGTACCTTCTGCTCAATTACCGAGCATGAAGGTCGCATTATTCAAAGCCGCTCTGAAGATTCGATTATTCGTGAAATTGAACAGATCCGGGATACCGTACCGGGATTCACCGGCGTGATTTCAGACTTAGGTGGCCCTACCGCGAACATGTACCGGTTACGCTGTAAAAGCCCTAAAGCAGAAGCAACCTGCCGTCGCCCATCATGCGTGTACCCCAGTATTTGTGCGCACATGGATACCGATCATAAACCGACTATCGATTTGTACCGCCGCGCACGGAACCTGCCCGGCATTAAAAAGATCCTCATTGCCTCAGGCGTTCGTTACGACCTGGCAGTGGAAGATCCGGAATACGTAAAAGAGCTGGCACTGCATCACGTCGGCGGCTATTTGAAAATTGCGCCTGAGCATACCGAAGAGGGCCCGCTTTCTAAGATGATGAAGCCTGGTATGGGCAGCTATTATCAGTTTAAAGAACTGTTCGACAAGTACTCTCAGGAAGCCGGCAAGAAGCAATATCTTATCCCTTACTTTATTGCCTCGCATCCCGGAACGACCGATGAAGACATGCTGAGCCTGGCTATCTGGCTAAAAGAAAATAAATTTAAGCTAGATCAGGTACAGAATTTCTATCCGTCGCCAATGGCGACTGCCACAACGATGTACCACACCGAAGTGGACTCATCGAAGAAAGTGAAGAAAGACAGCGAGCACGTGCCGTCAGCAAAAGGCGAAATACATCGCCGACTGCACAAAGCCATGCTGCGCTACCACGATCCGAAAAACTTTGCGCAAATTCGTGGGGCTCTGGTCAAAATGGGTCGGGAAGATTTAATTGGTCGCGGCCCGCAGCACCTGGTGCCACCGGAAACTACCGATGAAAAACGTCAGAAGGCACAAAAAGCAAGACGTGGAGAAAGAGCGCTAAGCAAGCACACAGGCTTGCCGCCTAATTTTCAAAGTCGAGGTAAAAACCGCAGCAAAAACGCCGGTAACTCAGCAACGGGTAAAAATACATCCGGTAGTGCCACTTCACCGTCGGGACGTAAAGGGCAAAAGCCAGCACGTGCGCCGAAAGGAAATGTCACAGCAAAGCGTTAATGACGCTTTGCTGACTCCGGCTCTAGTGGCACTGTATTGTTTTTGCTGTGCCATTTAAACACCACAAATACCAGAGGTTCATCGCCGGTGTTTTTCACACCGTGCTCATCCCAGGGTGAGGCATAAAGCATGTCGCCAGTGGATGCTTTGAATGTCTCGCCTTTTACGCTCCACTCCCCTTCTCCCTGTGTAATTACCAGATACTCTTCATCCGCATGAACATGGGGAGGATGGATTTCGTACCCAGGCTGGATAACTGCCATGCCGGTTAAGGTTTTTTCCACGCCGTAAGACTCACCGGTAAAGTAACTGTAAAACACCCAACCCTCACCTTTGTCCGCGACGGTATCTGCACGCGTTACCACGCTGGTATCAATTTGCTGAGCTGTTGCTACCGTAGCCACTAGCCCGGAGCAAAGCAAAAAGAGTATCGATTTCACTTTCATGGCGTTATATTCCTCATTCACTCGTACACGTGTAAAAGCGCTGTATAACTTACAGCACGCAGATAACCTGCCAGATAACCAGCCGGCTATTCCATTACGGAATTCATTAACCGGTTTGTGTTTGAAAGTCATGACTGACGACAATCTGGCTAAGCGTATATGCCCGGTATAGTGCCCACATTGCAAAGATGAATAAAGGGATATTCAGCTGCAGTGCCGCCAGCGACAGCGCATTCGCCCCATGCACCAAAACGTATACCAGCAGCAAAGTCAGTACTGCAAAGCCCGCTATTGTTAACCACAATATCTTGCCACTGCGTTTGAATGCCACTGATACCACTACGTTTAACACCATCAGCGCCCAGAAAACCGCAATTAACGAGAATTCGGAGACCAGACTGACAGTGGCTGTAAGAGCAAGACTGCTTACACTTCCCCAAACCATGGCGTACCACAATCGCGTGAGCGTGGGCGGATTCGCCTTTTTTGCCAGCCAGATTTCCATACCGCTGATACACAACACGGTTAGCATGATCCCCAGCACGAAATACAGTAGCTTACTGGGTACGCCGGCAAAATCACCAAAGTGCAGACGATACAGCGAATAGACCAGTTGTTTGCCCCAATGGCCATCCTGATACCCCGCGGTGCCCAGGAATTCGCCCTGTGAGTCAAACCGGTAGTTTTCTGAGTAAATCATTTTTCCGGGCGCTTTCGCGTAGATTTCAATAAACTGCTGCGGGCTGCCCCGCTCATGAACGGTGAGAAAAATCAGTTCATGCTCAGGGGCAAGGCTGTCCATTTGCGCGATGGTTTTACCGATTTCAGGTGTCACCACCTCCTGCGCTAACTCAGGATCAGGCGTAAATATTTTTGCAACAGCCGCATCGCGGTCCCCATCAAAATAAAGCTGCGAAACCAGCACCACAATAAGGCCTGCCATACCGAAGTACGCGCCGGTAACGCCGATAATTAAATGAAACGGTGACGCCCAGAGCCCAAAACGGTTATGCAAATCGATTTTATATTGCTGCCGGTTGCCTTTTCGGCGCAGCACAAAGGCATCCTTCTTAATGCGCTTATGCGCCACAATCCCCGTTACCACCAATGTACAAATGATCGCCCCAAGCGCACTGACCAGGATCATGCCCCATGAATGTGGCAGGTTAAGGTACAGGTGCAGGTCAATAAGCATTTTGGTGAAAGGCGAACGTTCGGTCTCAAGCAACTGCCCGTCTTTATCTGCAAAATAGGCAATATCATCGTTTTCTACTACCAGTCGCGGAATACCAGAGGTTGGAAAAACGACAAACTCGTGGTCCGTGCTTTGCGGATGCCGGGCGCGAAATGCGGCCATGGCGTTGTCGACCGTTTTCGCATCAATATCGGTCATTTCCGGAATACCGGGTTGTTCCCAGCGTTCGAATTCCTGATGAAAGACGGCAAGAGTGCCGGACACACACACCATAAAGAGCAGAAAACTGAGAAACACACCTGCCCAGCTGTGTGCGTTCAACGCTGACTGTTTGGTTGTCTTGTTCATCGTTTATTTCAGTCCCGGAAGAAAAGTCAGTATAAGAAGACTCGCAGCGCTCAGTACAGCATAAATGATCACTGCCCGGCCTTTCGACGGCGTTGCAAGATAGTGATATGCCAGCAGTCCCCAGAGAAGTGGCAGTATCACTATGATCACGGCAAGTTGCCCTGCATCAGTGAAAGGCAGTCTGATGCCCACTGCGACAGACACCAGAAGACTGGTTGCCAGTAATCCTATCAGCACCACCAGAGCATGCCCAAGGTGTCGGACTGACAGCGCGAGACTAAACGCAACGCGTCTTGGCGCCGGGATATTCTTTGGCGCTGGCATTACCACCTGATGGCACGCAATAAAGGGCCAGACCAACAACGCCGGTGCGCATAACGCGTACACCGTACCGAATTCCCAACCCTGGCTGGTTGCCCAGGCAATACAAGACAAAATGAATAACATTAATCCCGAATAAAACCAGGCTGGCGCGTGAGTGCGCCAGCTCCTGTAAACGGTTGCAATTGCAGCGACAGATAAACCTGCCGCGATGCTTAGCGACAACATAGTTGCAGTCCCTTTTAGAAGGCGTAGGTCAGGCTGGCATTCACAGTACGACGGACCCCGGGAAAGCAGTCGCCGCGAGTCAGACAAGACGTAAGGTACTCTTTATCAGTGACGTTACGTACGTTGAGTTGCAGGTCCACCGCATCGTTCAGGCGATATGCCAGCATGAGATCTCCCAACGTATAGCTGTCTGTCTCATAGCGGATAGTCGCGTTCTCCGAAACGCTTTCACCTACATAACGGACCCCCGCGCCCATTCGAAATCCATCCAACGATTGCGGCTCCCAGTGTAGCCAAAGCGACGCATTACTGTCAGGTTGCCCTGCCAGCTCGAAGCCATTGGGATCTTCAGCATCCATGACGGATGCGGCGAACTGTGCAGACAGCTCCCCCATTTCAACACGACCTTCCAGTTCAACCCCCTCAATCGTTGACACGCCCTGCTGTTGCGAAGCTTCACTGGGCAGGCCATTGGGGTTTGGCAGATTCGATATTTCAATGTCATAGTAAGACAGAGTCAGATACCCAGGAACGTTGTTAAATGCGTATTTAATCCCGGCTTCGTACTGGCGGCCCTCTTCCGGTTTAAGCTGATTGTCGTTGGCATCAAGCCCAACCACGGTTTCGAAAGATTCGGCGTAGCTGACATAAGGTGACAGACCATTGTCAAATTGATATAGCAACCCGGCAGAATAGGATGTCTGACTGTCTTTTTGCGTTGCCGTGCCATTATCGTTATCGACACGATCATGGCGAAGCCCTAGCGTCATTCGCCAGTTGCCGTAAGAGATATGATCAGACAGGTAAAGCCCTGTATCTTTTACCGTCTGTTCAGGCTGGTCATTGTATATGGCATCGAACACGGCCTGATCAGGCGCACCAGTATATTCCGGGTTCGCCAGGTCAAGTATGTAGCGAAGATCGCCCTGTAGTGCGCCACCACCTAAGAAATACGCCGAGTTGGCGTCGGTATCCACATTCTGATACTGCACACCGGCAAGGACTTCGTGCTCAACGACGCCCGTTGCAAACAACTTGCTAAAGCGGACATCCAGCGCCGTTTGCTCAAAGGTATTGTCTGCCTGATAGAATGTGCGGGCAACATAGGTGTCGGTAGGTGCCACATCATCACCGAAATACGCATTTACATAGCGTGACGCACCAGTAAACGTTGGCCATGCCTGATGATAGTCTGCTTCACCGTCTCTCCACAGTGCTGTGAACGATACCGACGTAGTGTCATCAAAAATGTGCTCACCCAGCAACGTAACCTGATTTGATTTTGTGTCGAAACGGTTAAACCCGGGCTCACCAGCGTAGACATCCTGATCAGGCAAGTAACTGCCATCCTCTAAAGGTAGTAAGGTCCCTTCTACAGGAATAAACTGGGCAGCAGTATCACTTTCTGTATCCTGAAACAGGCCGATGACGGTTAGCGTAGTATCGTCGGTAGGCATATAAGACACTGACGGCATGTAAACCTGCGTATCGTCGGTGACATAGTCTACCTGTGAGTCGGCATCCCGGTAGATCCCCACAAACCGTCCCAGCCACTTTTCATCTGACGACAACGCGCCATTGACATCCAGATTTGCCTGCAGGCGATCATACGAACCATATTGAAGAACGGCTTCACTTCCCTTTCCGGCGACAGGAGTCTTCGACACATAGTTCATCAGCCCGCCCGGCGAGCCCTGCCCGTATAACACCGAGGCCGGACCTTTGAGAAGCTCAACCTGCTCCATGGTATACACTTCCGCGCGGGTTGAGTTATAACTGCCAAATAACTCCTGAATGGAGTCACGATATCTTGGAATACTCAATCCGCGCGACGAAACTGAATCTACGCGAGTTGCGTATCCGTAGGTTTCCCCCGTAACACCTGCCATATATGTTGCGGATTGGGACAGGTTCAGCGCCCCTTTTTGCTTAAGGTCGGTAACCGTTTCAATGGATATCGTTCGTGCAAGTTCAACAATGGGTGTGTTGGTCTTCGTTGCGCCAAATGGGCTTCGCTTTCCGACCACTTCCACTTTTTCAATAGAGGCTTCTTCCTCATTTACAGATTCCTGAGAAAAAGCCAGTGCGGGAAGTGCCATTGTGATAGCCAGTGAGAGTGCAGTTTTATTCATAACGTCCGATTTACTTCATTGATTCATTCATTGGCATAAAATATCAAAGATTCCTACCAATAGAAATGATAACGATTACTATTAAGATGATTATTTGAAGAAAAAGACGGTTTTTCTCTGTTCCTTGTAAACGGACTGAAGCTACGCTACATTTCTTAAACATTGTTTCACGAACAGCTTAACGCCAGCGCATTAATACCCGAAACATAAACGCTAGCGCCGATGTCGTTTCAACAAGAAAGTCTTATGATTAGAAGGCGAGCGATATGTCAGCGTGTTAGCAAACTGCGTTGCGGCATGGATATCGGAGATAAAAAAGGCTGATATCTAGAATATCAGCCTTTATATAAGATGATGCAGTGGCGGCGATTACGCTGCTTGTGTTTCCTCATCCTGCTCGACCACTTCGTGGCTTAACAAGTATTCAAACGCAGCCAGAGAAGCTTTAGCGCCCTCGCCCATTGAAATCACGATTTGCTTATAAGGCACAGTGGTAACGTCGCCGGCGGCAAAAATACCAGGCTCGGACGTATTACACTTACCATCAACCACGATTTCACCATACTTAGAAAGCTCTACCACGCCCTTCATGAACTGGCTGTTTGGCACCAGACCAATCTGCACAAATACACCGGCAAGTTCTTTAGTATGAACATCGTTGGTGGCACGATCCTGATACTCTATCGCGTTCACTTTACCATTTTCAGCCAGTATCTGACGCGTCGCGGCGTTTTTGATTATCGTAATGTTATCGCGCTTGTTAGCCTGATCAATCAGTACCTGGTCTGCCTTCAGTTCAGGCATAAACTCGAATACGGTGACTGACTTCACAATCCCTGCCAAATCCAGTGCCGCCTCGATTCCAGAGTTACCACCACCAATGACTGCTACATCTTTCCCTTTAAAGAAAGGTCCGTCACAGTGCGGGCAATATGCCACACCATTACCAACGTTTTCTTTCTCGCCGGGTACGCCGAGTTCTCTCCAGCGTGCGCCTGTCGCGACAACAATTGACCGAGTACGAATTTGCTCACCTGACGACAACGTGATCGTTTTCACATTGCCCTGCTCGATGTTTTCCACCCGAACATGCTCTTTGAGCGTGATGTCATAGTCTTTGACATGCTCCATCAGGTTACCTACCAACTCCGGGCCCGTTGTTTTTGGCACCGAAATCAGGTTTTCAATTCCCATGGTGTCTTTTACCTGACCACCAAAACGGTGAGCTACTACGGCAACTTTCAAGCCTTTACGGGCGCTATAAATTGCCGACGCTACGCCTGCTGGACCACCGCCAATCACGGTCACGTCCTGCATAGGAAGCGACTGACCTTTATTCGCTTCTTTCAGCGATGGATCGTGCTCCAATAACTTATCGATAAGTGTAGAAGCATCTACTTTACCGTTTGCGAACAGCTCGCCGTTCAGATAGACGCTCGGTACGCCCTGAATGTCGCGCTCTTCGACAAGATTCTGATACAGTCCACCGTCGATCATTTCCGCTTTAATATGCGGATTCAACAGTGCAAACTGGTTTACTGCCTGTACTACATCAGGACAGTTATGACAGCTGAGGCTGATGAACACTTCAAAGTGGAGGTCTTCTTTCACCCCTTTGATGATGCCTTTCAGACTATCGTCAATTTTCAACTCGGTACCTGAGGCATGCAGAATTGCCAGCACCATAGAGTTAAACTCGTGACCACCCGGAATACCGGAAAAGCGGATCCCAGTGTCTTCGCCGTCAGCTTCAAGTAAGAAACTGATTGCACTACGCAATTCGCCTTGCGTATCTCTTTCTTCCAACTGAACGTTATCGCTTACCCCAGCAATGTCGGACAGAAACTTCACCAGTTCGTCACGTTTGCTGTGTTCACCGGTTTGAACGACGAACGTTACGGTTTTCTGCATGGAAGCAAAATAGCCTTTTAATGCATTTAAAATATCTTGGTTTAACATGGTTACTCTGCCTTATCACTGAAAGTTGAGGTAGGGAGTGGCGAACCACTCCCCCGCGATTAGCTACTAAGCGACTGCTTAGATTTTGCCTACCAGGTCCAGTGAAGGCGCTAGTGTCTCTTCACCTTCTTTCCATTTTGCAGGACATACTTCACCTGGGTGAGACGCAACGTATTGGGCAGCTTTCACTTTGCGTACCAGGTCGTCTGCATCACGGCCAATACCTTCAGCAGTGATCTCCATGGCTTGTACGATACCGTCCGGGTCAACAACAAATGTCGCGCGGTCAGCAAGACCCATGTTTTCACGCATACAATCGAAGTTGCGTGTGATTTCGCCAGTAGGGTCACCAATCATCGCAAACTTGATTTTGCCGATAGTTTCAGACGCTTCATGCCATGCAGCGTGCGTGAAGTGTGTGTCTGTTGATACAGAGAACACCTCTACACCGCGAGACTGTAGCTCTTCGTATTTGTCAGCAACGTCGCCTAGCTCAGTTGGGCATACGAAAGTGAAATCCGCTGGGTAGAAGACAAATACAGCCCACTTCCCTTTGATGTCTTCGCTGCTTACCTCGACGAACTCGCCGTCTTTAAACGCGTTAGCTTTGAAAGGCTTAATAGCAGTGTTGATCAATGCCATGTTTATATTCTCCATTTAGTAAGTTTTAATGACTTTCATTACTCGGGGTCAGAAAGCCATCTTGAGTACGAAACTTTTTTCCACACGGTTTTTACTGTGTCGAAATCATTCCGTGTTGAAACTGGTGATAAGGATAACGGGCGGTCGCTGAAAATGATAATTGGTAAAGTTGAAAGCTGTAATCAATTTTACTAATCAATAGTGTAGATATTTGCGGAAAAATTGAACATGCAATAATTCCAGATTTTACTGTCTTTTGCAACAACCTCACCTGAGATTGCGAATTGGATAAAGTCACAACCTGATATCCGACGTGAACTTGCCATCGCAATAGATCTGTAAATCTGGCTGACGATGAAGTGCTAATTATCCTTTATTGTCGGTCTTCAGCTTCCGCCTATCCTGTCACGCTGTCAGCTTTCGTTCTGATAAAACCATAACAAGGTGCGCAACGGTTTTCATCTCGGTGAAATCCGCCTTACACTTATGGAAGATGCGAATGCGTCTATCGTCATTGAGCAAGTGCTGAAGTATGTGCTCGTCAGGCTGGAACTACGGGTAATGGCTGTCGTCCTCTTCAGGTAGCCCTAGTGCTGTAACTACGTGCCTCAGGGCTTGCACTTCGAGGCTAACAGCCAGGAGAGTACTCATCGTCGGTCTTTGTGACATCCCCCCGTCATAACGGCAAAAGACCGCCTTGAGTGATCTCCTGCATGCCTGAGCGACCAAAGACGTATTCGCAGCTTCTTTACACAAATCAAAAACAGGAGTTATGGCGATGAACCGGGGCGACTATTTGCGCGAACAGATCGAAAGCATTGACGGACCATTAGGCGGCACGCCCAAACATAGTAAAATGACTACCAGTCCGTTTGTGTTTTACCGGGGTACCGCGCAGGTATTTTACGCAGATATCGCCAACGGTGTGTTGTGCCTGCCAAAAGCCATGGAAACCCTACCTCTGGTGTGTGTGATGGGTGACTGCCACGCGTCTAATTTTGGCTTTCTTACTGAGGAGGGTTCTCACGGAGACCAGGTTATCTTTGCTCCGAATGACTTCGACGACGCCTGCATAGGGCCTGCAGCCTGGGATATCGTACGCTTTATGGTGTCGCTGGCGTTAACCGCCGATCACTGTGAAGGCGTGCAGAATAACAGATACGCATCTGAAGGCGTTAAATCCGGGAAGCCCTCAATCAGCCAGTCTGACGCTACTGCTGCCATGGCGCAATTCTTACATTCCTATTCTGCGCTTTGCTCACGGGTAACAGAAAGCCCTGCTGTGATTTATGAAGCCATCGATCAGATCCCTGCAGGAAAGTTAAAGAAGCTCTATGAAAAAGCCTGTCGACGATCTGCATGGGGCGATGATTTCACCACCAAAAGTGCGCTTGCAAAAGCTGTGGAAATGAAAGGGAACAGACTTAGCTTTAAGAATTTATCTGACAAGTTTGTTCCACTATCCCCGTCACACTATCAGGAACTGGAGTCAGCATTCGCACCCTATATGGATGAAGACGTGGTGGATATTGTTCAGCGCGCGAATGCGGGCACAGGCTCCGTTAATATGGGCCGGTATTATTTTTTAGTCGGACCGGCTCACCCCCATGATGAAACCAGTTTTGCCCGCTGCCATATCGTAGAAGTAAAGCAACAACGCAAGGCGGCACCCCTCCACTACTTTACCGATCTTTGTCCGGTCAACTCACTGAATGCGGCACACCTTACGGCGCGGTGTCAGCGAAAAATGCAGCGTCGTCCAGACTTATTGCTTGATGAGGTGGAGTGGAAAAATGCGCACTGGCTGATACGCTCGCGCCATCACGCTAAGGTGGGTATTGATCCGGAAGATATCGGTATTGGCAATAAAGCTGTCAGCGGGAGTTTTTCAGAATTTGCGGCCTATTGTGGAAAGGCACTGGCGCTGGCACATTGTCGCGCTGACAGACGTTCAACGGTCTTTGAACAGCAGTGTGTTGCTACACTCTGTGAGCAGGAAACCACACTGCTGGAAACGGCAACTAAGTACTACCAGCAAGTTGTACTCGATTATCAGCTTTTCAAAGACTTGCTACAGCAACAATGATGTTGTAACGCTTAAACAAGTTTTGCTGCGCCGGTGCTTTCATCATTGGTTGCATCAAGCTGCAGCCCAAGCGCCTGAATATACTGCATACTCTTTTCTTTTTGTGTTGGTGAGAGTGGGTCAGACATCAACAGGCTCGCAGCCCGATGTGCTGTTGCCATCTGTTCGCTGGACAAATCGTTCTTCTTATCGATTTGTACCAACACTTTTAACAAGCTTAGCGCCAGTTGCTTATCCTGAGGCGACAGCGTCAACGCTTGTTTCAGGTTATTGTACGCAGGCAACAGACGATTTTCTTTGTAGTTGGTCGTTGCCATCTGTTTTAGCTCTTTCGTCGTGAACTGAATTTCCTGACGCTCTATCGACTCCTGCTTCAGATATTCATCCACCACCTGGCTGGAAAAAGAGTCACCTTCAATCTGCAACCGAAGCCGTTCCAGAATACTTAAGCAGTGTTCCCGCATGCCGAGTTCGTGAAAGGCTTTCATTTTATCCAGATTGTCTTCCATTGACTGGTCATCAACCACGGCTTTTTTATTGCCGATGATTTTTTCCGCGTCTTTCTTTTTATCCTGTAAACACAGTACCCTGGCCTGAATAACCTCAAACTGCTCACTCAGCTGCTTTTCAACACCTTTGCGGTGTTTCAGTTCTTCCAGCTCAGACTCTGCGCGTTTCACAAGGCGGTCGGTTTCACTGTTGTTCAAACTCGTCGCCAGGTCAATCGTTGCCCGAATAACATTTAATGCCAGCTCAGGAGAGTCGTGAATGGAGTTCTTTGCAAATTTAGCCATATTCTGCACGGCGTCCAGCTGGCCGTGCTTATCGTGGTTTAATCTGGCCAGATCCCACAGCTTTTTGTTGCGCTCAATATTACGGGGAGCCAGCTTGCTCGCCTCTTTCATTTGCTCGTAAGCTAAATCAAATTTTTCTTTTTCGATATAATACTGTGCCAGCAAATCGTAAGTTAAGAAGCGGGTATCATTGCGCTCAAGCAAGTCCTCTACCAGCGTTTCAGCCTCTTCCAGCTTATCCTGACGGAGCAGTGCCCGGGCAAGCCCTATGTGAACCCACGCGTGGTCCATTTTGTCCAGCAAGCCACGATAATAGGTTTCAGCCGTCTCATAATCGCGTAATTGCATCAGGCATTCCGCTATCATACGTTTCATGCGGGGGTGATACTCGGAAACAGAAGGGTCTTTCAGTTGCCGTTCCGCATGGTAGATAGCGGCAGCAAAGTCGCGCTCTGCCATACAGTGCAGTACCTTGTGCAGCTTACTGCGGATACTAAACAGATAATTCAGACGGTTTTCGATTCGGTTTCTATCCAGAGGCTTTACCCAGAAATCATCAGGCTGCAGCTCTACAATACAGTTAACCAACTCTGAACTGGTTTCCGCGCTTAAAAAGATGACCGTGGTTTTATCATTGATATGGTTCAGATGTTTGAGCTCTTCGAACAAGTGGAAACCGTCTTTGTCATTGCTGACATTAAACGCAATGAGAACAAAATCGTACTGCTTTTTCTCACAAAGACGTAAGGCATGAAACGCATTCAGCGCACTGCTGACCTGCTTTATGCCCATCGCGTTGAGTGTCGAAGAAATAACATCGTGCACCAACCCCTGATTATCGATAACCAGTACGCTGAGCTCTTCCTTGGGCGTCGGTGCGGGAAACTTTTCCATCATGAATGACCACTTAGCTTACAAAATATCCGTTTTACGAGCGCCAGCAACTCTGTGAATTTTTTGTGCTTTCAGAGAAGCCGACCATGTTTTTTGCTGTAAACCCACCTCATTCTATCAACGTGATTTGTCGCGTGGTAATACGACCAGGCGCAGCTTTTCCAGTTATCGGGTGGTGCGTTATGAAACAGCAGGTACGCGTTTGCTTAGTTTATACTGGCATCTTGCGTAAGGGAAAACGTAATTCCGATAACAAAACAGGTTGGTAACCAGAATACTAGCATTGTAAGCAACCTGATTGCCAGTGCCCTCTATGCACGCTGCGCCTGAGGCCGTTGTTACAGGTTGCTTACAATGCCAGTTGGGGACAATGGCTGTAAAACCTGCATTTTTGAGCAGTTTCGGCCATTCTCTTTAGCCTGGTAAAGCGCCTCATCGGCGACATCAATCAGTGACCGCGGGTCAATTGACGCCTCACCAAGCTTACTATCGTCTAATATCCCCACACCTATACTCACGGTAAGGTAATCATGCTGCGTTGCGTAGTGATGCGGTATTTTTTCTTCGTTGAAAAGCGTAATGATCTCGTTAGCAAGGGAGATGGCGCCCTCAACGTCAGTGTCCGGCAGCACAACGCCAAACTCTTCTCCGCCAAGTCGGCTCACTGTGTCTGTCGCCCTGCCTACACATTTTCGCAACAGACGCGCAACCCGCACCAGGCAGTCATCACCTTTACCATGACCGTAGTGGTCGTTAAAAGGCTTAAAGTCGTCGATATCAATAATCAGCAACGCAATACTACAGCGTTTGCGGTTTGCTCTGGCTACCTCATGCTGTATGCACTCATCAAACTTTCGTCGGTTTGCCAGCCCCGTCAAAGGGTCTGTAGCGGCCAGAGATTCAAGCTGCAGGGTCTGCCGATAAAGCCGGGTATGCGTTTTCACCCTTGCCAGTAAAATCGGAAACGCAATAGGCTTGGTAATGTAATCGACACAGCCAAGTTCAAAGCCCCGGGCTTGTTCAGACACCGTATCCAGCGCGCTTACGAAAATTACCGGTATAGGCTGTGTACGGGCATCTGCTTTCAGCTTTCGACAGAAATCAAACCCATTCATGTCCGGCATAACAACATCAAGCAAAATCAGATCAGGGCTTGAATGTAACGCCTGAACAAACCCTTCTTCCGCCTGAGTGGCGATAACTACCTCGTAATCTGAGGACAAGGCGTCTGCCATCAGGCGAATTGTCGAGACATCATCATCAATGATCAATACTCTCGCAGGAGTTTGCGGCATATATAGTATTCCTATCCTACACTGTTCTGAGCGTAGCAAATGACTTAGTTTTCATCTACTAACGGTGCAAAGAAGTCCCACCAATCTGACGACATCGCCACTTACGGTATGCCGCGAATTGGTTCAGGTACGCGTTACTTTCTGTCATCAAGTGTAGACAAGTTTATGAATATTGTTGATTCATTATTACGTTCCGATTACATGCCCCACGGGCATTGTTACTGGTGGAAACCAGAAATTCTGTGGCTGAATGTCGCGTCAGACTTTCTCATCGCATTCGCATATTTTTCTATTCCCTTTGCACTCTATTATTTCGTCAAAAAGCGGACGGACCTGAAATTTAAAGGGATTTTCATGCTGTTTTCAGCTTTTATCTTACTTTGCGGTATTACTCACCTGATAAGTATCGTGGTGATATGGAAAGGCTATTATGGTGTGCACGGACTGGCAAAACTGCTTACCGCAATCGTTTCCTGTATTACTGCTTATAAGGTATACCAGTCGATTCCGGCAGCCTTAACCGTACCCAGTGCAGCGCAGGTGCGTGAAGTGTATCAGCGCGCCAATGAGGAGAAGCTGGAGCGGGCCAGGTTACAAAACCAGCGAGAGCAGGAGCAGATCCTTCGCGAGTCCACCGACAGTGCGCATGTCGGTATTCTTGTGGTTAATGCCAGCGGACACATCACCGTCGCGAACCGGGCCGTTTGTCAGATTTTTGAATATCAGCATGAGGAGCTCGAAGGCAGTCATATCAACATTCTGATCGACGAAGGTTTTGCTCAGGCTCATGAACAACTTGTGCAAGGCTTTATTGCGTCTACAGATGACAATAAAGACATGGCGTCGGACCGTATCGTATACGGCGTCGCTAAATCCGGCCGCCGCATTCCTATTGAAGTCAGGCTTAATCATCAGTTTTATCAGCATCAGCCCGTAGTCTTTGTCTCGCTTCAGGACATCTCTGCAAGAATTCGTTCTGAACAGGCACGGGAGCAAAGCGAGATCATGACCCGGAGTATCATTCATTCTCTTCCTATGGGGCTGCATATTTTTGAGCTCAAAGACGATGAACTGCGATTTGTCAGTGCGAACCCGCGTGCCCAGCAAATCTTAAAATCGCCGCAACAGTCCGGCATTTTGCAACGCCACACCATTGAAACTGTCTTTCCTGCGCTGAAATCAGGCGCTGTCGTACAGCGTTTTATAAGAGTGGCGACGCACGGTGAAACCATTATTAACGAAGATATTTATTTTGATAATGGTGCTGTCTCAGGCGATTTTCAGGTCAGCGCTTTTCAGAGTTCACCTGGTAAGGTAATCGTATTGTTCGACGACGTTACCGAAAAGCGGCGCGCAGAACGGGCGCTTCGAAAGCAGGACACTTTTATTCATCGCGCCATCAATGCCTCGATTGCAGGCGTATATGTGTTTGATACATCGCTGCGAACAAATCGATACATCAACGAACGATATACCAGCATTACCGGCTACACATTGCAGGCGCTTAAATCGCAGTCAAAGGGCTCACTCATCACCTTAATTCACCCGGAAGATCGTTTCCCTGTGCTGGCGCATGTAAAACGACTACTAACAGACAGCACCGAAGATGCTATTCACACCATTGAGTACAGAATGCGACATGCCGATGGACACTGGATCTGGCTGATGGCGCAAAACATTGTGTTTGAACGCGACCTCAATGGCAACATCACGCAGTTCATGGGCAGTTTTCTTGATATTTCGCCACTGAAAAAAATGCAGAATAATCTGCTGGAAATGAAAAACAAAGCAGAGAATGCAAACCAGGCGAAAGGTGAGTTCCTTGCCAACATGAGTCATGAGATCCGCACGCCTATGAACGCGATAACGGTGCTGACAGACATGATTCTGGAAATGGAATTAGGCAGAAAACAGCGCGAATATCTGGAAAAGATCGCGATGTCGTCCAAGTCACTCTTGCAAATTCTTAACGATATTCTGGACTACTCCAAGCTGGAAGCCGGGAAGCTTGATGTTGTTTACGACACTTTCGATTTATACAAAACCGTGTCAGCGGGAATGAAGCTGTTTTCCATAAATGCGCTGCAAAAAGGCATTGAACTGCATATCGATATATCATCGAATACGCCACGGTTTGTAATTGGCGACGCGGTCAGGATCAGTCAGATCCTGAACAATTTGTTAGGGAATGCGATTAAGTTTACTGAGACGGGTTCAGTCATGGTCAGTGTTGAAGCGGAAGTCAGTCGGCAAGCCGGCAGCCATCTGATCCACATCGCCGTCAGCGATACCGGCATCGGCATACCCAGTGATAAACTGGATAGTCTGTTTGAGTCTTTCACGCAGGCCGACAGCGCTATCGACAGACGCTTTGGTGGTACCGGTCTGGGGCTGGCTATCTGCAAAAGCCTTACCCAACTGTTGGGAGGGGATCTCAGCGTCACCAGTCAGCCTGATAAAGGCAGTGTGTTTACGCTGTCTCTGACACTTAAAGACGCACCTGTACATCAAAATCCTGTATCAGTGCTCCCCGACACTCTGGACGTGGTGCTGGTAGGCAACACCAACCACAGTGCTGCGATTATGCAAAAGTATTTGTCAGACCACCTTTCAGATGGCTTCACCTTACTCAGTCACGACCGGTTCTCAGTGGCAAGCTTACCTGACTGCGACATTCTGATTATTGACATCACGACGCTGCCGGGCTCTCGGGTTCGTGAGTTAATGATGCAACTGGTAAGTGCAGAACTGGCGACGAAAGTGCGAAAAGGCACCTTGTTTATTTGCAATGAAAGCCTTCGTCAGAGCGCAGAGGCGTCAGTGATTATCAGCACCCCCAGTTTCAGACTGTCCACGCCATTTTCTCCGGCTGACGTTGATGAGTTATTAACAGCGATCGTATCTGAGACTCCTCAGGCGCATGCGAAAAACCGGTATATCCCACAATTTGAGAGCTGTCGGGTATTGTTGGTAGAAGACAACCCAACAAATCAATATGTTGCCGAAGAGCTGCTTCGGGGCACCGGGCTGTCACTGACGATCGCAGGAGATGGCGAAGCCGCCTTAGCCAAGTTTGTTGAGGATCATTATGACCTGGTACTGATGGATTTACAGATGCCAAAACTGGACGGCTATGCCACGGCCACCCGACTCCGTGATTTACCTGGCGGTAGTGACATTCCAGTTTATGCTATGTCAGCGGCGGTGATGGACGAGGATATTCGCAAAGTTGCCGAAACGGGAATGAAAGGACATATATCCAAACCCATCGACCGTCAGAATTTGTATCAAATCCTGGAGACGGAGCTTGCCCATAAGCTCGTCAACCGGCAGCCAGTTCAGCCTGGCTCGCCGGAACAATCAGCCCTCGCTAACAGCATTCAGCGTGCCTTACCGGTGTTAAGCGTAACAGACGTGATTACCCGGCTTGGCGGTAACGCTGAAAGCTATCTGCGTTTACTGCATAGCGTGCTGGATGAATACGCTGAGGTAACAAGCAAGCCAACAGCATTCCCTGCGCCTGATGTGCCCGTATCCAGAGCGGTACACACGCTGAAAGGCCTAGCCGCATCGATTGGCGCGAGCAGCTTGTCAGACACGTGCAAAGCGTTTGAAAACAGTCAGGCTCCTCAGGACAACCAGTATCATCTGAAACGGATCCGCCAACAACTCTCTGAACTGATCGATTCCATAAGTAAGGCATTGCCCACCCTTTCCACACCGATAGCTCAAACCACCATCGCGGCGCAAGATATTGATGTAGACACGCTGAGTGACTTACTTAAAACACGTGCGTATATTTCGCAGGAATCGCTTATGGCTTACGAAACCGCACTAACAGAAAAATTTGGACGTGAGCGGGCACATCGCATTTGTGAAACTATTCACGCTCTTCGCTATGATGATGCGCTGGCGCTGTTAAAAACGTCGGATGAAGATGCGCAGCAGTAGGGTTGCTGATGCGTAAGGTAGGTAGTAAGAACAAAGCCGTGAATACTACCGTAGTAGCGGCACCGCAAGTCCCTTTAGTTGTAAGAGGGCTTTGCCCTTGCACCATAAACTTGCGCATGACAGGATTAAAACGTAGCACCAGGTCACTGCTCACTGCACGAGGTACTTAAACGGGATAAAGAGCAAACCGACAGTAAGCTTGCTCATATAGCCGTTTCAGTGCCTGTTAGAGCGCCGGTTAACGGGGAGGATCAACCCGTCCATTTAGCGAGTCGTTTACCCTGTACCAGCCAGCGACAGAAAAACGGTGACGCGCTGCAGGCAAAACCTCGTGCGGGAACTTTTCACTCAGAAACACGACCAGTGTGCCAGTTTCCGGCAACACCCTGACGCCGCGGTTATCATCATTATTCTGATAAAGCACCAGCTCTCCGCCGTCATCCTGCTGCCAGTCATCATTCAGGTATGTCACTACACTCAGAACCCGATTACTGCGGCCTTTGAAGGCGTCGTAATGACGTTTGTAAAAGTGACCGGGCGCATAATGTGCAAAGTGACTCTCAAACGAAAACAGTCCCATAAATAAGTGACAATTCAAATAGTGCCTCAGCCCCTCGGTCCAGTTTAACCAGGCCTTCCCCCCGCCGGTGCTGCCATCAATCCAGCACACCTCATCGTTGCGAATGGTACTGAGAGTCTGATGTTCAGCGAGCCGCCCTATGCCAGCTTCAGAATAGTCGCGCTTTTTCAATTGCGCCTGACTTAATGACAACAAAGTTGTCAGTGTAGCCGGCAACGCGCCGCGGATAACGCTGTATCCGGTATCGTAGATATCAGCAGCAATACGGGCAAATAATGGGTCGTCAATTATGCCGTCACCGCTGCTTTCGGCGGCTGATGAAAGTGCATTCATCGAAAGAAAAGATTCCTGATAAGTAGTAACCGCGCGATTTATACTGCCAATTCACTTTTTGAGCAAGAAGTATTCAATGAAATCTCGCACTGGCGCCAAGGCCAAAGCCTCCCCTTTACGTTGCACTGTAAAAACGCATACAACGTCCCTGAGGCCTGTTGACGTTTTGTATTCATTTTTTACAACGAATTGTTTGCCATGCAGACAAAACGGCGTCCAGGCAATGTAGCCAGTTTGCATAAGCGGGCGATAACACAGCATTAATCACAAACAAATGCGGCCCTGCGATCACTTCCTACGCGCATGTTGCGCTGCGTTGCCCGCCATATATTTAGTCATAGTCCCCGCTTCCCTCGCGCCTTACTCAAAATCCCCCTGGATTGTACAAAAATTCGTCCCCTAAACATCAACCGGCCCTAGCAACCAACACACTTATGAATTATTCTATGTAAACAAAGCACTAGGGAAGATCCGAATAAGGTTATAGTCGCTTAGCGAGTCATTAGGCGGATAGTATCAAGGCAAGCCTCGCAGAGAATAGCAATGGCCCTTACCAATAAGCCTAATGCTGCAAATGCCTGCTTCAGAGCGCGTCCTTCGGGACTTACAATCAGGCATCTACTCGTCGATGGCCTGTGCTGCCTTGATCCGTCAGGCTTGCATAGGACCGCCTTGATTAGTCACTAAGCTGTATACCTGAGCGATTACAGACTTATTCGCATCTTCCCTGGGCCCGCAACCCGGCTACTCAACATTTTTTCGGTAAATCGACCCAAATCCCACAATTCGAGCGTAATGATACAGTCAGGAGCCGACTGGCCGGGTTTACGTAGCAGGTAATAAGGTAGGAATGAATGAGTCAAGACCAAACCGTCGTAGAAGATACTGAACACCATCTGGAGTTAAGAAATCTCCGACTAGACGATTATGAAGATGTCAAAGAACTGATGGACGCCGTATACGCGAACGTTGGTGGCGCATGGCCTTACAAAAATTTCAAAGCCCAGGTAAGTACATTTCCTGACGGTCAGATTTGCATAGAAGATAAAGGCAAGGTGGTCGCATTCGCCATTGCGGTCATTGTCGATTATGAGCAGTTTGGCGACAAACACAGTTATGACGAAATTACCGGTGATGCCTATCTTACTACTCACGATCCAAACGGCGATGTGCTTTATGGCGTAGAGGTTATTGTCAGTCCGGATTATCGCGGCCTCAGACTTGGCAGAAGATTATACGAAGCGCGTAAGGAACTGTGCCGTAATCTGAACCTTAAGTCGATTATGGCAGGTGGGCGAATCCCCAACTACACCAACTATGCCAGTGAACTGTCGCCGTACGAATATATAGAACAGGTCAAGTCCAAAGACATTTACGACCCTATACTGACCTTCCAGCTTTCTAATGGCTTTGAAGTTAAGCAGGTACTTCAGGCCTACCTCCCGGAAGACGAGGCATCGAAGGGCTACGCTACGCTTTTGCAATGGCACAATATTTATTACGAGCCGGGTAGTCCGAAACTTATTGGCGGTACCAAAACCAATGTCCGGATCGGCTGTATTCAGTGGCAGATGCGCTACTTTAATAACGTCGAGGAGTTGTTGCAGCAGGTTGAATACTTCGTGGATGCACTCTCTGACTACAACTGCGACGTCGCCTTGTTTCCGGAGTTTTTTAACGCACCGCTAATGGGGCTGAGTCCCACAGAAAGCTCAATTGATGCTATCTGGCACCTGGCAACCTACACAGACGAAATTCTGTCTGCGATGTCGCACCTTGCTGTCTCATACAACATCAATATTATTGCCGGCTCCATGCCGGTTGTGGAAGAGGACGAGCTGTATAATGTCAGCTATGTCTGCAAACGCGACGGAACCATAGAAAGTCAGTATAAACTGCACCCTACTCCGCATGAGAAAAAAGACTGGATCATGAAGGGCGGTAACAATCTGAAAGTGTTCGATACCGACTTTGGCAGAATTGGCGTGCTGATTTGTTATGACGTCGAGTTCCCGGAACTTGCCCGGGTACTAAGCGATCAGGAAATGCAGATTTTACTGGTACCGTTCTGGACCGACACGAAAAACGGTTATCTGCGTGTACGCCGCTGTGCGCAGGCCCGCGCGATTGAAAATGAATGTTATGTAGCAATCGCCGGCAGCGTAGGCAACCTGCCGAAAGTTGACAATGTCGACATCCAGTACGGCCAGACGGCGGTGTTTTCCCCATCTGACTTTTCTTTCCCGCACGATGCAATCGTGTCAGAAACTACGCCAAATACAGAGATGACATTAATCGTGGACCTGGATCTGGATAAGCTGACCAAGTTGCAAAACGAGGGCTCAGTCAGAAATTACCTGGATCGCCGTCGCGATTTATACCGGGTTGAATGGATTGGCGATTAAGAGAGTCACAAAATGAAAGCAGTAATTCAGGGATGTAGCCTGCTCCTCATTGCCCTGCTGGCTGTTACGCCAGCAGCGGCTGAAGAGCCCTATTTCACGGTTTCAGAAAACCGCAAGGCTTATGTGCAAAATGCCCAGAAAGAAGCGGTTGTCAGAGGCAAACTGTTATTGCTGGTGGTAGGTGCCAACTGGTGCCACGATTCCCGAGCATTGGGAGGTTATTTACAGGACGATGCGCTACAACCTGCACTGGCCAACTTTGTGCTGGCAAAAGTGGATGCCGCGTGGCTGGATAACCTGACTCCGGTATTAGCACCCTATGGCCACCCTGCCTATTTCGGCACGCCGTCACTGATGATAATCGAGCCTGAATCCAGTCGCTTACTGAACCGGGACAGTATTCAGCGCTGGCAATCTGCGCACAATGAGAGCCCTGCCGCTCTTGCCAGTTATCTGGCAACATTTTCGCAGAAAAGAATGGATGGCAATCAGCACATCATACAAGATGCGCCACGACTGGCGGCCTTTGAAGCTGAGCAGGCTCAGCGTCTCTATAAAGCCTACGCTGTGCTGGGTAAATTGCTGGCACAGGAGGAATCTGGCGACAGCGATGCGTCGACAACGCTGAATGCGTACTGGCGCGAGGTGTCGGTGTATCGTCATCAACTACAAAACGATTTAAGTAAATTGCATCTCAGTCAGCCCGAGACTGAATCGGATTATCCTGAATATCCCCCGCTATCCTTTCTATAAAGCGATTTCAGATTGGTATTGCAGGGTAATTAACGATAACATCGCTGACAATGATGTATTTTTCGTCTCGTAAACGAATTTTGGAAAAACAGAGAGACTATGGCAAACGATTCAAAAAATGATGACTTTCCGACCATCCGATTAGATGAAGAAGATCGTCGGGCATACCAGAAGAAGAAGCAACCGGCACCTGGCAACGGCGCGAAAACACCGCCGCCAAGCGGTTCCACTTCGTCACAGGCTTCTGCTACGAAAGGTAGCGGTAACGGACTCTGGTTATCACTGATTGCATTGATCGCGCTTGCTGGTTTGGGCGGATGCTATTATCTGTACACGTTATTACAACAACAGCAAGCGGTGGCTGAGCAGGCTGAGACCCGGATTGCGCAATTGGAAAGAAAGCTTTCTGCTACCGGAGAAGAAATTGGTGAGTCTACTGTCGCCTTACAGGTAAAGGTAACCGAGCTGAGTAACAAAACGAATGAGCTCTGGGAACAGATGGATAAACTTTGGGCTTCTGCCTGGCGTCGAAATCAGAAAGAAATCGAAGATCTTGGCGATCGCGTAACCAACGTTCAGTCAGGCCTGGAGAAAAATATCCAGAACGTATCAGCTAACGTGAAAACGGCGTCTGGCGATATCGCCAGCGTGCGTAATCAGATGGCTAACCTTGCCGACGAGATACTCGCGTTGAACGTTCAGCTTGAACAGGCTGCTGGCGAAAAACAGCAAACCGAGCAAACCGTGAAATCACTGGCAAGTAAACTGACCGAACTTGAGCAGCGCAACAGTGCACTATCAGGCCGCCTGACGACCATGGAAAATGAGTTGCGGAATATCGCGACAAAAGTAATCAGTAGCTCTAACTCAGGTTCTGGTTCTGCAACGCCTTCGGCACCTACGCCGTAACCGTTGAGCGGATATTCAGAATTTGTAAAAGGCTCATTTCGGTGGGCCTTTTTATTGTCTGGCTGACGGCGTTGTTACCCTTCAGCTTTGTCGCCTATGACGCAAAAACTAAGTGGCAGTCGCGCTTTCCATCGACCATTGCAGGGCAACCTACTTATTGATAAGTTTCGTTCGCGCGATAGCGGAGCCTGTCTCATCAGTAGCAAACATCCATACGGCGTCAATGTCTGCCGTTTCTGTGCGCAGCAGCTACCCGATATTTTCAGCCGGCTTTTAGGCATCCCTTCACGCAGGGGTGGCTTACTGACAACATCCGTGCAAACGAATGGGGAATGTCTAACGTGGCATTACTACCTGTACAAAAGACATAAAAAAAGCGCCCTTGGGCGCTTTTTCCATAACAAACCTGTCTTAGCGACGCAGGCCCAGACGCTTGATCAGATCAAGATAACGTTCTGCGTTCTTACCTTTCAGGTAATCAAGCAGTTTACGACGCTGGCTAACCATGCGAAGCAGACCACGACGTGAGTGGTGATCTTTCTTATGGTCAGAGAAGTGGCCCTGAAGCTTGTTAATGTTGTGAGTAAGCAGAGCAACCTGAACTTCTGGTGAACCTGTATCACCTTCTTTCACGCCGTACTCAGCAACAATGTTTGCGGTTTCTTCTTTAGTTAGTGACATAATCATCTCCTGATTGAGTGAAACCTGGCCGATCACTAATTCAGCCAGGTCATAGGAAGCGCGTATTATAATGACCTGCCGCGTTGACGCAAGTACATTCTTGTACCAGATAAGCTGTCTGTTCGCTTTGGCGCAACAACCGCCGGAAAACTCACGTTACAGGTTATAAACTACGCGCCGCTTTGGATTGATAAATACCGTGTCTGTTCCGTGAAAGGCAGGCTGATCCTTGGGTGATACCACCCCTTCTCCTACACCAAGAAACAGGGTTTCCCCTTGTCCCGATCGATGGTAAACACGGTAAAAGCGGCCTTCTTCAGGTGAAGCTTCACCGTCACCTGACACACTCTGACCGTGATCAAAACGCTGTTTCGCTGCATCGTCAATAATCACAGCATCTAAACGTGACACCGCCGTGTCCATAGGAATAAGCAGCGCATCAAGTGGCGAGAAGTCCTCTTGCGTGCATTGCTCAGCCAGCTCAGTGAGAGTTTCAATCGGCACCATCTTGTCGGTGGGGTAATCGGCCACTTCTGTGCGGTGCAATCGGGTTACGTAAGCACCACAACCCAGCTTTTGCCCAATATCATCTACCAGCGACCGTATATAGGTGCCTTTGGAGCACTTCACTCGCATCACCACTTCCGGTAGTGCAATGCGGTGTATGTCGAGCTCATAAATTTCGATATCACGGGCTTCGCGTTCAATCGTTATTCCCTGCCGGGCATAAAAATACAGCGGCTTGCCTTCGTGTTTAAGCGCCGAAAACATTGAGGGAATTTGTTTAGACTTACCTAAAAAGCTCAGACACGCTTCCCGGACTTCAGCCTCGCTCACCGTAACCGGCTTTTCCTCAACGACGTCACCGTCTGCATCTGAGGTGGTAGTTCGAATACCAAGATGCGCGGTTACCTCATAGGTCTTTTCTGCGTCCAGCAAGAATTGAGAAAACTTAGTTGCCTCACCGAGGCATAGCGGCAACATACCACTGGCTAGTGGATCCAATGCACCGGTGTGACCCGCTTTTTGTGCCTTATATAGCCAGCGTACCTTTTGCAGTAATTGGTTTGAAGAACCACCTAAAGGTTTATCAAGAAGTACTATGCCGTTAATCGCACGGCCTTTACGACGTCGTGCCATTAATCCTGCTCGTCTTCGCCATTGCCCTGGCGCTTCTCTTCGTCTTTTGCCACAGTCTGAGACACCAGATTAGAGATCCGCATTCCTTCAGTTATCGATGTATCCTGGAAGAAATGCAGGTGCGGCACTGAACGCATACGAAGGCGCTTCGCCAATAAGCTACGAATGAAGCCGTTGTACTCTTCCAACTGCTTTATCTGTGCTTTTTCATCTACATCATCCGTGTTGTAAATGGTGATAAAAATTTTAGCGTGAGCCAAATCTCTGGACACATCTACATCGGAGACGGTTATCAGAGGCAGGTTGCCTACGCGGTGTTTATATTCATTTTGCAGGATACTGGCAACTTCCTTATGGACTTGCTGCGCTACCCTGTCGGTACGTGAAAACTCACGAGCCATAACATTCTCCTTATCCCGGTAAGACAGAGACAAAAACGGGGGCGTATTTGCGGCCCCCGTTTTCACTTAGTATGTCGACCGGCGATTACAGTTCGCGTTTAACCTCAACGATTTCGAAGACCTCAATCTGGTCACCGACTTTCACGTCGTTGTAGTTCTTAACGCCAATACCACATTCCATCCCGTTACGGACTTCCTGTACATCGTCTTTAAAGCGACGCAGTGATTCCAGTTCACCTTCGTAAATAACCACGTTTTCACGCAGAACGCGAATTGGGTTACTACGTTTAACGTTACCTTCAGTTACCATACAGCCGGCAATCGCGCCCAGCTTAGGCGACTTAAATACGTCACGAACTTCAGCAAGACCAATGATTTCCTGTTTGAACTCTGGCGCAAGCATACCGCTCATCGCCGCTTTCACTTCGTCAATCAGGTTATAGATAACGCTGTAGTAACGTAAATCGATCTCTTCTGCTTCCAGTACTCGGCGAGCAGATGCATCGGCACGTACGTTAAAGCCAAGTACGATCGCACCTGAAGCTGCTGCCAGAGACGCGTCAGTCTCGGTGATACCACCAACACCACTGCCGACGATGTTCACTTTCACTTCATCAGTAGACAGTTTAATCAGAGACTCAGCAATGGCTTCAACAGAACCTTGTACATCAGCCTTCAATACGATGTTCAGTTCACTGACATCACCAGATTCCATGTTCGCAAACATGTTTTCCAGCTTGGCTTTCTGCTGACGCGCAAGTTTAAGTTCGCGCTTCTTCTGATGACGCTTGGCTGCCACTTCACGGGCTTTACGCTCGTCTTTGACCACAGCGGCATCTTCACCTGCTACCGGCACACCTGACAGGCCTAACACTTCCACAGGTGTAGATGGACCGGCGACTTTCAGCTCGTTACCGTTTTCATCGCGCATTGCACGAACGCGGCCATATTCTTCACCACATAGCAGGATGTCACCGGCTTTCAGCTCACCTTCCTGGATCAGTACTGAAGCAACCGGACCACGCCCTTTATCAAGACGAGACTCGATAACGATACCGCGACCTGGACCATCAGCAACCGCCTGCAGGTCAAGCACTTCTGCCTGAAGGTTAATGGCTTCAAGAAGCTCATCAACACCCATACCCGTTTTCGCAGAAACATTAACGAACTGGTGCTCACCGCCCCACTCTTCGGAAATAACTTCCATCTGAGACAGTTCAGTTTTCACACGATCCGGATCGGCTGATTCCTTATCCATTTTGTTAACCGCGATGATCAGAGGTACACCAGCAGCTCGGGAGTGCTGAATCGCCTCTTTAGTCTGCGGCATTACGCCATCATCAGCAGCAACAACCAGTACGACGATGTCCGTTGCGGTTGCACCACGAGCACGCATTGCAGTAAACGCGGCGTGTCCAGGAGTGTCCAGGAACGTAATATCGCCGTTATCTGTATCTACTTTGTATGCACCGATGTGCTGGGTAATACCACCCGCTTCGCCCGCTGCCACTTTGGCACGACGAATATAATCAAGCAGTGAGGTTTTACCATGGTCAACGTGACCCATGATGGTGACTACTGGCGCGCGGGTTGTTTTCACTCCGCTCTCATTTTCTGCCAGCAGTTCATCTTCCAGTGCATTGTCGTTTACCAGCTCGTATTTGTGACCCATTTCTTCAATCACAAGTACCGCGGTATCCTGATCCAACACCTGGTTAATGGTTGCCATCTCGCCCATTTTCATCATGGCTTTAATGACTTCATTCGACTTCACCGCCAGGCGGCTAGCCAGTTCACCCACTGTAATAGTGGCACCCAATTTAACGACTCGTTCTACTGGTTGAGCCGGTTTCTTAAAGCTTTGCTTCAAATGTTCTCCCGCGTTTTTCTTCGACTTTTTACGACGTCTTGAAGAACGCTCTACCTGCATATCCTCTTCGTCTTCGGCTTCCTGAGCATAACGGTTAGAATGCATGTGGACTTCTTCAGCCTCTGCTTTCTTACGGCGCTCTTCCTCTTCTTTCCAACGACGTTCGTTTTCTTCGGCAAGTTTACGCGCTTCATCTGCGGCGCGTTTTGCCTCTTCTTCCAACTTCTTCTGCGCTTCTTCTTCCTGAGCCTTACGCAGACGTTCTTCTTCCTTACGCGCGGCTTCCTGTTCTGCCTTTTCTTCCTCGGTCAGTTCAGGCTCATCTTCCTTACGCGCTTCCGCTTCAAGGCGGGCCTTTTCAGCTCGCTCCTGACGCTCTTTCTCAGCTGCCTTGCGCGCTTCTTCTGCCTTACGGACTTTTTCTTCAGCCGCTTTTTTCGCTTCCTGCGCCGCTTTTTCTTCCGCTTCGCGTTTTAAGCGTGCTTCTTCTTCAGCCTTGCGCGCTTCTTCTTCAGCTAATCGCTGTTCTTCAACGTCTGTACGTTTGACATACGTCCGTTTCTTGCGAACTTCAACCTTCACAGACTTTGACTTACCAACACTTAACGTGCTGGTAGATTTGCGCTTAAGCGTCATCTTTTGCGGCTCACCTGAGCCGGTGCTGCCATGTTGCTTGCTTAAATGATCAAGCAACTGGCGCTTCTCGTCTTCAGTGACCTGGTCGCTGACTTTTTTCTCGATGCCAGCGTCTTTGAACTGACTAACCAAGCGGTCAACGGTAGTTCCTATGTCACTGGCGAGCTTTTCTACTGATACTTCTGCCATTACGTGTTTATCCCCCTGTTGACCTTATTCTTCACTAAACCAAACGATATTACGTGCCGCCATGATTAACGCGCCGGCCTTCTCATCGTCCAGTTCGTCAATATCGCTGATATCGTCGGTGCCTTGTTCTGCCAGTTGCTCGAGATCGTTGATCCCGCGGCTGGCGAGCACATAAGCAACGTGCTTGCTCATGCCTTCAAGGTTCAGCAGCGCTTCTGTCGGCTCTGCACCCTCAAGGCTTTCTTCGTTTGCTAACGCGCGGGTAGTCAGGAAGGCACGAGCGCGGTTACGCAACTCTTCTACCGTGTCTTCGTCTAACCCGTCGATGGCCAGTAACTCGTTCACCGGAACATACGCGACTTCTTCTAACGTACTGAATCCTTCATCAACCAGCACTGATGCAAAATCTTCATCAATGTCCAGGCCTTCCATAAACAGGTTCAGAACCTTAGCGTTTTCTTCTTCGTGTTTCTTGTTCAGATCATCAATGGTCATGACGTTCAGCTCCCAGCCAGTCAACTGGGATGCCAGACGTACGTTCTGACCGTTTCGGCCAATTGCCTGAGCAAGATTATCGGCTTCTACTGCCACATCCATCAGGTGCGCGTCTTCATCAACAACGATTGACGCTACTTCTGCTGGTGCCATGGCATTAATAACGAATTGTGCAGGATTCTCATCCCATAACACGATATCAACACGCTCACCGCCTAGCTCACCAGATACGGCCTGAACACGTGAGCCACGCATGCCAACACACGCCCCAACCGGGTCAAGACGTTTGTCGTTAGTTTTCACGGCGATTTTTGCACGTGAACCCGGGTCGCGTGCAGCAGATTTAATTTCCAGTGTCTCTTCAGCAATTTCCGGAACTTCCAGACGGAACAGCTCAACCAGCATGTCCGGGTGAGTACGGCTGACAAACAATTGTGCGCCTCGTGCCTCTGGACGGATAACGTAAAGCAGGCCGCGTACACGGTCGCCTGGACGGAACGTTTCGCGTGGCAGCATATCATCACGGTAAATCACGCCTTCGGCATTGTTACCCAAATCAATAATGATGTTGTCACGGTTCACTTTTTTAACCGTACCGGTTACCAGCTCGCCGACTTTATCTTCGTATTCCGCGATCATTTGCGCACGCTCTGCTTCACGTACTTTCTGCACGATGACCTGTTTCGCTGTTTGTGTGGTAATACGGTCAAAAGCAATGGATTCAATCTGCTCTTCTACATAATCACCTGGCTTTACGTCAGGCTCATCAATCTGTGCCGCCGAAAGCGTTAATTCTGCGTACGGGTTTTCCTGCTCCTGATCATCCTCGATAACCAGCCAGCGACGGAATGTGTCGAAATCACCTGTGGTTCTGTCGATACTTACGCGTACTTCAATATCGCCTTCGTTTTTCTTTTTGGTGGCACTGGCAATTGCAAATTCCAATGCTTCAAAAATCTTCTCTCTAGGCACTTGTTTTTCATTTGATACGGCTTCCGCCACTAACAAAATTTCTTTATTCATTTTCGCCTCACTTTGCTTTCCTTAACGAAAGCGCTGCTGTTCCATTAGTCGAACGTGGGAACAACGTTACCTTTTTCGATATTCGCCACAGCTAACTGGAACTGCTGGCCATCCACTTCAATACTTACTACGCCATCTTCAACGGCCAGCACCTGACCTTTAAAGTTACGACGATTATCCATTGGCATCGCAAGACGAACCTGGACGACTTCGCCGACAGCAGCCTGATAATGCGATTCCTTAAACAAAGGTCTGTCCATGCCTGGTGATGACACTTCCAGGTTATATTCCGTGCTGATGGGGTCTTCCACATCCAGAATTGCGCTCACCTGATAGCTGACATCCGCACAATCATCTACGGTGATCCCGTTTTCATGATCAATATAAACACGTAAAATTGAGTGCTTACCTGCACGTACAAACTCGACCCCGACAAGTTCAAAGCCTAAGGCTTCTACACCGGGATCCAGCATGTCAGTCAATTTCTCTTCAAGCTTTGACAATCCATACCTCCAAAAACGAAAAAAGGGCCTAACGCCCAACCTGTAATGCTCATCACTACCTGCAGACAGGAACTGAGCGTAAATACAACAAAAAGCCCCGGACTAGCGGGGCTTATATGTGAATCTGGACCCATACCTGCCCGTAGACAGATGCAGACTCATGGGTAATGCCACCAATAGTGGAAGTCTGCTATAAGACAACACGTTACTATCCAATCCTGACGGAGGGAGCCCGTGTTCGCCCTAAAACGTGAGCGCATTATACTGCCTGAGCAGAGATTACGCAACACGCGCGGCGCGGTGCAGGTAAATTAATCATCCTGCCAGCGCGCTTTTATAGCAAGAATTTGCGGTAAATTTTCTTCCAGGAGGTCGACCAGTTTGGGCTCAAAGTGTTTTCCTTTTTCAGATCGCATTAAATCGAGCGTTTTTTCTACA
The DNA here is from genome assembly GCF_019249295.1 of Alteromonas antoniana. GTDB lineage: Bacteria > Pseudomonadota > Gammaproteobacteria > Enterobacterales > Alteromonadaceae > Alteromonas > Alteromonas antoniana. The sequence continues at coordinate 62,698 of NZ_JAESDH010000024.1, forward strand.
CTCCAGGCTTCTTTATAGGGGCGCTTGCTGGTAAGTGCATCAAAGACATCCGCCACGGCGACAATTCTGCCCTCTACCGGAATTTCCTCTCCTGATAATCTATTGGGATATCCACTCCCGTTCCACTTTTCATGGTGCGTCAGCGCAACTGACTTGGCAATCAACAGCAGCTCGGAATCACAATCACCCAGAATTTCAGCGCCGATTTGGGGGTGCGTTTTCATAATATCGAACTCTTCTTTGGTAAGCTTACCCGGCTTCAGCATAATCGAATCCGGAATACCAATTTTACCGATGTCGTGCATAGGTGCCGCGTGCAGAAGTATCTCTGCGGCTGCGTCGCTAAATCCGTATGCCAGTGCGAGAATCTTTGAATAATGACTCATTCTCAAAACATGCATGCCGGTTTCGTTGTCTTTGTACTCGGCCGCCCTGCCCAGACGCTGTACCACCTGCAAACGTGTGCGCATCAATTCATCAGCCTGCACCAGTGACAGATGAGTTTTTACTCTTGCCAGCACTACCGTGGGCGAAATCGGTTTGGTGATGTAATCCACGCCGCCAACATTAAACCCTTCAGCTTCATCGTGCTCTTCATTCAGGGCGGTCACGAAAATAACCGGAATTGCACTGGTCGCATCGTGTTGTTTGAGACGCTGACAGACTTCGAAGCCAGTCATACCCGGCATCATCACGTCCAGTAATATCAGGTTAGGATGCTGTTCACTGGCAAGACGTAACGCTTCTTCACCGTTTTTTGCAAACACCAGTGAATAATGTTGCCCAAGCAATTGCTTCAATACCCGCAGGTTTACGGGTTCATCATCGACAAGCAAAATAGTGGGTTTGGATAGTTTTCGCAGCATAGGTTACTCCTGCGCATCAGCAAGGGACGATATCAGCGACGCTAATTCTCGCTTTGCCCGTTCAAATTCAAAGTCGTCGATATTGTCCAGAATCGATTGAACCGCTTCCTGATAGTGACCGAGTGACGCCGAGGCCAGTTTTTCTAACTCATCTTCGTCTAAACGGTTCTGTTGTACACTGTCTGATAGCTGTCTCAGGTGACTCAGCAATTCAGTTGGCGTCATACTTGTCGAGTGTTCAGAGGCTTGTGTACTGGCCTGCTTACTCACCCATTCTGTCACCTCGCTGATAGCGTCGTTTAAGGATTGCAGCATATCGGCTGTGATCCCCGAGGAGCCTGCACCTTCTTCTAGCTGTTTTGCGGCCGCCGTCACGTCGCGCAAACCAAGATTACCACTCACGCCTATGAGCCCGTGACTCAGTGCTTTTTGTTCATCCTGCCGGCCACTTTTCATTGCCAGCTGTAGCGCTTCAAATGTGTGACTCACCTGTCCGAGAAAACGCGTAACCTCCCTGAAGTGATCATGCTCACTTCCCCATAGCGCCGCGCCCTTCTGAGTATCCACAGGGCCGGAAACCTCAGTTTGCTCTCTGTTTATTTTTGTCTCATCCCTATCCGCGACATCCAATCCAAGGACGCCCGCAATCTCCTGGGTCAAAGAGGGGTAATCTACCGGCTTATTAGCAAAGCCCTGCATACCGGCTTCTTCAGCTGCAAATTTATCCTGGGCCAGTACGCTTGCTGTCAGTGCCACGATAGGCAACGCTGGCAGGTCATGCCGGGCTTCATATTCCCGGCGTTTCTTCGACGCGGTCAGTCCATCCATCACTGGCATTTGCAGGTCCATTAACACCAGCTGCAGACCCCGCTTTTTCATGGCTTCCAGTGCCTCTTCGCCGTTACGGGCAATCGATACGCTGTGTCCATCGCGCTGCAGTAACAAAGTAAGCAAATCTACATTCTGTGCGATATCATCGACAACCAGCACCTCTAATGGCGGCAGCGCTGAAGGTGTAGAACGCGACGGCGCTTTTGCAGGTGGCTCTGTTGGCTCTAATGGCAAGCTAAAAGAGAATACGGAACCTTCACCCTGAACACTGCTGACCTGAATGCTGCCACCCATTAACTCTACCAGTTGTTTACTGATGGTCGTACCCAGTCCTGTACCACCATATTTTCGACTCATCGAGGCATCTGCCTGTGCAAACGAGTCAAACACCTTTTCAACCTGGTCTTCGGACATTCCGATACCCGTGTCAGAGATGGTAAATGTGACGTTGTTACCCTCGGGTTTTACTTCCAGTAATACGCGCCCTTCGCTGGTAAATTTTACTGCATTTCCAATCAGGTTATTTAATACCTGACGCAGTCTTTCCGGCACACCAAGATAGGCTGCTTCAAGCGCGTCGGAAACCTCGACGTCCAGAGTGAGATGTTTACGTTTCGCTTCCAGCCAGAAAGTGGAAACCACGGTATCAACCTCTTCGGTCAGCACGAAGCTTCGGTAATCCAGTTCCAGTTTACCTTTATCCAGCTTGGCACTATCAAGAATATCGTTAAGAAGATGAAGCAGTGACCGCGCTGACCGGTTAATGGTCGTCATGTGCTTCTGTTGCTCAGTATTCAGGTTTTCATGCAACATCAAATCACTGAAGCCGATAATGGCGTTCATTGGTGTTCTGATTTCGTGGCTCATATTTGCCAGGAACGTGGTACGTGCGGCAGCGGCGGCTTCTGCGGCTTCTTTCGCATCTTTAATTGCGTTTTCCATCTCTCGCCGGGATGTGATATCCATGATAAAGCCATCCAGCCAGCCTGACTTGCCGTCTTCACTGGTCACGAAAGTGCCAGACTCGCGTAGCCATCGGATGCTGCCGTCTCTATGGAAAATGCGATATTCCATTTCAAAATGACCGCCGCCTTCAATAGCCTCTTCGATGATTTCCAAATCGTCCGGATGATAAAGATCGATGAAACTTTTTGTAGGATTTGGAAGGCAAAATTCCTCCGGCGAATAGCCGGTTATGTCTTTTACTGCATCACTGATAAACAGCATAGGCCAGCCAGCATCATCCAGACAACGGTAAGCAATACCGGGAATATTGGAAATGAACGAGCGAAACTTTGCCTCATTTTCTTTGAGCGCGTGTTCCATTTCAATGCGATCACGAATATCTGCAACAAACGCAACAAAGAACTGTTGTCCTCGCACTTTACTGGTACCTACTCCTACACGGACAGGGACTTTTTCTCCGTCTTTATTCAGCGCTTCTGTATCACGACTGATACCCACAATGTCTTCTTTATTTGCAGATCTGCCGGCGCTGAAAAAATCCTGGTCGTAGGCATCCCGTCGTTCAGGCGGGATCACTTTTAATACTGACTCACCCACTAAGTCTTCTTGTGTCCAGCCAAGTATACGGGTAACAGCCGGGTTAATAGTGTCAACAATGCCGCGGCTGTTGACCGTCAAAATCCCATCCACCGTCGTATCCATAATTGCGCGCTGAGTACGTTCACTTTCGATGGCTCTGGCAGTCATATCACGGTAGCGATACAGCAGGCTGATGCCTAGTACAATCCCTATCATAATGACGGTAAAAAAAGTGATCCCCGTGGCCAGGTATAACGAAATTGAGGAAGATTGTGCCGAAGCTTCGAAGCCGGGTGGTTTAACAAAGCGTGCTGCGGCCATACCGGTATAATGCATACCTGCAATTGCCAGCCCCATTACGATACTGGCAAGCCAGTTTTTATGGCTTTCACTGGTGCGTTTGCCAACAAACCTTGCGAGCCCGAACTTGATCCATAACGCCAGCATCGCCAGCACGACAGCAACAACTATGGACAACAGAAATAACGGCAAACTATAACGAAGCAAAGGTGCCATTTGCATTGCAGCCATTCCGCTGTAGTGCATGGTGCCAATACCCGCTCCCATCAACACCCCGCTGACAACAATATTCAGCATTGTGACAGATGGCCTCAACAGCAATTTCAGTGCTACCCAACCAGCAATAATTCCCGGCAGTGCTGAAAGGCAGGTAATGGCAAAGTCGTAAGTAACCGGCGTACATAATTCAAACGCCAACATCCCAAGAAAATGCATGCTCCAGATGCCGCCACCTAACGCGACGCTGCCGATAGCAAGCATAACAGGGTTTCTTTTTCTGGTGCCGAAGCTGGCCTGGCTTGCTACTGTAAACCCCATAAATGAGGTTAAAACAGCAATAGCTACAGAGAGGAATACAAGGAAGGGGTCATAACCTCCATGCAGTAATAAAGAGGTATCTGGAACCTGAAAAAACGTTTGTAACATAACGGATACTACTCGAATATTAGGGCCAGACACCGCTGACTTTTTATTATCTTCACTAATCCGCTATCTCACAATGAGCCTCAACGGGAAGACGATCTTTGCTTCCTGCATGACATTTTATCAAACAATACAATAGCAGAACGTGTCAAGACTACCGCGTGATTTTTGTATGATAAATATTTGAGGAGTGGCCTGCTACAGCCTCTGTCCGGTCAGTCCATTATTCAGGTTTAAAGGTGATAAACGCAAAAAAGCCCCAGCATATGCTGAGGCTTTGATGTGGTTGCGGGAGCAGGATTTGAACCTACGACCTTCGGGTTATGAGCCCGACGAGCTACCAGACTGCTCCATCCCGCGTCTGAACTG
>NZ_JAESDH010000025.1 GCF_019249295.1 Alteromonas antoniana
TAGCTAAGACAGATTGATCATATAAAACGCATACTTAGACCAAAAGGTGATCAATAGTTTTCACACAGCCTGCGTACTGAACTGACTGTCAGACTCATTCAATTTTTTCAATGAAACTCTTACAGCATTTGCAGATTGTTTATTTGCGCCGTTATCGTTGTAATTGGTTTGCCGTTCCCAGAAACACCGTAAGCGTAGCATCAACGATTTCTTCCAGTGATGCCGCGTAGCGACTTCGCACCCACACGATCCCCGCATTAATCACTGCCCCGGCAAGCGCGGCACCTACATATTCTCGCTGTGTGCTGTTTTCTGATGAGGGAACATCCGCTGCCGGACTCAGATACCCCATCAGTAACTCAGCAAAATCTGCGGTATAGCGACTGTATACGGCTTCTACCCGCGGGCTGACTCCCAGCACTTCGCTGTGCGTGATGCGCGCAAATTCCGGTTTTGACATCGCCTGAAAAAAACAGGTGAGTCCGGCTCGAATGCGTTGCTCCGGCTCACCGCTGGCGCTATCCAAAACGGTTTTAAGCTGGTCACGGAAATCGCTCATCAGGCTTTCATAGCAAGCAATCAGCAAGTCTTCCATGCTTTGGAAAGACTCATAAAAGTAACGGTTGGTAAGTCCCGATTCGGCCGTCAGTTTACGCATGGTGGTAGCCTGATAGCCGTTGCTGACAAACAACGTGATGCCAGCCTGGATGAAGCGTTGTCGACGCACTGCGGCGCGCTCGGAGATTGCCACACCGGAATACGTACGTTCCGATGATGTTGTCTGAGGTGATGCGGTATCGTTCATGGGCGGTATATTACGCATTGACAAGGTGCTTGTCACAGCATACATTGAAGTGACAACATGCGTTATCACTTTTAAACGTTGTCAGCATGAAAACGACTGATCCTACTCTCCAAGACACTGTGGACGTTGTCATTATCGGCGCCGGTATCTCCGGCATTGGTGCGGCTTGTCACCTCAGTAAAGATTGTCCAGCTCTCAGTTATACCATTATCGAAGCGCGTTCAGATTTAGGCGGCACCTGGGATTTGTTCAATTATCCCGGCATACGCTCCGACTCTGACTTGTTTACCTTTGGCTACGACTTTAAACCCTGGAAAGAAAAAAAGGCCATTGCTGACGGCGCGTCTATCAAAGCTTATATCCGGGAAACGGCTGAAGAAAACGGTATCGACAAGCATATTCGCTTTTTGCACAAAGTAACCGGCACCAACTGGAATTCACACCATCAGCACTGGGAAGTAACGGTAGTCAATCAGGACAGTGGCGACTCGAAGGTTATTTGTGCGCGGTGGATCTTCAACGCCTCCGGTTATTACCGGTACGATAAGGGCTATAACCCGCCATTACCTCAGGAATCTGCTTTTGAAGGTACTATCGTGCACCCGCAACACTGGCCAAAAGACTTCGATTACAGCGGCAAGAAGGTGGTGGTGATCGGCAGCGGCGCCACGGCAGTTACGCTGGTACCGGCGATGGCGGAAAGGGCATCTCACGTGACCATGCTTCAGCGCACACCGTCCTATATATTGCCGGTTCCCCTTGAAGATCCGGTCGCCAGATTCTGCAAACGCTGGGTAAGCGAAGACCGCGCATTCGCACTGGCTCGCCGGTTTAACATTGCCAAACAACGATGGGTGTACAGTTTTTGTCAGCGTTTTCCGGATCGCGCCAGAAAAATTATCCGCTATTTTAACAAGAAACTGTTGCCAGAAGGCTATCCGGTGGACGTGCATTTTAATCCGCCATACGACCCGTGGGAGCAGCGGCTATGCGCCGTTCCGGGGGCTGATTTATTCAAGACTATCTCTTCTGGAAAAGCATCAGTCGCCACCGATCATATCGAGAAACTAACGTCCTCCGGCATTATGCTGCGCTCAGGTGAGCATATTGACGCTGACATCATCGTGAAAGCTACCGGCCTTAATTTGTTACCCCTCGGTGGCATAAAGCCACAAATTGATGGCCAGGAAGTGAAACTAAACCAGTGTGTCACGTACAAAGGCATGTTACTCAGTGGCGTGCCTAACTTTGCCATGGCGGTAGGGTACACGGCATCATCCTGGACGCTGAAAATTGGATTGCTATGCGAGCACTTTACCCGCTTGCTGAACTACATGAGCCAACATCAGTATGTCCAGTGCACCCCTCAGGCAGATCCCGATATGGAAACCCAACCGGTGCTCAATTTTGGGGCCGGCTACATACAGCGTTCTTTAGACAAGCTGCCACGGCAAGGCACAAGGTTTCCATGGACGATGTCCTGGAACTACGCCTCAGACGTCACTATTTTACGTAAGGGCCAAATTGATGATCCGGCATTACAGTTTCAGACCGCGCACCATGAGGACGTCACGCCATGAGCATCGCCAGCCACAATGAACAGTTTGCCGACTTAAGTAATGGCACACGATTGTGTTACTCAGAACACGGTGACAAAGAGGCCCCGGCGATTATTCTCATCGCCGGACTCGGTCTGCAGTTGGTGTACTGGCCCGCCTCGTTTATTCAGGCACTGACAACCGCAGGTTTTCGTGTGATTTGTTTTGATAATCGCGATGCCGGTCGCTCATCACGTAGTGACACCCCGCATCCCACCGTGTTGCAACAGCTACTGGGAAGAGCACCAAAAGCCTGTTACGGCCTTGAGCACATGGCTGACGATACCGCCCTGCTGCTAACCCAACTCGATATCACTCAGGCGCACATTGTGGGTATGTCAATGGGTGGAATGATTGCGCAGACCTTGTCTTACCGTCATCCTGAAAAGGTGGCATCGCTTACCTCTATCTTTTCCACAACCGGTAATCGCCGGGTAGGACAACCTGCGGCATCCACACTGTGGCGTCTGGCCCGTGCAAAATCTCCTAAAACACATCTGGAAGCCATTGAAAACTACTGTGAGATGATGGACCACATCGGCGATAAAAACGCGCCTCAGGCTCTCCTGCACTGGCAACAGTACGCAAAGCTTGCATGGCAACGCAATGGCTCCCGCTCAGATACCCGCGCGCTGCATCGCCAGATTGGGGCTATCATGCGCTCGGGCGATCGAACTTCGGCCCTTGCAAACGTAAAAGCACCGACCCTGATCATACATGGTGATGTAGATCATATGGTGCATCCCAGCGGCGGAGAGGCAACGGCGCGCGCCATTAAGCATGCGAAACATATCGTCATTGAAGGTATGCGCCATCAAATTGATTCGGCGCTGTCTCATCGGCTGGCTCAACATATTCTTCATCATATTCAAACAGAGACTTCTGATGCAGCTTGATAACCAAACCGTCGTGCTGACTGGCGCAGCCAGCGGAATTGGCCGTGCGCTGGCAGTGCAGCTGGCAAAGCAGGGATGTCACCTCGCGTTAATCGATCGCAACGAGGACGGCTTACAGCACACCCTTGCTGAGCTGCCCAACATCGGTCGGCGCTACAGCGTACATGTGGTGGACCTGGCAGTTCGCGACGCCGTGCTGGCGCTGCCGGATTTAGTATTGTCAGAGCATGACGCCGTCAACATGCTTATCAACAATGCGGGCGTGGCAATTGGCGGCAGCTTTGAGCAGGCTTCAGCTGACGATTTTGACTGGCTGATGCAGATTAATTTTCATGCTGTGGTGGATACATGCAGGGGTTTTTTACCTCACCTTAGAAATACAGGCACACTGGCAAAAATCGTTAATGTTTCCAGCCTCTACGGGCTCATCGCGCCTCCGCACCAAAGTGCGTACAGCGCCAGCAAGTTTGCTGTACGCGGCTTTAGCAATGCACTGCGCCACGAGCTCTCCGGCTCAAACGTCGACGTACTGGTCGTGCATCCAGGTGGCGTTGCCACCGATATCGCGAATAGTGCGAAAGCTCCTGAAGGGATATCGCCAGAGGAAGTCCGCCTGCATAAAAAGCAAATGAATAAGTTACTGAGACTGCCGCCAGAGAAAGCCGCTGAAACGATAATCAAAGCGATAAGAAAAGATAAGCATCGGGTTATTGTTGGCTTTGATGCATTGGTCGTGTCAGTCATCGAAAGATTAATGCCCGTTAACTATTGGCAGGTAATTGAAAAACTGACTAACCGTTAGTGAGAGTTCCCGGCCTTCGCCGGGATGGCGAGCTATCTAACCGCCTATTCCCTCTCGCTGACATTGCGGCGCAGGCTGCAACCTCCCGTTAATGATTACGAGATCAAAAACAACCTTTCACCTGCGTCACGCATGCAGTGAGTCCCTGGCCTTCGCCGGGCTGAGGATTTAACTGTTTTCACTCTGTTTACCTGCCACTGCTGGATTATTTAATTATTTTTTCCTGAACTATTCACACACGCAATACCGTAGGCAATATCACCTGTGCGTTAAGCAGGCACGTAAACGCCTCAATACTCTTGCCGTTATCAGAGTTGTAAACGCCAATAATGTAAGGAACACAAATGAAATTCGTTTTTTCAATGTTATGGATTACCTGGATATGTCTTTACAGCCAGACCGCACATGCGGGCTCTGAAAACCTCACCGCTGCACTAACTGACGTTGCAGGAAAGAAAATATGTGACCGCCTGCAAAACCGCTTTCGTGGATTGCAGCATCAGACGAAAGATAAAGAAAAAGCCTACATTGGTACGCTCTGGATCCATTCTTGCCAGATTACCTACGATAATAACCAGCAGGACACGATGACGCTGGATCTGGGGATAAAGGGATGGCGCTGGCTTAACAAAGAAAAAGGTGTGCTCGGAGCCGATTTCAGTACTGATGAGTTTGCGAGATTCGGCGTCGATGTAGTCTTAAAAGGGCAGGTGGTTGCCAGTTATGAACCGGGCACAAAGCGCCTTGCGTTCTGGTTTAAGCCTACACAATCACCGGAAGTAGAATTTAAAGCGTCAGGTGATGTGGACGTCGATAAAGAAAGCTTATGGGGTACTGCACTTGCCGGTGCTGCTACATTGATAGGGCAATCACCTGATACGCAGGCAGATGAAAAGCTCGCCAGTAAAGGTGAACAGCGCTTCACAGATAAAATGTCTGAAGGCTTTAGCGCCGCTATAGATTTTTGCTCAGGACGCGTTTACTCATCGTTAGGGCAACCCGATAAAAATACCTTATTTAATAAACTGTCAGAACAGCAAAAGTCAGCCTACGAGAGCGTCGACTTAGCCCCTTCTACCTTCCTGCTCTTTGGGCCTTACGGAGAACAGTCGCAGTCATTGGAGCTACTGCTGAAGCAGGAAAAGTCGGAAGAATTTCGCAGCAGGTTAGTCTGCGTTGAAGATGCCGTTACGCTTGCTAAGGCCTATATGGAAGGAACCGATAGAACACCGGAGGTTCCCGGTATCGATACTATCAGGGAAAGTAGTACTGACGGCGCTGTGTCCGTGGGCAATAAATCTGAAAACTGCCCTGTTGTGGTTATGTTTGCCGCTGACAAGAGTGTGAAAAAGAATGCGCTGTTTCAATTCAAAGTACAACGCTACGATGAAAACAAACCGCTGGCTGTTTGTGAGTAGCAGAAGAGCCCAGCTACGCCGGGATGACGACTTATCCAGCCAGGTATTGCACTGCGGGAGCTCCCGGCTTTCGCCGGGATGACGACTTATCCCCCCAGGAATTGCATAGTGGGAGCTCCCGGCTTTCGCCGGGATGACGACTTATCCCCCAAGAATTGCACTGTGGGAGGTCCCGGCTTTCGCCGGGATAACAATATTATGTCTGCGCCTGGATGACACTTCTTCGCCGACATCCTCTGGCGTTAGTTTTCGCCGATATTTTCGTCCAGAAAATCTATCAAAGCGCTGTAGAGGGCTTGACGTTCTGTTTCATCGTAAACACCATGACCGGCTTTAGCAAAGTTGTAATAAATAGCCGGATTGCCTGCCTTCGTTAAGGCCTCCTGCATAATGATTGAGTTTTCCACCGGTACACGCTGGTCTTTTTCTCCATGAAGCAGCATGACTTTTGCCTTTATCTCGTCCGCATGCTCCACCGGTGAAAAGTCAGTTAATACCTTCATGTCAGTGCCCAGCACTTTGTTCAGATAGCTTTTTCCCCATTCCCGGGTGAGAATGTCGCTCTCATCAAAGCCATAGCGAAGGTCGTATAATCCCACGTAGCCAATTGTGCATTTATACATATCCGGCTCGCGGATCACGGTCATCAGTGCAGCGTATCCCCCGTAGCTGCCTCCGTAGGCACACACCCGGTCACCGTCGACTTTGCCCAGCTCAATAATGTGCTTAGCGGCCTCGTTGATGTCGCGGATCATATCGCCACCCCATTGCAGGTAGCCCATCTCCTCGAACACTTCACCGTAACCGCCGCTTCCGCGGAAATTCACCTGAAGCACCGCGTAACCACGACTGGCCAGCAACTGTACTTCCGAGTCAAAAGACCAGAGATCGCGTGGGCCGTGTGGTCCACCGTGAATCATCACGACCATTGGCGGTTTGCTATCTCCCTCTGCTAATGTCGGCATGGTCAGATAACCACTGACATTCACGTCATCGCTGGTTGTGAATGTAAACGGCTGCATGGCGTGCATTTGTCTGGGATCAAGCCAGGAACGGTTGGCCCACAAAAATCTGGCATTCATGGTTTCAGTATCGAAGATGTAGTACTCGCCCGGGTTAATATCGCTGCTCACACGAACCAGAATAGTTTTACCATCGTCGCTACGACTGGTGATTGACACGGTCTGATTACCGAACGCATCCACCAGCATCTGGTGGAGTTTGATCTGCTGGTTCTCAGTATCCGCATAGTGATAAGCGGTTTTCCCCGGCTGCGTATATGCAATGATAGGACGATTGGTATCGCTATCGGCTGTCCACCAGATGATGTCGGTTTTGACTTCATCAAACACCGGCGACAGCTTCCCGGATGCCAAATTCAGCTCGTACAGGGTTTTAATTTTTTTCTCGCCCAGCGGACCTGATAAGTAGGCTTTAGTACTGTTATCAGAGATAGCGACGGGTGTCAGGTCCAGATCTGTATTAAAGGCCGTATTAATATCCAGCCATTCATCGCTGCCACTCTTCCGATAAGCCGAATGGAATTCAAATTCATCGTCAACCCAGGTGATGAAATTCACCTCGCCCTCTCTGGTCGCCAGCGCGGTGGCGCCCTTCTTAGGTAGCGTTTCTACTTCGCGTTTACGCCCGTTATAAATATTCAGACGGCTGATAATCGGATGTTTCTCGCGGGTGTCGTAAAGCTTGTTCGCTCGCTGTGTCCATGGATGTTCAATGATCAGAATATGGTCGTCGTCACCTTCAAGGTGGCTAATGATGTATGGCGTGGCGCGACTACTCTCACGCTGCGCGATCCTTGACCCCTGATGCTTGGTGCCTGCACGCCAGCCATACAGAAGCTCTGCTTTGCTGCCATCAATGTTAGTCGCGAATATTTCACTGGTAGGCATTGGCTGATCGTAGCGAGTGTGTTTTTCCGCGTAGCGATATATCACCCGCTCGTTGTTAATCCAGTCCGCAGAATGAATTTGATCGCCTTGAGAGGGACGCACGCCACCAATAAACTTCATGGTTTCCGCTTCTAAAAACAGGATCCCTACAACCCCGTCTGCGCGTGCACGCGCTACCAGGTGCTTTCCGTCTGGCGAGATTTTCATATCCAGATAGTCGCCGTGGCGAACAAAGTCTTCAAGAGGAACTTGCTGGGCAACGCTGAATGGAGAGAGCGCAAGTGCGCATAGAAGTACGAGAAACTTCATCACATCTTCCTTAATGTTACGGTATGACTTTAGAATTATTATGTAATTAATGTACCGTTTTACCTTTGTGAAGCCAATTGGCAAATAAAATTTTAATTTTCTTTTGCACAACGACACACGCAACAGCCAAGCTGGCTGAAACGATGATAATTACCAATAAAACAGAGGCCTACTTAAATTTCTGTGGTAAACAATCGGTACGCATCAGAGCCATGTCGTGCTGCTGTCGCGCAAATTTCGTCACCGCCACCACCGCTTTTTCTACATGATTAACGCAAATACGGAAGTTGGAGTAACACAATGATAAAAAAGCTTCGTGAAAGAGAAAACTGGTCTCAGGAACAGCTTGCAACACTCTAGGGCCTGAGTACCAGAACAATTCAACGAATTGAAAGTGGCAACAAAGCCAGTCTGGAGTCATTAAAAGCACTGGCCCCCGTATTTGAAGTGAGTATTGAAACCTTAACCACGGAGATCACTGTGATAGATAAAGCATCCTCAACATGGCGCAAGCAACCCCGCTGGTACCAATGGGCCATGACGGGTCTTTCAAAACGTAAGCCGTTAGCTCAGGTTGATTATATTGCACTGACGGCCGGAATCCTGTCGTGGGTAATAAAGCCCGACATGTTTGCTACACCGGCATTGCTGCTCATGGCCTATCTGATAAGCAAATTGATAGACCGTACGGACAGGCAGAAACTGTGGTAGACACGCGTTTGTCCATTAACGCTTTGAATTCGTTATCTGCCAACGATTGTCGGCACTTATCAAAGCGTAAAGCAACGCCTTAATGTTCACAGATGCTGTACGTATTTTTCCTTTTTCCTCCCAAATTGATCGTTTTCATCGCTGCAGTTGCACTATAGTTAAAACCATATCCTAGCAACTGCTACCTTCCAGGTTGAAGAGAGATATGAAAAAGATCTCCTCTCAAAAAGTGCAAACGCCGCAATTTGAGCACCGTTTTTTCTTCGCTTGTTCATTAATGTGCCTGACCATTGCACTCATTGGCTTCGGTCCAGGCTTTATTCACGCCGTTACCACAGACATTTCTGCAATACCGCTTCGTATTCATTTGCATGGCGCTGTAATGATGGCGTGGCTGTTGCTGTTTGTACAACAAACCCGACTGGTGCAGCGTCACTCAGTGCGACTGCATAAACGTATAGGCAGACTGTCCGTCGTATTGTTTTCACTGGTGATTATCTCCGACGTCATTATTTCTCTTAACAGCCTGAGTAAAACCGTTCCTCCGCATATCAATGCACTGATTAACAACCTTTTCTCACTTCAGGTTGTCGCTGTTTTGCTGGCGCTGATGCTTTATTCAGCAGCGATTTCTGCAACCCGACGGGACCTTTCTGCACATAAACGGTACATGTTGACCCTGGCGATTCTGTTTCTGGAAGCCGCATTTGCACGTATGCAGTACCTGCCTGGTTTGAATTTTCTCGAGAATGGTGTGGTGATGGCGCACGTTTACCACAGCCTGCTTTTTGCGCCTTTAATTGTTTATGATCTGACTCAGCAAAAGCGATTGCACCCGGCAACGGTTAAAGGCCTCACTATCATTATTGTCGGTAAAGGTTTTACCCTTTGGGCATGGGACAATCCTGCCTGGCAGACCTTCGCGAACCATATTGAGCGCAGCATACTGCCTTTCTGGCCTGCTATGTAAGTACCTGATAATTCCGGTTGCACTATGTTGTAGTCGTTGCTTACAACAGGTTGTTATATCGCTCCCTTTTTATTCCCAGGTCAGATTCTGTCTATGTAAAACAGCAGACATAAAAAAACCGGAGCAAACGCTCCGGTTAAACCCTCCAAGGGACACACTGACCGGCAGTGATATTCGCCGGCAAGAAAGGCATAGGAACATTCAACCCTGCGCCTTTCCCATGGTCTTCTTTAGTCGAAGATGTAACGCACACCCAGTGAGTAGCGCGGGCCGTACTGGCGAGCAAACAGGAATTGCTCTTCGTAACGTCCGTAACCTTCTTCAGTTTCGTTGTTCAGGTTGATACCTTCGAAGAACACAGTCAGGTCTTCTGTCACGTCGTAATGAACACTGACATCCCACTGACCGTAGCTACGCGCAAACTGCGGCGGCGCATCCGATGAGCCCTGTGCCTGCCCCACACCAATCAGGTAAGAGTCACGCCACGCGTAGGTCAGTTTTGCTGACCAACCATATTTTTCGTAGTAAAGCTGCGCGTTAGCTGAGTCACTCAGACCAACCAGCGGCGCTTGTTGCGTCAGGCTGTCAACGTCAAACTCTACGTCTCCGTCAACAAACGTTGCGTTCACACCAATACCAAAACCAGACTCACCGAACAGGTGCTGAACCGCCATTTCAATACCGTCAACCGACTTGCTGTCAGTGTTGGTAGGCTGGCTGATGTTCCAGGTGATCAGCGGATCAGAAGAGTCCGGTGAAATCACACCGTCTGCATTCCCGTGACCATTGGCCAGCATCTGCGCGTAAATCGCGTTGCTGTCGGCCTGCTCGCCACGTGCTTCGATGTCAGCAATCGCTTGCTGATAGCGCGGACCGTTAAAGATATCGCGCAGACCATCAATTGTAGTTTCAGTAATTTGCGTCTGGATAAAGTTATCTACGTCTTTTCTGAAGTACCCAATGGAGGCATAGCTGCCTTCATCGTAGTAGTACTCAAGCGCCAAATCGATGTTAGTCGATTCAAATGGCAGCAGATTAGTATTACCCTGACCACCGGTACGTGAACCAGGCTTAGGACTTCCGCTCAGTGAACGACCGCCAGCCAGATTACCCAGTGGCGCACGAGAAATCGTTTTGCCCCATGAGAAACGACCAATTAAGTCATCAGTAATGTCTACGCGAACATCAAACATAGGCAGGAATACGTCGTGGTTACCTTCTGACTCTAAGAAGTTATCCGCGCCACCTGTCTCGTACTGCATGATCCACTCAGACGCACTCACCCAGTTAACCTGCTGTTCAACGCGCTGACGAACCGTACTGGTGACATCAGTTTCTTCATAGCGAACACCGGCGTTCAGCGTTACCGGATAACCAGCTACGTCAAACTCCCAGTCGGTTTGCAGATAAATACTGTTAGTCACTTCTTCAACGTAACTTTCGCTGTCGATGCCATCATAGTATGGGTCAACGACGTAAGCGTTGTCGCCCATCAGTTCTGGTGTCAGGAACGCGGCCTGACGTGCAATCGCTTCGTTAAAGTCGTACGTGTAGTAATACGACGGCATCAGGTCGCTGCCACCACCGGCGAACTGATCAAGCAGACCCGCTGTGCTATGCAGCGTAAACATGCTGTCCGGGAAAATTTCAGGATAAGCAGGGTTGAAGCCAGGGCCACCACGCAGTCCACTCCAGGCCTGGAATCCACCCATGGTTTGTTCTGTTCTGGCAACACCAAACTTCACTTCCACCATGGGAATATCAAAGGCAGAGTTGTACCACTGACCGTCTAACTGAAACTGCTCAATTTCAGACTTTCCGGGGTTATAAATGAACTGACTGAAGTTAGAGTCAATTTCACCTGGCTGCAGCACCGTTGAGCCGTTCTGCCAGTTGATATAGGCATGCGGCACTTCACCGGTACGGTAGTCATAAATTTTGCTGATTAGCTTGTCAGAACCCAGGATGATCTGGCCATTGCCGCCCAGACCACTGTCACCGCCGTTGTCCACTTCGTTACTGGAGTCGTGGTAATCGAAGGTGAAGCTTAAGTCTTCGTTGTAGCGCCAGTCTATGTTTAAGCCAAGCGAACGCGCTTCTACATCTGTGGTTTCACGGAAAGCCGTAAAGGAACCGTCGTTACCACCGATATCGGCATAAACAGCCGTACCATTTTCATCCAGCTCATAGGCGTTGATGTTACCGCCAAACTCGTTCCAGATACCCCAACCGATGCTGTTCAAGCCAGTCGTCGCATTACTGCCGGTATAGTCGGCAGTGAATGTCAGATCATCGTTCGGCGCATACTGCAGCGTAACCTGAGCGTTGGTGCGCTCACGCTCTACGTTGTCGATGCCGTAGTTCATGTCTTTGGGGAAGAAATGGTTACCGATAGGGTTGCCTTCGTCATCCAGCGCACGCGGATCGACTACCGTGCCGCTTGGGTCACCTGGAAGTGCGACGTTTGCCTGCCAGCCCTGAATATTGGCTTGCTGACGCTGAAAATCACGCTGCTGGTGAGAGACAGAAAACGCAAAGCCAAGCTTGTCATCAGCAAAGGTATTGCTGTAAACCGCAGCCACTTCTGGCGTGACGTCATCACCTTCTTCATTTGACGTATCGTGAATGGCTTTACCCATCACTGAGAAGCGCTGACCCGGGTTATTAAGCGGCTTGGTAGTAACGATATTTACCGTTGCCCCTAAACCACCACTCGGGTATTCCGCACGTGCGGTTTTGTATACTTCCAGGGTAGATACCCCTTCAGATGACAGGTTTTCCAGGCTGTAAGATCGGGTATACCCTGTGCCCGGCATTTGACGGCCGTTCAGAGTGATCAGGTTAAATTCAGGACCAAAACCACGAACGGTGATCTGGCTGCCTTCACCGTTAGAGCGACTTACCGATACACCGGTAATACGTTGCAGCGATTCTGCCAGGTTGGTGTCAGGAAAACGGCCCATCTCTTCAGCAGAGATCGCGTCCATTACCCCGTTATTAGAGCGTTTGATGTCCATCGCGCGGATCAGTGAACCGCGAATACCCTGAACTTCAATCACCTCTACCGGTTGTTCCTGGGTGTCCAGATTGTCAGTATCGGCATTTTCCTGCGCAACAGCCGTGTGCGCGCCCGCGCCCAGCAGTACTGCCAGGGTTGCCGCTAAGCGGGTTTTGTTAAATGTATGCTGTGTCATAGTTGCAATTCTCATTCTACATTCGGTTCGCGTGTCGGGGCCTCACGCGGCCCCGGCCTGTTGTCATGCCGATTTTTATTGTTCAGCAATCACTGCGTTGTCAACGCGATACACGGCACCTTCGCCCGCTCCCCATGCCGGGAAGATCATCACGACATCAATGGCACTGGTGTCCAGACCTGCTGATGCAAGTGCCTGAAGGCTGAACGTGTAGGTCTGCCATTCACCGACTACCGGTGCGACGCCTTCCATGCTGTCGGACAGCGGCAGTTCAACCGCGGAGCCAGCATCGTTGGCTTCGATTTTAAACAGCCATTGAGCGTCTGGATTGTTCGCATTCGATACGATTTTCATTTCGAACTGCACTACACCATTTTCAAGTAGCATAGACGCGTCATGGTATACCCCGTCATCGGCAGTAATCCCCATAACAGTTGGCGTTGCACCGACTGCAAATTCCGCTACCGTGCCATGCTCCGCATCGTCTTCCACTTCCATCGGTGTAGAACCACCGCAACAATCCCAGATTGACCAGTTTGCTGCCGCAGTATTACCGAACAGCGTGACCGGACCACTGTTTTCTTTAGGTGGTACCTGTATTTTCACGTTATCTACGCGGTATTGCGCACCTTCACCGGTTCCCCAGGCAGGGAATATCATCAGTACGTCAATCGCTGAAGGATCCAGGCCCGCGCCAACCAGGTCAGCAAGGCGATAGGTATACGTCTGCCACTCGCCGGTGACTGGCGTAGCGCCTTCCAGACTATCTGACAGTGGCAGCTCAACGGCTGAAGAATTATTATCCGCTTCCACTTTGAACAACCAGCTTGCATCTGGGCTTGCGGGTGCGCTCATAACTTTCATGTCAAACTGGATTACGCCGTCTTCGGCAATCGAGCTGGCATCAAATGGAACACCAGCGCCGCCGGCATCAGTACGGGAGTTAAAGCCATTCACAGTTGGCTCTGCTCCTACGGTAAACTCAGCAACTACACCATGGTCGGCATCTTCATCCATCACTTCCATAGGTGTCGAGCCACCGCAACAGTCCCACATTGGCCAGTCAAGGTTCTCTTCGTCTTCAAATACCACAAGTTGTGGTAATTCCTGCGCAATTTTCACTTCATCAAGCTGATAAACCGCACCCGCGCCTGCTCCCCATGATGGGAACACCATGATGACGTCAATTGCAGAAGGATTCAGACCAGCATCCACCAGCATCTGCAGCGGGAAGTCAAAGCTCACCCATTCACCCACTACCGGTACTGTGCCAGCCGGGTTACTTGCCAGCGGTATTTCTGCCGCAGAGCCAGCGTTGTCGCTCTCAACTTTGAACATCCATACCGCATCAGGGCTTGATGGCGCGCTTACGACCTTCATGTCGAAGCTAACGCTGCCTTTCTCAACCATTGGTGAGGCATCAAAAGGAGACGCTTCACCTTCAGGGTCGGTGATGAACTCGCTGCGCGTCACAAAGCCGTTAACGGTGGGTGTGTCGTTCACATAGAATTCATAAACGTCACCACGATCGGCATCGGCAGTCAGCAATGGTGTTGATCCACCACAGCAATCCCATGCTGGCCAATCCGGATTTGGCGTACCATCAAAGATCGTCAGGTTCTTTGCTACCGCACCTGCAGGTGGTGGCGGAGTAGGCGCTGCACCTTCAACCAGTGCATCGTCCATGCTGTCGTAGCCAGGGCGAACGGTTTCACAACCTTTACCGGTGTCCATGTCAGATGCACACTGATAAACGCGCACATAATCAATTTCATAAGTCTGGCCGTTGGCAAATGCCTCGGCATCGATGCCCAGCTCATTTACGTTTTCAGGCCAGTCTCCACCTACAGCCAGGTTAAGCAACAGGTGAAATTCCTGATCAAACGGCGCGGTATCCCAGTGTGTGGTCAGCTCACCTGTGCCCTGATCAAAATATTCTGCATACCAGCCACGGTGCGACAAACCAAGGGCATCGCCGTCACGGTTGTAGGTCAGTTCTGACTGACGCTGAGTCGCGTATAAGTAGTCATCTACGTACCAGCGAATTTCGCCTTCCTGCCACTCAATCGCATAAGTGTGAAAGTCATCTGCCGGGTTCGCACCTTCCGGCAACAAGTATTCTTTGCCAGAGCTGTCGTTATCAGGCCATGCCTGACCGTAATGCAATGTGCCGTGAACATAGGCTTCTGGTGTGCCGTCTTCGCGTGCGGCTTTCAGGTTAACGGCTTCCATGATGTCAATTTCACCGGAACGCGGCCATTCACCGTATACGTAGTCGGTTGGCAGCATCCAAAATGCTGGCCAGCTACCCTGGCCAGAAGGCAGTTTTGCGCGCATTTCAAAGCGACCGTATTTAAAGTCGGCTTTGTAACGGGTATTCAGACGGGCTGACGTGTAAGGCTTTTCTGCGCCTTCTTCTGCAGGCATCGCAACAATATGCAGACTGCCGTCAGAGACGAATGAGTTTTCTGCACTGTCTGTATAGCATTGCTTCTCGTTGTTACCGCCGCCCTGACAATTAACTTCGTGTGTCCACTTATTCTCGTCAATGGATTCACCTTCAAATTCGTCACTCCATACCAGCTCCCAGTCGGTTACAGGTACAGAAGGATCGACAGTGGTAAAGTCGGATTCAGTTTCCGCGCTTCCACCACCGCACCCTACCAGAGTGGCAGCGGCGACAGCGGTTACAAGCCGGGAAAGTTGTGTTGCTGCGTGTTTCATGTGTTCAGCCCCGATAATAAAAGTCTCTCGCTTTCTTCGTGAAAGCTATCTTTAAAATATGGAAGCGCTTACATAAATGTCGACAACAGATCCTGTAAGCGCTTACAAAAGGATATTTCAAATTTTTGACAAAGTAAAATCAAATTAACATTAAATTTACCTTGACCGGTGGTAGACGCGGCAAACAACATTACACATCATTTACAAAGTATCTCAGAGCGATAACGCTCGCAGCCGCAAGAACCACAGAAGAGAGGGGTCAGAACAATAAAATAATCAATTAACTCATGATCTTAAAAAGCATCTTGAATTTTTTAGCAAACCACATTTTTCGCTTTGTATCGCACAACCCGTATAATTTTTACACGGATTGCGTTCACATATTGTTCACGACCATACTATCTGCAATGTCATAAGCCTGCTCTTAATTGAGGACTCATGGGGAGTTGATACTGGGGTCAGGCACGCGAGTGCCGGAGGCATTAGTACCCGGGAAGGAAACCTGCCACGGCCAGACGGCAGCAACCTACATTGCAGTATTCATATGAAAATAAATATAGTGGAAATGCCATGGCGGATAATTATCAGCGCAACTGTTCACGAGGCGAAAGAATGATCAAGTCGGAGGTTACTATTGCGCCCCCCTGTTAGTCTGTGAACAACGCGATTCGGCTACGTAAGGTTCGCTTAGCGTTTCATTTTTCGCAACGTTGACTCATTTTCATATATAAGAAAAGTGGCGCAGTAAAACCAGCGTGCCGGCCAGATTACACACCACTGTCAGCCAGAAAATAATACGGAACGATGATTTCACTGTTTTATGACGAAAAATATGTTGCGCCATCCAGGCACCCGGCCATCCTCCTAACAGCGCTGCAATATGAAGGTTTGCTTCAGGAACCCGACTTCGCTGCTTTCTGGCGGCGGATTTATCCTTCCAGTACATCAGAAAAGTGAACAGACTAAGTCCTGCCAGTGCCGTCGTAATGCTTCGCAGGTCAGGTAGTAACAACGCGACAACTGGCAGTGCTGTCAGAATTAACAGCGGAATTATCGGTACGCTTGCCGGGCTTTTCTGTTCGCGTGAAAACCTGGTGTGGGCGCTTCGTGGCCTGCCAGCCTTGTCGGCAGCGCTGGATTTTACTCCCATCAGTTTAATACGTACTGCCTGTAAGCGCTGGCGGTCGTCCGTTTCCAGGTCAAAGGCAATATGGTCTCCTTCTTTGGGCCGACGCGCGGGGCGTTGAAATGCAGAGATATGCACAAACACCTTCCTTTGCTTATCCGCCAATACAAAACCAAACCCTTTCTCATCGTTCCATTGATATAACGTTCCCTGATGGCGCACTGATTTCACTTCCTGATTGTCGATTAGAGGGGGCATACGCATGCTGTGCCGCAACTGACGTAATTCTCTAATTTATCTTCCATATAGTCTCGCGTCGAGACTGCAGTTTTTTATAAATTTAAAAGCAAATGATCGTAGATGAGCGTATACACATTGGAGGTCGTTTCATTCTGGCAACACTATTCCCAGTCAGCTAATGATACTGGCAGAACGTGATTTGCGCTTTCACCCATATCCACGCTTTGCTCAGATTCGAGATATTCAACAACACGTTGCAGACCGTTCAGCGAGTTACAGAGCGTGGTTGGTATAGCCGACAATCCTGCATGAGGCTGTTTTAGCCAGCCTTGCATCTCATCATTGTCTCCTTCTGACAACGCATAGAGTAAATGGTACATCCGGATAAAGGCCAGCTGAATGAGGTACTGTTCAGAATCACTCTCAAACCCGGTCCTTTGGGAGTTCACAAGCGCCGACTCAGAGACGGACAGTAACTCAGCCGCCTGAAAGCGGCTCCAGCCAAGCTCTTCATAGGCCCAGGTAAAGGCTTTTACGACCACCGCCGGTGGGCTTGCGTGCTGGTTAACTGTCATGCGTGCTGCCTCTACTGCGTGAAACTTTACTATAAATTCGTGAATGCAGTGTGATCACGCTCTGAAAGATGCGATTTTCGTTCCACTTATAATAAAAACGTTAGGACAGTCTGTCTGGCAGCAGTTCTGAACAAGGACGGCGAATTGCTTTTACGCAATGCGGGAAAAATGCGCCTCGGCTTGTTCAGTACTCGAAGAAAATCCTTGCGATTCTAACCATGCTGCGGCTTCTTTATATGTACTGAAAAAAGACACCGGCAGCGGTGTTTTTTCATACATTCTTTCTAATTGAGTGCGAGTGGAGGTTTTTACCGATGAGCGCCCGATAACCAACGCAACGGCTTCCAGGCCGAACTCAGCCGCGGCATTTATTCGCGACACCAACAACGACTCGGCTTCTGGGATAAGGAGACTTTCACCAATGAGCACCACGATATCTGCCCACCGCTTTCCAATCATTGGGGTGACTTCCAGATGATAATCCCGGCTAAATGCGCTTACACATTCCCGGTTCCATGGGCCGTAAGCGTGTGTCAGCAGGTGCTCACCACACAAGGTTATCAGATACTCACCGTGAACATATTTCATTTGCAGGCTCTCTCCACCCGTATTGCCGCCAACGCAACAGTAAATCCATTTATCGCTATCTGAATCTTCGTCAGTGAAACGCATTTTGTCAATGCGACATATGGGGAGGTCCAGAATGACGTGTACCAAGCATCAGTGTTTGCCCGGAAGCAGCGTGTGACGAGTTGTCGGTGGCATTTAGCGTACAGACCAGACGCAGAATAAAAGACAGGCCGAAAGGTGTTACCCTCCCGGCCCGTCATGCTTGCTCTTTCTAAAACGCGTTACGCAGCTATCACCTTGGAAAGTGAAGAAAAAGAGGGTTGAGCCTGAATGTCCAGCGGCAGCTTTAATGTGCGTGCCACATCGCTAACGCTGATCACGCCACGCACTTCATGGGCATCACGATCGAGCACCAGGCAGTGTTGCTGACCATTGTCCTTAAGCGTTTCCACTACGTCACCGACGCTGGAGCGGGTCAGCTCATCGAAGTCGAATGACTGCAGTGACGTTTTTGAACGCAGAAAATCTCCTGCGCGCAGCTCCTCACGGGCAAGCCCCAGCTGGGTGGCTTTTTGCATTATGGCCTGTTCGGTTAAATCATTTAGTGAAACGATACCCACAAACTGGCCTTTGGCATTCAGCACCAGCTGCATTTTTATGTGCGATTTTTTCATCAGCCTTTCCAGCTCAATGGCCGGCGTATCAACATCGACAACATGGGGAACGTGCTGTTTGAAATCGGTGAAAATTAACATCGCTGATGATTTCAGCGTGATAGCGTGCGTAACGACAGGCCACGCCAGTTTGTCTACAGATTCAGTCTGATATAAGTGTAAGCTGTGCATAATACAGTCCTCATTAACAATAAATTGATTCGCGGCCTTGTACCGCAAGTGCAAGTTGTTAATGAGTAACCGGGGGAGCACGAATGCCGTTAAGGGCATACCGTGAAGGCTGTATCGCTTGTTGGTTGTGAGCTAGCTGATGTCCATGATATACCATGACATCAGTGAACAGGCGGCGGCTTATTGAATCCGGGCCGTCAGATTCTTCATCCACAGTGACAGTGTTGTCAGCAACGTCAGACAGTACCGCACTAATAAGACTAAGATCAGATTGCGCAGTGACGCTGGCATGATCATCCGCCGCCGCCACCTTCACAGGTGCCAGTATCAGCAGCAGAACAATTAACCAACTCATATGACGCATTCACATACTCCGGTAAGCGTGGTGCCAACGTACTCCTGTCATTAAGAGCCTGGACCCACGCTTATAGTTCAAATATACGACTGTTTTGCCAATTATGAAGTACCGTTTAACGATAAAAACAGTTATCCGGCGCATAACCGGCTTAATGTCCGGCCTTTTGATGCAGGTGGCTCTCCGTCACCACCTAACCACTTTAGATTTACGACCAAAGTACCAATACCACAACGCTTTTACCCAATATCGGTATCTCAAAACATTTTCTATTGTTGCAGCATAACCACTGAATAAAGAATACCGATGAAAAGGACACCCATAACATTGATATTGCCGGGATGCCTGCTGCTGGCAAATAACGCGCTGGCTGCGATGCCGAACTGGGATGAGGTAGAAAATATCCTTATTTACAATCAAACCCCGCTCTCTGAACACGACGGGGATGTGATAAAACGGCTGTCTGCTGAAAAGTTGAAAAAATCTCAGGCAATATCACTGGCCCGCGTACTGGATGCAAACCTGAACAGCGTAACCATCAATGATGTCCAGAATAATCCCTTTCAAACGGATGTTCAGTACCGTGGCTTTACCGCATCTCCCTTGTTAGGCATGCCTCAGGGCCTGTCGGTTTACCTGAATGGTACGCGTTTTAACGAGCCGTTTGGAGATACGGTGAACTGGGACCTTATTCCGGTAACGGCAATTGAAAGCGTGTCGCTGGCATCTGGCGCAAACCCGGTTTTCGGACAAAACACTCTGGGCGGAGCACTGCTTGTGGAGAGCAAAACCGGTTTCACCTTCGAGCAAAACCAAATTCTGCTTCAGGGCGGGCGCTACGGGCAGCAGGGTCTGAATCTACAATCGGGGGGCAATAACGGAGACTGGGGCTATTACGTCAATGCGAACGTCTATGAAGAAGATGGCTGGCGCCGGTTCTCGCCAACATCATTGCGTCAGGCCATGGCCAACCTGTCGTATAAAACAGCAGATTCTGAAACGCTGATCACCTCCTTATTTACAGACAATAACATGATAGGGAACGGTGCCATTCCTGTGGAGCTTATTGCTGAAGAGGGCCGACGCGCTATTTTCACCCGCCCGGACCAGACATTTACACAGCTTAGTTTCTTAAGCGCGCAACATAAAATGTCGCTCAGTGATACCACAGCACTCGCTATCAACGGTTACTACCGAGAAAATGAAATTGAAACCTATAATGGCGATGACAGCGATTATGAAGAATGTGATGTAGGCTTCGGGGAAACGCTCTGCGAAGAGGAAGAGGGCGAGGATGATGATAGCGAACAAGAGGGGGAAGACAAAGAGGAAGAGTTTGAAGAAGACGATGCGGTAGCGTTTGTCGGGTATGCGCCGCTTACCCCCCTTGATGCTTTTAGCGATGTGGATCCCGACAGTCTGGATGGCACGGCCAACACCAGCTTCACCGATAATAAAAGTTACGGTATTGCCTTTGAATTAAGCGGAAAGCATGAGTCTGGTAATCTCACTCATTTCTGGACATTAGGCGCAGGGTGGGATGAAGCCAGCATCGACTTTCGCAGCGATACAGAATTTGCGCTTTTAGATAACGACACCATAGATTCAACCAGAGGGGTTACTGGTACCGGCATTTACGACATGGGATCACGGGTTCGCCTGCAAACTGATGTGCGTCATCTGCACGCGTTTATCAGTGACATGATTCAGCTTAATGAGAACTGGTCACTAAGGTTGTCGGGCAGGTTCAACCGTTCTGATATTGATATGGTCGACGGCATTGAATCCGGTGAAGGCTCGCTTAACGGCAATCACGGATTTACGCGATTTAACCCAGCAACAACGCTGGTGTATGAGCAAAACGACTGGCGGATGACCGTTGGCTACAGTCAGTCTTCGCGCACTCCCAGCCCTGCCGAACTTAGCTGCGCTGATGAAGACGACCCATGCAAATTACCTAACGGCTTTGTGGCCGACCCTCCGCTTGATCAAGTGGTTACCGATACGCTGGAAGTGACATATGCCAGAGAATTTGAAAACGGTACGCTCTCTGCTGCCATTTTCCGCAGCGTAAGTCGTGATGACATTATTTTTCAGCAAGCAGGCGGACGCCCTTCAGTCGGCTACTTTGTGAACATCGACGAAACGCAGCGTCAGGGCGCAGAGTTTGAGGCAACAACACAACTGGGCGCACTGAACGCACAAATCCAGGTGAGTTATCTGGATGCCACGTTCGAGTCACCGTTTGTATCGTTCAGCCCGCAAAATCCACTGGGTGGTGATCGTCAGGTAATGCCGGGCGACCGCATTCCGGGACAACCCGAGTGGCAGACCGGCTTAAACCTGGAGTACGAAGTAACGGAGTCCTTTAGCACATTTGCTAACATTCACTATACGTCTGGTCAGTACTTTCGCGGCGACGAAGCCAACGAAAATCGTGAGCTAGCTGGCTATACGCTGGTTGATATCGGTGTGCGCTATCACGTTAATGACAACCTGGAGGTGGGCGCCAGAGTCGACAACCTGTTGGATAAAGACTACGAAACCTTTGGCACCTACGGTGAAGCCGACGAAGTTCTGGAGAATCTCTATCCGGACATCGAGTCTCCTGAGTTCATTGGTGTGGGGGCGCCGCGCATGTGGCGAATTTATGCGAGCTACGCGTTTTAACGGTAAGCTCTGTCGATAGCGGCGACAGGTAGTCAACGCAGTCTATGGCAGACGGGAAAAAGATACCCGGCATTGACCGGGTATCTTTATGATGTCGTGAAAATCAGGAATGTCGACCCTATCCCCCATACTGGCGATCGGGGGAGTAGTGAAAGGACTATTAGTTTGCGCTTTTTGAGACCAGCGTAATGAGTACAACGCCGGTGATAATAAAGGCGATACCCAACATGGCGGCGATGTCCAGCTTCTGACCAAACATCACCCATCCCAGTAACGCGATAAGCACAATTCCGACACCTGCCCATACGGCATAACTGATGCCCACCGGGATTGCCTGAATAGCCTGTGCTAGGCAATAAAACGCAACGCCATACCCCACAATAACGAATAAGGTCGGCACCCACTTTGTCATGCCATCACTTAATTTCAGCGCAGAGGTTGCTGCCACTTCAGCCACGATAGCAATGGCCAGAAACACCCAGTATTTAGTCATGGATTCTCCAAAGGGCGAAAATACCTTTCTGACTGTGCTTTGCGTGAGAGGCCTGGTCAGGGACGCAATCACCAACACTCGCCAGCTTTAGGGGCAGCAGGCAATCTCATTTCGCGATGAAAGCGCGGTATCGAACTTATCTGTCGACATTGCTGTGCCCACTAATCATAAAATCACTAACACCGCCCGGCAGGATAACCGGCCGCATTGCAGAGTTCTTACGTTGCCACGTCGACTAACGCTCAGTGCAGCTTCAATTTCGGGCTCAGCGCACTGCTTAACTTGCGGTTGATGATAGCAAGCACACCGCGTAATTTTCCGTGCACAGCGAACTGATGCATATTATAGAGCGACACATACACCAGTTTGGCTAATCGCCCTTCAATGAACATACTGGAATTCACCAGCGCGCCCATCAGACTGCCTACGGTGCTGTATTTGCTTAAGTGCACCAACGATCCATAATCTTTGTAATGGAAAGACTTCAGAGCTTTGCCCTGAAACTCACGAACCAGATTAGTCGCGGCTGTTGAGGCCATTTGATGCGCAGATTGCGCCCGCGGGGGTACCCAGCTGTCATCTTCCTGTTTTATCCCGCAACAGTCCCCCACCACATAAACTGAATCGCTAACCGTGCTTTGCAATGTGGGTTTCACCAGGATTTGATTCGCACGGTTAGTCTCAAACAGGCCAAGTTCCGTTAAGAAGTCCGGGGCTTTGACACCGGCCGACCACACCATTAAATCCGCATCAATGCGGCTGCCATCCTTGGTGATAAATCCCTCCTTATCGGCTTCAGACACCATCGTACCTTCCATTACCCTGATCCCGAGCTTTGTCAGCGCCTGACGTGCAGATGCCGCAATTCGCTCCGGCAGGGCTGGAAGAATGCGCTCACCGGCTTCAATAATAGACACTTTCAGACGCTCGGCAGACATCTCCGGCATCCCATAAGCTTTGGCAAGATTGGCGACGTGATGCAGCTGTGCAGCCAGCTCAGTGCCGGTGGCACCGCCACCAACAATGGCTACCTTCAATTCATGCTTATCTACGCAGCCCTGATTGATACGCAGCAGCTGATTAAGCAGTGCCCGGTGAAACCGCTCGGCACCATCCAGAGAGTCTAGTGAATAGCAGTTGTCCAGCACTCCGGGGGTGCCAAAGTCATTGCAGACACTGCCTATGGACAATACCAGGTGATCATAATGGAGGCTTCTTTCGGGCAGGATTTGTTCGCCATCGCTATCATAAATCGCCTCCAGCTGAATCATTTTTGTTTGCGAATCGATATTACACAATGATCCTAGCTGAAACTGATAATGATGCCTGGCAGCATGCATGGCGTAGTCTACGCCATCGGAATGTTTGTCGATGACACCTGCAGCCACTTCGTGAAGGAGCGGTTTCCAGATATGCGTGCGGCTTTTGTCGACCAGTGTTATTTCCGCCAGGCCTTTTTTTCCCAGCGTTCGGCTTAAGCGGGTCACACATTCCAACCCGCCGGCGCCGCCACCAACTACGATAATTTTTTTCATGAGATTTCCAAATACCAATTATTACAGGTAACGCATCGCGCTGGGCTGGCGGCCACAACGGGAAGAAGAACAACCGTGGTACAGGCAAACGCAATAATTTACCTGTAGTAACTGGGGGGTTTCTCAATCATTTCAGACATAGACTCACGCATAAGTGCATGTCTGAAATGACGATCTGGGTCAGGCGCATCGTTGAGTGCAAAAGGCATCATGTAGCAGTATGGCCTGCTTGAACAGCCAGACCATACTGCGAGCTAGCTTACCACTGATATTCAGCGCTGACCATGAGGTGGCGAGGCAACCCCGGGAAGTAACGATCACCGCCAAAGCTTGAATAATCTGCGCGTTCTGCATACGCCTCGTCCGTCAGGTTCAACACCCTGCCATACACTGTGAGGTTATCTGTGACGCTGACTGAAGCGCGAAGATGCATAAGATCGTGACCCTCATACTCATGCAAATTCTCCGGGTCGGTGTAATACTCATCCACGTGCTGCCATTCCAGTTCAATCCGTGAGTTGGCGGTTACATTCCAACCTACGCGCGCATTTGCCAGCGTACGTGGCGCGGTATCAATATCATTACCCTTGATGTTAATGTCACTTAATACCTGACTGTGCTCATAGGTGTGACGCGCATGGGTGGCTGCCACGGTAAGATCCCAGGCAGGGGAAAACTGGTAGCGCAGTTCTACCTCAATACCGCGATGGCGACTCTCACCGTCATTTACATTGAAGAAGTCACTGTCGCGGAAAATAAAGTTATCTTTATTCATATTATACGCCGACACCACGTACGACAGATTCTCGTAGAACCCTTTCACACCCACCTCAACGTTGGTGGCCGTTTCACTGTCCAGATCCGCTGTTTGTTGGTTGCGCTGCAGGCGGTACAGTTCGGTAGCCTGAGGTGCCCGGTACCCTTTTGAAACATTGGCGTAAAAGCGCGTATTATCTGAATACTGGTAGCTGACTCCAAACTTCGGGCTCAGATTGCTGTAATGATCGTTTCCGCTGGGAGGACGAGAGTAGCGGCAGCCGCCAAATCCACACTCGGTACCGTCATCACGGGTGCGACCTGCGATCATGTTGTTGGTGTAATCGTAATTCATGTATTCATAACGCGCCCCAAGGGTGACGGTCCAGGCGTCCTGCTCCCACACTAAAGAGGCAAACGGCGCCCACAACGTGGCATCCACCTGATAATCGTAGTGCTGACCTTCAGGGACGGTCGCCACCAGAAACGCTGATCCCTGTGTCGGGCCGTCCTGAAACTGCTGCAGGCCACCCTCGGTATATTCATAATCCACGCCCATATCCACTCGCCAGTTATCGTTCAACGGCTGTTGATAAAGCGACTGTAAGCCGAACCCTTGCTGATCATTTTTCTCAAGCGGCGTGCCTGGCAAAAAGTGCATGCGAAAATCCATGCTCTGGTTACGGAAATACGGCGTTACAGACAGCAGTTTGTCTTCACCCAGGTCCCATTTCGCATTCGTCCACAGGCGCACTGCCCGGTTTTTTCTGAACGCGTCCGGGTTTTCGTTACCCTGTGCCAGGTCTGCATCTTTGTAGCTTTCAAACCCACTGACATAGCCCGCGGTATCCTGATCCAGGTTAGTATAGGTAAAGCCGGTGGTCAGTGTCAGCCCCTCAGCATCATAGCGATGACGCAGATTGACTTTTTCCTGCTGCACGCCTTCACCATCGCGGTAACCACTGTCATGCGTGACACTGGCATTAATGCCAATCCCACTGTTCCCGAAGTCTTTTCCCTGACGTAACTTGGCCCGCTTATATCCATAGGAACCATAATCAAATCCCAACATGCCGATATCGCGGGTGGTATCGGGGGTAATCACATTGATTACGCCGTGTACCGCATTAGAGCCATAAAGCGCCGAACCCGGCCCCTTTAACACTTCTATGCGTTGCGCCATTTCAGAGTGCGCCTCGAACAGCTCATTGATATTACAAAAGCCGGCAGCACGAAGCGGAATGCCGTCTTCTGCGGTTAGCAAGCCACCACATGCGCCCGCCCCGGTGAATACCTGCGAACGCAAAGCTGGCAGATATTCCTGCCCGTTACCCCGTTGCACGCCTGCACCGGCAACGAATTTCAGTACCTCTTCGATATGCGCCGGGGAAACCAGCCTGATGTCGTCTTCGCCAACCCGGCTGATCACCACCGGCATAGCGTCGTCAGATTCAGCAAACCGCGAGCCAGTTGTCGTAATGCGTTCGATGTCATCAAGATCATCGCTGCCAGCCTGCACGTTTCCTACGCAGGACAGCGACAGCGCTACCGCAAGAGAAACCAGGCTTTTCGCCGGGCGAGTGGTTGTCCCATTAGATAAAACGTGTCCGAGTTGCATAAATACCTCTTCGTCGTGCCAGGTATAAAGACATCACATGCCTTTATCACACAACGTTTATTGTTGTGTTGAGAATACTAGGTGGCTTTGCAGCGCTTGAGAAGCAATCAACGCTGCCATTTCAGGATGATTTTCTTCCTACTTTACAGCCTTGTACGAACTAATACGAAAGACTACGACCAACGAACTAGTTCTGTGGACGGGTTCAATTTGCCGACCAAAGTGCAACACAAAAGACCCTAACGACGAGTTTCCAATTTTCCTTCCTCCCACAATACTCGAAGCATAACAAGAGTACTTGCACAGAACAGGTACCTGGGGTGTGAGTAACCCGGGATGAGACGTTTATGTTGCTCTACCAATAACACTAAAAATTAAAAGAGGTGACACATGAACAATTTGACGAAAGCAAGCACGCGACTCTCCCCCATGGCCTTTGCAATACTGGGCCTGACCGCGACATCCGCAAATGCGGCAGTAACTATCTATGACGATCCTGAAGTGGCATCCGTTTCTGTGGATGCTTCCTTCAATACCTTCTACGTAAACAGCAGTACCGAAAACGACATCAGCGGCGTTGACCGCGACCAGTCGCGGGTAAAAATGGGCTTTTTGCCTAACTGGGTCGGCATGACCTTCAGCAAAGATATCAATGGTGTGAAAGTGGGTGGCCGTTCTTCGTTCTGGGTCACTATCAACGACAGTAACACCGGTGTTACTTCTACTGGCATTGATGTTCGTCAGTTTTACGCCACGCTGGATTTTGACTGGGGTCAGATCCTGGTAGGCAAAGATTTTACCCTGTTCAACCGCTCCAACATTTTCTTAGACGAAATTCTGATTGGCTACGGCAACGTCAATGACACGCTGGGTCTTATCGATGGACAAGGCGTGTCGTTCGGTAACATCGGCAGCGGCTATACCTACCCGTTCCCGACATCACAAATTACCTATCGCTCACCTGAATTTGGCGGCGGCTTTAAACTAGCCATCGGTTTGATTGACCCGTCCAACACCTCAATTGATGCTGGCCCGGGCCGCACCAGTGAAGAGAGCATGCCGCGCATTGAAGCCGAACTAACTTACACCACCACATTTGAAAACGGCATGTTTAACGCCTTTGTCGGCATGCTGAACCAGACGACGGAAAGTGATGTCGCTGGTGATGTTGAGTCTAATGGCGTTTCATACGGCGCCAAAGTTAACGTTGGTGGATTTGCTCTGCACGCATCCGGCTTCAGCGGCGAAGCTATCGGCTTTTTATTAGGGCCAACGGATAACGCGCTTGGTTTGCAGGGATTGATGTACGAAAACGGTGATGAAGTGGACAGCAGTGGCTATCTGGTTCAGGGGTCTTACAAAGCCGGTGACAACCGCTTCGTAATTTCTTACGGCAACACCGAAGTGGAAACCGAAACGCCATGGGAAATGGATGCTACGCAACTGGCCTGGTTCCACACCTTTAACAGTGCGGTGACGTTTGTTGCCGAGTACGACATGAACGAGATTTCC
The DNA here is from genome assembly GCF_019249295.1 of Alteromonas antoniana. GTDB lineage: Bacteria > Pseudomonadota > Gammaproteobacteria > Enterobacterales > Alteromonadaceae > Alteromonas > Alteromonas antoniana. Next base: position 27,633 of record NZ_JAESDH010000025.1, read on the forward strand.
ATTGGCGGTGCAACAGAAGACGTCGACACCATCGCCCTTGGCGCCGTGATTAACTTTTAATGCTGCTTAGCGCCAGATAGCAGCAGACATTTCCGGCCGCCGGGGCCGGACCTAAAATCGCTTCCCCGGCAATTCTGGCAACGCTTTTATATTTGAAAACCGGAGTAAGCAACATGATCTATGCACAACCTGGACATGAAAATTCAGTCGTTTCTTTCAAAGACCGTTATAGCAATTACATTGGCGGCGACTGGGTGGCCCCAGTAAAAGGCCAGTACTTTGATAACGTGTCTCCCGTAAACAACGAAGTTTTCTGTCAAATCCCGCGTTCAAGCGCGGAAGATATTGAGCTGGCACTGGACGCTGCACACAAAGCCAAAGCGGCATGGGGTTCCACCTCAGTGACCGAACGCTCAAACATTCTGCTGAAAATTGCCGATCGCATTGAAGCCAATCTGGAAATGCTGGCTGTCGCTGAGACCTGGGACAACGGCAAAGCCGTACGTGAAACCCTGAACGCAGACGTACCACTTGCGGCTGACCACTTTCGCTATTTCGCCGGTAGCATCCGTGCACAGGAAGGCGGTATCAGTGAAATTGATAAAAACACCATCGCCTATCATTTCCACGAGCCATTAGGCGTAGTTGGTCAGATTATCCCCTGGAACTTCCCGCTTCTGATGGCCGCATGGAAACTGGCACCGGCACTGGCAGCCGGTAACTGTGTGGTACTCAAGCCTGCAGAGCAAACACCCGCCACTATCCTGCTGTTTGCAGAGCTGGTCGGTGATCTGTTGCCGCCAGGTGTACTGAACATCGTCAACGGCTACGGTCGTGAAGCCGGTGAGGCGCTGGCCACCAGCAAGCGTATTGCGAAAATCGCTTTCACAGGCTCAACGCCGGTAGGTGCACACATTCTTAAATGTGCTGCCGACAACATCATTCCGTCTACGGTAGAACTGGGCGGTAAGTCACCTAACATCTACTTCTCAGACGTGATGAAGCACGAAGATGAATTCCTGAGCAAATGTGTTGAGGGGACTGTACTGGCTTTCTTTAATCAGGGTGAGGTCTGTACTTGTCCGTCACGTGCTCTCATTCAGGAAGACATGTACGACGACTTTATCTCTCTGGTGATTGCACGCACGCAGCAAATTAAACGCGGTAATCCACTGGATACCGATACCCAGGTTGGTGCTCAGGCGTCTGCAGAACAGTATGACAAAATCCTGGGCTACCTGGAAATTGGTAAGAAAGAAGGTGCGGAAGTGCTTATCGGTGGCGGTCCCGCCAGCGTAGAAGGCTTCAGCAAAGGTTTCTATGTTGAACCTACCCTGCTGAAAGGTAACAACGACATGCGCGTGTTCCAGGAAGAGATTTTCGGTCCAGTTGTCGGTGTAACCACCTTCAAAGATGAAGCAGAAGCCCTTGCTCTCGCAAACAATACCGAGTTTGGTCTGGGTGCAGGCCTGTGGACCCGTGACACCAACCGAGCCTATCGCATGGGACGTGGCATTGAGGCCGGTCGTGTATGGATGAACTGTTATCACGCTTACCCAGCACACGCGGCATTTGGTGGTTACAAGAAATCCGGTGTTGGCCGTGAAAATCATAAGATGATGTTGAACCACTATCAGCAAACCAAAAACATGCTGGTTAGCTACGATATCAACCCTCTTGGCTTTTTCTAAAAGCGTTGCCTGAAAAGGCGTAAGTCCGGTACCCACAGTTGTGGGTACCTTTTTCCTTATCACAGGAGTATAAGACATGCCGAAATTCATCATTGAGCGCGAGATAGATGGCGCTGGCCAGTTAACAGACGCGCAGCTTCAGGACACCTCACAGCAATCCTGCGATATCCTCAGGCAACTGGGCCCCGGTGTGCAATGGATTGAAAGTTACGTGACCGATAACAAAGTCTATTGCGTGTATATCGCGCCTGACGAACAACACATTCTTGATCATGCTGAACGCCTCGGTTTACCGGCCAACCGGGTAAACAAGGTACAGCGCATGATCGACCCGACCACAGCAGAGTAAGCTGTCATGATGTTCCGCATTCTGCTCGTTTTTGCGTGTGTCTTCCTGACCTGTTCCGCCACGGCTCAGAATACTGTGCGCGTTGGTGTGCTCCAGTACGGCACCCTGAACTGGGAGATGGACGTTATTGAACAGCTGAAGTTGGCCGACGAGCGCGAGCTCACCATTGAACGCGTCCTTTTAGGGTCGCCACAAGCATTACTGGTAGCCTTGCAGGGCGGAAAAGTCGACATGATTATTAACGACTGGCTTTGGGTTGCACGTCAAAAAGAAGCCGGCCGCAATTATTACTTCTATCCCTATTCTACTGCGGCAGGCGTGCTGGTAGCGCGTCCTGACGCCAATATTCATTCTTTAGCAGATCTCCGTGGCAAACGTATCGGCATTGCAGGCGGTACTGCCAATAAAAATTACGTGCTCTATCGTGCCTTTCTTAACGCCAGGACAGGCATTGATCTGCCTGCCGACACCACTCTGAAATTTGCCGCTCCACCTATGCTAAACGCGCTGATCGAGCAGGGCCAGCTGGATGCAGTGATAAACTTCTGGCATTACGCAGCGCAACTTAATGCAAAGGGTATGACCACATTAACAACGATGTCGTCGGTACTCGACTCACTGAATATCAAAGGTGATATTCCGGTCATTGGCTGGGTATTCAGTCAGCATTGGGCTGATAATAATCAGGCCACATTGCAGGCCTTTCTTAGTACCTCAGCGAGCGCCAGAAAGCGCATGAAACACGATGACACCCTTTGGCAACGCATCCCTTCATTCACCAGCAAGTTCTCCGGTGATGTCAGGCCGTATCTTATTTCGGCCTATCGCGATGGCATTGCGGATGTACTTGAGAAAGACGACCGATATCAACTCCAGAGCCTGTTTTTACATTTACGTGCAAATCAGGATGGTAACGCATTGACCGGCACCCTTACGGATTTACCCGATGATATCTTCTGGACTCGTGCAGAAGCACATTAAGCCTGTGTCTGACACAGTGCAACCGGCAAAAGGGAGCGGCCATACACCGTTTATGGTTAGATGCCTGTCGCTCTCAATACTGTTGGTTATCTGGCAGATGAGTGTGGTTTGGTTTGAACCTGCCCTATTACCATCCCCCCTGGCGGTATTCAGAAATCTTGGCGTAGCCATTCAAAGTGGAGAACTGCTGCATCATCTGGGTATAACCTTACAACGAGTAGCCATTAGCTTTGTGCTGGCAATGGCACTGGGTATTTTGCTGGGACTGGTTATGGGGCACTTCCGCCGGGTTGATTTATGGCTGGACGGCATTTTAACGCTGGCACTGAATATTCCGGCGCTGGTCACTATTATCCTGTGTTTAATGTGGTTCGGCCTTAACGAGTTTTCGGCCATTCTGGCAGTGATTATCAACAAAGCGCCTAACGTGGCAGTTACCCTGCGTGAAGGGGCGAAAGCTATCGATACCAATCTCATGAACGTCGCCAGGGCGTATCGCCTTTCCGTGTTTCGCACTTTTACCAAAGTGTATTTACCACAGCTTTACCCTTACCTGTTGGCCTCAGCCAGAAGCGGGCTGGCGCTGGTCTGGAAAATTGTACTGGTGGTAGAGCTTATCGGCTGTAGCGACGGGGTGGGTTTTCAGCTAAGTACATTTTTTCAGTTCTTTGATATTACCAGCATTCTCGCTTATACCCTGGCCTTCGCGGCAGTTATTTATTTTATTGAGGGTGCGGTATTACGCCCCTGGGAACGCAAAGTCTCGGGATGGCGCCAATGTTAAACATCCATATTCGTGAGAAAGCTTTCCATGGCAATACCGTCATCGCGGACCTTAATATTGCGGCGGCGCAGGGTGAAATCGTTGCGCTGGTTGGTCCCTCTGGTGCCGGGAAAAGCACACTGCTTCAGATGATAGCGGGTCTGGACGCCGCGTTCGATGGCACCATTCGCATTAACAGTGAAGCCGAACACGATGTTGGCATTATGTTTCAGGAAGCCAGACTTATGCCCTGGCTTACCGTACTTGATAACGTCATGCTGGTTGCGAATACAGACACACCGGACACCCGCCGTCACGCAGAGACATTGCTTACCCAGGTAGGCATTGGACATGCCATTCAGGCTTACCCCGGTCAGCTGTCAGGTGGCATGGCCAAGCGCGTTGCGCTGGCCCGTGCCTTTATGTACAACCCGGCGCTACTGTTAATGGACGAGCCCTTTTCTTCACTTGATGCCCCGGCGGCGGAAGGGCTTCGCCAGCTACTGCTGTCACTACATCAGCAAACGACATCCACTATCCTGTATGTTACCCATGATTTAAAAGAAGCCGTTTGCATTGCTGATCGTATTTTATTGTTGAGCGAGTCGCCTATGACCGTGCTTCACGATGTGCCGGTAACACTTCCACGCCCCCGTCATGTTTTTGCTGATAACGTTACCCAAACCAGCCAGTCGCTGTATGCCCGCTTCGGTGCTTTATTGCAGCATCCTGCAACGGTCGGACAAGTTGTTAAAACATGACACCATTTCTTGTTAAGCAATTGTGAAAGCGATATTATTCCTCCATACCTCAGGAGGACACATGGGCCGAGAACAAGTAGCGTTAGCTTCTGAATCACAGACGCTGACAGGTGTTGCCCGTGCTGGCTCGGACCAATCCGACCCGGTAAAAGCAGCAAAAGAAATATACGAGGCACTGGCAGATTGTGAGCCGGAATGTGTAGTATTTTACTGTTGTGTCAGTTACCCGCTGGAAGTGTTGTCCAAAGAGCTTAACCAGTATTTTGCAAATACCACGCTGATTGGCTGTACATCAGCTGGGGAAATAACGCCTCTGGGGTATGGTAAGCAGTCCATCAGTGCGTTCGCACTGGACAAAAATCAATTTGCTACTGAAACCGTACTTATAGATAACCTTGTCGCGTTTACCGATGCAGACAGCGATAATCTGGTAAACGGCATGCTTGAAAGACTTCGCCAGAAAGCTGTCTCAGACGCGTCGCTACAGGAGAGTAGCTTTGCGCTGTCGCTGCTTGATGGTTTGTCGGTTCGTGAAGAGCTGGTAATCAATGCATTGAGCATGAGTTTGCAGGACATTCCGCTGGTTGGAGGCTCTGCCGGCGATGATCAACACTTTGTCGACACGCAGGTGTTTTACAACGGTAAATTTTACGGCAATGCTGCGGTTATTATGCTGGTGAACACCGCTAACCCGTTTGAGGTATTCAGTTATCACCATCTGGCTCCGCATACGGAAAAGCTGGTCGTAACACAGGTGGCCCCGGATCTTCGCGTGGTACAGGAATTCAACGCTGAGCCTGCTGCATTGGAGTACTGCCGGATAAATGGCCTGAAGCTGGAAGATCTTAATTCTGAAACATTTGCCATGTACCCGCTCGCTGTTCAGGTAGGAGACCATCTCTACATCCGCAGTATTCAGCAGGTTAACGATGATCTCAGCCTGACCTTTTTCTGCGCTATCGACTCGGGCGTGGTGCTGACAAAGATGTCATCCCCCGGTTTGCTGTCGCATACTTCTATGATTTTTAATCTGCTTACCGAATCGGTGGGTGACCTGCAGTTACTGATTGGCTTTGACTGCATTCACCGACGCATCGAAATTAAAAACCATGCATTGGAAGACGACATGTCTGCGTTATATCGCAAACACAACGTCATCGGGTTTAGTACCTATGGTGAGCAGATTAACGGACTGCATTTGAACCACACTTTTACTGGTGTGGCCATAGGATATCCCCGTGAAAGAAAACACGCCCCCTATCCCGTTACATAGTTCGTTTCCCCCGACAGAGCAGGAAACCGGCAGTGAAGAGCTTGAGCGCCTTCGCTATGAAAACGCAAAGCTGAAAAAGATAAACAGCGTACTGATGCGCCGCGTCGAAATGGGCTGGGGAAACCATAGCGATGCCTATCAGTCGTTTGAAGATGCCGCAATGCTGGCAGACAAAGTCAAAGAGCGTACTTACAAATTGCAGCAAGCGCTGCATCGTCTGGAAGAGTCTAATCAACAGTTAGAAAAAGCTACCCGTGACGCCGAACTAAGCCGCTTATCTTCCGATCAGGACAGACAACGGTTAAGTGACGCCATAGAGAGTATTTCCGAATCGTTCGCACTGTTTGATAGTGACAGGAAAATGGTACTGGTAAACAGTCGCTGCAGTGAATTCTGGCGTCAGCACCATATCGATTTTGAACTGGGTAAAACCACCTTTCAGGAAATTACCGCCGCCTCCTTGCCTCTGGTTGATCGTGCTTCAAAAGCGCAGAAGAAAGTCACCACCACCCGCGAACCTATCACACAAACCATATTCCGACTGAAGGACGGTACCTGGATCCAGATGTCCGAGCGTAAAACAGCAGAAGGTGGGCTGGTCGTGGTGTATACCGATATCACCACAATAAAACAGAGCGAAGAGCTGCGTTATGAACAGGCAATGGCCGAACAGGCAGCATTGCTCAAAGCAACACTGGAAAATATGTCTGAAGGCGTGGCGCTGGTAAATGCTAATGGCGAACTGGAAACCTGGAACCAGCGCTTTGTGGAAATTGCCGATATCGACGAGAGTAACGTTCGACGCGGTGTGAACTATGTGTCACTGCTAGAAGAAAGTGAACTCAACGAACGCCTGCCGGAATACGAAATGCCGGCACTGTTACAGGGTGAGGTGTTCGAAATCGAAAAAACGCTGGCAAGCGGTAAAGTGATTCTGCTTAAACGCCATGTGCTCAACGGCGGCGGCTTTTTAAATACTTACACCGACATTACTGAACGCAGCCATCATCAGCAGGCACTGAAAGAAAGTGAGCAGCGCATTCGTCTCATTACAGATGCGATGCCGGCTCAGATTTCTTACGTGAATAAGGAAATGTGTTATGAATTCGTCAACCGAGAGTTCGAGCGCTGCTTTCACCGTTCACGTGCTGAAATACTCAGTCATCACTTGCGTGACGTGCTGGGGGAGAATGCGTTTAACAATCTGTATATTTATATTGAACGCGCCATGCTCGGGCAGGCGGTGAATTTTGAAATTGAGCAGGCTAATGATAGCGGCGACACCCGGATTTCCAATAAGTCTTTTATTCCGCACTTTGATCAGCAACGTAACGTCATTGGCTTTTTCGCGCTGGAGCAGGATGTAACCGAACAACGCCGCACAGCGAAAGCCCTTAAGCACGCCTATGATTATATGGAGCAGCGGGTTAATCAGCGCACGAAAAAGATTTCAGAAATTAATAACCAACTACGTAAAGAAATTGAAGACAGACAACTGGCCGAGATCAGCTTACTGGAAGCAAAGCGCGAAGCCGATAAAGCCAACGAATCTAAGAGCAAATTTCTGGCGGCAACCAGTCATGACTTGCTGCAACCAATGAACTCAGCGCGCCTGTTTGCAGGCGCCCTTACTGAATTACCGCTTTCAGGCGATGCATCTAAACTACTGACTTCATTAAGTTATTCGTTAGAGAATTTAGAGTCTTTAATTACAGCACTGGTGGATATTTCAAAGCTTGAGGCAGGGTTGATTGAACCTGTGCTGGATGATTTTGTAATTGAAGATCTGCTCAGTAACCTGCAAAACGAGTTTCGTCCACAGGCCGAGGCAAAGGGTCTCAGGTTCCGCTTTCAGACATCAGCCAGAGTGGTGCATTCGGATGCATATCTGCTGGCCCGCATCCTTCGTAATTTGCTCAGCAATGCGATTCGCTACACAAATCGCGGAAGCATACTGCTGGGAGTGAGACACCGTAAAGACGGCCTGGAGATTCAGATCACCGATACCGGCATCGGTATACCGCAGGACAAACTGGGCGAAATATTCCAGGAGTTTAACCGGGTCGAAGCGAAAAAGCGCCGTCACGATCAGGGGCTCGGTCTCGGTCTGGCCATCGTCGACAAACTGGCGTCAGTGATGAGCCACCGTATACACGTTGACTCAAAGGAAAAACGGGGCTCGACATTCAGCGTGCTATTGCCCTACGGACAAATCCGTTCCCGCGAGGAGATGCCCTCCAAACCCAGCATTGAAGATACCTTTAACCAGAACCTGGAAGGTGCCTCGATATTAATTATTGATAACGATGAAGCGATTTGCACAGGTATGCGTCAGTTACTGGGTGGATGGGGGTGTCATGTCACCACTGTGCAGACTCTCGATGAACTGCGGAATACCCGCTGGTTAAAAACGCTGTCGCCCGACCTTATCGTTGCGGATTACCACCTTGATGATGGCGATACCGGATTTGACGCGTTGCAAATTACCGAGGACACCCTGGGTGTAGAGGTGCCGGTCATTATGATCACGGCTAATTATACGAATGAGCTGCGCCAGCAGGTACGTAAGAAGGGCTATTCTTTATTGAATAAGCCGGTGAAGCCACACAAAATGAAAATGGCCCTATCGCACTTGTTAAGCAAAGCGGCTGTGAGCTGAGACGGCTTTAACACCTGCTTAAAACAGGATAGCGGCACCGTTCAAAGCGAGTTGCTCCCTATCTGGCTGACGTTCAGCCAGCCATCAAGTCCTCTCTCAAGCCAGTTGAGAGAACGTGCCGAGTCGGCAACCTCTGACTATGCGTCTCACTGCCTGTCTAGCGCACCAAGTAATGATTAAAGTCGATGCTGGCAGCACACAACGCTGCCTGAATGCGGTTATGCACATTTAATTTGCTCAGTATGGCTGACACATGGGCTTTTACTGTGGTTTCAGCAATATTCAGCTCGTAGGCGATCTGCTTGTTGGACTTGCCTTTGGCAATGCACTCAAATACTAACAACTGTCGGCGGGTAAGTGCGCCGATAAGCTTAGGATCAATTTGTTGGGATGCAGCGTCATTACGCGGCTTAGAGGCGCCGCCGTTACGAATGATATCCGGCGGCAAATATACCTGACCGGACAACACTTGCTGAAGCGCAGCAACTATCTGCTCACAGCTGGAAGACTTTGTGATAAAGCCAACGGCACCATAAGTAAAGGCCTGCAGCACCACACTTTTCTCTTCTTCCGCCGACACGATAACAATAGGAATTTCCGGATACTGATTCTTAAACCGTACGATTCCGTTCAGTCCGTCCATTCCCGGCATATTCAGATCGAGCAACACCAAATCAATATTGGGATTTTCCTCTGCCTGCTCCAATGCTGCATCCAGGTCGGTGCAGGTAATGGTTTGTGTGTCAGGAATATTTCGCTCAACAAAGTCAGTAATGGCGTAGCGAAACAGTGGATGATCATCGGCAACGAGTATTTCAACCATAATGATGTACCTGTTTTTGTAGTGATTTCATAGTGAGCAATTCCGGCAAAAAAGTCGAGCGATTGCTGATATCGTCAGTTGTCATCAGCCCGCGCCTTTTCCCTGTCGCCTGAACATGCCCTTTTTCGGATCGTATCCCCAAATTGCCAGCGCACTGAAAACAACCGCTGTCATCAAGGTGACAACAGCTGCTTCAGCATTCATCTGTTCATACAATGCAAAACGAACTAACTCTACGGCATGGGTAAACGGGTTATACTCGGAAATCCAGTAAAGCACCTCACTGGACTCACGCATCTTCCACAACGGATAGAGTGCAGAAGAAAGAAAAAACATTGGAAACACTACGAAGTTCATGACTCCCGCGAAATTTTCCAGTTGCTTAATAAAAGACGATAAAAACAGCCCCAGCGCTCCAAGCATGAGTGCAGCGAGGAAAATCGCTGGCACAGCGCTGATATACCCCACAGCAGTCATCTCAATATCCAGCAGCCAGGCAATCAACAAAAAAGCATACACCTGAAGCACAGAGATAATGGCACCTGCCATGAGCCTGGCAATCAGTAAAAAAGGACGCGGCAGCGGGCTCATCAGCATCACCTTCATGCTACCCATTTCCCGGTCATACACCATGGACAGCGAGCTTTGCATACCATTGAACAGCATGATGATGCCTGCCAGCCCGGGAACGATATACACATCGTAAGTAATGTAGGTATCGTATGGCTCGATGATGGCGATACCCAGCGCAGCGCGAAAACCTGCCGCGAAAACCACCAGCCAGAGCAAGGGTCTTACCAACGCGCTAAGTAGCCGCGCTCGTTGTTGAAAAAAGCGCAGCAATTCACGTTTTGTGATCCCCAGAAACGCTACCCAGAAAGTCATGCTGCGACCTCTTCTTTTAGGGTGAGTTGCTGATACAGTTCAGACAAACCCTGGTAAGAATACGGCGATACTGCGTCTGCGCAGGGCATATCTAACTGCACTGTGCCCTTATGTAAAACAATCAGGTGATCCTGCGGCTGAATGTCATCAATAAGGTGTGTTGAAGACAGCACGGTTAATGCTTTCTGCCGACAAAGCTCACGTAAATCCTGATTAATCTGCTGACGGGTAGGAATATCCAGCCCCACCGTAGCCTCGTCCAGCAGTAACACTTCCGGGTCGTGTAACAGGGCTCTGGCAATCTCCACCCGGCGACGGTGCCCGCCATTCAGTGCGCGCACTTTCACCTTTCGCTTATCTGCCACATCCAGCCTGGATAGTTCCCGGGTAATAGCAGTGCGGGTTTGCAACGCCCCCATTCCGTGAAGTGCGGCGTGATAGCCGAGATTTTGCTCGACCGTTAAATCCAGATCCAGCGTGCTTTGCTGAAATACCACGCCGGTTTTTGCCAGTGCCTGACGCGGCGTTTTCGCAGCATCAACGCCAACGATTGAGATAGTTCCTGCTTGAGGGCGCAGTAGCTGGCACAATAATGCAAACAACGTACTTTTGCCTGCGCCGTTGGGGCCTAATAACGCATAGTAACGGCCCTTTTTCAGATTCAGACTGAGTGACTGCAGCACCGGCTTTCGGTGATATCCAAAGCCAATCTCTTTCATTACAATCGCGAATTCAGTGCTCATGGTTTTACCGCCAGCCCCCAGGGGTAGCGTCCTACGCGTAAGGTTTTAATCACCTTGAGATCGTCGGTATCTATCACAGAAACATCGCCGCTAACCCCATTTGTGGTGAACAGCAGCTTTTGATCGTTCGCAAAAGCCAGTTGCCATACGCGGCGACCTACCAGCAGGTAGTCGATCACTTCATAGGTTTTCGCATCGATAACCGCGACATGGTTGGAGGGGCCTAATGCCACAAAGGCATATTTTCCGTTGTCGGTAAGTTTAATGCCTACCGGCTGCACTTTATCGCGATGCACGCCGGGGATCCTGAACGAGATTTCTTTGATAATTCGACGCGATTCCACATCAACGATGGAAACCGTACCGCCAATTTCCGAAGAGGCCCACAATAAGCTGCCGTCTTTGGTAAATTCCACATGCCGGGGGCGCTGCCCCACCAGAGTATTAGCAACAAGTTCGTTGGTGGCTGCGTCAATCCAGTGCAGCATATTCGTGGTTTCCGATGTGTTGATCACCCATTTTCCGTCCGGCGAAACCGCCATACCTTCTGGCTCTACACCCACATCAATTTGCGCGTCTACCGAACGCTTCTGTGTATCCACTACAGTTACGACCGCATCATCCTCATTAGCAATATAAAGCCGGCGATTGTCGGTATGAAGCGCGAACTGCTCAGGATCTTCTCCGGATGGCAGGTTGTGAATAATCCGCCCGGTGGCCACGTCCATAACCTGAACAGCGTCAGAGTCGCTGGCGCAAATATACAAATGCGTATAGTCCTGATTAAATATAATGCCACGGGGGCGCATACCCACTTCAATGGTTTTAATGACCTCAAGGGTATCTGAGTCGATGACCGACAACGTGTCATCCTTTTCATTGGACACGTAGATTGTGTCGGCCAGTGAAAGTTGACTCAGTGATGCCAGGCAGGCTATCGCGAGCATCCTTTTCATAGCGTCGTCTCCATATCACAGGACACCTCAGGCTTGTCGTAGCCAAGCGTGTCTAACTCCGTAACCTGATGCAGAAAGCCGTCCTGTGGCGACTGGGTTACCAGCCCGTGGGGATGGGCAACCGGAATGGGCTGGCGTAATTGTCCGTTATACTGACGGAAGGTGAGCTTGCGCCCTTTAAACGCGGCAAGTTCAAAGCTGTCACTCATCATGTAGTTATAAAGCGTTTTCGGCGTATTATCGGATGTACGGGTAACGGCTTCTGACACCGCTCTTACCGCCACCCAAGCTGCATAGTCTTTGCCTCGCATATCGCGCCCTACATCCTCACGAAAACGGTTTTGTAACTGAAGTGCCCCCCATTGCTCTACGCTGACATGCCAGGCAGATGGCGTCAGTCCGTGCGTTCCCACAACGGGACGGGGCAAATAGGTATTGTAGGGAAGATAAAAGCCAAACTGATTGGCAGCATCGGCCACCAGCACCACATCATAGTTTTTCAAACGGGTAAATTGCGCCACTTCCTGCTGTGCAGCGCGACGAAGATCGGTTGTAAACGTCCATTTTCGTGTATCCAGTATTTTCAGCCCGAAGCGCTTAGCTGCACGTTTATAAGCGTTAAGTATCGCTTCGTCCGCGACCCCTTTTCCGCTCACAGCCAGCACCTGATCCCAGCGCCGGTAGGTTAAGTACTGGGCCAGCGCATCGGCCAGCATCGCGTGGCTGGGTAGCGTATGCAGGAGACCGGTTTCACATTGCGAAGAGCGCCAGTTGTCAGTAGCACTGCCAACATTAATGACGACATCCATGCTTCCATCGTGTATCAGTTTACGCAGCAGGGCATCACCCACGTCGGCAACGACAACGCCGCTATGCAACGCTTTCCAGCTAAGCGCGGTATCGAATAATGCGTTTGGATCTGTATCACTGATGACATGCAGACTGTAGTCATGTTTGAGAAACCGACCTGTGGTGTTGCTGTCTTCAATTCCCAGCCTGGCCCCTGCCACGCCTTCATCTTCTGCACGTTTAAACACGGCGGGGATTGCAGGCGGTTCGGCAGAGACCTCCTGAATATAAAGTATATCCACAGGCATGGCCTGCGCGTAGATCGTACCGGCAAACAGGTAGCTCATGACACCTGTCACCCACGCTCGCACCCTGGTAAACCTGTCCCGTGCAAGGTAAGTGCTGCCGACCTCTCTCGCCGCTCGTAACGGATTGATGGCGAACACGATCGACCTCCTTTTTATCATTATGAAACTCATACTAGTGCAACAATCTGGCGAGAGGTATGAGCAAAAAGGATGAAAGCTTTACTACCTAAGTACAATTGGAAGGATTTTTGATATCCCATACCGTTTTTTAAACGTGCTCGGTTGTGTCGAATCAAAACAGGTAAACGTGGAAAGTTGTCTGTCACTTCAAACCAGCATTGCCAATATTTGACAACTTTTGGGAGATCTATCATGAAGAAGTTTACTACCCTTACCAAAGGCATCTCGCTCGCCATGATGACAATGGCGTCAACGGCGGTACTGGCTCACGGCAACGTGACACCGCAAGCGGTTGATGTCAGCGCGTTACCGGAACTGGGAGACGAGTGGCTTCCAACAAACCCGTACACAGGCAATGAAACAGCCATCAAAGTGGGTGACTCTGCATACAACCAGAACTGTGCCCGCTGTCACGGCCTGGAAGTGATATCCGGCGGCATTACGCCTGATCTCCGAAAGCTGAATGATCCAAACGAGTTCTTCAGCGAAGAGGAAGCTGATGACTGGTTTATGATGCGAATTCGCAATGGCGCTGTCATTGACGGACGTGTCTACATGCCGCCATTTGAAGAAATCCTGAGCCAGGAAGCCATGTGGGCAATTAAAGCCTATATTGAAACCCGCGGAGTTCCGGAATAAGCGGACTTTCCGGGGAGAGCTTGTGATGTTAACCAGACACCTTCTTACTATGCTGATACTACTGGCATTTGCCTGCCCGGTACATGCCAGAAGCTATGATGACATTATCGAGTCGGGCACTATTACCATCGCGGTGTATAGCGATTTTCCACCCTACTCATATCTGGATGAAGGAGAGCCTGCAGGCATTGATATTGATGTCGCTAAAGCGGTTGCGCAGGGCTTGGGGGTAGAGCCCCGGTGGATGTGGATTAACGCCGACGAAAACCTTGAAGATGACTTACGCCAGGCAATCTGGAAAGGCCATATCATCACCAAACAAAAAGCTGACCTGATGATGCGCGTGCCTTATGACCGTAAATTCAGTTACGGCGTAGATGGCTATGGTTTGCCACGCAACGAGATGGTAGTGATGTTCGGGCCCTATCACCGCGAAAAATGGGCCTTGTTGCGAAACGTGGAAAAAACCGGGGGCATTGAGACCCTGGCCATTTTCCAGTATGAAAAAGTGGCGGTGGAAATTGATTCCCTCCCCGGCACCTTTCTTGGTGCGACCCTCGGCGGGCGCCTGCAACCCAATCTGATCCATACCAACAGTATTTTTGATGCCGTAGACAAGTTTAAAAAAGGCGAGGTTGCAGCTGTAGCGGGGATGCATTCCCAGTTGCAGTGGGCCAATCCCGCCAGTGATACTGCAACGATTAATGCCACCGGGCTCGCGGCCATGAGCATCAAATCCTGGGATATTGGGATGGCGGTAAAACAGGACTACCGCCAACTTGCCTACGCCATTGAAGGGGTTACCGAGCCTATGATCCAGGATGGACGCATGCAGGCCATTTTCCAGAAATACCAGATAGTTTATCTGAAACCCTCTATCTATCAGAACGTCCCCTGAGCAGGTATGACATTAGCAGACGCTAACACTTATTAAGCCCGGTTTTTGATGGGCTTTTTTGTCGTGCGTGTTGCAACGGGTTTCAGGAAAACACCCTCTAGCCCGTTTTCTCCGCTGAAGACACACGCCTGATTCACGCCCTCGACAGCAGCTTGCCGTGTCTTACTGTGGCAGCACTTCAGTATCTCTGGTTTGGAATAAACCAGATGTTGGCAATGTCAGCTGCCCCCCCAGCCCGATAGGAATAAACGATAGCCTGACAGGCGAAAGTGCAACTGGAGGCAGGGTATTACTACCAAGGGACTAAGAATGATACTCCAAGGTTTAATGGTTGTTAAAAAAACGATAACAGATACTTACCGTGACGCCTTACGTGGGTGACATTGCTGCGGCACGCGCACAGCCACACGGGTACATACACACAAACCCCCCGCTCAGTGAGGTTTGTAAACGAGGGTAAATAATAAATGACCCCGATTGAACACTGGAGAACTCAGATGAAAAGTCGAACAGTAACAGGCCAATTGCTTAGCTCTGCGATTTGCCTGGCTTTGTCCCTGGGCGCAGTCAGCTTTAGCGCACAGGCAGCCGTTACCGATAAAGAAATTCTCAACGATCAGTCCAGCACAGATGATGTTGTGAGCTATGGTCTTGGCCCGCGCGGGCAGCGCTTTAGCCCGCTGGATACACTTAACACCAAAAATGTGAAGAAGATGCACCCGGTCTGGGCATTCTCATTGGGTGGTGAGAAGCAACGTGGACAAGAATCGCAGCCGCTGGTTAAAGACGGTGTGATGTACGTAACCGGCTCTTACTCACGCATCTATGCCATTGATTTGGAAACCGGTGATGAGCTGTGGCAATACGAGGCGCGTCTGCCTGACGGCATTATGCCTTGCTGCGACGTCATCAACCGTGGCGCAGCCTTATATGATGATCTGGTCATCTTCGGCACATTGGATGCAATCCTTGTCGCTCTCGACCAGAAAACCGGCAAAGTCGTATGGCGTAAAAAGTTAGGTGACTACAAAGCAGGCTACTCGTATACCGCTGCCCCCATGATTGTTAAAGGCATGGTAGTGACAGGCGTTTCCGGCGGCGAGTTTGGAATTGTGGGTAAAGTGGAAGCCCGTGATGCAAAAACCGGTGAAATGATCTGGACCCGTCCAACAGTAGAAGGCCACATGGGCTATCTGCGCGGCAAAGAAAACGGCATCACCGGCGGTGAGGCTAACAAGACCTGGACGGGCGATCTCTGGAAGACCGGCGGTGCCGCAACGTGGCTCGGTGGCACCTATGATCCTGACACTGACCTCATCTTCATGGGAACCGGTAACCCGGCGCCCTGGAACTCACACCTTCGCCCCGGCGACAACCTTTACAGCTCATCACGACTGGCGATTGACCCTGATACCGGCAAAATTGTCTGGCACTTTCAGACAACACCGCATGACGGCTGGGACTTTGATGGTGTGAACGAAGTGATTGCGTTTGATTACAAAGATAACGGCAAAACCGTCAAAGCGGCAGCAACAGCAGACCGTAATGGCTTTTTCTACGTGCTTAACCGTGAAAACGGCAAGTTCATTCGCGGTTTTCCTTTTGTAAAAGAGATCACCTGGGCAGAAGGCCTGGATGAAAACGGCCGTCCTATTTTCGCACCAAATGGACGCCCCGGTAACCCGGCGGAAGCGGAAGGGGGCGACAAAGGCGAGACCGTGTTCTCTGTCCCGTCTTTCCTTGGGGGCAAAAACTGGATGCCGATGGCGTACAGTGAAGATACCGGCCTGTTCTATGTTCCCTCAAATGAGTGGGGCATGGATATATGGAATGAGCCTGTCAGTTACAAAAAAGGCGCAGCTTATCTGGGATCGGGCTTCACCATCAAACCCATTTTTGACGATCACATTGGTTCACTGAAAGCGGTCGATCCGAAAACCGGTGAAACGGTGTGGGAATACAAAAACAAATCACCGCTTTGGGGTGGGGTGCTGGCAACAGCCGGTAACCTGGTATTTACCGGTACGCCGGAAGGCTATTTGATGGGCTTTGACGCCAAAACAGGTGAAGTGGTTTACAAATTCAATACCGGTTCGGGCATCGTCGGTTCACCCATAACCTGGGAAAAAGATGGCGAACAATACCTTAGCGTGGTTTCAGGCTGGGGTGGCGCGGTACCGCTTTGGGGTGGTGAAGTGGCCAAAACGGTAAAAGACTTTAATCAGGGCGGCACAGTCTGGACCTTCAAATTGCCCCGGTCTTAACGTGGCAGCGCAGCAGGGTGACCGTCCCGCCGTCCTGCTGCGTTTTTTTTATTCATACAGACGAGGCCATACCGGCCCGTCTGCTTCCATGAAGCCGGTGTGCTCATTATGCTTCTAACACGCACGTTACTTATTCTCATCTCCCTTTCTCTGCTTGTCAGCGCTGACGCCAACAGCGCCAGTGAAGACGAAATCAAAGCTATTTTCCCAAAGGCTACTGTGATTGGTCCGCCTGATGCGAACTACCCAGTGACACCGGTGTATCAGTTGCACGAGCTGCTTGGCTATGTCTTCGAAAGTAACGATCTTGTCGATTTCCCCGGCTTTTCAGGGGAGCGCGTAAACCTCTTAATTGGCCTTGATACCAGCGGCAATATCCGCGGCATCAGCGTGTTAAACCACCACGAGCCGATATTTTTGCATGGCTTGGGCCCGGCGCCTATGCAGGCTTTTATCGATCAGTACCCCGGCAAAAATGTCAGCAGCAGGGTGATTGTCGATAATGCGGCTAACGACACCAACCCTGATGACAACGTCTATCACGTTGACGGTGTGACCAAAGCGACCGTATCTGTCATCGTGATCAGCGATACCATATTACTTTCATCACTGCAGGTTGCGCGTAAACTCTTATCTGGTTTTTCAGTCGCGCCGCAGGCAACGCCTAAAGACATTTTTACAGAAAAAACCTGGGATACGTTGTTATCTGAGCAGCTGGTAAGCAAATTTACGATTTCCCGCACTGATATGGAGTCGGCGTTAGGCGGCGATTTAGACACCTTCCCCGGTAGTGTTTTCGACACGTCCCGAGACGACGAGCTGACGCTTTACTATGCGTACCTGAATGCGCCGTCTATTGGCCGCAACCTGCTTGGCGAGTCAGAATATCAACGGTTAATGGACACGCTGAAAACCAACGAGCAGGCTTTTTTGGTCATGTCCGACGGATTTATGCAGTATCTCAGCAGCGACTTCAAACCCGGAACCGTTGCTGACACCATAAGCCTGACTCAAGACGCACTGCCGTTTTCTATGCGCGATCTGAACTTTTTCAGCTACGCCGAGCAAACCCTGGCCCCTGACATGCCATCCTTCGATAACCCACAGCTGTTTGTCGTGAATACGCAGTCAGGCTTTAACCCCGGTCAGCCCATGACGTTCACATTGTCTCTGAATATTGCAAAGAACCATTTGTCTCAGGTTCAGGTAACGTTCTCTGATAAATACCAACTGCCGGAGTCTCTTTTCGACATAGCTGAGCCAATAGCAGAGATGATACCTGAACCTGCCTGGGTTCGGGTGTGGAAAGCCCGAATAGCAGAGATTGTCATTCTCAGCATGGGTCTTGTCGTTATTACCCTGATTTTTATTTTCCAGCATCCGCTGTCAGCCCGTACAAAGCTGTTTCACAGCCTGCGCTGGGCCATGATGTTCTATACGCTCTTCTTTGTAGGGTGGTACGCGCAGGGGCAGCTTTCTGTCGTCAATATCTATCCTATTCTGCAAAGCCTCATAGATGGCTTCGATTTAACCATGTATTTGATGGATCCCATTCTTTTTATTCTGTGGAGCTATGTCTTTATCAGCCTGTTTATCGTTGGAAGAGGTGTGTTCTGTGGCTGGCTTTGTCCCTTCGGCGCGATGCAGGAAATGGTAGGTTGGGTGGCGAAAAAGCTGCGTATCCGGCAACTGAAAATATCCTATAAAACACACTCCCGGCTTTGGTGGATAAAGTACGCCATACTGATCGGGCTGGCTATCACCTCGGTGTTTTCCCTGCAACTGGCCGAAGTCGCCTCAGAAGTAGAGCCGTTCAAAACAGCCATCACTCTGCAATTTGTTCGCACCTGGCCTTTCGTTGTTTACGCCGTTCTGTTGCTGGCTGCCGGCCTGTATATGAATAAATTTTACTGCCGTTATGTATGTCCGCTGGGCGCGGGACTTGGCATCCTGGGGTATTTTCACATTGGCGAATGGCTCACCCGCCGCAAAGCCTGTGGCTCGCCGTGCACGATGTGCTACCACAAGTGCGACATCAAGGCGATCACCCCGCAAGGAAACGTGAATTACACAGAATGTGTGCAGTGCCTGGAATGTATTGTTTATTACAACAATGACAATTTATGCCCGCCGCTTAAGAAGGCCAAAAAGACCGGACGCAAACAGCAGGTGATACCGGTAAATGCTGCCCCCTGAAGGCGGGTATCCATCAGTCCGGTTCATGTATATCCACAACATAACGAGGCCGCCGAGCCTGTGTTAATGCGTCAGACTCGGCCACGAAGATATCACTGAACCGGTCTTTCACGAAAAGCATACTGTCACTGTGAGCGGTATCCACCTCTGATGTTTTTAGTAGGAAAATCCGGCAGGTATAAGATGCGTTTTTACTGCCAATGGATTACTGTAACCAAAAAAGCGTTTTTGGTTTTCTCATGTCGTCACTAATTACTTCACTGTCTGCACTGATAGAGCTTTCCGTCGCGCCGGTATTTTTGCTGGCTGGTATCGCCGGATTTTTGAATGTTATGTCAGGTCGTCTGGGCCGCATATCAGACCGTGTACGGGTAGCAGAGCGTCATGTTCACACGCTGACTGATGATGATGAAGCAAAGCGAATGCGTCGCGAAGAGATCCTGGTGCTGTGGCGTCGGGTGAAAGCCATTAACTGGGCTATCGGATTGTGCGTATCATCAGGGCTGATGGTATGTAGTGTGATTATGAGCCTTTTTGCAGGTGAACTGTGGCACATAAACCTGCGCTTACTGGTGGTCACACTTTTTGTTCTGGCAATGGGCCTGCTAATTATGAGCCTGCTGGTATTTCTGGCAGAAGTTCGTCTGGCCACGCGAACTATCAATATCGTTCGCACCATTCGATAATGTCACGTTTGCGTGAAACGCGCGCAATAGTCAGACCATAGAACATCGGGCTCTTCAATCAGGGAGCCCGACATCTGTCGGCTACGTAATGTCTTGCCTTCGCGGCGATGGCTCCATCGCGTCAGACTTCGCCATCGGAAACGGGCTTAGCAGCTCTCTCTGTAAATCAGCGCAGTTATCCGACATTTTGTAACAGGAGCTGTGCCTGATGTCGGGTTGCCGCATTCACTTCACCAAAACCGTGATAATTCTTACGCTGAACAAATTCAAAAAATACGCCATCTACCTCGCGGGTGTAACAGTGAAAATACACACCGTCGCGCATTCGGTCGACAAGTATATTTGCGGATTCCAGCTTATTCAGCAGGCCTTCCTCTACGTCGCCGTGGCGTCGGATACTCTCGTAATAGGTAGCAGGAATAGGTAAAATCACATCCTTATCCAGCGCGCCCGCAACGGCAAAAATATCATCACAAAGAATAGCCAGGTGTTGCATACCGGCAATGCGCTGCGCACCAAAAAGACCGGGAAATCCTGAAGGAACTGACTTACTTAGTACAATGTTATGTGTCACCCGCCCGTTTTCATTTTGCGCTGTGCGGGCTACCACAATCCCCATTGGATCATTAATATCCGGCATCGCAGAAATCGTAAAACCCAGCAACGTTCTGTAAAACAGGTTGGTGGAAAGAAACTCACTGAAAGGCACATAATCTGCCATATGATCGATATGCAGCTTACCGCCAGAAGATACCTTGCTGGTTAGCGGCTGGACCGGTGTAAAGTAGCGATGGAGCAGACTGAAAAACTCATCTTTCGATGAAAAATACACCAGCTTGCCACGATTACTCTTTATTGCCGGTAGCGGCAACTCACCAGCGTGCAAATTGGCCTGATACGGCACGAAGCCATACTGACGGGCGCGCACTACCATCTCTTCGGGTTCACGACAGAAATAGCCAATGGCACAGCTGTCATTACCGGTTGTCACATGGGACGCCTGCGCAAAGCTGTCTGGCTCGCTGTTCACAACAAACGACATGCCATCGAGCTGATAAACATCCACGTCTTTGGATACATGCTGAAAGGTTTTTCTGAATCCGACCGCACGCAGCAGCGGTAAAAATCGTGTGTCTCTGGGGTCGACAGCCAGCTCAATAAAGCCAATGTCTTCCACGCAGGGTTTGGGCAAAATGCTCAGATGAGAATCGTCCCATAGCGGCAATGCATCAGGGCGGCTTTCTACCCGCTGCTCATCAAGCCACAATAACGAACGGCCTCCATCAGAGGCAATCAGATCACAGGACGCGTTGCGCATTTCATCATTAAATATTTCCAGCGATGCATACTGATCGTAGCCTGTTGCCATCAGTGCATCGAAAAATGCGTTCAGTGGCAACTGCCCCTGTCCGGGAAAACACCGGTAATGACGGCTCCACTGAATCAGATCCATCTGCATCCATGGTGCATCCGCCAGCTGAACCAGCGTGATCTTCTCTTTAGGAATGGTACGCAGTGTATTGAGTTCGCTCTTACAGGCAAGAATATGAAACGTGTCCAGTACCACGCCTAATGCAGGATGGTCAGCAAGCTTAACAATGTCCCATGAGGCCTGGTAATCATTAACGTGTTTTCCCCAGGATAACGCCTCATAACCTACCTTAAAGCCTTGCTGACTTGCCATGTCCGCCAGCGACGCAAGATCGTCTGCAGACTGACGGGGAGAATCAATAGTTAACTCAGACACATTGGAGCATACCAGAAGCGTATCGGTTCCCAGCTCTGCCATGGTCTCAAACTTGCGTTTGGCGCGCTCCAGGTTTTTTTCGCGGTGTGAAACAGGCATCGCTTCAAAATCGCGAAACGGCTGTAACGCAATAATTTTCAGATGAAGATCCCGCGCAATTTTTCCGACCTGCGCAGGCGAATACCCCGACAGCAGCAAGTCATTTTCAAAAATCTCAACACCTTCAAACCCTGCACTGGCGATGGCCGCCAGTTTTTTCTCCAAATTTTCAGACAAGGAGACCGTCGCAATAGACCGTTTCACATTAACAACCCTGTTAAAAAAACTGTCGTATATCAGGCATAACATCGTGGCTTCACGCACGCCTGAAACGTAGTAGTCAAAATTAAAACGAAAAGGGCAGACGACGTGTTAGTAGTGTTGTTGTCGTTCAGACAGGTTGAATGCAAGGCAACGGATTTACGTTATGTTATTGTCGCCAGCGCCTGAACCGAGTCTGTCCTGATATGTCGTATTATCCAATTACTCGCCAACAGTCGGACTTCGGGCTGATAAGGGATTGGCAGAGTCGTTGTGTCCTTAAACTCTGCCGGTGAGAAGAGCGGGAATCAGCTCTTCCACTGTTCAAAAATAAGCCAGTGATGCAGGCATTGTCAATGTTTAAATAGTAAACAACCGGTGAAATGACGCCGGAAAATGCCTGCCAGCTACCGGTTAGTCGGGGCGCATCATGACCGATTTTTGCGCCTCCGTGACGGTAAAATAATCTCCGGGACCGCCGCCGCGTAGCAGTGGCTTAGCCTGCGCGGTCTGATAGATACCCTCTTTTAGCATCGCCTTATCGATGTGCACGCCGGTTACCTCACCGAACACCATCCAGGTATCACAGTCATTTCCGTTTTTGTCCGTTAGCCGCAGTATTTGCGTCTTCCGGCACTCCATCACGACCGGACTTTTGGCCACGTGTGGCACCTTGACGGTCGACGAGGTGCGTTTTTCCAGTCCGGCAAGAGTAAATTCGTCTTCACCCGCCTCGACCATCGCGCTGGTCTTATTCATGGCGTCAGCCAAAGGCACCGTAACCAGATTCCAGCAAAACTCACCGGTTTGCTCGATATTTTTCAGGCTGTCTTTGTAGCCCACGCTGGAAAAGCCAATGATAGGAGGCGTGTAATTGAATGCGTTAAAAAAACTGTAGGGTGCAAGGTTCACATTGCCTTGTTCATCCTGTGACGATATCCAGCCAATCGGGCGTGGGGCGATAATCGCGTTAAACGGATCGTGCGGTAAATTATGGCCAGTCGCCGGTTGATAAAAATGATATTTCACAGCTTTTCCTTCAAATATAGGGGCTTGCCAGGCGGTTGAGGCACATCGCCAATGGCGCGCCCCGACTAGGTCTACCCGGATTTTTTCACAGACGCTAATTACGCAGCCAGTTGCCTTGCCTTCCTGCGTTAAGCAGCTCAGGGCTGCGTAAGGCCTGTTCGGCTTCATCGATTATTCGTGAATAGATACCGAATGGAACGGACTTGCGATCAGCTGTAGAGGTCGCCTGAGTGCTCGCTGCACACGATAAAGCCAGCATGATTGCCACGCCGGTCAGAAAGATAAAGAGACAAAGCGATGATAAGTGTACGCCAAAACTATGATGTTCAGGGAAAAGGCGAACCCCATTAAAGTCGTTCGCGCATTTGGTGGGACGACCTGGGTCTGTTGGCGTTTAATTAAAAGAGATGTCCGCCGTGGAAGTCACTCTGATACTACGACAGCCAGGATCGTTTCTGCGACACTGCGCTCTGCCACCGCGGCCATAGGTATCACCGTTCTTGCCGTACATACTATAAATACCTACATCCATCGCCTCAGCCAGACTCATTCCTGTAACGGTGATACGTTCAATCTCCGCAGGACCACGCTCTTTTATCAGCGTTACGGTATTGTCCTTCTCCGCTGCCAGCACCGTAGACTTATTTTCCTCCATCGCTTCCCAGGTCGAAGGGAAGGACTCTGGTGTGACAGGCATTGTTGCCGCAATCTTTTCAATCAGCGAATCAACGTGAGGGTGTTCCAGTTCAACTACTTTTGCCAGCCACTTATCGGTATCCGCTATTGATGCTGAAGACGTGTCAGATCCGCTGAAGTGACGTGCGAGAAAATACGCTGCATTGGCAGAATCAAGGTAGGCGGCCTGCTTAAGGTATTCCAGCGAGCGCTCAGGATCGGCTTCTCTGAGCAAAAGGCCAGCCTTCAGGGCCGATTCCGAATCGTCAAATGTGGCGCCGAATTTAAAATAACGCAGTGCTTCTTCTTTATTCACTTCGGTGCCATAGCCCACCAGGTACATGGTGCCTAAAATGCCGGCGGCGTTGGAGTGGTTGCGGGCATACTTCTTATATTCCATGAAGTAATCTCTGCACGCCTGCGTATCACAGGGTTTAAAATCCAGTTGTGGTGCAGCGCTGACCGCACCTGCAATAAGCATCAAAGAAGCGAAAATAAGTGATTTTGAGATCATCATTGCCATCCATAGGTTGACTCAATATTGATAGCCTAGCAGATGGAAACTTAACCACAACTGAATACCGTGATCGCCATGTGACTTGCAATGTATTGCCGGCGTATCACGCCGGCTCTGCCCGCCGTACTAGCCTGGCAATACTTCAAACACCAGCACGTAACTTCCCCGGCGCTGTTGCGCTGGGGCCGCCGCATTGCTGTCTTCGTATTCGACTTCCAGAAAGTACATGCCGGCATCGTCAAAGGTTAGTGTCAGTGACCCATCCGCATCGGTTGTCATAGTGTCTCCTGACGCTGTATCGCGATAGCGTTCACCCCCTTTCACCAGCGTGGCTGTCGCACCTGCCGCCACATCGTCGCCCATGGTAAAGGTAAACGTGGCAGGCTCGCCCGTGTACACATCGTTCGGATGAGTGCCACCAGACAACACCAGGCCTTTACCTTTGGTATGCAGCAGTTCGAAACTGGGCGCTCCCGATGTCACGAACACATTGGCCTGAGAGTAATAATCAACCACCTCAACATCGGTAGCATTGTCTGGCAGTGCCGCTTTCAGGGACGCAGCATCCCCCGTTTCACCTCGTCCTGGCCAGCGATGCGACTCACCATCAGGGGTTTTCCAGCTTGCCCGCAGCGAGGCCGACTGCATCCCGACCCGGTAGGTGCCACTCTGTGCCAGTGTCAAATCGAACACCGAGCGGTAACGTAGCTTATGCGCTGACTCAAGCTCCATCTCAGTACCGTCGGGCGCTGTGGCGGATATGCGCGAGAGCGGCATCGCGAAATGATCGGGTACAAACATTTGATTCGCAATCGCCGCATCAAACGTGACCGTTTCGTCCTGCCCCGAGACTGCCGTGACAGAGGGCTTTATCCACATTCTGTGGGCATGACTTGCGGTACTTGTCATCAACGCCAGCGCTATTGCCGGAATCATTATCTTTTTCATTTATCTGTCTCCGTGTTTAAAGCTACAAAACTGATCTCTGACGTACCCTGGACTTTAAGGTTTTGTGTACCGGTAAAAGGAATTGAAAATTCAACCTGAACCACTTCACGTCCCCCCAGTTCTCTGGCTGCTTCAACATTCAGTTGGTAAGTACCAGGTGCGAGCGACGCCAGCGCGTTCGTGATATCCAGCAGTTCGGTTCCCGGGCGTCGGGTTGCGCCACTGACACCATCTATCGGAAACGACAGCCTACGCCCGCCTTTGCGCCACCATGTCCGCAAATCCTTAAGCCATTTCTCGCCTTCATTGTTTTTCAAATCGGTGTCATACCACAGCGCAATATCTTTCACCCGCTGCCGGTTTTCATCCGCTATCCACACCGCCACGTAGGGTGGGTGATATTCCGCAACGGCAAGGCGGGGCAGTTTGATCTCAAGGGTTGTAGCGGCGTTGGCATGTGCAGGTAAAATAAACAACACCGGAAGCACAATACCCAGCGCAATCAGAGGCCAGGTAGACTTACGCCCCTTTGCGTAGCGTTTAAGCAATAAAAAGCCGGTAATGCTGAAAACAATACAGGCCACAGAAAATACATCCATAAACAGGCTCCAGGAAAACGGCGTATTTCGCCCTTTGTGAAGATCATTAAAATACGCAACCATGCCGCGGTTGGCGCGCTCCATAAAAAAGTCACCGGTCTCAGCATCTATCGAAAACCAGCGGTCAACGCCAGGGCCAGGCATGGCCACATAAAGCTCATACTCGCTCCATTCTACCGACATGCGGGAGGGAAGAGATTGTCCGGTACTGGCCTGATACCAATCTCGAAACGCTGGGGTAAACCCCTGATTCGCAAACACTGTTGCCCGTATGTCGTCAGGTACTACCAATGCCCATTCTTTTACGACGGGTTCACTGGGAATTTTTTCCGCATGGTTTAGAGTAATCCCGGTAGCGGCAAAAAGAAGCATGCCGGCCAGGCAGATGGCAGAACTGACCCAGTGCCAGTTTCGAATGTTCATTACGTGTCTTTTGAATGAGGGCATAACCTGGTTGCACCGTGTTTCGCGCGCTGTATTCATCTTCACCTTCACAGTACGAACTGAGAGAAAAATATAGAAAGAGGTTTACAGGCGGCTGAAAAGTATTACAGAATAAATGCGAATAATTATTATTAAGGATAATCTTAAGTGAGCGAAGGGACAAACGCTTTTTACTTAAGATTACATTCAAACAGGCTTTATAATTATGAATGTTAAATTACTGCGCTCGTTACAGGTTTTCGTCAAAGTCGCAGACACCGGCAATATGAGCGTAGCGGCAAAATCGTTACACATGACTGTGTCGGCGATCTCTCAACAGTTAAGGAAGCTTGAGCAGGATATTGGCCTGAGTTTGTTTAACAGAAACACCCGCAATCTCAGTCTGACCGAGGCCGGTGGCATTTATTACCGTACCAGCGTCGAACTGCTGAACACTGCCGAACGTGCGCACAGAGAAATTGAGCAACTTCAGCTGGTGCCTACCGGCGAGCTGAAAATCATTGCCCCTGAAGGGTTCGGGGGCGGCTTGCTCAGCCAGCCTTTGCAAACCCTGACCCGCGACTTTCCAAAAATCTCTATTTCACTTACTGTCACCGACGAACCTACAGATATCATCGCGTCGGGTACCGATTTGCTGATTTGTTTTGAGCCCATGTCTGATTCCAACTACACAACCTGGCATCTGGCAACATGGGAGCGGGTTCTGTGCGTGGCTAAAGGTCACCCGTTGGCAGATGCTGAGCTAAACAGTCCTGAAGATTTAGATCCGCATTGCCATATCGTGCACCGTCACATTGAAGACTATGTGGTTCGCGGTCCGGAAAAGCGGGAAGTGCCGCTGCCAAAAACCCGCCTGGACGTGAATTCGATGCAGACGATGATCCAGCTTACCAAAGACGGTATCGGTTACGCTGTTTTACCAGAGCCGGAAATCAGACATTGTCTGGAGGACGGTAGCCTTGTGCAGATTTTGTCTGAGTGGGAACTGCCCAACTACAACGTTTATGCGGTGACGCCGAAACAGGATTCCGTTCCAGCAAAAATTCAGACCGCGATTGGCTGTCTGCAGGACTGGTTCTCGACCATTTAATTGTAGGTATCCGCTACTCGCTAAAAGTCTTAAGGCAGGGTATTGCAAGGCCAGCCACGAAGATGAGGTAGCGCGCGAAGCGGCAGTTTCTGCTAAACCGGTATAGCAACTCTTCAGACCCAATCGAATGACGATAGACCGGTGCGGCTCTCTCTTTACTCACTGCAGCCATCAGAAAAGCGTAAAAATAAAGCCCTGAGTGATCACTCAGGGCTTTTTTATTTCAACGAAAGTCATTTCTTATCGGCTGATTCAGGGGCAACTGCCTGCAAACCAGACTTCGCCGTCAAGCGATGACAACGTGCTGTTACCCCACGTTGAGCCACTTAGCGGATCGTCAGAGCCTTGCGCAAAGTAATCAGGAAAATAGTAATTCCCGGTACTGTACGCGCGCCCCGCTACCTTATGGTAGTAATTGGCCGTGGTGTAGCTGGCGCAATCATCGCTGTCACCATCATCGCCGCCACTACCTGGTTCTCCGCCGGAACCGGCTGATCCGCTGCAAGCCTGAACGGGCCCTGCACAGCTGTTGTCATTGTCCTGCCACTGACATTGCCCGGAGCCAGTCTCAACTTCATTCAGTTTGAAGGGGTCCGACGCATATTCAAGGTAGCAGTTGGAATAGTTAACATAATCAAGCCGTCCAGCTGCAATATGGGCATCCAGGTTGGCTGTCACACCCGCATCTACCGTGAACGTCAGCGTTTCTGAGGCAGACAGGTTCGTAGCGTCAGTTGCGGTAACAGTTACGCTTTGTTGTCCGCCAGCCAGGCCGCAGGCCGACGCGGTAAAAAAGGTTCCGGAGACTAATCCGCTAACCGTTTCTGTCGCGAACGCCACGGTAACAGATGACAGGTTTTGATTGATGTCGACAACTTCACCATTCACCTCTGCACATTGTGCCGACACCACTATCTGCACGTTGCTGAGTGTTGGCGCGGTGTCCGGCGGTGGAGGTCCGATCCGGATACTGTCCGTTGCTGTTTCTGAAGTAGCACCCTCATTGTCAGTCGCGTTAACGCTGACAAAATACAGCGCATCAGGCAGCGTTGCCGTGGTCAGGCTAAAGGCACCATTATTCAGGCTCTGGGTATCGTATTGATACAGGTTGTCGGCATCATCGCGAAACTGAACAAACACCGTATCCACGCTACCATCACTGTCACTTACCTGGCCGGAGACAGTGACCTGACTGTTCGTCTCAGACAGCGATAATGTTGTAACCTCCGGCGGGTTATTTCTGTTCACTCTCGCATTATTTTCAAGAAAATACTGACCCAGATACATCGCATAGTTGATGCCATTACCATTGATATAAGAGCCAGACGCGCCCTGACCTCCCGACCAGGCATGATCAATTCCATTTAGCCAGATCATAGATACCCGGCCGTCTTCCCAAAGATACTCATCAGCGGTGCGGCTACCACTGCCAATTACCGTAGAGCCCGGCAGCTCATTCACACCATAAACAGCAGCCATACCTTCGGCGTTTTGCCGGTTGTAGCACTGATCCACAGTCGTATCGGCGTCGCCATGCGCGATCGACGCTATTTGCGTATTCAACGCACTACTGTAGCTGCCGGCGTACTGCTGACATCGCTGGGCGACATTTGCATATTCACAACTTCCGATAGCGCCGCTTGAGCTGGTACCGATACTCGGACCTGCGCTGACACCGACACCGGCAAATACATCCGGCGCAATGCACGCGGTAGTGTTAGCAAAGGCGGCTCCGGATGACAGTCCGGCAATGTATACCTGGTCAGAATCAATGTTATAGGCTGAATCGGCACTCAGGGTGTTGGCCAGAGAGATGAGGTTTTGGTAATCGCCGCTGTTGCGGGATTTGGTGCCCTGCCAGTATGACCAGCAGCTGAACCCGGCTTTGTTCATCGCGTCCGGCACCGCGACTACCATGCCATAAGCGTCTGCAGCATCTTCCAGGTTTGCCGTAAGGTAGGCATCAATCGACTGAGTGCATCCATGCAACACCACCAGCAAAGCTCGTCCGTTTCCTACTGACGATACGCCATCCGGGGTATAGATATGTACGTTGTTGAAGCCGCCGACAGACTGATTATTCTGCCAGCTTCCTGCGTAAGTTGACTGTGCCATCAGGCCCAGCCACAGCAGGGAGATCATTCGAACTACATTTTTCATTGCACGCCCTCGCGTTAATTAAACGTGAATGAATTGTTGTATTTTTGTTCAACTCTGGCTCTAGTACTATCGTACTATGTAGCGCTTAAGGGCATGCTGCGCGCGAGTTAGCAACACTGATCTGACCAATAGAAAGCATGCTTAGCTCAGCGCGTAGATCAGGCTCTGACGCTCGACCAGCAAAATGGGGCGATCACTTTTTTAAC
Source organism: Alteromonas antoniana (assembly GCF_019249295.1). Classification (GTDB taxonomy): domain Bacteria; phylum Pseudomonadota; class Gammaproteobacteria; order Enterobacterales; family Alteromonadaceae; genus Alteromonas; species Alteromonas antoniana. The sequence goes on from NZ_JAESDH010000025.1 coordinate 57,192, forward strand.
CAGTGCACCGGAGCGTCTGCCCCTGGGTTTGGTGCGATACTCCTTGCGCGCCTGAGGCGGCTGTTCTTCTTTTGCCCCTGACACAGTAGCCGGTGGATAAGGCCTTCGCACCTCAACATGTCGCCGCCTTCGATAGCTTGAGGGAGTTACGGGGGTAGAATAGGTCATGTGGCGTTCCTGTTGCGCAGATAAAGTCTGCTATTTTCTACGCCACCAAATTTTAATCAGATTCTGCCACGATAAAGTTTAATGTTAGGCATGTGATCACAGCATCCGTATCGCAGGATATAGTGAAATACGCCGCTTAGCTGGCGTTGTCTGGCAAAGACTAACGCCGATACTGACAGCGTCAATACTCGCTGAGTGGTCCTGTACTTCTTTTCAACTTCTCTATAGCGTTACCGTTTTACCAGATGCTGCCGCATCGAAAATTGCCGTTACGATACGAATATCTCGCATGCCTTCTTCACCGGATACCAGCGCCGGGCCACGCCCTAAAATGGCCAGTGCGTCGTTATCCATCTGCAGCGTCTGCTGCATTCCCTCAATAGCCGGAAAGCGTCTGCCGTCACTGGTAGTGGCAACGACACCGGAGTAAGACTGCATGGGTTTAAGCTGGTAACTGCCACTTTCGCAGGTGGCTTTTAAGCGGTTGAAAGATTTCACCACACTGGTTCCGCCATCGGCCACCAGCCCATCACCAAAATCCAGCGTAAACAGCGTAGTATCATCGACTTCCTTAAACGCCGGATGTTCTTTGAGAATTTGTCCGGTCACGGAGACAGGCTCGCGGCGGGTAATAAATCTGGCACCATTGATAGCATACACACCCATATCGTAAAGCGCGCCGCCGCCCATGGCTTTCTGCATTCGCCAGTTATCCTGTGGCATACCGTTTCCGCCGTAACCGGCAAAGCTTTCAAGCGCAGTCATTTTTCCGTACGGTGTGGTGGCGGCGTACCCTGCCATACGACGGGTATTGGGTTCGTGCTGCATACGGTAACCGATGGACAACATCACATTATTCTTGTTACAGGCGTCAATCATTGCCTGACACTCTGCCTCGTTCATCGCCATTGGCTTCTCGCACCACACATGTTTTCCGGCATTCGCCGCTCTGATGGAGAAATCTTTGTGCGTACCCGTTGGCGTGACGACATAAATCACATCGATATCCGGGTTATTGGCTATCTCATGCATGGTGTCGTAGGAGTAGACGTTTTTATCCGGGATCCCGTACTTTTTCTGCCAGCGCGGCACTTTCTCCGGGCTACCGGTAATAATGCCACGTAACTCACAGTGCTGCGTGGACTCAAGCGCAGGTGCCAGCAGGTTGGTGCTGTAGCCACCAAGCCCAAGCAAGGCAACACCCACTTTACGTGGAGGCGTTGCGGCATGAATAAGCGGGGAGGTCAGCACTGCGCTGGCCCCCATCAACTGTATAAAGTGACGGCGGGTTAACCCTGACATAGCAATCTCCGTAACGAAGTTTTTCGGCGTATTGTGCGCAGCAACGCGGTTCAAAGATCCCTGCGCAAGCACAATTCCTGCCCTCTGCCCAACGTATTACAGTTCGACACATCTGCACAGCAGGGCGGCAGCATTGACAATATTTGATTTGTATTACGATACGATCTCACCAGAGGATTAACAGTGAAGGCGGTTTATGAATTATGCGCCTCAAATGGCGATTTATCGTTTTTTCGCCATACCACTAATCGCTTTTACCGCTTTGCCGCGTATTGAATGACAATTAAATAACAGGAGAGAAATATGAAAATTGCGGTGGTTTTTCACAGCGGCTATGGTCACACCAAAAAGCTGGCAAACGCGTTCTTTGAAGGACTGAAGGCCCATGACAGCGCAACATCCACGCTAATCGAGATCAATGAAGACGGTGAGATTAACGACGATGAATGGGGTGTGCTGGACGACGCAGACGCAATTATTTTCGGCTCTCCCACATACATGGGGATGGCTTCCTGGCAGTTCAAAAAGTTTGCTGATGCGTCCAGTAAGCGCTGGTTTGAGGATACATGGCGCAACAAGCTGGCCGGTGGCTTTACCAATTCCGCGTCAATGAATGGTGATAAGCACTCTACGCTTCACTATTTCATTACCCTGGCGATGCAGCACGGTATGGTGTGGGCTGGCATGGGTATGAAGGCCGCGAACACCAAAGATGCCAAACGTGACGATATCAATTATGTCGGGGCATTTTCCGGCCTAATGGCGCAATCACCGCAGGACGCATCTGTGGAAGAGTCACCCACGCAGGGTGATCTGGATACGGCGAAAGCCTATGCTGACCGCATTGTTGAAGTCACTACGACGTGGGCAAACAAGTAAGCGGCCTGTCACAGGTTGTCATGGTTGATAACCTGAATGGTTGTACCTTCACAATCCTCTTAACAACAAAAGCCCCGCAAGTGATGCTTGCGGGGCTTTTTTTCGCTTGTGGTGATACAGGAATCAGAGTGTCATCACACGCTACATCCTGAAAATCACCCAGTCTGCCACCTCATTATGAGACGGCAGAGGCAATTAGAAGCGTGTGTTGTACTGCACACTTAAGATATGTGCAGATGCATGCTCGGTTGCTGTCAGGTCGCTGACAACAGTTCCCAGCGCTTCCGTTTGTAGTGCACGCTGCTGACTTACATTGGCATCACGGCCTTTCAGATAGGCATAGCCAGCATCAATGGTGCTGTCTTCGTTCAGCTGGTACGTAGCTCCCACTGTTACCCAGTGGCGATCAGTATCAGGAATACTCAGTGAACGGTGAGCAAATGAGACCGCACCTTCATCGTAAGCATAGCCTGCCCGCAGGGTCAGTTCGTCGCTGTAAACGTATGTCGCACCGACACTCAGACGCCAGGTATTCTCAAAATCTTCCTGCTTGATAAGCAAATCCATGCCGCTTTCCAGTTCGGCTTCCAACTTATCAAACGTGCTCCATTCGGTATGGTTTGCACTGACCTGTACCGACCATTTTTCATCGATGCGGTGATTGACAGCAAATTCGGCAATCGCGGCCAGATTCAGTCCCAGTGCACCACCCTGATTCAGCGCGGGAATAAGGTCAGACTCGACATCGCCTTCCAAGTCCAGTTTGGTTTCTGCGCGATAGCTCAGTGCAATGTCAGTTTGCTCACTGGCTTGCCAGAAAACACCTACGTTCCAGCCATAGCCCCAGTCATCACCTTCCAGACGCAGAATAGTCGCATTGCCGGGCACCGCGCCCTGGCTGATAGCACCAATTGCCTGTGGCGTTGCCGTACCAATTTCGGCCTCTGCGTAGGTAGCACTTAGTCCCAGGCCGATATCCAGCGTGTCTGTGAGGCTGTACGATACGGCAGGGTTAATCGTCATGGTGATCACTTCTGCGCGATCTGCAAAGTGCAGTGCATTAAAGCTGTCACTGTAGTCTGTGGCCAGACCGTAATTGGCAAATACGCCAAGACCTACTGACACTTTGTCGTTGATTGGGCGGGTGTAAAACGCCGAAGGAATAACTGCGCTTTCGGCGATATCGTCTTCGTTCGCTTCTAATGGAATTTGCGCATCGCCAACGGTCGTGACAACGTCACCTTTGATATCTACGTTTGGCATGATGTAGTTAAGCGCAAAGCTGAATTCAGCTTCGTCAAACTGAGAAATAGCTGCCGGATTGGTTGCCAGAATTGAAGCATTCTCAGGCGTTGCCGCCTGACCCGCGAAAGCACGGCCAAGACCATTCGCACTGTGTTCATTTACCTGAAAGCCTGCCGCCAGAGAAGACGCGGACACTGTACCAAGTGCGATACATACCGACGTTCTGAGTAACAACGTTTTATTCATAAACCACTCTATTGATGGGGTGCAGCGTGCTGCACGAAAAATGGATAGCAACGCATTTCCCTAAGGGATACTTACGCTGCCAGGATACGTTTTGATGATACGGCCGCATTCTAAAGGAGGGTCAGACCAGGTTTCAATCTACACACCGACAAAACCGTTAACTTCGTCGCTAGTTTTGACATTTTCGCAACATTTGCGCATTAAATTCATACTTTTCGCGCAATATCTAAACTACTGCACAACCACCTTTTGCACTTTGTTACAAAGCCGCCATTAACAGGTTGCGAATAAGAGCGTAGGCTGGGAACTTAACAATAAAAAACAAAGGAATGACCATGCTCAGCATTAACGGCCTTACCAAAACCTATCCCAACGGAGTAAAAGCGCTCAACGGCATTAACCTGGCGATCCCAAAAGGGATGTTCGGCCTGCTCGGTCCAAACGGCGCGGGAAAGTCCTCGCTGATGCGAACCATTGCAACACTACAGACACCAGACACCGGTTCGATTCAGTTTGACGACATCGATGTACTGGCCGACCCCAATGGGTTACGACAGCGCCTGGGCTATCTTCCTCAGGATTTTGGGGTGTATCCACGCATCAGCGCGGAAAAACTCCTTGATCACTTGGCCGTGTTGAAGGGGATCAGCAACAAATCCGATCGCAAAGAGGCCGTGGAAAGTCTGCTGGTTCACACCAACCTGTGGCAGCACAGAGATAAGGCTGTCAGTGGTTACTCTGGCGGTATGCGTCAGCGTTTCGGTATTGCACAGGCCCTGCTTGGCGATCCTGACCTGATCATCGTGGATGAACCTACTGCCGGTCTGGACCCCGAAGAGCGCAACCGCTTTCATAACCTGCTGGTAAGTCTGGGTGAAGAAAAAGTCATTATCCTGTCTACACATATTGTTGATGATGTGTCTGAGCTATGCCCGAAAATGGCAGTACTGGGGCAGGGCCAGATTCTGCTGGAGGGTAACCCGGTCAGCCTGACGCATGAACTAAAAGGTCGCATCTGGCGCAAGCAGGTCAGTCAGGAAGAGTACCGCGAGCTCGAGCAACATCTGAACATCATTTCTGCCCGCCTGATTGCCGGAAAGCATGTTATCCATGTTATGGCAGATACGCCACCAGAAGGATTTGAGCAGGCTCCGGCGAACCTTGAAGACGTCTATTTCTCTACGCTGCATAACAGCCGCGCTGCGACAGCCGCGTAAGGAGAGCAATGATGTTTTTAAACAGCCTGACTTTTGAATGGCGATATTATCTTCGCCAGCCCTCTTTTTACGTCACTATGCTGGCGTTTTTCCTGCTGCCCTTTATGGCCACGACCACTGACAATGTGCGCATTGGTGGCGGCGGTAACGTGCTGTACAACGGCTCGTTTGCGATTACCCAGACAACGCTGATTATGGGAATTTTTGCACTGTTTCTGCTGGTGAACTTTGTTTCCGGCACGGCTACCCGCAATCATTCCAGTAACATGGGGGAGCTGGTCTATACGCGCCCCATTACGCCGTTATCCTACCATTTAGGCCGTTTCTTCGGTTCCAGCCTGGTAAGCCTTGTCGTGTTTGCCATGGTGCCGATTGGCATTTTGCTGGGCTCGCTGATGCCATGGGTTGATCAGGAGCGGATAGGGCCAACCGATCTCAGTTTTTATCTGACAACGTTTTTCTATTTCTCCGTGCCCAGCATGCTGGCGCTCGGCATGATTTTTTATGCCATTGCGCAGCGTCTACGCTCTATGATGGCGGCATACCTGGTGGCGATGGGGATTTTCATTTTCTATCTGATTAGCGGCGTCGTCACGTCCGAACCGGAATACCGGACTATTGGCGCGTTGCTTGACCCCTTTGGTCTTCGCACTTACGCCGAGATTACCCGCTACTGGACGGTATTTGATAAAAACACCGCGGTGGTCTCACTGGAAGGGGTATTGCTGCAGAACCGCCTTATCTGGCTGGGAATAGGCGCTGTAATTCTGGCTACAGTTGGTAGCATTTATCAGATGCACTGGCAGCAGAAAACCCGCAAAGAGAAGCCGACAAAAGCCGCTAAAATTCCGCCACCCAAAGCGCTGAACTTAACCATTAAATCTCACGATGGCGGCCAGTTCGGCAAACTCCTTACCCGCATTGGTTTTGAAATGCGACAGGTGATGTTCAGCCCGGCGCTAATCGTGCTGATGATCTTCACACTGTTTAACCTCTCTGCGGTGTATTTTGTGCCGATTGGCGGCATCTACGGTACCCCTGACTGGCCGCTGACCTACAAAATGGTAGAGTTCATTCGCGACAGTTACGGGTTAATGATGCTCATCGTCATCACCTATTACAGCGGCGAAATCGTGTGGCGCGAGCGTGGCTCAGGCATGGGCGACATTGTTGATGCCACACCGGCTTTCAATCTGGTGTTCTGGGTATCCAAACTGTTAGCGATGTGGGCGGTAACTGCCCTGTTGTTCGCTATCGGCATCGCCTTTACCATAGTCTTCCAGGCCACACAGGGCTACTTCGACTTTGATTTAAGTACCTATCTGACCGGCGTGTATTTCGTGTCGTGGGTGCCGTGGGCTTTACTGGCCGTACTGGCGTTCTTTATTCAGGTGTTAAGCCCGAATAAATTTGTCGGTATGCTGTTGTTTGTCGCCTACTTCATTGTCAGCCTGGTGTTTGCCGAGCTTGGTCTGGAGCACCACATGTGGAGCTTCTCTGATGCCCCGCAGGTACTGTACTCAGACTTAAACGGCTGGGGCTGGTTCTTAGGACCATTTGCCTGGTATATGCTGTACTGGACGGCGCTCTCGCTGGCATTATTCACCATTGGTTATGCCATGTGGCAACGGGGACCGGAAGTCTCACTGAAACATCGCTTCAAGTTGTTGGGATATCAGCTGGGGACCTCCGGGAAAGCCGTACTGGCAGTCAGCCTCATGGTGTTTGTTCTTACCGGTGGTTACATTCATTACAACACCAAAGTGTTGAATAACTACCTCACACAGGATGAAGGCTTCGAACTTCAGGCCGAGTACGAGCGTAAATTCAGTGAGTTCGAGGATGATGTGATCCCGGTAGTTACCCGCGTGAACGCGAACGTGGACATATTCCCGGAAGCACGTCGTATCGAATCCTCTGCAGAAATCACTGTCAGTAACCCGTTTGATACACCGATTACACGGACTCTCATTTCCGTCCCTCAGTTCACAACACAGTGGGATGTGCAGCTGCCCGGTGCGACCATTACCGAGCGATTTGATGATTTATCTGCCGCGTGGATGACTTTCGACGAGCCGCTTGAGCCTGGCGAAACACGCGACGGCACCATAACCGTTCTGCGCGAGCATAAAGGTTTTAAAGACGGAAACTTTGACTTGCAGGTTGCCCAGAACGGTACCTTTATCAATAACTATTCGCTGTTTCCCTCGTTCGGGTTTAACTCGCAGTTCCTGATTGCCGATCGCCACGAGCGTCGCAAACGCGACCTGCCGGAGCGCCCCCGAGCTTATAAACTGGAGGACAGCTCTCGCTACGCGGAAAGCGGCTTTGGCAAAGGTGTCACCTTTATCGACTTTGAGACAACGGTATCCACCAGCGGTGATCAGATAGCCATCGCGCCTGGGTACCTGCAACGAGAGTGGCAGGAAAACGGACGCAACTACTTCCATTACAAAATGGACGCGCCCATCGTGAATTTCTTCTCTTACCTCTCAGCTCGCCATGATGTGAAGCGGGATGTTCATGATGGTGTGAATATCGAGGTGTACTATCATCCCGAACACTACTGGAACGTCGATGTGATGGTGCAAAGCGTGAAGGATTCGCTGGATTACTTCACCGATGCGTTTGGTCCGTACCAGCATCGTCAGATGCGTATTATTGAGTTCCCCGGATACCGCTCGTTCGCGCAGAGCTTTGCGAATACGGTGCCGTACTCGGAAGAAATTGGCTTTATTGCTGACTTGCGAGACCCGGAGGATATCGACTATGTGTATTATGTGACGGCGCACGAAGTGGCTCACCAGTGGTGGGGACATCAGGTAGGTGCGGCGAATGTGCAGGGCCAGTCGATCATCATCGAAAGTTTGTCTCAGTACAGCGCCATCATGGTACTGCGTGAACGCTTTGGTGAAGAAAAGATGCGTCGGTTCCTGAAGTACGAACTGGACCGTTACCTTCGTGAAAGGGGTAACGAGCTGATTGAAGAGATGCCGTTTATGCGCAGTGAAAACCAGCAGTATATTCACTATCGCAAAGGCTCTGTGGTAATGATGGCAATTCTCGACAGGTTAGGCGAAGAACGCGTAAACACAGCACTGAAAAACTTCCTTAATGAGTATAAGTTCAGCAACAATCCGTATCCGACAACGCTGGATCTTCAGGCTGCACTCAACGCGCAGGCTACAGAAGAAGAGCAGCAGTTTATTGCGGACCTGTTTGAGCGCATCACCCTGTACGACCTGAAAATGCCGTCAGCCGACATGCAGGAAACGGAAGACGGCAAATTTGAAGTAACCATGACCGTATCGGCAGCGAAATACGAGGCCGATGGCGCTGGTCGCGAAACCGAAGGCGAGGTTGATGAGTACATTGATATCGCGCTTTTCACCGGCGATCCGGAAGATGTGTCAGGCGATACCAGGGTGCTGTATAACCAGAAACACAAGCTGACCACCGGCGAAAATACCGTCACGGTAACCGTAGCGGAAAAGCCCGCCTACGTCGGCATTGACCCGTTCGTCAAGATGATTGACCGGGACAGTGGCGATAACGTGATCCAGCTGTAAGAGCAACCAGTCGGTCGTTGCTATAAATGCGTCGTCCGGCTGTTGGACGTTTAACAGATTGTGTCGTCCTAATATAGGTTGACAGTTATTAGGCCAGCTCTCGAAGCTGGCCTTTTCTATTGTGCACTGCGTTAGG
>NZ_JAESDH010000026.1 GCF_019249295.1 Alteromonas antoniana
GCGACGTAGACTAGCGAATCAGGACAACAAGTTTACGTCTTTATCAAACCGTCCGTGAAAACGGGGTAGAACCCCTCATTAATAAACATGGCTACGAGCTAGTAGACGGTAGATTATTTAGAAATTCAGCACTGCTAGCTAATTCGGATGCAGAGAAAATCGAGAGGGATAAAACTGCCATTGTTCGATATGAGTTATCCGCGCCTATGAAAGTTTTAGCGAAGCATGGATTTCTCGAAGGGCAATACTCTATATTCGATTATGGCTGTGGAAGAGGTGATGATCTCAGAGAGCTTGAGGCACATGGACTTGATGCACTCGGTTGGGATCCAAATTTCTTACCGGACGCCGAAAAAGTAAACGCAGATCTAGTTAATCTGGGCTTTGTGATTAATGTGATAGAAGACCGAAACGAGCGTATGGAAGCAATTCAGGGTGCCTGGGAGCTTACTGAAAAGCTACTCGTAGTTTCTGCCATGCTGGCTAACGAGAGCTATCTGGAACGCTTTACACCCTATAAAGATGGAATAATCACTAGCCGCAAAACGTTTCAGAAGTACTATAACCAAAGTGAGCTAAAAATGTTCATCGAGTTAAGCCTCGATGAGTCGGCCATCGCCGTTGCGCCAGGCATTTATTTTGTTTTCAAAGATAAATATCTAGAACAAGACTTTCTACAGAGTCGTCATAAGAGAAAACATAACTGGGAGCATAAATCTCAGCCCATTGATGTTAGAGAGGCAAAAACTCAGCTGTTATTCACTAAACATAATGAGCTGTTAGAAACCTTCTGGAAAACATGTCTATTGCTAGCCCGCTGCCCAACTAAAGAGGAATTTGACCAGGCAGAGGAGTTGCTTGAGCTGGTCGGCACAATGAAAAAGGCATTTCGGCTATGCCTATCTTTCTATGGCTCAGATGAGTTCAAGTTAGCGCAACAAATGCGGCGGGAAGATCTGCTTGTATATTTCGCAGTAGGCCTATTTGGCAAACGAAAGCCTTATAAGTATCAGCCAGAGCAAACAAAGCGCGATATAAAAGTATTCTTTGATACAAACAAAAGCGCACAAGCCCAGGCGACAGAACTTCTTTACCAAATAGCAGATGTTGAGGAAATAGAAAAAGAGTGCCTTGCTGCAAATAGTTACTTGCCTAAGAGCGTGTTAACGGAGGAGCTTGGACGGCCTCATTCACTTACCTTCCATAAAAAGTACATTGACTTGTTATCGCCACTTTTACGCGTTTATGTAAGTTCAGCTTTGCAGCTTTATGGGGAGTTGGAGGACATCCAGCTTATAAAGGTGCATATCAGTTCTGGTAAGCTGACACTGCTTGGCTATGAGAATTTCGAAAAAGCTAAGACGCCAAAATTAAAGGAACGAGTAAAAATTAAAATGGCTGACCAAGATGTGGACTTCTTCGACTACGTCGATGACCAATACGATACCTTTCTAGAGAATAAAAAGGATTACATTGAGTAATATTGCGACCTACCAACTAGACATTTCTCAGCTACTCAAGCTATTAGGCAAACTAATATAAAGTGGCGCGCCACTTGGGACTTGAAAACTGGAAGTATCAAAACTGATCGTAACCAGTACGTAATTTTTTAAAAACCAAACTTTACATATCATATTTTTTACGTAAAATTTTTACGTAACAACCCTAGCTTTTTTTAATTATGAATACATTAGACAACGACTTCTGCTACTCCTTTCCCGCAGTGAGAGGCGTTCAGGCAGGGCGCCCTTTTTATATCGCCACCTGTCCATTGCGTATAATACCTAAAATATTCATATACGACGAAGAAGAGGTTCCGCCGGAGCTGAGAGCTCAGCGTACGTTGAATAAAACCCGTATACCGGAAATGAGTCGCTATCTAGTGGATAACCCTGACGATTATGTTTTTTCCGCTCTAACAGCGTCAGTTGGCAATGATGTCTCATTCATTGAGCAGGACAATGCCCCAAACATTGGCACGCTAAAAGTGTCGATGAACGCGAGCATTTTAATTAATGATGGCCAGCACCGCAGAGCAGCGATTGAAGAGGCGATAAAACACAAACCTGAGCTCGGTCAAGACAATATAGCCATTGTATTTTATATCGACGAAGGTCTACGTAGAAGCCAGCAAATGTTTGCGGATTTAAATCAACATGCAATCCGCCCATCATCTTCTCTATCAACGCTTTATGACGACAGAGACCCTGGTGCTCGAGTAGCGAAATATCTAGCAAATACAGCAAAACCATTCGTTGGCTTCACGGAAATGGAAAAAAGTAGTATCCCGGTGAAGAGCAATAAAATTTTCGCGTTAAGTGCTATCAAACATGCGACCAGAGCCTTGCTCAAAAAAGGGCCAAAAGAGGAAATTTCGGACGAAGAAAAACAATTGGCTTTGCAGTTTTGGAATGACATAAATGATAATATGCCGGAATGGAAATTGGTGCAGGATAAAAAGCTCGCTGTAAGCGAGTTCAGGCAAGAATACTTAACGGCTCACGGCATTGCGTTGCAAGCAATAGCCAACGTTGGTTGCCAGCTACTCGAGCTCACAGAGGAAAAACGCATGCCTCTGATCGCCAAAATGCAAAATATCGATTGGCGCAAGTCAAATCGTGAGTGGATAAAACGTGCAATGATGCACGGTAAATTATCTAAAGCGGGCTCAAATATCTTTTTAACTGCAGTAGAAATTAAACGCCAACTGGGCCTTCCTTTAGAAGAGGAAGAGCTAACCAAAGAAAAAGACTTACTAGCATCATGACATTAGCCAAACAGTTCGAACTCGATGAGTATATAGACTTCATCGAGCAGGAAGATTTTGCAGGAAAAGCCTTATCTGAATACGTGGCAAACGTGCAGCGCGTCTACCTTCAAGACAAGCGCCCTTGGGTTATTGGTTATAGTGGTGGAAAAGACTCATCAGCCGTCATGGTGCTTGTTTATCTGGCACTGCTCGGCTTGAAGCCTGACGAGCGTCACAAGCATGTATTTGTGGTAGCTTCCGATACATTGGTAGAAACGCCAATCGTTGTAAACCATGTGAATAACTCATTAGAGGCGATTCAAAAGGGTGCAAAGCGGGATAATTTACCAATAACCTCACATAAAGTAGTCCCCAAAACGAATGATACTTTTTGGGCAAATCTATTGGGTAAGGGCTACCCAGCACCAACGCGTAACTTCCGTTGGTGTACCGAGCGAATGAAGATTGACCCAGTCAGCTCTTTTATTACTGATAAGATAAGTCAATATGATGAAGTAATTGTTGTATTAGGCTCGCGATCACAAGAAAGCGCATCGAGAGCGCAAGTTATAGCAAAGCATAAAATAGACGGCTCAGATCTGGCAAAGCACACCACTCTCTCTAATGCATTCATTTATACGCCTATTGATATGTGGGCTGTGGATGATGTATGGAAAATCCTTCGATTTTGTCATCTAGAGCAACATGACACACCATATGGCATTAAAAATAAATGGTTCGATAAATACGACCTTGAATGGGAAACCCCGTGGGGTGGAAAAAACTTAGTACTCTGGAACCTTTATAAAGACTCTTCCGGTCAGGGCGAGTGCCCTATGGTAATAGATGAGACAACGCCTTCCTGCGGAAACTCTCGCTTCGGCTGTTGGACATGTACGGTCGTAACCAAAGATAGAGCGATGGAAAGCTTAGTGCAAAATGGTGAGACCTGGATGCTTCCATTGCTAAAATTCAGGAATATTCTTTCTAGAAGCACTTCGCCTAAGCTCAAGAAAAAATATCGTAATCATATTCGCCGAGACGGTCGACTAGCATTTAAAACGCTTAGAGAAGATGGTGAAAAGATATTAACTGACGATTACACCACAGGTCCTTACAAGCTCAAATACCGCAAATTAGCATTGAAGCTCCTGCTTAAAACGCAGAAAAAGCTTTCAACCTATCAAAAGGACCTAGAGCTCATCACTGTCCCTGAGTTATATGCTGTCCGACATGAGTGGCTAAACGATCCTAACGAGCCAGATTGGGACGATGAACTTCCTGTGATCTTTAGAGGCATCTTTGGATTTGATCTTGATTGGACTGTTGACGACACAAACCAATTCTCGCAGCAGGAGTCAGCTTTGCTTAGTGAGGTTGCCCCACACCACGATATCTCGCCACAGATGCTGAAGAAGCTCATCGATTTAGAAGTATCCATGAGTGGCCTAACGCGCCGCGTAGGTATTTTTAATAAAATTGGTCGTCTTATTCAACAAGACTGGGAGTCAGCAGAGGCAATTATTAAAGAGAACAAAGACACTCGACAAAAGCAAATTGACCAGTCACGTGAAGTACAGAGCCTAACGGAAGAATTAGACATGATTAATGCCTCAATTGAACAGGAGGCTAGTTCATGATTTTTAAACGTCTTACTCTAAATAACTTTCGCGTTTTTGATGGCGAACATAATATTGAATTAGCACCTCGCAAAGATGGAGTGTTCACCAAGCCTATTGTTTTATTCGGCGGACTTAATGGCGCAGGTAAAACCAGTATTCTAACCGCTATCCGGCTTTTGCTGATGGGTAAACGAGCCGTGGGCAGTATCATATCAGCCAAAGAGTACAGCGAGTATCTAGCTACCCAAATCAACAATAAAGCCAAGGCTGAGAATGATTCACCAATTGCCAGCATCTGTTTGGAGTTTACTCACACGCATAAGGGTAAACACAATACGTTTGTAGTAGACAGGCTATGGGATATCTCAGGTAAAGAAACCCTTTCTTTAAAGCTTAACGACGAAGGATTAGATGTGCTCTCTGGCGAACAAGTTCAAGCTGTACTCTCTGAAATGATACCGCCAGGGATAAGTGACTTGTTCTTTTTTGACGGTGAAAAAATAGCAGAGCTTGCCGAGGACGATACTGGTGCATATTTAAAAGAAGCCGTTCAAAAGCTGCTGGGGCTCGATGTTGTTAATCGTCTTACTGATGACTTAGACATTTATTTAAAGCAAGCCACCAAGGACACCATTGACAAAAAGTCTCTAGCCCAAATTACCGTGCTTGAAAAAGAGAAAGCCGAACATTATAAGGCTGCACAGCAAGCGCAAGAAAGTGCAGAGCAAATCCGCCCTAGGCTTGCTGAGCTACGTAAGTCCGTTCAGGCAATTGAAGCTCAATTACAAGAACGTGGTGGAGCGTGGGCTAAAACTAAGAACCAAGAGAAAGCCAGAGCCAACCAGCTCGTAAAAGAAGAACACCAGCTCAGCGGCGCTATTCTACAGGAACTCGATGGTGCGTTCCCTATCGCTCTGGCTCCCACTGCCATCTCAAATTTGATTAGCCAACTTGAGCTAGAACGGCAATTAAAGAAACAGCAAGCTTTTGCTCAAGAGTTCGACGCTATCTCTGGCGAGCTATCAAAAACTTTAGCCAATAAATTTGGAGCAAAACCAGGGGACATATCTGGGTTGTTGGGTGAATTCATCTTAACCCGCCATAAGGCAGAAGCTGATAATGAGATTCTATTGGATATTTCTGACTCTGACTTTTATCGGCTAAAGGCCACTGTTGATAGCGCTACATATGCAAAGGATAACGTAAGCTCTCTTTTGAATTCTTTAAACAAGGTCCAAACAGAACTAGCTTCTCTCTCGATCAATATTGAACGAGCACCTGATGAGCAAGAGCTTGCGAAAATGTACGAGAATTTAAGAGATTTTGATAAGAAGATTCAAACAGCGAGAGAAGACTACAAATCACAGCTTTTACTTGCTAAAGATAACATGGCAAAAGCACTAGAGTTTGCCAAACGTCTTGAAAAACTCTTTAACCAGCAAAAAAACGAAGCAACAGTAGTAAAAGCCGTTACACGCGTTAACGCAGCACAGAGCGCATTAAGCGACTTTTCCACACGCTTAACACATTTGCGCGTTGCACAGCTTGAAGAATTATTTGCAACCTCTTACCGTCGCCTTGCACGTAAAGGCGGCTTAAAATTAGGCGCAAGGATTGACGCTAAGACTTTCGATGTTTCGCTAATAGACAAGGATGGCATAGAGATAAACCGTAAGTCACTGTCTGCCGGCGAAAAGCAAATATTTGCCTTCGCTATACTTGAGGCTTTGGGCAAACTTTCTGGCAAAGTTTTACCTGTAGTTGTAGACACGCCACTTGGCAGGCTCGATTCAAAACACAGGGATAAACTGATTACGCACTACTTCCCTGAAGCAGGTGAGCAAGTCATTTTACTTTCTACCGATACCGAAGTGGACAAAGAGTTCTACACCCTACTCTCAGATAAAGTTTCTCATTCTTACGAAATTGACTTTGACGAGAAAGCCCGATGTTCAAGGCTTAACGAAGGATATTTCTGGCAAGAAGAAAATCACAAGGAGGCTGTGTAATGTTACCTAATCGAATGCAGCTATCAAAAAATACTGAAGAGCAACTTAAAAAATTGAAAACACAGACAGGTGTTACACCTAATATATCGGCAAGAATTGCCTTTTTTAGTTCAATCGAAAGTGGTGACCGTTTTGACCAAATGAGTGACTATAAAACTGACGGTAGCCTTACACTAGATAAAATTACTTGGCTTGGTAAAACCCAAGCTGTAACAGAGCTATTTTTAAAAAAAATGTATGCAACACTAGATGAACGCCAATTACAAGCAGCATGGGCCTATCATGTTGAACGTGGAATTTCTTCAACTCGAGTAGCTAAAAATTTGACTAAATTAATTGATAAAGTTATTGATTAGAAAAGAGAGCTGCTCTTACTGAGGAGCAGCATACTCGTTAAGCAAGCAACTCTACTTTCAAAAAATGTTCGGCATAAGAAAGTTTACAATCGACTGGCCTGTCTAAAAGCCCATCAATATTAAACTTCTTTAGGCATGAGTTGGACAATTTCAAATTTTGATTACAAACGTCCACAACATAATCTTCGCCTAAATTTTTCAAAACCCCTGAAATCCTTCTACCATAATTGTCTAAAGTGAATAGAAAAGAATTTATTTCTTCTCTATGGTTATTCAACCAAAACTTAATGGAAAGATTTTCTAGCGTACTAATCGAACCAAATTTAAGCTCCTCATCAAGATTTTCAAACCAGTCATGATAGTTGTCAAAGACGTTGTGTATTGCTGCAATACATTCATTTTTATCTCTAGGTAAATACTCAGAAAAACTCTCAACATTTTCAAGTATGAATTTTATAACCTCTTTTTCTGGTGGCTCAGAGTAACGATTGGGTAAATAGTGAATAGGAAGCAAATACTTAGCATGATCAACTTTACCAACCATGTCACCATCTAAAATTGCGATTTGCTCAATGTTTTTAGAGCAATAGTGTTTTGCTACTTCTAAGATATGCGACTCGCCGTTTAGTACGTCAATAAAAAATTCAGAACTATATGACGGAGAATAGTTTAAAAAAATTTCTTTAAGTACTAATTTAGCAAACCTGTCTTCGACAAAAAATACACCTTTCTTGGGAGGAGTTAAACCTAAAGCATCTAAATACTGAGATTTTTTATGCTCTCTGATTAGGCTTATTTTCTCATCTGGATTTTGCTTGACAATGGAACAAGAGTTAACATTTTGTTTCTGTAATACTAAATCAGAATGTGTACTCATGATAATATGTAGAAAGTTTTTCTGAGCTACGTAGGCAATAAAATCCATTAAATATTCTTGCGACTTTGAACAAAGGAATGCTTCAGGCTCTTCCAACAATATAATAGAGTTCTTTGGCGCGGTTAACAACTTCCAAACTAGATATATTACCTTATGCTCACCTTGTCCCATCTGCAACGTCGAATAACAATTTTCTTTTTTGAAAACCTTGAAGAATGGAAGAACCTCAGTGTCATCTAGTTTGCCTTCAACTTCGATCACAGAAACCGATGTTATTTGTTTAGATAATATTCTCTGAATGTAGCCGATATACTCATTTAAAATATCACTTTCTTCGCCATTTTCCACATAATCTTCTATAAAGGTGCTATCAGAAGCTATCATTTTTCTTACATGAAGAGACTCCGAAGATGGATCCAAAAGAAAGCAATTTTCCCGAGCATCACTATATTCATTGTATGTTATTAGAGCGTCACTTGACTTTTCTCTTATATTAACTACCGACTTAATATCACGATATGAATCGTCTTCATCAAGAGATTTCAGCGTTCTAAATATAGAGTGTAGTATGCTCGACTTCCCTGCTCCATTTCGCCCGCAAAGAGTAATCAAACCAGAGTTGACATCGATTACTTTATTTTCCGAGTATTCACTGTCTATAATTTCTATGCTTTCTATTTCGTAGCGATATTTCTTTCTTTTATTAACATTATTCCAATTGTCGGCAATCTTCGCTCTTCTATCAACCATTAGCATCTCCCAACTCTGCCATGGTCTCGACTTTTTGCTTCAGCCTCTGCTTATTTTCATTTAGTGTTAATAAAATTTCTCCAACTTCACGTTTTCTGCGATCATCTAAACAGTTAACTTCTAAACTTTGAATACTATAGAATAATGAAATGCACCAATCTCTAATCAAGAGCGAGCTAGTCGTCATAACTCTCGAACTTGCCCTTTCATTGAAAAGAGAAAACAAAGGAAACAAACTTGTAATCTCTATATCTTTAGATCTAAATCTTGAAAAATCATCTAAATTATTTTTATAAGAAAAACGAGATGTTTCAAAACTTACAAACGCATCAATTAAGACTTTCGGATCTAAGTCACAACCCGATTTCATATACATTTCAGAGATAAAAAGAATCCAGGAGAAAAATGAAGCTTTTGTTATGTGTACTGAAACGTCCTCTTTTGACAACTTCTCTTTCACTTCAGATAGAGTCTCTAGAGAAAACACAACAGCGGCTACGGTTTGCTCATCGAACAATTCATCTCTTCTATATTTTTCGTAAAGCTCCGAGTCTGATACCTTTGCTCTTACTCCGCCTTTTTCCAAGTACATGCATAACCGTGCAAAAAGGTCATCATGCGCCAGCCTAGTGTTTGAAAATCCGATAAATTTAGAATCAAGACCAAAGGTGTCCAATCTTGCCGATAATGACTTTATCTGTTTCCTTGTCTTGCCAACTTGAGCATTTCTTTTTTCAGCTGCAGTCAAATTTAATGATTGATTTAGTCTATTGAAGAGTTCACCCGTCTCTCCTGGCAGATAGTCATAAACTTCCAATATTCTAATAGAGTAGAATTCTACACTTCTTTTTATGCTGTCAGGTAATTCACTATATAGTAACCCATCTAGTTTAGAAACTTTTTCATCTATCGGCTCGAAATTGCCTGATACAGGGAATTCATTATTGAAAAATCCTTGAATAGCTCTTAACCTTTGTTGGCCATCTAAAACTTCATGAAAATACTTATCTTGCCTAATCACGTGAATAGGAGGTATTTGCCACCCCCTTAAAATTGAGTCTATAAGTTTTTTTCTTTTTGAAACTGCCCAAACATCACCTCTTTGAAAGTCTGGTTGTAAATCAATTACATTCTTATTAATTCTGCTTACAACCGTTCCAAGATCGGGCTCTGAAATATTTATCTTCACATCAACTCCACTAAATTCAATTCCCAAAAAGCCTTATCTTTAATTTTTGTTATTTTCTTATTACCATCAATATATAAACTATGGTGCTTTTCTAATTCTCTTATCGACTTCATAAGATATTCTTGGTCAGCCTTATCATCTTTATTAAAAAGTGACTTAATATCCTGGTTTTTTATTTGAGAAACACGATGAACAATCCAGCTTAAAATGTAAGTTGAGTAATCATTGTCGCCTGTTTTGAAATGAGTAATATCTTGAGTGGATAGGATCACGCCAACACCATATTCACGCCCTTCCTTGAGAATTTTCCGCAAACTTGGGAAGTTTTGAGACATGAAGTTGTCAGCCTCATCCACCAATATCAGTTTAGTTACTTGCCTAAAGTCGCCATTAACTTCCGGCTTTCCTTGCTTCTGCATTTGCGAGTAGAAAAGGTCTAGTGTTAGCGCCACAACTAAACTCTGAATTTCGCCAGGGTACCCTGCTAATTCTACTACTGTGACTCCATCGACAAGCTCATATAGACTAGTGCATTTATTCACGTCAGTTTCGAATACTTCTAGTTCATACAAACTTTCTAGTGCTGCATACAGTGAATCTTCAGCAGGGTCGCTGTCCAAGAATAATGCCCACACATCAGCGAGGGTCGGAGCGGGCTTAGTCCAAGTTGAAGGATCTGCTTTGCTTATGCCTGCTAAATCGTAAGCCTGAGAAATTAGCTGCCTTAACCTTAACTGTTGCTTTTGTCCCAAGTTAAAAGCTTTTCCCATTGTCTCTGAAAAACCACGAGCAGTGTGTACTGGCAGCATTGGTGTAGAGCCAAAAAGGCTGAGCGGATTATATGGAAGCCTAAATAAGTTATACTTTTTACCGTTTGTAGCATTAAGGAACTCATCATCTACATAGTCTGACTTGTAATCGAAAATGAGAATTCCAATAGACTTACTATCAACATTGTTGTGTTGGTTACGATAAAGTTGAGTAACAACAGACTTAGTGCATTGAGTTTTCCCCGTCCCCATCGTGCCGATAATGCCTGAATTTGTGTTCATAAACTTAGCAGTATTAGTAGGCTCCCAAAGAACAGGCTGCTCATCTTGAACATCGTGACCGATAAGTACTTTTAGGTTTTCCTTTATTGGGGGCGTTTCCATGGGAACGTTTTCTGCCGACGACTCTGGTGGCACATCATCTTCATAACCGATGTCTGGTTCTCTAACTTCGTTATTCCTGTCGTTAGGAAATTCGAGCTGCTTACCAATGAGCAAGGTCGTATTTCCTAATATGTATTCACTACTTACGTGACAAAGCTTTGCAGGTTGTAATTCGAAAAGCTCTAGTAAAGGCGTTTTAATAAATTTGGATAAGTAGCTAATAGGTAATTCTATTTTTAGAATATTTTTTTTCAGCTCAAATGCCGGCTCAAAAAAAGTGTCATTCTCGACATGTGAAACCAGGAAGCCTGAAGGATAATCAGCAATGTCCGCAATGTCGTATTGACCCTGTAGCCACCATTCTCTTCGGTTAAGAAGCTCATCGAAATAGTTATCGCTATAGAGGTTGTACAACTTGTACTTATCGATTTGCATTAAAATCTGTCGAATAAACAGGCCGCGATAAAGCTGTGCAGCGAGACTATCGCCTTTTAATATATCCTCTTCCAAATATCTTTTGAGCTCTTTTGCTTGTTCAACGCCTTTACTGTGAGTTTGCTTTTTGCCAGTTTTCACTTCTAAAGGCAGAAGCACTATTGCGTCGTTTTTGAATCCCACGAACAAGACATCATCGGATATAGCCCCTTTGATTGTTCCTGCAATATTACTCTTGGAGAAGTCACTTTCGGACATCTTCAATCCAATATTCCCTGCGACCCTAAGCATCTCAGCCACAGAAAGCGGAACCCAGCTGATATCCGAGCGATGAAGTAAGCAATTTACAAACTTATACGCTCCAATAATGCCTCGCTTCTCTTTGCGTTCGTTGTCGTTAGCGGTGATCATTTTAAGTAACCATTCACCATTAAACGCATTAAACTCTTCTATTACCCCGCCTTGGTCACGCTCTAATACTTTTTTATAGAGATTAGACTCTTCTGTAACCGTTATAGCGTCGTAATTCACTGAGTTCGTGTAGTTATCCGAGTAGTGAATCAGCACAACATTTTTATCACTATCGAAGAAGTCTAATGTGACCTTCGGGTCAATAATCGTTGTCCAAATAGAGCTTTCATAGGCACATTTGAGAAGCTGTCTGAACTTACCACTCACAACTAGTGCAGTAGATTTAGAACGTGAGTATTGCTCGTCAGATTTGCGGGCAGGTTTGATCAGTCCGTTTAAACGCTCTGCTATTTGAAGGTGCGGCTTGTCGTCAAGTTCAATTCCCTTGAGACCAAATGCCGTAGAGTAGCTATCCTCTTCACTTGAAGACGCCTCACCTGCCATTAAACCGTCGGCTACTACCCCACTGAGTTCTTCATTAACATTACGGTCGCGTGATTGAACTTTATCGTTGTTTTTAAAAAATGAGATATGCGCATACTGATGCGGTTTGTACATACCGTTTTCGAGCTTCTCATTTTTGAATTTACTATAAGTTAATCGCGTTCGCAGTATGTCTATGACTGCATCAGCGATATCTTTATCGTTACCTTTATTTAACCCATATTCAGCTTTAATTTGATCATAGCTAGCTGTATCTGAAAATTTATCGAATTCGCAGTACTCAATTTCATCATCGTAAAGGTTTACGTGGATTCGACAGGACTTATCTTTGTTTCTTTTAATGAAATCGACTAAACCAAGAAATACTTCGCGGTTTTTTCCGTTGTTAATCGAATTGACAATAATCTGTGAACTTTCTCCATTTTCAAATAAGCTGGAAAAAGCATCACGAAATTCGGTCACTTTGTCTCTGACGAGCTTCTGCACATAATCGTAGCTAGTTTCCTGGTGAGGCACTAACTTTAACCACATAGGGTTGTCAGTTTCATACTGGCAAAACGCAAACTCGCTATTTGGTTCATAGATAAAAGGGAGTAAGCCCTGCGCATTAAGCCTGGACAGAGTGATTTTGGGTAGCGTTTTAAAACTTGCTGATTCATCCGCTACCACTTTTTCAGCTAAGTACAAATGATAAGCCAAAACCATTGGATGAAATGGCGTTAAGTACTCTACATTATTAAAATTAGCGAAGCCTATATTCACCAGTCTTTTTTGCGCTTTCGTCAGCAAAGTATCGTACTCAATACTTCTTAACGCGTTGTTGTATGCTGCGACAACTTTACTAACCAAATCCCGGTAGTCGTTCCCCCACCCGCTCAAACTTGGCAGTGTTTTATTATTAGCTAGGTAAGCAAAGTACGTCGCGTAGCAAGAAACTAGCTGAGGGTAATCAGAAGCGATATCATTGATGAAAAAGCTTTCTGTATCTGACGTGGCTTTAAAAAGTAGCTCTTCATCGACAATCTGGCGTTCCCATTGGAGTAAGGTCAACCGCTTACCTTTGGGTGCAATTTCATGGTTATCGAGTTGAATCTTTGTTTTTCTATTGTTCAATATAGCGAAATAACCATCGCTAAAAAGTTTTGAAAAACGTTCTTGATTAAAAATCAGGGGAAGGCTGATAACGTCTGTAGCGACTGCGCCTTCGATGTTTATTTTTAGTTGGGTCTCAGTGCCCTTGATTAGGAATTCAACGCTGTCTGATTCAGCGGCCAACTTCTCAAAGTCGATAACGCCCACGTTGTCTTTCTCAAATACCTGGCCATTTTCTTGTACTTCTTCTTCAGTGCCAAACTCAGCTAT
Organism: Alteromonas antoniana; assembly: GCF_019249295.1. GTDB lineage: Bacteria > Pseudomonadota > Gammaproteobacteria > Enterobacterales > Alteromonadaceae > Alteromonas > Alteromonas antoniana. The sequence goes on from NZ_JAESDH010000026.1 coordinate 13,359, forward strand.
CTGCAGCGTATTATCATCTGTTTGAACAGTTACCTGTTGACGTTTTGGATTAATAAGAAAGCCATTTTGAATAGCATCTATGTAAAACTCACCTTCACGCAGGACCAACACCTTGAACTGGTGGGTCTCAGCAGATTTCTCTCGCTTGACTCGAAAAGTAAAATAAACAGAGGAACCCAGATAACTACCTTTGACCGAAACCCGGCTGCGCTTGCCTCCCGTATTGTCAGGTGGTGAGAAGATAACATCAGGCTGGTTGGTGATCATGATGCTACATTCTTTTTTATCTACCTTTCCGCCCAAGAAGCTGAACTCTATTTCAAAAGTATTCTTATCTTCTGGTAATAAGTAGATAAGATTCTTAGTACGTCGACCAGCTTTAGTTTCAGCCTGTGACCTTACATACAAAGTGCCTTCCGAAATATGCTCTTTCTCAAGTTCAAGAAGATTTTCTCTATTCTTTTGTTGCTCCTGCTCACAAGCACTGAATTCTAATGAATATTTCCATGCCTCAGGGTCTTCTTCACTAAAGTGTTCATTAACAAACTTAGGACTGAAATCTTCTTCTCCCAGCTTGTCTACTAAGCTGGTGGGAAAGTTGTGAGTGATATAGTCAAGCTTCTCAAACAGCTCTTTGTTTTTTTCTAATCTTGCGGCTATTTGCTTTGGGGCATCCCAATCTTTTAGAGCCGGGTCATTGAGTAACCCTATCTCATGGAAGCTAATTTCACCATCGTCCACTAGCGCGCGATAAAGCTCCTCAAAGCCAAACATCGTAGCACCGTCATCTTCTATTTGTTCAAATCGGTGATCGAGCAAACACTGAGATACCAGCTTATTTTCGTTAGTTGGATCTAGCTCGCTTTCTAACGCTTCTTTTATTTTGCTTGGGTGCCATACCCAACCTGGCTGTGCAACGTTTTCTGCAGAGTTGATCAGCGTATCTAACATAGAATTATGGATAATAAGAAGGCAGCTATCCTTCACTTCCTTCTGCTGTGAAGCTACTACATCGCGAATATGAGATATGAAGTTTTCACCAAATCCTTTGCCGATTTCCTCACTGTGCAAGACAAGGAGTACCTTAAAATCACCGGCTTGAACGTAAGGTATATCCACGTCTTTTATATTCAAGCTTCCATTGCTGATTGCACATAGTGATTTGAATAGCTTTTCACTGTTATCTTTATCTGGAGACTGAAACTGATAACGATAGCCGTTATAGAAATGCTCAGCGGCCCAACTTACTAATTTTTCGGCAAGAAAATCTTCAAACTGTTTTTCTGACATAAACTGCATCCCCGCTGTCACTCATTCGCTCAACATTCCCTATTCGCTCATAGAAATTCACCAAGAGCTTTTGCGTCTGTTTGTCAAAGTTAACCCCCCTTGCCTCAAACCTGGTTATCAATTCGTGTAACCTCAGCCTTTCATCCTTACCAATAGCTAGATTTGTCAGCAATAAAATATAATCTTGATTAAAAACCAAAACGCGACCCGCTCTACCGCGGTTTTGAATAAAGTGACCACATAGCTCAGACTCTATTGCTCTACAGTAGTGAATATTTATCTCATGACGAGACTCACCACGCTTAAACTGGTCGTGAGACAGCCGCAATAAATTGGAAAGCGCATCTAGCTCATCTGAACACTCTTCAATATTGGTTTTTAACTGACGATCATTTTTAAACTCTTGTGCGTAATCACTCAGCAAGGGCGTTGAACCTGTGTCTTTAATGCATTGAGCGACTTTCCAAATCGGCTCTTTTCTAGAGCCAGCGTCTTGTAGACTTTCGTTCATCGCAAGATAAGGAAACACTTTAGAGAAATTATTTGCCAATTGGCGATAACCAAAGCTTTTTACGAAAGTACGTTCATCTGAGGCTTTTTCGGTATCGAGAATAAAAAAACAAGGCTTGGGAGAAGGCTCTCCCCCTTTCCATTCATCGATATTAAGAGTTAATTGTGCAGTGTAGAGAAAGGCATATAACTTCAAAAAATCAGTTACAGTATCTAAGAAGTAGTTTGGCCTGGATGCCAGAAACTCTAGGTCTTGAGTAAAATTTGCTGATAAGAACGGAAGGTATGGACTCTCTTTCGCCGCTTCAGTGATAGTTCCTGCACTCTGACCGCTTTGAACGAAGTTAGTGAACACCTGGACTATTTCATTCTCCAAGAAGTTTAAACTTAATTCAGGAGAGTTAGTTAAGTGAAAGTCTTGAAGCAAGTTAAGAAACAAGTCACCTAACCTTTTATTGGCTGAACTTCCTTTAAGTTCTTGTGCTTTAAAGAGGAGCAATTCTGGACTTATTTTGTAAAGCTCGTCTCCGTTGAAGTACATGCTTTCTATATGATGCCAGAACTCTTTTTCATCCAGCTTTGATTCAAATGCACTTTTACATTTGCCTTTAAACTCATCCACTTGATTTAGCGGTACGCTCTTTCTATAAGCGAACTTTACGAAGTGACCTAAAACTACATCCCAATCAAATATACCTTTTCTATCCTTTGTATTGATTGGAAAAAACGACGTGAGTTTATTATTTTGCGGCTTGAGCTCTGCTTTGAGTCTGAACATCCTATTAAATCCCACTTACTTCAATCTCATCACCATCAAACTTGAGACTCATATTCTGATTTCCTTTCACAATAAGAAGCTTATTTTTCTTACTCGCGATCTGCGCTATGTGATCCGCGACCTCGTCCAAAAGCACTATTGTATTTTTATCGTGCTTGTTTGGCCTGTAGCCATTTATGATGCGCTTCATCATAGTCAAGAGGTTAATATTCACTGGAATATCGACTTGCTTTCCCTCTACAGACATAAAAGCAGTAAAGAATGAGGAGCTTTTAACAGCCGAAGCTTGAATGGCATCGAAGTCAGGCTCCATCTCAATTTCACTCATGATTTGGTAGTCATTATGTATTGAGATGAGGTACTTACCTTTTGCAACAGATCTAGCGTTTCTATTAACGTAAGCGTGTATTGATGCAAAAATAGTATCTTTATAAAGTGATTTGAGTAGTCTTCTATCTTCCTTATCACCCGAAAAATTGCTGTGAAGGTTCCAAGCTTTAGCGTATTGATCGAGTAAAGGCTCTTCAAAATCAGCTTTGAAGTCTTGATGATAGTTGTTTCCTATTTCGGCATTATTCAGGAGGTAAAATAACCTTAGATATGCGTGGGGATTTTTAGATCTCCTTATCCCATATTCAGCTGACATCAGTGTTGCAAACTCGTCAAATCGCTCATCAGAAAGGCCAAGGCTGGTTCCAAGGATGAATTTGTCTATATTTTCAGTGCGAATATCCGCAGGGTTAAATTCCGTTATTTTCGAGAGGATCTCGTTGTCCGATTGACTAAACATATTGTCAAAAAGATAACCGTCAGGAGATAGCAGGTTGTGAATAAAATCAAGTAATGTTCTTGCAGTTAAAAACTGGTCCTTTATTAACCTAGCTTTAAATAATACATCTATAATCCGGTCTTGAACTTCAGGTAAAGAAAGCAACTGGTAGTTAGCAATAAGCTTCTTGTTACCATCGTGACTAGCTTTTTCTATATCAAAATATTGTCGAATTAAATTGTTTTCTTGCTGAGTCAAACGGACTAGCACAGCTTTAACAAAATCAGATGAATGCCCGGTTTTAGTTAGTTGAAATTTGGGATAATCTTCAAAATTTAGGAATACTAGCCCTGGAGATGAGTACTTACTGTCTAGGTACTTTTTAATTGCGTTGCAAACAGCTGTGTTAGCTCCTTCTTCGGCATAGTTTCCCATCATGCCTACGTTGATACCTACAACTAACGCTTTATTGCTATTTTCGTACTCTACAAATACCTCATCCAGTGTAGTAATTGCTGTAGAATCAGGGTTAAAGCTATGAGTTGCATCAAGGTGGAACTTAGCTTTGTTTGCGAATTTCTCACCAAACTGAGTAAGAATTTCAGACTTCCCGTCACCACTGCTTCCACACAGAAAAATGATTTTTTTGTCACCAGGGGAGAGGGATGTTAACTGCTTTTCAAAATCTCTCTGGATCTCAGTCTCGATGTACAAATACTTTTTTACTGCATCCAACTGTTCAGATATTGAATCCTCTCGCTCTGTAGAAACTGCGTATGGAGAAGATTTTGACAATACGCTCAGTACATCCAAAAGCCGCATCTAAATTTCCCTGTAAATTTTACTTTTAGTAGCTTAACACTCAAATAGCTTAAAAAATAAGCCCTATCGTTATGTTTTTACATACAAAGTATATAATTTTGCTAAAGCATCGTTAATAGTTAGTTGTTTATCAGCGTTCATTAACTTACGTACTGTTCGAATTACAAACTTTGAGTTCTGAGTATGCTTCTTTGAAAATTCTATACAAAGTTTCTTAAGCTGTTTTTCAAACTCTTCATTCTCAAGCATATCGTGAAACGATTTGATAGCTTTCTCAAACGATCTCCCGTTTTGGTAATAGAGTTCTCTCAGCTTATGCTTTGGAATTCTAGATGTTTCGCTTGCGTGATCTAGCGCTGTTTTGAAGTCTAGAAATTCACGTTCATAGACACTTATTTTTTTTGTTTCACTGGGGCCCACTCGGTTCACTTCACCATCGACTTCATAATCAAAGCCTTTAAAGTTTAGTCGCTCTGTAGCCTCTTCCCCCAAACTTAAGCCGCCTTTGAGACTAGACTGAAAGTTTTCGTCCATTTCTTCCAGCTCTGAAAGCTTCCACATTTCGTACACTCTAATAGCTTTGGCGTATTTTTTTGCTATTGCGTGCTTTGCAGCATCAATGCGCTCTGCAAGGTTGGAGCCTCTTTGAAATTTGACCATATCAAAGCACTCGTTACATGCTGGTACTTTAATAAAGTCTGCTACGCTCCTCGAGTTGGTGTATTCATGTATGAAGCTAATTGGTGGAATGTAGTCTTGTGCCGTTGCATCGCAGCCACAATAAAAGCAGGTGTTGAAATTTGCTGAATGTATTGCTCGTAAAGGCTTGAAGTATTTGTCGTAATCCATGACATTGGACCTCCCTTTTGCATTAAAATATATTGTTAATCTCAATTGCAATCGTTCCAATGATAGTGGCGGGAGACTTGAATTGCGAATCTATCTACCGCAGCTAAATATCGAAAGGTTTATAAAACATTCGTGCTAGATAGTTTATGAAAAGAAGTAGGGGCTTCACTTCGAAGTACCACAACAGATAAAAAAACCGACATGAAGTCGGCTTTTTCGTATCTGGCGCACCCGAGAGGATTCGAACCTCTGACCTTTGCCTCCGGAGGGCAACGCTCTATCCAGCTGAGCTACGGGTGCGTAGTGTGACGTGTGATGGCATTACGCATTAAGCTTTCGTAATGTTTGGTATTAATACCAGTCACGTCGAGCCGCGTAATGATACTGATGCAGCCAGTTACCTTCAACTGATTTGTGGCGTAACGTTAAATTTTACGGTAGCTGTATGAATTATAACCCTTACTTTTTGCAGGTATTTGGCCGCAAAGAGTTGTCCACAACAGATTTACCGTTATAATCTGGCCTGCTAACGAATTCTCAAGATTGCCTGGAGACAGATGTGAAAGTGAAAACCTGGTTAACAATGATGGCTACGGCACTGACCGTATTCGCAGTTCAGGCGCAGGAAATGTCTGATGATGCCATTGCCGAGCGTATTAAGCCGGTTGGCGAAGTACACGTTGCAGGTGCAGCTACAGAAAGTGCTGCTGCCGGTGGTGGCGGTGCAAAGTCAGGTGAAGATATTTACAATCAGGCGTGTGTGGCTTGTCATGGCTCGGGCGTACTGGGCGCGCCAAAAGTTCACGTAGCGGCTGACTGGCAGCCTCGTCTGGACGAACGTGGCCTGGATGGTATCTGGCAACACGCACTTGACGGTTTCAATGCCATGCCGCCTATGGGAACCTGTGGCACGTGTAGCGATGACGACATAAAAGCCGCAATTGAATACATGATTGAAGGGATCTAATTCCCTTCTTTGTTGTCCTAATTGATGCAAAAAGTAGCGTTTTTGCATCAAATCAGGTAGCTTTAGTGGATTAACAGTCATCTACTATTATTATTCTAATTGGCTACCGGAATGTCATCAGATTCAACGCAGCTAGAGCTATCGGAAGAAGAGTTACGCGAGCTCATTCCTCAGCTGCAACAACTCACTGATAAATATAAGCGCGCTGAACGTGTTCAGAAGGCGCTTTTTGACATTTCCGAACTGGCCAGTTCAGTTAGCCACCTTAACCGCCTTTACTCAGCCATTCATGAAATTATCGCCGACTTTATGAATGCGGATAATTTCTTCGTTGCGTTTTACGAACGCGACGCCAACCTGATTGATTTTGCGTACTTTGTCGACGAGTTTGATGAGCAAACGGTTAAGCAGGTGCCGGTTGAGCAGATCATGGATGGCATCACCGGTCACATTCTTCGTACCGGTAATCATATTTTCTTCAAAAAAGAGGAAGAGCTGGACTTTCAGAAGTCCACCGCCGTGCAGCTGTTCGGCTCTCAGCCTCATCAGTTATTGGGTGTGCCCCTTAAGCGCGGCACCCAGGTTATTGGCGCCATGGTGGTGCAAACTTACGACGAAGAAGTGTCTTACACCCACGAAGACTTAGAAGTCCTGTTGTTCGTTTCGCAGCATATCGTTACCACGGTAGACCGGGTGAAAAGCCGCGAACTTACCGAGCGCACCATTCGTGAGCGTACCCGACAGTTGCGCAAGATTAATGACGATTTACAGGAAGAGATCCTCGAGCGTCAGAAGGTAGAGTCGCTGCAACAGGCACTGTTTGAGATTTCCGAGCTGGCAGCAAACCTGGAAGGCGATATGAGTATTTTCTACTCAAGCCTTCACGATATCCTTGCCCGGCTTATCAGCGCACCCAACTGTTTTATCGCCATTCTTGACGACGCCCGCGAGAATCTGGAGTTTCCTTATTTCAGTGACTCGCAGGACGACAAAGCACAGAAGCGTCCGCTGGGTTTAGGGCTGACCGAATTTGTACTTCGCACCGGACAAGCCGAACTGATTAATCCGCCCCGCGTATTAGAGCTGGCGGAAGCCGGCGAGCTGGATGTGTCGGTTGCTCAGAATATGCTTAACAGCGCTAACTCGTGGCTGGGCTCGCCGCTGGTTGTCGATGGCGAGATTTCCGGTGTTATTGCCGTACAAACTTACGGTAAACACGCCAAATATACCGCACGGGATCTGGAGCTGCTGCGCTTTGTGTCGCATCACATTGCAGTAGCCATGGAGCGTAAACGCAGCACAGAAGCCATTCAGCGTTACAATGTTGAGCTGGAAGAGCGCGTGAAAGAGCGCACCACCGAGCTGGATAAAGCCAATCAGTTCCTAAAGCAGCAAATTGAAGAAAGAAAAGAAATTGAGCTGAAGCTTATTCACGATGCGCATCACGATTCACTGACTGACTTACCCAATCGCGCCATGTTTACCAGCCGCCTCGAGCTGGCTATTGCGAACAAGCAGCGCTATCCGGAAAACCTGTTTGCGGTGCTGTTTATCGACCTGGACCGCTTTAAAGTCATTAACGACACCCTGGGTCACTTTGCCGGTGATGAGTTTCTGGTAGAAGTGTCTAAGCGCATATCACTGTGTATTCGCGGCCATGATTTACTGGCTCGCCTGGGTGGTGATGAATTTGTGGTGCTGCTGGATAACTTTGAAGACGTAGCTGACGTTGAAGATGTTGCCTCGCGAATTATTGAATGTATTTCCGAGCCGTTCGTGCTGGAAGGCAAAGAAATGTACTCCGGTGCCAGTATCGGTATTGCTCACCTTGAAGGTTATTATCGCTGTGCTGATGAAGTGCTGCGCGATGCCGATGCGGCAATGTATCAGGCCAAAACGCTGGGCCGTGGCCGCTTTGTGATGTTTGATAAAAGCATGCGCGATCGCCTGCTGGAAGAGCTGGAGCTGGAAAACGAGTTCCGCCGGGCACTGCGTGAAGAAGAGTTTGAGTGCTATTTGCAGCCGGTGATTGACCTGCGCACCGACGAAGCGCTGTATCATGAAATGTACGTGCGCTGGGAGCATCCGACGTACGGCAAGGTAGCCCGTGAGCAGTTCAGACAGGTGGCCGAACAGGGCGGCCTGACATTAGATTTAGATTTATTCCAGCTGCGTAAAGCCTGCGACCTGCTAAACAGCTGGCGCAGCGACAGTGACAAACCCAGTCACATTGCGGTTAACGTATCAATTAATCACCTGTTGCAGTCGTCGCTGGTTAATAAAATTATCCGCATTATTGACGATTCAGGTATTTCGGCCAATGAGCTGGTGTTTGAGTTTGATGAGAACGACTTAAACCGTCGCTCTCAGTATATTTTGCCAGCCATTAAGAAACTAAAACGTGCCGGGATCACACTGGTACTGGATAACTTCGGTAGCGGTCTGGCCTCACTAAGCTACCTGTTCGCCTATCCCTTCGACTTTATTAAGATTGATCACCGCTTTGTGAAATCACTTCCCCGCTCGCAGCGCAATCTGAAGCTTATCCAGTCTGTCATGCTGATATCCGAGCATTTGCGCTTTAAGGTGATAGCCGAAGGTGTGGATGCCCGCGCGCAGTTAGAAGCGCTGACGGAAATTGACTGCAATTACGCACAGGGCCGGGTGTTAAGCGAGGCGCGTCCGCTGGATATTAAGCAACTGGCCGGATAACGCGCCCGGCTGTTACGGCTGACGCGGCAAGCGGATACGCCAGATAGCAGACTTACTTTTTTAGCATATCCCGCAGATTCGCAATACTTGCCTGCCCTTTTTGCTGGCGCTCTTCGGCACTGGCTTTAGGCTTTTGATTTTCCCACTGCACATCGTCAGCAGGCAGCTCGTACAAAAAGCGGCTGGGTTCAGGCTGGATGATTTCACCAAACTGGCGGCGCTCTTTAGCAAGGGTAAAGATGAGTTCGCGCTGAGCACGGGTGATCCCCACATACGCCAGACGGCGCTCTTCTTCTACGTTGTCTTCATCAATACTGCTTTGATGCGGTAACAAGCCTTCCTCCATGCCCACCAGAAACACAATGGGGAATTCCAGACCTTTTGAGGCATGCAGTGTCATTAACTGCACCTGATCAGCATCGGCCTCTTCTTCGCCGCGCTCCATCATATCCCTTAAAATCAGTCGGTTAACTACTTCCACCAGCGTCATAGGCGCATCCAGCTCGTTGCCTTCCAGCATATCGGTAACCCAGCCAAACAGGGTACTGACGTTCGCCATGGCCATTTCCGCCGCTTTCGGGCTGGGGCTGTGTTCGTACAGCCACTCTTCGTAACTCATAGACTTGATCATTGAGCGCAGCGCCGCGGTGGTATCCCCTCTGGCGGCATTATCCGACAATTCCACAATCCAGCGCGCAAAGCCTGCCACGCGCTGATAGGCGTTGCCTGAAAGTACACCCGACAATGCGTCGTGACACGCGGCTTCAAACATAGACTTACCAAGATGATTGGCAAAGTTGCCCAGCTTTTCCAGCGTGGCCCGGCCTATGCCCCGGTTGGGCGTGTTAATAATGCGAAGCAGTGCATTATCGTCATCCTGGTTTACCATCAGACGCAAATACGCCATGATGTCTTTCACCTCGCTGCGACCGAAAAACGACATCCCGCCACTGATTTTATAGGGGATGCGGTTACTCATTAACAGCTTTTCAAACAGCCGGCTTTGGTGGTTTCCGCGATACAAGATTGCATAGTCTTTAAAGTTTGTGCGGTTCATAAACTTATGTGCAATCAGCTCTGCGACCACGCGCTCGGCTTCGTGCTCTTCGTTTTTCGCCACCACCACTTTCAGCGGCTCGCCGTACTGCAGTTCAGAAAACAGGGTTTTGTCGAACAGGTGCGGATTGTTCTGAATGAGAATATTCGCGCAGTGTAGAATGCGTCCGGAGGATCGGTAATTCTGCTGTAGCTTGATAACGTTCAGGCGCGGAAAATCCTGCTGAAGTAAGTTCAGGTTTTGCGGCTTTGCGCCACGCCAGGAATAAATTGACTGATCGTCATCACCCACCACCGTAAAGCGGGCGCGTTCACCCACCATCAGTTTCACCAGCTCATACTGACTGGTGTTGGTGTCCTGATATTCATCCACCAGCAAGTAGCGAATTTTACTTTGCCACTTCATTCGCGCCTGTTCGTTGTGTTTTAACAGCAGCGTGGGCAGCAGGATAAGATCATCAAAATCCAGTGCGTTATAGGCTTTTAAGTGATTTTGATACTGACGGTACGCCTCGGCGAACTCTTTCTCACCGGTACTGGTTGCGTGGCGCAATAACTGATCAGGCAGTAATAAATCGTTTTTCCAGTTCGAGATACAGCTTTGCAGCAGCGAGAGCTGATCTTTGTCCCCATCTAAGGTGTCTTCGGTGAGGTCGGTTAACAGCGCCAGCGAATCTTTATCGTCAAACAGTGAAAAGCCGGGTTTTAAGCCCAAATCTTTCACATGCGATTTGATGATATTCAGCCCCAGGGTGTGAAAGGTAGAGACTTTCAGGCCGCGCGCTTCTTTTTTTCCTAAGGTTTGCGCCACCCGCTCTTTCATTTCGCGGGCCGCTTTGTTGGTAAACGTAACGGCGGCAATGTAGCGTGCCGGCATATCGCAGTTTCGTACCAGATGCGCAATTTTGTTGGTGATCACCCGGGTTTTGCCACTACCGGCACCCGCCAGCACCAGACAAGGCCCGGAGACAAAAGTCACAGCAGATTGTTGTGCATCATTCAGCTTCATGGAAAATCAGATACCTGCATCTTGTTGGATGACACGCGCCACCAGACGCGACCGGGGAGAGGTGGCGGTTTTCATTGCATGTCGATGGTATCGCTATAGAATGGGAACCTCGTCGACGACGCGCATTATAAAGGAAAAACCATGCTTGATCCGAAGAAACTGGAAGAATTGGCAAAACAAATTGCAGACGCGGTACCGCCGGGTGTGCGTAATATGGCAGAAGAAGCCGAAGGTCGCATTAAGCAGGTATTGCAGTCGCAGTTATCTAAACTGGACCTTGTTACCCGCGAAGAGTTTGATATTCAAAGCCAGGTATTAATTCGCACTCGCGAAAAGCTGGATGCGATGGAAGCCAGGCTCACCGAACTGGAAAACCAGCAAAACGACTAATGCTGCCGGGATGTCTGGGGTATCAGATACCCCAGGCTGATTAGCTTACGGCAGCGGCTGAGTGCGCGGCAAGCAAATGCCCTGTTCCAGCCCCTTAAATCCTTCCATACTCATTCTCACGTTGAACACCGACAAACCGTATCTAAAGCGCACGCTGTGCCCCTGTGATACGAATCTACAGTAAATAGTTCGCCAGTAGCCCGGCTGTTACCACCATGCCCACATAATGGCTTTCGATAAACGCTTTGAAGCACGCTTCGCGCTCACGATGCCGGATGCGGGTATAGGCATGGGTAAAGAGTACGGCCGTTACCACAAGAGACAGGTAATAAGGCCAGGTTGCCTCAATCAAAACCCCCACTGACAGCAGTAACAACAAGGTTATCAGCTGTAATAGCACGATAATGGCTTTGTCGAAGCGGCCAAACAATACTGCGGTAGATTTCACGCCAATACGCACGTCATCGTCGCGGTCAACCATGGCATACATGGTGTCGTAAGCCACAGTCCAGCACAGGTTTGCCATAAACAACAACCAGCCCCAGACCGGCACCGTTTCGGTAATAGCGGTAAAAGCCATGGGGATCGCCCAACCAAATGCCGCGCCCAGCACCACCTGTGGCAAATGGGTATAGCGCTTCATAAACGGATAGCTTGCGGCCAGAATGAGCGCCGCGACAGACATCGCCACGGTTTGCCAGTTAAGCAGCAGCACCAAACCAAAAGAGACGCCGATTAGCAGTGCAAACAGCTGTAGCGCTTCTTTCTCGGAGACTTCACCACTCACCAGCGGGCGCGCCGATGTACGCTTTACGTCACCGTCGACATGGCGATCAGCATAGTCGTTAATAATGCAGCCGGCAGAACGCATGATAACCACACCGGCAACGAACACGGCGGTAATGAAGAGCGATGGCAGCCCTTTAGATGCCACCACCAGCGCCCATAGGGTTGGCCACAACAACAAATAAATGCCAACCGGTTTATCCAGTCGCATCAGCCGTGCATAGCCCGGCATATTGGAAAAAGAGAGCTTAACGTCCATAGCGATACCGCGATTCGTAAGCCGGGGCTCCCGGCAAAAACACCTCAGCCACAATCATGCGGCTTCCCTGAAAAGAAAACAACGAGCGGCGCCCCCACAACGTGTCGGCGATATCCATATTCAGGCGGGAAAGTGCCTCAGGGGTTGCCTGACAAAGTTCAAAATCGGAGCGGGCAAAACGGGCATCGTTAAACAGCCGTTTACCCAGAGGCTGGGTACCTAAGTTCGCCAGTTCATCGTCAATAAGTGTTTGTGGGATCACCGAGCGCGCGTACACCCAGGGCTCGCCATCGGCACACAGCAACACCTCGCGCACCTGCCAGTCGCTGTCGGTAGCAGCATTTAACAGCGCTTGTTCGCTGTGATGGAGACCCTGACGGCCCTGCCCTAACTTTTCCAGCGAAAAGTGCCTGCAAAGCGACTGCACCCGTTCTGTTAACGACCCGGTGTCGAGCAACCAGTTTTTGAGATAAGGATCAGACAGGGCTACCTGACTTGACGGCGCCCAATTGACATCCAGTCCAACGGGAAATTCAGGAGAGACTTTCAACGACACGTTCTCTGCTTGTTTAACTGCATTTATCTTATCACTGAAGCGGGTTTTACGCCCACCCTGTGCGCAGCGATATACCGCTGGTTTGTTATCTTTTACGCCGACGTTTCCATTTTACTGCCGTTACATCAGCAACTCTGAGGGCGACGAAGGTGCGATTTTAGCGAGTGGATTGACGCTGTAACGTCTTATTTGTCTTAAATGTCCCGGCTTCGACTAATGCAGTAGTGCGCTATTGAATGATTTTGCTACAATAAGGGCATCTTTATTCCCTGTTGTTATGAAGCGATACCAGACTTGACCAAAATGACATTTCGATTACTGCTGCGATCCTTGGCAATTTCGTTGATTTTAACTGCCGCCGGTACTTCACTGGTTAGCGCTCAGGATCGTCCTAATTACGCGTATCTTGGCCTTGAGCCAGACATTGTAACTAATTACGTGGGCTCAACAGCAAGAAAGCTGGGGTACGTGCGCGTGACGGTTGAGCTGATGATTAACGATGTTGACCAACTCGAGATAGCCGAGCATCACATGCCGCTGCTGCGCGCCACGGCAATTGAAATATTTGGCCGTCAGCCGGAAGAGAAAGTTAAATCGCTGACCGGCCGTGAAGATATTCGCCGTGCCATTTTAAAAGCACTTCAGGAACATATGAAGCAGGAAACCGGTGGCGAAGTAGTAAAAGACGTCATCTTTACCAAGTATCTGTATCAGGGCGGCTAATCCGCCCTTTTATCAGCACCAATACTCAGCACGGCAGCCAGCAGGCACCCGGTAATTAAACCGACTGTGTGTGCGGCATTCGCCATGTTCACCCACAAGATATCGGCATAGCCCAGCACCAGCCACACCAGCATAAAGCCGATAATACCGCGGGGAATGCTTAGCCCCCACTGCGGTTTTAGCCAGCCCAGCCACCACACAAAGCCCATCAACGCATAGACCACACCTGACAGGCCGCCAAAAGGCAGCAAGCCTCCGGGCAGCGGATCGGTAAAGAACGACTGACCAATGTTAGATGTGACAGCGGATATCACAAATACCAGCATCAGCATGCTGACACCCAGTGTGCGTTCGATTTGCGCACCCAGCATGCCCCACCACAACAGGTTAAACACAATGTGAAGAATGGAGAAATGAATAAACGCCGGGCCTATCACCCGCCACCACTCATGGTTTTGCACGAGCAGAGACAATGGCTGCATCATGAGTTCACTGGCAATAGGCGCAAACAATCCAAACAGCGACAACGCATACACCACCACGCAAATCACCAGCACGCTTGCCGTCATCGGGGAGGTCATTGCATTTTTCATCATACCGGCAATGCTCATACCGCTACCGGTTCGTGTCAGCGTTACCTGCTGACCATGCTCCCATGCCGCTTGCTGATACTTAGGATCGTTCGGGTTACGAAGAAAGGCTTCGGTGATATCTCTGGCACGAAGTGCATCGTCTTCATTGGCCAGCACCACCATATATTCATCGCCAGCGCTGGTTCGCTCAACCTTGGCATCGATGCTCTGGCTCTTAAGATAATTTGCCAGCAGGTGAGCCACCCCTTCCTGACGAAATGCGATTAACGGAGAGTTCACGCGTTATCACTAACCACAGGCTGCGACACGCGCCAGGCCTCAAAGCCACCATCCATACTGTAGACGGTATTAAACCCCTGCCCGGCAATCACCTGCGCTGCCTGCTGGCTGCTAATGCCGTGATAACACACCACCACAACAGGCTTTTCTTTTGGCGTGTTCTCGATAAACGTTGCCAGATTATCATTGCTTAAATGCAACGCATCGGGCATGTGGCCGTTAGCGAAAGACTGCGGATCGCGAATATCAACAATGGCATAGCTGTCTTTGTTGTCCGCGACATCCTGCACGGTGATGTGTGAAAATTGGGTCATTATTATTGCCAGTCCAGAATAACTTTGCCGGACTCACCGGAGCCCATGGTATCGAACCCTTTCTGAAAGTCGTCTACCGGGAACTGATGAGTAATGATAGGTGTCAGGTCCAGACCGCTCTGGATAAGGCTTGCCATTTTATACCAGGTTTCGAACATTTCACGTCCGTATATTCCCTTGATGGTAAGGCCTTTGAAGATCACTTCGTTCCAGTTAATGGCGACGTCCTGTGGCGGAATGCCTAACATCGCCACTTTACCACCGTTGTTCATATTATTCAGCATATCGCGAAAGGCTGACGGCACACCTGACATTTCCATGCCCACGTCAAAGCCTTCCGTCATGCCCAACTCGTTCATGACATCTTTTAAATTGGTGTTGCTGACGTTCACCGCGCGACTCGCGCCCATTTTTTCCGCCAGCGCCAGGCGATAAGGGTTCACATCGGTAATTACCACGTGACGCGCACCTACATGTTTTGCAACCGCTGCGGCCATGATGCCAATGGGGCCTGCGCCGGTGATAAGCACATCTTCACCCACCAGGTCAAAGCTAAGCGCGGTGTGTACTGCATTACCAAAGGGGTCGAAAATAGAGGCTAGATCATCGCTGATATTATCCGGGATCTTAAACGCGTTGAACGCAGGGATAACCAGATATTCGGCAAATGCACCCGGGCGGTTTACGCCTACACCGGATTCATTGCGGCACAAATGGCGGCGTCCGGCGCGACAGTTACGGCAATGTCCGCAGGTGATGTGACCTTCGCCTGATACGCGGTCGCCAACCTGAAAGCCGGCTACTTCTTCACCCATGCCTACCACTTCACCCACATATTCGTGGCCGACAACCATAGGGACCGGAATGGTGTTTTGCGCCCATTCATCCCAGTTGTAAATATGCATGTCTGTGCCACAAATGGCGGTTTTGCGAATTTTAATCAGCAGGTCATTATGACCCACTTCAGGCTTTGGCGTATCTTCCAGCCAGATGCCTTTCTCGCTGTGCGCTTTAACTAACGACTTCATTGAATCACTCCTAACTCGCGACCCACCTCAATAAACGCGTCTACCGCACGGTCTACGTGTTCAATACTGTGCCCGGCTGACATCTGCGTACGGATACGCGCCTGCCCTTTCGGTACCACCGGGTATGAGAAACCAATCACGTAGATGCCTCTTTCCAGCAGCTTGTCGGCCATGTCACTGGCCAGTCGTGCATCGCCTAACATAACAGGAATGATGGGGTGATCTTTCCCGGCCAAAGTAAAACCGGCTTCTTCCATACGTTTACGGAAATGTGCAGCGTTTTTCCACAACTGGTCACGAAGTTCACTACCCTGCTCCATCATATCGAACACTTTCAGCGACGCAGACACGATAGGTGGCGCGACAGAGTTGGAGAACAGATAAGGACGTGAGCGCTGACGCAACCACTCCACTACTTCTTTTTTGCCTGAGGTATAACCGCCTGACGCACCGCCCAGCGCTTTACCCAGAGTACCGGTGAGAATGTCTACCCGGCCCATAACATCGCAGTATTCATGACTGCCGCGGCCGTTATCGCCAAGAAAGCCCGTGGCGTGGCAGTCATCTACCATGACCAGCGCATCATATTTGTCGGCCAGGTCGCAGATGTTTTTCAGATCAGCAATGACGCCATCCATCGAGAACACGCCATCGGTGGCGATAACTTTGAAACGTGCACCGTCTGCATCAGCCTGCTTTAACTGGTCTTCCAGCGCTTCCATGTCGTTGTTGGCGTAGCGGTAGCGTTTGGCCTTACATAAACGCACGCCATCGATGATGCTGGCGTGGTTAAGGGCATCAGAGATAATGGCATCTTCGGGGCCTAGTAAGGTTTCGAACAGGCCGCCGTTAGCGTCAAAGCATGACGGGTACAAAATGGTGTCTTCTGTGCCCAGGAAGTGACTGATCTTGCCTTCCAGCTCTTTGTGAATGTCCTGCGTACCACAGATAAAGCGCACAGAAGCTACCCCGAAGCCATGGCTGTCCAGGCCGTCTTTCGCTGCCGAAATGAGATCGGGGTGGTTAGCCAGTCCCAGGTAGTTATTTGCACAGAAGTTCACAACGTGATCGTTGTTTACATCAATGTCAGCTTGCTGTTGCGAGGTAATAACCCGCTCTTTTTTGTACAGCCCTTCTTCTTTCGTGCTGGCAATCTGCGATTGCAGGTGTGCAATAAATGCCTCAGACATGCTGGTCTCCAGGTTCGCTAAAAGTGTGTATTTTAATGAAAGCGTGAATTGGGGTATAGCCTAACCCGCTCGCCGGGCAAGGCCATGCGACAGACGGTGTAAATAAAACCGCACACCTGCGCGTATCCTGCTCAGCCAGAGGTGTCAGCCGACACATCAAATACGGGCAGGTCTCCGGTCCATACGCCACCAGCCAGCTTTTCGTTTAGTGTAGCCCACAGTTCCGACTCGGGAATAGGTTTACTGATGAGGTAGCCCTGCCCCTGATGGCAATTGAAATGGCATAACAATTCGTACTGTGCCGGGATCTCAAGGCCCTCGGCAATGACCTTCAGCCCCATGTTGCGCACCATGGTAATGGTCGAATATACAATTGAGCGGTCATCCGGGTTGTCGACCATGCCCGCAATAAAAGACTGATCAATCTTAATATAATCTGCTGGCAGCGCTTTTAAGTAGCTCAACGATGAGTACCCGGTGCCAAAATCGTCAATGGCGATTAAGCATCCCATGGCTTTAATCTGCTCCATCACGTGGGTGGCACGGCTGATATCAGCCACCAGCACATTTTCGGTAAGCTCAAGCTCTATCATGGAAGGCGCGATGCGCTGTTCGATAATCTGTTGTTGTAAAAATTCTGGCAGCGACGGATCCAAAAAATGTGCAGAAGACAGATTGATGGCCATTTTCACATCGGCAAGCCCATTGGCTGACATTTCCCTGAGCAACCGGGTCGCGCGCGCAATTACCCAGTAATCCAGCTCCAGCATAAACAAGGTGTGTTCTAGTAATGGGATGAAGTCGTTGGGTGCGATGGGCCCTTTTTCCGGATGTTCCCAGCGCAGTAAAGCTTCAAAGCCAACTAACTTTCGGGTACGAAGTTCAAGCTGAGGTTGCAGGGCCAGATAAAACTGATCATCACGCAGCGCAATGCGCGCTTCAGACTCCAGTTCCACTTTGCGCATAACCTTAAGATTCATGGTGGAATCGTAGATCCGAAACGACGGTCCCTGCCGCTCTTTCGCTTCATACATGGCGATATCCGCATGGCGTAACAGGTCGACAGCAGAGGATTGCGACTGGCGCGTGATCGCGATACCAATACTCACTGTGATGTAAAACTGTTTGTCATCAACATCAATTGGGGTGGAGAACGCACTCAGCAATTTTTTAGCGACCACTTCCACCTGATCACGGGTACCAATCTGAGATAACAGCACGACAAACTCATCGCCACCAAACCGTGAAGCAATGTCATTGTCGCGGATAGGTGCAGAAATACGCAGCGCAGCGGCTTTAAGCAGTTTGTCACCCACATCGTGACCGTGACTGTCGTTTACCTTTTTGAAATCGTCCAAATCGAGGAACATCAGCGCCACAATATCTTCACTTCGGGCAGCGGCAGCCAGCTGTTTTTCGACCTGATAAGTCAGCATATTGCGATTTGGCAGGCCAGTCAGAGCATCAAACATTGCCATTTTTTCTAACTGCGCCGTGTTGATCGCCATACGGCTATCGATATCTTCGAGCTGGTGAGCCAGGTCCTCTGCGGTTGACTCCAGCACATCCAACTCGTCGCGAAAATAACGCTGACGCCACTCACCCGATATACCCGTGGCATGCCGAAACTCCTGATAGCGATGTTGCGCCAGCAGTGGCAGGCGGCGGCTGATGTCCATCAATCGATATCGGTACTGGTTCAGAAACAGGTACATCAGAATAGAAAATAAAGTGAACAGCCCTACCGCACTGCCTGCCACCAGCTTTTCATAGCGTTTGGCGCGCGCGACGTCACTGGTGATGTCCTGCACCAGTAAAATGAAGGTCTCTTTTCCACGCACAGGTGTCATAGGGATAAGGTTCAACAGGTAGCTGCCCTTTCCGGTATCGACCTGATGGCCTTTCTCGACCAGCTCTGTAATATAAGCCGCTCCGAGGTTTTCAAGCACTGCCTCAATTTCGCGCTGGTTGGTGTCAGTCAACTGACTGACAAAACGCAGGGGCAGCGCACTGCCCGGCGTGCTCTGCTGCACCAGAGCCAGTAATTTGGTGCCCACCGTCTGGCCCATCATTGAAAGCAGTTCCTGTAAGCCGGTGGATATGACTATCACGGGCATTGCCCCTGACTCAGTCATTACCGGTACAAACAAATACTGCTGACAATACGCTTCGCAATGCAACAGAAACTGCGTTGTGAGGTTTCGCTGCGTGGTTTCCAGATAAGGATAAAATAACGTGGTGGGCGCGCTCTGCTCACCGTAATACAGCGTTAATTCGCCATCGTACAGCCAGAAGTCTTTAATTTGGCGGTTCAGTCGAAGATAGTCTTTTGCTCCCTCCAGCGTTGCCGACAGGCTGGTCGGCGTTTGCTGACCGGTGGAACTCATGCTGGTAAAGCCTTCCAGCCAGATGATGGCTCGCCCATTGAGCTCCTGAGTAAACAGCTCGTAGCGCCGCTCATTTTCGACCTGTACACGAAAATGCTGGCGTTTGATGGTTTCTTTGGATTGCTGAATGAGGATAGCAGTTATCACAACCGACACTGTCAGCATCATCAACAACAGGATGATCATGACTTTGGTGGTAAAGGATAACCGTGGCTTCATATCAGAACCAGTACATCAGCTGCACAGCCCACATACGCCAGTGCGACTGCGACTGCAGTTGGGTTTGCGGATTCAGAATGCCTTTAATTCTGGCGCCGCCCTGCACCCAGTGATGCTCTCCCTGAAGGCGCCAGTTCGGTGCAATATCCCAGCGAAGGCCAATGGTAGTGGTGTCCATATAACCAAAGTACGCGGGGATCACCCCGCCGGTAGACGCTTCCAGCATGCTGCCATCACGATCGTCGCGATTGAGATCATAGATATCCTGCATGATGAGTCCGCTTACCTGAGGCGTAAACATATACCGCAGCTGCACAAATCCGCCTTCACCAATCCGGCTGTTGTAATAATCAGGTCCGAATGCGCCACTGTCCTGCTGATATTCTTTTAAAAATTCTGCGCTTAGCTCCCAGTTTTTACTGAAGTACTCAAACGACAGCATGACGCGACGAATATTGGTCGTGCCAGCAATAAGAACATCCATGGGAGCAGGTTCGTAGCGAAAATCAGACTCCAGCAGACTGCCGCCAATGCGCCAGTTCATGCTGGGTGGTTGCCAGAATACGCTAAACTGATGAACATAGTCCTGTTTCGCCTTGCCCAGCACATTGGTGCCCAGAAACGCCTGGGTTTGCTCATCACTGATGGACGAGCGACCGTAGCTCCAGTTTACTTCCCAGAGTCCGTGCTCGGTCAGGCGAGTAAGTTGCAGCAATGCGCCGTCGCTGCCAAGCGCAATATCGCGGAAACCATCGTAATACACGGATTGTGGAAGTACTGACGTGGCGCGGGTATGCGGCACATCGCGGGTCGCTGAATACAGCCAGTGACGATTTTTAAAGCGCCCCAGATGCAGGTGGCCCTGCCACTCCCCAAGATTTGGCAGCGTCCAGTCGACAAACAAATAATCAAGCCGGGCCCCCTTTTCGTAGCGATTCCCGCCATCCAGGTACACTACCTGACCCACAACGGCCAGCCGCTGATCGAACTCGTACCGGCCGTTAATGCCCAGTTCTGTCAATTCGCCGGTTACCGACTCGTTGTCGGTCAGAAAGTTGCTGTCTATCGACTGTGTAACGCCCTGAGACAGATAGCCGTGCCAGCTGCCATTCCCTGCCAAAGCCTGCCCCGAAAATGCCATCAAAGCCGCCAGTAATAGTGAAGTTCGCATTCTCATTGTAATTGTGCCTTCCGTTCACTGTATTGGGTTATCCCCGTTTCGGTCGCATAACCAATGGCGCCTGGGGTATTCATTACCGCGTTAATCAATTCCATTTCATTTTTCACTCTGCGGGGTGGCTCCCCTTGTCCTGAGTAGGTAATTTGGTTCCACAGCCGGTCCAGCTGATAAGGAAACATGCGCAAATGCTCACGACTGAAGCGCTGATGCAGTGGCGCATCAGAGTTCAGCATATAAACTGTTATTTTGCTGCCGTCAGGCCAGTACTGGCGGTTACCGGTGAAAATTTGCAGGGTGTCGGCCCGGGATAATGTCAGACCATCAGAGGCGTAGCTGTGAAGGATCGTAGTTTTTTCCTGACACAAAGCTGGCGTGCTGAGTAACACAGAGAGTGTCAGCATGAATGAAAACATGATTTTCAGGTGTGGGAACTTCAACCTGAGGCAGTCTTCCATAATCGTCAAAGGGAGTTCCCCCTGGGTATAGAGCGCATGCGCAACACGCGCTTTCCTTGTAAGTGTAGATAATCTGTTGACGCTTGTGTGGATTTACCGCAGCTATCTTTACGATTACTCACCATTAAACAGGTTATCGACAGTTTCGACAACGCGTTCAAGAGATATTTTTGCCATAAGGTCCTGCCCTTTGGCTCGTGCTCCCCATGGCAACGACTGCCAGGGTTTGCCCCGCTGTGCTTCAATGCACTGGTCATAAACAGACACCACTTTATCATTATCGTTATAGGGGCCGGTTCGTCTGGGGTTCGAATGCGCGTAGAGACCAATTACGGGCGTACCCACGGTGGTTGCCATGTGGGCAGGCCCGGTGTCAGGAGCGATAACTAACTGCGCATGAGCCAGCAATGCCAGCAACTGATGCAGCGACGTCTCGCCGGTCAGGTTAGCTGTAATTTGGGCATCACACGCCAGAATGGCGTCGGCAGTTTGTCGATCCAAAGCGCCCGGCCCGCCACAAAGTACTACAGATTTTCCTTTATTTTGCAGATGGTTAGCTATACCTGCGTATCGTTCGGGTAACCAATTACGCTCGGCTTTGCTGGCTGCAGGGCTGATTACGACAAAATCGCCGAACTGCTCAGCTTTACTGGCCGCCCAGGCCTTGTCTTCTTCGCTTACCGGTATGTTCCATGCTGGCTTTTCTACCGGAGGGACGCCTAATGCGTCAGCAAAATCCATAAATCCGTCTAACACGTGGGCGTGTTTGTGAGGCGCAACGCGTTTGTTGGCAAACAGCCAGTGCAATTCTTTACTTCTGGCCCAGTCAAACCCTATGCGGGTTTTCGCTTTAATAGCCCGGGACGCCAGGTTCGCACGCAGCGCCACCTGCATCATCAGCAGCGCATCAAATGTAGTATCAGCCAGGTCAGCCTTAAGCTTCGCCACTGCCGCTTTACCCTGAGACTTATCAAACACCACAAACCGAATGCCCGGCATAAGGCGAACCAGCTGATATTCAATTTTACCAATCACCCAGGTGATGTCTGCTTCAGGCCAGTGTGTCTGAATTCGGTTTACCAGGGCCGCGGCATGACAAACATCGCCAATGGCAGATAGTCGCATCAGACAAATCTTTTTGCTCACGCTAATACTCACTTTCGCTGAAAAATCAGAAATAAATCATTACAATGGCAAATTTACCATAAGTTACCGTTTGCATGGCGATAAAAGACTGGGCCTCAGAGAAAAACAACCACGCGATCCGTTACGATGATGCCGTGTTTGCCGGGCCGTCACTGGACTACTTTGACCCCACCTACTGGCAGTCTGAAAATAAAGTGACAGGCAACGCACAGGGGCGTGGCACCACCTACTTCATTGAACACGAATCCAGACACTGGGTGCTTCGTCATTATCGGCGCGGCGGCTTAATTGGCAAGGTGTTAACCGACGAATATTTGTATGGCGGATTAGGCAGCACCCGAGCCTTTGCCGAGTTTGACTTGCTTCACCGAATGCGTGAACTGGGGTTGCCGGTCCCGGAACCGGTTGCCGCGCATGTATCACGACATGGCCTGTTTTATCGCGCTGACTTGATTACCGCCATGATCCCTGACAGTCAGGACCTGTATCACGCGCTTTGCCACGAGCCTCTGGATGCGGCTACCTGGGAGCGTGTTGGTGAAACAATCGCCCGTTTGCACCAGGCCCTGGTGTACCATCACGATCTGAATATCCACAATATTATGCGCGACGGCGAGGGTACTATCTGGATAATTGATTTTGATCGCTGCGCCATTCGCGATGGCGATGGCTGGAAACAGGAAATGCTGGACCGCCTTCAGCGCTCTCTGGAAAAAGAGCTGGGGCGCTGCGAGACGTTTCACTTCAGCACTGAAAACTGGCAACAGCTGTTGCGCGGGTACGAGCGAAAAATACGCCCGTAACATCTTTGTGAGTAAGCCGGGACGGCCGTTTTTCGTTGCTGCCATTGCCAACTGCCAAATGGTAGTAAGCCAACGGCCCATTGCAACACCAGACGATTCTCGGTACTGTTCCGTTAAAACCAGACAGCCTCTTTGAATTATGCACACCAGAGCCTTGTACCCGGGTACGTTTGATCCCATCACGAATGGTCATGCTGACCTGATAGACCGTGCCTCGCGCATGTTTTCGCACGTTATTGTTGCTATTGCCTCGAACCCCAGTAAAAAGCCGCTGTTTACGCTGGAAGAGCGGGTAGCCATGATTAAAGAAGTCACGGCGGACTTGCCCAATGTCGAGGTTGTCGGCTTTACCGGTTTACTGGCAGATTTTGCCGATCAGCAAAACGCCACCGTGTTAATTCGTGGTCTGCGTGCGGTATCAGATTTTGAGTATGAGTTTCAGCTTGCCAATATGAACCGGCGGTTAAATCCGAAGCTGGAAAGTGTATTTTTAACCCCGGCGGAAGAGAATTCCTTTATTTCCTCAACGCTGGTGAAAGAAGTGGCCATGCACCGCGGTAACGTCAGCGACTTTTGCCACCCGGTGGTGCAGAAAGCGTTGAAAGCAAGCTTCCATGGTAGTCAGAGCGACTCGTAAAAGCGCCAGCGTTGCCAGGGCATAGTCGCTCAGCGAGGCCTGTAGGCAGTTACAAGGCATCTTCGCAGGGTTCGCAGGGTTCGCAGGGTTCGCAGGGTTCGCAGGGTTCGCAGAGCAGGATAGTCGCATTTGCCAGGAAACCTAACGTCGCCATTGCCTGCTTTATGGCTCGCCCTTCGGGACATAAAACCAAATACTGACTCTTCGGTGATTTTTTATTTACCCCGTTAACCCTGCAAGGGACCGCCCTGATTAGTCAACTGGCTTTATGCCTGAGCAGCCATCGACTTATTCTCATCATCCCTAGCGCTGACAACCAATACAAAAGAACGTATTGCGCTGGCCAATGACTTTGCTTTTAATCACCCCGCCGCAGCGCCCACAGGCTTTCCCCGCCTTACCGTACACATTCAGATGCTGCGCGAAGTAACCCGGATTGCCGTCGCTTTGCGCAAAGTCTTTTAACGTGGTGCCACCTTCTGTAATGGCTTTTTGCAATACCGCTTTAATGGCATCGGTTAGTGCCGCGTAGCGTGAGGCGCTAACCCGGCCTGCTGCGCGGCGCGGATCGATGCCCGCCATGAACAAGGCTTCGTTGGCGTAGATGTTACCCACGCCAACCACGACGTCGTTGTCCATGATAAAGCTTTTTACAGGGCTTTTACGGCCACGGGAGAGAATATGCAGACGTTCACTGTCGAACGCGTCAGTCAGTGGCTCTGGCCCCAGTTTACGAAACTGAGGGAGTTCGTCGCCCTTTGGCTGCCACAGGCAGGCACCAAACCGGCGCGGATCGTTAAAGCGCAGGCACTTACCGGAGTCCAGCACGATATCAATATGATCGTGCTTAATTACCGGTGTGTCTTTGTCTATCACGCGCAGTTTTCCCGACATACCTAAATGCAATACGATATCGGCATTTCCTACGTCAATCAGCAGGTATTTAGCGCGCCGTCTGACATCAACAACAGTACGCCCCGTTGCGGTTTTTATTTCCTCAGGCACCGGCCAGCGCAGGCGCTTGTCACGTACGATAACATCCGTGATTTTATGATTGATAAGCCAGGGCGAGATACCTAACCGACTGACTTCCACCTCGGGTAATTCAGGCATAGTTAATTCACCGACACTTCTTTGAAGGTAAACCAGGGGAGCAAAGATTTCAGCGTCACCCGCTCCAGCTCGAACCACTGATCGTTGTGCTTCACAAACGTGTGTGAGTCCGACATATAGAACGCATACACCAGCCCCTGGGACTCACCAGCCAGCCACACCACTGCGATAATCGGGCGCAGATTCTGGGCAAGACTTCTGGCCCGCGGCGCAGGCTCTAATATCCCGCTTTGCCAGGCTTCAATTTGTGCTTCCGGTGCCATGTCTACCACCGTCTCAGTCACATACCGCCAATGCTGGCCAGTACGCTCAAGCCGCTGCTGGTCCTGCTCAATTTTAAGGATATAGGCATCACTGGTAAGCAGCGGCTGACTTCCCTGAGGCTGCGACACCGGCAGAAAGCTGTCCAGATTGAATAACGCAATCATCAGCAGCATGGCGAATATCACCACATTATTAAAAGCACGTTGGGATAAACGGGCCACGTCAGTCCTGTCCTTTCCAATTAGATTCCTGCGTATGATATACCAATCTGACCATCAGCGTGATCAATCTACCCTGTAATCTCTGGCAGCCCGCACACAATAACCTGCGTTGACAACCATCTCAGGCAGACGTTTAACAGTACGACACCGGATTTCACCTGGCTATCAACTGACAAGCGATTTATATGAATAGAACAAGCGTTAAGCGCGCCGGAATCAGATCCGGGTTTCGCGGCACTTCTATACCAGCGCATAAACGCAAAAAACCCGGCAAGAGCCGGGTTTTCGTGGAGACAAAAGCAAGTTTTCTTACTTGATTTTTGCCTCTTTGAACATAACGTGCTTACGCACAACAGGATCAAACTTTTTGATCTCCATTTTGCCTGGCATGTTACGCTTGTTCTTATCTGTGGTGTAGAAGAAACCTGTACCTGCAGAAGAAACTAATTTGATTTTATCACGCATTGTCGGCTTCCTTAGATTTTCTCACCACGGGCACGGATATCAGTCAGAACTGAATCGATACCTTTTTTGTCGATGATACGCATGCCTTTAGTAGACAGACGCAGTTTAACGAAACGGTTTTCACTCTCAACCCAGAAGCGGTGAGTTTGAAGGTTAGGCAAAAAGCGACGACGGGTCGCGTTTCTCGCGTGCGAACGGTTATTACCAACCGTAGGACGCTTACCTGTTACTTGACATACTTTTGACATTGTATTTGTCTCCAGAACAACGATAACTGTCGCGCCAATCGATCCCACCGCTCATTTAGTCACTGGGTCAAATGACGTATTACTATAAATTAGAGGGCGCATTTTATACAGTAAATGCACGCGCAATTCAATAAGAATGTGAAAAAAGTCGGGGTTTTCGGGCGGTATTCACCCGTTTTTACAAATTGGGATCAAAAATGATCCCAAAGAGGGTAACTTTGATCTATCTCGGATCCTGCTGAGCGTATCTTACACGCTTTCGGGATCAGGTTGAACTTTTCCGGTTACAGCTCCTGCTATCAGTACTTGTATTAACGCAATTCCGCAGTGCTATCTTGATCGCCAGCGGATCCAGCCAGTTTGCGAAGACCGTAAGGTGTCTGGGTGACATTATGCTTTTTCGTGTAATCGCGGATAGCACGGTTTTTATCGCGCATTTCCTGCTTAACGTAACCTCTGGCATGATCCAGATGGACACAGATAGCGGAATAACGAATCTGCTTTGACTTGATTCCAAGGTTGAACAACCTTTCACCGAGCTCACGGTCTTCGCCACCGTATTGCATACGTTCGTCAAAACCATTGGCTTCAAAAATATCCGAGCGCCAGCCAGAGACGTTATGACCGTTCCACGTTGCTTTAGTAGGCGTCAGAAAGTTCAGCATTTCAGCCTTTTTCCCTGATGCCGTCAGCTTCATCGTTTTATGCGTTTTTTTCAAGCCATGAGACACAAGCCAATCCAGCTCAAAAGCACGCCCGGTTCTGATATCTTCCCGGGTAATCGCCAGGCTGGTTTCCATAGGTAACTTAAAGTACCCGCCAGATAAAAAGTATCCGGGTTGCCGGTAGCGGTCGTGCACAGCCAGAAAGTCACTACGCAAAATGCAGTCTCCATCGGTAAATACAATATATTCACCCTCTGAAGCCACCAGCGCTTTGTTCAGAATTCGGGTTTTCTGAAAGCCGTCATCGGGCTGCCAGACGTGCTTAACCTTTCTGCCTGAGTCTTGCTCAAACTGAGCAATGCGCTTCGCAGTCTCTTCTGTTGAACCATCATCGGCAATGATAATCTCGAAATCCTGAAACGTCTGATAGTGCAGACCCCAAAGCGTTTTCTCCATCCAGTCTGGCGAGTTATAGGTAGAAAAAATCACCGAAAATGCTACAGATTTCATTTTATGATCCTTCATAGAAATCAATTCCTGATACATACTCTTAATAACAAAACGCGTGCGCAGGCCAAGTGCGCTTCTCGCGTGATAGAAATATATTGCGCGTCTTTTATTACTTAACAATGACGATCTCAAAGCGTTGATATGTCGCTCAGGCAATATAACTATTGCGAATTACAGACCACGTTATTCTTTAAAAGTTTTGTCGTTTATCTTGTTCATGCTCAGGTTTCGTTTCGCGCTCAACCAGTTATCTGCATGAAATGTGTATTCCCGGTGTGCAACATTACAACTTACATGCAATAGCAATAGACGCTTTGGGCCGACCTAATGCCATTTATTATATTTATGTTACACTCATCAGAATAATCGGCTCGTGCTGTAAAGTGCGGGTGGGACTGAATTGATATTACTTAACCGGACGTCGTCACATTGCGTAGAATTATCACTTTCGGCACCTTTGATGTGCTTCATGTTGGTCACGTCCGAATACTTAAGCGTGCAAAAGCGCACGGCGATCATCTAACCGTAGGCCTTTCATCTGACGAGCTAAATTTCAGCAAAAAAGGTCGCAATCCAATCTACTCATTTGACGCACGCCTTGAATTACTCTCTTCTCTTCGGTTCGTCGACGATGTATTTAAAGAAGAATCGCTGGAGCAAAAGCGCGAGTACATAATCAAACATAAAGCAGATATGCTGGTCATGGGTAATGACTGGGAAGGGCGTTTCGATGAGTTTAAGGACGTATGTGAAGTCATTTATCTTCCCAGAACGCCCTCCGTGTCGACTACTGAAATTATCGAAATTATAAAAGAACAACAATAAATGCGTTTCGTTTTATATCTTTCACAAAATTATTCCTTTGAAATATTAAGGCCGCTCGCCGCACAAATGCTTAATGACGGCCATGCCGTTCGCTGGTTTGTTGAAGGCAACGACGTAAATACCCGGTTATTTCATCCCGAAGAACAACGATTACAAGAGGTCGCGGACATCGTTGAGTTCAATCCTGATGCTGTATTTCTGCCCGGAAACATCGTGCCTTCTTTTATACCCGGCCTGAAGGTGCAGATTTTCCATGGCTTTGAGTGGAAGAAAAAGGGGCATTTTCGAATTCGCGAGTGTTTCGATTTGTACTGCACACAGGGCCCTTTCTTCACACAAGCGTTCAAGGATTTACGGGCACGCCACCCGCACTTTACCGTGAGAGAAACCGGCTGGCCAAAGTTAGATCCGCTGTTTTCCGGGCTTGAAAACGCCAACTACAATGACGTACCCCACATTTTATTTGCCCCCACCTTCTCGCCTAAGCTGACCAGTGCGCCAGCGCTACTGGAACAGATAACAACGCTAAGCCGAACCAAACCCTGGAAATGGCTGGTAAAGTTTCACCCGAAAATGGATGCTGAGACAATTGAGGCGTACAAGAATATCGCCAACGATAACCTGGAGGTTGTTGAAAGCCAGAGCATTCTGCCTCTGCTGCAACAGTGCGATGTTATGGTATCCGATACATCATCAGCCATTACTGAATTTCTGCTGATGAAAAAACCCGTAGTGACCTTCAAAAACTCTCAACCTGAGGACGTCTTTATTGATATCTCAGCACCTGAGAAGCTGGGCGTTGCGGTAGAAGATTCACTCACGCTATCTGACTCACAACGTCAGAGAATTGAAGCTTACGCTGATCAGATGCATCCATACGATGATGGACAATCCGCAAAGCGGATCCTCGAGGCGACTATTGAGGAAATTCAGGCGTTCCCCCGACAGGACAATGTGGCAAAACCCCGCAATGTTATTCGTAATCTGAAATTGCGTAAACGGCTGGGTTACTGGTCGTTGTAATCGGCATCGAGGTATCTGCTCCATATCACTCTGAACAGAATCAATTGCCGTGTACCGTGTTGACTCACCAAGACACGAGCATTACTTGTTTGTCACTAAATGGCTGTCACCGCCATATTGATTATGACAGCGACAGCATGAGGTAGAAGAATTAGTTGTAGAAGGGTGAGCGCGGTTCCGTGAAGTCAATCAGACGGACGGGACGGCGCAGTAATTGTCCGCCATCGCGCGAGATTGGGATCCACGGGAACATACCGCGGCCTTTCGCAGGTTCAAGCAGGAATAGATCCAATGGAATCGACAAATAAAACCCTTTGGTAAAGCTGCCCTCACCATAGTCTTCCGATGACACATCGGTAAAGGCCGCGTAAGCACCAACAATTACGCCACTGTCGAAGCGTTTGGCGAAGTCGATGTTCACGCCCTTGTCGCCGGCCAGAAACTGCCCGACACTTGTTGTGATTTGCGTGTCTGGTAAGAATTCAGGTTGCCAGTAGACACTGGCGTGACCAGTAAAGGTGTCATAATCCAGGAAGCTGAACTGATCATCAAAGTCTCTCTGCTTCACATAGTTAACATCAATACCGAAGGCAACGTTACTATCCACCGGCCGATAAAGTATCTCACCGCCCGCGCCAGCAAACATTCTTTCCAGATAGCCGGCATACGCCTGCCCAAACCATTCATCAGACAGCTGATCTTTCCAGTTCAGGAATGCCGTGTCGACGCTAAAACGGTTGTTGGTGACATATTCTCGCACCAACGTACGCACACGCGGAAGTGGTGTATCTTCTTTGTCTACAGTAAAGGTAAACTTATCGAAGTTATCTAATACAGTGGCGCTCAGCCCTCCCACGACAGACCAGTTTTCGTTAAACGCGTAACCCGCTGTGAAAATGACGCCGGTTTGATACAAATAGAAGTCTTCCGGGCTGCCGAAGGTTTGTGTCCAGAACAGGTCCGCAGAATGAAAAAAGCCTGAGTTCGCTGCAGGCGCATAGTCATCGCGCAGCGCCTCATCCGGATTTTTGCGATACCAGGTATCTTTAATATTTGCATCCAGTGACTCATAGCGGGCCGCTGCGATAAACGCTTCTGCGTCAATCACATTCTCGACCATGGGCAGACCGCCTTTTGCTTCTACAACATGATACGTTTTTACCGACTCTGGCAGCTCTGATGCCAGCACCCGGCCAGTACGCTCAATCGCTTCATCGTTGTCGCGATAGGCATTCTGATAACCGTAAAAGATGGCTTTTTCTTCCTTAATATCCACATCGGTCAGGATAAAGGAGGCGTCTTTTATCAGGCCCTGGAACAACGCGTTGCCGTTGATTTCAGATAACGACTCCGGACGCTTGGTGTTCATCAGGTCGCGGGGTGGATCGTCAATCTTGATCTGCGACATAGTGTGCAGGTTAAATTTGTAGGAAACACCAAACCCCACTGTGTTGCCACGCTGGTAATTCAGACTGAAGTCGAAGCCATTCCATTTGTAAACTGCGCCGACATTAAGGCGTGTATCCTGCTCAAGCTCGCCTGCGCGATCAAATTCGTACGTATTACCTTCCCACTCCAGCTTTAGCGTTAAAGGCTCCCACGGTGTCTGGTATTCAACCCCACCGTAAACCGCCATTTTGCCCTTAAAGAACTGGTCGTAGTCGACTTTACCGCCAAGGCCGGAGTAGCCCAGAGGACGCTCACAGAAACTGTCTTTTAACTTACAAAATGGGTTTGTGAAATCATCGGCAGAGCCCATATAGCCCCAGCCTAAGCCCACGTGGAAATCGAGGGGACCTACAGACTTACTGGCAACCACAAATTCACTTTCAAAAAAGCCGGTTCCGCCAAAATCCCGAAATCCCACTGAGATATCTGGCATGTAATAGCTTTCTTCCCACAGGCGAAATTTTACGTCCAGGCCTTTATCTTTCAGAGTTTGATCGCCACTGAAAGAATCTACCTGACTGTAAAGCTGAGTACGCACGTCAGTATAACGCGCCGTGGCCTGCATCCAGTCAAAGAGTTGCAAGTTTACCGACCAGAAACGGTATTCGCCGTTATCGGTATAGTTTAAATACAAATCCCCGGCGTCCTGCATTCTGGCGGTAGGGGTCTGAATTAGTCCTGTGCCGCCCTGCACCATTTGCGACGGCTTAACGTTCACGGTTTCCTGTGCGACAGAAAGTGTTGGCAGCAAGCCAATCACCGCGACAGAAAGTGCAGACTTGGTAAAAGGTAATCGAGATATCATTACGGCAACACCCTGTGAACGGCAAGCTGGGCAAGACTTTCATTAAACTGAGTCAAAGAAGGAGTGAAAATACTGGAAAAGACAGGCACGATAACCTGGCTACCCGGCATCAACTGATTATAGGTGCCGTTCCAGTATGCGATCCCCACTCGATTTACCTCACCAAGCGGAGTCACCACGTACACAAAGTCGTGCTCAGCACCTTCCAGCTTACTGATAGATGCCAGATAGTCAGGTGTGCTGGTCTGAGACTTATGCGCATAGCTCCCGGCACGCATAACCGCGCCAGCAAGGTGCACGGAATCAGGACGAGGCATGATTCTGATCATATAACGGCCGTGATCCAACATTGGGTTTTGCTTGGGGTCCAATCGCGCCGCATCATAATTGATGGTTCTGACAACACGTGTGGCAAGAGTCCATAAACTGACTTGTTCTTCGATTGCTGATAAGGCTTGATAGGAGGCCTCTGATGGATCGCGCTGTGCTTTCAAAGCTACGATTTGATTTAGTACCTGATTGCGCAGTTGTTCGGCGCTGTCATCGTCTGACTGATAAATCGCACTGGCCGGCCAATACCAGTCACTACTACCTGATACAGGCGCAAGTACTTGCGCCAGACGCACGGGTTCAGGATAACTAAATTGTAACTGGTTAATTTGTACACCCACGACAGCTAATGCTCGCGCCGACAACAGGCCAAGAAGTAGGAAAATCCCTGCGACAAATTTCATTGTGCACTCTCCATCAGTCTTACCACCCGGCTTAAATAAACCATGTCGTACCAATCACCGTCCGGAGCATATTTTTGCTTGCTCGCCAACAATGTTTTCGTTTTCAAATCCAGCCAGTAATGGTTTTCCCAAGCAAGGTTCCCCTCCCAGTAAGGCGAGGTGTCAGCAAATGAGACTTGTTCCGTGATATGCAGCAATTCGAAAGGGGTATCCAGAAACGTACGGCTGACTTCTCCTTCTATTCGCCAGGTCGAGATGATAGGCAATCCATAACCGATATTTTCTACATCTGCCTGACGCTCCCACCTAAACGCCAGTTTGCTGTCCCCTGCCAATGGATTAGTAGCAAGTGGCGCGGTGTATAACAAATCGTTTTCCAGACCATGGGTTTTGATAATCACGCCGTGATGCATGGTAATAACTTTACTGTCAGCAGAGACCCACTTGTAATAGTCATTCTCAATAAATGCCAGCCCAGCTACGGCGATGGGACGCTCACCACTTTTAATCTGCAACAGGTCTGGACCACTTTGTGTGATTTGTTCTTTGGTCAGCTGAATATCGCGGTCCGAAAACGCCAGGCTCAGTGTATCGATGTAGGCACGGTTGGTTGCCGAACACCCCGATAATAAAAAGAATAAAATGAAAAAAAGAGGAAAGATTTTAATAACGTTCATGTTGTACAACTGGCAAGCCATGCTCAAAAGACTATTGTCACCTTTTTCCGGCAAATAAAAAAGCCGCTCGGAAGCGGCTTTTAAAATTCTTTATTATTACAATTACTCTGGCGCGTAAGTAAACGTCACAGGAACAGTAATAGTCTGAGTACCAGAAACAGTTACAGTGGTAGTTGTACCCACACAAACATCGTTTTGAAGCGGATCATCACCTGAACATTCAGGCGTGTTTCCACCACCGTTGCCGCCGTCAACTTCACCTTCTTTACGGTTGTTAGAAACCATAGCAGAAAGTACACCTAACGTAACCGCGCCAGTAGCGATAGTACCGCCACTCAGCGCATTCAGGCCGTTGCCTGAGTTTGCACCATCATTGTCAGTTTGCGCGCTAACGCCTGCTGACATTGCTGCTGCAGCAAATAATGCAATAATTGACTTTTTCATAACAGTCCTTTCTAAAGAAACCCACCAATCTGATATCGTATAGCATTTCGTGTCATTTGACTACTATATAATCGATGAACAGACATTAAATCCTTGCTTAACACCAAACCGTAGTTTTATTACATCAAACCACGCTGGGCCAGCGACACACAAATCGTATCACCTACAATAATATGATCAAGCACAGAAACATCGATCAGGCCCATAGCGGCGCTGACTTCACGGGTTAATGCAATGTCGGCGTCACTGGGTTCCGGGATCCCGGAGGGATGATTGTGAACCAGTATGATCGCTGCGGCGTTACAGGCGATCACAGCCCTGACCAACTCTCTGGGATAGACCGCCGCACTGTTAACCGTGCCGGTAAACAGGGTTTTGAAACGTATGAGCTGATGCTGACTGTCGAGAAATAACATACCAAAGTTTTCCTGTGGACAGTCACGCAGCTCGGAACGCAGGTATTCCGTCACACTTTCCGCAGCGTGAAAAACCGGCTGCCGGTACAAGGGTTCAGCCAGATGCCGGCGAATGATCTCCAGCGCCGACTGCAGCTGAATATAGCGCACAGCCCCTACCCCAGGCACCTGAGTAAAGGCGTGCTGCGGCGCCGTGATCAGCGCTCTCAACGATCCGAAGTGGGCCAGCAGATCTGACGCTACTGTATACGCACAACGTCCCGCCCTTCCGGTACCCAGAAAGGCTGCGAGCAACTCGGTATCTGTCAGCGAGGCAACACCACCTGCCAGTAGCTTTTCCCGAGGCCGATCAGATTCAGGTCTTAGCGTTAATGAAATCATGTCTGTAGAGCATTGCTGAATTGTATTGCTGTAGTTATACGACTTACTTACCCGTTACACGACTGTACAGAGGATGGGAAACACACCAATAACTACCCCCTGTTTCACAGTCGTGGTAGGCTTAGCGAGGTAAAGTATGTAACGAGTCAATCAGGATCCTGACCGCTTATGTCGTTAGCTAACAAAAACATTTTACTCGGTGTAACCGGTGGTATTGCTGCATATAAAGCGCCGGATCTGGTGCGTAAACTGACAGCTGAAGGTGCCAATGTTCGTGTGGTACTGACCGATTCAGCCAGTGAATTCGTTAGCCCGATGTCTCTGCAGGCAGTGTCGGGTAATCCGGTCCACCAGCACTTATTAGATGCAGATGCAGAAGCGGCAATGGGTCATATAGAACTGGCGAAATGGGCAGATATTTTGCTGATCGCTCCCGCAACAGCCAACACTATGGCCAAACTCGCCCACGGCCTGGCTGACGACTTACTCACTACACTGTTTCTTGCCACCACAGCCACCGTTTATATTGCTCCTGCCATGAATCAGCAAATGTGGAAAGCACCGGCTACGCAACGAAATCTCTCTGTTCTGGAAACCTCCGGCATTACGATGTTAGGGCCGGATAGCGGTGAACAGGCCTGCGGTGATGTAGGCACTGGCAGAATGCTGGAACCGCTTGATATTGTTCGCGCCATCAGTGTGCCGCGCAATCAGGAGCTTGCCGGTATGAACGTGGTTATTACTGCCGGCCCGACACGTGAACCGCTGGATCCGGTGAGGTATATATCGAATCACAGCTCCGGAAAAATGGGATATGCGATCGCTCAGGCCGCCCGGCTGGCAGGGGCGAATGTTACCATTATCAGTGGCCCGGTAGCACTGACTACGCCGCCCGGCTGTCAGCGTATTGATGTCATTACCGCTGAAGAAATGCTGAATAAGGCTAAAGCTGAAGCCACAAACTGCGATATATTTATAGCGACAGCCGCTGTGGCCGATTATCGCGCGGCTGAAGTGGCAGATAATAAGCTGAAGAAGTCTTCGGATGAGTTAACACTTACTTTTGTCAAAAACCCTGATATTCTAGCAACTATCGCGGCTTTGGAAGACGGTCCATTTACAGTGGGCTTTGCTGCCGAAAGCCAGAATGTCGAAGCTTACGCCAAAGATAAATTAATAAGAAAGAAGCTCGACATGATTGCTGCCAATGATATTACCCGAGAAGGACTGGGCTTTAACAGTGATGACAATGCACTCCATGTGTATTGGCAAACTGGCGATGCTGAACTCCCGACGGGCAAAAAGAGCGAACTAGCAAAATCGCTGCTGTCGCTGGTAGCAACACACTATAAAAATAAAAAGTCCGGTTAACGCCCTATTAGTACGTTAACAAGACAACTAACAACATACTCAATTTAACACGGAAATACGGGCCATCAGGTCCGGTAGCGGAGGAATTACTCTCGTTATGCCTGCTGTAAAGAAAACCAATCGCCGTGCGCAAATTTTGCAAGCACTGGCAGGGATGCTGGAGACCAGTCCGGGTCAGCGGATCACCACAGCCAAACTGGCAGAAAAGGTGGGTGTCTCTGAAGCGGCGCTGTATCGTCACTTCCCCAGTAAAGCGCGGATGTTTGAAGGCCTTATCGAATTTATCGAAGAGACCCTGTTCACTCGTATCAATAAAATCGTCAACGAAGAGAAAGACTCAGCCGCACGCTGTCAGTTGATCCTGCATCTTATTTTAGGCTTTGCCGAGAAAAATCCGGGTATCACCCGTATTTTGAACGGCGATGCGTTGCTGGGTGAACAAGACCGACTGCGCGCACGCATTGCCAAGCTTTACGAGAGACTGGAAACCCAGCTAAAACAGGTGCTGCGTGAGCGTAAACTTCGCGAAGGCAAAACCCTTGCTGCCGATGAAGGCGTGATTGCCAACATGTTGATTTGCTACACCGACGGTCGCATTAACCTGTTTATTCGCAGTGGTTTTACCCGTAAGCCTACTGAACAATTTGGTGAGCAGTGGCAACTGTTCAAACAGAGCTTTTTATAAGCCGGTAACCGCGCCTGCGTCTAACGCCTGGTTAGACACCAGTAAAAAGTGCCAGACGGGACTTTTTACTGGTTTCGTATTCTAGAACACCTATTACGATGAGCGTTCTTTACTGGCGTTGTAAGCTGCAAGATACTCACTGAATTTATCAGTCATTAGTAAGCGCTGCGTAAGTGCAGTGAAATGCTTTTCCTGTGCATTTACCCACGTAGTGGGAATAACATAATATGCGTGAAGAAAGTTGAGAAACCCACGTCTTACTGCCACATTTCCGTAGCAGAATTTGGGATCACGTAAGCCCTCCACCAGCGCATTTTCATCGCTAATTTTCTGACATACTCCTTGCAGCGCATAGCACGCCTTTCCCATCACCATGACCGGTTTATTCAGTAATAAGGATTCCAGTCCTACTGTAGAGTTTACGGTTAATACGGCTTCTGCTTTGTCTATCAGTGCTTTGGTATCACACTGATTGGCAAACAGTATCCGTGGGTGGAGCTGATGTAACTCATCATGTCGTTTAAGCTCGGAAGGGTGCTCCTTGATAACCAGATAGAGTTCATCGTCATTGATGCTGTCCATTGCACTTTGCAAATGCTGATACAGCTGGCCCATACTTTTAATCCAGGGCGAATTCGTAATTATTTGGCTGTCTGTTTCTACCTGAAATGGCACAAAGACAAACCGGGGGGGTAGCGTATCAACATCGATGCCCTTCGCTTTTGCCCGCGCGGGCGCCCTGGGGATCAGGTGTTGTGGCAATGGCTTGTCGCTATCGAACCGTTTATAAAAATCAGGATCATCGGGTAGTGAGTTCAGGCAGTTAACGCCAGACCAGTCGCAGGTTGTGGTATCGGGCAGCAAGCCATTCTCAAAATACACCACCTTTTTCCCCTGCAACTGCGCCGCCAGCGCAATTGCAGAGCTGGGTAGTTTCTGCCCGTTCCAAACACCTATGACATCTGCATTTTTTCGTTTTATGACCGCACGAAATCTCGCAATGTCATATTTAACAATGCTTTTTGTGACCCTTTTGTACAGCCACCACAAAGCCGTTTTACTCAGTCTTGGATATTTTCGCGCTTTTTTTGCAAAGTGCGGTGTCAGCAAAGATTCCAGTTCCTCTTGTGCGATACCGCCTAAAAACGTCAGATAGCCAGGTTTTGGCAAATGTCCTGTCACCTTCACTACCTTGACGTTCAACGACGTCGCTTTTGCGAAAGCAGTAAAATAACGGATATGCGAACTTCCGCGCGCCATCAACAGATAAGTGAGTGAATTTTCCTGACTCAATCCTTTCCCCTTTCGATAAATCAGGTCTTTGCGTGCGAGAATGGTACACTCTTGGCAGCAGAAAGTAACGCTTTGAGCCTGAAACATCCCCCTCAAACAGGCAGTTTTAATAAGCCTGCGGCAGATGCAAAACACAACGCTTTACCACGTTACACAGCGACTCAGTAATGCAGTGGGTTTACACGTTTTGATTCATCCACGGGTAAACGTATGGTGACTGTTTCCTATGCGAACGGCCACAAAAAAGCAGCGCCGGAGCGCTGCTTTTTATGCTGTGAAAAGCCGAAGCTTATCGGCCGAATGTGGTTCCGAAGAAGTCACCCTCATTCCAGGCAGGACGCTTCTCCTGATTCGCCAGTGTCAGGCCGATTTGCGCATTCACCTCGGTAAAGGTTTTTGCCGCATCCCAGTTAAAGGGCTGGTTAATGTCATCACTAGGCTTGTGATAATGAGTAGACAGGAACTGACCAAACACTTTGCTGCCGTCAACATCAGGATCTTTTGATGTCAGGCCTGGCACCATAAAGACTGCCGGCACACCCTGCTTCACAAAGGCGTAGTGATCAGAGCGGGTAAACAGCGCCTGCTCTGGCCAGGGATCGGCGCTGAGTTTGATATCAGCATTCGCTGCAGCCTGCTCAACAGAGGCTTTAAGATCGCTGTGACTGGCGCCAAATGCGATGACATCAGCAAATTCGTAGGTAAGTATTGGCATGTCCAGATTCACATTAGCCACCATGCTTTCCACCGGAACCGTAGGGTTACGGGCAAAATAATCTGCGCCAAGCAGCCCTTTCTCTTCACCCGTCACAGACACAAACAAGATGGAACGCTTAGGCTTGTTGTCCATTTCACTGAACAAGCGTGCGGTTTCCAGCATGACAGCAGTACCGGAAGCGTTATCCATAGCGCCATTGTTGATGTTGTCTTTTTTCACGGTTTTCGAGAAGCCGATGTGATCAGAGTGCGCCGAGTACACCACATACTCGTTTTTCAGCTCGGGATCTGACCCTTCCAGCATGCCGATAACGTTAGGGCTGGAAATTTGCTCATGCTGACTTTTGCGCGAAAGCGATACTTTTCCTTTAAGTGCAAACCCTGCCGGAGACTTGTCTTCTTCCAGGTCAGCGTAAACAGCTTCCAGCGTGCGAGGGGCATCTTTAAACAAAATTTTTGCCGCGCCTTCGCTTAAGTAGGCACCGCCTTTAAGCTGCTCGAATCGATTAGCCGGGGTACCATCTTCCTGTAGCCAGGCCATGCTCGGCGTATGGATATAGCTCAGGCGGCTTTGGTAAGGACGCACCTTCTCATTTTTAGGTGTCGTGACCGTGATCACGCCAACTGCACCACGCTCAGCGGCGTACTTGTTTTTCTGGTATCCGGAAGCGAAATGCGCGCCTTCTTCAGAAGGAAACGATGCCGGCTTACCGGCAAGCGTCACGACAATTTTGCCATCGACATCCATGCCGTCATAATCGTTGTGCTCAAGCTCGTCTGCCACGATGCCGTAGCCTACGAAAACCATTTCTGCTTCTACAGCAGAGGTTTCAGACAACAGGCTTGGCCCCATCAGATATTGCTTTGGATAGCTCAGCGACGTTGTACCTTCATCGGTGGTTATGGTGAACTCAGGCGACTCCTGCACCAGTATCGATTTACGGAATTTCACGTCCTGCATAAAACCGTCAGTACCTGCCGGGGTTAACCCGTATTTAGCAAATTCGGTAGCAATATAAAGCGCGGCAATGTCGTGCCCGCGAGAACCGGTATCCCGCCCTTCTAACAAATCATCTGCTAAGAAAAACAAATGCGATTTGATGCGTTGGGTATCAGGTTGAAACCCGGTCGACGGAGCACTTTCATTATGTGCTGACACAGTCAGGCTCAATGCGGCAGCCAGGCCGCCAAGTAACAGTTTTCTAATCATAGTGGTCTGTTTCGTTAAAAATCCGGCAGGCATAGTAACGCAGGTACCAAATTTTACCAATTTTGCTGCCACAGCTTTGCGTTATATCGCTTGACCACGCGATAGTTTGCGCTAGTCTCTAGAGAGAGTTTATCTTTGTTAATATTTCATGCAGTCGGTCAGTTTTGCATCAGACAATCGCGAATGAGCGTAGTTTAGTGGGTCTAAATAAGCGAATTTGTGAGCAGTATGATGCAAAACTGGCCACTGCCCGAAGGGTTGGGATTAAAATGGCTGCTAACTGCGTTGTCGCTGACTTATTTGGATTGCCAAACGACGTCAACGACGCCTTGTTTTCAACCATTTTAGTCACCAACATGAATAATGAACAAAGATAAACTCTCTCTAGGGATCTTAGCGACAGGAACCCCGATATGCCCAGAACCGCCCTGTACGATGTAGAAACCATTCTGAGCCAGGCCGTTGATATTTTTCTGGAGCACAGTTTCCACAGTGCCATCATGGACGAAATCATCGCCCGCACTGAATTTAACCGTCGTGGTTTTTATCTCGAGTTTGGCAGCAAACAAGCGTTTTTATACCGGGTGTTACAGCACTATCTGGATACCGAGTTGATGCCGGTGGTCAAAGAACTGGAAAACCATCAGGGGATGAACTCTATTCACGCGTTTTTCATTCGTTATATTCCGTTAATCCACCGGCGT
The DNA here is from genome assembly GCF_019249295.1 of Alteromonas antoniana. Lineage (GTDB taxonomy): Bacteria > Pseudomonadota > Gammaproteobacteria > Enterobacterales > Alteromonadaceae > Alteromonas > Alteromonas antoniana. The sequence continues at coordinate 53,286 of NZ_JAESDH010000026.1, forward strand.
GGCTGCTTGCTGATAAATTGTCTGACCGAACTGGGTAAACAGGATGAGCAAATCCGCGAAATGGGCCGCCATTATCTCGACCGTCTGCAGCTGGACTTTATCGGCTGTCTGGAAAAGGCGCAGCAACTTGGCGAACTGGGCCCTCATGTGAATATCGAATCGGCGGCGCTGCAGTTGACCAGTTATGTTCAGGGCTTTGCTGTGAATGCTATCCTGGCCGAAGATACCGATGAAATGTACATTGCCACAGAAGCGCTTTTATCCCCTTTGCAGAGGCATGGAAACTCAGGTTAAAATTCGCGACCAGCTGCCATGGTGGCAGTGAGTGCCAGTTTTAATGACTCGTTGGTAACACTGGCACACAAGGCGAGTTCGAGGTATTCAGATTCCATGTCCACCCCAAATAATGATCCGATTTACCGTGTACAATTTGTCAGTAATGGCGAAAGGTATGAGTTGTATGTGCGCGAGCTCTCTCAGGGGAGTCTGTTCGGCTTTGTTGAGATTGGCGATTTTGTCTGGGATACACACACCAGCGTGGTTGTCGATCCCAGCCATGAAAAACTGAAAAGTGAATTTAGCGATGTCACACGGACTTACGTTCCGATGCACAATGTGCTGCGCATTGACGCGGTAAAGCGACAAGGGACTGCCAAAATCACTCCGATATCTGATAAAGTAACGGCATTCCCCAATCCGATTTATACACCCAAGAAAGAGTAATCACCCCGGTGTGCCCGGGCGAAGTTACCGGAGAGCGCATGTTTAAGTTAACTCTGTTCAGACCGCTTGCAGCACTAGTGCTGTGTTTCGCTAGTATCACAGCCACTGCTGCCCCTGCCCCGGATAAACAGCTGCATTCGTTGCTTGAAACCATCTGGGATTATGAAATATCCACCTCGCCACTTATGGCGAGCCGCGAAGGCGTGAAAGGATATGATCATCTGTTGTCTGACATTTCACCTGAGGCGTTAGCGACGCAGAATAAACAGTGGATCCGCTTCTCTGAACAGTTAGCGGCTATTGATGCCGATGCACTGAGTCAGGAAGATCGCATCAGCTTATTAATGCAGCAATATCGGCTGAACAACAAAATTGATCAATACCGTTTTCATGCTCACTGGGTGCCTCTGACATCAGAGTATGGTTTTCACAGTGCCATGAGTTCGTTGCCGGGCAGCGTCATCTTTAAAACTGAAAAAGACTATCAGAACTACCTGTCTCGTCTGGGGGCGATCAGCGGTTACTTCGACCAGCAGATGGCTTACATGAGAAAGGGTCTCGACGCTGGCTACACGCAGCCAAAAGTCGTTCTGCAGGGTTTTGAAGAATCAGTTGTTCCTTTCATTGTTGAAAACCCTACGGAAAGTCAGTTTTTCAAACCTTTTACGGAGTTTCCCAGCCACATTAGTGCTGAAAGCCAGGATGCATTAATCAAAGCGGCCAAATCGGTGATCATGACAGACGTGGTTCCCGCCTATCAGCGCTTTTATGACTTTCTGAAAACCGAGTATATTCCAGGTGCCAGAGATGACATCGCGGCCAAAAACTGGCCGGATGGTGAAGCGTATTATCAGAATCGTGCGCGTCATTACACCACCACAGATATGACCGCGGAAGAGATCCATGAATTGGGTCTGAGCGAAGTTAAGCGTATCCGTGCAGAGATGCAGGCAATTGTCGATAAGCTGGAATACGACGGCAGCATTGACGACTTTATACAGTTTCTGCGTACTGATCCGCAATTCTATGCCTCTACACCAGAAGCCCTGCTGAAAGAAGCGTCATTTATTGCAAAGAAAATGGACGCCCGGCTGCCACAGTTATTTGAGTTGTTGCCGCGAATTCCTTACGGCGTCGCGCCGGTACCTGACAGTATAGCGCCTAAATATACCACCGGGCGCTATGTTCATCCTTCGCGGGATGATCAGCCGGGTTATTACTGGGTAAATACCTATGCACTGGATAAGCGCCCGCTGTACGCGTTAACAGCGCTGACGCTGCATGAAGCGGTGCCTGGTCATCATTTACAGATTTCACTGGCTGCAGAGTTAGATGACTTACCAAAGGTCAGACAGGACACGTATATTTCCGCCTTTGGCGAAGGCTGGGGACTGTATTCGGAGTATCTGGGTATCGAAGTGGGAATGTATGAAGATCCTTATGATGATTTTGGCCGTCTGAGCTATGAGATGTGGCGAGCGTGCCGCCTGGTTGTCGATACCGGCATGCACATGTTTGGCTGGTCCCGCGATAAGGCGCTGGATTATATGATGAAAAATACCGCGCTTTCAGAGCACAACGTCAGAACCGAAATTGATCGCTATATTTCATGGCCGGCGCAAGCGCTGTCTTACAAAATTGGCGAAATCAAAATTAAAGCGTTACGTCAGAAAGCCGAAGATGCACTCGGACCGAACTTCGATGTACGCAAATTTCATAAAGCCGTGCTCGCCCATGGTTCGGTACCGCTGTTTATTCTTGAAGAAAATATCGATCGGTTTATTCAATCTGAGCTGGAGAAGACATGATAGTTGGATTGGGAAGCATTATCGCGTTGTTGGTGATCATGCTAATTTTTTTCGTCCTTCGAGGTCAGAATATGCAACGTGAGCTGGCGCTCACACGGCAATCAGCCAAAACAAACGCTAAGAAAGTAAATTACGCGTATACCAGCCTGGTGGTGGTGACGAATAATCTGCAGCAGATTTTTGTTTCCCGAGTGGAAAAAGCCCATCAACGGGCTCTCATCAGTGAAGACCAGTACGGCATTCTGTCGATTCTTGCCAGTCAGTATTCCCGTGTTGTGATGGATTGCTGTGAAAAAGAAGCGACAGTCGAAGAAGCGCTTAAAAAGTCATTAAAGAAGACTGCAGTCACCATTGAGGAAGTCAAAGACATCGTGAAGGAGTTTCCCAGCGAAGTCAGAATGGCGTGGGCTAAAAACACCCCGGATGGTTTCACGGCGGCGATGAATCACATTTCGCAGTACATCAATGGCAAGCAGAAAAAATCTACGACAGATCAAGAAGCTGAAGCCAAAGCGTCGTAACTGTGTTGTAAAAAATAAGACCTGACATATAATACTGTACATGCATACAGTATTATATCGTCATGGTTGAATCTCTCTCTACACTGGAAAAGCATCCGCTGATATGGCGGGGTACCCAAACCCCGTCAGCCGTGTCGCGCTTGCCAACCGGTCATGCCATATTAGACAAACACATACTTGGCGGCCTTCCCAGTGCCGGTCTGGTTCGTGTCCAGGCTCATGTGGGGGTGGGTGAGCTGTCTCTGCTCAAAGGGGCCCTGTTGTCCGGTCGCCGGCATAAACTACGGGTCTTTATAAATGCGCCTGGCGATCTTCACGCTCCCTGGCTACACCACAGTGGCTTTGACGATACCACTACGCTGCAGGTTACCCCTGCAAGCGACGAAGAGGCGTTGTGGTCAGCAGAACAATGTCTGAAAAGCGGCGTGTGTCACAGTGTCATACTCTGGGTTTCCGACTTACAAGCCAGACAAGCACGCAGACTGCAGATTGCAGCCAGCGATAACGACTGCCTTTGTCTGCTTTACCAGCACCGTAATATAGTCTCAGGACTGCCTGTGGTTTTGGATTTAAAAGTCAACCCACATGGCCAGGGGCTGTGTGTCGACATCGTAAAAATTCAGGGAGGAAAACCGGTAGATAACCTTTACCTTCCGTTAAGTCATACTCCTGATAACAGCGTGATATTGCGACTGACCCGCCACGCTCACCAACACTCTCCTCATCTCTCCTCGGTGAGTTAAGCATCATGTTGTGGGCCTATTTAGACTTTACCCAACTCACTCTGGATTTGTCCGGTTCAGAGAGAGCCAGCGCACCAGCCGCAGTGTATAACGAGCAGGAAAATGTCATTGTGCAACGGTGCGCTGAAGCAGCAAAGCAAGGTATTATGCCGGGGATGGGCCTGGCTCAGGCCGCCGCGTTGTGTCCTGACGTAACCATCACGGTTTATGTCCGAGATAAAGAGGTAGAACATCTGCACTCTCTGGCCGCCCGTCTGTATCAGATAGCATCCGACATTGTGGTGATCACTCCGGCCGCGCTGGCAATAAGACTGGATAACCTTTGTCATTACTATGGCTCTGTAGCAGCAACCTGGAAGGCGATTGTCAGTGAGCTGGCTCCCATGAGTGTAAACTTCGCCTATGCCTCTAGCTGGTCAGTTGAATGTGCAAGAGTGCTGGCTAAAGCCAACTGCAATGACATTTACACGGATAAAAAAGCGATCTCCGCTGCCTTAAAGAAATGTCAGATTTCTCATTTGGACCTCGATCACTCGCAACGATCAACGCTACACCGGGTAGGTATATTTACACTCGAGCGCTTATTGTCACTGTCTGTCAGCGAGCTTGGAAAGCGGTTTAACAACCAGACCATCCGGTATCTTACCGCCGTTCGGGGTGACGCTTACCCAACCTATTTACTCTACCGCCCTGCGGAGAGGTTTGTGCGCCATAAGGATGTTGCTTACGAAATAGAAAACACCCAGCACTTACTGCCTTACATTACTGCCCTGCTTGAAGATTTAGCCGTTTTTCTGAGACTGAGAAACAAAGTCGTCAGCGACCTTTCAATAAACCTTTACTATCGTGACCAGGCAGCAACTACAGTATTGGTGCGCTCTGCGGTGGGCCTTAGCAACGTAAAGCAATGGCTGGATATTGCGTCACTGCAGTTAGAAAACATCTCACTGGATGCGCCGGTTATCAGTCTTCGATTATGCGCCGATGAACTTCAGGAACACGACGCGGCCAATCAGGATTTCTTTCAGGACCGGCATCAGTATTTTGCTCAGAAGCAGTTAATGAGCCGACTTCAGGCAAGACTGGGCGATCACAATGTCATTGTGCCTGCATCAGGCAACGATCACAGAATGGAGCGTCAGACAGAAAGCGGAGGCAACAGCGCGGCAGATACAAGAAGCCAGTGGCTTCCGGCTATCAGGCTGGTTGCGCCAGCCCCCCTGACCACTCCCTGCCATATCACTTTTGGTCCGGTCAGGCTGCAAACCGGTTGGTGGGACGAGAAAGCGGTAAAGCGAGACTACTTTATTGCCAAAACCCAATCTGGAGAGTTCATACAGATTTTTCGTAACGCCAGGCAGCACTGGTTTATTCAGGGTTACTACGCCTAGTTACTATGTATAGTGAACTCTTTTGCCAAAGCAATTTCAGCTTTCTGATGGGGGCCTCCTCACCAGAAGAAATCGTGACTACGGCATCGTTTCTTGGCTACCGTGCTGTCGCCATAACCGATGAATGCTCCGTCGCCGGAGTTGTGCGGGCGCACGCGGAAATCAAACTGTGTCGGCTGCCGATATCCCTGATTGTCGGCAGCTATTTTACGTTTGATGACTTTTCCTTTGTTTTGTTATGCCCCAATAAAGCCGCTTATAGCGAATTATGCAGGATCATCACTCAGGCCCGGCGACGAGAAGAAAAAGGCAGTTATGCATTATCGGAATGGGACATCACCAGCCTGCGATACTGCTTTATTTTATGGCTGCCGACAGGAAGCAAGGACAAGGATGGAAAATGGGCACAATGGCTGAAGCGTTTTCATGCAGACCGCTGCTGGATTGCCGGTCAAAGGCTATTAGATGGAGAGGATCACCTTCGCTTTAAACACTATGAAATGCTTTTCGAAAAATACGCTATACCTGTGGCGGCTTGCACCGGCGTATTAATGCATCATAAAGACAGGTTACCTTTACAGCACACGCTACATGCAATCAGAGAGCATACAACGGTAGAAGCGCTTGGCCGTCAGGCAATTGCCAATGCCGAGCGAGCGCTGCGACCTGTTAGCAAAATCAACAAGCTGTATCCGACATCATGGGTAAATAACACGCAACAGATTGCCGCGCAGTTTAGTTTTTCGCTGGATGAACTGAAATATCAGTACCCTGCCGAACTGGTACCGGATGGATTTACTGCCACCTCCTATCTCAGGTACTGCGTTGAAGAAGGTATACAACGCCGTTTCCCTGAAGGTTTAGCAGACAGTATCAGGGCCACTATCGAAAAAGAGCTAACCCTGATTGCTGAACAGGAGTACGAATACTTTTTCCTTACCCTGTACGATATTGTTCAATTCGCGAAAAAGCAGAAGATTTTATATCAGGGGCGCGGTTCGGCAGCGAACTCTGTGGTTTGCTATTGTCTGGAGATTACTGCGGTAGATCCAAGACAGATAAATGTTCTTTTTGAACGCTTTATTTCAAAGGAACGGGACGAGCCACCTGATATAGACGTAGATTTTGAACACCAGCGTCGTGAAGAAGTAATCCAGTATATCTATCAAAAATACGGTCGTGAACGAACTGCACTGGCGGCTACAGTCATCGCGTATCGGTTTAAAAGCGCATTTCGGCAGGTAGGTAAAGCACTGGGGTTTGCAGAATCACAACTTGATTTCGTCATAAAGAAAATTAACCGCCGTGACCGCACCATCCCCTGGCAAACACAGATCACCCAGCACGGGCTGGATGCCAGAAGCAAGAAAGTGAAGCAACTCATCAGTCTGGTAGAGCAAATTGTCGGTTTTCCCCGACATTTATCGCAACACGTTGGCGGCTTCGTTATTTCTGCCGGTCCGCTGTACGAGCTGGTACCTGTTGAGAATGCCTCGATGGCAGAAAGAACGGTTATTCAGTGGGATAAAGATGATCTTGAGTCTCTGGGGCTGCTGAAAGTCGATGTTCTGGCATTAGGCATGCTGACGGCTATCAGGAAAACCTTTGACAGTCTGGCAGCTCAGTATCCTGTCACGCCATCTATCCCTTTTATCACGCGCTTGGGGGATGATCATCAGGTTTTCGACATGATATGCAAAGCCGACACCGTGGGCGTATTTCAGATTGAGTCACGGGCTCAGATGACGATGTTACCCAGACTAAAGCCTCGGTGTTATTACGACCTGGTCGTTCAGATTGCCATTGTGCGCCCCGGTCCTATTCAGGGAGATATGGTGCACCCTTACCTTTTGCGTCGTCATGGCAAAGAGGCAGTCAGTTACCCCTCAACTGAAGTCGAGCAGGTGCTGTCACGCACAATGGGGGTACCGATTTTTCAGGAACAGGTAATACAACTTGCCATGGTTGCCGCTGGTTTTACGGGCGGTGAAGCCGATCAGCTTCGCCGGGCAATGGCAAGCTGGAAGAAGGATGGCCGTATTTATGAGTTCAAAGATAAATTAATTTCCGGTATGACCGCTAAAGGTTACAGCACAGCGTTTGCCGAGCAGCTGTTTGAGCAGATTAAAGGTTTTGGCGGCTATGGCTTTCCGGAATCCCACTCGGCCTCCTTTGCGGTATTAGCTTATGTGTCCTGTTGGTTAAAACATTATTTCCCGGTCGAGTTTTATCTTGGCTTGTTAAACAGCTGGCCGATGGGCTTTTATACACCGGCTCAGCTTATTCAGGATGCAAAGCACCATGGAATTACCATACGCCCTGTTTGTATTAATCACTCAGAAATTGAACACACTCTCGTATTGAGCCAGGGAGAGAAAGTCATTCAGCTGGGACTATGTATTGTGAAAGGCTTGTCTGAACACAGCGCGTCGGTATTAATTCAATCCCGGCCGGAGAAAGGGTATGAGAGTATCGCTGCTATCCAGCAACTTGGATTACCAGGTAACGATATTGAAGCGCTGGCAAGTGCAAATGGATTTGCGATGCTGACAGAGAATCGCTATGCCGCGAGATGGGAAATTATGGACCAGCAACACACGTTGCCATTATTCGCTAGTGAATCCAGTCAGCACGAATTTCCATTTCGTCCTTCTGAGGCAGATAACCTGCTGGAAGATTATGCCTCAACGTCGGTATCTCTGGAGCAACATCCTGTCTCACTGTTGCGCAAACATCGTGATTTGAGCCGCTTTATACCAGCAAGTAACTTACATTGTATTGAGAATAAGGGTGTTGTTCACGTAATCGGCTGTGTTACCGGCAGACAGGCCCCGGGTACCGCATCCGGTGTTACTTTCATTACACTGGAAGATGAAACCGGGAATATGAATGTTGTTGTCTGGCAGGCGACAGCCAGACAACAACAGTCGGCTTATCTAAGCGCAACTATTTTACAAATTGATGGGATCCTTGAGCGTTCTCCTGAGGGTGTAACACACATCATCGCCGGCAAACTAACAGACCGTTCTGACTGGCTGTCCTCGCTGCGAATTGCTTCAAGAGACTTCCATTAATCTGCTTTTTCTTCAAAAACATCGCCGGCTACCAACGGCGACACTGACGAAAGCGATTACCGAATGCGGTTTGTTTCATAGATGCTTTTGATTTGATGGAATGTTAGGAATAGTCCATACCGACTAACGAGGTTTTCGTTTTCTGCTTCACACAATTTTAGGTGAAATAGTATTACCCACTTCATTGACGCGGGTAATGGTGACACCATTACCCGCCTACCAAAAACTTAAAAAACATAACCGATTAAACGAAAGAACAATGGCTTACTGTTTTACTCCAATGCGGCTTTGAGATACTTTGATAATAGTGCCATGGAGGTTAAATGCTCAGGTTAACTTTTGCTGTCTTATTCTCTTCCCTACTGTCTCTTACTTCGCAGGCAGAAACCTTCATTATTGGTGCACAGAATATTCAGTACTATCCGCACTATGATTTTTCTCAGGAGAACGATAAGGGTCTGGCCTGGGCTATTCTTGAGGCTTACGCCGACCAATCCGGCCATGAGCTCATTTACCACGATATGCCTATCAAACGCCTGCAACTGGAGATGCGTAAAGGCAATGTCGACTTTGTATATCCGGATAATCCCAAGTGGTACAACCAAATCGTACCGGCTTCAGAGAAATACTTTTCGGCCCCGCTTACTCGAGCTCTCGGCGGCACTATTGTTAATCCGAATGACGTTGGCAAAGGAATCGACAGGATCCAGCGACTTAGTATTCCTCTTGGCTTTACACCGGTGAACTGGCAACAGCGAGTCGACCTGAAGCAAACGCGTCTGGTCCCGGTTAGCGACACGTTATCGGCGCTTTACTTGCTAAAAAAAGATCGTGTGGACGCAGCGAATCTGGAGTATTCCGTCACCCAGTACCTGACGCTAACAAGCCCACAGTATGGACCTTTTACGCTTGACCCGGCACTTCCTTACGATAATGTTGGCTTTATGCTTTCCACTATCAACCACCCTGCCGTGCTCACGGATATCAATACCTTTATAAGAACACACGGCGAGCTCATTGATTCACTCAAGCAAAAATACAACTTAAGAGATCCCGAGATTATCCTTAAGGAGTTACGGGAGCGTTTCTACCCCTGAAAATCGAACAACCTGATTCTCTTCTGTATAGGTATTTAGCGCGGAGAAAATTTCGTCGTGCCACTTTGAGGCTTTACTGACACCATAGTAAGTTTCAATCTCCAGCATTTCTTCAATTTGTATATCGTCTGGGATGGGGAGTGTGCCTCTGGCTATTAAATATCGATATGGTCTCATATAGGTCAGCACTCCCCCCGTGCGCCCGCGCAAAAAGACGTTAACGGCGTCGTTTCCATTAGGTAAATCAACAAAGGTAAAGTTCATATCATCTAACTTTTGACGTACTCCGTGATAATCAAACCCCCTTATAGCAGATACCGTATTAATATCGCTTAACGATAGGTTGGTTAACAACGCTACCTTCAAATTGGCAAAGGGTACGTGATGGAAGTCAACGTGCTGTTTAATCGCAGACGTGCTGTTAACATTAATAGTGACATCTACTTTGCCTTCTTTGATCAAGGTGTAGAGTCTTGCTGCCGGTGCACAGTAAATGTCGACATCAAAGCCGGCATCACCGAATACCTTTCTGGAGATCTCAACAGCGGGACCGCTGCAGTCGCCATTATCAGACTGCTGCAGAATAAGGGGAGGAAATACTACCAGCCCAATCGTAATCTGCTTTTGTAGGTGTGCATAGGATGACGCACTGTAAAGCAGTATGAATCCAGCTAGTAAGGTTTTAAAACAACTGATAGACACGTCACTTTGCTGTTTGATGAACGTTTTGTATAGTATAACAACAATCGGCTGACTGCACAGTTTCCACATTAAGGCGTCAGCTCGTATAAAAAAGCAAGCTTATACATTGTCTCTATTGTGTGCTGGTGCAATACCGGACTAAGTAAAATCAGCAAAAAAGTGTCCCACTTTCTCCCTATCGTTTAATCAAGCCAACAGCTTATTTATTTAACTTACTGATATTCCATCACAATAGCGTATGGCATGTTTCCTGTTTGTAATACAACTCGGACTAACTATTCACTATATTGGAGTTATATTATGCGATTCGTCACTCAGACCGCACTTTTCTCACTTCTGTTATCTTTTCAAGCTATTGCTCTTCAGAACGACATCACAGCAGACATGAATAATGACGATGCACAGAAATCCTCTGAACACCCGGTTGCCAGTAGTGAGTTTGATTTAATGGACAAAAATAAAGATGGTGTTGTTACAGAACAGGAAGCATCAGATATCGGCGTAAATAATCTATTCAGTGATATGGATAGTAATGGCGATGGTGTGCTAAGCCAAAAAGAGTATATGAACTATCGTGATGAGGATACTCCACAAATTAGAGAAGACTTCTAATTTCCAGATACACAATCTGTAAATTCAAATACACAGGCGTTACCAAACCTCTGTGGACGCGGATAGCTGCAGATAAGCTTTTAGAAGGCACTTCATACAACGAAAAAAGCCCGCTCATTTGAGCGGGCTTTTCGAATTGGGAGCTTGGCGGTGTGCTACTCTCACATGGGGAGACCCCACACTACCATCGCCGCTAACGTGTTTCACTTCTGAGTTCGGAATGGGATCAGGTGGTGCCACGTCGCTATGG
>NZ_JAESDH010000027.1 GCF_019249295.1 Alteromonas antoniana
CGCTGTGTAAGACTCAAACCTAAGAAGTATCCAGTGAAAAGAAAAATGCCAGTCAGTTCTTAACTGACTGGCATTAACCTTTAGGGTGCCTTTTTTGTACACCACGATGAAGGTTATTCCGGTTCTGTCCGTATGAATATCGCCTGAGAATTCCTGCCAATGGGGGCAAGCTCACTATAACGAGAAGCGAAAATAAACAAAGTGAGCGTCAGTATTTCTGCTGTACGACGCTGTCAGTCTTCAGATAATGTGACGGTATTTACAACCCGGTTTCTGCCTTGGCGTTTTGCCGCGTACAGCGCCTCATCAGCTTCAGACAATGCCTGATTCACTGTTTTCTGACTATTCATTTCTGAAATGCCGAAGCTGGCTGTCACTAAAAGTGATAAGTTTTCGGGGTCATAACGATGGGTGGCCAGTCTGTTGCGAACCGCTTCAGCCAGATGAGCTGCACTTTCTGCAGGAGTGTCAGGAACTACGATAAGAAACTCCTCACCACCCCATCGTGCAACGAGGTCCTGCTTTCTCACCGATGCACTCAGGGTCTCGGCGACATAGCGCAATACTTTGTCTCCACAGTCGTGGCCGTGTTCGTCGTTGACCTGTTTGAATTTATCGATATCACAAAGCACTACGCTACACGCAGCATTGTTGCGTGTAGCGCGAGCCAGTTCACGTGCGAGCTCTTCCTGAATAAAGCGCCGGTTGGGAAGCTCTGTGAGCACATCGTGCATCGCCAGATGCTCAAACTTATTATTGAGGTTCTGTATTCGCTGAATGCTGCGTTGTCGCGTGTATTCATATACAGCGGAAAACAGGATAGTGGTGAGCAGTGAGAGCAAAAAACGGATCTTAAAGCTTAGTGTATAGGTGGTTTGCAGTAGCTGGTTATCTGGATAGAAAAGCAATACGGTGATCGTGCATACAAATACGCCGAGTATCGACATGCCTATTTTCAGTCCGCCAAAAAACAGGGCGACCGGCGGGAGAATATAAATCCACATAACGCCTGAATTATCGTAACCACCAGTGACGATAAGCAATATCATCAGGGCGAAAAGAGAACCTATCAGAATAGCGGCGGGTAGCGGTTGTTCGTAGGGAGGGTCTTCGGGGTTGAGTACCAACCTGGCGACAACCAGAGCACCGCTGATGAGCAGCAGTAGCAGGCCCATGGACCAGAAGTCGATCAAAAACGAGTTAGCACCAAAGCACAGTGGAAGCAGCACTCCCACCACGGTGAATAAGTTAATCACCGCAATCCTGCGGTTGGTTTCTTCGTTGAACTGGCTTGAGCAACCTTGCTGTAGCAACTTCTGTATTTTTCTTAGCATGGTCAAACAGGTTGTCCGGTCATTCTGTATTACGCAACTCACGTACAATTGCCATCAGAGTGAATGATGTAAAACTCTTCAGGCCATCGCTTACCTACGCGGAATTGCGTTATATACTACTGCTATACGTAGATTATGCGAAAAATTTGGTCAAAAAAGTATCATACCTTAGATGTACCAAAGAATAATCGTAGTAACTACACTGAAAGTCCCTGGGGACGCGCTATTCTGCGCGTAACGCAGTGACCGGAGGCAGACTTGCAGCTTTATATGCAGGGTAGCTGCCGGCAATCAACCCGACTACTACCGATACACCCATTCCAAGACCGGCACTGGTAAGGGTAAATAAGGGGGGGAGCGCGGGTAAAAATGACCAGATGATGAATTGCGCCAGTAATACAAACAGCAAACCGAGTGCGCCTCCAAGCAAAGCAAGAAGCACAGCCTCGCCGAGAAAAAGTTTGACCAGCGCATGACGATGCATTCCAAGAGCTCTGAGCAAGCCAACTTCACTGCGGCGCTGAGCCAGCGTGATGGTGAGAATACTGTAAATACCTACCGAGCCGACCAATAGTGAAATGGCACCGATAGCGATGCCAGCGATCCTGACGACATTCAGGATAGCGTCGAGAGTAGCCAGCATCTGGTCCTGGGTCACAATCGTAAAATCCTCATCGCCGTGACGCTGCACCAGGTGCGCTCTGATACGCTCTGCGATGACCTGCGAGGAGGCCTCAGGGCGGTACATCACATCCACTTCCATTAACGACTCCCGGTTGAACATTGCCATCGCGCGAGCAGCAGGGATATATGCCATTTCATCCAGATCCATGCCCAGAAACTGACCTTTTGGCGCAAGAACGCCAACCACCAGGAAACGACTGCCAGCAATATGGATAAAACTGCCCAACGCGGGCTGGTTGTCGTACAAGGCGTTATAAAGTTTACTACCAATAACGGCATAGGCCCGTGGATGTGAGATATCATCTGCTGGCAGAAACCGGCCCTGAGCCATGCGGAGTTGCCAGGCTTCCAGTGCGGCATCACCGACACCCATAACATCTGTCGCCCGTGTTAAACCGGCGTGTCGCACCTGTGCTGTACCAGCGACAACTGGCACCACGCCATGAACTTGTGGCAGGGTTTGCAGGCTTTGTGCATCCTCCAGGCTGATCCCCCGGTTGGTGCGCAGAATACTTCCCACGCCAAACGTTTGATCCGTACCCGGTGATACCGCGACGATATGGCTGCCAAACTGCGTGAATTCGGCCAGAACAAATTGCTTTACGCTTTCTCCCATCGCGGAGAGTAAGGTCACTGCACTGACACCTACCGCGAAACCCAGCATGGTCAGAAAATTGCGGCTGCGTCCTGCCAGTACAGAGGTTTTAATCCATCTGAGCGTATCGGTAGTGTTCATCCCCTGAGTACCTCTACTGGCGACACGCCGGCTGCCCGGCGTGCAGGCAGGTAACTGAAAATGAGAGCCGTAAGGACTGCCACCGCGAATGCGGTAACATGAGCCCAAAGTGGGGCGGCAATGGGATAGGTGGGAAACTGGTTTGCCAGCAGAGCGACCAGCAACTGTGCCACCGCAAGCCCCACGCTGCTCGCCGCAATGACCAGCATCAGCGACTCTGCGACAAATAGCCTGATTATCAGTTTTCGACTGCTGCCAATGGCTTTCAGCAGGCCAATCTCCTGGCGTCGTTGCTGCACGGATACCAGGCTGAGGTTCATAATCAGTATCCCGGCAACCAGTAAACTGATCGCAGCGAGTAAACCGACAACAGCAGTCAGCGTGTACATAATATTATTGAATGCGCTTAATACCGATTGCTGCGTAATGACTGTGATGTCTTCCTCACCCTGATGGCGTTGTTTCACCAGGGCATAAATGGCCGATATCACTTGTTTTTCGTCTGCCATGTCGTTCAGGTCAATCAGCAGTCTGAACAGGGCTTCTGTGCTGAAAACAGCCTCGCTGGCTTTTACCGGAATCAGCAGCATATTTCCCAGATCCAGCCCCAGTGACTCGCCCTGATCTTGCAGGACGCCAACCACGCGAAACCGGTAACCATCTATTGAAATCATCGCGCCTAACGGTTGATTGTGACCAAACAGTGCTTTGGCCAGGCCTGCGCCCAGGACGGCTACCTGACGATGTACCCGTGCAGCGTCGTCAGGCAGACCGGTGCCCTGGGAAAATGCCATGTTGCGTGCAAAGATAAAGTCGTTAGTCGAGCCGATAACCATTGCATCCCGAGACCGGTTCATAAAGCTTGCCTGAGCGGTTCCGGCGATGATGGGGGCTACGCGTTTTACTCCCGGTAAGGCGGCGATGTGACTGGCATCATTCAGCGTCAGATCCCGGGTTGTGGTGCCGTAAAACGGAATCGAGCCGCCACTGGTTTGCTTTTTCCCGGGAAGAACAATGACCAGGTTGCTTCCCAACATTGCAAATTCCTGCTCGACATAGCGACGGGCACTTTCTCCGAGACTGACCAGCAACACTACCGACAGCACGCCTAGCGCTATGCAAAACACCAGTACGCTGGTTCGCCACCGGTGGCGGGAGAAAAGTTGTGCATTAAAACGCAGCAGATCGTAGGTTGTCATCGCTGACTCAGCACGCCGTCGACCATGGTGATTTTACGAAGGGCACGTTCACCAAGGGCATGATCATGGGTCACGACTACCAGCGTGATACCCTGACTATTCAGCGCTTCCAGCAGCGTAACGATATCGTTACCTGACTGTTGGTCGAGGTTGCCGGTGGGCTCATCTGCCAGAATGATTGTCGGCTGCATAACAATGGCTCTGGCAATGGCAACACGTTGCAACTGTCCGCCGGACAGTTGGCCAGGTTTGTGATGTGCACGCTCAGTCAGGCCTACCTTTGCCAGTAATTCGCTGACGCGTGCGTTTCGGGTTTTCGTCGGCACCTCTGCCAAGACCATCGGCAGTGCAATATTCTCGAACGCGGTCAGTCGGTCAATAAGCTGAAATGACTGGAAAATAAAGCCGATATAACGTGCCCTTAGCGAGGCTCGCTGTTCTTCATTTAGCTGACTGGTTGGGGTTTCTTCAAGGGTATATTCACCGCTATCAATGGTGTCCAGTAATCCAAGCATATTCAGCAGTGTCGACTTGCCTGATCCGGAAGGGCCCATAATACTAAGGTAGTCCCCCTGCTGAATCGTTAACTGAATGTCCTTGAGGACATGCAGCATACCCGCACCGGATGGGTAATACTTATTTATGCCGTCAAGCTGGATCATAATGCGTCCGTGGCAGTGTTTACCTGCATACCAGGCTCCAGTACTACGCCATTGCTACTGAGAACAACGTGTTCCCCCAGCGCCAGACCTTCAGTGATCTCCGTGACCTGCCAGTTCTCCAGTCCGACAGAAACGGTTCGCAGCGCAACCTGCCCGTCTTTCACAACCCACACCTGATTGTTATTAACAATGGCTTGGGTGGGAACAGATAACACATTCTCTGTTGCCTCAATTTCAATGCTGACATCGGCACTGTAGCCAACCAGCAAGGTGGCGAAGTTATCAATAATTTCCACCTCGATTTCAACAGTTCTGGCCTGTTTTTCACGGGCAAAAACATAAGGGGCAATTCGCTGAACCCGGCCTGCAAATGTCTGTCCGCGATAGGCATCCAGCGTAATGGCGACAGGTTGGCCAAGTGCCAGGGCGCCGGCATCGACCTCATCAATGGGGGCACTGACGTAAAAGCAGCTGTCGTCAATCAAATCTATCATCGGAAGCGTAGGGATCCCCGGAGGCGATGGCGTAGCAAATTCACCTACTTCGCCGTTAATTTCGGCGATTGTGCCGGTAAATGGCGCAAGGATTTGCGTTTTACTTAGTTGTGCCTGATACCACTCTATCTGCGACTTTACCTGATTGCTGTCGGCCTGACTGACGTCGCAAGCCAGCGCGCTGGCCCTCGCCCGTGACACACTGACATCAAGCTGCTCATCGCTGATCAGTTTTTTGGTGAACAGCGATTGATGGCGGTTGGCTTCGCGCTGATCGGCCTGTGCAATGACGCAGGCCCGTTGCTGGTTCAGCCGGGCCGCATCTAACTGATAGCGGGCTTGCCTCAGCTGCGCCTGAATGTCGTCATTAAACAGACTCAGGAGCACAGCATCTTTCTGGACCTTATCGCCTTCAGATACAGGAATACTGGCAATCTGCCCTCCAAGCGGTACTGACAATTTAGCCCGGCGACAGGCCTGAACCGAACCCGAACGCGTATTAGTGACGGTTTTCGCTACACGTTGTTTGCTTACCTCAACGGTTTGCACTGTGGCGATGTCTTGTGGCATGAATTTCCAGACACAGATGCCAGCGATGACACCTGCCAGAAGGAGTATCCACTTTTTCATTGCGACGTCCCTGGCGACCAATCATATGTTGATTATGGCAAAGTATTTACCGTTTACGCTTTGACCTTGCGCAAAAAAGCATTAATTCGATGATGTTGGGAACAGAAGTATTGGCAGTGGAAGAGACGGAATACTGGTTCGGCGCTTATGGTGCTGAGGGTTGTAAAAAGAGGACAGATCGGTGAATGCACCGGCCTGCCTCCGGGCTTTTCTACATCAAAATCATGGTGCTATCGCCATCACATTCGTAAGGGTCGCCGGCGTCATCAGGACCCACGATGCGCACAACGTCATGATCAATATCGTCGATCAGCGGGCGGATTTCCTTTTCAAACGCGTTGGCGGCGGTCTCAATTACGCGCGCCTCTTTCTCCAGTGCTTCAAACTGTTTTTCATGGTTTTTCATCAGCGCCTCAAGCTCCTGCGCCAGCGCTTCCTGCTCCCGTAGCTGCTTCTTATTGATACGTAAGGTGTCGCCATCTTCCTGAATCGCCTGGTGAGTAAGTTCACTTATTTTGTCAGCGTAGTCATCAATATCTGCGTCCAGGCTCTCAACCGGCTGCGTCAGTGCTTCCATTTTTTGCTCCGACGCTGTTAGTGCCAGGTAGGCATCGACCTGTGATGGGGTGAGTATTGATTCGCTTACGACATTGCAGTCTTCAAAGGCTATCAGCCGGTAATTGCTGGTATTTGCCAGAGTGAAATGGGTACTTAAGGCAACGATAGCTGACGCCGCAATCGCTATTTTTGTGAGTTTTAGCATACATAGCTCCAAAGTTATGTCGTGGTGTTTAATGTAAGTCGCAGGGAAAAGGCAAAAAGTTGTATGCAGCTAAAAATTTTTAATAATATCTAAAAAGCGCTGGTAAGGGCGTCATTACAGACTTTTTAAACGTTGTTGCGGATTTTCAAAACCCGGTTTTACCTCTTATTTGAGGTGAGTTCGCTTTTGGCTTTTAAACAGTGCTATGTTTATCATTGATTTAAGAAGAACTGACAGTAAACGTAATGGATAGAGCAGTAATTTCTGCGCTGAAAGTGTCTCTGATTTATGCTGGGTTTGCCGCACTCTGGATCCTGTTTTCGGATATAGCGGTAAATGCGCTTATTGACGGTGAAGGATTGCGTACGTTGGTGCAGACTTACAAAGGTCTGGGGTTCGTTACGATAACGGCGCTGATGCTTTTGATTCTGGTGTATCGTTCCGGAAAAACGCTGCAAAAAGTGAACGATGTCGACAGTCTGACGGGGCTCTTTAGTCTTAATATGTTTATCCGGTCTCTGGCAATGGCAATTGACCGCAAAAAGCCGGGATACCGGATTGTATTGGGATACCTGGATGTTGATAATTTCAAAAGCCTTAATCAAAGGCTGGGATATGAACGGGCCGATATTTTTTTGCAGGAGTTAGCTATCGGCATCCGCAACGTGTCGCTGCCAGGCTCTGTCGTTGCCCGGCTACACGCTGACCAGTTTGCCAGTTTCTCCGTCATCGAGAGCGACTTTGACGTCGAAGATCACGCACTTGCCTTCCAGCGCTTTTTTGCACATTGCGCAAAAAGGCTGGACATTGACGCCACCTGTAGCATTGGTGTCGCGATACTCCCCGATGACGGGGTTTCTGCCAAAGAGCTAATGGTGTCGGCAACTGAGGCCCTGAATGTCGCGAAGCAAACCGGCAACGCTATTCAGTTTCATGACAAGTCTCTGGCAGAAAAAGCCATGAAGCGTCGTCAGATGCTGCTTGAGCTTCGCGAAGCAATTGCCAGTGAATCGCTGAAAGTTGTTTATCAGCCAAAGTATGATTTACAGACGATGTCAGTTAGCGGCGCAGAAGTACTGGTTCGCTGGATCCATCCTGTTGAAGGGTTTATTCCTCCGGATGTGTTTATTCCGCTTGCAGAAGAAGTGGGCCTCACCAGCGCCATATCCAAGTTAGTGGTGAAGAAAGTCAGTGAAGAGCTCGATGATGTTGATTTGCTTGGCGACCCGCTCTCGCATGTCGCCATTAACATCTCTGCCACTGAATTTAATGATGCTGCCGAAATGCGGGCGCTGACAAGCTTTATTCTTGAGAAGCCCAGTCTCGCACCGTTTATTCGAATTGAAATTACCGAAACTGCGACGCTGAGTAACATGAAAAACAGTGTCGATATCATATCCCGGCTTCAGGCTTCGGGCCTTACCTTTTCCATTGACGATTTCGGTACCGGTTATACGTCGCTGGCCATGTTGAAAGATCTCACTGTGGATGAAATCAAAATAGACAGAAGCTTCGTCGCAGAATTGAGAGAAGACGAGCGGTCAAGAACTATCGTCGGTGCTATTATTGCCATGGCGCGCAGTTTCGGCATAAATATTGTGGCGGAGGGTATCGAAACGGCAGAACAGTTAGCGCTATTGCAAGAGTTTGGCTGCCTGGAAGCACAGGGATATTTTCTCGGCCGTCCCATGCCGATACATGAATTGATTGCGCATATTGAAAATGCGAAGACGCGCAAGGATATTGCTCATTAAACGTAGGGTGGGTCGCTACTTGCAACACCCAACAGCCCGCTGAATGCTGTTATCATTTCTTCAACCAAAAAGCATCAACAATGATCCTGCGCTGCTGGCTGGCATTCTGTGCTCTAAAGCAAAGTCACGCGCGAAAGTGGAAATTCCGCTGCCAACAGGTTAAATTGTAACCAGTTTGTTGCGCGATTTGCAGCATATGGATAAACGAAGTTGGGAAGACCGTAAACGCTTTATCTATCCGGCAATGGTCTCTCAGGCCTGTGACACGTCAATATCTGTTGTCAAAATCGGCAGGGAGCATGTTTGTAAGGCAGAAAGACTTACTCGAGGTGAAAATGCAAGCTGTTTCCGTCGAAAAACTGGGGAGTAACTGGCAGTCGCGTTGCAACAAGTTAAAGCAAGTTGTCGACATGCAAACCTCAATTGCCAAAGTGGGGATGGATCTCTCTTCTGTATTGCAAATCATTGTCCGCCATTGCGGCCAACTGGTGAATTGTGACGGTGCGGCGATAGAGTTTAAAGAAGGAGAGCGCATGGTATACCGGGCTGCGTCCGGTATCGCAGAGTCTTTTTTAGGGTTGAGTTTACCTATCTCTAACAGCCTGACCGGTTACTGTCTGGAGACGGGCAAAGTTCAGCTGTGCAATGATGTGTTTATTAATCGCCGGGTCAATCAGCCGGCTTGTGCCAAAATCGGCATTGCTTCTATGCTGCTAATTCCACTGCACCATGAAGAGCAGATCGTAGGAGTATTAAAAGTGCTTTCGCGAGAGAAGCACCAGTTTACGTCAGAGGACTCAGCGGCGTTGCGGCTAGTCTCAGAACAGGTAGCTGCCACACTGTATTATTGCCACCGGTTTGTTAAAGACACTCTGGTTTATCAGGCAACTCATGATTTTTTGACCGGGCTGTACAACCGCTCTGCGTTTATGGAGTACCTCCGATTGGAGCAGTCATTGTGTGATCCCTGTCTGGATCAGAAATTCAGTATTCTGGTTCTGGACATGAATGGCCTGAAAACAGTGAACGACAACCATGGTCATCGCGCCGGTGATGCGATGCTCAAAGAGCTCTCGAAACGTCTGCAGAAGGTTTTTCGTCCGTCAGATAAAATCGCCAGACTGGGCGGCGACGAATTTGGCATCATCATGGGGAATATTAAATCAGCAGAATGTATTGAAAGCGTTTTGGAACGTTTCCACCGCCTCACCGAGACCCCTTTAAATTTTGACAACATAACACTGACAATCTCTGCCAGCGCGGGCTGGGCCTTTTATCCTGAAGACAACAGTGGTGACGATTCACTACTGGATATTGCAGACAAACGAATGTATCAGCACAAACACGTGCATTATGCCTCAATGGAGGCATAAAATTTTCCTGCGACGACTCACTGATCGCTGTTATACTTTTTATTGTCAAAGATGTACTACAAGGATGTGTCATGTTTCCAAAAATACTTGCCTGTGTGGCTCTGTTTCTGCTGTTCGTGTGTTTTTCTGAGCCAGCATTTGCCGGTCCCGGAGGGAAAATTGCCAGCGCGGTATTTGATACCTTCCTGGGGAAAATCGTGCTTGGTCTACTGACGATTTTCTTTTTGCCGTTAATTCTGTTGATGGTATTTCGTGAGAAGATGGCCGAGAGGCGCAGCCGCAAAGATCTAAAGTTTATGGCAAAGCATCATTCAAACTTCGACTGGTTGATGCTGAAACATCGCGCTAAAGACTGTTTTATGAAGGTCCATTCCGGCTGGGAAAATGAAGACCTGTCAGAGGTTTCAGACTGGATGACAGACTGGTACTGGCAAAACCAACAGATGGCATATCTGAACCGCTGGCAAGAGGAAGGGCTGGTTAACATCTGCAAGGTGAAGAAGATTAATTATATCCGTCCGGTGCTGTTTGTTCATCGCAACGATCACGGCGAGACGCACGAAGGCTCTATGATAATGATAGCTATAGAAGCCAGGATGAAAGATTATCTGCAGGAAAGGCATACGTCGAAAGTTGTCGAAGGAAGTAAACGCTTTAAAGATATAGAAACGGTGTGGACTCTGATAATTGATCACGGC
The DNA here is from genome assembly GCF_019249295.1 of Alteromonas antoniana. GTDB lineage: Bacteria > Pseudomonadota > Gammaproteobacteria > Enterobacterales > Alteromonadaceae > Alteromonas > Alteromonas antoniana. Next base: position 10,328 of record NZ_JAESDH010000027.1, read on the forward strand.
AAGTGGAAAGTGGCTGATATTGAAGAAGGCGCGATGACACAGTCATATTCGAAAATGATGAAGGACTTGCCAAAGATTGAAAGCACGCTGTTAAGCCAATCTGCTCTCTAATATTTACTTATTGTAGAATACTTTCTCAACCCAGCCAGTGGCGTTTCATTAAGTAAGTATATCCGGGAGTTACCCGCTGCCAGCAAGTCTTAAGAGCAAGGTAACTCGGGCGTTTACTTGTGTTGCGAGCGTAGTGGAATAAGAGCAGATACTGGCATTAGCAGGGACATGCCTGATACGACCAGAGAAAGTAGTAAGATAGAAACTAGTAGGTGCCGCGTGAATCGTTCTCTTTTTATCTCTGAGTCTCCGACTCGTTCATTTTTTAGTCTCAGTTGCAGCTGTCAGGACAGCTGGGTATAAAGGGATAGCAGCGAAGTTATGAAGTTCATATGGTCCTTTTTTGCCTGTTATTCAGCACTCTTTAGTCCGATTGCTTTCAGTCAACCCCTGGATGACATAGCAATTTATACTGACAGTAAACTGTTAATCAGTGAGTTTGAAAAGCAGCCTTACCAGAACGTATCGACAGCACTTGATACCGTGAAACTTCTTTTGGACGAGATGAATTACTCTCGTGAAGTGATGCTTACTTCTTTGCCCCGCGCATTTGCGCTTATGGATGATGGCGAAGCGGCCTGTGTGGTAAATAAAATACTGAATCCGCAAAGAAGAGAAAAGTATGCGCTCTCCTTGCCACTTAACTTTTTTCAGTCCGTGCGACTATACCAACTGGCATCATTACCTCCGCTTAGTGATGGGTTACTGAATGATAACCATCAGCTGCGCAGTCTGCATGAGGCACTGACGCAATATCCCGATGCAGCGATCATTCTTCCCAGTGATTTTTCTTACGGAAAGAAGCTGGATGACGACATCGCGCAGGCTGATCCTGAGCAAATCATTCGTCTACCCAATGACGTTTACTTTGAACGGTTTATGCAGTTATTTTTCAAACACAAAGTGGGATTTGCGCTGATTTTTCCGTCTACTCACGACCGCGCCATGCAGTATGTTTCTCCGGTTCCTTTCAGAGAGTATCAAGTTGAGGGCATTGAGGATTTTACCAGTGGGCATGTGCTCTGCGCTGATACGCAGCGAGGCAGGGAGGCAATTGCTGCTATCAACGACGCGATTGTATCACTGTACGCATCTCCGGCTTACCTTCAGGCGCACCTTCGATATTTACCGGAAAGCTCCAGACCCGTTCTGAAAGAAAAAATTCTCTCTGTCAGGGAAGCGTTCAATAACTAACGCTGACTGCAACTCTTACGTGCGTGTAATGACAGTTTGAACTCGCAGGCCTGTTGGCTGCTTTTGGCAGGTACGGGCGACAGGGGGAAAGTGGACAGGAGTGACGTACAACTATGATCGAAAAAAGGCGCTCGAAAGCGCCTTTTTCATAATAAGATAAAAGATCTTATTTACGACGTCTCATTGCCAATGCAACGAAACCCAGAGCCAGTAGTAAACCGCTGGCAGGAGCTGAAACTTCGGTATAACCGAATGTTGCTGAGCCAGCAGTGGGCGACGCGCTGTCGTAAAGACCCAGAAGATACTGGCCTGCCGCTAAGTTCAGAAATAACATTTCGCCTGGCTGAAAAGCCATACTAGTGCTGCCGCCCGACGCTCCGGTCAGGGAAATCAGGTTACAATCTCCTGCGATGTCACCTGTAGCACTATCGCAGAAGTCAGTGTCAGTAGTAAGACGCGTATAAACACCCCCACTGATAAAATCGAGAGTAAAGCCGGTGACATCAGAAAATGACCCATTGCTTACAAACGCATCCAAAGACAATGTGAAAGCGGTATCACTTTCAAACATTAATCCTAACGCGATAGGCGTGCCGCTCCATTCAAAAACAAACTGGTCCGCATTCAGAGTTGCAGAGCCTGATGTTGAGCCATAGTTGTATTCCGTTGTCGAAATGACAGCACTTTGCGCATTCCATGCAACGCACAGAAGACATGTGAAAGTGAAAACTAAAGATTTGAACTTCATAATTATCCTTTATTTTTTTACTGAGTTGTTTACGTCTTGCGCAGCGGGTTTAATTACTTTGGAGGTAAAATGCGCAGTACTTTTCTTTTTAAAATTCTTAAAGCAAAAATTGGGCCGATATTTTTTGTTTTCTAAAACAGTAAGATAGGTGCCATTTGATGAGATAAAAAATAGATTGTGTAAATTATTTCGACATAAAGATACCGGCATGTAAGCTGCCTGTTGTTGTCTTCAGGATTGCTTACCACATTCGCTGAGTGGCTCTAAGCGCAGTCGTATTTTTTCAGGTTTTGAAGGTGGCAGTGTTCTGTTGGCCTCAGATAAAAAAGCATCTGGCCCTGTCCAGAGAGACGATATGTTTTATGCTGTTTTAAAAATTCAATTGCGTGGCAGGTTTATCAGACACTTTCTTTTATTTAGTCTATGTTGTCTTTTCGTTGCTCAGACATCGGCTTCCGCCCAAACACGCGCGAAAATAATAAGTGATGCCTCGAAATGTACCTTCGATTGTCTTGAGGGCGCTGGTAATAAGGACCGTCAGATGCTGACATTGGCTTCGCTAACCCAGTCAAACGAATACCGGCTTGTTGACTATCGCCACTTTACGGTATTGAAGTATGCGGTTAACAGTCGTAATAAGGAGCCACTCTTAGATGCCAGGAGTGACTCTTTTATAGGTATTACGCTTTAGTGCGTCTGCGTCTGAAAATTGCCACGCCGAGTGCCATGACAAAAAGCGCGAAAGGATTCATTGCGCCGCCCGATGAACCACCGGTAGCGGGTGGGGTTGGATCTGCCCCATCCTCACTGTCAATCAGGGTGTTCGGAACAGGGTCTAGCTCAGGGTTGGTTACGGTAGCAGCATCCGTCACAACAACGTCTGTTATCAGCACAAAATTACCTTCCCCGGGCTCGTCTCCGTTTTCCGCATCTTCCGCGGTAAAGTCAACTAAGGGAATTGAACTGGCAGCCCCGCCCATATTGAAACGAGGGAGTTCATTAATCTCATCAGCCACATCCATGCCGTTATCAATGACCTGGCCAAACACGGTAAATCCGCCGTTTTGCACATCGAGATTCTCGCTGTTGTCTGCCAGGTTAATAAACCACTGTGAAGTCGCACTGTTGGGATCGCCAGATTGTTTTGCCATCGCTATGGTGCCACGAACATTCGATAGCACAGGTTCGTTTATCACCGCGACGCCGGTAGGCACGTTATCCATGGGTAATTCATTGTTATAAGTATAAGCGCCTGCCTGCATAACAAAGTCTGGAGCGAGGCGATGTACGACATTGTTGGCGTAGGCTCCTGAATTGACGTATTCAAGAAAGTTTTCAACGGTTTCAGGCGTATCTTCATCGAAAAGGTTTACAGTGATGGTTCCCAGGTTAGTCCGGATTTCCACTAAAGTGGCCTTGGCCTGGAAGCTGAACAGTGCAGCTACGGTGACAGTGAGTATGGCTTTAATCACGTTTAACTCTTGCTCTTGTTGGGTTAAAAACGAGACTTATGGTATGTAATGCGGGACACGCCAGACACTGGTTTCGTGTATCAAATTGTAATTTTTTGATAACAACCCGCTTTCGGTGACAACGGCTTTTCGTATTTGAATTGCGATTGATAATACTGTCTTGCTACGCAGGTTATTATGCACTGTAAATGTCAGCCCCATTAGAGTAACTGCACTGTGGAGGCAACATGAGACGAACCTGATGATGCTGTTGATGGTAAATCAGAGATCAGGTTCGTACTAAACGGACGACTGAACCGGTGTGTGCTATCGCGATAGTTTCGCCGGTTATCGAAGAAGTATCGATTCTGCAAATAACCTGTTTACACTACGCTTTTTTATGCTTTGGAGACACCATGACGAAAGGTATCGGCGGGAAGACAGCTGAAGAGGTGCTGGCCGGCTTATCTGATATGACCACACAGGCGCAGCCCATTCAAAAAGCGGAATATCTGGCACGAATGGAAAAAGCCCAGTTACTGATGAGAGAGCAGGGAATTGGCGCGCTGTATCTGAATGCGGGGACTAACCTGCAGTATTTCACCGGCATGGCGTGGTATCCCAGCGAGCGTCTGGTAGGCGCTGTATTACCAGCTAAGGGCGAAGTGATATATGTCGCGCCGACATTTGAAATTGACTCGCTGAATGAGCGTAAGCTAATGCCGGGTAAGATGGCGGGCTGGCAGGAGCACGAAAACCCGTATGCACTGGTTGCCAGAATAGTCGGTGAAATGGATAGCGCAGGGGGTGACAAGTTTGCCATTGATGAAGCTACCCCGTTTTTTGTTGTAGACGGAATAAAACAGGCGCTGCCGGGCATGGAGCTGGTAAACGGCGCTTCGGTATCGGCTGAGTGCCGGATGCATAAGTCAGCGGCTGAAATCGCGCTAATTCAACAGGCCATGGATATGACGCTTGCCGTTCACAAGGCCACGGCGAGCATGCTGCACGAAGGCATTACTACCACTGAAGTTGAGGCGTTTGTTGATGCAGCACACCGCAAAGTGGGCGCGAGCGGAAGCTATTTTTGTATAGTCCTGTTTGGCAAAGCGACATCGTACCCGCATGGAGTGAAAGACCCACAGGTGCTGAAACAAAACGACATGGTGCTGATAGATACAGGATGTCGTTTACATGGTTATTTGTCAGATATTACCCGGACTTACTGCTTCGGTGAGGCAACAGAAAAGCAAAAAGCCATGTGGGAGTGTGAAAAGCAGGCTCAGCTGGCAGCGTTTAACGTGGCGACGCCAGGCGTGACTTGCGGAGAAGTCGATGCCGCAGCGCGAACTTATCTGGAGGCTCAGGGGTTGGGGCCAGATTATCAGCTGCCGGGCTTACCTCACCGTACCGGTCATGGTATCGGCATGGACATTCACGAGTGGCCGTATCTGGTAAAAGATAATTCGCATGTGTTAGCTGAAGGTATGTGTTTCAGTAATGAGCCAATGATTGTGGTGCCGGAAGAGTTTGGGATCCGTCTTGAAGATCATTTTTATGTCACGGCGGATGGTGCCCGTTGGTTTACCAGGCCAAGTCAGTCACTGGACGCGCCATTTGATTAATGGCGCTGTTACGTAAAGCGCTGTCTGGAAAAATGAAAATCCGATATACTCTGCGCACCTTGTTATCCCGCCAAAGGGACTTTCTACGCTGTGAAAACGACTCGTTGATATGACTACTGAAGCACCAAAGCGACTGAACAAATACCTCAGTGATACCGGCGTTTGCTCTCGTCGCGAAGCCGACAAATTAATTGAGCAAAAGCGCGTTACCATCAATGGAGAACTGCCGGAGCTGGGGACCAAAGTGCAGCAGGGCGATACCGTGAAACTGGACGGGAAAGTCGTTGGGGGCGTTGCCAAAGACAAGTCTGACCGGATTTATATTGCTTATCACAAACCTGTTGGCATTACCTGTACAACGGAGCGTCATGTAAAGGGAAATATCATTGATGCGATAGGGCATAAAGAGCGGATCTTTCCCATAGGCAGGCTGGACAAACCTTCAGAGGGGCTAATCCTTCTGACCAGCGATGGCGATATAGTGAACAAGGTGTTGCGCGCTGAGAATGCGCATGACAAAGAATATATCGTTACGGTTAATCAACCCATCAGCGAGCGTTTCTTAACGAAAATGGCGAAAGGCGTGCCGATTCTGGGGACCGTCACTAAGCCTTGCCAGGTCAGTGCCCGTGGCAAGTTCCAGTTCAGCATTATTCTGACTCAGGGGCTTAACCGCCAGATCCGCCGCATGTGCGAGTTCTTAGGTTATGAAGTGACTAAGTTAAAGCGTGTACGTATCATGCATCTGCAACTTGGTAAATTGCGGCCAGGGGAATGGCGCAACCTGACAAAGCAGGAACTGCAGCAGCTTAACGATGCCGTTAAGCACTCCAAAAAAACGGCGTAAAGCAGAATAAACCGGGTACGCAAAACATCGCCGGTTAAGCAATTTAAGAGCCTGTAGAAAGCGTTTATCGTTTATCGCCAGTTAAGGTAATACTGACTGGCCCAAGTCACCGGGACTCTTGGGTTGATAGCTGGTAGGCGCAAATTGCCACTGAATTTGCCAGGTTGAGTGAGTCAATGGCGCCACTTCCTGCAATTGTAAATGCCTTGGCATGGCTGTCAGCTACCTTCTCAATGGGGACGCCGCGCGCTTCATTGCCAAAAAGGTAACAGTCGTACTCACCAAATTCAGACGCATTGATGTTTTTCCCTTTCAAATCCAGATAAGCCAGTTTCGTAAAGCGCTCTGGCAATGTGTCCAGTGGCACATCAATCTCTATGGGAAGGTGGAAAATTGCGCCCATACTGGCACGGACCACTTTCGAGTTGAATGGGTCAACGCTGTTGGGACTAAGCAATAAACGAAAACCACCAAACCAGGCAAGATTTCGAATGATGGTCCCCAGATTGCCTGGGTCCTGCACTTCATGCAGAAAAATACAGCGCTGCGTTACCGGCGACGAGTCCTGATTTAGCGCAGGTAATGGCACGCAGGCAACCACACCCTGAGGGGTTTTGGTGTCACTGAGTCTGGCCATTTGTTTTTCACTGACCACTACCAGATTATAATCAGCGTTAAGCGCCTGCGCCCAGTCCTGCCGGGACTCGGTAATGTACAGTGTGATCTGCTTTGCTGCTGATGGTGTTGTCAGCGCTTTTTGCAGCTCAATGATGAGATGCTCACCTTCAACCAGATAATGGCCAAATTCCGCACGGTATTTCTTCTGATGCAGTTTTTTCACATCATCTAGTTTCATGTTTACGAGCCTGTTTTAGGGGAAGTATTTTTGCAATTTACGCGGGCAAGTTTACAATAATCGCCCCTTTTGCGATACCGGAGCAGGCTAACTTCATGGCGCGATCAAAAACCAGTAAAAAGTGGATGGACGAGCACGTTAACGATCCCTATGTGAAAAAAGCGCAAATTGATGGTTATCGCTCTCGCGCCAGCTACAAGCTGATTGAAATCAATGAAAAAGATGCGTTGTATCGCCCCGGCAGTGTAGTGGTAGATCTTGGTTCTGCTCCCGGTGGCTGGTCTCAGATAGTGGCACCAGCGGTGGGTGAGCACGGACGGGTAATTGCGTCAGATATTCTGCCTATGGATTCGATTATTGGCGTGACCTTTATTCAGGGTGATTTCACCGATGAAGCTGTATATGAGAATATCCTTCAGGCACTCGATGGCGGTCAGGCCGATACAGTGATATCTGATATGGCACCTAATCTGAGCGGTGTGAAAACCACTGACCAGTATGCGGCGATGTACCTGGTTGAGCTGGCGCTAGATATGGCGCGAAACGTACTGAAGCCTGGCGGCAGCTTTTGCGCCAAAGTGTTTCAGGGCGTAGGCTACGATGAATACTTGCAAGACGTGCGTAGTTCTTTTCAGAAGGTGATTGTAAGAAAACCTGCGGCTTCCAGACCCCGTTCCCGTGAAGTGTACTTAGTGGGGAAAGGGTTTAAAAGCCAGTAATCTGGTATTGCTGCATTCGTCCGAGCAGCTTGTCGGGGTGCATGTAAAGCAAGTCATATGAGTTAGTATCGTTTGTGCAACTAAACGATACTGACATGTCCTTTGGGGAGCTTCCTGAGCCAGCCTGATAGCTCTGCATTGCCTATGGCTTATAATCTCTGCTGACAGGTGCGCGATAGGGAAGTGCACCTCTGTACCAGAGCAATTGTCGAGCAACAAAAACTGGCCGTGGAGTAAAGTAAAGAGCGGCGTAAAGTGGGCCGATGGTTATCTGCGGCCCTGCTTCATTCGTTTACTTTGCGCTTCACGCTTCTCGTTGCGTTTCTCTTTGCGATCATGTTTATCCGGGGTTGCTGAGCCTTCTTTAAACCGTTGCTTGCGCTTGGCTTTGTCCGCTGCTTTTTTCTCTGCGGCCGCAGCCATTTCCACTTTTTCTTGCGCAACCATTTTGGGTGTTTCAAGGCTTATTCTGCCAAGTTTTCCTGACTGCAACTCCGTAATCAGCACCTCGCAGATTTTATGCAAATTGACCCGACCGCCGCGCATGATAGCGCCGCGCTGTTTTGCTGCGGCTTCAAGAAACTCCAGTTCCGTTTCAGGTAACTCGTCAAGCTTGTAGCGCGTTGTCATTAGCTCTGGATAGGCTTTTATCAAATAGTCGGCAGCGAAAAAACCAACATCATCAAATTCCATTGCGGTGTTCTTCACCGCACCAGAGGCCGCCAGGCGATAAATAGAGTTGGGGTTTTCCAGCTTAGGCCACAGCACGCCTGGCGTGTCGTACAGCACAATTCCACTGCCAAGGTTAATGCGTTGCTGGCTTTTGGTCACGGCGGGTTCATTGCCCGTTTTAGCAATGATTCGGTCGGCCAGAATGTTAATAAGGGTCGATTTGCCGACATTAGGAATACCGGTGATCATCGCGTTGATCGACTTCACCGAGGCATCTTTACCGGCGCAGTGCTCGCGAATTAGCGGTATGATCTGTTTGGTATCAGCGGGCTGATTGCTTGAAGTGGTAATGGTGAATACACCACGCTGACTCTCAAGCTCTTCTTGCCATTGGCGGGTTATTTCCGGATCGGCCAAATCAAACTTATTCAGAATTTTCAGGCATGGCTTGTCGCCGCGTATTTTCGCAATTTCCGGGTTTTCACTGGAATAGGGAATGCGGGCGTCCAATACTTCAATCAGAATATCTACCTGACTTAAGGACTCTTTTATCTCTTTCAGGGCTTTATGCATGTGCCCCGGAAACCACTGTAAGGCCACGTCGGCTTTCCTCAAAAACGCAAATTTTGCATATTGTACTTGATTAGAGCTGTCGGCGGGTATGGAATTGAGTAAAGTAGGAAGAGGCAGCACTCAGAGCTTTTCCAAGAGCTGCGCAGCTTTGATTCGTGCGAGGCATTGCACTCAGGAGAAAAGTTTGCCTTCTCCTGAGCGTTTCAATGTTATTTCTTCTTCAACTTGCGGGATATTGCCAATAGCGCAAGTCCGAACAATGCTATGCCAGAAGGCGCAGGTACATCAGTAGTGGGATTATCAGGTAGATCAATCGTTGCTAAAGAACCGCCCATTACGTATGCGTAATTGACCGACACCGTGTTACCCGCCAACAAATTGCCTAATTCAAACGCAATTCCAATACCATCATCGGCAGTTGACGAGGAGAGATCACCTCCTGAAAGATATCTCAGTGGATCAGTTACGCTACAGCAATCGAAGACAATTCCGGTATTTTGAACAAAGTCTGTATCGGCAAACAAGCCGAGTGGTTGACCGCTGATGGTACCAATAGATCCAACAAAGTTTTCAGCAGCAACGTCACCAACATCTGTAGTGTCACCGTCACTGTTGTTGTCAATGCCTCTCTGATTTGCAGTAACTGCGCTACCTCCTGGATTGTTATCCGGGTCGGGGTCGACAGCTCTTGCAAACTGAAGCCCGATAAGGTCAATATTGGCCGTAATGCTAGTTAGGATATTAATACGTTCGTCGTCATCGTTGAAAAAGAATTCGTGGATAATCGACATCGAGCCATTTCGAGCACTTCCAGCCCAGGTTACGTAATTGTCAAAAATCGATGACGCACTCATGTCAGTGAGAGACGTAAATAAAAAGTCTTCACCTGAGCCGACACCTCCGTCTGACACGCTGTTTCGGTTTTCCAGCAATCCGGACCCTTCGTATCGAACGCCAAATCCTTCAAAAGGAGTTCCTGGAGCAATATAGTCGAGATTAGGATCAAAGCTTCCCGTACCCGTTGGGTCGTACTGTAAACCCGGTCTGGAACGTCCTTCACCTAATGTTCCGTCGTCACTAATTTGTGTCTGAATATAGTCACCGACCATAATGATGTTTGCAAAAGCTGAGCTGCTAAGCGTCAGCATTCCAACTGCAGTTACTGTTTGAAATATTGTTTTCATTTTATTTTCCATTCCAATTGTATTGGCTGTAATTCATTGATTGGCATCAATGTATTTGACTTTTTTATAACAGCGAACGCCATCCTGGCGATATTAATCAAGTCGGATGAAAACTAAGCAAATAATATGCCGTTGTGAAGAATTCTTAGCATTTTAAATATTTAGCCCAGGAAGCTCTCTCGTTTTGATTTAAAGTGTAAAATAACCTGACATGTGATCACACTACGTCAATGTTCAAGCGAGTAGGGTTACGGGCATAGTTTATTTTATTTTGGAAGTTGCATTGAAACGCAGTTAGAAGCGTTTTGATATGAAGGTATGGTCAGCGGGGAAAGTAATTGTTATAGGGCTTCAGGTGGTTGCTTTGGCAGTTAATTTACAAATGTCTGGTTCAGCAAAAGGCAACTTTGAGATCTACCCAGTCGAGTATTCGAGAATTTTCAAGCATGGCTTGTCGCCGCGTATTTTCGCAATTTCCGGGTTTTCACTGGAATAGGGAATGCGGGCGTCCAATACTTCAATCAGAATATCTACCTGACTTAAGGACTCTTTTATCTCTTTCAGGGCTTTATGCATGTGCCCCGGAAACCACTGTAAGGCCACGTCGGCTTTCCTCAAAATCTCACTTGCAGATATTGTACTTGATTCATCGTGTTGGTGTGCAATCAATTAAGAGCTGGCTGTTTTATGCGTAATAGATGCTGATTGATAGTCGTATTTCGGTTCGTTTTTCTCACTCATCCTCTACAACGGGTGAAACTGAAATATGCCTTATCTTTTTACGTCACAGGCACTTTTCTGCCACTAAATCGATGAGCCCACAAATCGCTTGCCTTTGAAGCATATTTCCATGTATTTCATTGACTTATATGCTCGCTCCCTAATAGGATATCTTTTCTAAAAATAATATGAAGTACAAAAATGAAAATAGTTAAACTGGTTCTCGCCCTGCTTGCCGCGTTTATCGTGGTGGGAGGGGTCTATATTGCCTACACAATTCACCTTCAGACAAAACAGCAAGAGCAAGAAACCGCCGCAGAAAATGAAATACTTAATCGTGAGTTCAAGCCGGTTGTCGAAAGTTATATCGATGCTTTTAACCGCTGCGAAATCAATGAGATGCACGCATTTCTTAATGAAAAAAGGCGTCTGAGTGAAGAAGCCTATGCGCAGTCAAAGAACGACCAAGATTATGGATTGTGGCTGTATTGTAAAAAACTGAGTTTTGATATTGTGAAGGTAAGAACGCTGCGACAAAGTAGTGAAAACAAAGCATCAGTCAGAGTAGATTTGAATGTAACTTACAGAGATTCGGGGGTAAATGAAGAAGCCAGCACAACGTATAATAAATGGAACTTTGTAAAAGAAGATGGCAAGTGGAGGCTAAGTAACGATTCCTTCAGAAGACTTGTGGGTACTTACAACGACGTATTGTAAACGCACAAGCTACACTGTCGCTTTACGTCGTTTAGCTAAAAACGAGGTGAAGCGGCTACGCATCGCGGTGAGAAATGGAGTTCCCAGGCATTGCGAATACCGCAAAACATTGGAGAGTAGATTGTTAATCTAATTGTGTTGTCCACACATTCACCTTCATGGCAGAGCCGGGTAACCCCCAAAACGCGCCTGAAACCGGTGGGACTAAGTCGGGCAGCCTACTGACTGCGACAGTAATGTGCTCGGCTCCGACCAGATTTCCATGCGTTGGGTCAAACCCTTTCCAGCCTGCTCCGGGGATAAAGACTTCTGCCCAGGCATGCGTAGTTTCAGCGATATTTTCAGAAGACTCTGTGTAAACATAGCCGCTCACAAACCGGGCCGCGAAGCCCAGATGACGAACCACATCAATGTACAAACTGGCCAGATCGCGGCAGGACCCGGACTTCGTGGATAAGGTGGTTATCGTGCTCTGCACCCCCTCGTCTTCCCTTACCGTATAGGTGATGGATTCATAAATCTGCTGATTTAATAACAGCAACAGTTCAAATGTCTGAACCTGTTTATCCTTGGTCCATACTGACTTTATCCAGTCATCCAACTGCGTGGTATGGGCGATGTTCCCATCATTTAAATAGGGCTTCAGCGTAATGCAATCCTCTTCGGGGTAGGCAAACGGGTAAGTCACGGCATAATCGGAAATTAAGAAATCCTGCGGTATTTCGTCGAACTTCTGGATCACGGTTGTGCTTTCTATCAGCAAACGGTCGGTAGGTTCAGAAAAGGTCGCCACGGCGACCGAGTTGCTTTCGACATCACGATGCCAGCGTAAATTAGCCGGCGGGCTGATATCCAGCAGAGCAGATTCAATGTGCTGATTATGATCTTCACGCGGCCGAAGCCTGAGTGTATGTGCCTCCAACTGAACACGGTCTGAGTATTCATAAATTGTCTGGTGTAACACTTTGAACCGTCTCATATGCGTCGTTTCCCGAGGTAGCCATGTTGTCACGGCATTTATTTCCGTAACTGGGTACATCCACGGTATCACTTTTCTGAGGATAAAAAGCATTAAAATGATATATTGCTCTGTATAATTTATAAACAGAACGCTTTTTTGGTTGGGCGGTGACCGGGCCTCACTTTTAGTACCAGCCGCTCGGTGGATTGAGCAGGTTAGTGACCGGCTCCCAATATCAGAACCACCCATTTGATGAATTGAGCATGTTTGGTTTTTATGGATGCCGCAAATTGCAATGGCGATAGCGCATCACTACCACGCCATCTGTATTCTGGCATCGAAATTGCCACCTTTCTCCCTAGTGTATCAATAGCGAAAGTCCACAGATAAATCAGGGAGCTGGTTATGATCGTCACGCAAGCAGACTACACCCGCTGGCAAAACATGTATGGCGAGCGCAACGATGGTGTTAAGGGGGCCGGAAATGTATCTGAACGTTCGGAGAGTGGGGGGCAGGAGTTTTCCCTCGGGAATGAAAAAGAAAATGATGTGAGGTCAGAACTTGCCGGTTCTTATCGTGAAAAAAGTTTTCTGGAAGTCGCTTTTGAGCGAACCCTGAATCATCGTTTAGGTATTGACCAAGGAAAAATGGATGAATTGAAGGAAGAGATAAAAAACACTGAAAACGCCATAGAGGCATTAAATAATCAAAAGCCTCACACAGAAAAACAACAGAAGGAGCTTCAGTCCCTGGAGGAAAAGCTTAAAACTCTGGAAGAAGCATTGAATGAATTGGTTAAGCAAGCAACTGAGCGGGCAAGAGAAAATACTGAGCCAGAACAAAAAGCCAGTCAGTTGCTGGAAAAATACAAATCAGTAGCATCACTTCTGTAATGAAATAGACGATTAAGGTGTGTCAGTTTCTGTCGCTCTAAAGATTTGCCTGGCAAAAAAAGACTCGATGACTGGCTTGGACAACCGGCGCGCTGTTCATTATTAAGTTGAAACTGTCAGGAGCAGCGAGCTGAGGAGTTTATATCGCGCTCCTGGATTTGCACCACTTTAAGCGGATTAACGGCAATGACGGACATGTAATCAGTGCCACGGCAGGGGACAATGTGGCATCGATATATTGAAAACCATTGTGTTGATAAAGTTTTAAGATGCCACTGTCGTCTAGTGCGAACCAGTATTCTGCTTGAATTAAAGCATCATACTGGTAACTGACTACTCATCCGGGGCGTAATGATTTTTCATCAGCCATGCGTACGCCGTTGTAAAAGCAGGCTCCTGAAACTGCTTCAAACCCGTCTCAGAGAACGGCACTGAAATAGGATTTCTGCGCAACGATTCTTTAATTTCTGTGGGGCCAAAGACAACAACGTTTAAATCTGCAATCAGCTCAATTGCCGCCTCAAGTTTAAAACCAATAGCACTGCCTGCAAATTTACCTTTACTCTGACGCTGACGAATGATCACAGCGTCAGCTTTATAGTCAGCAACCAACTTAGCAAATGTGCTTTGAAAGTTTTTTAGACCTTTAGCGCTGGTATCTGCCAGTGTTAAACGGCGGGACCGGCAATCGGGAATATGAAACACACCATCTGTTAATGACAACAGACACAACGTCGCCTCGTTGCTTTTTAGATCTACACCAAAGACTTTCATGCTATTTCCTTCAAGTATTTGCGCGCTAGTATACCGTTTTTCAGCTTGGATACAGAGAGTCAATTCTGCCTTTATCCTAACGGATTATTACAACCCCAGTCGGATTCTAGAGTATGAATTGTTGAGCATTGAGAAGTAATTTACTTTCAGGACCGCAAACGTACTGGCGAACCGCAACTCCAATTTTTAGTCACACAATAACCGACTTTCGTCTGCTTATGTAATTCTTCGTATTTGAATGTATGGTACCAGAGGGCGGTTTTTGCCTCAGGCGGGACGTCCTCGAAGACAGCGGAATTTTTAAACTGAAAGCGAAGTGTTTATCAGCAAGCGATGGAGCTTATCATTATGGGGTTCGGCGTTTATCTTGTTTCTGGATGGCTGAGTAACTGAAAGGACGCCTCAGGGGCCGATTCGTGCACCATTACTCTTAAAAGATATACAACCTTCCTGATTTAAAAATCTTTGACACAACTAAGTCAGTATTAAGACCTAGTAATCCATTTATGCTATCGGTACGCTCAACAGCGATGGCGTTTCCAGAGAGTTAAGTATTGCGAAAATTTAAATTAATCTTATGCTTCAAAGCATTAGCTATCATTAGTACAACCACATGGGCAGATCCCGGCGACGCTGGTGCTATCGATTCTCCTAACCGTAATTTAACCGGCTTTGAAGGGCTGAAAGAAACACAACCTCTTTGGGAAGTTGGCGTTGGCGGCGGTATGGTGGAGGTGCCCAACTACCCGGCATCTGGCGAGAGAAATGTCGTTTCATTAGCACTCCCTTACGTCATTTATCGCGGCGATATTTTCCGGATCGGAGGGGGAGGTGGTGCCCGCGCAGTGTTTGTCGAACAGAATGACTTTGAAGTTGATGTGAGTGTGGGTGGTGCTTTTTCAGCTGAAAGTGAAGAGGGGAGCGTACGTGAGGGGATGCCTGAACTCGACTACATGTTTGAAGTGGGTCCGCAACTTATCTATAAAATACAAGACTTTACCTTTGATGGCGGCGGTGAGGCAAGACTCAATGCCCGAATGCAGGCCAGGGCCGTGTTTTCCACTGATTTTGGCAGGGTGGATAGCAGAGGCTACGTTATTGAACCAACGATAAGGTATCAACAGCGTGGCGTTTTTCTGCCAGATACCGGATTCAGCCTTACGGCTCGGATGACTTGGGGGACAGAAAAACTGCACGATTATTTTTACGAGGTTGCACCACAGTACGCAACTGATTTCAGGCCAGATTATGATGCCAAAGGAGGGTATTTAGGCGCTGAAATTTCTGCCGGACTGGCATTCCCGATTGTTAAAAATGTACGCGGCTTTTTTGGGGCGTCAGTGCAATTACATAAAGGCTCCGCCAACGAGGATAGCCCGCTTTACGAGAAAGATGTGACTTACAGCATCGGGGTAGGGTTTGTCTGGCGTACATACGAGAGTGACGCAAAGGCGAACTGGTAATGAGGTTAAATTCTTCGTTAACCGTTATTTCTGGACAAGAATAGACTTGCTTCGTTTTGTGTAGACATATGAACATGGTCTCAGAGGCGGGATCTGATTTGGCTGAGACTTGGACTGCACAGAGCTACCCTCTGGTAAGCCAGTTTTTATTGGTACCCATGTCGCAACTGTGAAAGATAGGCAAGTACCTGTCACTGATTAGTTGCAGCAAGAAAGTGGACGATTACTGCTGAATCTATCCGCTGAAAAGCAATTATAGTTTTGATACCTCTTACAAGTATCGCCACTTGTAAGAGGTATCAATTGCTGGAACGTTATTTAGATTCGCGTTTGTTTATTACATATTGAACGGCCATTCGAGCAAGGCCGGCACCAATGCCTGACACGACTGCCCATGTTACTGCCTCTTTAAGGTCTGTATTTTCACTTTCCTTGTCTTTAGGCGCTGGTTCATTGGTAACCTTTTCCCATGACTTTTGTAACGATTTCCGTGCTAACATGCCTGCAGATGCAGCGGCAAGTCCAATACCCACGGTCGTAATTAGCTGTTTGCTACTCATTTTCTTCTCCATTGGTTAATAATTGCCGAGTTGCCACTTTGTTACTTTACGATTCGCAAAGGTAAACAATAATTACTCAGCAACTTATGTACCGATACTACGCATACCAACTGTTTATAAACGGGAAAGAACGCCAGAAGATGTATTAGGAAGTCGCGAACAGTTTTCAGGTCGCGCTGCTATTAAGACCAGGGGAGTCGTTGTGCAACCTCACATTAGTAGAAACCGTTATGCGTTTATCCTAAGACGATAAAAGTAATTGCCAACTCAATACTCTTCTCGTGAGTACCACTAGCGAAATAACAGCATTAAACTCCGATTCTGTAGTCTTAGGTGCTGAAGAGTAGGAGGTAACTATTGACGCCAAATTTTACTTTTTCGCTTTCACAGTTTTAACAGGTGTTACTGCGGGCGGGCGTTGGTTGGAGCGACAATTGGACGTCACTACACGACACTGAGTTATAAAATCCAGGCACAAAAAACCGACTCTCGTCGGCTTATTGATTCTCTTTTCTTTGAACGAGAAAAGAGTGGTACCAGAGGCCGGACTTGAACCGGCACAACCTTGCGGTCGGCGGATTTTGAATCCGCTGCGTCTACCAATTCCGCCACTCTGGCACAGAGCATGATGTTAAAACTGACCTGAGAATTGGAAACCAAATCAGTGCGGTGATTATAGTTATCGCAACCGTGCATGCAAGCTTTTTATCTTTCATAACTTGATGACTGGTGAAGAATTAGTCAGTATGGCAAAAGGAAAGTGAATAATGCCTTTATGCGTTTTGGTTGATGTTGCAAAGGCTTGTCAGAAGGCTTCCTCGCGAGATTAGGAATTTGACCTATATTTAATATGCGGGATTTTAGCGTTGTAAGGAAATAGCATGCCAAACAAGCCCTCTGAATTGAGCACACAGACTAATAAAAAGGCCATTAAAGGTCAGAACGAAAACGATGTAACCCAAGACAGTGACGTACTGGTAAAAGAACGAAAAAGTCACGTCACCCAATCAAGCCCTCAGCCTGACCGCTATTATACTGAATCAGATATAGCTCAGATCTTGTCCAATCTTGACGCGTTGCGTACGGATGTTTATCCCGCCGACATAAATGAAACCAGGCCCTCTGCCTCTGATCCGCATTTTCCCTCGGTTTGCCTCATAGGCCTGGGACGTTGCGGATCTAACATTGCTCTGGATGTGTCATCACTTGTCTATAATGCGCGTAAGTATTATCTGGATGAATTTCGTGATGAACAAAACCGTGCGCACGAAAAAGAAAGTCTGCCGGTCCGCTGGATCCATCGAAATCTTAACCTGGCTTCAAAAGAGGTGGTTAAGCCTGTCTTCTTAATTGAACCGCTGGTGGTGCTGGGCGATCTGGATAAAGACATTGAAGGGCGCATCCGCTTCTCATCTAAAAACTCCAGTGGCGACTTTCTTACAGACTACAATAAGCTGAAAATCATGGATCTGTCAGAGGTGCATGCAGGCGGCGCAGGTAATGCCCCTATTCTTGGGCAGTATCTGGCAAAAATTATTCTGAAAAAAGAGACCGAGCATTTCAGCAACAAACAGTGGAAGTTCATTCATTCCTATCTTATTGATTCCTGCGGTATCAAAGCAAATCAGTCACGACTTTATTTCTACATTTTCAGTGCTGGCGGCGGCACTGGCTCAGGTATGGCCTCTGAGTTCGGACTGGCGCAGCAATACTCTTATATGAGTAAAACGTTTGAAGTACGCAGCGAACGGGAACTTCAGAGTAAAAAACAGTCGTTTGTATTTGAGCCCATTTTTACCAGTGGTATTTGTATATTACCGAATATATCTGACCGCCATGCTGAAATGTCCGAAGCATTACATATCAATGCTGGACGCTTGTTATGTAAATACCTGTCGGAGGAGTGGAACTTCTCGTATAACTCTGATCAGGAAATTGAAAGTCACTCTAAAGATGTACTCGCACGAATTCGCCCCTGGAATGCCATGATGCTGATATCTAACGATATCATGCGCTACGCCGAGCAGAATGATGCCGATGCCAGCATTCAAAATATTGATGTTAATTCTATGGAGCGGTATGCCAATCAATACATTAGTCAGCAGATATTCAACATCCTGACCGCTCAGGCGGTGACTACTGATTACGATGAAAATTATTTCCGAAGGGCGGGCATCGACATTGGTGAAACCATTCGCATGGATGCCAATGATTTGTTCATGAGCCTGGCGGGCCCGGTTGCGATTGCCTATGCAGAATCAGTGACCGATGTACCAACAAATAATAGCCATGGCGAGCTGGATATCGACGATCTGTTCTTCCGCTCAATTGATTTGCCGCACTTTAATCTGAAAACACAGGCCATCGAGGGAATTAGCCTGTTGCCGGTAGAGTCAGGTAAGTACCGTAAAGCGCTGCAGCAGTATCGGGAGTCGAACTACAACCCAACTAATTTGCGGAAGTTACACTTCTTCCAGAACTGTTCATCGGTAGTGTCTATTGTGTCGTTGCCGAAAGACTACAAGCTTTCCTACATTGCACTTAATCGCCTGAAGGCGCATCTGAACTCGTTATTCCCGAACACGACGTTAAAACGATATGCACTGGTAATTGGTGCTTCAGCTAATTTGTCTCTGACTACGCTGATAGCCAAAAGTCCGTGTCTGAGTGATGATTTTCTGACTTTGATTGTGTCGTATATAAAACGTTGTTTTGCGCGCAATGAAGTGGGCTATGACGACACCATTGATAAAGCTATTGTGGAGTTTATTCAGGCGCCGGAATTTGACGAAGAGAAACTGGAAAGTATGCTGCTTCAGCACGAAGATCCAGCCAAAATTCTCGATACTAACTGGCACGCAATTAAGCCAATGTATGAGAAGAAATACCGCGAAATAATACGTGATGAGAAAAGCTTTACGTCAATTAACGATATTCGCCTGAATCTTAACAATGTGAAAGACACCATTCGTTATTTGCGCCATATCTACCGGCATCGCATCAGCAAAACCCGGGTTATCTCTCTTAACGAAGATTTTAACTTTAGTGATGCGCTGGAAAAAGGCAGCGAGCAGGAAAAGTCGTAAACCTGTATGCTTAGCTTACGCCCTCAGACGACTGAATCTTGAGGCGTGAGTGTCTATGGTGGTAACGGTATGCGCGAAATTACTGTGTTGGCATTGAGTAATGCCGCAGCTATGGCACACTATGCGAGCCTTAAAGACGCAGAGTAATAGCAGTGACCCGCCGATCTAAACCTAAATCGCATAAACCAACAGAGCCTACCCAACAGCCAACAGAACAGCCTGGCCAACAACGAGCCGGTTTTTTTCGTCGCTTACTGGCCATGGTGTACGACACGTTGGTGGCCGTTGCTGTAGGCATGTGCGCCGCGATGGTGCTTATCGTAACGCTGGTAGTTTTGCTTAAAAATGGCGTACTGGATTTACGTGGCTATGGCGAGCCCGCCGATCTTATTCAGAACTCACTGCTCTACAAGACCATCATTCAACTATGGGTGGGCGCCTGGGTCGCTGGCTTCTTTCTGTGGTTCTGGAAGAAGGGGGGGCAGACTCTTGGCATGCGGGCATGGCGGCTTCGCATTTACAGTACAGTAGAGCAGCCGGTTACCTGGCCTCGTCTGCTTTTACGTCTCATTGCTTCACTGGGTGGACTGGGCACCTTACTGGTGCTGTTTGATGTAAAAAACAAGCAATCACTGCAGGACAGATTGGCTAAAACTGAAGTGTTAAAGCTATCTAAAGAGGCGAACGATCACAAGAGTTGGTAAGTGCGTGGGTCACTGGTAAAAAGCCATCCATTTGTGACGTCGCTGCATGTTGCAACCTGCCTGCCGTTAGATTACTTGACCCGCGAACAGCTTTTTTGCTCGAGTGAAGGGGGCACAACGTCATTGCTCCACGTGCTTTTGAGACTGAAGCCTCCGGCCAGGTCTAAGCCTTTCAAGGTAACCCAATGCAATGAAAAGTAACCCTGTTTGCAAATAACTCAGGTAGATCTCCTTATTTTCCAGGAAGAACAGCGCGTAGACCGCCTGAGCGACATAAATACTGGCAGCAACAGCGAATCCTGTTTTGATTAATTTTTCCATACCACCCCCTAAATAGAGGCCGAATTCGGCCTCTGATTTGTTTACCAATGATGATTCATATTCGTATTCCCGTACTGGGCATAAATTGAATCTCCAGCGTTGGCGACGTCAGCGAAAAACGCGCCGAGGTCATAAAACAGACCAGCACCAGAAACTTCTGTCATCTCTTCATTAGTTAGAGTTACATCGTTTTCATAATATTTATTCATGTTAATTCCTTTTATCGTCTGTGATCAGAGTAGCCTTGGTAAAATTCGTATGCAGCGTCTGCGACTGCAATTCCTATTGCGACATAATTCCAAATACCACCACTAACGTGGTGTTGCTCTGAACGCGTTAATTCACTTAACATATTAATTTCCTTATAAATGTGTTTGATATCCCTGCAGAGATGATACAAGAGTAAATGGAAGCAGACTCGTCTCGCAACTGTACCTAAAGCCGGTATTTAAGTTGCCGAAATACGCACTCATTAACAATTAAGCAATAACATTATTGCTTTCATGTGGCCTGCTTACTGTGCCCGATGTACTTCGGTTACACGAAGCGGGAAATCGTCTTATGGTCTGATAGAGGGAAATGTAGCGGAGTAGAGGTGATGTTCTAACGCGTCAAAGCCTGTCCTTAGTAAAAAAAAACGGCGTCATATGCCCAGTTAGAAAAACTATCTCCGCAATAAAAACGCCGCTACAGCTGCGAACATGGCACTTGGGAGCAATGCGCCCAGGAAGGGAGGTAGTTGATATACCAGACTAAGCGGCCCGAATACTTCGTTGGTGATAAAGAAACCGAATCCGGTTAATACACCCATTATGACGCGGGCACCCATGGTAACGCTACGTAGCGGGCCAAAAATGAACGACAGTGCCATCAGCAGCATCACGCCAACCGACACGGGTTGCAGTATTTTGCGCCACAATGCCAGTTCGTAACGGCTGGCATCCTGATCGTTACTTTCCAGGTACTGAATATAATCGTTGAGTCCCTGAATCGATAAGGCTTCGGGTTTCACCGCCACTATGCCAAGCTTGTCAGGGGTTAAGCCTGAATCCCAGCGCATCCTGTCGGTAGGCTCGCGGGTGACTTTTTCATCCGTAAACTGCGTTGTTGCGACTTCTTCCAGCCACCATCCGTCGCCGTCAAAAACGCCTTCCTGAGCGTAAGTAATGCTGTTGAGCGTAAGGTCGTCGTTAAAATCATAGATGCTGATTTCACGCAGACTTTCACGGGATACCACCTGGCCAATGCTTACGAAATGATCGCCGTCCTTAGCCCATACCAGTTGATCAGAAGAGAACAGGCTGCCTCCTGATATTGCCTCGGTGCGGATTTCTTTGGCTTTTGATTCACTAAACGGGGTGACCCATTCTCCTATTGCCATGACGAACAGGATCATCACAACAGCCGACTTCATTGCTGAACCGATAATATTCCAGCGGCTTAAGCCTGATGCCTGCATGACAACCAGTTCCGAGTTGCTAGCCAGCAGGCCCATACCGATAAGGCCGCCCAGAAGGGTCGCCATTGGGAAGAACTGTTCGAGGTCGCGAGGCAGGCTGAGCACTACGTAGATAGCGGCAACTACCATGTCATAGTCACCTTCGCCGAGCTTGCGAAGTTGTTCGACAAATTTAATCAGGGCACTTAACCCGATAAGGACGGACAGCGTTACTGTAATCGTGCCAAGCAGGGTGCGTGCGATGTATAAATCGAGGATCTTAAACATTATTTCTTACCCAGAATCCAGGCACGAAACTGCGTACCGGTTTTCCGGTCACGGGCAATAAGGCCTACACCAATGATCAGCATGATGGCATGCACCCACCACAACCCAAGTTGCGGTGGCATTTTACCGTCTTCCAGCACGCGCCTACTTGCCAGCAGTAACAGAAAATAGCCCAGATACAGCAGAATCGCCGGGAACATCTTACCGAATCTGCCCTGTCTCGGATCAACAGCACTCAACGGCACGGCTATCAGAATGAGAAACGGAATCGACAACGGAATCGCAATACGCCACTGAAGCTCAGCGCGTGCCTCAATAGAGTCATCTTCCCAAAGTTCGGATGTCGGCAGCACACTGACTTTGCGACGGTCCTGCTCTGCAGGCTTGTCATTTATCTGAATCTGATACTCGTCAAACGCCACTTTACGGAAGCTTTTTTGCGCCTGCTCTCCTTCGTACTGGGTGCCGTCATTCAGCACCAGGCTTCGGGTGCCGTCTTCATTGTTCGATATGTGACCTTGCTGAGCATACACCACGCGTACCCGTGAGCTGGCACTGTCATTTTGCTGCTGCGATAAAAACACCCGGCGCAGGCTGTCATCTTCTGCGTCGGTGTCATGAACAAAAATAACGGCCTTGCCATTACCGGTTTGCTGGAAACGCCCTGGGATAATGGCTGAAAATCCCGCTTCTGAGCGCGCTTTCTCCCTGAGCTGATATTCATTTTCTGCCGCCATCGGTGCGAGGTAAAGCGTGATCACGCCGGTGACAATCATGATCAGTACGGAGAGAAACAGCATCACCCGAGTGATGTACCATTCGCTGATACCACAGGCTCGCATGACGGTCATTTCACTATCGACGTACAGGCGACCGTGAGCCAGCATAATGCCAAGATAGGCACTGATAGGCAGCACCAGTGAAGCGAGAATAGGGGCATATAACGCGAGAAAGCCTAGCACAAGGCTGGCGGGGATATCGCCGTCTGATGCATCGCCCAAAACACGGACAAAACGCAAGGTGACAAAAATCGCCATCAGGATGAGAAAAATTGCCAGCTGCGACTTTACCGTTTCCTTAAGTAAATAGCGGAATATCAGCATGTCACGCCTTCAGGAAAATTAGGAATTTTAGTGAAAGAAACCACAATTTTGAGTAAACTTAGTGTTTTTACAAGTTTTGCCTGCATTCAATAAACCGTTTGCATGGTCATACGGCGCCGGAGCGTTTGTGTATCATCCGATACCCTACATTGCGTCAATCGTAGCCTGCATGCAACTATGGCTGCGTATTAAACCATAAAGCAGTGCAAAACGTTATGCGAATTTCGTTACCATGCAAACCCGACAGGAAAAAAGCGAGGTGTTATCGTGGAGTTTAGTGTAAAAAGTGGCAGTCCTGAGAAGCAGCGCAGTGCGTGTATCGTCGTAGGCGTTTTCGAGCCACGACGCTTAACTGCGGTGGCTGAGCAACTGGATGAAATCAGTGAAGGCTACATCAGTAACCTTTTACGTCGCGGCGACCTTGAAGGCAAGGCTGGCCAGATGTTGTTGCTTCATCATGTCCCAAACGTGCTCAGCGAGCGCGTATTGCTGGTCGGTTGTGGCAAAGAGCGTGAATTAGACGAGCGCCAGTACAAGCAGATCATTGCCAAAACTATCAAAACCCTGAACGAAACCGGCTCGATGGAAGCCGTATGTTTTCTGACTGAGCTTCACGTAAAAGGTCGCGATACCTATTGGAAGGTTCGCCAGGCGGTAGAAGCCACGCAGGACTCTCTGTACACTTTCCTGCAACTGAAAACGAAAAAAGGCGAGCCACGCCGTCCACTGCGTAAAATTGTATTTAATGTACCTACCCGACGTGAACTGACAGTTGGTGAGCGTGCGGTGGAGCATGGCCTGGCTATTTCTAAAGGTGCCAAAGTAACCCGTGATGTGGCAAACATGCCGCCGAATATTTGTAATCCGGCGTATTTATGGGAACAGGCGCAGGCTCTGGCCAGCGAATACGACTCGGTTACCGCTGAAGTGGTCAACGAAGCGCAAATGGCTGAACTGGGTATGCAGGCGTATCTCGCGGTAGGTCGAGGCTCAGACAACGAATCCATGATGAGTATTATGCATCACCGTGGTGGTCCGGCCGATCAGCCTCCTATCGTACTGGTGGGCAAAGGCCTGACATTTGATGCCGGTGGTATTTCATTAAAGCCAGGCGAAGCCATGGATGAAATGAAGTACGACATGGGCGGCGCTGCCGGCGTGCTGGGTACCATGCACACCGTAGCTGCGCTGAATCTGCCAATTAACATCATTGGTGTGCTGGCTGGCTGTGAAAACATGCCTGACGGCAAAGCGTATCGCCCTGGCGATATCCTGACTACCATGTCAGGACAAACCGTTGAAGTATTGAACACGGATGCTGAAGGCCGTCTTGTGTTGTGTGATGCGCTGACCTACGTTGAGCGCTACGAGCCTGAGTTGGTGGTGGATGTGGCAACCCTTACCGGTGCTGCCATTATTGCACTGGGTCATCACGCTACCGGCCTGATGAGCACACACAACCCGCTGGCACATGAGCTGATGAACGCGTCAGAGCAAAGCTCCGATCGCGCATGGCGTTTACCTATCTGGGATGAGTATCAGGAGCAACTGGAAAGCCCGTTTGCCGATATGACCAACCTGGGTGGCCGTCCTGCAGGCAGTATTACTGCCGCGTGCTTCTTGTCGCGGTTTACCAAAAAGTACAACTGGGCGCACCTGGATATTGCCGGTACGGCATGGCGCAGCGGTAAGAACAAGGGCGCAACCGGCCGTCCGGTTCCTATGCTGTCACAGTTTCTGATGAACCGCGCTGGTACGAAGCAAGAGGACTAAGACAGTATGCCTCAGGTGATGTTCTATCAACTTGCTGCGACAGCGAAAAGCGCCGCCGAGCGCGCCTGCGAGCTGGTGGCTGACGCTTACGCGAATAAGCAGAAGGTAGCGGTGATGTGTGAGACGCAATCACTGGCAGAAGACGTTGATGAACTACTTTGGCAATTACCGGCGAAGCGATTTGTGCCTCACAACCTGCATGGTGAAGGGCCTCCATCGGGAACGCCGGTCGTCATCTGCTGGGAGGAATCCCAGCTTGTCCGCCGCCCTCTGGTGGTGAATCTGGGCGACACAATGTTGTCCAATCCACAGCAATATCAACGCATAATCGATTTTGTACCTGCCGATGACGCCGAGAAACAGGCGGCGCGGGTGCGTTACAAAAAATATCAACAAGCGGGCTGTAACATGCAGTTCACAGCCGCTGAAGATTGAGAGTAAGTATGGAAAAGACCTTCGAACCGCAGTCCATTGAAAAGCAGTGTTATCAGCAATGGGAAGAAGCGGGTCTGTTTAAAGCCTCTGGTGAAGGGCAGCCTTATTGTATCTTGCTGCCGCCTCCGAACGTGACCGGTAGCCTGCACATGGGCCATGGCTTCCAGCAAACCATCATGGACGCGCTAACACGCTACCACCGTATGAAGGGTGACAATACGTTATGGCAGGTCGGAACTGACCACGCCGGTATCGCCACGCAAATGGTAGTTGAGCGTCAGTTGAACGCCGATGGTAAAACCCGTCACGATTTAGGCCGTGAAGCCTTTATCGACAAAATCTGGGAATGGAAAGAGCACAGTGGTGGCACTATCACCAGCCAGATGCGCCGTCTAGGTACGTCACCAGACTGGGATCGGGAAGTGTTCACCATGGACGACAACCTGTCCAAAGCGGTGACCGAAGTTTTTGTGAAGCTTCACGAAGAAGGCCTGATTTACCGTGGTAAGCGGCTGGTGAACTGGGACCCGGTGCTACACACCGCGGTGTCTGATCTGGAAGTGCTGAACGAAGAAGAAGACGGCCACATGTGGCATATGCGCTATCCGCTGGCTGACGGCAGTGGTGAGCTTGTGGTCGCGACTACGCGTCCGGAAACCATGCTGGGCGATACCGCTGTTGCGGTTCATCCGGATGATGAGCGCTACCAGAGCTTTATCGGCAAAGAGATCAAACTGCCCATTACCGGTCGCTTGATCCCAATTATCGCCGATGATTATGTCGACCCGGAATTCGGAACGGGGTGTGTGAAGATCACGCCAGCCCACGACTTCAACGACTACGATATGGGTAAGCGTCACAGCCTGCCGATGATCAATATCCTGACTGCTGACGCTAAAATCAACGACGAAGCACCCGAAGCCTATCGCGGTATGGACAGGTTCGACGCGCGTAAGCAAATCGTGGAAGATTTGGATGCCAGCGGTAATCTGGTCAAAATCGACAAGCACAAGCTGAAGGTTCCGCGTGGCGATCGCACCGGTGCGGTTATCGAACCCTATCTGACAGACCAGTGGTATGTGGCCGTAGAGTCACTTGCTAAACCTGCCATTGAAGCGGTTGAAAGTGGCGAAATTCGCTTTATTCCGGAGAACTGGAACAAAACCTACTATCAGTGGATGCACAACATTCAGGACTGGTGTATTTCCCGTCAGTTATGGTGGGGACATCGTATTCCTGCATGGTACGACAACAACGGCAACGTGTATGTCGGCCGCACGGAAGACGAAGTCCGCGAGAAGCATAACCTTGGCAGCGATGTCACGCTGAACCAGGATGACGACGTGCTGGATACCTGGTTCTCCTCAGCGCTGTGGCCATTTGCGACCATGGGCTGGCCGGAGGAAACCCCGGAACTGGACGCGTTTTTACCGTCTTCAGTACTGGTTACTGGCTTTGACATTATTTTCTTCTGGGTTGCCAGAATGATCATGATGACCAAGAAGTTCACTGGCAAAATTCCGTTTAAAGACATCTACATAACTGGTCTTATCCGTGATGAGAACGGTGACAAAATGTCGAAGTCGAAAGGCAACGTGCTGGATCCTATCGATCTTATCGACGGTATTGATTTGGAGTCGCTGGTAAGCAAGCGAACGTCAGGCATGATGCAGCCACAGCTTGCCAAGAAAATTGAGAAGAACACGCGCAAGCAGTTCCCTGATGGCATTCAGGCCTACGGCACCGACGCGCTGCGCTTTACCTTTGCGGCAATGGCATCAACCAGCCGGGATATCAACTTTGATATGGGCCGGGTTGAGGGCTACCGAAACTTCTGTAATAAAATCTGGAATGCCTCGCGCTTCGTTCTGATGAACACCGAAGAGCATGACACCGGCCGTGACGGTGGCGAGATGACGTTAAGTCTGGCTGATCGCTGGATCTGGGCGAAGTTCCAGCAAACCCTGGTCGACTTCGAGTCTGCACTGTCTGACTATCGCTTCGATATTGCCGCGCAGACTATCTATGAGTTTACCTGGAATCAGCTGTGTGACTGGTATCTTGAGCTGACGAAGCCGGTATTAAACAACGATGCCAGTACTGAGGCGGAAAAACGTGGGACACGTCATACGCTTATCAATGTGCTTGAGCATACTCTGCGTTTACTGCATCCGTTTATGCCGTTTATCACCGAAGAAATCTGGCAGCGCGTCGCGCCGCTATCTGACGTGAAAGGCGACACTAAGAGCATCATGGTACAACCATTCCCGGTACAGGATACGTCACTGCAGGATGCGCAGGTACTCAGCGATATTGAGTGGGTGAAGAAGTTTATCGTGGGTATTCGTAATATCCGCGGAGAAATGGATATCTCTCCGAATAAACCGCTGAATGCGCTGCTGAAAAATGTCAGCGATGAAGATGCGCGTCGACTGGATGCCGCGAAAGCATTCTTAGATAAACTGTCCAAACTGGAAACCGTAACTATTCTTAAAGACGGTGAAACAGCGCCGCCTAGCGCCACAGCGCTGGTGGGGGATATGGAAATTCTGATCCCAATGGCCGGTCTTATCGACAAAGAGGCGGAACTGGCTCGACTGAACAAAGCCATTGATAAAGTTCAGAAAGACGTTAGCCGGACTGAAGGGAAGTTGTCGAATGAGAAATTTGTCAGCAATGCCCCTGAAGCGGTTATCGCCAAAGAGCGAGCGAAGCTGGAAGATGGTCAGAAACAGCTTGAGAAATTGCATGCTCAGGTAGAAACCATTCAGTCGCTTTAATCGCTTGCACTGAATAAGTAACAGCATAAAAAACGGCCGCATCTGCGGCCGTTTTTTTGTCTTTATTATATTCCCTGGTACGCCTGACGATAAATGGTCTCTATGTCATCCACTGTCAATGTGCGTGGATTGTTACGCAGCAGGCGTGTCACCTTGCTGGCGTCGATCGCAAGAGAAGGAATATCTTCCTCCGGAATACCGAAATGCTTCAGGGTGGCGGGTATTTCCACATCGCGACAGATCGTCTCAATCGCCTCCAGCACTAAAGCAACACTCTCTGAAATGGAGCGACCGTGTATGTCTAACTTCATCGCATTGCCAATATCAACAAAGCGCTTCTGGCTTACCACGGCATTGGCTTTCATTACATGCGGTAACATCACTGCATTGCTCATACCATGGGAAAGGTGAT
Source organism: Alteromonas antoniana (assembly GCF_019249295.1). Lineage (GTDB taxonomy): Bacteria > Pseudomonadota > Gammaproteobacteria > Enterobacterales > Alteromonadaceae > Alteromonas > Alteromonas antoniana. Next base: position 38,737 of record NZ_JAESDH010000027.1, read on the forward strand.
ACCGGCCTCCGAGCGGATAGGCCAGCGCATGAACAGCGCCTACGCCCGCATTACCAAACGCGAGGCCTGCAAGCAAGCTGCCGGTTGCCATATCATCACGCGCCACTAAGTCATTGCCATTGGTAAAGGCTTTGGGCAGTGCAAGATAAATAAGCGTGATTGCTTTGATTGCCAGCGCATCGGTTATCGCACTGGCATTTACAGAAAGGTAGGCCTCTATTGCGTGTACCAGCGCATCAATACCGCTTGCAGCAGTGACCGTAGCGGGGCAACTTACTGTCATTTCTGCAGAAACAATAGCAACATCCGGTAGCAGGTACTCACTTACTATACCTTTTTTCAGCTGATCTACCGGGTCTGACAAAATCGCAATATTGGTTACCTCAGAGCCTGTCCCGGCAGTCGTGGGGATCGCAACAAGTGGAATATCGCGTGACGCAACATTATCTTCACCAAAAAGGGCTGAGATTTTACCGTTGTGTCCCATGGACACAGCCAGTACTTTTGCACTGTCTATAGCACTGCCGCCGCCGACCGCGATAATGCCGTCTACATCTTTGCCGCGAAGTTCAGCGACACAGTTTTCGATAACCGAGATCTCGGGTTCCGGCGGAATGTCATCGTAAACCAAAAAACTGTTCGGCTGGAGTTGATCGGTTACCATAGATAACCCACCGGACTGGCTCACACCCTTATCCGTAATGACAGCGGGCTTTGTCACGCCAAGACGGGACAGCTCGTCTTTCAGGGTGTTCACAGCGCCGTTGCCGGTAATTAATTTCTTTGCTGACTTAAAATAAGCTATCTGCATGTTATTCACTTTGCGTTGTGCTGCACGTGTTCACCAAGTGCCACAAACAAAATTCACTCGCTACCTGAGAAGTGTAACGTCTTACGTTTTTAGTTTGTTTAGCCGTGGCATGAGGTATTCGCTGGTTGAATTGATGACATAATGCGGCAATGGATGCAATCACTAATCGCCTATGACATACCGCGACTGACCTAAACGCAGCGTAATATGGAAGCATTATGCACAGGGTAGAAAATCGTGCACAGCGCGGTAGCGCCGAACCAGTGGCGATTTATCTCACACTCTCCGGAAGCTGATTTCGCTTTCTCAGAAACAGCAAAATAAAGGCAGATAGGATCGGCAGGGAAAAGTGGATAAAAAACATCACGGTTGTTATCAGACTGCGGTTCTGCGAATAGCGGCCGTGAGACAGTACGCGTGCTGTCAGCAACGTCATAACGCTCGCATAGACAAAAAGCAGTAGTAGCTCAATAGAGGTCCCCGTCTGCATTTCTACTCCCTGAATTTCAGAAGGGCAGTCATCATAGTCAGAGCGAAAGTTGTCGTCAACGACTCGCCTGACAGGAATACCGCTGGTACCCACAAAAAGCATTGCTCATCTAACCAGAACTTGCGCATTCGTATTACGTCATTCCTTTTGCGAAATCGTCGTCACGAATGCTCCTTGTGGTTCGCTCGCATAACTTGTGAAAGGGGGATTACGCTGGCAGGGCGTTGGCGGATACAGAGATCAGGAGTTCAGATACTGTTTAAGCGCTTTGCTGAGCGCCTCTCGTTTTATCGGTTTAGTAAGGTAATCGTTCATGCCGGCTTCCTTTGCCTGATGTTGATCTTCTTTCATCGCGTTTGCTGACAACCCAAGAATAGGTATTTCGCTGAAGCCTTTATCTCGAAGTTCCCGTGTGGCCTCGTACCCATCTTTCACTGGCATTTGCACATCCATCAGGATGAGGTCGTATACCGGTGAATTCATCACTTTTCTGACAGCCTGCAACCCATCTTCCGCGATATCGTATGTCAGGCCAAGGCTGGACAGTAGTTCTCCGGTCACTACCTGATTAATATTATTGTCTTCTACCAACAGAATATGCCCTTCAAGCTCAATGTGTTCTGTCTGGCTATCGTAAACCACGGGCTCAGATTCAATCTTATTCAGCTCTTTGATAAAACGTTCAAACTGAATAGGAGAGAAGGGATGTACAAGTACGGAGCCTCGCCAACCTTTAAGTAACTTTTCGTGGATAGCGCCAACCTGTGTGGCCATCACCAGTCCAACGCGAACGTTTTGAGTCTGCAGCGTGTGAAGGGTATCTATATTCGATTTCAGATCGGCGGGCTGATTGATGTCTACCAGCACGCAGGGTGGGTGATCTGAGATCTGTCCCAGAGTGTCCAGCGGCAAACCTGACTCGCGGATACCAATTAATTTGAGGTAGCTTCGGGACAATAGCGGCATGTCGCTGAAATATTGTGTGCCCTCGGGGATGCTGGGTATTCCCTCAAGGACCCCGGTTTGATTCTGAAATACGCGCAGGGGGATCATTACTCGGAACAGACTGCCTTTTCCGGGAGTCGATTCGACTTCAAGGCGGCCTTTCATCAGTTCGGTAAGTTGTTTTACGATGGTGAGACCCAGACCAGTGCCACCATAGCGCCTGTTCGTCGATCCATCAGCCTGAGTAAATGGCTGAAATATTCGCACTAACTGCTGATCAGACATGCCAATACCAGAGTCCTGAATCTCAATGACCAGATTAATCCGATTAGCGGCGTCGTTGCGTTGACCACGAAACACGATATTGATTTCGCCTTGTTCGGTAAACTTAACCGCGTTGGTACCAAGGTTCATTAAAACCTGCGCTAACCTGAGAGGATCACCTATCACCTGAGGCGGTAGCGAAGGCTCAACGTTCAGCTTGACTGACAGGTTCTTTTCCTGTGCACGCAGGGCGATAACCGCAATCAGATTGTCGAACAGAGAATGAAGTGAAAAGCTCACTTCTTCAATTTCCAGCTTGCCCGCTTCGATTTTTGAAAAATCCAGAATATCGTTTATTACCGTCATCAGGATCTGACTTGAGTAGGCGGCTTTATCCAGATAACTTCGCATCGTCGATGACATCGGTTGTTGCTGTGCCAGCTCGATAAGCCCGATTATGCCATTCATCGGAGTACGAATCTCATGACTCATGTTGGCAAGGAATATACTCTTTGACGCGGTAGCCTGCTCGGCCCGGAGTTTCGATTCCACCAGTTCTTTATTCAGCGCTTCCATCTGAATATTAGACTCTCTGGCCGCTTCAAGTAGCTGCTCGGTTTCGCGGTTCTTATCACTGAAAACATAGGCGGCTTTTGCCAGTTCACCGATTTCATCGTTGCGGTTGATACCCGGTATGGTTTTCAAATTCTCCCCCTCTGACAGGCGATTGAAAACTTCGGTAATGGAACGAACCGGGCCAAGAATTCTGACGATGGCAAAAATAGCCGCAGCCAGAGCCAGCAAAATTGCTATCAATGAAAACAATTCGCCGTTTGACTGGGCTGCATCTGCTTGTTGCTGGGTTTGCATGCGGATTTGATCCGAATAGCTGGCTACCTGCTCGGCCAGTTCACCGCTTAGATAAAGGAACTCGTTTGCAGAGCCCGCCATCACGACATTCACTAAGTAAAGGTTGCCCTGGGTAATTTGTGTAAGGTTAAAAAATCGGGCCTTGGCATTTTCTATTTGCGAAATCATCGTCTCTACCGGAAATGGCGCCCCCGCTTCAAGCTGTGTCTGCATCAACTGCATGGCCGAATTAAACGCGGTAATGTGCTTAAGACTGGGTGAAATCAGGTATTGCAGAGAAGCACTTTCTGCGGCATCCAGCTTCAGGCTTAACTCATTAATATAGGAAGCAGGCACGCTTTCTGACGTGGCCAAGGACTGCAGCAACTTACGCAATTCCAGAATGTCAGTTAATGAGCCGGAGCGGACCAAATTATCACGTTTGGTCCGCGCCTCGATCACATCTATGAAGTTTTCCCGATAGTTCTCCAGATGTGAACGCATCCGACTGAGCACATCGTCATCTGAAGTGTTGCCTGTAGACGTGCCGGGTGACTCGCTTAGTTGTTGCAACTTGTCTTCAATTGACTGCATCAGTCGCTCGAAACGGTTTACTGCAGACAGACTTGCCGTTTCTTTAAAAATCAGAACATTGCGCTGTAAATCCAGTACATCCCGTTCCAGTTCCTTCACCAGGCTGACATCATTAATTGCCTGCCTTGTTAGCTCCAGACCATCATTCAGCACCTGTTGATTCTGACGGGCAAGCATACCCTGGATTAACAGCAGTGAAACCAGCGCTACCAGTACAATAATGAGTTGCGTACGAATTGACGACATTACGCGCTTTCCTGTTTACGAAGTAATAAACTCATACCACTTTTGCAGGCTGTATTCATAGGTAGGCATTACTGTATTCCAAACAGCAACATTACTAAACCGGCTTTCATAACTTCCGCCGCTGCGTTGCTCACCTTTGCTTACAGACGGTTTGCCGTCAGTCCCGAGTAAGGTTTCTGCAGCCGGCTTGCCCTGATACCAGTAATCCCATTCAGCCTGGGTAAGGTATTGGGCTGAACGTTGCGGATTTGAAATGTAGTACCCCTGTCGGGCGATAAATGCGCCGGGCCAGCCTGACAACCACCAGTTCATGTATTCATAGGCGGCATCTTTATTTCTGCCTTGCGTCGCAGCAGAGAGGCACATTACTCCGTGCCAGCCCCGATATCCTTCTTTCGGAGCGGCAAAGCGAACGGGGATCTGCTGTCCGTTTAGTGCAGAAACCGCGGGTGAGAACATGCTTTCAATTAACACTCGTCTGCTTTTCATAAAGTGAACTGATTCAGGTACCGAGGTCCAGAAGCCGCTAAAATGATGTAATTGCTTCAACTCAATCAGGATGGTGAAAAGCTCATCCAGCTCCGACTCTGTCATCGCGCCGATATCGTCAAACTGCATAAACCCTTTAGCCTGAGCGGCAAGGGCAAGATCGAAAAGCCCGATAGTGGGGTCATTGACTACACCTACCTGGCCAGAGAACCGGCTGTCTAACAGCCAGCCCCAGCTTTCATTATCGATTTCGATACCCTCAGGAAGACGGCTGGTATCGTAACCAAACGAATCAACATTATGCACATAGGGAAGAAAGCTGATGACATCGGTATGCTGTGTACCCAGAGTGCCATCATCCTGAATATTTAGAATTTTATGCGGGGCATCTCCCGCGCCCATTCTGGCGTTCTCGACGATTTTCCCTGTTTTGCTCAGTGAGTTGATTTCGTCCCAATAACGCAGACGCTTCTTTTCAATAGGCTGAATTGCCCGTGAACGCCACAAAACGTTGATGCTGTTTGACCACTGTTCGTATAGATCAAAGCTGCCGGGGTTCATAGAAGCTTTCTGAAGTACTGCTGCACTGCCATTTGGCTCAAACAGCAGGTTGATGCCAAGGTCCTCCATCGCACGTTGACGCAATATTTCCTGAAGCGTCACATGAGTACCCATCACTCTCACCGTCGGTTTGGGCTTTCCAATAGCAAAGGGCACACAGCCCGCCGCAAGGCACAGCACACCGCCTTTTAAAAGTGCGCGGCGTCGGCGGTTCATACTTTTAGCGCTAGAGGAAGTAGAGCGATTCATCAGGCCCCGCAGTCAGAATAAGTACAAGTCTGAGTAGTTTGGCACTGATTTGCTGATGTTTCCAAAATATCCACCTTTAATAACAAGAGTTTCATGTCTGGGGTGCGTCAGAGCTTATAGATCTCTGTAGCAGGGAGCGGGAACACACCGATTCTGATTGCATTATCTAAAATATTGTCTATAGTGATATCAAATTGATATCACTATTAGGGTGTGTGATGAACGAAAAACAAGGATTTTCCATTAATGGTTACGTGATGGCGCTGGTGGTATTGCCAATCTGTCAGTTGCTTAGCGTGTATTGGTTTATTCAGCAGGCAGGAGTTGTACCCATGGTTGCCATAATTCTGGTGGCGGTGCTCTGGCCTGGCTTTTTTATGGTGCAGCCTAATCAAGGCAAAGTGCTGACACTGTTTGGTAGTTATGTGGGCACGGAGAGACGGGACGGGTTGCGCTGGACGATACCACTGTTTTTGCGTCGAACCGTGTCGCTACGGATACGAAATTTCGAAAGTGCGAAAATTAAAGTCAATGACAATCAGGGAAATCCTATCGAGATTGCAGCCATCATCGTATGGTCGGTCACCGATACGGCTGAAGCTGTGTTTGAAGTTGACGATTACGAGAGCTTCGTGACCATACAGAGTGAATCTGCGATCCGCCATATGGCCAGCAGTTTCCCTTACGATCCCCGTGACGACGAACAGGCGGAAGTAGCATTGCGCAGTCATCCATCGGAAATTTCCGACAGCCTGCAAAAAGAAATTCAGGCACGATTGGCCAAAGCCGGCATTACCGTGCATGAAGCACGCATTAGTCACCTTGCGTACGCACAGGAAATTGCCAGTGCCATGCTACAACGCCAACAGGCCGCTGCAATTATTGCCGCTCGCTCACAAATCGTCGATGGGGCGGTGGGTATGGTTCAGATGGCACTAAATAAATTGTCTGCAGATAATATTGTTGAGCTCGATGATGAGCGAAAAGCGCATATGGTCAGTAATTTATTGGTTGTATTGTGTGGTGATAAAGCGCCGCAGCCCGTAGTTAATTCGGGCAGCTTGTACTAAACACGCATAGCGTCGGCACAGCAATCAGGGGAGCAACTCACCTGGCGCGGTCAGTCGCTCAGGAAACTTGACTTGCCTGGGACTGTCGACGCTGCTATCGCTATCAGCATAGTGTGCTGTTTGACTACCATTTCATGCTGCGTCAGGTAGTGCTGGCGACAAACCGCCACACCGGGGAAATCATGGCAGATAAAAAAAAGGCGTATCCACTACGTATTAACGAAAAAGTCCTTGCCGCGATGCAGCGGTGGGCGGACGACGAACTGCGCAGCGTAAACGCACAAATTGAGTATGTGCTGCGTGATGCGTTATTAAAACATAAGCGAATAAAGCTCACTGAGAAAGTGATAACCGAAGTTGAACTGCAGGACAAAGACGCAGACGGCCAGGATAAGTGACAACGCTTGCGACTATGGTTAGTGAGACAGTAAAACAGTGAGCTACTAAAAAGGTTACATTGTGAGGTTGTAAGGCAGCGCGACTCGGGGGCCACCGCGCTACTGCCTTGTGTGTGCTTACTAAGCGCATCCTGCGCTGCGTTGCTCGTCATTTATTTGGTCTTACTAAACCCCACGCCTCGTGCCTTGCTCAAAACCCGCTTAGGTCGCACAAACATTCGTATGTCAAACGTCAACAGACCTACGATATTGCGTTTCGCAAGGCGATAACGGTTATTGCTTTCTGCGGTATAACGCGACACCGAAGAGGCCCAGCAGGGCAGGAATGAACAGCGCACCACCATGCTCTTCCACCACCACAACGGTTTCTTCAACGACATCATAATTTTCGCTTTCCAGGCTAACGTAAGCCAGATCGGCATCCCAGTACCCATCAGAGGCGGCTACCAGCACATCATGATCGGCATCATACAGTTCGATAAGGATCTCGTAATCGTACGGTGGAAAACCGGATACCAAATCGCTTTCAATAATGAACGCATCGTTGCTGTCGTCACCATAAATATTGAATACCGATGTGACATGTATCGAGTCGAACACCTCATTTTTGCCTAAGTAGATAACGGCATAAACGGGAACCTGAGAAAATACCGTGTCAGCATCAAATTCAACATTTAAGGTGGTGTAGTAACCGTCATAATCGTAATCGTTCTGTACAGTTACCCAACTGTCGTATATCCAGAACTCTGTATCGTTCAGCGACTGACTACTTTCTCTGGATTTGCCTTTTATGGTTTCCAGTGCCTGCTTCTTCGTCGAGATGCTTGCGGTAGTTTGCACCGTCGATGTTTTTACCGGTTCTTTGAACTGATACTCTTTCGTCGTGACTTTGATATCTTCAGCCAGCACTGCTGTGGGACCCGACAGTGTAAGTATGCCGGCCGCGATGAGTAATTTCGTAAACGTTAACTTTTTCATAACTCGTTCCTCTTCGGAAAATCCCTTTCGGGTGACGTTATGGCAAATTGTGACGCTAACAACATGAACGAAAACTGAAACGAAACTTAATTTTCTGAAAGCTGCACGACGCCTTGCAACGTTCAATACACAGAATGGCGGGTATTTTGAAGCTCCCCGTGGAGTGAAGATCGTAGTGGGTACGCGCAGATTTCAACGATATTTCGGTAATTGCAAGGAGGAAGCAATGACGCGCTGGCGCAGAACGCCATTTTTCAGGAGTGAAACTACATGACAAATTGTAGCCTGCAGGGTAACGGCTTATGAACTATTGCTGCTCTTCGGCATTCAGCAGCACGCTATATTCCGGGCTGAGTATCAACCTCGGTATTTTCAGTTAAACAGTGAGGGCTGCTGAATACTCAAACGTCAGTATGCCAGCAGCAGGCGCATCTTAATCTACGGTCGTTTGACTGGTCCCTGCACCGCCAGTGACCGGAGAGTAGTGTGATGCTCTGACCTTCCAGTTACCGTCTTCTTTGATGTATACCTCAGTTACCCGCGTAAAGTAATGTGACACCTTTTCGCTGCCTTTGGGGTGAAAACTGCCTTCTGAGTAATACATTGCAACGGCATACTTGCCCTCTTCAAGCGTAATCACTTCAATATGTTTGGGCTGCAGCCCGAACGATTCGAACTCAGCATCCGGCACATCAGCGGGGATATGGTGGAGTAGGCCACCACTGGACCAGAACTGATGAGAGCCCGCTTTAGGGATACCACCGCGGGGTGATTTGAGGTTTTTCAGCGTATAGGCATTGTCGTCTTTGATAAGTTGGGTAATTTCATCGGCGGTATCGGCAAGGACAGGTCCGGCAAAAAGTGCTGTGCAAAGTGCAACAGGAAGTGAGAACTGCGTTATTGATGTGGACATGATGTGTTGTTCCATCAGAGTAAGGAGACTGAGTGTAGGTGGTGAGTCAGTTTTTTGCGTTAGATTGTTTTTATCGAAAAACAGGAGGGGTTAGACGATGTGATGATTGTGGTGGCTGGTTATCACGCCACACTTCGCTGAAGCGTCTTTTTTCCAGCAAAGGGGCTGTGAGCATCAAAAGAGGTTTCTGAACTAAAATGCCTGAGAAAGCGTTTGGGGTACTGTCTTACGACGCTGTTGCTCAATTCATTGTATTAAATCGGTGCAAATGAGCCAGCAGTCGATCGGGAAACAGTATTGAGGCTTCAGTAACGAGTGAGTTTATTTGCTTCTCGCTATGGATATAATCACTTGTAACGTACATGAGTTTATAAACAGGCAACGTGTGGGTATCGCAGGTGCTTTTATCCGGACTGCTTCAGGATTCGCTGAGGTCTAAAAACTTATTTGTATCTCTTTTGGAAAAAGCGCGAACGCCCTTAAAAGTAAGCCTTTCTAATCGGAGGAAGAGTCAAAAATTTTATCAAAGGGGATAATGTCACGGTCGCCTTCGGATAGACCGCTGAGATACTTCACATGCTGATGCTGTTTTGTGGGATCCAACCGGATACTCCACAAGGGGTTGATGCCTTCGACTTGCGCAGAATAACGCAAGTCGGCAATTCTGTCAGAATGTTGCGGATCAACCACCAGCCAGTTATTAGTAAACCACCTGAATCGGTTGACGTCGTTAAATTGAACCGAATCTTGCTTGATTTCAGGAAAATCGCGTTCCATGTTCAATTTTTGTACCGTCGGGCCAGGATAAACTCTGGGTTCCCCAAAAATCGGTACAGCCACCGCGTTGACATAATATCGTCCACCCGCTTCATGCAACGTGCGCCACACAATCAGATTGCCAATAGTGGGCATAGCCTTGATCCGATCCACCTCGAAGGAGCCTTGTATAACCTGTTCCTCAACCGTCTCTAGCGCCCGTTGGTGTTGAACTGCACCAAATCCCATGTACGCCATAAAGAACCCCACCGCAGCGCCGACTCCTGTTTTTGTATTGGTAACACAGGTGAAAATGATGCCAATTAACAAGGGAATAGTGACGAAAAAGTCTATGATACCGATGAGATCCCATGCCACCCGGTAGTCAGTAAAAGGCCAAAACAGTTGTGTTCCGTACGACGTGCACGAGTCAATGAGTCCGTGTGTCGCATACCCAGCTGTGGCGTACCAAAAAATGGGGCTAAACGGCTGTTTTCGGTAAAACAGCAGCCAAAAAAATGCTGCAACGATAAGACCGCCGAACGGAATAAACACTAATGAATGCGTAAATTGGCGATGTAACTCCAGTGCAAATAGCGGGTCCTGGCTGGACTGTAGAAGGATATCTAAATCGGGAGCCATACCAGCAGCAGCCCCAACAAAAGCAGCATGCTTCAACTTCTTTCTATTTTTCGCAACAATCAATGCTGCCGATGCCCCTAAAACCCATTGAGTTACCGGATCCATTACTTCTCTATAAAGTCTCTATTTGGTTACTATTCACTTGTACGATCAATTTACGTGTTTTAGATTGAAATAGCCTGCAAGTGTGAAGGTAACTTCAGACTGCTCGGTTTTGACTGCAGTGCTTTGCGGTAATCCATCGCTTCTGTTTCCACAGTGATAACTATGATTTTTTCTTCATGCTGGCGAAGTAGGGGCGACTCTGATGAAGTCATTGCTTGCAGGGAGCGCGTTGAAAAAGTCGCTATTTCGTATAGTAAATAAGCCCAAACTCACCTCATTAAGGCGGTGAATTACTATGAAAAAGCGCGCCGGTTTGGTGAATGGCCAATCTGCAGTTGCGATTACTTTTCTTCCAAAACACACTATAGTCTAAGTACAGGGTTTGAAGTCCTCATTCACTTTCACGAATGGATATCATCATATGGATCTCCGGTTTACTGGCTTCAGGTTTACGCCATACCTGTTGCTTCTCACTCTCTGTCTTCTGATATGCGGTGCTGACAGCGCCGCCAATCCACTGTCAGAAAGGAACCTTCCTGAAGGAGAATTACTGTACACCGATGGCACTGATGCCTATTACGGAGTGTATCTTACCGACAGCTTTGAAATTTGCCCGCATCTGGACATCACAGATAAAGATGTAACGCTTCGGGTAGTGGCTTTTCGTAAGGCCGCACCGGACGGTACGTTGGTTCGTTTCCAACCGGCTACCGTTAAGGATTATCACGGTAACCCCATTGAGGGAAAACGCTATGACCATAGTGAAGTAGCGTTAATTAATCAGCATATTATTGATGTTGTTGATGAAAAATATCCCAAACGCAGGAACAAAAACTACCTCAGGATATTGGTTTACGCTAAAGGCGAGTATTTTAGTGGCACCCCGGTAAGAGGACAGTTTGAAGATGCAGATCTGGAAGCGCCTGAAATGTGGGTGACGGTGTTGAATTTTGAGCGGAAAAATGAGAACTCGCCGATGCGTCCCGCTTATGAAGCCCGAGGAAATACGGGGCTGCCAAAAACACGATTTGCAGCGGGCACGCAGGACCTCAACAGAAAACCGCTAGCTGCCGATGTCGCGGCTAGCCGGGTGCAGCGTAATGCGTTGAAGGTAGTGCCCGAGCCAGTTGTCAAAACTGTTTCTGTCAAGCAGGTTGTGAAACATCAGGAGTTCTGGGATCGCCTTCAATTCAGTGGCACTGTGAAAGCGGTATTTGAAGGGGATTTTAGCATCGCCGCCTCCGATACATTTAAAGTCTATTTTTCAGCTATGCAATGGGCCTATTCAGACTCCTGTAAGCAGTATTTACCCGCCGGTTCGGTGAAACGGGGCTACATATCGCAAAACGTTTACAGTGATGGTTATCGCGATGCACCAATAGAGCGTAGTGCGTTTATCGCGCCGCAGTACGTAATCTATTACGATGCCTATGCCCAGGATGTATCCAGCGCCATGCGGAAGACAAAAAATACCCTGCAATCTCAGGCCAATACCGCCATATCCAGAGGCGTCGGTTTGTTTGACATGTTGAAGTCGGTGGTAAACAACGAGCCTATACATCAGTTAAATCGCTTTATCGCTGCCGCTGGTGGATGTGAAACCGCTGCCGTGTACCAGTTACGGGAAAACTACTTGCGTGCGGCAAAAGGCCAGCCTTCACTACAGGAGGCTAAGGTAGAACTTGCTAATGCTGTGGCTGAAAGCGCGCCCCCGCCACCCTCGTTATACGGAGCGTGTAAAGATACCAGTGACGCTACGAAAAAATACTGTTTGTGTTTTGAACGTGAAGCGCTGAAGGTGCTGACGAAAAGTGAGAGGCAACGTTTTGAAGCGGATTTGGATGAATACTACAAGATAGTACAACGTATAAGCAATCAGCCAAGACCGCCAGCCTCAGACAGAGCATGGGCTTTGAGTGATATCCGGACAAGGTGCTACTAGTGGAGCATTGTCGCGATGACGAAAGTGGTGACAAAAGAAGCTCTGCTTACAGTTAATTTTTAGTTTTTTGTTTCTGATTAAATTCCCGTAAAACGTATTTGTCGTTTTGGATAGCGTAAGAGCGCCTGCAAATAAACGATCTGTGCTGAGCATAAAAATCACACCTGCTGATGTTACTAACGACGATGCCTCAAAATGAGTATTGCGTTACGCTTTCCATTCAGGCTCACAGCACAAAAGTGACAGTAAAGTACGAGCAGTAGCAATAATGCAGGTGTCAGAGGGAAGTGCGGGTAGGCAAAGCAATAAAGGTCGGCGACAGGCGGTTATCACGCTGTCGCCCCTTTTTAATGAAACGGAATTACTCGAAATCGCCTTCGTCGTCCATTTCATCGTCGCCGCGTGGCATAAAGTAAGTGCCCCAGCCGTCGTAGTGCACGCCATGTTTGTCCGCAATTTTTAAAAGCGCGTCGGTGTCCTTGTCCAGCGTTTCGCGGGATAGTTTGCGCTCGACAATCGCGTCAAAGCAGAAAATCGTGCCACCATCATCAAGCATAAGTTCTTCGGCATCCGTTACCTCAAAGCCTGCCTTAAACGCATCAACGGCGGCTTTTTCCAGCACGTCAAAATCATTCGAGGCTAAATGGTGTTCAATCGAGTAGTTGGCATCTGCCTCACTGCCGTCTTCCAGCAACGCGTCAATGGTTTCCTGATTAAACTCGTACCACTCTTCTCTTTCGTCAAATTGGCTCATTGTCATTATTCGTTTTGAAATTCTGCGCCAAGTTTAACTGGTTTTATCCATTTCAGCGACACGTGCATCCAGCTCAGCTTGCTTTTCTTTCATGCGAGCATGGAAAAACTGCATCCATTCCTTAATCGTTTTGTCATCGGTCATTTCTACCGGTTCATCGATGCTGATAAGCACGGTGCCGTTATTCCAGCGGTTCCATTTTACTTTTTCGTGCATGTTACTGGCGGTGACCATCACTACGCGCTCCTGCGTGGTTTTTGCCAGCCTGAATGCACCTTGTTTGAAGGGGAGCAGGCCACGTCCATTACTTCGTGTGCCTTCCGGGAACAGCCAGACCGATGTGCGCTTTTTCTTTATCTTTCTGGCTGCAATATCTAACGTTCCGCGCGCTTTACCCGAATTCTTTCGGTCGATCATGATATTGCCGGACAACCAGTAAATCTGGCCAAACACCGGGATCCACTTCAGGCTTTTTTTACCTACCGTGACAACCCCGGGCTGAGCTGCTTTACTGATGGTAATGATATCAAAGCTATTCTGGTGATTGGCAATATATACGTAAGGCTCGTCTGCTTTCAGCTTATCGGATTTTTCCATCACGATTTTAAGGCCAACGATACGTGCCATTGTCGAATAAGCACGGCCTGCAAAATTAACATTGTCCTTATGAAAAGGGCGGGCAATGCACACCAGCAGTACCACCAGATTAATGATAAGGAAAGCAGCAAACAGAACAATAATGCGGATAAGTGCGAGCACGGGGTCTCCTTTTTCAGATTTGCGGCGCAGTATAAGGGAAACCATGCCCTTCACATGTCCGATCAGTCGTGATGTTGTTTTTTCGCGTTCTCTGGCTTAGAAAAAGTTAAAGCTGGAATTCGCGGTACCGATAGTAAAATGATATAAACTTCATCAGCGTTCTATTCTCTTTTTAAGCGGTAAAGCACCATGCAGATCTTTGTTCCTGAAGAACTTGAAGACGATATCCTCACCGATTTGATGGAGGAGATTAATGAGCTCTACGAAGCCAGCGAGCAAACGCTGATCGAGCTTGAGCTGCGGCCGGAAGATAACGAGCTTCAGCGCGCCTTATTCCGCTCAATTCACACCATCAAAGGGGATTTGGGGCTGGTAAACTTTTCCCCACTCATCCCTTTGCTACAGCATGTAGAAGACTTGCTCGACTTTCTTCGTAAGGGACAGGTGGAATACACCAGCACCATGAGCGATCTGGTACTGCTGACTATGGACCGTGTAAAAGCTTTCGTTGAGTCTGTGATGGCAAACGGGAAAGCCGAATACGACGCCAGATTGCACGAACAACTGGTTTTGGCTATCGACAGAGTAAAACCGGATAACCATAAAGAGCATGAGCGGCTTCTTACCGATGCCGTACTGCTATTAAATCCCGCGCTGGATGTCAGAGAGAATGATGCGGGTGAGCCTGAAGTCGTAAAGCCACCAACACTGGCAACTACGGCCTTACCGAAGGACATGAGTTCAGAGAAGAAGCTGGATATTCTGTTCTTTCGCGATCTTATGCAGACCATCGAACACCGCTCTAACTACTGGGCCGGGCGTGGCGACCGTATTGCCAAGCTGGCGCTATACATTAACGAGCTTGCCGGCAGCCCGATTGAAGAAGATCAACTGGCGGTTGCCTGTTATGTCCACGATTTTGGAATGGCATTCATGCCGCTGAAATTGCTGCATAAATCAGAGCCGCTGACGGATATCGAGTTTAATCTGATGCGCTCTCATGTCTACAAAAGTTCACGCTTGCTGGAACACCTGGACCAGTGGGACCTGGCACGCAAAATCGTGATGCAGCACCACGAACGCTCTGACGGCACAGGTTATCCGCTGGGCCTGAAAGAAGATGATATTTGTGACGGCGCTAAGCTGCTGGCAATTTTAGACACTTATGATGCAATGACCCACTCACGTGCGCACAATAAAGAAAACCAACTTTCAAAAAAACAGGCTGTGATCCAGATAAACCGTTCTGCGAAAGGGCAGTTCAGCATGAAGTGGGTGCGCTTGTTCAATCAGGCAATGACAGGGCTTCTCACGAAGGGACATTCCTAGGCCTAGGGACGATGCGAAATAAGTCTGTAGCCACTCAGCGAGCCCTGAAGCATTCAGTGGTGAAAAGACATTACCGTCTCTCATGGTGGGTTGCCATTTCGGCATCGTGATAAAAATCATGGCCAGCAGTGATGCTGACATTGCAACCGTATACGGTACCTACAAAAAAAGCAGGAAAATGAGATCCTGCTTTTTTTGTAAGATGTGTCCCGTCCTGAAATACGTAGACATAAAGAGGACTTCTTTATGACAACTTCAAGTAATCAAAGACCTAAGCGC
>NZ_JAESDH010000028.1 GCF_019249295.1 Alteromonas antoniana
TAGCGGCGATGGTAGTGTGGGGTCTCCCCATGTGAGAGTAGCACACCGCCAAGCTCCCAATTCGAAAAGCCCGCTCAGATGAGCGGGCTTTTTTCGTTGTGTGACGAAGAAATCCAATCTAGCTTTACATTCACCGGCTCCTACGGGAAAGCGGCTCGTAGAACGCAATAAAGGAACGAGAACCGCAAACCGCTATTCGAAGATACTCTGTGCAAAGACCCGGCATAAAACCCGCAGCAACACGGGAAAAGTTCTATATCAATAAAATAGTTATCTTCTGGCATCGGCACAATGAGTTTATAGTACCTACCCGTTACAGATTCACTACGTCGTGGAAACGTCAGATAAGGCATATGCGAGACCAATTCTGATCATGCTTTTACATTAGTAAGCGGGGGGCAACGCAGGACTCACTCTATGGTGGTAATGAAATGATAAGCAGTCGTTTGATATTGTGACAAGAAGATATGCGGATACAGAACTTCGGTTACTCACCGGAACGCATTTTGTTCAAAGAAGTGCTTTATATTCGGCGAGTCCACCTCAAAGCCTGCGTTTTGTAGCATGTTCAATGCGCTATCAATATCGTTAAAAAACTCATGATCAATATTTGCAGAGCCGTAAGCAGTGGTCAGCTGCCGCTTAATTGTTGATGCGATATCAGATTCAAGTATTACGATAGCTAAAACGGACAGCCCTAAGCTTTTACGTACAGCAGTTTGTTTTACAAAATAATTATAAACAGAGGGCTGCATCAGGCTTTCACCGAATAAGCAGCTTATCTGACACCAGGGCTTAGTAAGGTCGAGGTTGTTGATAACTTCGCCCATCTCGCGGGAGCCACGCCTGAGTGTTTCGTCATTCCACGGTCCGCGTGCAGAAAAAGAAAGTACCTGCTTAAAACTGGCAACTTCGAAACGCCCATGCTCTGTGCCTGGACGACTGCGCAGTGTATACATTCGCGTCTTACCAAGTATCTGTGGTTATTTGGTAAGACTATAGCCGCGGATACCTCGTAAAACCACCTTAAATACCCCAAAGCAGCTTTTAAGTCGATGATATGTGTAAGGCGGGAGTGACAGCTACGCTTAATGTCAGCTCTGAAATTTGATACAGAAACGCTGGTTTCTATAATAGAAATATCGCAAGTGTAACACTGCTATATACCAGTATATTCAGGCAGCACATATAAAAAAAGCCGCACGAAGCGGCTTCTATACAATGAACGCTGACTTACTCTTCAGAGTTATCAGCCATAGTACGCTGGTACTGCGAGTATTCCACTCGGGTAATCAGCTCGTTACCGTTCATGTCAATTTCATCAAAGTTCTGAATAACACCGCTGCGCGACGCCTCTGCTTTAGTAAGCTCGCCGTCATTGTCAGCATCCATCAGGTCAAATTCGCTCTCAGCCACGACCGTTTTTTTGACTTTCACTTCTTTTTCAAACATTTTGCCGGCTGACTCAGCTTTCGTTTTTGCGTGCATGGTTGCGTCCATTTTATGGTCATTACCTGCCGCAGATACAGTTTTCGGGTCGACCTCTTCAACACTGTTACTCATCTTCTGTACGGACGCTACCACATCACCGTGAAAATGATCTGGGTTATTTGTCACGTGCGTGTTGAATTCCTTTATCGATAAACGCATGTCATTGTTCATATCAATATTGGAGAAATGCTCATAGATATCGTCATCATCGGCTTCTTCACGAGAGATATACCCATTGTCGTTGTTGTCCAGATCGGCAAATGTACTATCAATTTTATCCTTGTCCTCGCCTGCAACTGCACCAGCTGACAATGCCGCACTGATCAATGTTACTAATGTTAACTTTTTCATATCTGACTCCTTGGTTTTGCCTCCATACTGCATAAAACGGAGGAGAAAATTCACAGTGGACCATTCAGGGAGCGTGCCAGAACCTTTTTAATTAAATAAAAACAATACGTTGCGATAAAGTTGGCAAGCGGTTCGAGTTATTTCAATATGTGATATCTATAGAACTTTTTGCAAAACTTACGTATTTACCTTCAGCGTCCACAGAGCGATATCGCATTTATTTTTCGCATTCGTGTATCAGGTAAGCGTTGATAATGAAGCGACTCAATTTTCGGTAACTACTGGTATTGGCGATTGCATTAAGGTAGTTGGCGAGCTTAAATCCGGCTTCCCTGTCGTGGTGCTGAAAGGTTCAGCTACAGGGACGGTCACGTACGTAGATGCTGTTCAGATGCTTACCGTGAGAATATTTTAGGGCGCGACGCTGCACGCGACTGTCGCACAAAAATGCCATTTTTTTGCTTTACCGGTGAACGCCAGGCAATTCATGACTAGAGCTTTGCGGCCTTGTCGGTTATTTCGCATATACGACATCGCAAGCTATCTGACTTCTCGCCTATATTTTCCGGTTCTGTCTGATTATCAGCAGGCGGATTGCTTATTCCCGGTTTGGCATAAACGCCATAATTTCCAGTGAGACAAACGCGACTATCGCTGCCGCAATGACGTCAGGCTTTTCGATGATGCCGGTAAGCATAAACAACAGGCTGGTCGCCAGCGCGAAAAGTAACAGCCCGCCATGAAAGCGGATGAATTTTGCAGGTTCTTTCATTAGTTCACTCTGGGTTAATGTCTGTGTTTATGGGCCCGTGATCAGCCACTGCCTTGGCCAGTCGGCATAGGTAGTTACCTGACCCTGCTCGCGTAGCGTTTGCGTGACTGCAAGATCAATATCCGCGGTAAGCAGGCCTGCCACCTCGTCGGTTTTTTGTGTCCAAATCCCCGAATCTGAAATCTTGCTGTCTGGCGGGCAATAGACAGCCGACTTTCCGGTATTTCTGAAAACGGCTGGATTCTTATCGGCGTCACCCACCAGTGCCGCGTGTAATACAAAGCACTGGTTTTCCAGCGCACGGGCTCTCGCTCCGGTTCTGACACGCTGATACCCCGCCTGTGTGTCTGTGCAACTGGGAACCAGTATGACATCCGCACCAGCCTCAGCCTGTCGCCTGGCCAGCATAGGAAATTCACTGTCATAGCAAATATTGATACCAATATTGCCAATGTCTGTTTTGAATACGGAAAGCTGATCACCCGGGCTGATACGCCATCGCTCTCGTTCAAATCGCGTCATTATTAACTTATCCTGAAAGCCTATTAAGCCTGAAGGGCCAAAAAATGATGCGCGGTTTCTGTATTCCTTTTCGTCAGTCAAAACAGGATAAGAGCCAGCAAGGATATAGAGTGAGTATTGTCTCGCCAATTGTTCGAATAATGCAATATACCCAGCATAGAATTTTTGAAGATAAACAAGTTGTTCGTTAAGTTTTACTTGAATATCCTGCGGCAGCAATCCCACCAGCTCCATGCTGGCATACTCAGGAAACATTAGCAGCGAGGCGTTTTTTTCACTGGCGCTTTTAACCCAGGTACGGATGTTATCAGCGAAATCATCCCAGTTATCCAGCCGTGATACGGGATATTGTGCCAGAGCGACTGAAATCATATTCACTTCCTGTTTTGTTTTTACTGAAATCAACCGGCCGGCAACGAAAATGCTACGTCAGCATAACTGTTCTGCGTATAACACGACGTTTACGGTTTTGAATATTCAGGTACGCTCAGAAAGGCCGCTTAGCTCAGCGGATCTTAATTATGAGGCCTGTTGATGTGGCACAGCTGACAGATTTAACAGAAGACGTAAGGCATTGTCTGTCGATGCACTGCCTCCCATTACTGTTTTGGCACTCGCTGCAGCGTCACGTTAGTCTGTCCGTCGACAAATTCCAGGATGAAAAGTGTGCCGTAGTCCTGCTCAGTGATAGAAAATGCCGGACCGCCCAGATAGCGTATCAGCTCAGGCGTGGTGTTGCTGTGGCCGGCTATTACAGCAGTCTCGTTATTCTTCTGAAGCGTACGGGCGAGGGCTTTTAGCTTCTTCGGATCATAAGTCGAGATCTCAACCGACGTCGCTTTTGATAACGGCATGACGGTCTCTTGCGTCCGTTTATACGGCGTCGCGTAAATAGCGCTGATTGGCTTGTCGGCCAGCAATGTCGCCAGTTGCTCTGCTCGGGATTGCCCTTGCGATGTCAGTGACGGATCGTCGCCAGCGGCTTTTTCAAAGTGGCGTGTCAGATAAAGCGTGGCCGCATCCGTTGAGAATATGAAAAGTAGCAACACCAGAGCAATTGCAGATTTCACAAGGAATCCCTATTAATTATCAAGTACGTTAAGCATGACATAAAGGTGGCTAAAATAAACCCATTTGCTCGTTTACGATTGTATCAAAACGTAATCCAATTAACGGCAGGATGCTCTCAGCGATGGGTTTGATTTGCTTCTCTACGTAATGATCGTAATCGAGTGGTGCAGTCTGACATTCGGTGGTCTGCGGCCCCTGCACAGTCATAACATACCGTATTTGTGACTTATTCTGATAGCGTAATGGCTGACCCTCTTGCGCATGCTTTTCGTCAGCCAGACGGGCAGCACGGACGTGGGGGGGGACTGAGCGCGTATATTCTGAGAGCGGCTTGCGCAATCGTTTACTGTAAACCAGCGCCTCGTCATGGCGACCGGCCCGAAGCGCATCGACAGTATTGCGAATAAACCCCTCGACGGGCTGGCCGGTAAACACATTCATGTACAGGGTTTCCTGGAAGGTTTTAGCCAGCGCTGTCCAGTCTGATCGCACACTCTCCAGGCCTTTAAACACCAGTTCCTGATTCCCGTTTCTGGTAGTTAATCCGGCATAACGTTTTTTACTGCCAGTCTCGGCGCCGCGAATGGTAGGCATAAAGAACGTGTCAAAATGGGTTTCAAATTCAATCTCAAGATAACAGTCGAGATTGAACTTTTCCCGTAAGGTTGTCTGCCATTGCTGGTTAATGTGTTCTTCCAGCTTTTTACCAACGGCGTTTGCCTCGGCTGCATTATTAATGTCTGGCAAATGGACGAAGGTAGAGTCTGTATCACCGTAAATCACATCGTAACCAAGTTCTGTTATCCAGCGAGCAGTGGTTTGCATGATGTCATGCCCCCTAAGCGTGATGGAGCTGGCCAGTCTGGGGTCGTAAAACGGGCATCCGCCACTGCCAAGAACTCCATAAAAAGAGTTCATCAAAATCTTAATTGCCTGCGATCGCGGTGCATCTTTTTCGCGCTTAGCTTCGTCGCGCTGCGCCCACAAACTGGCAATAATGTCTGGAAGAAAATGGCGCTCTCTTGAAAAAACTGCATTTTTGTATCCGGGAATGGCGGTGTCAGGATTGGCCAGCCCTTCTGCCAGTCCCATAGGATCAATTTTAAAAGTACGGATAATCGAGGGGTACAGGCTTTTAAAGTCTAATACTAAAACATGCTGGTACAGGCCAGGCTTTGAGCTCATTACATAGCCGCCAGGGCTTGCCAGTCCGCCGTTTTGAGGACGAACGCCGCTGACATAGTGATGACGGTGTAGCTTTGGCAGATACACATTGATGAACGCCGCAACGGAGCCACCAGGTCGTCCCAAATCGAGACCGGTGAGCGTGGCGCGAAGAACTAGAAAATCGATAAACCGGGTCGTTTCTGCAATACGGTTAACCAGCACGGTATCCTGAAAGTTATACCGTGCTAGTGCGACCGGATCCTGCCGGTAAAGCTTTTTTATCGCCCCTAAGCGATCGCTGTCCTGAATCAGCTTCCTTTCATCCAACAGCGCTTCCGCCACGGCGTCAAGCGCAAACGACTCAAAGTAGTACGTCATGGTTTTAAGCGCCTCAATCCCATCAATGACACATCGTCCCGGGATCTCAACAATAACCTGTCCGTCAGACCAGGTTTTTAATGTCATAGCATGACGCTGCCTGCCTATATGTAACGATCGTCCATAGCGGGTTGCGCATTGCTGCAAAACCGCAAAGTCGAATTGTTTCACATTCCAGCCTAGTAAAAGATCCGGATCGGCGGTGGCGATACTGGTTTCCAGTTTCACCAGCAGGTCCTGTTCATCTTTTGCCAGGGTCAGGGTAAAAGGAAGCGCGTTATCATTGAGAGTGGTGCTGTTGTCGGGAGGGATCAGGATGACCTCTTGCCACGACACGGAAGACAGAGCAACTGAATATAGCTGACCATGCTCATCGCACTCAATATCAATACTCAGACTGGTGAGTGATGGCGTATATCTGCCTGGTTTTACCCGCGCGTTAATCAGCGCATTGCGGTCCTGACTCTGACTCCCCTGAAAAATCAGTGACCCGTATATAAAACGCTCCATCAGATAGCGATCTGGCAGGCGAATGTCTGCTTCGTACGCCGTGATGCTATGGGCTCGTAACGCTTTTCTCAGGCGTTGCATCTGGTATTCGGTCTGCGTACGCAACAGGGTAACCGGCTCTTGGGAGAGGGTTTTAAAATCTCCCGGCATTACCGTGACGGGCATGGATCCTAAGAGCTGATGGTAATGTTCGGCATCTTGCCTGGTGATAAAGCAAACGCAGGTCTGTGCTGGCGAACGCAAACAGACCGGTCCACTATCAGAGGCTACCCAAAGCTCTACAAACGACTGCTGTCCCTGAGTGAGAGTTCGCCGGGACAGTATAAGTCCTTGTCCTGACAATAACGGTGAGATTGCCACTTAATCCGAGGGCTGATGCCTGACAATGCGATCGCGCCCTGCATCTTTTGCATCATAAAGGGCTTCATCTGCCAATGCTGTCAGTTCACTGGTTGTGCGTGCCACGCTGGCATCTACCAAGCCGATAGAAACACTGATCCGGCACTGGTTGTTGCCGATGGTAAACGGGATGTCCCGTACTGACTCTGCGAACTTTTTCAGCAGGCTTTCTGCTTTTACTGCCGGGGTATGAGGGAAGGCAAATAAAAACTCTTCGCCGCCAATGCGGCCAAGAATATCGGTGCTGCGGAAGGTCTTTCTGGCGAGTTTACCAAACGCCCGCAGTACGTCGTCACCGGTTTGATGACCAAACTTATCATTTATCTGTTTGAAATAGTCCAGGTCGAGAACTGCGATGGCGAGAGGATCATCATGACGAATTGCCAGGTGAAGTTGATTATCGACAACATCAAGAGTTTTACGCCGTGTAAGCAATCCGGTCAGTTCATCTTCGTTGGCAAGTAACTCAAGACGTCGCTGGTGCCGCTTTCCGTTGACATACAGGAACAACAGCAACAGGCAGATGATCACCAGCAGGAACGCGACAGCAACAACATATTTCTGCAGGCTCTGTTCGTTCATTATCTGCGTCTGCTGACGTAGATTCTGCTCTTTCAGCAGCGCATTCTGGGCTTCCTGCTGTTCAACTTCAAAAGCAGTACGCAACTCGAGTAACCGGCGGGAGTTTTGCTCCCGCTCCAGGTCATTCTGCAAATTACGAAGGATCAGCATTAACTGATAGGCTTTTTCATACTCTCCAAATGACGCATACAGCCCCGATTTCTCCAGACCTATCTGGATTTTTTGGGTCAGAAATGCGCTGCCATCCGCCATATCATCAGCTCTGTCGAGCATTTTCATGGCATTCTCAAACTGATCTTTCTTTTGCTCGACTTTCGCCAGGCTGATGAGTGCCTGAATTTGCATATAGGGGTTTTCAGCGGCTTCAAAAATACTCAGCGCTTCAGTAAGAAAGGATTCGGCATCGATGTACTTTCCCTGATTGATCAGATGATTAGCCATAATGGCATAGCTGTACGCTGCGCCCTGCAGGTCACCAATTTCCAGCGCCAGGTTAGCTGAATCCCGCAGGTAGACCATAGACTTTTGGATTTGTCCGGTTTCAAAATAGGCTTTCCCGAGTCCGAACAGGGTGTTCGCGAGCTCAAGTGAAGCGTTGGTTTCCCGATAGTACGCCTCCGCTCTTTCATAGTACGGAATCGCTTGCTGCCATTCCTCACGATACTCATAAACCAGTGCAATCATACTGGCAAAGTCTTCTGGTTTTAGCAGTGTGTTGTGTTCCTGAGCCAGCCGATAGCCTTCCTGAAAAAAAGACAGCGCATCATCGGTGGTACTTAGTGCCAGATGTATGTAACCCTGAATACTGAGTGCATAAGTAAGTAGATCGAAGTGTTCGGTTGACTTTGCCCAGGCTATGGCCGACTGGGTATACGTTAGCCCTTGTTGGGCTTCGCCGGCGGTATCCAGGGCTTCAGCCTTAGCGACGGTTAAGTTGTAATACAGCCATGGCTGATTCGCCGGACTCACCAGTTCGAGACCGAGATTGACGTGTTCTATCGCCTTTTTGTGAAGCAACAGGGCAGAATAGGCGCGACTTAATAACGCATGAACTGCAGCCTTATCCTCATCGCTCTGGGTCAATGCAAAGGTGCGTTGCAGGTCGGAGATGGTGGCATCCGGGGTCTTTCTTACCTCACTGACAAGACCTTGTACGGCGTCAGGCCACTGGCGAACATAGTCTGACTGAGCCTGCACTGACAAACTGAATAACGATAAAAAAAGCAAAGTCGCTAGTCTGTGAAGCAGTGTCTGGCTGACAACAGTAAACAACGGCCACGTCATGAAAATCCCTCTGGAGAACACGTCTGCCAACAATACACGAAGGCGTGAGTAAACGCCTACATTAACACGAAAATAACGTGCCATATTAATTTATCAAATAGTTGCTTATCAGTCAGATGCGTTGGTAATTTGTTTTCTGTGGAGCGCACAATACATCATGTGAAAAACCAATAGAGTGTCCCTATGGATTATCCCGATTTCCCCTTGCCGCAGAATGGCTGCACCACTGAAATTATGCCGGGCGTGTTGTGGCTTCGAATGGGGTTGCCTTTCGACCTAGACCATATCAATTTGTATCTGCTTGAAGACACCGATGGCTGGTTTGTTGTGGATACTGGCTTGGGTACGGATACAACAAAATCGGCATGGGACCAGATTTTCGCTAATCTCGATAAGCCAGTTAAGGGCGTTATTGTTACGCACATGCACCCCGATCATATTGGGCTTGCCGGTTGGATCACCGAGAAGTTCCGTGTCCCCCTGTACATGACGAACAGTGAATATTACACCGCCAGGGCGTTACTGAATGTGCCGCAGGGTGGCTCTCGCTGGAATGATCGGGAATACTTTACCCGTGCTGGTCTGGATAACGAGACCGTAGAGAAAATCGTATCATCAAGCAAAGGGTTCGCCAGTGTCGTGTCAGCTATACCATTGGCTTACCAGCGGCTGCGGGATGGCGATGTTCTTACGATAAATGGAAAGCGGTGGGAGATTATGATTGGGCGAGGCCACTCTCCGGAACATGCCTGCCTGTTTTGTCACGAACAGCATGTGCTACTCTCCGGTGATCATATTCTCCCGAAAATCTCTCCGAACATCGGTGTTTATTCGACCGAGCCAGAGGGTAATGCGCTTAAAGAGTACCTCGCCACGCTGCTGCCATTTTTGTCGTTGCCGGAATCCACCCTGGTTCTGCCGGCGCACAACACCCCGTTTACCGGATTACAGGACCGCGTCAACGGACTAAGGAATCATCACAAACGTCATCTTAACGCCTTACTTCAGGCATGCCAGACGCCTCAATCGGTGGTGGATTGCCTGCCGGTAATGTTTAAACGCAAATTGTCAGGCAGAAATACGGTGTTTGCCGTCGCCGAATGCCTGTCACACCTGAACTACCTGATGTTTGATAAACAACTGTCGCGTACTCTCAATGCACACGGTGTTTATCAATATACCGCGATTGATACCCCTGATGATGACGTGGATATCGCTCAGCCGGATATGGATTTCACTACGGTGTAGCTGGACGTTTATGTCTTTCCCCGCCACACTCTTTAGACGGTAACTATCCTTGCTTAGGTAGCGGTTTATTACTACCGAACAGAAGGCTTGCGACAAACAAACGGTATCCGCCAGCCAGACTGTTGACCGCAAGGCAGATGTTAACAGTGCGTCGGGATTACATCACGTTCAGAGGACCTTCTTATGTCTAAACTTATTCTGTCGCTCGATGGCGGCGGTATTCGCGGAGCCGCTACGACGCAGTTTCTGTCGCGCGTTGAAAACGCACTGCTGGCCGAACACAACCTTCACCTGAGAGACTGCGTCGATTTTTATGCAGGTACCAGCACGGGAAGCATTATCGCGCTGGCTCTGGCGACAACATCGCTGTCTTTAAGTGAAATTAATGGTCTGTACAACCCGGAAAATGCCAGGGTTATTTTTGCCGAGAACCGTGGCTTTATGGAATTGGACGGTATCAATGCTCCCAAATACGAAGCAACAGGCAAGTCCAGGCTGTTGGCTGATAATTTCAAAGACGCCAGCCTGGCAGATGCGGTAACCAATGATAAGCATGTACTGGCTGTGACTTACGGTATTGAGGACAGAAAACCCTATGTCCTGAAAACCACTGTGCCGGAGCATTTATCGTTAAAAAGCCGTGATGTGGCAGATGCCTCAAGTGCAGCGCCAACCTATTTTCCCACTCATGGCATGGAAATTCCTGAAGGCGGAGAGCAATGCTGGTTAATTGATGGGGGAGTAACGGCAAATAATCCGACGATGTGTGCTATTGCAGAAGCACGCAGGTTGTGGGCCGCGGATCCCTGGGAGTCGCTGCGTATTTTGTCGGTAGGCACAGGATATCAAACGCGGAAAATCAATGGGCCTGAGTCGCGAAAGTGGGGCGCGCTGGGGTGGATGTCCAAAGGCCAGATCATCGATGTGCTCTCCGATGAGCGGGTGGTGGCGTATCAGGCCATCACTATGGCATCACCTGGGAACTATATTCGTGTTAACGCACAAATGGAGGTTCAGGATGGCATGCCTTCGCCGCCGGACGATGCCATGGATGACATCAGTGAATCGAATATCAGAAAGCTGAAGCTAATGGGAGACTTCTGGTTCGAACGCTACGGTGATGCTGTGGTAGCGCTACTGGCCGGGAATTACAGCGGACCGTCGCTGGATCGTATTGATTCTAAAACCGGACTGCCCCGGCCTCTTGTTGTCTGACTTTTCTGACCGGCGGGCCTGAGGCCCGCCAAGACTTACCCGTTCCTATATTCGCTGGATAGCCCAGTTCAGTGCCACAATAGCAATTGCTGAGGAAGCAAGCGGCATCAGTGTTTTTGGATACCACCGCCATTTTCTGACGGCGATAAGTAAAGGCAACACAGCCAGAACAATTACTAGCTGACCGATTTCCACACCAATATTAAATGACGCGACGGTAACCAGAGTGCTGTTACTGTTAGACTGCAACTCTGCAAACACGCTGGCAAAGCCCATTCCATGCAGCAAACCAAATGCAAACGTTATCCAGGTAAGCCGGGTTACCACGGGCCAGATATTATTCATTGCCGTGAGTAATACCGAAACGGCAATACCGACTTCTACCCATCGGCTACTTGGTGCGATCCATCCCAGCGCGGTAATAGTCAGGGTAATGGAGTGGGCGACCGTGAAGGCCGTTACCAGGTAGACCGTCTCTTTAAGAATAGGTGCAATAGTGGGATGTCCGACCCAACTCTCCTGTCGGCGGATCAGGTTGACAGTCAGTAGCAGTGCCATGAGAAATAAGATGTGATCGATGCCAATCCAGATATGAATAATACCTTCATAAACAAAGCTGCGAACACCATCCCAGAAACCGGTGTTATTCCTGGTGAATTCATGTGTAGAAGATTGTTGCGACAGCACGATGGAGGTCGGCATACCGGTGTCAGAAAATGTGGTGAGTACCTTGTGCGTAGGATCAAAATCAAATATGCCGCTGTAACCGACCGTAAGTGATTCGCCAGGCGGACAGGTGGCGGTAAAGGGAACCGTGATAAGGTTCTCACCAGACACAACCGATAACTTGGGCGTACCGGACGTCAGTTCGCATGCCTCGTTGCTGCGTGTTAAGGTTAAATGGGATTGCACGTAGCTGCCGATTTCATTTTGGGCAAGCATCACTTCTCCCCAGGAAAGCTGGCCGTTGGCGTCGTTATCGACAGCCACGACATGTGCAAGATCGTAGGGCTTCAGCGAGAGTTCGCCTGTGATGTCGCTACTACCTTCACTTTCGATTGTCAGATAGCCCGAGCTGATTTCATGAGACTGCGCCTGCCAGGCAGCAGTTGCCAGTAAAAGAAGCGATATAACGCGCAATATCCTGTTTCTCATAACAATACAAATATCCAGAGTTATTGATTAAAAGCATCAGTCGCACGGGCTACCAGCGCGGCGTCTGTCGCTGTCTTTGAATGTTCAAAGTGCAGGGAAGCGAAGTGCAGTGCTTTGTCCTTATCAGGCGCTACATCCAGGTAATATCGCGCCAGCTGTGCGGCGTGCTCATTGTCTTCACGCCATTCGCGAATGGCGACTCGCTGCTGCATGCGTTGTTGCCATGTTTTATCTTCACCTGCCTGCGCTTCGGCAATGGCAAGTCGCAGCAAAATGGCGTCATCAAGACTGCTTTGGTCAGCAACCATCGGCGCTATACGATTGAATATCGCCGAAGGGTTTTGCTCGACAAGGTATGTATCCATCCACAGCGCAATCAGACTAACAGGCGCGGACGATAATTCGATAGTTTTCAGATGGTTTCTGGCTAATTCGGGCTCATTTACCTGAAGTGCCATTGCCGCAAGGGTTTCATGGATCCACAGCATTTGTTCTGCTGGTGCGGTTGCCTGCGTCGCGGTCAAAGCGGCCAGCCTGGAGTATGTTGAGCGCGAGGGTGATGACTGGAAATCCGCATCTAACGTGCAGGTAAGTGTAACGATAAGTGCAACCTGGCCGAATAAGTCACTACACGTATCTCTTGCCTGCTCAAATTGCCCCATCTGCACTTGTATATTTGCCAGCAGCAACAGCGCGCTGGCTGAGTGAGCTGGTGATTTTGCCACATCGTTAAGTACTGCCGAAGCGGCATCAAATTGATGATATAGCTGCAACATTCTGGCTTTTACCAGCTTATGCGCGGGATCGAGCTTACCACGCGCTTCCTGCTCTTCAAGGTAGTGTTTTACCTGGCCAACGGCAGTGACGGATTGGTTAAGTTTACGGGATGCCAGTAACACATCCATCGCTTCCCCGGCTGAACGAATTGTGCTGGCGCTTGCCGGCCAGCTGGCTATCACGGTATCAGGCGAGGGGGGCTTTTCCATTGCATTTGCTTTGCCTGGTAGCGTCAGCCACATGATGATGGTAAGTATCAACGCCACGCCAATACCGGTTAGCGGGATCATTGTTTTATAGTCAAACGATTTCAGTTTCATGGTTGTGCACCTGTCTTTGGTGAACTGGGC
This sequence comes from Alteromonas antoniana, assembly GCF_019249295.1. Lineage (GTDB taxonomy): Bacteria > Pseudomonadota > Gammaproteobacteria > Enterobacterales > Alteromonadaceae > Alteromonas > Alteromonas antoniana. The sequence goes on from NZ_JAESDH010000028.1 coordinate 13,273, forward strand.
TTGCATGATGTGGTTTATCATTATTCTGGTAATAGAAAAAAGCCGTCCCTGGCTTTGACGGTTGACTACTGATCTATCAGCAAGTCGTCAAAAGCGTCAGGATCTTCCGCATCCTGAATAAACTCCCTGCCATTAACTGGCAGTGGCGCATCAGTGGGATCCTGCGCAAACGCGTCACGCGTGAACTCGGACACTGACACTTCAAGCACTTCGATAGTGACGGTGACGGTGCCAGTAGCACTGGCTTTGCCATCCGACACGGTAAAGACAAAACTGTCCTCACCGGTTACCTGTGCGTTTGGCGTATAAGTAAAACTGCCGTCGTCCATCACCTCAACCGTGCCTAACATGGCTTCGGTATCCAGTGCATAAGTCAGCATGTCACCGTCCGCGTCAGAGGCACTCAGCATGTCACTGAATGGGGTATCAGTTTGCGTGATAAATGTCTCTGAAATCGCTTCCGGCGCGGTATTCATTACCGGCTTTTCTTTATCGTCATCGTCGTCATCAAAGCACCCGGTGAGTGCCAGACTGACTACGGAAAGTAGTAATAATTTACGCATCATTTACTCCTATTCTGAGCCCGCTTTAGGCGTTGCAAGATAGGGGAATGCCGTATCGATCATTGAGGCATCCAGCGGCGCACCATCGGTAAAGGGGACATTGCCCACGCTGGCATCATCCGGCGTACACAGGCCTAAATCGGTGTCTTCACCATTAACCGGAATGGGGTAGCACAAACGACCCATCACCACGCGTAGCGCAATATCTACCACGTCATCGCCCGGGCGGCGTCCATTCGGGAAGCCGGCAAGGTCATCGCCTGCTACACCAAATGCAGATTGTTCTGCGGCCGGTGTTGCCGGGATGCCGGTATTCAGACGTAACATTTCAGACGGGGTGACTGTGGCTTGTTGATTTACGCCTTCAAAGCCGGTTAAAAATGCAGTAACCAAGTCCATTCGCGGGAAGTTAGTGGGGGCGAGTGTTTCAATCGACGCACCCAGTGTGGTGTTCACTGCATCTCTGAACAGAATATTCAGAAGTTCAGGAAGTACCGGGTTGGTAACGTAATCTGCGAACTGCCCATCACTGCTTGGGTGAGAGGTAGAGAATTTGTCTTTATCGCCAATACCAATTACCAGCTCATTTACCAGTGGGTTACCCAGACGTGATACCTGCGTCATTGCGCCGCCATTCACTTCCGGCTTCTCAAATGTCGCATCCGGGTTGAGGATCCTGGCCTGTGGCAGACTCGCTGTTGTCCAGCTACCAATCACGCCGTTGCCGTCACCGGTAACACACGCTGCAGGCACTTCTACCGCAATGGATGTGACGTTTTTGTCCGCCAGGTCGTCGTTATCTGCATTTTGCGTGATACCGCCTGGGAAACCATTGCCATCACCAGCACCTGGCGCACTGTCACCTTCTACCGGCACATAGTTCACCAGGTCAAAGGTTTCTCCCAGGTTGACAACAAAGGGGTCTTTCCGCTGACCGACAAACACACGTCCCATATCATCACAGCCTGGAATGCTGAAGTTATACACGAACTGAGCGGCATAGCGCTCGTACTCTTCCATGCTGGTGAACGTTTTGTTACCGATGTAATCCAGTGGTTTCCCGAACATATCGCCCGATGCTGGCATTAGCACAGTGCGCTCGCCGGTGCGGGCAGGTCCGGTTACCATTGTCATCTCATACATTTCTGAGAAGTTTGCCGCACTGGCATCGTCAGCACTGATAGGGCCGACGTTTTTCAGTGGCACCTTAATCATTTTCTGATCACCTTCCGGGCCAACTGGCAGGGCAATACCCTGATTTTCCGCAGCCAGCATGGAGGTGAAGTTAAACGTGAAGCTGATGTCTTCAACGGCGTCACCATCGTTATCGATGTGAATGGCATATTCAGCTGCTGGATCCATTGCAAAGTAGTTTGGACCACCGTATGCATCCTGAAGAGGGATATAGTTGGCAATCATGGTGACGTAGCCCTCACGGCCCTGTTCATAACTATTAAACGCATAGTAATCGGTCGAGTCCAGCGTGGGCATACGCGTAATGTTTGGCGCTTCGCGATGGCTGGATGCAAAGGCTGCAGTTGTGATAATGACACCGGATAGTGCCAGTACTGTTGGCTTGAGTTTGAACATTATTATTCCCTTCGGGTTGTGTATTCACAAAGCCAAACGATTGAGGACTCAGAGTGGATGCAAAATAATCACAATTTTTTACTCTTTTTTTAACCTTATTATCAGAAAGCTTTTAGTGGCGGTGGCTGCAGCGATTTTGAAAGCAAAAAAAAACCGGCAATATTACAGCCGGTTTTTTGATTTTTCTCAGCTCTCGGCAACTTAAACAGACACCAGTGGTGAAATATAAAGTACCTCGCTTGGCGCACCGGTAGGCGATCCCCCCGGTGGCTCGAGGCTGACTGCCAGTGCGGCGATAGCAGGCTGGAGTAAAATGGCGGGAGTATTCCGCTCCCATCGTCCACCTTCAGGCAGCAACCCTAATGAAATAGGCGCTTCACCGTTCGCGGGCACCATCCATAGCTCATAATCTTTATCGGCTCTGGCTTGCAACACATCGGTAGAGCGTACCGTCAGCATTTGCTCAGACACCTCAATTAACCACAATGGTTTGGCTTCTTCGTCGTTGACGACGGCGACATGTGTCGGCGCAATCACTTCAGGCGGGATGCTGGTGCCCCACAATACGGCGATGACCAGGGCTGCAGCTGCAGCCACACCGGAAAACGTCCGCCAGACTTTTGAGCGACGACGATACAGAGAGACGACGTTGTCGTCTGTCGCTGGCGCGTCTATAAAGCCCAGCTTTTGCTCAATGAGGCTCCAGACCTTTTGTGGCGGCTTTACCGGGGGCACGGTTTGTCCCAGACCATTTAAGTATTGCTCCCACATCCAGGTGGTTTCGCTTATCGTCTGGCTCTCCATCATCAGTTTCTGGTAGCGAAGTCGGGCCTTACCTCGCAATGTACCCAGTACATATTCTGCGGCCAGGGCATTTCTGAGTTCTTCTTTTAAATAATTCATATCGACAGGCACCGTTGCAAACTTTGCAGACCGCGGCGGATCCAGCTTTTAATTGTACCAAGTGGTGAGGACAGGTGTTTCACGACTTCGTGATGAGACAGCCCGTTAAAGTAGGCGAGGTGAATAGCCTGACGTTGCTGTTGATCCAGCTCATCCATGCACTCATCCAGTTTCTTTTGCTCACTTGTTGGCAAAGATGCCTCGCCAGCATCGCCGGGCGGTCCGCTTTCGTCCTCGAGTACCACTTCATTTCGAATTGAGTGATAGCGCATCAAATCCAATGCCCGGTATCTGGCAATGCTCACCATCCACGTAAGTACGGTGCCCTTATTGCGCTGGTAACTACCAGCGTTATGCCAGATTTTAATAAACGCATCTTGCGTTGCTTCTTCCGCAAGCTCTTTGCGTTTGAGCATCTTCAGCACTACCGCATAGATTTGTGGGCTGGTGATCTCATAAAGCTCTGCAAATGCCTCACGTTTGCCGTCAGCGGTCTGACAAAGTAAGGGAAAAAGCTGCTCTTGTTCCATGGCCGTTCCTCATTATAGTTTTTAGAAAATGCGTGTCAGACTCAAGCACACGGCCAGTCGTCGTTGCTCTGAGCAGGAAAACTGCAAAAGGATGTGCTCCAGACGGTCGTCTGAATATTGACCCACAGAGTAGACTCGCTTCTTATTTAGCCAAACGATTCACCCGGAGATTCGGATGCAAATTCCTGTGGTGAATTTTTATCCTGACGCAAAGGTAGCCTGATTACAACCACCGTCCCACGGCCAGGGCTACTGTTGATATGAATGTTCCCATTGTGTCGCTCTATTGCTGTGTAAGCCACTGAGAGACCCAGCCCCTGACCCTGGCCTTCTGGTTTGGTGGTAAAAAACGGCGTAAAAATCTTTTTCATGTTCTCCTGAGAAATCCCGCAGCCGTTGTCCATTATTTTGATAGTCACCATGTCATCCTGCTCTGCAAGCTGAACGTTGACCCAACCCGAACCAGAAACGGATTGCGCTGCATTCATTACCACGTTCATCAGCGCCTGTTTGACGGCGCCGGGGTCGCATTGCAACCGTATCGGCTCAGAGGCGCATTGAACACGATAGGTAGGTGTCTTGTATTGTGCGCTGATAAGCTGCATGAGCTGGTGGGTCGCTTCGCTAATATCCAGGGTCTGCAACCCGGTTTTCTCTTCCAGCGCAAACTGCTTGAGATTCTGAACAATATCGTGCACGCGTTTCAGGCCATCCTCTGATTCGCTAATTAAATCACCCATATCCTCGCGCAGCAGGTCATAATGATGCTCGTCGCGCAGTGCCGATATAAAGTCTTTTAATTCGTCCCGCTCATCCTGTAGCCGGGTGTTGATAGCATCACAGAGTTGTAAAAGATGTTCGCTGTATTGCTGTAGCGTATTCAGGTTAGCCTGAACGAAGCCAATCGGATTATTAATTTCGTGCGCAATGCCGGCAGCAAGCTGGCCTGTAGAGGCCATTTTTTCCGCCTGAATAAGCTGGCTTTGTGCAGAGTCGAGCTTACGGATCAGCTGCTGTTGCGCTTTGTGTTCGCGTTTCAGTGCCTCAGAGAGTTTTTGTTGTGTTTTGAAGTAGCTGGCCTGGGCGGTGACATCCTGAAGAAAAATACAAGCCAGGCGGCGGCCATTGGTTTTCTCTTTGATCGGAACGATTTCCATGTTCTGATACATTTGCGTTTCTTCACCGGTAATAGGACGCGAACTTCGAAACGGAAAGATATGCGGGCGTTGCTCCCAGTAGCTGAAACTGGGATGCTGCAATACAAACACCGATTTTATCCGACGTTTTAAAAACTTTGCCTGTTCAGGAAATAGCGTTTCCAGCAACTCACCCGGATAGCTTTTTCGCCATTCTGCCTGCATGCGGTCGATAAAAAACGCGTTTAAGTAAACCAGGCGGTATTCCTCGTCTACCACACAGATGCCAACCGGCAGTTTTTCGACCAATTGCTCGAACATTATCCTAGTAGCTCATCCAGGGTTTGCGTCAGCCTGTTAAACGAGTCGTGATCAAGACAAAACACCACGCGCATGGAAAATGAAGAGAATTCAATATCAAACTGTACTTCCATCACCAGACTGTTTTCCCACTGTAAATCGGAGAATGTTGCTTTGTGAGGGGCAAACAATGTGGGCATGTTGAGGTTCGTATTTAACTCAAGTTGCTCAGACAGCCCGGCTAAACAGGCGCCTGCCAGAATATTGGAAAGCTCGAGTATGGTTTCCTGAACGTCTTCTTTTGATAAAGGCTCTTCGTATTCAAGTAGCTTGGCAACTTCCTTTAAGCCTTTTCTGGATAACACTGACATCACCTCACCGTGCACATCACCCAAAAAAGATTGCCGGGTATAAAAGGCCTGGTCGTTTTGCTGAATTAAACCGAACAATTCATTGGGAGTGACAGAGGCGATTTTGGGGATTGAAATGCCGATTTGGGTTTCAATTAAATGGGCAAGCGAGTTTGCAGCCTGACCCATCGAAATATTCAGGAGTTCCTGTAGCGCGTCGCGCTGGTCTTCAGTGAGTGGAATTACGCTGCTCATAAGTAACCCAACTCAAACAGTGTCATGGCTAATTCCTCGCTATCGAGAGGTTTTCGCAAGAATTTTTTTGCTCCTAATGCCATAACGGTACGTTGTTTTTCTGGTTGAAAGTCAGCGCTGATGACCACGACATCCGGCCCGTCGCCTTGATTTCTCAGGTGTTCTAACACGCCTACACCATCTACTTCAGGCATTGTCAGATCCAGTAGCAGTAGCTGATAGCGACTGTCCTGAATATGGGCTATCGCTTCCTTGCCATTAGCGGCTTCGGTTATGTCGAACTCAATTTCAGGGGGCAGTGATTTGATCACACTGCGCCTGCTAAGCTTTGAGTCATCGGCTACCAACAAAGAAATGGCCATTTATATCTCCTGAAATAATGTCTGGGGAGGATGCGAACAAGTCTATAGTCACTCAGCGAGCCCTGAAACAGGCAGTTTCAAGACAGGGGGCGCAGGCTGTGGCAATGTCCTTGCCAGGAAACCTTACGCCGTACCTGTCTGCTTTATGGCTTGGCCTTTGGGGCCTGCAGCCAAGCGCCTATTCGTTGATGGTCTTTTTGACTTAACTCGTCAGGCCAGCAACAGACCGCCTTGATGGGTCACTTGGCTGCATGCCTGAGCGACCATAGACTTGTTCGCATCCTCCTTAGGGAAAGTATTTGCGATATTCCTGTTCCTGCAAGCACAATTCGCAATTATTCCGATAAAACCTGCGCCTGAAATATCTTAATTCCCGTGTCTGGCAGCATTCACACTTTATGATCTCCAGTTCAGCGCAATAGCAGTTTATTCCAGACAGCCTACTTACAGGTTTTATGGTATGACAAAAGTGACATTAGTGCACTCTATGTTTGCGCTTGGCAGCATAGACATTGGTCGATAAATGGGTATGAAGTGAAATACGGCGTGATAGTTTTTTATACTATTGTGCTTGCGAGGAAAGCGGGGAGCTGAGAAAAAACAATCTGTGTTTTGCAGACTATGGTCATTGTGTCAGGTATCAGAACTGGCTGCGCAATAGGCTTACTGGCTAGTATGCAGTCGATAACTTGTGTAGCCACTATCCTTGCGTGCAACCTGCCGCTGTAGGGCAGTCATTGAATAACAACTCGAGCAGAGAAAACGGCAAAATAGGCAGGGCACCCCAACGGGTAGCCCTTTAACAAAGGACAAACCGAAGCCCGCGCGTTATCTCGCCATAATGCAAGCATGCCACGGTGCATGCCACTGCTTACACTGGCAACCGAAGATCAATCTGAACCGGCAAGTGATCCGAGAACAGTCTTGCCCGGCGGTCTTTCAGCTTTTTGCAGCGTAATACCCGGATGTCTGTACTTGTCCAGACGCGGTCCAGTGAAAACAACGGAAACTGACTGGGAAACGTCGCACCCACAGTGTGCTGTGCAAGCGTGTCGTTCATCGCTTTAAACGCCGTTGTGAAAAACTGCCACTCATTAAAGTCACCGGCAACCACAACTGGCGAGGGACGCTCCTTGAGCCTATTCTGAATATACTCATGTAGCATGGCAAACTGTGAACGCCGTTCACGCTTTTTCAATCCTTTGTGGGTGTTGATGACAGTGAGCGGCCCTCTGGGCGTTTCAACTTCTACTGTCTGTATATTACGAGGTTGCCGTCCCTCCTGACTCACATCCAGTGTCTCGTTGCTTATGACAGGGTAGCGGGACAGCACAGCATTGCCATACCAGCCATCAGACTCCTCCAGGGCGGGAGACTTAACCAGGGTAAATACCTGACCCGCACAGATATCGCGAATATCACGCTCGGTGCTTCGCTCAGAGGGTCGGGTATCCATCTCCTGTAGTAGCACGATGTCGGCACCCGCATCGGCTAAAAAATTTCCTATTCTTCTGTAGTCCTGTTTCTTATCTCTGCCAATACCGCTATGAATGTTATAACTGACTATACGACACATTCTTCAGCTTCTGCCTTATTACGTTGTTTGCGTTCCTGATAATAACGGGCAAACTTCTGTGACCCCCAAATCATCAGGCCCCAAAGTACAATCCCACCAATCAGGTAACTAATGGTTTCGGGCGACGGGTTACGGAAAATCTGGGTTATCGAATCACCTACCAGACCTTTCGCTATCATAGGTGGAAACATGCCCAGAAAGGTGCCCACAAGAAACTGTACCAGCCCAATAGAGGATATGCCGGCCACCAGATTCACCAGGCTAAACGGAGCAATAGGCAGCATTCTTATCGCCGCAACGCCCACAATGCCGCTGGTTTTGAGTTTTTCATCCAGTGCTTCGACTTTCGGTCCGCCAACTTTTTTCAGACCTGCATTGCCAAGCACTTTGCCGATACCGAACGTAGTTGCAGAGCTGAGTAATGCTCCCATAATCCCGTAAATAGGCCCCCAGATCGGACCGAATATAGCCGCCACTGCAAGTGAGAGAACGGTAACAGGAAAGAACAGTAAGCCTCCGATGACATACACCATAAGAACGGTAGGCAGTGCAAAATAAGTACCGCGACTCTTCTCTAAAAATGCATTTATATTGTCTGAACTCAGCCATTCTATAGAGTAGCTAGCCCAGACCAGCAGGCCGGCAATGATGGCAACGATGAGCGTGCCAATAGCAATCATAATGGTGCGCCTGCGCGGATTGCGCGCCGGCGTTGCGCTGCCATCCATGGTCGGCAGCGAAATCAGCGGCTCTTCCGGGTCTGACAGTGAGCGGAAAATGTTGGTATTAGATTGTTCAGTAAATACCTGGTCGTTCACTTCCGTTAACACATAACCATGCGCCAACTGCCCTTCAAGCAATGCTGATACTGGATTATCCTGGTTTAACAGCTGCGCTGTTTCCTCTACCTCTCTGCCAGTATGCTCTGCCAGCAAGTCATCGCGGATCCGTGCTACCTGCTTACGATTATTTTCGGTATTGCCATGCAAAACCGTATCGATTTCTGTATCCAGTGACATCGAGCGGTTGCTTAAATTCGATGACCCAATCACTGCGTATTTATCATCTATGGTCATCACCTTTGAATGAATACGCTTGTAAGCCTTGCGACCTTTCAAATCCTCGCAGGAGGAGTAGGTCATGGTGACGCGATCACTTTCTACGCCATTTTCCAGAATATCCTTAAACTCGATTCTGCTTGCCCAGAACGCTTCCTGCTCAAATTTCCCTTTCGGCTCATAAGAGCTGACAATGATCACATGTAGCGAAGGACACTCTTTTAATCTGCGGTTGAGCGCTTCTGCAATCTCCTGACGGGTCGTAAACTGATTCTCGATGTAAATCAGATTCTCCGCCTGGCTGATAAGGTCAAGCAACATGTGGCGAACTTCCTGCACAGGCTCCACTTCGTCCATAAAGGGGATTGTCCGGGCCAGAGCACACTCCACATTTTCAAACCACGGCTCTACACTTTCCGGCCATGACTCAGGTTTTGGTGCGTCAGGCCCGTTTAATGCTTCTTCCCGAATATCAATGGGCTGGTCTTCTGCAACCCGTAGCCAGCGCCAGCGCACCAGGTCAGCAAAGTCTTTTACAACCGGGCCTGATGACACCATTTGCACATCGTGTAAGGGGCCATACTCTCCGTCAGGGCCCATTCTTTCATCACTAACCACTGGGTGGTCACGCGTATCCCAGCGATTTGTCGATACATCCATGCCGCCTGAGAAAACCAGTTCATCATCAATGACGACGATTTTCTGGTGCTGGCTGCCGCCCATTGGAATAGTGTCGTCCAGCTCTGTTTTTACATTGTCAGGCGTTTTCTCATCCCAGACTTCTTTGGCCCACATCTCACGTTGTGCAAAAAAGGCTAGCGATGAATCCCAGCGCAGCAGATAAATCTTCATATCCGGATTTTGCTCTGCCTTCCAGGCCAGCAGGTCGCTGACCACAGAGGGGGCTTCGGATTGCGCCTCTTCTTCGCCACGTAACAGGCGGATACGGCTATCAATATCCCAGCCGACGATGAAAATGCTGTGTTTCGCTTTAACGATAGAAGAATGCAGGGCGCGGTAATAATTTGCACAGTCGATCAATGGGGATGCAAATGTTGCGGTGTTCGTCACCCAGCAATTCTCTCCTTGTTTAAAAATTGAGCCTGACGCAGACATTTTTGCCTCCTATGTCTTTGAGTACGCAACAAAATGAAAAAAATAATAGTGAGGTGTTGCACAAAGCGTTCCATCAGAAGATAACAATAAATAAAAGCCTAACGCGTTGTTTTATATGATGTTGGCATAGTGTTTATGAAGGTGGTGTGTAATTTTGACAGGGTGGGACGGGAAAGATTAGTAGGTGGGTCTGTAATATTTTCCGTTATAGCGCGGGGAGGCGCACCCTGACGCTTTACTCAGCGTTATTCTTTAAATTATCTTGAATGAACACTCTGATTAGCAAGAAATTATTTTTCGAAATACCCTGTTGATTACAAGTTGTACTACGCTGAAGTTAATGCGGTGAATCATATAGCCCGGTGAACTGCACATTTTGTTTAGAAAGTAATCAAAGCATGTCGTTTTTTCCAGAAATACTGCCGCAGAGCAGGCCCTGAAACAATCCATTATTGCCATTGTGACAATAGATGAGAAAAACAATATTACGTTTTTTAACGATGCCGCAAGTGCACTTTGGGGATATTCCGCCAATGAGGTTTTAGGAAAGAATATCCGGATGCTGGTGCCAGTGGAGCATCAGCAAAACCACGACAGTTATGTGAATTCCCACCGTCAGAGTGGCATTGATAAAATTGTGGGTAGCTCCCGGGAAGTGGAACTGGAAAAAAAGTGCGGCGAGCGGATATGGGTTCAACTTTCACTTTCGCAGATCATTGTCGGAGGTAAAAAACATTACACTGCCTTTGTTCGTGATGTCAGTGAAGAGCGCGAATCCCGCGAAATTGTAGAGCAAACGCTGGAGCAGGCACTGGACGCTGTTGTCTGTATTGATGAAAACAACAATGTCACCTTATTTAATGCCGCGGCGGAGGTGCTCTGGGGGTACAAGCGCGAAGCGGTAATTGGTAAAAACGTAAAAATGTTAGTGCCGCAAGCCATTCAGGCCAATCACGATAACTACGTAAACGCTAACCGGACAACCGGCGAGGATAAGATAGTCGGCACCAGCCGGGAAGTGAAAGTAGAGCGCCGTGATGGTCAGGTTCTCTGGGGCAGGTTATCGTTATCAAAAGTTCGGCTTGCCGGTCGAACGCTGTATACCGCATTCGTCAGAGATGTCACTGAGGAAGTAGAGCAAAGGGAAATGCAGCGAATGCTATCGCTGGTGGCCAACGAGACAGATAACGGCGTGATCATCACCGACGCTGAAGGCCGAATCGAATACGTGAATAATGGTTTCGAGCGATTGACTGGTTGGGGCCTCGAGGAAGTCAGGGGTAAAAAGCCAGGAACCTTTCTGCAGGGTGAAGAAACGTCCCCTGAAACCGTTACAGAAATCAGAAAACGGCTGGATGCACGTCAGCCGTTCTATGATGAAATACTGAATTACCGGAAGAATGGCGAAGCGTACTGGACTTCGTTGTCGATAAACCCGGTGTTCGAGCAGGGAAAACTGGTCAACTTCATTGCGGTGCAGGCGGATGTGACGCGAGTAAAGCAGATGGCGCTGGATTTTACCCGCAAATTGGACGCCATCGGAAGTGCGCTGGTTTTACTGGAAATCGATACCAATGGCAATGTCACTGACGCAAACGCGCTACTTAAAACAAAGCTGCAGGGTAAGCTGTCGACTGAAGACATGGCGAATAAGTTATTTCGTTCACTGGATAAAAACGAAATCGACGCGATGTCTTCCTCCGGGGCAGTGGAAAAAGTGTTTGAGGTAGGAGAGGGCGACAACTACCTTGCTTTTGACTCAAGAATCAGTGCATTGCGCAACTTCTCCGGTGAAATTACCCGGTATGTCTTCTTTGGTGTCGACGTCAGCTCGCGTAAGAAAGCAGTAAACGAAACTCAGCATTCAATGCGTGAACTGGTCACAACAAGCCAGACCATCAGTAACATTGTGGGGACAATAAATACAATCTCAGAGCAAACCAATCTTCTGGCACTTAACGCCGCTATTGAGGCCGCGCGGGCCGGAGAGTCAGGTCGGGGCTTTGCTGTGGTGGCGGATGAAGTGAGAACACTGGCAGGTAACTCGCGGGAAGCCAGTAACGAGATAGATAATCTGGTTCGCAGCACGGTATCGCGCATTGAGTCAGTGGCAAAACTGATACAACTGATAGACAGTTAGTGTTAAGAGATAGTGCAGGTGAGGTTCGTCCTGCATGCTCAGGCGGATTGCCCTTCGTATTGCCTACATGGACTGCGAGGGCGTGGCCTGGCCAAACATAAATACCAGGTTTCGGCCCTCGCGCTTGGCACTGTAAAGCGCCTTGTCGGCATTCTCCAGTAGCGCATCCCAGCTGTCTAGTACGTCTGTGGATGCCGCGATCCCAATGCTGATGGTGACGTTAATAACGTTGTCGTTAAACCACAGTTCGTTATCCGCAACGGTCTGTAGCAGCCGGTTAGCGACCACATGAGCCCGGTCAACCGGAAGCCCGGGCATCAGAATAGCGAACTCTTCGCCACCCAGACGTCCTATAACGTCAGTTTCTCTGATGCCACTATTGAGCGTTTTCGCTACCTGACGGAGCACATCATCACCGAGTTGGTGACCATAGGTGTCATTGATAGATTTGAAATGATCAATATCAACCATGAGCAGGGAATGTGTCTCAATTTTCGGATTTGCGATTGATTTATAAGCTTTTTCTATAAATGTGCGCCGACTCAACAGTCCGGTTAAATCGTCACAACTTGCTATTTTCTCCCAGTGACGACGTTGTCTTAGTACATGCAGAACGGGTAACAGCAGTGCAGTGGCTACAGTTAGAATCAGGTGAGTGAGTAACGTGGTTTCAAACAACTGAATAATGGCGGAATCATTACCTGATGCCATCATCACGACAATAACCACGCCTTGCAAAAACAGAATAAACGCATGCAGCAGCAACACTGCCCTCAGCACTGCATAGGCAGTTTGGTAAGGTGAGCGGCGGTGATAGAAGAATCCCTCGGTGATCAGGAACATAATGGCCATGCACACCGATGTGGTTGCATTCACAACCGGTCCGTAAAGGCTGGCTACCAGGATGGCGGCGGCACCGGCGAAAAATAACGTTTGTGCTTTTCTTAACAGTCGGGCTGAGGTGCGTGTCAGCTCAAATGCATTCAAACCGTGAAAGAGTCCGTAAGTCGCGCTGTAGAGGATCAAGCAGGCCATTGTATTCAGGATTTGAACATCCCCTAACGTGTGAGAGCCGACCGTTGCGGCGATACCAAGCGCAAACAGCGCACAGGAGCCCGCCCAGTACAAATACGACTGGTGTTCACGCTGCTCTTTGTACAAAGCAAAGAAGTAAATGCTAACCAGCAAGTTAATAGCAAACGCCATTACAATGCCGATAGGAAGGCTAAGCGACATGCCTGGTGAACTCTCCGTCGGGCAGAACTGATGCGAAAAAAAGCGAGACGATTACGTCACAATTATTAGACGAAAGTATACCAGTTTATTCTTAACCCACTGTCTGGCTAGAGTATAGATCGCTTATACAGGGTATGCATTTTAATACGTTGTGGTGGCATGGATTGCCGTGAGGGCACGTGGCGCGCATTTGTACTGGCGGTGTGTCCGCGATTAAGAGCCTTTCACACGCCAGAGTCAGTGTGATCTAGCGTTGAAGCGGCAGATGAATGTACTCGTATCAGTTACTGACTGTCGTCCGACTTGACGGTTTCGTCACATGCGTTAAGCCGGGAACGTGCCTGAGTGTCTTTTGCCAGTACCTGCTTCAGATCTTCCATTCTCTGGCGAACGGCAACGCCATAAGATGCATCGTCACCCCACAAATCTGCCAGTTGTTTCATCGATTCGATATCGTGCTCACGGAAAATTCGGCCGGCCCGGTTTGCATCCTCCTCAGTGTTGCCTAAAAGTTTTAATGCCTCGGTACCCAGCACAATCGCAGAATCGAACGTTTCGCGGTTAAGGGCATTCACTTTCATTTTCAGAAGCTGGTAGGCGTGACGTCTGTCCCGGGCTCTCGCGGCGATAGCCAGATTGGGGTAATGCTTTTGTGCCAGCTTTACGATTTCAAGGGTTTTATCGGCGTTGTCGATGGCAATCACCAGGAGTCTGGCGTTGTTCGCGCCGGCTGCATCTAACAGCTCCTTTCTTGCCGCATCGCCGTAATAAACGGTATTGCCAAACCGCCTGAGCAAGTCGATTTGGCTTGGGCTGTGGTCCAGTACACTGACTTCATAACCCTGAGCATGAAGCAGGCGCCCGATAATCTGGCCAAAGCGTCCATAGCCAGCAATGATCACATGTTTCGACTCACCGATATCGGCCGGTGCGTCAAAGGCCGGGCGCTTGTCAGAGGATTTGCGCTGACGGCGATCATAGAGCATCAGCAACAGTGGCGTAATTAGCATGGATATGGCGACGACCAGCGTGATCAGGTTGACCTGATCAGGCGTCAGTATTGAAAGCTGTCTGGAAAATGTCAGCAGAACAAAGGCGAATTCGCCGCCCTGTGCCAGTGCCAGTGTAAACAGCAGCTGTTGCTGATGATTTATACTGAATAATTTTGCCAGTGCGAACAGTACGAACGCTTTAACCGCAATTAACGATGCCACCAATGCCAATACCAGCAACACATTGTCGCTAAACAGGGCAAAGTCGATGGAGGCGCCGACGGCAACAAAAAACAAACCCAGCAATAACCCCTTGAAAGGCTCAATATCGGCTTCCAGCTCGTGTCGGAATTCACTTTCTGCCAACACCACGCCCGCGAGGAATGTGCCAAGTGCCGGCGATAACCCAATTGCCTGCATTAATAACGCGATCGCGACTACCAGAAACAGCGCGAATACGGTAAAAATTTCGCGCAACCGGGTTTGGGCAATATAGCGAATTATGGGAGACGACACGTATTTTCCGGCCAGAATAATGCCAAGGATGACGGCTGTGGAGATTAACACCTGTGCGTAAATGGGCCAGTCATGAACCAGCGAATGACTGGCGGCCTCCATGGTAGAAGCGGGCTGAAAAGACAGCAGTGGCAACATTGCCAGCATGGGGATAACGGCAATGTCCTGAAATAATAATACCGAAAAGCTGTTTTGTCCGGCGTCCAGATTCAGCCAGCCTTTTTCTTCCAGGCTCTGAATAACAATTGCGGTAGAAGACAGCGCCAGCATGAGACCCACAGCAAGCGCCGGTTGCCATGCAAGGTTGAGGGCGAAAAAACTGATAAGAAAAATCAGCAGCGCAGACACGGTAACCTGCAAGCCACCGAGGCCGAGAATAGAGTGTCGTAATTTCCACAGCCGGGAGGGATGTAATTCAAGGCCGATGAGAAACAGCATCATCACCACACCGAATTCGGCAAAGTGCATGACTTCTGTTTGATCGCCAACAAGCGACAGCACAAACGGGCCAATCAATATACCCGCCAGCAAATAGCCAAGCACTGAGCCAAGTCCGAGACGCTTTGCGATAGGAACAGCAATCAATGCTGCCCCCAGATAAATAAGGGCTTGTTGGAACATGACCACAACTGAAAATCACACGGTTAGCTTGAGTATATCAGCTGGCTGCTAAGCCGGCTGATAAAAAAATGCCGGGCAAAGCCCGGCACCATCGGAACGTGCACCATTCGTAAAGAATGGTCACATGCAGCAAGTTACCAATTAGAAACGGTACTCAACACCCAGACTGGCCTGTTTCAGATCAGTTTCAAAATTTGTGTCGTCGATATCATCTACTGCGCTTTCTGCGTCCAACTCAGCATCGTAGACTGTATATTCTGCGTTAATCAGAAAATTCGGCGTGACCGCATAGCTCAGACCACCACCGACAAACAGACTTTCATCGTCATAATCGTTGCTGAAGGTGCCCACATTGTATTCTGTTTCAGACCACAACTGTCCCAGTTTACCGTAGATTGAGAGGCGCTCTGTGATGGGGAAAGAGCCTTTCAGCGCTGCGGTATAACCATCGGTAGATGCGCCCGCGACGTCGTTGCCGTAGTCACCAAAATCAATAATACTTCCCTCAAGCGCAAAGTATTCATTGAAACGGTAGCCTAATAGTCCCTGCCATACATCTTTGTCATCATCGAAGTCGTCTTCACCTTCTACCCGCAGATAACCATAGTTACCGCCTACGTAAAAACCACTTTCATCAATATTCTCATCATACGACTGCGCGTTTGCGCCAAATGCAGTTAGTGCGATGATTCCTGCCAGTGTTGTTTTCATGTGCTTCATAATGACTTCCTTCTTACATTGAATTAAGCCCCGATGAAAAAGAAACGGGGCACAAATGTCACAGAAGCTGTTTCAATTGCCGTGCCACCTCCCAAACCCGGTAAAAAGCGGAAAAAGTCGGAAAGACTTTCAGGATTGGGTAAAAAATCTGCGTAAAAACAACAGGTAGTGAAATTTTGAAGAAAAAGCCGTAGGTGAAAATTCCCTGCCGGTATGAATCCTTTTCACACCGGCAGGATGCGCTGTTTAAAAACCACTCTGAATTAAAAGCGCGTTTTCAGTGTCAGTGTCGCATTGCGCGGCGCACCGTATCGGTACTGGTCGAAAAAGCCAATCTGGCTATAGTATTTCTCGTCAGTCACATTATCCACATTCAGCTGCAGTGAGGTGGCATCAGAAATATCATAACGCGCCATCAGGTTAACCAGGGCATAGGATGACTGCGCCAGTTTGATGTCTCCATTGACAGAATAGGTGTCGTCCTGCCAGTTAACGCCACCGCCTATGGTGAGCTCAGGTAATAAGTCGACTAACTGATAGGTAGTGAACAGTTTAAGCTGTTTACGTGGCTGATCAGTATTCACTTCGTTTCCATCAGCATCCTCGGCGGTAAACTGAGAATATCCGGCAGTAATATGCCAGCCTTCTAAAGGCTGTCCGACGACCTCCAGTTCAAACCCCTCAGACACTGTACCCTGTGCCTCAAATTGAGCAATGGTGTTTACTGTCCCGGGAACGATAAAACCAACATCGTCCTGCGCAAGATTATCCTGCTCTATGCGAAACACGGCGATAGAGGTGTGCAGCGTATCATCGAGGTATGTACTTTTCAGACCAGCTTCCGCGCTTTGCCCCACTAAGGGGGCAAGATAGTCACCATTGCGATCCTGCGCATTCTGGGGCTGAAATATTTCGGTGTAGCTGGCATACACACGATGCTGCTCGGTGATGTTGTACAGCAGGCCGGCGTAAGGAATAACCACATTGTCGTCACCGAAGTCAGTAGTTACGCCGTAGCTTACGCCATCACGTTCCCAACTTGCCAGACGGCCGCCGGCAATGACTTTCAGGTTGTCCGTGATGTGCAGGCGAGTGGCTCCATAGAAACCGGTTTGCTCAGTATCCATGTCCTGAGCCACATTGCCTTGAGTGCTCCATTCAGGCTCGGGGAAATTACCGTCCCAGCCATAGAAGTTGCCCACCGGAAGAAATGCGTTGTCTCCCATGGCACTGAACTCAAGCGTATCGGCTGATTGCTCACTGCGCAGTGCGCCCAGTACAAACTCATGATCACGACCGGCAAGTGAGTATTGACCGCTTAGCTGAATATCTACACTATCCTGCTCACTGGTACCTTCAGACTGATACGGCCAGGATGACAGGCCCACGCCGCTTTCTTTATCCAGCGTACCAAACAGATACAGTAGCTTCGATTCCTGCTCGTAGCGCAGTTTGTTGTAATTCAGCTTTACTTCCCAACCATTGCTCAATACGTGATGCAGGTTAGCGAACAGGTTCGTCCCCGTGGTATCCCAGCGCGTCCAGGTAGCAGCCGTAGTCTGTGAAACATCCCAGTCAGTTTCGGTGCCGTCGCTAAAAAACGTGGGTAACGCGCCCCAGGTGGGCGAGGTGGGCGTGTTTTTCTGATAGCTTGCGCCTGCGCGCAGCAAAGTATTATTGGTGATGTTAGCTTCCAGCACGCCGTAAAGCACCGTGGTTTCATCTTCGTACAGATCCAGGTATGAGTCGCCTTCCTCATACTTTGCCACAATGCGCCCGCGAACAGAGCCTGAGCGGTTAAGGCCAGTACCGATATCTGCTACCACTTCGCGATTATTCCAGCTCCCCAGCGCAGCAGATGCATAACCACGGGTATCCGTTGCTGTTGCGTGTTTGCGAACCAGATTGATTGAGGCAGAGGGATCGCCGGCGCCTGTCAGTAATCCGGTAGCGCCGCGCACAAATTCTACGCGTTCGTACAACACAACATCCGCAATGGTTTCGCCGGAGTCACCAGCCAGACTCCAGGAAAGTGGCACACCATCTACCTGATAATTTGTGATATCGAAGCCGCGGGCCTGGAACGTATTACGCACGTTGTCGACTTCCTTTGAAGAGACACCAACCGCATTCAGTACGGTGTCGGTGAGTGTATCCAGTGCCTGATCTTGAATTCGCAGGTCTGTGATCACGCTGACAGATTGCGGTGTTTCCTGCAGCGTCAGCCCCAGTCCGGTGGCGGTATCAATGACTTCACTAACAGTATAACTACCTGAAACCGTGATCTTTTCAATATCGTCAGTGGCAGGTGCTTGTTGTGACATAGCAGGTGCTGACAAGGCAGATGTGACTGCCAGTGCGACAGACAGGGGGCGAAAGGAGCGCAAAAACAAGATACAATCCTCGTGTTGGTGATGCAATGAGTAATGATAACTATTATCAATTGAATTCGTAGCGCTGGCAAGTCATAATTGTATGATAATGACAGTGCACAAACAGTCGCCCTTGTCCTCACCAGAAAGAGCGATAAAAGACAGAGTCTGATTTTCATGGGAAAAAAAGTAAGCAATAAGCGTTGGTTTCAACTGCACGGCTGGTTCACGTTGCCGGTGTGGGTGCTATTTTGTTTTATTTGTCTGACAGGCACGCTGGCGGTAGTCAGTCATGAAATCACCTGGCTGGTAAATGAAAATGCCCGTGCGGATAACCCTGAATCAGTGGCTGCTCTGCCGATGGACGATATTACCCGCGCGTTAACCTCGCAATATCCTACTGCGGACATCACCGGTATTACTGTAAGAGAACCTTATCTGACGTATGCGGTGATGTTCACCGATGTCGATAAACCGTATGCCATTGCTTATATTAATCAGTACACCGGTGAGGTTCAGGAAATAAACGATGGCCAGACCTTTATCGACTTTATGCGTTCGTTGCATGGTTGGCTGCTGTTTCCCTGGCAGCAGGGCTACAGCATAGGCTATTACCTTGTCAGCCTGCTAAGTGTATTTGTGCTGGGCGCGGTCATTACCGGGATGATGGTGTATAAAAAATTCTGGCGCGCCTTTACCCGGCCAACCCTCCGTTTTACACACGGCACAAAGACACTGCTGGCAGATCTTCACAAAACCACCGGTGCATGGTCTATCTGGTTCTTACTTATTATGGGAATTACCGGCCTGTGGTATCTGATTCAGGGCGTGCTATGGCATAACGAGGTCGAAATTGAGCCCTGGCCAGCTTCTCTGTCAGCGCAGGCAATGCCGGATGGTGCTGATTCGGGCGAGATCAAGCGGGTATCACTGAATCAGGCTATGGCCACCGCAAGGCAGCGATATCCCGATTTGCAGCCCAGTTTTATCATGCTGCCTGAACATAACCGGGATACATATAAAATTTCCGGCGATCAGGGAGAAGTCTTTTACGATCAGTACAGTTATCGCGTGGCTGTTAATCCTTACACAGGGGAAGTGACCGACACCTATTCGCCGACGTCAATGGCGCCGCTGCAAACCGTTATGCATCTGGCTGACCGGCTTCACTTTGGCACCGTCGGTGGCATTGTGACGAAAGCTATCTGGTTTGTGTTCGGTTTACTTATCACCGGTATGTCGATCACCGGGTTCTGGATGTGGCGCCGTAAACTGGTAAGTCAGGCAACATCGGCACCGTCGGGCTCAACCACCACACAGACAGCAGGAGCGAACTGATGGCCAGAAAAATTGCTACCCCATGGCGGAAAGTGAAATTTCTTCTGAGTGCGCTGATACTGACTTTACCCCCATGGTTTTATTATCAATCGCAAAACCCGGTTTTTCCCGATGCGCTGGACAATAAGTCGGCTTTTGGCTTTGAATTTACGCCCATGCCTTATGATGAGAAACCGCCTTATCAACATGACGGCAAATACGTAAAAGATTTTCTGGTGATGGTAAATGAAGGTGAGGTCAGTGATATTCGTCAGGCGTACCTGAATATAGGCCCAGTGCCTCTGCCACTGGATTCATTGCAAGAGGAAGAGCTGGGGATCCTGCACGGCACACGTCACGGACAGCATGTGCATGCGCTAGCTGATGCCAGAATTAACGCGCGGGATAAATTGTGGCTAACGGTACAGACCTGGGATGGTAAGACGTTCCATGTTGACTGGACCCTCTGATGTGTGGAAACGATTAAAAACTTCTCATTGCATCCTGAATCACCAGTCTGGCTTGCGGGTAGTCAACTTTGTAAGTGACAACCCGGTTACCTGAAAGCGTAGCGCCAGCTCTCGATTGCGTTCGCGCGGTATCATAAACCACAGGCTTATCTGCAGGTAGCCGCGGTAACGCAAAGCAAATTGCCTGACCCTGCAACCGTGAAGCGCTTAGCACAGTGTGCGCGAGGTCAGGTGATGGTCGCGAGTCTGACTCTTATGGCCGAACGCGAGTAACGCTCCCTACCCAACATCAAGCGAAATGTGCCACTGGTCATACAATATCAGAGCATAGCCAGCTATCTGCGGCCTGCATGTTTTGCATTTTGCCGTATCAGAGATACCACAGCACGGTGCGGGGCATACTAGAAATGCCGCCATAGTAAGCCTCAGAGGTGAATAAAGACTGTCTGTTTTTTTGTGTGTAAACAGAATGCTACTTTATTCACCCGCACTTCGCTTAATCAGCTTTTTCAATTACCTGTATTTGTTTTATCGCTTATGCGATTTGTCAATTCTTGACTATCTTATCTGTACGCCGAACTAACGGTTAACAACTATTTAACGTGCGTGCTCGGGGCACGCCTTGAGTAAAACAACAATACAGGTGAAAACTATGGCGATTTTAAGGTTCAAACGGACAGCATTGTCTGGTCTTGTCGCTCTGGCGCTAACAAGCCCAATGGCGCTGGCTGATGACCATAAGACAATGAGTAAACCCGAGGGAGCGAAAGGCAACGGTGTCGCACAGCCCTTTGCACCTAAGTCAAATAACTTCTGGTGGCCTGATCAGCTTGATTTAACTGCACTGCGCAGCCACGACGCACGATCAAACCCTTATGGCGAAGACTTTAACTATGCTGAAGAGTTCAGCAAGCTCGATCTCGATCAGGTTATGGCTGATGTAGACGCGTTGTTAACCAACTCACAGGATTGGTGGCCTGCCGACTGGGGCAACTATGGTCCGTTCTTTATTCGTCTGTCCTGGCACAGTGCCGGTACCTACCGCACGCTGGACGGCCGTGGTGGCGGTGAAGGCGGGCAAATGCGTTTCGATCCGCTGAACAGCTGGCCGGATAACGGTAACCTTGATAAGGCCCGCCGTTTGCTGTGGCCGATAAAACAGAAATATGGCCGTGCGCTGTCGTGGGGAGATCTAATGATCCTCGCCGGTACCGTTGGCATGAAAAACATGGGCTTTGACATTTACGGTTATGCTGGTGGCCGTACCGATGACTGGGAGCCGGATTTAGTATACTGGGGACCTGAAGTCGAAATGCTGGCAAGCGATCGCGAAGAGCGCAATGGTAAGCTGCAGCGTCCGCTTGGTGCTACGCACATGGGGCTTATTTACGTTAACCCTGAAGGCCCGAAAGGCAAGCCTGACCCAATGGGGTCGGCTAAAAATATTCGCACGGCCTTTGGTCGCATGGCAATGAATGACGAAGAAACAGTGGCGCTTATCGCCGGCGGGCATACCTTCGGTAAAATGCATGGCGCGCACAAGGCCGGCGAGTGTCTGGATGCAGAACCCGGCGCGGCAGGTCTCGAAGAGCAGGGGCTGGGCTGGAAAAACAAATGTGGTAAAGGCAATGCTGAAGATACTGTGACCAGTGGCCTGGAAGGCGCATGGACACAAGCGCCAACGCGCTGGACGACGCTATATCTGTCGAACTTGCTAAACAATGAGTGGGAGCAAACCCGCAGTCCGGGCGGCGCAATTATCTGGGTACCGAAAGACAAGGCGATGCACAATGCCGTACCGGATGCGCATGTGGAAGGTAAGAAGAACCCACCGGTTATGACAACCGCTGATCTGGCTTTGAAATATGACCCTGAGTACAGAAAAATCGCCGAGCGCTTTCTGGCTAATCCGGATGAATACCAGCAAGCGTTTGCAAAAGCCTGGTTTAAACTCACGCACCGTGACATGGGGCCTAAAACCCGCTATTTAGGTAACCACGTGCCAGACGAGAATTTTATCTGGCAGGATCCGGTGCAGGAAATCAACTATGACCTGGTGACAGATGCCGATGTGGCGTCGCTGAAAAAAGCGATCCTGGACACCGAACTGAGTGTTTCTGCTCTGGTGAAAACTGCCTGGGGAGCGGCGTCAAGCTTCCGGGCATCGGATATGCGTGGTGGAGCTACCGGTGGTCGAATCCGCCTGCAACCACAAGCCAGCTGGGAAGTGAATGATCCGCAAGAACTCGATAACGTCCTGATGGAGTTGGACAAGATCCAGAAACGCTTCAACGGCAATGCCGGCGGTAAGAAAATCTCCATGGGTGACCTTGTCGTTCTGGCTGGCGCAGCAGCAATAGAGAAAGCGGCTGCCGATGCAGGCTACGATGTTACCGTTCCGTTCATTCCGGGACGTGGTGATGCGACGCAAGAGCAAACAGATGTTGAGTCGTTCTCGCTGCTGGAGCCAACGGCAGATGCATTCCGTAACTATTTCAACGTCGAGGAAAGCTATCGGGGGCCTACCGAAATGCTGGTGGATAAAGCCGATCAGCTTAATCTGACGGTTCCGGAGATGACAGTGCTTGTGGGTGGCATGCGTGCGCTTGGCGCGAATGCGGGTAACAGTCGTCACGGTGTGCTTACTGATAAGCCGGGGCAACTTACTAACGACTTTTTCGTTAACCTGACTGACATGGGGCTCATGTGGCGCAAGACGGATGATGAGTCAGTCTATGAAGGGGTAGACCGGAATTCAGGCAATGTGTTGTATACCGCAACACCGGTTGACCTGATATTCGGTTCAAACTCTGAGTTGCGTGCGATAAGCGAGGTGTACGCGTTTGATGATTCAAGCGAGAAGTTTGTGAATGACTTTGTCGATGCCTGGACTAAGGTGATGCGCCTTGACCGTTTCGACCTGCGTCATGACCTGACTGCGGACATCAACTAACACGTAGCGCAAGATGCTATGTCAGCAAAACGCCAGCCACCGTGCTGGCGTTTTTTTGTCCTCCAAAGTGTGGTTTCATATTAGAGGGCGCTGAAGGTAGAACACGGCAGTCAATTCGGGCCTTTTATTGAAGCGTTAGGCGAACGCAGTCATTGCTTACAGATTAACGCAACCGGGCAATGCCAATCTGGTTTCTTCCCTGTTGTTTAGCAGCATAAACGGCGGCATCGGTGAGCTCATACAGGGTGTTAACGTCCTGTGCGCCTGTTTTTGCGACGCTTCCGACGCCGATACTGGCGGTAATATTCGCTGTTGCCTCCTGAATCTCCGGAACGGTCAGCTCCTGAAAGCGCTGGTGAATGTGAATCGCCAACTTATGGGCATCATCAATGGATGTACCCGGCAGGATGATGGCAAATTCTTCTCCGCCAATGCGGGCGACGATATCCAGCTCACGTCGGCAGGTGTCGTTAAGCACGCTGGCTACCGCCTTAATACACAAATCACCTATAGCGTGCCCATGCGTATCGTTAAGTAATTTGAAATGGTCTAAATCTAACAGGATCAAACTGAAGTCCGTGTTGTGACGCTTTGACAGAGAGAAATTTCTCTGCATTTCGGCGTCGTAAACGCGCCGGTTAGCGAGTCCCGTCAGTGGATCCGTTCGCGCCAAGCTATCCAGCTCGCGCTGTGTCTCTATCAGTGTTAATTCGATATCGAGCTTTCTGAAAAATTCGGCATGCGCGTTTTTTATCGTCGAGATCAAATACAGGCAATAAAATCCGAATGCATACAAAATCGCAACCAGCTCAGGGCGATACAAAACAATGACAACGGAGGCCCAGATAAAACACAGCAGGCTGCAAGCCATGGCATTGCGCTTGTCGATACAGAACTGGTGCGCGATAGCAGTGGAGAAGTTCACAGTACAAATCAGGCTAACGATAAATGCGCTGGTCCAGTCAGGATGCATGGATATCCAGCCAAACCATGCGCCCCATATTAGTACGCAGCCGTAGACCAGTAGCCAGTGACGTGCCCGCCACGACGCGTACTGATCTTTTGACGGCACTTTGCCTGCGAGGCGAATACCGGCTATTGCCAGTAAAGGCACTAAAAAAGTGAATACATAAGCCGTGTGGGTTTGAAAAAGTCCCTGTGGAAGGGCGCTGAACACCACCGCCAGGCTATAAAACACCGGGCCGATTTTGGAGCGTGCAAACAGGGTTTCGACAGTTCGACGGGAAAGATATTGCTCAGGTTTTTCTTCAATCAGTGGCAAGGAGGTCTTTGCAGCTTCGGCTCTCACTTATGCGCTCTTTTTATTCTGCAGGGGTTGATACACACGAATAGCGGAAAGCATAATTATTCCGGCAGATTGGTGCGATCACCGCTATCAACAACTATTCTGAGTGTAGTCAAGACGCTACGTTTTGTATACAAAAAGGGAGGAAGTTGAGACTAAGGTATAGGATGCGGTTTTCTGAACGGAGTTTGTTGAAATTGTCGCTGCCGGACTACACGATTACGCCAAACGCTTTCAGTACCATGAAAGTAAAACAGGCGAATACCCTTTCGGTATCCGCCTGTTTATTCACTTTTAATCAGAGACTGTGACTGAGGCTTAGCTCTGTGATGCTATCCAGCGGTCAATTTTTTGCTCCAGAATAGGAAGTGGCAACGCACCGGTTCCCAACACCTGGGCGTGGAAGGCTTTGATATCAAAGTCGTCACCCAGCGCCTCTTCTGCTTTTTTGCGCAGCTCCTGGATTTTCAGGGCGCCCACTTTGTAAGCCAGTGCCTGTGAAGGGATTGCAATGTAACGCTCAACTTCGGCAACGACTTCGGTGCGGGTCATACCGGAGTTGGCCAGCATGAAATCAATGGCCTGCTCGCGGGTCCAGCCTTTGGCATGAATACCGGTATCGACGACCAGGCGCATGGCGCGCAACTGCTCATCCTGTAATGTGCCGTAGCGGTTCCACGGATCATCGAAGAAGCCCATTTCATAACCCAGCGTTTCTGAATACAGAGCCCAGCCTTCAACATAAGCGGTGTTACCACCGAAGCGCATAAACGCCGGTAGTGCCTCATTTTCCTGTGCCAGACTGATTTGGAAATGGTGACCTGGTGCCCCTTCGTGAAGGTACAGCGTCACATTACCGGTGGTCAGACGGCTCGGCAGATCATAGGCGTTAAAGTAGAACGTGCCGGGGCGTGACCCATCAGGCGTGCCGCTTTGATACGAACCGCCCGCACTGAATTGCTCGATTGCCGGATCGTAGGGTTTAATTTCAAGCTCTGACTTTGGCAGCAGTGAGAAGTAGTCATCGATTTTCTCGTCTACTTCACGACCGATACGATAATAATCCTGAGTCAGTGCTTCACGGCTTTCAGGTTTGAATTGCGCATCGGTACGCACGTAATCAAAGAACTCATTCAACGTGCCTTCAAATTCAACTTCTTCCATGATCTCAAGCATGCCGTCTTTGATCCGTTTGACTTCGCTTAAGCCCAGCTCATGCAGGTAGTCTGCCGTCAACGGTAACGTGGTGGTGCTTTCGATAAGTTGCTTATAGAGCTTTTCACCACCTTTCATGTCGCTCAGACCAATAGATTCACGAGCGACAGGGAGGTATTCATCACGTAAGAAATTACGCATCCGTTCAGTAGACGCATAAATTGCTTTGGTAGCTTCTTCATACTCTTTAGTCAGTCGGGCTTTGTCTTCATCAGAGAAACTGTCCGGCATCATCGCAACCGGACCCCAGTACTGTGACTCTTTCATTGGAATAGAAAGTTGCTTATCAAACTGCTTAATCACTCTGTCGATGGTCAGTTTTGTTTCAAAAACACCGGACTCCATTCCCTGACGGAAACGTTCGATAGCACGCTCACTAATGTCGATATAGTCCTGGTGGCGGGAAAGGTTGTTTTCGTAATCTTCAACCGTTTTAAAAGGTGCCGCGCCTTTGCCGCTGGCAAACGTGGGATAAAAGGTATGGAAGCCGCTGAAGTGATTTACAGGACGTACAATCGTCAGAGCCCGGATTTCATCCGTCATACTTTTCAGGCTTTGCTCCTGATTGTACTTAAACACATCATAAGACAGCTTGTCGGTATCGTTAAGTTTACTACGATCAATCTGGTCTAGCTTCGCCAGATTCAGCAACGTATCGGTGCGCGAGGCAAGAAACTGTGCATCTGTAAGGTAGTCACCCAGGCGGTCCGCGCGGCGCATATCGCCCCGGAAAAGGCCTGAAATCGGGTTTAGTGCCAGCTGACGCTCATCCGACTCAGCGAACAAGGCAAACAGACGGTCGTGCTCACTTTGTTGTTTTTCGGCGACGGTTGCTGTGCTGTTTGACTGAGTATCTGCCATGACTGGCAGGGCCGTATGCGCCATCACGGCACTGCTGATTAATAAAGTGCGAAGTAAACTCACTGGATGTGTCTCCCTATACGCTCAGGTTGTTGATGTGCGTTAAAAAATTGATGTTAGCCTATTGATATCATGGAGTCGATTTAATGGCTGTGTTTGCCGGGCAATGCATTGTAAAGAGATATTTCAAAGTGCCGGGAAAACGGCGGCGGGTTTATAACCGCAGCAGAACGGCATGCCCTGCTGCGGTGCTGATTTTTCACCTGGTGTCAGTGGATTATTCAAATTTGCCGGTTTGCCAGGCTCCCAGTGGTTAAAGAAGCGATTTATTCCGGCGTGGTGTTTTTAAAGGAAACCGGCTCTTCATTAATCACCCTCACTTCACGTTGCGGGAACGGGATCTCAATATTGTGTTCGCGAAGTGTTTCAAATACCAGCAGCAGTAAGTCGCCGCCGACGCGGTTTTTGCCATCATCGATGCCTTCCATCCAGAATTCCACGAACATATTGACGCCGGAGTCACCGAAGCTGTCAATTTCACAGTCAGGGCGCTCCTCAAAGGGAATGTGATCGCCGCTGATAACCTGGGGGTGTTGCGCGACGGCGTCGCGAATAATGTCGCACATGGCGCGGATATCGGTTTTGTAGGCAACCGAAAAATCGATGCGGTAACGTTGCTTGGGATCTTTGTGCGTCCAGTTAATCAGCAGTGAGCTAATGAATTTCTCGTTAGGCACTAAGATGTCTTTGCCATCATAGGTTTCCAGTACGGCGTAGCGCATCTTAAACTCGCGCACAAAACCTTTGCTGCCATCATCCAGTTCAACGTAATCGCCAACGGTCAAAGAGCGATCCAGTAAGATGATAATGCCTGAAATAAAATTTGACGCGATAGATTGTAAACCCAGACCAAGACCTACACCGACAGCACCACCAAACACTGCCAGCGCGGTCAGATTGATGCCCATGATGTTTAACAGCAGCAGGAAGCCAATACAGAACAGCGCCACTTCAAACAATTTGACAAAGACTTCTTTGGTTGTGATATCCAGCGTCTTGTGACGCCGGATAATATCTTGACCGACATTATTGGAGGCGCGACCAAGCCAGAAGAGCAGCATGCCGAAAATGATGACGCGTGCTACGCCGTAAGCGGAAATATCTACGTTGCCGACAGATAATGAGACTGACTTAAGCGCATCAACGACGGCGGGAAGCACCCCCACCAGATGTAAAAACACCAGTGGCAGACCAACCCATCGCATAAACATCGCCACGGTGTCGCTGGTGACAAAGGCACGAATGAAGGATGCCAGAAATAGCATCACCGCGATCACCAGCGCCACTTCCAGCAGCCAGGCGTTGAACTGATATTCATTGCCCAGCACTGTGGTTAGCTTCAGCAACGTAATGGCAAGTACCGGAAACAGGAGTCCACCGAGCTTCCAACCCAGCCAGTGCAGTGAATGCGCGCCTTCTCCCGGCCTGGCCCGGGTAAACGGGATACGGCTTCTTAACGTGACTGCCATCAGATAGGCAATCAGGTAGATACCGGCAATCAGACATATCTGAACCAGAAACTGCGTGCTGACAATCGCGTCATTGGCAGAGTGCAGAAATGCATTCCACTTTTGCTGCAGTGAAGAAAAATCCATCAAAATACCTTTCACTCCCGATGGAGCCTGTAGACCTGAGAACGCCGTTGTAACCTGTATTAGTCGTTCCGTAAAACAAAATTCGCTTCTCGTGAACGTAAAAAATAACACGATTGTTGTCGAAGTGGTGAGATAAAGTCACAGCAAATGAGTGGCTGTAGGCCGTACCAAAACAATCACAACGAGCCGCCTCAGCCAGGGTAGTACACGTGAGTACTGCAGCGATTGGTAGAGTGACGGGCCTGGGTGACAGGCGCAGGAAAGAAACCTTCGCTAATTACCTGGTGAGGAATGGGCAGGGAAGTGTAGCGTAATTCTTGCGCCACCTGATGCGCTGTCGCTGGCTGTGCAGGAACCACCGTGCCAGTGCATGATGCGTTTGACGATGGCAAGGCCAAGGCCTGCACCCCCTTGATGCCGGCTGCGCGCGCTGTCAGGACGAAAAAACGCATCAAATACCGTCTCTTTGAACGCATCGTCAATGCCATCGCCATCATCATCAACGTGCAGGCTGATGCCTGATGAGGTTTGTTCAATAATGATGTTTACGTTTTGATGAGCGTGGCGAACCGCATTGGCAAGCAGGTTGTCGGTGGCACGGGCCAGCAGATGACTATCACCAATCAGCTCGATGGCTTCGCCGCTCACTGACAGCGTTTTATCGCTGTGAGAGGCTATCATCGACACCCGTTGCTGACAGAAAGGCACAAGCGGAATACTTTCCATCAACAGTTCAGGTTTATGGGCGTTTAGTCGGGTAAAGTCCAACATTTCCTGAACCAGCTTGTCCAGTTCATCAATGTCATTGCGGGCCTCGGTCACTTCTGCTTCGCTCATGCCATTCTCTGTGGCCATCGCAAACTTCAACCGTGCCAGTGGCGTTTTGAATTCGTGCGTCACCGCGCCAGCCAACTCGCGCTGATTATTTAGCAACAGCTTCACATTGCGACTGAGATCATCCAGCGCCCGCGCAATGTTGCTTAGCGGTGAGTTGGTGGACAATGTCGGAACGGACATCCCCCCATCCGGGCCCAGATTACGCGTTGCGCTCACCAGCCTGCTCAAATCCCGCCACAGCGGATAAATCCAGATAGCGATGGCAACGCCGAGCAGGATAAAAAAGATGCTGCTATACAGCCACCAGTTTCCTGGACGGGGGGCATATTCAGAAAATGTCACGATGGCCACTTTGGCATCAGACGTGGGAACGTAGATTTTCCATTCCTCATTGTAGAAACCCTGCACCAGTTCCTGCTGTGCCAGCTGACTGGCAACGCTCTGACTGACCGCCAGCGCGTTGTTGTCGATGATGTCGAAACTCAGGTTGGCGTTAGCCAATACCCTTGCGAGTTTGGTGCTGTCGCTCTGGTGTTGTTTTAGCAGCGTCAGCCAGGCCTGTTGTGACTCGGTAAGGGCGGGGCTGTTTACCGGGAAAAACTGCTCAAGGCCCACCGTCAGCGTTACCAGACTCAGCGCAATAAAAAGGTAAAGGCTGAAAAATAGCCGTGTCACCGCGCGCTACTCTGTGACCAGGCATCGGCGACAAAAAAGAAGCCTTTTCCCCAAATCGTCTTTATCCGATACGGGTTTTGCGCATCGTCATTCAGTTTTTTTCGCAATCGGGAGATTCGCACATCTGCGGAACGATCCAGCCCGTCATAGTCGCGTCCAATGATCTGCTGGTAAATTTGCTCGCGATGCACCACTGAACCTGCATGCTCGGCAAGCATACAGAGTAAATCAAATTCGTGACTGGTTAGCGCAACTGACGTGCCATCGAGCACAACCCGGCGCGCTTCTTTATCAATCTGCAGTCCACCGAACGTGAGTGACGCGCTGGTGGGAGTAGCCGGAGTAGTAACACGTCTCAGCAGCGCCTGAATGCGTGCCAGTAGCAGTCTTGGCTCTACCGGCTTGGTGACGTAATCATCGGCACCGATTTCCAGTCCCAGAATCTCGTCCAGGGCTTCGTTTTTCGCAGACATAAACAGCAGCGGGCCTTTGTATTGCTCGCGTATCTTGCGGCACAGTGTCAGGCCGTCTTCACCGGGAAGCATGATATCCAGCACGATCACGGAGGGAGGGTGTCGGGTGACTGTTTCTTTAAGCGTGCTGCCGTCTGGTAGCGCAATCACTGTAAACAGGTTTTTGCTGAGGTAGTCGGCGACCAGCTTTCGCAGACGCGCATCGTCCTCTACCAGAATCACGGTAGGTTGGTTATTCATATCAGAACACACTCCAGGGCAATCTCACCCGACGTCGTTTAGGACGTGAATCAATGACTTTGTGCTCAAGGAGGAAAGAGTCGAGACGCGCGCCATCGCGGGTGGTGAGTTGAAACATCATGTCCTGTGCAATACGCACATCAACCTGCATCTGCTGGGTAGTAAAACAATCATAAAATTGCTCATCGATGTTAAGACAGGTAGATAACGGCGTAAAAGCAGGTGATGTCAGTGTAACCGCGACGCGGGCATCACAAAATTCGTCCTCGGCGGACACCACACATTCACCGGGCTTTACCTCCCAGTCTATCGCGTAAACCGGCGCAAAAAAAAGCAGGCCGATCACCACAGTAAAAGTTCTAAGTAACATCCCTGACAACGATCCTAAAAACGATAAGCCACACCGGCAAAGGCAGAATACACCATGTTATCTTCCACAACCGGGCTGTCCGTCATACCTTTATGGAGTCTGGTTGCACCCAGTCGGGTTAACACATGCCATGCTTTCGTCAACGGATAGCTGGCATGTACGCTAATGCCTGGCTGGAAGCCTCCGTTAGCGTCGTACTGCAGACTCTCACTGGCAGCGTCCTGGGATCGAACCCCATAATAATAATCGGTAAGCGCGCGACTCTTCCAGGCCAGTTGTGGCGCCACGGTTACCTGCCAGTCTCCGACATTTGTGTAGTATCGATATTCAAGTGCGGCGTGAAATCCATCGTACACGCTGCTGATGTCTCTTGCCAACATTAGCCGGATATGGTGATTGTCCTGATACCACTGCCAGCGAATACCGGCGTCCAGTGCCCATTTGCGGCTTTCAATGTCATCGACAGACAGTCGGCGGTCTTCAGGCTCTACATCCTGCTGATCGCCTATCATCTGAAAAGGAGGCGTTGATGACGTGTTCAGGTAAGACGCAGCAGGAACCAGTAAGTTACTGACGTGCCAGAAGCTGAAGTTGGCCTTTTCAAAATTCGGAACGACAAACGCTTCCACACTGGTGCTTGATGTAGGCTGCCACTGATAGCCAAGTTCGCCGTTGTCAAAATAGGCAGAATCGCCATACCAGGCAATGTCTGGAAGCAGAATAAAGGGAATAGTATCGCCATCGACAAGCGGGTTTGTGCGTCCGCCAATACCGATTGCCACGCCGACTTGCCAGCTGTTTGATTCGATACAGGCTGAACGTGCGTCACATTCGTCAGATGCGCTAACGGTGCCAGAAACCATCATCAACAGTGCTGAGAAAAAGAGAATAGAAAATTTCATAATATCTGAGCGGAATAAGCCAGATGCAAGGTTAGCAAATCCGGTTACCTGTGGCATGTGTCGATTACAAATAATCACAAAAATGTGCAAGTTCTCACGTTTTTTCTCCGCTGATTTGGTTAGGCTTTAGGCGTCAGAAAAAGCACACGGAGAGAATGTGTATGGCCGAACCTAACTCAACTATTACCAACGTGCTGGCAGTTGCCATTGCACTGACCGCGATCGGGACAGGCGGTGAACCGCAATCTGATGCGCGTCAGGGTAAGCGAGTTGAAAGGAGTGTTAATACACCTGTGCTATCTGAGCAATCTGTGTCGGCAAAGAAGCAGTACGCCTCGCTACTGTCCAGTGCATACGGCGGCATTGAGCGCCACTATTCCCAAGCGCCCTCGGAACCGCACAATGAGATGCCGGAGTCATTACGAGTTATCTCCGGGCGGGCGATACCGGATGAAGCCGAAGATTATGGCTTTATCTCTGCTTTAGGCGAATAGAAAGGGTTTGTTCGAAATACGGTAAGTTTTATTGTCCAGGGCCTTCCCCGTTCCTGTCTGTGTTCGTTTTATCATCCTCTGTTACTGGAAAACGTTCACTTGTTTGGAGAGCATTGCGCTCTCCTTTTTTTTATCCCGCGGTTAATAAGGCATCCCAGGCATCGCTGCCACGCTTTTTGTCAATCTTGTGCAGGTCTCTGGCGTGCACCTCGCGACAGTGGTTGTTGAAATCGCGTCGTTCTCGTCACGTTATTACTGGAGTTCGTGGACACTCGCTTTTGAAGCGCGTTTATCGGTAAGATAGGAACTGGCATCGCCGATGCCGTCTGTTATGTTGCATAAGTAAAGGGATTTGGAATTGCAGGTAAACCAACAGGAAATCGACGCAGTAGAAGCGAAACTTCAGCGACAACATGGAATAAAGGCGGCTATTGCAGGGGCGTTTTGGGCGATACCTGTACTGGTGCTTTGGTATGTGTCTTATCAGATAAATGACAGTTTTGCACCGCTGATGCTTGCCATCAGTGGGATCCTGGTTGGCTTTGCCGTTCGTTTCCACGGCCAGGGTTACACGCCCTCATTCGGGATCATCGCCTTTCTCACGCATCTTGCTGTTGTTATTGCCGCGTTTCTGTTTGGGATGAGTCTCGGGGAAGGGCAAACGGTGCTTGCTGTGATGCTTGCCGGATTCTATGTTGCCGGGGCATGGGCGGCAGTTTATATCGGCAGAGCGCGCATACCGTTTACCCAGCACAGAGCGTTTTATCTGTTGACGGAGCAGACGCCGCACCCCAGCCACAAGCGCCTGCGAAATCGTTGGTTTTTAACGGTTCCTGTCAGCGTGATCCTCACTTGCGTGACCCTTTCCGCTTCACTGTTTACGCTGGCCAGCATTGATTTCATTAATGCTTCCGTGTCTCACGCTCAGCGTGAGAGTGAGCAGCGGGATGCTCTTGAGCAAAAAGCAATAGACGTCACCTCAGAGCATCTGGCTACTCTGACCAATGACGAGGCAATGCGTCACGCCTATGCGTTCTTTCATGGTTTTCTTCCCAGCAAAAAGGGCGCTCGCTACAGTCGCTACCCAAAGTCCGAATATAAATCTAAACGTATTTTGTCCTTCTTAGCGCAGGAAAGAGAAGATGCCCGTGCGCAGTTCATACTCGGACGGTTAACCTATGCTGAGGAAGGGGGCGCACTAATTCAGCAGGCTGCTGACAACGGCGATAGTTTTGCCAAAATTCATCAGGCCACGGAATTTGGCTGTTTTGGCAATACCCGACGCGCAACAGAGCTACTGAATCTGTTGGCGAAAACAGTGACAGAGGCCAGTGCAAAACAGGAAAATGATTCGATTCTGCATACAGGGTTTGACAGCGTGTGTGCCGAATTCAGCAGGCCTGACTTTGCGATGATGTACATTCGCTGATAGTGGTCTGAGTCTTCCCTAGCAGCGTGGTCATATTTGCATCTGCATACTCAGCCACCAGGATTGCTGCTTTGACAGCGTCTGCTGCGAACTGTGGGCGGATGGTCTCGATAGTGTCTGAATGCTGATGGTAGTGCGAGTGTATGTCTGAGGCAAAAAACAAATAGGGAATACCTGCTTTATCGAAGGCTCCGTGATCGCTGGCTTGCTGCCAGTCCTGTCGGTGATGACGCCTGCCATTTTCCCGGTAAAGCCTGCGCGGGTTGGTGGAGAGGCGAGCGCTAAGCATGTCCAGCTGTGGTATCGCAGCCAGGTGATCATCGATAGCATCAGGGAGCCCGTGGGCAAGAATAAACAGGATTTGTTTTCTGCCACCATTTCCCAACATATCCAGATTTATATTCAGCAGAAGTGTCTGGTTATTGATAACGGGATCGTCAAACAACGCATGAGCGCCATGTAAGCCGCTTTCTTCTGCATCGGTGGCGACAAACAGCAATGAATGGTGCGGAGGGTTGGCGTTAAAATACGCAGCAATAGCCAGCATGACAGCAACCCCTGATGCGTTGTCATCGGCACCGTTAAATATGCGGCGACCCTGTCGACCAAGATGGTCGTAGTGCGCCGTAAACACAATATATTGCTCCGGATAATCAGCGCCGCTTATCTTTCCGATGATATTGATGCCGCGTTTTTGCACCATGTTTTGGGTAAACGTAAAGGGATGAGAAAACTGATTTTGCAGCGGTTGCAAAGCCAGCGATGTAAAACGATGACGAAGATAGTCTGCGGCTTTATCGTGTCCCGGCGTATCTGGCTCTCTGCCTGCTTTGTCGCCGGCCGAAAGATTTCGGATATCTTCTAAAAGCTGAGCCTGATGTGAAGCTGCATGAGCATGGTAGCTAAGCAGTATTGCGGTCACTGCAATCGCGAGCGCATTACGGCCTTTCATAACACTGCATATTGGTTTCACTGGGCTGCGATAGCACGTTTGACAGATGATGGTTGAAGGACTCTACGTAGGCCTTATCAACGGTTAAACGGCTGAACAGAAAAAATACCTCATTGTCGTGAAGAATTTCATCGGAAAGCACCAGATCTGAGTCCTCCTCGCTAAGCGAGGACAGGCTTGTCACTCGCAACCCTTTCATTTGATGGCACAATGCGCCGCGATCATCTACAACGGCATCAACTTTACCCTGTGATAACATTGCAATGCGCTCAGGTAGGCTAAAGCCGTGAACAAACTGTTTGGGATACTGTGCTTTTAGCGCTTCAACCAAATCGCCAAAGTAACCTGATATATTGATACCAACAATCCCTCCCTGTTCAAGCACTTCTCGCAACTGTGTGTGGCGATTATGAGCAGCATTGTTGAAGAACATGACGCCAATCACTTCCTGCCGATAGGGCAGTGAATAATAAAACTGCTCCGCCCGCTCAGGGGGGTAGGAAGCGCCAATAGAAATGTCGAAACTGCCTTTTCCCAACTCTATGATAGACCGGGCCTCCGTCATCGGCAGCACATCGACCTTACAACCCATAGCGGTGACAACACGATTTAACAGCGTGAAGTCAATACCCTCATACAGGTCATTACCAAACTGGTAGAAGTACGGCTTCCAGTCACCGTTATATGAAACCACTAGTTCAGACTGGCATTCCTTAGCCATAGCACTGTAGGAAAAAAGCATCAAAAAAGCGATGAGGGTGCGCATTCAACGTATCCATACTGACGTAAACGTTTTTAGTTTATGCGAGCATCTTTACGGAGAAAAGAACAAATATCAAACAATGAAAGCAAAAACGGGAGGTGTTTTAGCAATTCGAGAGGGCAGACCATACTGCAAAGAAAGCAGAATATACAAAAGGGCAGCAGGTACCTGACAGGTTGGGTTAATGTCAGATGCCTGCTACCGCAAAGGTCGGCGGTTTAGTTTCGGGCCAGTAAGTTCTGTTCAGAAGCCGCTTCAAGGTTGTGCTCAATCAGCGGGTTACGCGCGTTGAGCTGCTTTGCTCTCTCTAAATCAGCTTTGCATGCCTGCGGCTGTGATGTCAGGCAGTTGAGCACGGCGCGGTTGTTGTAGGCAATCGCGCTGCCGTGTGCTGCCGATACCGCATCGTCACACGACTGTTTCGCGGTTGTCATATTGCCGGAAGCAATATGCGCTACGCACAAGTTGTTTAGCAGGGGGGCTCGTAGTGAGGTTACCGAAGACAGATTGAGCGCCGCCATAGTCTTGCGGATCCCTTTTTCGTAATCGCCGGACTCAATCTCTCTCACACCGTTTACGTCCTGAACGCTGGTTTTCAATTTCAGCGACTGGCCCTGATAAGTTTCTGCAACAGCGTTTGATGCAGTAAATGTCAGGCCTGCAAACAGGGTGAGAAGCAATGATGTTGAACGTAAAGTAGCCATAACAAATCCTTAGAACAGGGTCAGTACAAAAGTGTCGTAAAAGCGTTTCCCAAATTGCCTGTGCCTGTCTTTTTCGTGACGATTTGAGAGTTGCCTTTCGAGCGAGTATGGTTAGCGTCGTGCGGAATAGCCTGATGATCTCATAAAAAAAAGCTGATGATTTTCTAATGGTTGTATAAGCTTTTGAAAAGTGTTTGTTTTTTTATATTTATTAAGTGACTTTTTTCCGGGTGGTTAACACAATTTTTCATCACTAAAAGTGGGGAAAGCACCAGAGAAGACTGTTTAGATACACAGAAAAATAAGAGACGGTGAAGATACTGACTTTACCAGTGAGAGCACAAACGAAGAGTGATGGCCTGGCGCCAGAGGCAGAAGACAATTGACAACTAACCAGCAAATGCAGACAGATCGATTCAGAATTGGCGATTTTATCATTGATGCTGATGACAACACGGTATCTGGCCGTACGCAGCAGCGGCACATTGAGCCCAAAGCCATGCAGGTATTACTGGAGCTGGTGTCCTGCGCCAATAAAACGGCTGATCGCAAAGCGCTTCTGCAGAATGTGTGGGGAGACCGCGTGGTGGTAGATGAAGCGTTGACCCGGGTGATTTCTCAATTGCGAATTGCGTTTGATGACACAAAATCCCGTAGTCTGATTCAGACGGTACCAAAAAAAGGTTATCGCCTGAATGCACAGGTAGAATGGCTGCACGACGACGCTGGTGACCCTCAGTCGCAGCGGGACGGGTTGGATCGGGCAACGATTTCCGGACAACCCGTTATTGATGCTGGCAGCACGCCCGACTCATCGACAGGCTCACAGCAAGATGTGCAGGGCTTATTCTCCTCGCCGGTTTCCACCTATGTGCCCAAAAGTATGTTGCGCCGGCGTTTGCAGGGGAGCAGCTTTTTCTTTGGTATTGTGCTGATTGTTGCCGTTGTGACCTGGCTGGTGGACTCATCCGATTCTGCGCTCATTGACGATGCGCCATCTGTCGCGGTGCTTCCCTTAACAGCCGTCAGTGATAATACGCAGTCTCAATATTTAGCGGAAGGACTGGCTGAGGAGCTGATGACTGTGCTTGGGAATACGCCCGCACTGAATGTGCCCTCGCGTTATTCCACGTTTGCTTTTGCGCAGCAGTTCCAGCGGTTAAAGGATATCGCCAGCGCGCTGGATGTACGATATCTGATTGTAGGCACAGTAAGAAACGGTGAGGGCAGTTATACCATTGTTATTCGTCTTATTGACGCAAAGCAGGATAAAACCCTGTGGTCGTCAACCTATGAAGATGACGAAACCCGTCTGGCAGGCGTGTCCGACACGATTGCTGCAGATGTCATTAAGCAACTGTTACCGGAAACCAGCAGCGCTTTTTCGAGTACTGGCAGGATACATAACATCGAAGCGTATCAGGCTTATCTGAGGGGCACCTACTGGCTGATGAACGGAAAAACCAGCGAATGGTATCTGCAGGCGGAACAGGCATTTAACGAGGCCATTCAGGCTGACCCTTCCTATGCAGAAGCTTACGGCAGCCTGGCGTACGTCTATGCCCGGTTTAACTACCATGACACCTATCTTCCTCAACAAGAAGCAACACAAAAGGCAGAAGATGCCATCAGCACTGCACTGTCGCTGAACCCTGATAATGTGCAGGCGCATCTTGCAAGAGCTATTATTGCTACATCAGGGCAGGCATTCGATGTCGCCGAAGACGCATTGGACGCTGCACTTGCAATCACACCGCAACATGCAACGGCGTTGTATCTGTATTCAGAGTTACGGCTTGCGCAGAATGATTTTGACAGTGCACTTGAGTATGCGAAGCAAGCGAAAACACAAGACCCACTCTCGCCCTGGGTGAACGTAAACCTGGCAATTGTGCATTACTGGCGAGGTGAAATGGAGGCAGCGTTACGCGCAGCAGATGCCGCTATTGCGATCGATGATGACTATACCTGGGCCTACGTCTGGAAGGCCAAAGCCCTGCATCAGCAAGGCCGTCTGGCAGAAGCGATTTCGGCGATGCAGGCGTGCCTTGACATTGATGCATCGTCACCCGTAAACAACGCCTATACCGGCATCCTGTATCTGGAAGCCGGATTGCCAGAACGCGCAGCAACGCTGTTTACCACCACCGCAGCATTGTTTGGTGACTCAACCGATGCACGGTTTTGGAAAGGGGTTGTTCGTTTCGCTTACGAGCAGCAAAACAGCGAAGTGGGTATTGCCATGCTTGAAGAGTTAACACTACTGGATAATCGCATATTTTCACTGATACCTGTGCTATCGGCGTTATATCTTCAGAATGACCAGAGCGAAGCGGGTGGCCGTTTTTTGTCGCAATACATAAGGTTACCTGATGGCACCATGCCCAAGGTGAATTATCTGAATATGCACGCTGCAGCTGGACTGCGTGTGTTGCGCCAGAACAGCGATACGCAGAGCCATACCCCCGCAACTGATTCTGCAGTGCTGGATGAACAGCTACTGCCTGAATTTGGTGAGGTATTCTGGTTACTGCAAAACGATGCGCTAAATCAAAAGCAACAGAAGCAGCTTAAAGAAACCCTGCTTTCAGGCTGGCCAGAATACCTCTGGGCAGTAAAAGAAACTGAGGGGGGATTGCAAGTATCTGGCAATATTCAGCCTGCGACCCTGGCAACAATGAAAGCACGTCGTCAAAAGCAAGCTGAGGCGCTTGTGAAGCAAGAACAGTGACGTTGTGTTCACAATCATGCCGGGCAT
The DNA here is from genome assembly GCF_019249295.1 of Alteromonas antoniana. Lineage (GTDB taxonomy): Bacteria > Pseudomonadota > Gammaproteobacteria > Enterobacterales > Alteromonadaceae > Alteromonas > Alteromonas antoniana. Next base: position 51,983 of record NZ_JAESDH010000028.1, read on the forward strand.
GGCAAGCCTCCCTATGTTTTGCAGCAATGCAAGGGGGGCTTTTGCAAGACGCTTACGGCGAAATAAATGCAAAATAACCCGATTGCGCAAAATTTATGCTGGCTAACACTGAATTAGGGTGTTACTATGCGTCCGCCTTTCGAAGGTTCTATTTACATTTGATATAAGCTACATCCGTTAGTCCCTTGTTTGTCCACTTGTGCGATTCTCATTACGACCTCTACTGATTTAGACCTGTTACAAAGCGATAGCCCTTCAGCGCAACCGGGTTGTTTTTTGCACCCATCATTTTTATTTATTAAGGAGTTATCCATGTCTACAGTGACTGGTACCGTTAAGTGGTTCGACGAAACTAAAGGTTTTGGTTTTATTTCTCAGGCAGACGGCGGCAAAGATGTATTCGTACATTTCCGTGCAATCAAATCAGACGGTTTCCGTACTCTGACTGAAGGCCAACAAGTTCAATTCGTAGTTGAACAAGGTCAAAAAGGTCCTCAGGCTTCTGACGTAGAAGTACTGTAAATACCTTCAAACAGGCGGGCGCAGTCATTGTGCCCGTTTGTGAATTTCCTTCCTGAATTATCTTATGCCTGATTACCTTTGCTGTTTTCACACAGACATCAAAGATCATCAGGCCCCCATTCAATACCATTTGAGGTGTACATGCCTTTTACCAAGTTGGGCTTATCAGCTCCGCTACTTCGCGCTATTTCTGCGCAAAAATACACAAAACCTTCTCCTATTCAGGAGCAGGCTATTCCTGCCATTTTATCTGGCAATGACGTTCTGGCTGCCGCACAAACGGGAACCGGAAAAACCGCAGGCTTTGCACTGCCACTGTTACAGCGCCTTTCTGAAGGCAAAAAGCCCGGTGCAAATCACATTCGCGCACTTGTTCTTACGCCAACCCGCGAGCTGGCTGCACAGGTAGAGCAGAGCGTTCGTGATTACAGCACGGAATTGTCGCTTTCCAGTGCAGTAGTATTCGGTGGCGTGGGTATTAACCCACAAATGAAGCGCCTTCGTGGTGGTGTGGATGTGCTGGTGGCGACGCCAGGCCGGTTACTGGATTTGTATCAGCAAAATGCAGTGAAATTCAGTCAGCTTGAAGTACTGGTGCTGGATGAAGCCGACCGCATGCTGGACATGGGCTTCATTCACGACATTAAACGCATTCTGAAATTGTTGCCACAACAACGCCAGACCTTATTATTTTCTGCGACTTTCTCGCCAACCGTTACCGCGTTTGCTGAGACCATTACCAAGCAGCCAGTAAAAATATCTACAGCGCCGGAAAATTCCACTGTCGATATCATTGAGCAGAAGTTGGTACCGCTTGATAAGAACCGCAAAATTCCGGCGCTTATCAGTATGATCAAGCAGAATAACTGGACTCAGACACTGGTCTTTAGCCGCACAAAACATGGTGCCAACCGGATTGCCAAAAAGCTGGAATCAGCGGGGATCCCCAGTGCTGCTATTCACGGTAACAAAAGTCAGGGTGCGCGTACCAAAGCGCTCGCTGATTTCAAATCCGGTGAAATTGATGTGATGGTAGCGACTGATATTGCCGCACGCGGTATTGATATCAGCCAGTTGCCGGTAGTGATCAACCTGGACTTACCGAATACACCAGCCGACTATGTGCACCGCATTGGTCGTACAGGACGCGCCGGTGCTGAAGGGCAGGCATGGTCGCTGGTAAGCGCAGATGAACTGCAGCAGTTAAAAGACATTGAAACACTGATCCAGAAACTGCTTCCACGTCAGCCGCTGGCGGGCTTCGAGCCATCATTATCGCTGCCGCAAACCACACTGTCAGCGCCCAAGAAGCCAAAAAAGCCGAAGAAGCCAAAGCAGCATAGTGACGGAAATAGTCAGGGCAATGGCGGCGGTCAGGCAAAAGCCAGACGTCCTCAACAACGTAGCGGTGGTGGCCAGAATAAATCGAATATTGATAACCGGTCACGTCGGAGCAATAACGCGCCTCGTCGTGCCAGCGAGTCAGGCCGACACGCCTCGATGTAATCCAACGCTTTTGCTAAATGCACAAAAAAGGCACCTTTAGGGTAATGCCGATCAGTTAAGAGATTGACATTGGCTGTAAGAGGATCAAAATCCGATGATCGTAAGGTCATCGGATTTTT
>NZ_JAESDH010000029.1 GCF_019249295.1 Alteromonas antoniana
GGTCGTTAGCTCAGTTGGTAGAGCAGTTGACTTTTAATCAATTGGTCGCTGGTTCGAATCCAGCACGACCCACCATCAAGCCTCTTTCCTAAGTATTAAAATAAACTTCCAAAAAAGAAATTAAGCCCGCGCAGGATTCCAACCAGCGAAGCGGTTCGACACCCGAGCATCGCGAAGAGCCTTTACGCTGCAAAGGTTCGGTACTTTCCTAATTATCCTGTGTAATGCCTTCAAACCCGACAATGCCTGATATTACCTCTCTGCAGTAATTTGCTGTGGCCGCTACGTTGCGTTTTCAGAAAGTACATTAAAAACTCAATGCAGGTAATCGCATTGCCAGCAGATACGTAGCAACGCCTATTACGGTAAAAGTAACGAACACCCTGTCTGAATGCATGAACAGGAAGGTTGAAAAGCGTGCAAACGTTATTACGTTTGTAGTATGTAATTTTTATGACAGTCGGGTATAATCCTCGGCCTTGTCGCAATACAGATGCAGGTTTCACGATGTCAGCAGTGTTTCGGGTGGATCAGGTAGAGTATCCATTTCCAAGCAAACCAGAACCACTCAGTGCCGATCGCAAAGCTACCCTTAAAGAAGAAATCAAATCACTTCTCAAGGCGCGCAATGCGGTAATGGTCGCTCATTATTATACCGATCCGGAAATTCAGGCGTTAGCTGAAGAAACCGGTGGTTGCGTAGCCGACTCCCTTGAAATGGCGCGTTTTGGGCGAGATGCAAAAGAGCAAACCCTGATCGTAGCCGGGGTTCGCTTCATGGGTGAAACTGCAAAAATCCTCAGTCCTGAAAAAACCGTTTTGATGCCAACATTAGAGGCTACCTGTTCGCTGGATATTGGCTGTCCGGTAAAAGAGTTCAGTGAGTTCTGCGACCAGCATCCCGATCATACCGTTGTGGTTTACGCAAACACTTCTGCAGCGGTAAAAGCGCGGGCTGACTGGGTAGTGACATCCAGTATCGCGCTGGAGATTGTTGAGCATCTGGACTCGCAGGGCAAAAAGATAATCTGGGGGCCGGACCGCCACCTGGGCTCTTACATTGCCAAGCAGACAGGTGCCGATATGTTGATGTGGCAGGGTGAGTGTATTGTGCATGACGAGTTCTCTGCACAGAAGCTTCAGGACATGAAAGTGCTTTACCCGGATGCGGCAGTGCTTGTGCACCCTGAGTCGCCTGCCAGTGTGGTAGAGATGGCCGATGCGGTAGGCTCTACCAGCCAACTGATTAAAGCCTCTCAAACCATGGATAACGATACGTTTATTGTGGCAACAGACAAAGGCATCTTTTACAAGATGCAGCAACTGACACCAGGAAAGACGTTTATCGAGGCCCCAACGGCCGGTAACGGCGCAACTTGCAAAAGCTGCGCTCACTGCCCGTGGATGGCAATGAATGGCCTGGAGGCGATTAAGCGCTCTCTGAGTGGTTCAAACGAAGGCCATGAGATCTTTGTTGATGACATGTTGCGAACCAAAGCATTGATCCCACTGGACCGGATGCTGGAGTTTTCAGCGCAACTTAAATTAAAAGTAGCAGGAAACGCTTAATATCTGCTCAGTTGGTTAGTTTTTCCTGACTTTATCTTGATTCAGCGCGCGAGTTTACCTACTATACGCGCGCTTAATCTGTTCACGGGCGTTTAGCCTGGAACAAAGCAACAATTTGGAGAGATGGCTGAGTGGCTGAAGGCGCACGCCTGGAAAGTGTGTATACGTTTGTAGCGTATCGAGGGTTCGAATCCCTCTCTCTCCGCCAGATACAAAAGAACCGCCCTTGTGGCGGTTTTTTTATATGTGATGGAAGGGTGAGTAAATCCCTCTGCGCAGGCTATCAACGCTTGCGTCCGTGTGATGACTTTATCTATTTTTTTGTCCTGAGTGATGTCTGACGCTGGAGTAATTCAGTACGCACACAAGTAGTAATCAAAAGCGATTTCATCTTAAATTATTTACGAATTCTCAGCATATCCTGAATTGCACAATGTGACTTTTGGCACATGGGAGCGACGAGCGAAGCCATTATCATCATGATCACTAATTAAAAAAGTGATGACATTGATGAACAAAATATTTTTGCTGCTGAGTATGTTCTTAACGGGCACCGCTATTGCCGCCAGTGATGTAGCCTATTCAGAGGTTGACTTTATCAACCCCGATACACAGCAACCGGTTAAACTATCTGTCTGGTATCCCGCAGGAGAACAATGTGCTGATGCAAAACTTTGTTTGTCCAAAACCGTTCGACCTGATGAGACTATTCTTTTATCGCACGGGGCGATGGGTTCTGCCAGAGAACTCAATTGGATTGGTTATGCCACAGCATCGCAGGGTTTTGTCACCGTCGGGATAAATCACTTCGGTGAGTCCTGGGCATATGGCCCGGAAAGCATTCAACCAGATGCTGCACTAAAGATATGGCGCCGGGCCACTGAAGTCTCGGCGGTGTTAGACTTGCTTCAGCTCAATCGGGCAGACAGCGATGGTCACATTGATTTACTGAATCGCCCTGTCAGTTGGCAAAACGTCACGGCAATTGGCTTTTCTTCCGGTGGTTCAACAGTCATTGCCCTAGCCGGTGGAAGATATGCACCTTCTCAAGCGCGAATATATTGCGCATCAGCACGGGCGCAGGGCGATTTGGGCTGCAACTATGTTAAGCGCTCCTCTAAACAAACTATCTCAATGGAAGAGGCAACTGGCAATTATCGCGATCAACGAGTGACTAAAGTGATAGCGCTCGATCCAGCAGCAGGGCCGATGACGACAGAAAAGAGTCTCAAGAACATTACGATCCCGGTTATGATCTTCGGAGCCAGACAAAACAATTTTTTACCTTTTGCTAATCACGCCGGTTTCTATGCATCTACAATTCCCAATGCCGCATTGTATTCGTTGAATAATGATGCGGGACATTTTGTGTTTATCGATAAATGCCAGCACACTCACCAAGCCATGGGGATTTCATTATGTGAAGATCGAAGAGGCGTTGATCGGGATAAAATTCATCAGCAACTGTACCCCAGACTGTTCCGGTTTATTTACTCAGGAACCCAGTCTCTGGCGGGAGCCGGGTGAACGGGGGGTGTTCGCGGACAATAAAAAGCCACGTCACAGCGTGGCTTTTTACTACGTAAACGTCGCTTGAAGGGGATACTCAACTCGCCAGAGTACCCCAGTAGCCGTTTGTAGAGGACTCGTTAACCGCGCGCCGCCCACAATGCATATTCAAAAGGTGTACGCACTGAGTATGCTACGTAACGCTGCCAGTTTTCAGCAGGTACACTTGAACAGCTGAATACGTCATCACAGTCGCGACCACGAATGCGGGTACCGGTTGATTTCTTATGAATATCTCTCGGTAGTGCCTTAAATAACGCCAGGCCATGGTCAAGGATTTCGCGCAGATTCGGGCCATTAACTTCAATCACCTCAAAGCGGGAATCTTCTGGCGGTAAACGCATCGCGGACAGTTCTTTACTCTCATTACCTGGGAATAAAGAATCCGGGGCACGTTCAACGGCAGCAACGGTTAATGGCATCTGTTCTGCGTTAAGTACGCCTTCTTCGTTCAGTCGCGACAGCACGTAAATAACGTTGCGGTTTTGTGATTTGATTGAAGCGGCAATCCAGTCATCTGCAACTTCAAGGTTTTTAAAACCATAGCGGTCATTTGAAAGCACTTCGCCCATAAAATAAATGGCGTTAGGGTGACCACGCTTAGCCGCATCAGACAAATAGGTGAGACCTTTATCACGATCGTCTTCATCTTCGCTGGTCAGCAATAAAAGACCGGCTTTGTATCTTCCGAGAACTGATCCCCATCTTGCCGCTTTCATGTAAGCATCCAGGGCTTCTTCTTTATCTATCTCGGTACCATAGCCATTCAGGTACATATCACCAAGCATCGCTGCTGCGTCAATATGTGATTTCGCATAACGCTTATAATCGTTGAAGTATTCTTTACACTGGCTGGTATCGCACTTTCCGATTTTTACTTCTTCGGCGAGCGCAGAGAACGTGCTGAGGGTCGCTGCAAGTAGCAAAATTCTTTTTATCATTTTCACATCCTTGATAGTAATGGCATTGTGACGAAATATAAGGAGGAGGCGAATAAGTCTATAACCACTCAGCTACTTGTGCAGAGCATAAATTTATTCGTCTCTACCTTAACCATAACCCAAACTTTTTAAGATGCACAAGGTTTGTGCATGGGAATATGCCGATATCCCATTACCACTGTGAGTAAACTTTTTTCTCCGATGCGCGTGGTCTGATTGCAACAAAATCGGTCAAAACGTCGTCAACCGCTTACGGTTACTGGTTTTCGTGAAGATCCTTAAATTCCTGAAGTTACGTATACTTACGACGACTTCGAATGAAAAATGTAAATGTAAAAAAATGTTATCAGCAACAGATAAGGGGCAACCGTTATGAAAGTGATGCGAATCGACAACCCAGATGCAGGGCTGGACGGAATGACGATGACCGAGGAAGCAGAGCCCGGTAAGCCAGGAGAAGGACAAATAAAGGTAAGGCTGTTAGCAAGCTCGCTTAACTTTCACGATTATGGTGTAGCCAGTGGTCGTATGCCGCCTGAAAAAGGACGGATCCCATTATCGGACGGGGCCGGTGTAGTTGAAGCAGTTGGCGACAATGTCACGGCGCTGAAACCCGGTGACCGCGTGGTTTCTGTTTTTTTCCCTGACTGGGAAACGGGTGGCCCAACCATAGATAACTTCAGTCGTACACCCGGAGACGGTATCGATGGCTACGCCCGTGACTGCGTAATTACGCCGGCGAATTGGTTTACCCGTTCTCCGGCTGGTTGGTCGCACCAGGAGTCAGCAACGATTACTACAGCAGGATTGACCGCCTGGCGGGCACTGGCGGTTGAAGCAAAGATAAAGCCGGGAGATACCGTGTTATTACTGGGTACCGGCGGCGTTTCTATTTACGCACTGCAAATTGCCAAAGCCTGTGGAGCACGCGTTGCCATTACTTCTTCCAGCGACGAGAAACTGGAGAAAGCCGTAGCCATGGGGGCGGATTACACCATAAATTACCGCGAGCATGACAACTGGGGAGAAAAGGTTCGTGAGTGGACCGGCGGGGAAGGCGTCGACCACGTAGTGGAAGTGGGAGGCCCGGTTACACTGGCCAATAGCATAGACGCCTGTCGGGTCGGCGGTAATATCGTATTAATCGGTGTGTTGACAGGACTTGGCGGGGAAGTCCCTACTGCTGATTTGATGCGCAAGCAGATTACCCTGACTGGTATTATCGTGGGCAGCCATCAGCATCAGCGCGACTTTGTTAAAGCGCTGGAAACCATGAAATTTAAACCGGTAATTGATAAGTCGTTTACCCTGGATAATCTGGCCGATGCCTTTCGGTACGAAGAATCCGGTGCGCATTTTGGAAAAATCTGCATCACAATATAGTTTTTATCCCTACCTGTAACGTCGCTCTGTCGGTTGTAGTTTCTCAATATGCAAGTCTCCGGCATGGCTCAACTCACACTGTCAGTGGTCCTTGCTGCTGGCAGTTGTCTCGACATGCTGCTATAGGGTAGTGTAATGAAAGCGCTATCATGAAAAGGAAAGGGATGTGTTCAAGCGAACAGTGTTAAGTCTGTCGGCTGTGGTCTGGTTGTTGGCAGGCTGTCAGAGCGGCGATGGCCGTTATGACAAGGCGACGAGCGAGACCGAAGATACTGCATCAACGGCCATACCGGTATCGCTGACTCAGCAGGAAGGTAAGTGGTTATTGCTGCGCGATGGTGAACCCTACTTTATTAAAGGGGCGGGGGGGAGTGCAGATTTTGCCTACCTTGCCGCTGTTGGCGGAAATTCGGTACGAACCTGGAGCACAGAAAACGCTAGCCGCGTTCTGGACAGCGCACAACAACAAGGGCTGACGGTGATGCTCGGGTTAAGCCTCGGGAAAGAGCGCCATGGTTTCGATTACGATGACGCCGATGCTGTTGCGCAACAAAAAGAACGCATTCGGAAAACCGTGCTGAAATACAAAGATCATCCCGCGCTGCTGGCGTGGGGAATTGGTAACGAGGTTGATCTTTTCTATACCAATACAAATGTCTGGTATGCAGTGCAGGATATCGCAGCCATGATCCAAAAGTTGGATCCGAATCATCTGGTCACTACGGTCGTGGCGGGTATCAATGAAGAAAAAGCCGGTTTAATTGCCGAGCGGGTGCCCGATATTGATTATCTGAGCATTAACATTTACGGCGGTCTGGAGGATTTGCCCCAGACCCTAAAAAGTATCGGTTACCAGGACGCGTATGTGGTGACGGAGTGGGGGCCTACCGGACACTGGGAAATTCAGAAAACCGACTGGGGGGCACCCATCGAGCAGACCAGCACGGAAAAAGCGGCGATTTATCAAAAGCGATATCAGCGCGGTATTGCTGCCGCTCCAAAGCAGGCGCTTGGCTCCTACGCGTTTCTCTGGGGACAGAAGCAGGAAACAACCCCCACGTGGTACGGTGTTTTTACCGATTCCGGCAAACCCAACGAAGTGGTCGATGCGCTTGAGTTTTTATGGACGGGAGAGTGGCCTTCAGTACGCGCTCCCTCCATTAATCAGTTCACCTTAAATGACGCTGTGGCATCTGACAGTATTCGTGTAGAGGCGAACAGCACGGTGAATGCCTACGTTGACCTCAATATTGATGATGGACAAACCGTAAGTTTCCGCTGGGAAATTCTGCCGGAAAGTACCGATATTAAATCCGGCGGGGATCCTGAGTCGAGACCGTCAGCGGTGACCGGACGTATTATATCCCATGATAATAATGGCAAAATGCAGTTTGCTGCCCCTGATGATCCCGGTGCTTACCGTTTATTCGTTTACGCGGAAAATCAGGCGGGAAAAGTGGCCACTGCTAATATCCCATTCTGGGTAAACGAAGGCGGATAAGCAAAGGTGGGTAAACAAAGCCCGCTAAAAAGTGGCGGAGATCTCAGTATTGCGCGGCATCAAGCTTTGGCGTGACCTTAGTCGCTCAGCTATGATTTAGCAGGTCAGATTATTGGCTATTTTCGCCGGCTGCTTTACTATGATTACACCGTATTTTCACGACCAAGCATCATGAGTCTGGCACAAATAATGACGACCCGGGTGGTTAGCGTTCATATGGACGACCCACTTTCTACATTACAGTCGTTGTTCAACGCGACCGGTTTTCACCACCTTATGGTTGTCCACAACGATGAACTGATGGGCATTATTTCTGATCGCGATATGCTTAAAGCGATTAGTCCGTTTATCGACACTATCAGCGAACGCGAGAAAGACAGGGCAACATTGGAGCGTAAGGCGCATCAGATAATGACCCGTGATGTGATCACCGCGCGCCCGAATGACACCATCGTTAAAGCTGTCGGTATATTTAACCGCCATAAAATCTCATGCCTGCCGGTAGTCGATAAATTCAACCGGCCGGTTGGGGTGGTCTCCTGGCGGGACATCTTGCGCTATATTGAGGACATGGTAAATGTGAAAAAGCAGCGCTAGGAAAGGTGCGAACACAGACGTATTCGCACCTTTCCTGGATTAGGCCAGCGCCAGCACTGCCGTAGATGTCACTTCAGGCTCTGGTAAGGCCGTCTGCTTCCCCTGTTTTGTTGGCGCCTCGGTAACTGACTCTGAACAATAAGCTGTACAACACCGGTACGGCAATTAATGTCAGTACCGTCGCGAATGCCAGCCCACCCATTATGGTTACTGCCATATCGGCAAAAAAGGCATCAAACAACAGGGGGGCCATTCCCAAGATCGTGGTAACGGCAGCCAGCGCCACCGGGCGCAAGCGGCTAAGGGTGGCATCGACAATGGCATTTCTGATTGCACTGCCTTCTTCTATCTGAAGGTCAATCTCTTCAATCAGCACGATGGCGTTCTTGATCAGCATACCAAACAGGCTCAGGAAGCCCAGTAGCGACATGAAGCCAAATGGCATGTCGGTGGCCAGTAGCCCGGTAACCACACCGACAATTGCCATCGGTACGACAAGCCAGATGATTAACGGCTGTCGTACATGACCAAACAGCAAGACCGAAATGATGAACATGACTAAAAAGCCTGCGGGTAGTCCGGCGCCCAAGGCTTTTTGCGCGTCTGAAGCGCTCTCGAACTCGCCTCCCCATTTCAGCGCATAACCAGGCGGAAGCGCAATGGCTTCAATTTGCGGGCGGATCCGGGACAGCGCATCAGCAGCAGTTTCATTCTCAGCAGGCTCTGCCATGACGGTTAGCGTTCGGATCCGTTCGCGGCGGTGGATACGTAATTCTTCAGATGTCGTATCAAGGCCGCCAGAAACCTGTGCAAAAGGTACATACTGGCGCTGCTGCGTGCTCCACACCTGACTGTTTCTGACTGCCTGCAACACGTCATCTTCAGGCTGCGCCATCTTGGCCAGAATGCCATAGGTGTAGTCGCCATCCTGAACTTCCCCCAATTCAAGACCTGAGCTGGCGTATTGGATTGTCTGGCTGAAGTCTGCATGCGTGACACCCGCAATCCCCGCATTGTAATTGTCGTACTGGGTATTGATGGCAATGCCTTTTTCCCGCCAGTTGTGACGGATGTCCTTTACCTTATTGTCTGCATGCATGACGGCAATGGCCTGGTTTGCCAGCGTTCTTAACGTAGTGGTATCAGGGCCTGAGAAGCGCGCCTCCAGCTTTGCTCCTGAACCCGGTCCAAACTGCATTCGCTCAATATAGAAGTTCGCATCAAGATCGATGCCTTCAAGTTCTGATGGCAGCACGTCGGTAAGTGCAGGAATATCTGATTTTTCGGCCACGCGCACCATCAGAAAGCCGTAATTTTCATTCGCACTTTTTGGTGCATAAGTCAGGGTAAAGCGATCGGCGCCCTGACCGATAAATGTGGTGACAGAGGTGACGCTCTTGTGATTAAGAATACGTTTTTCGGCCTCTTTGACAATGTTTTCCGTGGCCCTGATATCACGATCCTGTGGTCCCCAGTAGTGCACAAAAAACAGTGGCGCATTGGATGGCGGGAAGAAGCCTTGTTTCACCAAACCAAAGCTGCCGTAAGCAACAATAGTAATCAGCAACAACAGCCCGATGGTAAGCCAGCGAAAACGCAAAGCCTGATAAAGCAGTCCGACAAAGCGCTGCTGAAACCGCGACCTTTCAGCAGACGATGATGGCTTTATGCCGCGACGGTAGAAGTAAGCTCCAAGCACTGGCACCAGTGTAACGGCCAGGATCCAGCTTAGCAGCAACGATACCAGCACAACGGCAAACAGCGAGTAAAGAAACTCGCCGGTGGCATCATCCGACAGCCCAATTCCTGAAAATGCCGCAATGCCAATTACCGTAGCCCCTAACAACGGCCATTGTGTGCGTCTTACAATAAAGCTGGCAGATTCCTTCGCGGTAGCGCCGGTGGCCATTCGTAACATCATGCCCTCGGCGACCACAATGGCATTGTCTACCAGCATCCCCATTGCAATGACCATTGCGCCCAGCGAGATACGCTGAAGCTGGATCCCCATCAGCCACATAATTAACACGGTGCCCATTACGGTAATAAGCAACACACTGCCCACAACCACACCGGATCGCCATCCCATAAATACGCAAAGCGTCAGTGTTACCACTGCCACTGACATCACCAGGTTCAGAATAAACCCGTCTACAGACTCATCGACAATGCTGGCCTGATCGTAAATGGGGGTGAGGGTGATACCGACCGGTAGTTCCTGCAACAGTTGATCGACTTTGGCGTCAACCTTGTGGCCGACATCAACGATATTAACGTCTGACAGCGCAGAAACGGCCAGTGTGATAGCCTCGTGACCGTTATAGCGGATCCGCACAGGCTGAATATCGGCGGGCTCAAGTTTTAACGTTGCAATGTCTGCAATGCGCATTGAACGGTTGGTACCGGGCACCACCACTGAAATATTCGCGATTTCCTCAAGTTTATCCGGAGCTCGTTCCACGATCAGACGCACGCGCTTGTCATCAATACGTACGCGTCCACCGTTGAAGGGGCGCAGGTTGTCTTTAAACAGGTTAATGAGGTCGGGAAACGACAGTCCCAGGCCTGCAAGTTGATACGGATCGATATACGCGACTATCTGCTCTTCCTGCACACCGGTGACATTCACTTTCGCCACACCTTCGGTGGTCAGTAGCTCGCGGCGGATGATCCGGGCAAATTCACGCATTTCCCGTGGCGTAAAATCGGGGGCACTTAAGGCATAATACAGACCATAAACGTCACCGAAATCGTCGTAAACGCGCGGATTACCAGCGCCGGCCGGCAGCGACGGGGATACGTCACGCAAACGTTTGCGCAGCTCATCCCAGATTTGAGGAAGCTGTGAACCATCAAAATGACGTTTCACTTCTACCGTAATTTCAGAGCGACCGGGAGAGGAGACGGAAGAGAGCTTGTAAAGCTGGGGCATTTGCTGGATGGCAATTTCCAGTCTTTCGGTCACTTCGTGTTCCACTTTTTCAGCGCTGGCACCAGGAAATCCGGTATACACTTTTACCTGTTTAATGGTGAAGGCGGGATCTTCAAGGCGACCAATTTCTGTCAGCGCGATAACGCCACCGAAAAGCAAAATAAAAACCAGCAGCCAAACATTCACCGGCTTGGCAATAGCCTGACGAGCTATATCCATGATTACTCTCCCCGGTACGGCAGTACGACCATATCTTCCCGCATCTGCGAGGCGCCGGCGGCAACAACCTGCTGACCTGCAGCAAGATTGCTATGGATAACGGCCAGTTCATCCTGAACATGCACAACAGACACTGTCGCCGGGGTGACCTGATTGGTGGTGTCGTTGTAGACCCATACGGTAAAGCCGGCTTCTTTTGAGCCTATTAACGCTTTTACCGGCAGCACCAACGCATCGGAATAGGGCGTTCCGGCTAACTCCACTTTTACTACTGCCCGTGCTCCCGGCGTAACGTTCATACCCGGCTGGGGTTCCATGGCAAAAATAACTTCATAGGTTTGTGACACCGGATCCGGCTGGGTGCGATGCTCGACGTATTCAACGGTGTACCACTGGTCTCTGGTGCTAGCCAGACTCGCGCGGGCACGTTTGATACCGCGGCCAATATTGGCTGTGAGTAATCGCTCAGGCACATTAATATTAAAATATACTTTCGATACATCCTGTAGCCTGGCGATAGGCTGACCGGCATTGACCACACTGTTGTTCTCGACAAGCCGTTCAGAAATCTGGGCATCGAATGGGGCGGTTAACTCGGTATAGCTGAGATCCTGCTGCGCGTTTTGTAGCTCAATTTCCGCCAGTTCAAATGCGGTTTTGGCGCTGTCCAGAGCGCTTTGCGAGACTAAATCCTGATTAAACATACGTTGTATCCGGTCAAGTTCGCGGCGGGCCTGATCGCGACGCGTCTGCTGTTGTTCCACCGCACGCACGAAAGGCTGTCGATCGATGGTGGCCAGCAGATGGCCTTTGCTCACATCACTACCTGGCACAATGTCCATCTGTACAAGTCGGCCTGACACTTCAAAGCTGAGATCCACGGTTTTGACCGCGCTTACCATTGCCGGAAACGTAAATTCATCGAATGCAGGCACGGGGGCAACCGTGGCCAGTTTCACATAGCGGGGGGCAGGCTGACTGGCAGCGTTTTCTTCAGGCTTTTCGGAGCAACCGGTTATCAAAAGTGAAGTGAGCAGCATACCGATAATGGGCAATTTACAGACAGGGGACATGAATACTCTCTTTCCGGGTTAGTGCTGACAATGAGTATAGCGACATCTCATCAGACAAGATCAAAGTAAACTATGCAGTGCATTTTAGTGACGCGTCGTTGAAAAGTAAACTGCTGAGTGTAAAATAAGGGTTTTGACATCACACAGGATTTCATCCTCTATGAAAGCGGCAACGCGTACGCGCAGCGATGTAAAGCGGGCAGCCATCATTCAGGCAGCGAAAGACGCCTTTCAGGAATATGGGGTTAATGCCACCAGTATGGACAAGCTGGCTGAGCTGGCTAAGGTGTCAAAAAGAACGGTATATAATCACTTTAATGCCAAAGAAGAGCTGGTAATGCATCTGATCAAGGAACTGTGGCATAAAACCATGACCAGTATTGACGTGCGCTACGACGCTGACAGAGCGTTACATCCACAACTGGCAACGCTGCTTCGTACCGAGGTGGAACTGATTACCGGAAACGAATATCTCGAACTGGCGCGTGTGGCCTTTGGCTACTTCTTCTATAACCCAGATAAATTGAAAGACGAAATATCCCAACTCACTGCGCAGGAAACGGTGCTACACCGCTGGTTGGTTGCAGCTCAGAAAGACGGGCGTCTGCAGTTTGACGATCTCGATTTTGTAGTGAAAGAGATATCCAGCCTCCTGAAAGGGCATTGTTTTTGGCCACAATTACTAAAAATTGAGCCGCCACTGAGCAATAGCATGAAACAAAAGGTCGTGGAAAATACTGCGGCGATGTGTCTGAGTCGTTACGCCGTGTAGATAAGGCGGCCAGAGTCGGCAGGGGGCAAGTCGGTTTATAGACGTCTTAGGCGTTATGGTTGGTTAAACAGGGCACTGGCATCAGCGTTGACTGAAACCTGTATTGCCCTGTGGTTTTTATAGCGAAGGAAGTGGGCCGCCTCAGGAAGACGCAAACTGAGTGAGGGCCTCACCGTCCAGCCGGTAACCCACCCATTCGCTTTTCGGCTTAGCACCCAGCGACTCGTAAAATTCAATCGCTGGTGTATTCCAGTCCAGCACACTCCACTCAAAACGCCCGCAGTCGTTATCTACCGCGTGACGGGCCAGCGCTTTCAGAAGTGCTTTACCCAGACCTTTGCCACGGTAATCCGGAGAAACATACAAATCTTCAAGATAAAGACCGTTTTTACCCTGCCAGGTTGAGTAATTATAAAAGTACACCGCAAACCCGGCAGGAGCGCCGTCATGCTCACACATCAGGCAATGCGCCGTCGCGCCCTCGCCGAATAAGGTGCGGGCAATATCTGCTTCCGTAGACTCTACCTCGTGCTCGGCTTTTTCGTAAATTGCCAGTTCTGTGATAAAGGCGAGGATCTGAGCGCAGTCATCAATGGTTGCGGGACGAATAGTTGTAGATTGTGTCATTGGGTATGCTCCTGAAATTGGGGTGCGGTATGTTTTGGTACTTTTGTTGTATCCGCAGCGTGGGGTAGTCAGGGTATTTGCCTGTTAACTACCAGACTGATTGTTATATTACCTGCGAGTTTGTGTATAACCTTTTGTCAAATTGCCCAGGTCTTGCGCAGACACGCCGCGATGACGGCGCTTTTTGAGGCTGTCTTTCACGCCTTTTTTCTCTGCCATAGACGTCTGGCAGACTAAAAATATGCCGGGTATATAAGGGAAAGCATAACAAAAAAGACCGGCTGATGCCGGTCTGGTAAGAGGAAGTGATTGGGAAATCCGATAACCTGTTGTTGTAACGGCTGACACCGTGCTTGGTAAGGTTCATTTACCTGCCACGCTCAGCGTGGCAGGTAAATGGCTTATTTCTGTGGCGGCGATGATAACGGGTCGTTTTCCGGTAATGGCTGGTTGCGCTCACGACGCTGGCGAATTTTACCGCCCATCCAGCGAAACGGTGCCCCCATGTCTATCAGTATCAGATAGAGGCACGGTACCAGGATAAGCGTTACCAGCGTGGCATAAAGTACAGCGAAGCCCAGCGCTACAGCCATCGGGATAACAAACGCTGCCTGTAAGCTGGTCTCAAACATAATTGGCAGCACGCCTGCAAATGTCGTGATGGAGGTCAACGTAATTGCCCTGAAGCGCGCAGCTCCGGCCTCTGAAACCGCCTCACGAATAGAGTATCCCTGCGCGCGACGCTGATTGACATAATCCGTCATTACCAGCGAGTCGTTAATCACCACCCCTGCTGCTGCAATCAGACCGAATGTCGACATCATGCTTAAATCCAGATCCATCAGGAAATGGCCCCAGATAGCGCCGGTCAGACTGAAAGGGATAACCGACATAATAATCAGCGGTTGTCCGTAGCTTTTCAGCGGCACAGCCAGCAGGATATACACCATGATCATCGCTGCCAGGAAGAACAGCATTTGCTCATTTTGCTGCGCCTGTTGCTCTTCAATGTCACCGCCCAGCTCGGTCATTACCGACGGGAACTCTTCTTTTAACTGAGGAAGCAGCTTTTCGCGTATCTGAGATACCACTTCATTCGGCTCTACGACTTCTTCGTCAATGTTGCCCCATACGTAAACACTGCGGTAGCCACCCTCACGACGGATATAGCTGATACCCGGGCGCTCTTCCAGCTGCACCACGTCACCCAGCATGACCTCCCGGCCGGAAGGCGTAGTGATCACGGTATATTTAAGGTCAGCGAAGCGCTCGCGGGTCAGTTCCGGATAACGCACCATCACTTTGACCTCTTCGCCGTTACGGATCACACGCTGCGCTTCACCACCATAGAAGCTGGCGCCTACCTGACCGGCAATGTTTGACAGCGTGAGGTCAAGATCATATGCCACCGGTAACAGCGTCATCTGCACTTCTTTGCTGGCCGGATCAATGGTAGAGCTGATATCAAACAGGCCATCCTGCTGCTGAAGCATCTCGATGAACTTCAGGCCAGCAGCATTCAGGGTATCGATATCGGGACCAAATAAGAGGTAACCAAACTCACCGCCGTCACCACCACCGTTGACGTCATCCTGAACGGTGAAAGACTTCATTCCCGGAATTTCAGGAATGGCTTCACGCCAGCGACGGGCAAGTTCGAAGGTGTTAAACGGACGCTCGTCTTCGTGGATCAGAGGGGTCATGATACGACCTTCAGTGCGGCTTTCATTGAAGGCCAGCAGATCCCGCACCATGCCTGTACCGTGCTCGCGTTCAATTTCCTTATCTACCTGCATTATCGTTTGTTCGATGATCTGCAGCGCGCGGATTGTCGCCATATCTGAGACGTTTTCATTCATCTCAATATTGACACTGGGGAAGTCATGCGGAACTTTTGGGTTCGGCACCATGCGTACGTAATTGGCTGAGATAAGTCCCCAACTAATCATCAGCATCGCTACGAACATGATCAGCACTGCCCAGCGCCATTCCAGCGCCTTTTCTACGGTACGTTGATAAGGGCCTTTAATAAAACCCTGAAACTTATTATTAAACTTGGCGCGCCAGCTATTCGGTTTTACGGGTGAAAACCGGGTATGTGCGATGTGTGCCGGGAGGATCAGTTTTGACTCAATTAGTGAGAAAAACAGACACAAAATAACCACGACAGCGATGTTGTAGAAGAAAGCACCATCCGGACCGCTACTTAGCGTGAAAGGCGCGAAAACAGCAATCGTCGTAAGTACGCCGAACGTCGCCGGGGTGGCTACCCGTTTCGCGCCGCGGATGACATTGTCTACGCCACCGCCTTTACTCTCTATTTCGGTGTAGGCGCTTTCTCCTATGACGATGGCATCGTCCACCACAATACCCAGTACCATGATAAAGGCGAACAGCGAGAGAATATTAATACTGATCCCAAACAGGGGCATCATCATCACCGCACCAAGGAAACAAATTGGCAGGCCCAGCATTACCCAGAAAGCCAGCCTGAAGCGCAGGAACAGCGTTAGCATCAACGCCACCAGAATGGAGCCCTGAAACAGGTTGGATAACATCATGTTCAGTCTCGCATCGAGGTAGTAGGTCATATCGACCAGGATCTCAAGGCTGACCCCTTCAGGAAGTTCCTTGTTCTTCTGTTCGATATAGGCTTTTACCGTCTCGGCAACCGGCATGATATTCTGATGCTTGGTGCCTTTTACCGCGATAAACATGGCATTTTTGCCGCTGTACTTGAAGTATCGTTCGCCTTCAACAAAGCCGTCGCGGATATCAGCAACATCAGACAGCAACACACGCGAGCCATTTTCGCCTATCTTCACGGGTATACTGGCAAACTCGCGACCATCGTAATACTGGTTCTCAACACGCACTGAGATAATGCCGGATTCAGTACGTAACTGACCTGCAGACATATTTGCAGAGTAGGAACGGATAGCGCTGGCAACATCGTTGATGCTAAGACCATAACGTCGCAACATTTCCGGCTTTATTTCAATCGCAATTTCATCATCTGGCACGGCCAGCTGCACCAGCGAAATATTGCCCAGATGAAGCAGTTCATCTTCCACTTCTTTTGCCAGTACTTTTAGCTCACTCAGAGGCAGATCGCCCACAATCGGCATTTCGATAATCTGTTGCTGGAATTCCGCCTGTGAGATGTTTACCGGCTCCATACCGGCAGGGAAGGTGGCAATGCCGTCAACCCGCAGTTTTACTTTGTCGAGGACATCGGTCAGCTCTTCACCCTGTTCGATTTCCAGGCTGATGCGACCATAGTTGCGAAATGCCCGGGAAACACTCTGCTTAATTTCAGAAACGTCTTTAAGGGACTCTTCGATTTTTATCAGGATACTTTCTTCAATCTCCTGGGGGGATGCGCCAGGATATTGGGCTGAAATATTGATGTAGTTGAACTCGATGTTTGGGAACATCTGGCGCTGAATCGTGTTGTAACCAGCAATACCCATAATGATGACAAAAATCATCAGCAGGTTAGCAGCAACAGAATTCCGCGCAAACCAGGCAATTATGCCTTTGTGCGTGTCATAAGATTCCTTCATGGGAACTCCTGTTAGCTGTCAGTGTTGGGACGTTGGGCAGTCAGATCACGTTTATCTTCGATCACTTTAACCGCCATACCGTTTTGCGGATACTCAGGCAGCGTCATCACTACACGCTCGCTGTCGAACTGACCCTGAATCAGGAAGTAACCGCCATCTTCGCGCACAACGGATATTTGTTGCGACACCAGCTTCTCTTCGTTATTCAATGTCCACAGACGGTTATTAGTGATGAGTTCCTGAGGGACTTTGTAAACGTCATCCAGCGTTCTGCCATCAAAGGTTACGGTGGCGTAGCTGCCGAATTTCATCACCGGTTTATCAGATCGTAAGGCGTAAGGGTCGTCTATCCGGGCTACAAAATGCATCATTCGCGTATCCTGATCGACAATACCGGTGTCGCGATGAATCGTACCCTGGCGTTCAGAGTTGTTATAACCGTCAATGCTGATAACAGCGCGTTTACCGGCTAAATCACCCGGTAAGAACGAGCGGTCAAAACCCGCAATTGGGAAGGTGATTTCTGCGGTTTCGATATTGTTCAGTACCGCAGCGACTTTCCCTGTAGTGACAAAATCGCCTTTGCCGACATCCCGGGACACGATAAGTGCGTCATAGGGCGCTCTGACTTCGGTATTCTGCAAATCACGCTTGGCGATACGAAGCTGTGCCTCCGCTGATTTTACAGCCGCCTGCGCACTCATTACCTGCGGCTTACGCAGGTAAAGATCGGTTACACGGCTATCCGGGAGGGTTTTGGCTTCTCTGGCCGCCACTTCGGCTTGCGCTTTTTCCTGGATTAGCTGCGCCTGTGCACTGGATAAGTTTGCTTCTGCCTGCAACAGTGCGGCTTCGTAGCTGTCTTTTTCGATGGTAAACAGCAAGTCGCCACGTTTTACCACGCCACCGGCAATAAAATTCGGGTTCCAGGACTCGACTTCACCTGCAACCTGCGCTGCCAGGTTGGTTGATTCCAGCGGCGTTATCTCGCCGTAGGAGGTCAGTTGCACGGTAAAATTAATCGGCTCCACTTTTTCTACAGTGACTGTCGGACGTGTATCGACCTGGTCGGTGATAACATCGTCAGAGGCAGTGGCTTCAATGCCTTTCATCGCCATATAACCCACTGCGAAAATCGCAATCGGCAATACAATTTTGGTCCATTTCATGGTGAATACTTCTCTTATAAAAAAAGTCTGATTAATAGTAACGCGTATCGTGTTAACAAACAGCGGCCAATTGTAACGAACTATGAGTAAGTGGTGTGTAAATTTTTCGGTTTTATTTTTTATTTGTAATGTGAGCTGGTGCGTGGCCATCGTAGGGAAGGGCGGCGCTCAAAGTGCAATGGGAAGCACTAGGGAATCTGCCACACTGTTCGTAGTTGCTCCCGGGGCTTACAGCCCGGTATTTGCTCGTTGTTTGTCTCTTTCAACTTATCGTGTCAGGCCTGCGGAATTCTGACGCGGATAGTTACTTTTCAGTATATCTGAGCGACCTCGGACATAGCTGCGTCTTCCCGGAACTAATCGCTTAGCTGGGTGGCTGCCACTACACAGTTGCGGCCCATGGATTTTGCTTTGTAAAGGGCTTTGTCGGCGAGGGATAAGGCGCGGTCCAGTTCCACATCTGCGTTGACTTCGCATACGCCAAAACTGGCGGAGATGTCGATGCGTTTGCCATCGAGCAAAATCGGATTCTGCGCTAACGTTTGACGAATTTTGTCTGCCAGCATCACGGCATTATTTTCCGGTGTCTCAGGCAGGACAAATAAAAACTCCTCGCCACCCCAGCGTGCCACCTGGTCCTGCCTTCGCAATCTCTGTACAAACAGTTTTGAGATCCGGGTTAATACATTATCGCCATTGTCATGACCGTAGGTATCATTAATTGACTTGAAATGGTCGATATCTGCCAATACCACAGAAAAGGGGCGACCATTGCGATCTATCCGGGCGAGCTCAAAACTCAGGTGTTGCTGAATTCCCCGGCGATTCGGCAAACGCGTTAATGGGTCATGTAACGCCTGTTGTTCAAACTGCTCACTCAGCCTTTGCAAAGTTTCGAAAGTGCGTTGACGGCTGTATTCATAAAACGCTGACAGGAAGGTTACTGTCATAAACGAGTAGATAAGACGGGTTTTGAACTCAAAGGTGTAATTTGTCATCAGCAGGCGGCCATCAGGGAAAAACAACAATACACTGATTAACAGCGTAAACCCGAAGATTGACATGAGTCCGCGGCGGAATCCCCCAAAAAACATCGCCACAGGCGGAACGATATATATCCACAACGGGCCAGTACCGCTTTCTCCACCGGTTACAATCAAAATTGCCATCAGGCCCATCAGGCAGGTCAACAGCAAGTTCATTGATAGAATGCGGCCTACTGCACCGTCGATACGCAAATGTAATTGCTGTGAAACACCAAAAAGTGTGGTGGCGAAGAGTAATGTCAGTGAGAGCGGGTAGTCGTTTGCAGTAAGCGCACGCAAACCCAAAACCAGCGTGATAGAAACCCCGACAAACGCAAACAGGTTGATAACCACAATTTTGCGGTTGGTTTCCTCATTAAACTGGTCACTGCAGCCCTGTTTAACCAGTCTGCGCAGGATCTCAAAAATCATAGCGCTCCTGAATCAAGACGTCACTTGCCCGGCAATATCCGTGCTTAATCTGGTTATCGCTTCACGCATTGTTTCAACGGCATGGGGGAATCCATCCTGTTGTAAATTGATACGATAATCGAAATGCTGACTCAAGCCGTCTGACGACGCCCCGTCTACCCAAAACCGGCCTTTTAACACTACTTCACCCTGCCAGGTGGAAATCATATCTTCTATCTGGATACTCACCGTTGCCACACTGTCGTTAAGCGACCGCCTGCTGGCCGGGATCACGTTGATTCCCTGCGCTGAGAGCGCGGTCGACAGTGCCTGAACGAAACTATTGGAAATCGGCTCTGCCCATACGTGTTTCGGTGAGAAATGTAGCGTGGCTGGCCCGGTCTGAATCGCCAGGCTGCGTTGTTTCAGATATTCCGGTAGCAACAATTGATCAAGTGTGACCTTTACAGCAGCGTCATGCTGTGGATATGACGCGGCAGGCGAGTGCAGTAAATAATACTGCAAGTGAGTGGACTGACTGGCGCAGCCAGATAACATCATCATGGCCGCGCAGAGTATTGCTACTACTTTCATATTTTCTCTACTCCCGGTTTTTAACGGCCTTTGGCTGAATGTCACTGTTCTGATTGTCTGAGAATATCAGACTGTTAGGTGATTTGTTTAACTGTAACAACAACGGCTGAATATTGCGCAATGTTTCCTGCATGGTGTCTACCGTTTCTTTAATTTCGCTTTGACTCAGCCCGCCTTCTGAATAATTTTTCAGCAAGGCTTCCATGCTGACAAGCACATTATTCAGGTTGTCGTTAATTGCCTCTGCATCAATACTGGTAACCAGTTCATCAAAATCATCGCTGGTGGCTTCAACCGAGGCAGCAGCCTCTTTCATATCGAGCAGCGCAGTGCGCACATCATGCACCATACCTTCAAGAGGCAAGGCATTGATTTTGTCCAGAATGGCATCGGCTTTTTGCGTGATTTGGGTAAACTCGTTCGAGACGGTAGGAATGACATCATAACCATTGATGGTTCGTAATGATGCCGTTTCTGCATTCTTCACATGTTGTAAGTCGATATACAGGCCGCCGGTTAACAGGTTACCCATACGCAATGTCGCGCGTAAGTCCTGCTGTAGCCACCGGCGCATGGTTTCTTTCACAAATGCGAGCCCTTCCTGAGTATCCTGACGACGGACTTTGCCCGGATAAATGTTGATAAGTACGGGGATAGGGTAGTTCTCTTCCAGAATATTGCCTTCCACTGCTGAAACAACATTGATCGCCAGGACTTCGCCAATTTCGATGCCACGGTACTCGACCGGTGCGCCTACGGTGAGCCCCCGTACGCTTTCATCAATCAGCAACAGGTATTCAGCAGCCAGTTTATAACGTGCATTTGAGGCTGCTTCCCGATCCGGGTAAATGGTAAAAAAGGCATTTTCCACCACCAATTCGCCGGGTTGAACCCCTTCCGGGATCCCAAACGTAATACCGTTTGCAAGCAGGGTTTCCAGGCTGCCGGTTTCGACTTTAAGGCCACTGGACGCCAGTTGAAACCGTACCCCGCTGACATTCCAGAAGCGCGTGTTTTGTGTGATCAGCTTATGATAGGGGGCTTCGATAAAGGCATCGTAGTACACCACGCGCTCTTCAATGTTGAAATAAGCATCTTCAAACTCGCCCACTTTAAAGCCCTTATAAATGATAGGGTCGCCCGGCTTATAGGCGAATTCATCATCGCTGTTGAGCGTCAGATGCACGCCGGGGGTGCCGGGAGGCGTCACCGGCGGGCGATCAAGTGCAATAAAATTGTACTGTTCTTTACCGGTATCATCAGCGCTCATCGCGATGTAGCTGCCGGACAGTAACGTGTTTAGCCCGGATACTTCAGAGAAACTAATACGCGGGCTGACCATCCAGAATTCGGTATTTTCTGTTAACAGGTGTTCGGCGCTGGCATCAATCCGCGCGGTCACAAGCACACCGTCAAGATCCGGCTTAAGCTCGATTTTCTTTACAATTCCAACATCCAGGTCGCGGGCTTTAACCGGTGTTTTGTTCACCTCAATGCCTGTTGCTGACGGCATTTCTATGGTGATAAGTGGGCCCTGATTCTGCCATTGATAAA
Source organism: Alteromonas antoniana (assembly GCF_019249295.1). Taxonomy (GTDB): domain Bacteria; phylum Pseudomonadota; class Gammaproteobacteria; order Enterobacterales; family Alteromonadaceae; genus Alteromonas; species Alteromonas antoniana. The sequence goes on from NZ_JAESDH010000029.1 coordinate 21,503, forward strand.
ACACCATCCAGGCCCCCACAATAATGGCAACAATGGGGATGAGCCACACTTTGGAGATGCGGGAGGTCGGTTTTACTTGGGCTTCATTGTTCATTCGAAACGTCCTGCTGATGCTGGCTGCCTTGCCAAATCAGGCGTGAGTCAAAAGTCATCGCGGCTACCATGGTGATAAACACAACCGCACAAAATGCCAGTGCTGCCGGTCCCGGGAAAATGGAAAGGGTATTACCCAGTTGTATCAGTGCGACCAGCACCGCCACCACAAATACATCGATCATCGACCAGCGGCCAATACCCTCGGTAAACCGGTAGTAACGGATACGCCTTGATTTGCGCTTTATCTGCCCGGTCTGAACACTGTAATTCAGCCATCCGAGGATCGCGATTTTCACTACGGGAACCACCACACTGGCAATAAGAATAATTAATGCTACAGGATAAGAGCCTGATTCCCAAAGTGATATTACGCCACCTACTATCGTACTGGGCTCGGTCTTGCCAAACAATTCAGTTTGCATGATAGGCAGTATATTGGCAGGAATATATAGCAATGAAGCGGTAATAAGCAGCGCCCATGTGCGCTGAACGCTGTGGGAGGCTTCCAGTTCTGTGAGTGGTTTCGGTGCCGGTAGTGCGCCGTCATTCAGCCATAATGCGTACTGATTTTTGTCAAAATACACCATCGATAAGGTCATGCACAGGGTGAAACCGATAAAGGCATAAAAGGATAAGCCAATACTGACATCGGCAAGCTCAGTGATTTTTATCAGGCTCACCAGCGTTCCGACCAAAAAGATTTCGGCCATGCTCCATGGCATTAACCAGCAGACGGCCCGGTAAACCCGCTTCAGATAATTGGGGCGCTGATTGTTAATTCGGGCCAGACTCAACACCACAAAGCCAAGCAATACCATGCCGGGTAACAACAATGTTGCCAGTCCTGTGATGAGTGCAAGCGAGACATAATCATTTTCGATTAGCACGGCCAGACCGCCTGGTAAGTCGATGCTGTGCTTCTGGCCGCTCGCCCGGAACGACAGAAAATTGAAAGGCAGAGACAGGATAAGAAATACCAGAGCACTAAATGCAAAGGCCGCAAGGCTTTGTGCCTCATTTCGCCGATATGTCAGTAAGGTGTGACCACAGCGTGGACAAACTGCTCGTTGACGATGGGCCAACTCGGGCAGCGAAACCGTGTAGTCGCATTGTTCGCAGGTTATCTGCTTGGGAACCAATCCTGAAGTCATCTCAACCAGACATCACACCTTATCCAAAGTCAGTTCGAGAATACCGCATTCTCTGGCGTGCGCCAAACCCCACTGATGACAGAAAAGCGAAACTGAAAATGAAAAACAATGAATACAACCGATAGCGGCGTATTGATCATTTGGCTGGATAACCCATCAGTCTGTAGTTGCGGTGCGTGCCGGATAGCAATGATATTGTTTGAGGTATTTGTGCTGGAGTTAAGGAGCGGAGGATTTATCTCACACTCATTAATTTCACAACCGCTAATAACAAAAAAAGCGTGTACAACGACGTTGTACACGCTTCGAAACTTTCCTGACGGCAAGCGCCGGCGGGTAACGTCATCAGAAGCTGGCGTTACCCGGTGTTCTTGGGAACGGGATCACGTCTCGCACGTTCTGCATTCCGGTGACATACGCCACTAAACGCTCGAAACCCAGTCCAAAACCAGCATGCGGCACGGTGCCATAGCGGCGCAGGTCGCGATACCAGCCGTAATCTTCTTTTGATAGCCCCATGGCTTCCAGACGCTCATCAAACACATCAAGACGCTCTTCACGCTGTGAACCACCGATGATCTCGCCAATACCTGGTGCCAGTACGTCCATGGCCGCCACGGTTTTACCATCATCATTAAGGCGCATGTAAAACGCTTTAATATCCTTCGGATAGTTTTGCATGATGATAGGCGCACCCACGTGCTCTTCAGCCAGATAGCGCTCATGCTCAGAAGACAGGTCCACGCCCCACTCAACCGGGAATTCAAACTGCTTGCCACTGTTTTGCAGAATGTCGATGGCATCGGTGTAATCCATGCGTACGAAATCTGAGTCAATCAGCGCCTGCAGACGTTTAACCACATCTTTATTGATTCGTTGCTCAAAGAATGCCATGTCATCAGCCCGCTCTTCCAGAACGGCTTTACAGACATATTTGAGCATATCTTCAGAAAGCTGCGCGATATCGCTTAAATCAGCAAAAGCGACTTCCGGTTCGATCATCCAGAACTCAGCCAGGTGGCGACTGGTGTTCGAGTTTTCCGCACGGAATGTCGGACCAAAGGTATAGATCTTGGACATTGCGCAGGCGTAGGTTTCGCCATTTAGCTGACCGGAAACCGTAAGGTAGGTTTCTTTACCAAAGAAGTCTTCAGAAAAGTCGACCTGACCTTTGTCATCCATGGGTAAATTCATCATATCCAACGTCGAGACGCGGAACATCTCACCAGCACCTTCGGTATCTGATGCTGTCAGAATGGGCGTGCTTATCCATACGTAGCCATTCTCATGAAAGAAGCGGTGAATGGCCTGAGATAAACAGTTGCGAACGCGGGTAACTGCACCAATCACGTTAGTTCGCGGGCGCAGATGAGCATACTCACGCAGATATTCGATGCTGTGGCGTTTTGCCGCCATAGGGTAGGTGTCCGGATTCTCAACCAAACCGACAATCTCGATAGATTGTGCTTCCAGTTCCAGTGCTTGTCCCTGTCCCTGTGACGCTTTGACGGTGCCCGTCACAGCCAGTGAACAACCTGCAGTCAGACGCTGCACATCGGTATAATTCTCAAGGGTATTCAAGGCGACAACCTGAATTGGGTCAAAACAGCTGCCATCGTGCAGGGCAATAAAAGACAGCCCGGCTTTTGAATCCCGGCGGGTACGTACCCAGCCTTTCACCGTTACCGTTTCGCCTTCCGCGTACTGACCTTTCAGTACGTCGACAACGGGCGCATGCGTCATGTTGTGTTCTCCGTAAAATCGTTGTTGCTTTGCGACATCTTCGCATACAACGTGATGTCGTGCATCTGCACACCCGGCTTATCGCTATGCCGGATATGGGTAAATCGTGTTTGCACTGGACGTTGCTGACGGGCCATTGCGAGCAAAATATGAACGCAATACCTGATGTTGGTCGTATACAGGTCATCTGCGAAGCTGGCTTGTGCCGTGCTGCTTATCTGCTGTACCAGCCATACCAGCAAAGGGAGCAACCTGTGACAGGCAGGCATCCCGCTTTCCAGTAAGGCAGGTAGTATACTCAACCTGTCTTTTGTTACCAGACATAAGGATGACAAATGGGCAAGAAAAATACCGTAGGAGAGTCGCCTGAACGCCGTCAGATACCCAGAACGAAGGATGGATTTTATCGCGCTGTGCTGGTGGCGAACGCGCTGGCGTGGCTGATACTAATTATCGCACTGATATTATTTCATTTCGCAAGACCGGATTTTGTTTCTGGTGTGCAGCAATATTGGGGGGTGGAAGGTGATACTCAGTGGTCGCAGCGGTACGTGGATGCAATGACAGCAATGCTGCAGATATGTCTGGGCGTAAGTTTACTGACGATGATTATGCGTGCCCGGCGCAACCGGCGCCGGGACGATAATTATGGGGTCAACCTGTTTATTCTGGCAGGCATTTCGCTGGTAAGCCTGTTAACCCTCACTATAAAGATAACTTAGCTGATAAATGCTGAGTTAATCAGTACATAGGTGTAAATGATATAAGCGAGAAGAAAGGATCCCCCCTCCAGCCGGTTTAGTCGACCCTGTCGCTTAATGCCAATGCAGAAAATGAACAAGGCTACAGTCGCTGCCAGCATTACCACAATATCCCGATACAGGAAGGATGCATCAATGGTCATTGGCTGGATCATGCCCGCAATCCCTACCACGGCCAGCGTATTAAACATGTTTGAACCAATCACATTACCCAGGGCCAGATCGTGCTCGCCTTTTTTGACTGCGACCAGCGAGGATGCCAGCTCTGGCAGTGAAGTACCAATTGCGATAATGGTCAGGCCAATAATGGTGTCGCTTACCCCGAAGAAGGTAGCGACTTCCACTGCGCCCCACACCAGAATACGCGAGCTCGCAATTAATAGTAACAAGCCGGCGAGAAGCCACATGACATGGGTTTTGACGGTCCCCTGAGAAGAATTAATTTCCTCTGAATATTCATCTGCCAGCGCGTCTTTGTCGCCTTTTATCGCCGTCCAGATACTCCAGGAGATCAGCAAAATAAACAGCCCGATGAGCGAGAACGCATCGTCTTTTGATAAATTCTTATCAATCAACAGCCACGCGGCAAAGAATGTAAGCCCCAGCATTACCGGAATTTCCTTGCGGATAATTTCCGATTTGACTGCAATCGGACTAATGAGTGCAGTAAGTCCGAGGATCAGCAGGATATTGGCAATGTTAGAGCCAAACGCATTACCCAATGCAATACCAGAGTTTCCCTGTACCGCGGCAAAAACAGACACGATGATTTCAGGCGCTGATGTGCCGAAACCGATAATCAGCATACCGATTAAAAGGGGTGATACACCGAAGTGATTCGCCACCGCTGCGGAACCGCCAACAAATTTACCGGCACTCCACAACAACACCGGTAATCCCACGATAATGGCGAGACTCGCTAATAACATACATTCTCCTTTAAACACTTTTTGTCGCACTTGGCGGTGCGAAGTGCCGAACCGTAAACATCAATTTATTGCATCGTAACGATGAAAAAATTACGTGCGTAAAACACTATGCAAATTATGCGCATGCCGTACACTCGCGCTCAATAACGAGTATATAACCGCAAACTGTGGCACCGTTAGAGTTTACCTTAGCTATGTTTTTTTAGAAGCGTTAACCATGCACAACACTTTAATTGTTGTAGACGATGTTGCTCCCTTTGCTTCCTCGCCACTACACGTCATCACCTTTGATGCCTACCTGGCGGATTTTCCTAAGCTCAATGAGCCGAAAACCCGCGTCATCAATTTATGTGATACGTCCCGTTATCTGAGCCAGGGCTACTATTGCTCATTGCTGGCACAGGCACGTAATCACCTGGTATTACCTACGGTAAAAACCATTAACGATCTGCGATTGGCAGAAAGTGGTGAATCACGCCGTCTGTCTTTGCCTGCGAACCTGAAAATCGAAGCGGGTGAAACGCTGCCACAGTCTTTCTTTGTACTTTTCGGAGAAACAGAAGATCAGCGACTGTCCGTGTTAGCGCGTAAGGCCTTTGACGCGTTTCCATTCCCGGTACTCAGTGTAACGCTTCATTTGCCCGATGTTGCGGCTGCTGATGACAGTTCGCGAGTACGGCAGGTGAACGGTTTTTTGACCTGTGAAGCGGCAGGATTTGCGGATCTGGAAGAAGAGGGGCAGGCGCGTTGTATTGCGAGCCTGGAGTCTTACACGCAACGTCAGTGGCGACAGTCCCGTCAGGGTAAGCAAATGCGCTGGGATATGGCCATTCTGGTAGACCCTGATGAATCGACTCCGCCCAGCAATGCGAAAGCCATAAAATACTTTGTAAAAGCGGCGGAAAAATGCGGATTTCAGGTTGATGTGGTATCAGAACTGTCCGAGCAGGAAGTGGGGCACTATGATGCGCTGTTTATCCGGGAAACGACGGCAATCGATCATCGCACGTACCGCCTGTCGAGAGCCGCTGAGCGTGAAGGTGTTGTGGTAATGGATGACACGCAGTCTATTCTGCGTTGCTGCAATAAAGTGTATCTACAGGATGCATTTACCTACCAGCAGGTGCCTGCGCCTAAAGCCCGTTTTGTGTCCTCGCTGGATGCCAAAACCTGTGATGAGCTGGAAAAAACGTTCGGTTATCCGATGGTGCTGAAATTGCCGGAAAGTGCATTTTCCCGTGGCGTGACCAAGGCCGAGAACCGTAAGGCGCTGGAGCAGAAGTTAGGCGATATGCTGGCAGCGTCGGCATTGGTGCTGGTGCAGGAATATATCTATACTGAGTACGACTGGCGTATTGGTATGCTGGGTGGCAAGCCTATTTATGCCTGTCAGTACTTCATGGCGCGTAATCACTGGCAAATCTACAACCATAAAGGCGACCGATTCAGCTCAGGAGGTTTTACCACGATGCCGACGTTCGAAGTACCCAAGCCGGTATTACAGGCTGCAGTAAAAGCAGCAAAAGTGGTGGGTGACGGGCTTTACGGCGTGGATCTGAAGCAAACGGAGAAAGGGGTGTTTGTGATTGAAGTGAATGACAACCCCAGTATTGATGCCGGCGTTGAAGACAAGTATCTGGGGAAAACGCTGTACGAACAGGTTATGCAGTCGTTCGCCGATAAGCTGGAGCAACGAGGCCGATGAGCGCGCTAGCCCGTGTGAGTTGTGAACCGGTGTCGTTACGAGAAGCAATCTACAACGATTTGCCGTTGCTTTTGAAAATTGAGCAACAGTGCTTTGCTACGGACAGATTAAGCCGTCGACGTATGCGATTTTATATTGATGCGCCCCATGCGGTGTTCGTGGTCGCAGAAAAAGGAACAGAGTTGGTGGGTTACGGGTTATTACTAATGCGCAGAGGCACGCAGCTAACCCGCCTGTATTCTTTAGCGGTGCTGCCAGAGGCCCGCGGGCTGGGCATTGCGGAGTCGGTAATAGGGCGCCTGGAGGAATGTGCCTTAGCACGGGGAAAGCGTTTTATGCGCCTGGAAGTCTCTGAGCAGAATCTGGGCGCAATCCGGCTCTATGAGCGACTAGGCTTCGAGCAGTTTGGCGTATACAGTCATTACTACGAAGACAGTTCGGATGCGCTGAGAATGCAAAAGGTACTCAGTAGTCCTGACATTTCCCACAAGGGGGATGTATTTCCCTGGTACCAGCAAACGACAGAATTTACCTGTGGTCCGGCATCACTCATGATGGCGATGCATCACTTGGAACCAGATTATGAAATGAGCCAGACTAATGAACTGGCTATCTGGCGCCGCGCGACCACGATATTTATGACATCGGGACACGGCGGTTGTCATCCTGTCGGCCTTGCCCTGGCGGCTATGGATGCCGGCTTCGATGTCAAAGTCTGGTGCAATAGAGAGTTTCCACTGTTTGTTGATGGCGTCAGAAGCCAGCATAAAAAAGAAATTATTCAGGCGGTGGAAGCCGAGTTTTTAAGCGAGGCGAAGGCGCGCTCACTGGATATCGAATACAGCGACTGGTCACTGGCATCACTGGCTGCAGAGGTACAAAGCGGGGCGCAGGTAATTTGTCTTATCAGCACCTATTCGTTTGATAAGCGTAAAGCACCGCACTGGGTGGCATTAACAGATGCAGACGAACACTGTTTCTACCTTCATGATCCGGACGCTGAAGACGAACCGCCCATGGAATTCCAGCACATACCGGTAGCCCGGGATGACTTTAACCGACTGGCAAGTTACGGTACCCGAAAGGTTCGCACCGTGGTGTTGCTACGTCAGGAATCCTGACTCACTGACGGGTAAGCCAGTATGACAACGCGCATCCTGGCTTAATGTCGGATATTACCGCTAATCCGCAGGTTGAAATCGTTCAGGCGACTTACCAAACGCGTTAACTCGGTGGCGCTGCCCTCAAATGTGGTTGGCTTTTTCGCCGGTCTGCCTTTAACACAATGACTTAATGTCTGAGATGCGTCAAAGCAGGCCGTGTTATCAATCAGTTTTTGCCATTCACTTTGCAAATCACTGGGGATTGAATGGCGTTTCGCAACAAGTTTGTCTCTTATTTGCAACACCTGGCCGATTAATTTTGTATTTTCATTCAACATGGTAACTACCTTTTTTACCGCTAAACCTGGCTCGGCTCCGCCTTATTGGAGGATTATTGAACAGATTAGTGCAAAATCTCCTGCTAATACGTGCCTGTCTTACCTATTAGGTAGCAAAAACGATACCTAATTGCCGGGACACGTATAATTTTTGGGGTGTATCGGGCAATGTTGCTGCTAAAACCGCCAGGGGAAACAGCAGCGCGTTTTCAGCTAAAGGGCAGCAGAAAGGGGGATAGGAAGCGGTTACCGACAGCGATTGAGCAGCGTTAATGAAAGCGGAATAACGATGATAATGGGTAAGCCAGGTCATCGCAGCGTGTTAAGCGTCACGTTGTCAGATCATAAGCACGTAATGAGCGCGCAAGTACAGTGCAATAAATGCACTGTCTGTAAATCATTCACAAACCGATGTTCGAACAGTCTTTAAAAATTTGGGGGACTTCCTGTTCACACATATCAGGTGACGGAAACCGCGCATCAGTTGCTATGTTGACGATTAATGGTAAAGACGGACAACGCCGTCGCTTATTCGAACTTCGGCAGAAGACAACCTGAATTCCATCCCGCAAATTTAGCGAAAAAGAAAGCCGCTCAGTCTGTATATCAGGCCGGGTGATGATGGCGGTGATGATGCCAGTGACGAACTTTTCCTACGCACCAGAAGGGAGCCCACAGGAGCATATTCAACACAATTGCTGTGATTAAACTAAATAACACTGCCATTGGATCAAGCGGGACGGAAGGGGAAAAGTTATCGATAACCCTGGCTAGCGTAGCATTTTGTTCAGGATGAAACATGTACCAGGCTTTTTCGTAATAGTGGCCGTTTGAGAGCGTCTGAATGCCAGTTTGTAAGTCATCCAACGTAGATACTGTCTGTGCTTTATTGGCGGCATCCTGCTTTACCACCGGGTCCGGATTCTGACGCAAAGTGTCGATAAGGGCATCAACAGACTCATAACCAAACTGATCCGCCAACGCCTGATATTGCTCTACCTGTTGCTCAGTAGCATCAAAAAAGCCACTTAAATACTGACGATAATGGTCGGCCAGAATAGGCACCTGCAGCGCGGTTAAAAACAGCGCTGTAAAAACTATTTTATCCAGAACCCTTACCATCAGTCCCATAACTTCTCCGTTAGGTTTTTCCCCACATCATTTTTATAGCTGACGTTTATGACAGCGCCGAGTGAATGGCATCAGTGAGTGTAGTCAGCTGTGCTTCACTAATGATATAGGGAGGCATGATATATACCAGTTTTCCAAATGGTCGGATCCATACGCCGTTGGCGACAAAATGTTTCTGAATTCTGGCCACATCCACAGGTTGTTTTGCCTCGACTACACCAATCGCTCCCAACACCCGTACGTCGGCAACGGCCGGTAACGACATCAGGGCTGGCAAGGTGGCTTTTAACTGCGCTTCAATCTTTGCCACCTGCGTTTGCCAGTGCCCTTCATTGATAATAGACAAACTGGCGCCTGCGACTGCGCAGGCGAGAGGGTTGCCCATATAGGTCGGGCCATGCATGAACACACCGGGTTCACCCTGACATACACCCTGAGCCACATCTTCGGTGCACAGGGTTGCCGCAAGCGTCATGTATCCCCCGGTGAGTGCTTTTCCTAAGCACAGAATATCGGGACTGATATCTGCATGTTCACAGGCGAACAGCTTACCTGTACGACCAAAGCCAGTAGCAATTTCATCGCAAATCAAAAGCACATCGTAGTTGTCACAAAGCTGTCGGCACCGGCGAAGGTATTCGGGGTGATAAATGCGCATGCCGCCTGCACCCTGAACAATGGGCTCAAGAATGAGTGCCGCCATCTCGTGATGATGTTTTTCGAATAACTCTTCGAGTGGCAGAATATCGTCTTCGCTGAATGTTTGTTCAAACCGGGTTTGTGGTGCAGGCGCGAAAATTTGTTTGGATAAAACGCTGGAGAAGAGACTGTGCATGCCGTTTACCGGATCGCATACCGACATCGCCGCAAAGGTATCGCCGTGATATCCGTTGCGGGGAGAAACGATACGGTGTTTTTCCGCTCGTCCCTGACAGGCCCAGTACTGAATTGCCATTTTAATGGCCACTTCTACAGAGACAGATCCTGAGTCCGCCAGAAACACCCGTTCAAGCCCGGCAGGTACCATATCCAGTAATTGCCTGCATAAGTCGATGGCAGGCTGGTGGGTAATACCACCAAACATCACATGCGAGAAGGCGTCGATCTGCTTATGCGCAGCGGCATTAAGTTGTGGGTGATTATAGCCGTGAATGGCCGCCCACCAACTCGACATACCGTCAATAACGGTTTCGCCGCTTGCAAGTGTGAGCTCTGCGCCTTCGGCCCCCACAACTTCGTAGCACGGCAATGGATTCAGCGCCGAAGTATAAGGATGCCAGATATGCTGTTTATCAAATTCTATGTTGTTCAAAATATAACCACTGGTAAAGGTTTTCAATTGGTCAGAGTTGACAAGTCGGTTGACGCGCATAGACTAAGCCAGCATTCAGAATTAGTAAAGGACAGGCTATGACCGCCGCGCCCATGCACTCAGCATTATCATCTTCTATTCGCCACGACTGGACCAAACAGGAAGTCGAGGCATTATACGCGCTGCCATTTAACGATTTATTATTCAAAGCGCAGACGATTCATCGCGAAAACTTTGATCCGAACGAAGTTCAGGTAAGCACGTTGTTATCAATTAAAACCGGCGCGTGTCCGGAAGACTGTAAGTATTGCCCGCAGAGTGCGCGCTACGACACGGGTCTTGAAAAAGAGCGTCTGCTTGAAATTGAAAAGGTAATCGAGCGGGCCAAAGACGCCAAACGAACTGGCTCAACCCGTTTTTGTATGGGCGCCGCGTGGCGTAACCCAAAAGAACGCGACATGCCTTACGTGCTGAAAATGGTTCAGGAAGTGAAGAAACTGGGGCTGGAAACCTGCATGACACTAGGTATGCTGACCCGCGATCAGGCTATCGCACTGAAACAGGCCGGACTGGATTACTACAACCACAACCTGGATACGTCGCCGGAATACTATGGCGACATCATCACTACCCGCACTTATGAAGACCGGCTGAATACGCTGGAAAACGTGCGTGAGGCCGGCATGAATGTGTGTTCCGGCGGCATTGTGGGAATGGGCGAAAGTGCCGGAGATCGGGCCAGCTTATTGATTCAGCTGGCGAATCTGCCAGAGCAACCCCAAAGTGTTCCTATCAATATGCTGGTAAAAGTAAAAGGCACGCCACTGGATAGCGTAGAAGATTTGGATCCGTTTGAGTTTATCCGCACAATTGCAGTAGCACGGATCATGATGCCAGCGTCTCATGTGCGCTTATCGGCGGGACGCGAAGCGATGAACGAGCAAATGCAGGCACTGTGTTTTATGGCCGGCGCAAACTCGATTTTCTATGGCTGCAAGCTGCTGACAACGTCTAACCCGGACACCCATGAAGACGTGTTGTTATTTAAAAAGCTGGGTATCAATACCGAGCGTACCAGAGAATACTCTGATGAAGCGCACGAGCAGGCACTGAGCGAAGAAATCGCGGTGAAATCTACGGATAACCTGTTTTACGATGCGACAAGCAGAAAGTCACAGACTGAAGCGGAGGCCTGATGGCCTTTGACTGGCTTGATACAGCGTTAGCGCAGCGCTACGAAGACGGGTATTTGCGTACCCGGCACTGCCAGCAGTATGAGAAAGACGCGGTTGTGAATATCAACGGCGAGCACTATCTTAATTTTGCCAGCAACGATTATCTGGGTATGCGTCAGCATCAGGGCGTACTGCAGGCGTGGGTTGAAGGGTTAGCGCATTTTGGCGGTGGCAGCGGCGCTTCACCTTTGGTCACTGGTTACAGTCAGGCCCATCTGGCGCTTGAGGCGTATCTGGCAGACAAGTTACAGCGTGAGGCCGTGCTGTTGTTTAACTCCGGGTTTGCTGCCAATCAGGCCATCTGTCAGGCACTGTTTGCCGATGGCGGTCATATCGTGGCTGACAAACTCATGCATGCCTCATTTATCGATGGTGCGATGGCATCAAACGCCACGCTGTCCCGGTTTAAGCATAACGACGTGTCGCATGCAGAAACCTTACTCAGTAAGAGTGAGGTTACCGATAAATTGCTGGTATCGGAAGGGGTCTTCAGCATGGACGGCGACAGCGCACCGGTGTCTGAACTGACGTCGCTGGCAACAGCGCATAACGCCTGGCTGATGCTGGATGACGCTCACGCATTTGGTGTGACTGGTGAGCACGGCCTGGGATCCGCAGACGCTTACGGGTTATCTCAGGCCAGTTTACCTGTTCTGATGGCTACTTTCGGTAAGGCAATCGGCACCGGCGGTGCGTTTATCGCCGGCAGTCAGTTGCTCATTGACTATCTGATTAACCATGCCCGGCACTACATTTATTCTACAGCGATGCCTCCGGCACAGGCGGTAGCGACGTTGCAATCGCTGACGTATTGTGAAGAAGGTGAGGCCAGAGCGGCGCTGCACGACAACATCGCGTACTTCCGGGATATTGCTGCGCAAAATGGCATTGATGTGATGTCGTCGCAAAGTGCAATCCAACCTGTTCTGATAGGCGATCCGCAACGCGCCGTTGCGATCAGTGAGGCTATGCGCTCGCGGGGTATCTGGGTTACTGCTATGCGCCATCCAACCGTTCCTAAAGGTACCGATCGCCTGCGTATCACGCTGAGCGCGCTGCATCAGAAAAAAGACATCGATGTCATGTGCGACGCGTTAATGCTGAGTCTGAATGAGGTGTCACAGTGAAGGCAGTAGAATCCGATTTTTTGAACACCGTACCGGTGCCTGAAAGGCAACGGGTGGCAGCCTCGTTCAGCCGGTGTGCGTCATCTTATGACTCCCACGCTGGCGTGCAGCAGCGCGTGGCTGAAGATTTGCTCAGTAAAATCACGTTATCGCCCCGCGAGTCTTTACTGGATATCGGCTGTGGTACAGGACGCCACACATACGCGCTGGCGCGCAGCGGTGCTACTGTGCACGGGCTGGATATTGCGCCGGGGATGATCGCTTATGCCGCTCAGCGCTACCCTGATCTCACGTTTCATCAGGGACAGGCTGAGGCATTGCCTTTCGCATCGCAGTCATTTGACCAGCTGTTTTCCTCTATGGCGCTGCAGTGGTGCCAGTCACCACAAACCGTTATGCATGAGATGCAGCGCGTGCTGAAAAAAGGCGGTCGGGCATCGCTGGCTATTATGGTCGATGGCTCTTTTGAGGAGCTGGACCGTGCCCGCCGTGTGGCGGGTATGGCAGTCACCACAAATCCTCAGGCCAGTTATTCCCAATGGTGTGACGCTGCAGCTACGGCAGGGTTTACACTCACAGAGGCGAAGTTAGTTGCCTATGTCGACGCTCATCCTGATTTGTTGTCATTGCTGCGGTCAATAAAACATACCGGGGCAGGGGTCACTACGGCAGAAGGGGCGAGGCTGTCACGTCAGGATCTGAAAAAGCTGTCTATGACATACCAGTCGTTGCACGGGGAAAATAATTCCCTTCCGCTAACCTACAATATTGCTCAGCTCATTGTAGAGAAATGATTAACCCAGACTAGCAGGTTACCTATGCCATCTTATTTTGTTACTGGCACCGATACTGATGTCGGTAAAACGTATGTCTCTGCGATTCTACTGAAGGCCGCCTCTGAGGCGGGCAAAAAAACCGTGGGTTATAAGCCGGTTTCCGCCGGATGTGAAGTCATTAACGGTCGGCTGGTGAATGAAGATGCCTCGCAACTGCTGGCAAACAGTTCGTTACCGGTAAGTCAGGATGAAGTGAACCCTATTGCTTTTGTACCACCAATAGCGCCTCACATTGCAGCGCAGGACGCTGGTGTCGCTATCAGCGCAGAAACGATTAAAGCGGGATATATGCACCTCAAAGCGATGTCTCCGGATTTGCTGATTATGGAAGGGGCCGGTGGCTGGCGTTTGCCCCTGGGAGACAAGCGCTACCTGTCAGATATCGTTCAACAGTTAAAGTTGGATGTCATTATTGTGGTGGGTATGCGACTGGGGTGTCTGAATCATGCGTTGCTTACCGCCGAAGCCGTGCAGCGTGACGGGCTAACCATAAAGGGCTGGATAGCTAATCAGTTACACCCGGATATGCCGCGCTATGCTGAAAATCTGGATACGCTTAAAGCAGAAATGCCGGCACCATTTCTGGGAGAAATCCCCTATGCGAAGATACCGGCAAATCATGAGCTGGCGGCATTAACCCAGCAGTTGTGTGAGTGATTCACCGGCTGCAACAGGGCGTTTCTCCTCACCGGTAAAAACAAAGCCGCCTTTCTCGCCCCGTAATGTCAGTGTGTTGTCCGTTAACAACAAGGCTGTGCCTTCCCGAATGGCGACAACCGGCGTTTTGGGGTTGAGCACGGTAAACTCGGCAAGCCGTTGATCGCGGGTTTCGCCGTTGTGGCCGGGTGGCTGGTAATCGGTGTAATGAGGGTTTAACTGGAAAGGCAAAATATTCAGTGCATTAAACGATGGTGGTTCAATAATGGGCATGTCATTGGTGGTACGAATGCTCATGCCGCAAATGTTAGAGCCCGCACTCCAGCCGATATAGGGCGTGCCATCAGCAATCGCATTTTGCAGCGGTGCAATGAGTTTCTGCTCGTAAAGCGTGTAGAGCAAATGGAAAGTATTTCCGCCCCCGGTAACAATGGCCTGATGGTTCTCTTTCGCCTGGGTGACGGCCTTGACCGGATCTGAGGCACGGTGTAAGCCTACTACAGCACACTCAGGCAGCGCTTTCTGAACTGCCTCGACATAGGCGTCGTAGGTTTGGGTTACTGCCGCATAAGGGACAAATAGCAACTCGCGCCGTTCTCCCAAGTGTGCAAGAATATGCGCCCTGGCATGTTCGAGGTAGGCTTCGTCACCTTGCCGGGAGCTGCTTAACAATAAAGCATGTGCAGTCATAATGGCTCCATGTAATAAATGTCGCAGTATCATACGTGAAAGCTGCGCTGAAGTTTAGCAACTCAGGTAATGCCGGTTTTTTTGTGGTTATCGATTGTCTTCAAAGGTTTGAGTTTTATGTCCCAAGCGCCCTCTGTTTTATTCGTCTGTCTGGGCAATATTTGTCGTTCACCCACGGCCGAAGCCGTGTTTCGTCATAAAGCGGCAGAAGCCGGGCTGAATGTGAAAATTGATTCAGCCGGTACACATGGCTATCACATTGGTAAACAGCCAGATAAACGTTCGCAGGCGGCAGGAACCGCCAGAGGTTATTCATTCAAAGGCCTTAAATGTCGTCGTGTGGAAGAGTCGGACTTTGAGACATTCGATTACATTCTGGCGATGGATGAGAGCAATCTGAGTAACCTTCGGAAAGTATCGCCGGAAGAGTACCACGACAAAATTCACTTGTTTTTGTCTTTCGCCGACAGCGACCATCAAGAGGTGCCCGATCCGTATTATGGCGGCAAACAAGGCTTTGAACTGGTGCTGGATCTGATTGAAGCGGCGTCTGATGGCCTCATCAACACGCTGAAGCGGTGATGTAAGGGTGCCCCGTTTTCTGCTTGCAGGACTGACATGTAGCTGCCTTATTGTGATTGCAGCCATTGCCGCAGTTACCTGGTCAATGGAAGCCGACGGGGCAGTAAAAAGTCATATTTTCTTTTCCCTTCAGGTACCACTGATGGTGACGGCAGTGCTGACCGGCGCCGTGCTGACGGTGAGTGCCGGAACGCTGCAGGTGGTGCTGCGAAATCCGCTGGCAGACCCGGGAATCATCGGCATTACCAGCGGTGCCAGCCTGGTAGCGGCAGTGCTTATTTTATCCGCTCCGGCGATTGCCCAAACCCATTTTCATTACATATTGCCACTGGGATGTTTTATTGGCGCGATAGCCAGTACCGTGTTGATTTACCGGTTAGCAAGGCGTCTGCAGCAAGCCAGCATGGCAGTTATTCTAGCCGGTATCGCGGTGTCGACCTTATCCGGCGCGGTGATTGCCTGGCTTTATCTGTTTACCGACGCGCAGTCCATGCGCAACCTGACCTTCTGGCTAATGGGAAGTTTATATCAGGCTGACGGTACGCTTTTGTGGGTAGCTGCGCCTATCATGTTTCTGAGTTGTGCGTATCAGCTTGCTCAGGCTAAAAAGCTGAACTGGCTTTATGCTGGCGAGAAGGCGGCCGCGGTGGCTGGTGTCAGCCCGCAGCAGTTGATCAGACGGGTATTACTTGCCGCTTCAATTGGCGTAGGCGCTGCTGTATCGGTGGCCGGTTCGATCGCGTTTTTAGGCTTACTGGTGCCGCATTTGCTGAGGCTTCTGGTGGGCTTTGACAACCGCATTATTCTGCCGGCTTCGGCATTGACTGGCGCGCTGTTTTTATTGCTCGTCGCACTGGCGACAGAGTTAATGGGAACGGTAACGTTTCCGGTGTCGATGATCACCGCGACCCTGGGAGGCCCGCTGTTACTTTGGGCGATCTACAAGGGACAATGGCGATGACTCTGGCTGTTGAACTGCATGCGGTTTCTCTGGATAAGCGGCTTACTGATGTGACATGCCAGTGCCTGAAAGGGCAAAGCATCCACCTTTTGGGAGAAAACGGCGCGGGAAAATCGAGTTTGCTGGAAGTGATTGCCGGACTCACTGACGCGGATAACGGGCATTGTCGTATTGATGATACGCCGGTAAACGCCCTCACGTTGCCCGAGCTTGCGCGCTTTCGCGCCTTCCACGCACAGTCATCTGCGGCCTCGTTCGCACTTAGCGTAAACGACTATCTGCATTTTTACGCCTCATCTCAGGTCTCCCCGTTGCCGACATTGCTGGAATTTACGATGGAAGTGTCGCATTTGCTGACGCGCCGCATTACCACCTTGTCAGGCGGGGAAAAGCAAAGGGTAGAGCTTTGCCGGGCATTATTGCAGGTGTGGCCCGCCATTGAAGCCGGAGACGCACTGGTTCTGCTTGATGAGCCCCTGCAAGGGCTGGACATCAGGCACCAATATGCGTTGATGGCGCTGACAAAAGCACTTACCGGGAAAGGCAATACCGTTATTCTGACTTCCCACGATATCGGATTGAGTGCAAATAATGCAGACCAAATCTGGTTATTAAAAAATGGTTCTTTAGTCGCAAATGGAACACCGACTGAGGTTGTGAATGAATTTAACTTAAATGCAACATTTGGTTGTCATTTTGCGGTAAAAAAGTTGGAAAACTTTCTACAAATTCAAGTCTGCGACCCTATTGTCATGCCTTAGTTGTGGTAAAGTGAGAATTGGCCTCTCGCCACTGCTGTCACACTTTTCTACATCAAGGAGATCCCCCCGTGAATAACTGGCAACCTGACAGCTGGAGATCAAAGCCGATCCTTCAGCAACCAGAATACGAAGACAAAAGCCAGCTGAAACAGGCTGAACAAACGTTAAGTAAATATCCTCCTCTTGTCTTTGCTGAAGAAACCCGCGAACTTCGTCGTCAGTTAGGCGATGTGAGTCTGGGTAAGGGATTTTTATTGCAGGGCGGTGACTGCGCAGAGTCATTTGATGAATTTAATGCACCTAAAATTCGTGACACGTTTAAGGTGATCCTGCAAATGGCAATTGTACTGACCTTCGCGGGTCGGTGTCCGGTGACGAAAGTGGCGAGAATGGCAGGCCAGTATGCTAAACCTCGTTCTTCAGATTATGAAAGTGTTGATGGGGTTTCACTACCCAGTTATCGCGGGGATATCATCAACAGCTTTGAGTTTACGCCTGAAGCACGCCGTCCGGATCCAAACCGTATGTTAGATGCATATCACCGCAGTGCGGCAACGCTGAATTTACTGCGTGCGTTTGCTCAGGGTGGTCTGGCAGATTTGCACCAGGTGAATCGCTGGAATATGGCATTTGTTGAAAACAATCCACTGAAAGAGCGTTATCAGGATATGTCTCGTCGCATTCAGGATACGCTTGAGTTTATGGATGTCATCGGTATTAATGCCTCAAACAGTGGAACACTTCACGAGACCGCGTTGTTTACGTCTCACGAAGCGTTGCTGCTTAATTACGAGCAGGCGTTAACACGAATCGATACCCTCACCGGCAAGCCTTATAACTGTTCTGCGCACATGGTGTGGATTGGCGAACGTACCCGTCAGCTGGACCATGCACACATTGAGTTTTTCCGTGGTATCCATAACCCGGTTGGGGTGAAAGTGGGGCCGGGCATTGACGAAGATGAGTTAATTAAGCTGATTGACGCGTTAAATCCGGAAAATGATCCTGGCCGGTTAACTCTGATTACCCGCATGGGCGCAGACAAGTTAGAACAGAATCTGCCACGTCTGCTGCGTCGAGTGAAAGCGGAAGGTCGCAATGTGGTATGGAGCTCAGATCCCATGCACGGGAATACCTTCAAAGCATCCAGTGGCTACAAAACCCGCAACTTTGACGCGATTCTCAGTGAAATTCGCCAGTTCTTCCAGGCGCATGAATCAGAAGGCACGCATGCAGGAGGGATTCATCTGGAAATGACCGGTCAGCACGTAACCGAATGTACCGGCGGCGCTTACCAAATTAGCGATGACGATCTGGCGCAGGCTTACAAAACCCAGTGCGATCCACGACTGAATGCGGATCAGGTACTGGAAATGGCTTTTCTGGTTGCGGATCATCTTAAAAAGGGATAAAGCGAAAAGCGGGTCCGGTAGCGGATTTATTTCTGAATTGTTACCGGACTAACACGTACTGAGTACCGCTTCTCGTTCTTCTTCTGTCAACACGCCGGTAAAAATAGTAGCGCGACGCAAACTGGCCGTGCGAAGATCCTCGGCCAGCAATAAGTCTTGAAACGTATCTGGCTCGCTCGCGTGGTCCAGAATACTCTCCCAAAGCAAATAGCTTCCATATCGCATCATGCCACTCTTATATCGCTCTGTAAGTACAGAGCGGGCTCTTTCAATGTAATGCGGCTCGCATAATACTTTGTCTGCGATGGCTTTGTGAATTGCCAGTATTCGCTGATCGATTAACGCCTGCTTCTGACGTTTCGGGCGGCTGAACATCATACTCCCCAGTGTGAAAACACGTTTCTGAAATCTAAACAGGCTTCATGAATAGTTGCGAAGTTTTCTGTATAAGTATACAGTTATTTTTTATCACGTAACACCCTCAACGTTTTCTTCCCGCGTCTTCCGGGGGCAGGGCAAAATCAGGAGCATTTATGTTTATAACAGGTACGTTTACCGTTGATTTGAATCCGCAGCAGGATGCAATGAAAGGGAAGGAAGGCATAGAGCTGAACCGACTGGCTATCAGTAAAACGTATTCCGGTGAGCTTGATGCTACCAGTACAGGTGAAATGTTAAGTGCTGTCACGCCAGTGAAAGGCTCTGCGGGGTACGTCGCGCTGGAGCAGGTAAGCGGTAAGCTCAATGGCAGAGTCGGGACATTTGTTCTGCAGCATTACGGCGTGATGGATAACGGTGACCAGGCCCTGCAAATACAAGTGGTACCTGACTCAGGCACCGGTGAGCTTGAAGGTCTCACAGGCACCATGGCAATCATTATTGAAGACGGTGTGCATCGTTACGAGTTTAACTTCGGTATGAAAGAAACGGCAGGCTGGACGTAAGGCGTTAGCGCTTCACGTCCTCGCGGATAACACACAAACCACACCTTGCTGACTGGCAATAATGTAAAAGATTTATCGGTATACTGCTTCCAAGTCACCTGTTTATTGTCAGTGCCAGTAGTCGGATCTCGCGTGAAAGGCACGCTTTGTCAGTCTGCATGTAAATCCAGAGTTTGGTCGCTATCTGAACCTGTAGGCTGGCGATAACACACACGCCCCAGAACAGTTCCTGATCCGGACTGGCCGTAAAAAAACGGTATCCACAGTAAACCAGCAGCCCTGAGAAGATAAATGCAAGTACATAGCCTGCTTTCATTACCCAGCCGAGGTTAGACGATAGTCCGGTTTTTAAATACTCAGTTAGTGACAGTTTATCCTCCATCATTGCATCAAGTTCTTTTGTTTGCGCTTTCAGGGTTTGTTCTATGTTGTCATCCAGTTTCATGATCCACTTCCTCATTCAGTATGGCTCGTAATTTCGCACGAGCCCGGTAAAGTCTTGATTTAACTGTGCCTGCCGGAATATTGATAACCAGCGCAGCTTGTTCAATGCAAAGTCCATTCAGGTATATCAGCTCAACCACCTCTCTTTCTGATTCCGGTAATGCGGCGAGCAGGGGCGGCAGGCTGGTCATTTGCAGGCTGTTGTCCGGTTGGTTGTCCTGTTCGTTGCCGACCTGACTTTTCGCGCTTTTAGCCCAGTCCAGTATTTCCCATTTTAGAGCACGGTACAGCCAGCTTTGAAAGAGCGTCAGATCGTTAAGCCGGTGCAGGCGCTTCTCTATTTTCAGCCAGACATTCTGGACCAGGTCCTCCGCTATCATAGGATCGTTGACTCGTGTAATAGCAAAACGTCTCATCGGCCATGCATAGTGGCGATACAACGCATCCAGTGCTTCTTTGTCCCCCCGCTTTGCCTGGGTAACGAACAGCATTATTACTTCTGGCGGGAGTGTGGTTTGCTGTTTCACAAAAACTCCAGCAGGGCATTAAGTAGCGCAAGTAAATGCAACAGCAAAAAACGAATCGGTTCGCTTGCCTCAATCTCAGGTATTAACAGCCAGGTTACCTCTGATAGTGAAGCAATGGTGTCTTCCGGGTTCATAAACAAATCTTCTCCGTGCTTTTCTATAAAGACGATAGCAGCCATCCTGAGGTTCGCGTACGGGGAAAAGTTTTTGCGAGTCAGCAATCACCGTTTTGCTACACCGTATTATTGCCCGAAGTGTGCTGGTCACGCGAACGCGACGTACCGGCGTGTGTGATTAAAACGCGCCTTTATTTTCGGCTTCTTTTGGTTTCTGACAAGCGTACTGGCCTGGGTATTTATTGTTTGCATTGAACCTCCTCGCAGCAAAGCGGTAGTAATAGTGTTCATCTCTCACAAACGGGGTCTCTTATGACGCGACGTTTTCTTCTGGCTACGCTCATGCTTGCCATTTTTATTCCCTGCGCCGCACAGGCCACTGAATCCTCTCATCGTTTCGATAAACGGTTGACGGGATACACCTACCCATTTCCTGTAAAGTCATTTGAAGTAAGCACACAGGGGCAGACGCTAACGATGGCATATATGTACCTTGCGCCCAAAGGTGAGATGCCTGTTGTTACCCTGTTGCACGGGAAGAATTTCAACGGGGCTTATTTTGACGCTATCGCTACTACCCTGCATAAGGCGGGGTATGGTGTGCTGATGCCAGATCAGATTGGCTTTGGAAAATCTGCCAAACCGGTTAACTATCAGTATTCGTTTGCTGCGCTTGCCAGCCATACCCGCGAATTGATGTCATCGCTGAACATCGAAAGATCCATTATTTTTGGGCACTCAATGGGTGGCATGCTCGCCAGCAGGTTTGCGCTGCTGTATCCGGATGTGACGACGCAGTTGATACTGGTAAACCCTATAGGTCTGGAAAACTACCTTCAGTATGTGCAGTACAAAGATGTGGATTTCTTTTATCAGAACGAGCTGAATAAAACGCCCGAAAGCATTGTGTCTTACCAGCGAGAGCATTATTACGATGGTGACTGGAATGACAGTTATGAGGCGCTTACTGTGCCCCTGCAAGGATGGGTGAGAGGTGATGACTGGGAGGTTTTGGCGAAAGTCAGCGCGCTGACCTACGATATGATTTTTACACAGCCCGTTATTGACGAGTTCGATGACTTCACGATGCCGGTAACCCTGATTATTGGGACTCGCGATACCACCGGACCCGGCAGAAACTGGAAAAAAGAGGGGGTAGATTACACCCTCGGTGAATACGATAAACTGGGCAACCGGGTGAAAGCGCGAAATCGACAGATTGATGTGAAACCGTTGCCGGGGTTGGGGCACTTGCCGTTTATTGAAGATTACTCACAATTTAAGCCGGTTTTACTGGACGTACTGGGCGAGAAACGCGATTAAAGCCTTGCCTCTGCAAAGGCCTGAAAGGTTTACCGGTTTATTCATCGAGAAGGGGAGCGACCACGCTCTCCAGCCCGTTTAGTTTAATTTCATACATCAGCGCCAGCTGCTCCCCCAGTTTTCCAGACGGAAACCCGTTGGCGTGAAACCACACCAGGTATGGCTCTGGCAGGTGGAGAAGTTTTCGGCCTGCGTATTTGCCAAATGGCATTGTCTGATTTACTGCGGCCTTTACCTGTGTCGCATCCATATTACAACTCTGTCTGTTGTTTTTGTTGAGCATACCACAAGTCCGCATAGCGTCCGCCTGCACTTAACAGCGCTGCGTGTGAGCCTGATTCTACAATTTCTCCCTGATGCATAACCAAGATAACGTCGGCATCGATCACGGTGGACAGGCGGTGGGCAATAACCAGGCTGGTGTGATTTTTCGCGGCCTCACGCAAAGCCTGCAAAATAGCCTGCTCTGACTGGCTGTCTAAAGAGGATGTGGCCTCATCGAAAACCAGAATTTGCGGACCTTTGAGCAGGGCGCGGGCAATCGCTACGCGCTGTTTTTCACCTCCGGATAGCTTAAGCCCGCGCTCACCAACCTGAGTCTGAAGGCCTTCAGGTAACGAGTCGATAAAGTGAGAGAGGTGGGCCATCGATATTACCTGGCTTACGTCTTCGTCGGTGGCGTCGGGGCGTCCATAGCGAATATTTTCAATCAGTGTGTCGTTAAATAGCACGGTATCCTGTGGCACTATCCCGATATGCTTGCGCAGCGAGTCCTGAGTGACTGTACGGATATCTTGCCCGTCAATGCTGACATTGCCAGAGTTGGGATCGTAAAACCGGAACAGTAATTTCATCAGGGTGGATTTCCCGGCACCGCTCTCGCCAACGATGGCGACTTTCTGGCCTGGTTCAACGTCAAAGGACACACCTTTGAGGATCGGGCGCTTGGCGTCGTAGTGAAAATGCACGTTGTCAAACTTAATAGCTGCGCGCGTGATATTGAGTTCACCGGCATTTTCCTGGTCTGAGACTTTGGGTTTTTTATCCAGCAGCTGAAATAAATTGTCGATATTTGCCAGTGAACCACGGATCTCCCGGTAGACGAATCCAAGAAAGTTCAGCGGCATAAATATTTGCATTGTGAAGGCGTTGATCAAAACAAAGTCGCCAATCGTCATTTCACCACGTGCGACGCCCAGCGCTGCATTTCCCATCATTGAAGTCATAGCGATGGCAATAATAAAGGCCTGACCACCATTTAGCGCGAACAGCGACAAGCGGTTTTTACGACGGGCATGCTCCCAGTTCGCCAGGTCCTTATCATATCGGTTTGCTTCAAAATTCTCGTTATTGAAATACTTCACCGTTTCGAAGTTCAGCAAGCTGTCAACCGCACGGGAGTTTGTAGTGGAGTCGGCCTGGTTCATCATGGTGACGTAACGTGTGCGCCAGTGTGTGGCCTTCATGGTATACGCCACATAGATGATGACCGATAGTAAAATAATAAGCGCAAACGAGGGGCCGTATTGTGTAAGCATCAACACCACGACCACGGCGATTTCAAACAGGGTTGGGCCAATATTAAAAACCATAAAGCGCATAAGGAAGCTGATGCCGCTGGTGCCGCGTTCGATGTCGCGTGACAGCCCGCCAGTTTGACGTGAAAGGTGGAAACCGAGGTCCAGCTGATGCAAATGCCGGAACACTGTCAGCCCTAACCGGCGCATCGCACGCTCTGTTACGCGTCCAAAAAGCGTGTCGCGCACTTCGCCCAATAACACGTTAAGCAATCGCAACACACCATACGCGATAACCAGTGATAAGGGGACGGCCAGCACCAGCGCAGTTTTATTTTCCTGATTTAAACTGTCTACGGCATATTTGAGTACATAAGGTAAGCCGATACTCGCAAGCTTTGCACCAACGAGGCACAGCATCGCCAGGATAACCCGTTGTCTGAATTCCATCAGATAGGGCCAGAGTTGTTTGAATACGTCCCAGCGAATAGGGGCGTCAGTGTTTTCAGCAAAGCGGGAGCGGCGCATAATGATTCTTATTATTGAACGGTGTGGCGGTGAAAACCGGTCTGTTAGCGATTATCAGTGATGAACGCGTTTGTCTGTTAACAGATTTTCTGTTCACGGCATTGGCGTCATCAGGCGTTGTCAGTGTAACCTGATAGCGCATAAGATAAAATACGTTGCTGGGTCAGTTGCTCAAGACACTTCGTATTTAACCGGTATCATTTTTATGGCATGGTAGATTGCCATTTCACTCTTTTTTACTTTTTACGTTTCCAGCGAGGACGCATTGCTTCAGGATAATCACGGCAGACAGTTTTATTACCTGCGCCTTTCCATTACGGAGGCGTGCAATTTTCGTTGTCAGTACTGTTTACCTGATGGTTATCAGGGCCCTTCAGCAGATTCTTTTCTTTCCAAAAGCGAAATACAGACAGTACTCTCTGCATTCGCCGGGCTTGGCACCTCGAAAGTGCGAATCACTGGCGGAGAGCCTTCACTGAGACGTGATCTCACCGAGATTATTTCTGTCGCGGCCAGTACACCCGGTATCCAGCGGGTGGCAATGACTACCCATGGTGGGCGTCTGGCGCAAAAAGCGCGTGAGTGGAAAGCGGCGGGACTGGACCAGGTTAATGTCAGCATTGATAGCCTGGATCCAAGACAATTTGCTGCAATTACCGGTCAGGACAAGCTGAAAGAGGTACTGGCTGGGATCGATAATGCCGCTGAATCCGGGCTCGATGTGAAAGTCAATACCGTCATGCTGAGTCAGTTTGATGGGAAGCGTCTCACGCGGTTTTTAGATTGGATCAAAGACAAGCCTGTTACATTACGGTTTATTGAGCTGATGCAGACCGGCGATCATGAAGGCTTTTTTAATCACCAGCATCAAAGCGGGCAGCCGGTGAAAGAGTGGTTGCTGTCGCAGGGATGGTCACCGTTGATCCGTCGTAAAGATGCGGGCCCGGCCCAGGAGTTTTATCATCCCGACTACCAGGGCAAAATTGGTCTAATTCTTCCGTACAGTAAAGACTTCTGCCAGAGCTGCAACCGTTTGAGAGTGGCAGCAAATGGTAACCTTCACCTTTGCCTTTTCAGTGAACAGGGGTTAACCCTGCAGCCGTATCTTAAAGAAAATGATGTTCAGGGATTACAGCAGTATCTGCAAAAGGTGCTAGTATCAAAAGAAGCCACGCACCATTTACATGAAGGACAAACGGGTGCGACCAAGCATCTTGCCATGCTGGGTGGATAATTTTGAGGTAATCACTGATGTACATTCCTGACAGCGAACGTCTCGCTTACGAACTGGTGTCTGATAAACACTCGGAGTTTTTGTGGTCTATCGATCAGGATGAGCAGGTGATGAAATTCATCAATGGGGGAGAGAAAACCTCCCGGGAAGACATTGAAGGTATTTTCATTCCCAGAATTAAAGCATTCAGTAATCCAGCATTGGGCTGGGGGGTTTGGAAAGTCACCGAGAAAGCATCTACAGAAGATATTGGCTGGATCCTGGTTCGACCTATGCTGTTTTTCACGGCGACGCCACAAAGCGATAACCTTGAGCTTGGTTGGCGATTCAAAAGAGATACCTGGGGAAAGGGGTATGCGACAGAGGCCGCCAGGACTGTACGTGATAGCCTTTTCGATATGGGAGTGGAGCAATTCTCAGCTATTGCGCTACCCGAGAACGAAGCGTCAATTGCTGTAATGAAAAAGCTTGGGATGGAGTTCAGCCACAAAATGCATTATCAGGATGAGGTATTCAATGGCGAGGTCGTAGTTTACCAGCAGGATCTCAGTAAAATTCTCAGCTTTTAAGAGCCTGTGCGCCTGGCGTTGGATGTTTAGCCAGACGCTTTCGCCATACTTATTTCTTCAAACCATTTAACCTGATTTTTGCCCTCGGATTTAGCCTGATAAAGCGCGTCATCTGCTTGCTTCATATAAATATCAAAGTGGGTTGTGTCTGGGCCATTTACTGGCGCTGTTATGGTTACACCAATACTCGCAGTAATGGTATTCAGTTCGCCGCTGTCTGTGGTGATACTAATATTTCGTACGGCATCGCATATCGCTTCCAGCACTTTGCTGATGACTGCGGTCTCTGCACTGTCAATGAAAACACCGAACTCTTCGCCGCCCAGTCTGGCAACGACATCGCCATCCCGAAGACAGCTCTTTGCTGCACGCGCCAGGGCAATGAGTACTTCATCACCTACCGGGTGGCCGTATGTGTCATTTAGCTGTTTAAAATTATCAACATCAAGAATTGCAAGCCCATAGCGCTTACCCTCGCTTGCTGCCATCTGTTCGATGTGGGTGAAGTAAGCGCGCCGATTCATTAATGCGGTGAGTGGATCGGTTGAAGCAAGTTTTTGCAATTGTTGCTCTGCTTCGTAACGGGCCTGCTCTACCTCAACAGCCTTAAACAACTGCGACAACGTATCGAGCAGGGGCTGAAGAAAATAAACATCGGCTTCGCTGTAATCTTCCGCTTTGTTAGCCAGGCCAATCATGCCAATGGCCTCGCCATGGCGACTGATGGGTAGCCCCAGAAATCTGCCCAGAGGCGGGTGACCCTCAGGCGTTCCCTTAGAGGCGTGATGTTTCGGCGGTTTATTCGCGATCACAGGGGCATTCGAGGTAATAACATGACCAAATAAATTGCCCAGATTGGTAAATGCTAATTCGCCTCGCTCAAAAGCTTCGTAAGCAGCTCGGCTTGATGATGACCAGCTGACGTCCGAAATCGCGTAAATATGCAGGCTAGGTTTCCCTTCTTTTTCCTGCATGCGACCGATAAAGCCATATTCGCTTTCAGCAAGCTCTAAAAGCTCATCGAAAATTAGTCCGCATGCGGTTTTCAGATCTTTTTCGGCAACAAAACTGTTTTGCGCGTTGGTAATAAACCGCAGCAGGCGCTGATTCCTGCCAGTTTCCAATTCAATGTGCTTCTTATCAGTAATATCCCGGTGGGTACCGGTGAGCCGGATTGGATCGCCGTTTTCATCTCGTGCTACTACGCGAGCATAGGTTTCTATCCATAGCCAGTGACCTTCTGCATGCTGCATGCGGTATTCGTTAACAAACGCGGAAGTCTGACCGGCAAAATGTTGTTTCAGGCTTGCTTCATATATTTTTCTATCTGCCGGATGTATCAGCCGTTGCCAGAACATGCCGCTGGTATCTGTATCGTCCGGATCTAACCCCAGAATTTTGCACCAGCGGGTGTTTACCCGGTGAATGTCATTTAAAATATCCCAGTCCCAGGTACCAAGCCCGGAAGACTCCAGTAATAAGCGCATTCTTTCATTGGTCTTCGCCATCCTGGCTTCGAGGTATTTCTGCTCGTCATTCTTAAACAGCATCGCATGAATACTGCTAAGCTTATTTCGTTCATCAAAACTGGCACGGGATATTTGTTTCACCCACCGCTCTTGTTTGTCGCGGGTAATGATCCGGTAATCGGTTTCCAGCACTTCAGTACCGAATTTATGATTCTGAATGGCCTCATAGAAAACCGGTAGATCCTCTTTATGAATAAACTCAGAAAGCTGAAAGTCAGTAAGGTGTTCAGGAATGGCTTTTAACCCAAATAATGAAGGCAGATTTTCAGAGACAAAGGAGACTTTTTTAGCCGGGTTGAAAACCCACCTAATCATTGCTGCTGGAGACGCATTGAGTAACTGGTGTTCCTCATCGGTCTTGAGATTGGTAATAATCAGCTTTACGCACTGGCTGAAATGCTCGCTTAATTCGAATAACTGTTTAAGCTCGTTTTGTTTGAATCGTCTGGGTTTATCGTCCAGCAGACAAAGAGACCCAACCAGTGTTCCATTAAGATAAAAGGGCACACCGGCGTAGAACTGAAAGTTACTCTCGCCGGCGACGGAAGGAAGCTGGCAGGTATTTGCATTATCCAGTGCATTTTCGACGATATAGTGGCTTTCTTCTTTCCACACACGTTCGCAAAACGTGTCTGAAATAGGCATTGGTGGGGGAGGCGTGTCTGCAGCAGCTTTTACCCAAACGATGTCGTCTTCAATAAATGTCAGGTAGGCTGTTTTCGCTGAAAACAAAGACGCAATCGTACACATGAAATCATTTAAAATATGATCATACGTGTGCGTGTGAAGCATATATTGAGATACTACAGACTTTTTTTCAGCCATTTGCCGGTTTAGATATTACGACGCCATCATTTTATTTTAGCTAAAGAAGACACAATAACAATTTGCCTAAAGTCGTAATTTTACGTCAAATCCCGCAATATCGATTTCACCCGCTGATAACGCTTTTCCTGTTCCTGATTTAAATGTGCAGACTCTATGGTGCGCATACAGTTAAGGATGAGTGCCTGCGCATTTTCATCTTCATGGCGATTTTCACGAAGATCAATCGCTGTTGCCTGTAGCAGGTTAAGCGCTATAGAGGCGTTTTTAGGCATAATAGTGAATGCTTGTCTGAATGTTCTGAGCGCTGCCGTCAAATCGCCTTGCTGATACTGTACCACTGCGGAGTTATTAAGCTCTTTCGGGCTCATTGGTATTTCAGCTTTCTCTGAGCGCTCTTGACGTATGTAGTGCAAAAACAGATCGCTTTGCGCCGGATCGCTGACGCAGCGACGCTCTATCACATCCAGAATGCTTAATGCGTGATCCTGAAGTCCCACTTCATGAAACGCTTTGGCTTTATCTAACAGCGCCTCAATACTTTCTGTTTCCCAGGTGTCATCACTTAACTGGCCTAACAAGTTTTTGGCATTGTCACTTTCATCCTGTAGATACAGCAGGCGTGCATCAATGACCTTGATTTGCTCATCAAAATCGGCTTTGGGGAAAGAGGCTTTAAGCTGTCGTAAATATTCATTGGATTGCTTGATAAGCTTGGACGTCTGGTCGTCGTCGGCGGTCATGGCAAAATCGATTCCTGCACGCGCAACGTTCAGGTAAATCTCCGGCTTATCGTGAATGGAGTTCTTGGCAAACTTTACAACTTTTTTGGCCGCTTCAAACTGGGATTCGTAGTCGTGAGTAATACGTGACAGGTCCAGTGCCTGGCGGTGGCGATGGATATTCCGGGGGGAAATTTCACCGGCCAGTGACACGCACTCCAGCGCATCTTCAAATTCCTGCAACTTAATTTGCAGGGCAGTAAGCAGGTCATACGCAGCCAGCATGGAATCTTTTTCAAATGCCAGCTCTAAAATAAGCTTTTCTGCTTCATCGTCTTCATTCAGTCGTATATGACACCGAACCAGTCCCAACTGTGCCCAGGTAAAGTTCTGGACGTTAAGAATCGCCTGGTAAAACTCCTTGGCTTGGTCAATGTAGTTGCAGGCCTGCAACAACTCACCCTTGGTTTTCAGCGCGAGTGGAAAAAACTCAGCGTTTTTTGGCTCTGTGAGGAATTGCTCAATTTCGTTCAGCGCCTGGTCTGGCTGGTTGCGTTCAATGAGATCATAAACGGCTTTCAGTGCCTGCTTGCGATTTAGTACCCGGGTCAGGCGTTTATCCAGCTCTCTTACCGTGAAAGGCTTAGCCAGGAATTCGTCGGGTTGCAATTCCACAATAGAGTGGACGATATCGGCAGTGGTATCTGCGCTGATAAAAACAAATGCTGTACTGGGAGGGAGTTCCCTATGTTCTTTCAGCTGGTCGTAAAGGAAATAGCCTTCCTGTTCCTGCTTTAAGTCATAGGCGCAAATAATGAGATCATACTTTTCACGCCGAATCGCTGACAACGCCAGGTTGGCTTTATCTACATATTCTATGTCCTGAAAGCCTAACTCTTCCATGGAGTATTTAAGGTAACCTTTAGCCAATACCTGATCATCAACAATCAGGACCTTCATTTGGCGAGCCAGCTTGATGTTCATAGACTTCCCATCACCGCGAGATAATAAAACACACTTGCACTTATATTGGTTTATCGTCAGAAGTGCGTAAAAACTTATTAAAACCTGAAACTGATAGGTTTGTCACGATTTGTCGACAGGGGAACTAATTCTCTTTTGTCATAGGTGGGTAAGGTGACAGGAAGGAGAGGGCAGTGTTAAGGACTCTTTTGCTGTGGCTCGCAACGACTGTTGTTGAACCAGTGTCGCCAGTAAAACAGTGATTTAAAAGAAATAGAAGAGGTGGTGGACGTCTGCTGTGGCTCGCAACGAATGTTGTTGAACCAGTGTCGCTAGTAAAACAGTGATTTAAAAGAAATAGAAGAGGTGGTGGACGTCTGCCGTGGCTCGCAACGAATGTAGTTGAACCAGTGTCATTAGTGGAACAGTGATTTACAGGAAATAGAAGAGGTGGCGGACGTCTGCTGCGGCTCGCAACGAATGTTGTTGAACCAGTGTCGTTAGTAAAACAGTGATTTAAAAGAAATAGAAGAGGTGGTGGACGCTACTGGGCTTGAACCAGTGACCCTCGCCTTGTAAGGGCGATGCTCTCCCAACTGAGCTAAGCGTCC
>NZ_JAESDH010000002.1 GCF_019249295.1 Alteromonas antoniana
TAGCTAAGACAGATTGATCATATAAAACGCATACTTAGACCAAAAGGTGATCAATAGTTTTCACACAGCCTGCGTACATAGCAGGCGGTCAGATAGCGTTGTGACTAATCCTCTATTACCTTGTTTTGCTGCTGTGTCTTAAGAACGTTTATTACCGTCGTCATTAATACTGGGTATTTTTTCTGCCCATGGCTAGCCACACCATCCCATTACTCCAGGTTTGATGAGTAGCTGCCCCCGAGCTCACCCTCTAAAGCCATCCCGTAACCGCGCTTCACCATACATCATCACTATTGTCGGCATGTGTATCGCAAACACCGGTTTACTATTTACTAACGCTGCGTAAAGCACTTATTATCAACCTTGTCTTAAAAGGAAAAACAATAAGAGTATATGGAGATTCCGTGGACACACCGAATTATTCCCGCTACACATTTGATGAACTGATTGAGGCCAGAGAATCTGTTGATCACACGCTATATCCTGAAAGGGCAGCACAGCTTGATAGATTACTGAATACTTATAGTCACGACGAGCAACAACGCAGTGACGAAACCGATCCCCTGGATAAATACAAAACGTTTGGTCCAAGAGTAGGGGCGATCATCGTCGACTCGCTGATAACTGCCGTTGGCCTGGGGATACTTTCCTTGCTGACCGGGTTCAGAGAGTCATCTTGGTTCTGGTGGATAGACAGTGCCATTCTTATCGCCTATGCCGTTATCTTGCATGGCCTGTATGGTCAGACTCTTGGAAAAATGGCGACAGGGGTCAAGGTGCTGGATGAAAAAACCGAGTCTGCGATCACGTTTACACAGGCCGCGCTGCGCGACTGCGTGCCAATTATGTCCACACTGGTCATCATAATTGTTGCCCTGTTACTGCAGTCGGGCTTTATCACGAATGTTTCTGGTTGGCTGGAGATGGGGTTGATGATGTTTACATGGACTTTGCTGGCCTGGCATCTGCTGGAAGTCATTTCTATGCTGACTAACCAAAAGCGACGGGCTATTCACGATTATATTGCGGGCACGGTAGTGATAAAGGAATAGACTCCCCCGGGCATGCCCGGGGTTCTATCTGTTACAGCTCCATTTGGAGCTGATCTGAATCCTTCCGACCTTGATGCTCAACGTAGTTCCGTATTGTGTGCTCGTCTAAGCCTACGCTGCTCACGAAGTAGCCCGGCGACCAAACGATATTCTCGTTCCAATACACCTTCGATAACCACTTGAACGTCTTTCTCATATTTGACGCGGATTGGGCTTTAAGTTTTCCCATCACTTCCGCTATTGAATATTTAGGGGGGATGACCATCAGCATGTGTAAATGATCATTGTCGAAGCCCATCCGCTCTATCGTTAC
The DNA here is from genome assembly GCF_019249295.1 of Alteromonas antoniana. Lineage (GTDB taxonomy): Bacteria > Pseudomonadota > Gammaproteobacteria > Enterobacterales > Alteromonadaceae > Alteromonas > Alteromonas antoniana. The sequence continues at coordinate 1,366 of NZ_JAESDH010000002.1, forward strand.
GCCGGGCATACTTCGCAGCAGCTTCGGCAACACTTTGCGCAAATACTCCACGACGAAAGGCTTCAGTATCCGACGCCTGTATTTCGTAACCCAGACTACGTGATATTGAAGTCTATAGAGACCATGTGATGAGACGCGAACTTCCATCTCCGTAGCATACAGGCCTCGGACTCATTCATCCACGGGTAAACCCGTGGTGTTCTGTCGCTTCGCGACCGACTACATAAAAAAACGGCGCCAGAGGCGCCGTTTTTCATTAACCTGTCTAAAGGTTATTTGTTTTCAATTAAGCGAGAACCAATTTCAATCTGACGTGGTTTCTTCGCTTCAGGAATGACTCGCTCCATATCGATGTGCAGTAAGCCATGTTCCATGTCAGCTGCCAGCACTTTTACATGATCGCCTAACTGGAACTTTCGCTCAAAGTTTCTTTCAGAAATACCTTTGTGTAGATATTTACGCTCTGTAGCCGACTCTTTGTCGTCTCCGGCCTTTTTACCAGTTACGGTCAGCGTGTTTTCCTGAACTTCAATGGTGACGTCATCTTTGCTGAAGCCTGCAACCGCCATGGTTACGCGGTATCTATCCTCACCTAACAACTCAATATTGTAAGGAGGGTAAGAGCTTTGCTTCTCTGCACGAGTGGCTGCATCAACAAGCGATGCAAGATGGTCTGAACCAATGAAAGAACGGTAAAGTGGAGATAGATCGATAGTACGCATAGTCATATCCTCAAAATAAAGCAATATGTGATTAACGAGCCCCAGTTTGCTGGCGACTCTGATTTTATTTGTCGACCTGACCATTCAGCGCCGACAACTGATATATATATTCACGCAATCTGTTTTCAAGCCTCAAACGGTAAAAAAACTAATTTTTTTTCTACATCACATCACCTGTATCGACAAAACACTGACTTCGGTTGTAATTCGTTTATGTTGGTCAAATGGGAAAGTAAGCAAAAACTTGCCTGTTTTTTGACCATGGTCTTTAATAGGAGCAGCCAAAAACTGAAAGGACGCAGTTTGCAGAAGTACAGTAGCAACATCAGACAACTCGCAGCAGCGCCGGTTTTTTATGGCGTACTACTTCTGGTAATAAATTCATTGCTGGGGTTCATCTCTTTTTCGCACCCGCCTGACTCTATGGCTGCACGGGATGCCGGCGCGGCATTTGTCGTGCCTGTACTCACGGCCATGGCCTGGTGGGGGTATCGCATTAACGTGGTTAAAGCCGCCCGGTATCTTGCTGCGGTTATCAGCCATCGACGTCGCAACAGCCTGGCCAGAATACAATCATGGATAACAAGGCTTCTGGTCAGTCGCGTTGAACAGTTGCGGTGGGCACTGGTGATGGCTGCGCTGATATTGTCATCAGCGTATCTCATCTCTCAGGGCATCACTGACACCTTAAGCGAACAACCAATTCGTATTATTTTATTAATGCAGGCTTTTCCGTTGTGGCTGAGTATCCTTCATGTACTGACAGCCAATGTATTAACTCTGAAATTTCTTCGTAAGCACCTGAACCAATACTTTCGTGTCAGGTTGTTTGAGATTGAGCGGCTGCGACCTGTTTGCCACCTGGTCGTCACAAACTTTCTTGTCGCCTCACTTTTGCTGACCATTTTCGGATTAAACGCCTTGTTCATTACGCTGCCGCTGGCAGACGCGTTGCTGATGCTGGTATTTTCTCTGGTGATCCTGTTGATACTGATCCAGCCCGTTATCGAAATGAGTAAAATCGTCAGCGCACGCAGAGAGATGACGCTGTCGAGGATAAACGATACGCTGAAAGTACAGCTTGATACCGCATCTGCCCCGCAAAAAGACGACCGGCGATTAGTTGATAATACAGAGCGACTGCAATTTATTTCTGACTTGCTGACAGTACGAAAAGAAATCAGTAATGCGCCCGTCTGGCCCATGAACTTTCCGTCCACCATAAAAATTCTGGCGCTCATGATATTACCGCTGGTGTCCTGGACGGGGTCGGGCGTGGTTGCACAGCTTATGAAGCAGGTCATGTAATGCGCTTTCTGAGTTTTTCACAGGCGCGCTACCCGCTGATGTCACTAGGGCTGTCGTGCGTTATGGTATTTTTTGCCTTCCTGCTCGGGGCATTCGACGCTGGTACACTGACGCAGCCAAACGGTCTGCGAATGAGAAATGGCGCAATCGCATTACCGTTGATGACAGGGTTTTTGCTGTTTTCACACTTTCATCTGAATCAGCGCTGGCGCGCCTGCTTGCGTACATTTTTAAAACGTAATCAGGTATCTATGTCGCCTGCGCAAATGGAAGCCATGTTGGACAGGGGCGTTACATTCGGGAAGCGGGGAGCTGTAGTATTTTCACTGGTGATGACCAGCGTCTATTTGCTGACGGAAAACCTGCTTCGTGCAGACTCCGGAGCGCTGGAGTTATATTTATGCTTTATCGCCTTTTTCTTTTGGGGGCTTATTTTTTTAGTCATCTATGAGCTGATTTTTATCACCCGGTTCGTGTTAACGCATTTCCTGAACACCCGTCTAATCGATCTCTTTGGTATTGAAAAGCTGATCCATCTTTCGGATCTGGTGATAACCAACGCCATTATCAGCGCTATTGGGTTGTGTCTTGTACCTCTTTTCTGGCTGGGGCGGGAGGTGCCCTGGATTGACAGGATCATCGTTGCCACGGTTTTCATTCTGTTGATGTGCTTTTTGTTCTGGCCGGTTACCCGCATCCAATCGGTTATTTCACACAAAAAGGACATGGCGGTATCGCGGATCAATGATTCTATCAAAGCCTTATTTAACGAAAACAGCCAATCGCAGAGAAGGTTAACTGACGATCCGGAAAGGTTGCGCAGACTGAGCGCGCTGATAAATGCAAAACAGGAAATCACCGCCGTGTCTGAGTGGCCTGTTGATATTCCTCAGGGTATTAAAACCTCATTGATATTACTGTCTATTCCGGCGTCATGGGCAATTGGCGCGGTGGTAGAAAATATCATTGAAGCCATGAAGCTGATATGAAAACGGCGCCAGTTGGCGCCGTTTTCGTGTCCGGGAAGACCTGAGCCTGTTCCAAGCAGGCTAGGGGACTGAGATTATGCTTTCCCGATCTCAATCATTTGCGGCTTTTTCGCCTCTGGTATGACTCGCTTAAGATCAATGTGCAGCAGGCCATTTTTCATGTCTGCGCCTGTGACTTCAACATGATCGCCTAACTGGAATTTGCGTTCAAAATTACGCTCGGAAATCCCCTTATGCAGAAACTCACGTTTCTTGTCACTCTCAGGTGTTTCTACTTTACCCGCAACAGTCAGGGTGTTTTCCTGTACCTCGATTGAAATATGATCCTGGCTGAAGCCTGCTACTGCCATAGTGATGCGGTAGTTATCTTCGCCGAGTAACTCAATATTGTAAGGCGGGTAAGTGCTTTGCTTTTCGGTCCGGGAGGCTGCATCGACAAGATTAGCCAGGTGATCAGAACCAATAAATGAACGGTAAAGTGGAGACAGATCGATATTACGCATAGTCATATCCTCAAAATTAAGCAATATGTAAATTAATGATGCCCCGATAGTCGGCGGCGATGTTGTCGGCCTGATTCTTCAGCACCGACAACATAGAAGTGAGGATAGGTAGCGTTATTTCAAGTAAATATTTTAAAAAATTTTACATTGCCAGCGTTTTTACGATTTGACCGTCCTTCATTACAAAACGGATATCTTCCATTTTTTGCATATCTTCCAATGGGTTACCGGGGACGGCAACCATATCGGCAAATTTACCTTCAGACAGGCTGCCCAGGGTTTCCTGTTGCTTGAGTAACGTGGCCGGATGAATGGTTGCGGCCTGAATGGCCTGAATTGGTGTCATCCCGAATTTCACCATGCGGGCAAACTGCTTGCCGTTATCGCCATGAGGATAGACACCTGCATCTGAGCCGAATACCATTTTCACACCCGCTTTCACGGCTTTTTCAAAGTTCTCGCGCTGACGTTTACCCACTATACGTTCTTTGTTCAGGCTTTCTTCAAGAATACCGGCTTTTTCTCCTTCGCCCAGAATGTATTCGGTAACGTAAATATCCATCGAAAAGTACGTGCCATTCTCAAGTGCCAGTGTGATGGCTTCATCATCCAGCAGACTCACATGTTCCACCGAGTCTACCCCGGCGCGGATCGCGTCTTTAATGCCGCTGGTACCATGCGCGTGCGTCGCCACGGTGAGGCCTCGCAGATGAGCTTCAGCGACTAACGCTTCCATTTCCTCCAGTGTGTACTGCTGGGCGCCTACCTTAGTACCTTTTGAGAGCACGCCGCCCGTGGCGCAGAACTTGATCACCGTCGCACCGTATTTGATATTCCGACGAACGGCTTTACGTACTTCCCACGGGCCATCAGCGACACCTTCGCTGTACTGTTCATACTCGTAGGGAAGCAGATTGCTGTCGCAGTGACCACCCGTCACGCCCAGGGAAGGGCCCGCAACAAACATCCGTGGACCGGCAACATCTCCGGCATTAATGGCATCGCGCAGGGCGACATCAGCGAAACCTGGCGCGCCCACGTTTCTGACGGTAGTGAAGCCGGCCATCAGCGTATCTTCGGCATGTTTTACACCAGTAATGGCTGCCCGCGGCAGTGACACCGACAAACGCTTGTATCCGTGTTTGGTCGCATCGCTGGTCAGGTGGACATGCATATCCATAAGACCGGGCATAAGCGTCGCGTCACCCAGGTCAACCCTCTCGGCATCCTCAGGAATTGTTATCCGGCCTTGCACCCCTGCTGCCTGAATGCGGTTACCATCAACCACGACAACCGCATTTTTTATTAGCTTGCCGTTTTCTACATCTATCATTCTGTCTGCGGTTATTACCTTAGGCGCGGCAAAGGCGCTGGTGATCACAGAGCATAGTAGCAACAGTGTTAGTCGTTTCATGTTATTCCCTTGAGGTATTGATAGTTTTTTATTTTGACGCGCTCACATCACAGTAGTGTCTGCCATCAGCATACTGGTCTGTGCGTACTTAAAAGGATAGCGGCCCCTGCTTGAGCGGCCGCAGCAGAGGCAATTAATTTCTACTGTATCAACGTCAGCAGAAAAAGGGGAGTCGTTGCGGCAAACGCTGTGAAATGCGCGATTATTTTGTGTTCCGGCGCGTAAGCCATAGTCCTGCGATAAATGCGGCCAGCGTCATGCACAGTGCCAGAAAATCACCAAAGTAACGGTAGGGTGTTATACCGCGCATAGCGACAACCGGTGCTTCTATACTGCCGGCGACAAACTGTTCCAGTTGGGAGGTAATGTTGCCCTGGTGGTCAATGAACGCCGTAATACCATTGTTGGTTGCGCGAACTACTGGCCGGCCGGTTTCAGCGGCGCGTGCCCGGGCAATTTGTAAATGCTGCGCCGGACCATGTGAGCGACCAAACCAGGCATCGTTGCTTACGGTGATAATCATGTCGGTATCATCATGAACGTTGGCCAGGACCTGGCGTGGAAACGCAATTTCAAAACACAGTGCCGGTGCCAGATGTATGCCGTTTGCGGACAGGTTTTTCTGTACAAAGTCACCACGGGAAAAAGACGACATGGGAAGATCAAAAAGCGGCGCGAGCGGTCGCAGGAAATCCTCAAAGGGAACAAACTCACCCACGGGTAACAGATGATGTTTGGCGTAGCGGTTGTTATGAGAATACCGGTAATGCCCCTTGTCGTCATCGGCATGTTGTTTACCCAGCACCAGAAGGTTGTTCCAGGCTTTTTCAGACTCGAAGTTATAATTTACCACGCCGGTGATAAGTGCGCTGTCTTCCTGTGCGGCACGGCTATCCATTTCCAGAATAAATTCCTGCGCCAGATACTCCAGCTTGGGGATGGCTGCTTCAGGCCAAATGATAAGATCGTTGTCCCATAGCCCTTCAGTCAGCCTCTGATATTTTTGCATGGTGGGTACATCCTGCTCCGGCACCCAGCGCAGAGACTGCTTAATATTTCCCTGTACCATCGCCACATCATACGTTTTATGAGGCGTAACCCAGTCATGTTGACTGGCCACCCAGCCACTGACATAAGCAATAACCACGGCAAACGCACTAAACAGCATGCGCGAGCGCGTGTGACTAAATGCGAGCAATGCCCCAAGACAGACGAGCAGTGCGGTAACGCCGGTTTCGCCGATGACCGGAAACCAGCCCAGCAGCGGGCTGTCTAACTGACTATATCCCAGAGACAGCCACGGAAATCCGGTGAGAACCCAGCTTCTTAGCCACTCTGTAACAAACCACAGAAGTGGCAAGGTGAGCGGCCACACGCCAACAGGAAAGACTTTTTTGTTTACCCACAGTGCGAGAGCTGGATACAGAGCCAGGTAGCCACACAGCAGCGCCATTAATGCCACTGACGCAACCAGAGGTAAACCGCCGAAGTCGGCAATGCTGACGTGCACCCAGCTGATCCCGGCGCCAAACCAGCCGAGCCCGAATAACCAACCGGCTTTGAAGCCATTGCCTGGCGCTTTCGCAACCTGTCTTATCCCCAGAGCCAACGCAATCAGCGCAACTGGCCAGAGACCAAACGGAGAAAACGCCAGCGTAAGGCTGGCGCCACTAAGTAAAAGTAGTAACGGGGAGGTCAGTGCTTTCAGCGTCAATTACTCCAGTGACGGAACAGAAACCTTAAGTTGCACCAGGCGGCGCTTGTCTGAATGGGTGATTTTAAACTGAATATCACCGATGGTGATTTCATCATTGGTGGAGGGCATGTGCCCGAATGCTTTCAGCACAATACCGCCGATGGTGTCAGCTTCTTCTTCACTGAAACTGGTTTCAAAAAAGCTGTTAAACTCTTCCACTGGCGTAAGCGCCTTCACCGAGTAGGTGGATTTGTTGAGAGGACGGATATCGTCGGTACCGTCTTCTTCGGTATCGTACTCATCCTCAATCTCACCCACAATGATTTCCAGAATATCTTCAATGGTAACAAGGCCGGAAACACCGCCGTATTCATCCACTACGATTGCCATGTGATAGCGCTGCTGTCGAAACTCTTTTAGCAGCACATCCACTCGTTTACTTTCCGGGACAATCACGGCAGGGCGCAGTATATCGCGCAGCTGGAATTCTCTTTCAGGGTTAAAGGCATAGCTTAGCAAGTCTTTTGCCAGCAATATCCCTTCAATGTGGTCTTTGTCTTCGCTGATAACAGGAAAACGGGAGTGGGCAGACTCCAGCATAACGGGCAGAAATTCTTCCACATTTTGCTCGATGTCGATGGTGGTCATTTGAGCGCGAGGGATCATGATGTCCCGAACCCGCATTTCATTGACGCCGATTACGCCTTCTATCATTTCCCGCGTTTGCGGATCAATAAGTTCGCGTTGCTCGGCTTCTGTAATCACTTCAACCAGGTCTTGCTTGCTTTGCGGCTCGCCGGTGAATGTCAGTTTTAGTTTGTCTAACCAACTTCGTCCCGGGGAGCCGTTGGTAGAGTGGGGATTGTCGTCGCTCATAATTTCCGTAATTTCTTGTGTCCAAAAACCAAGTTAATGTTCCTGATAAGGATCGTCAATCTCTAATTGAGACAAAATATGAATTTCGCGGCTTTCCATTTCTTCCGCGTCTTCATCGTTTTGATGGTCATAACCCAGCAGATGCAAAATACCATGCACAATCATATGGGCATAGTGATGCACTACGTTTTTTCCCTGTTCTGCGGCCTCGCGGTGAATAACCGGCACGCAAACCACCAGGTCGCCCAGTAAATTTACCGGAATATCAGGCGGACATTCAAAGGGAAAAGAGAGTACATTGGTGGGCTTGTCTTTGCCACGGAACTGATAATTCAGTGCCTGAGATTCTTCTTCATCAACGAAGCGAACAGTGACTTCCTGATCGCTTATGCCTTGCGTCTCATAGACGCGAGAAGCCCAGGCCGTGACCTGAGCTTCATCGGGAATAAGTTGTTCGGTTTCACAAGCGCACTGATAATCGACCTGTGCGGTCATGATTTATCGCTCTTATCTGTGTTATCCGCTTGCGATGACTGTTCGTTCGCTTGTCGCATCGCTTCTTCTTTTTTGGCTTTGCGAATTTTTTCCTGTTCAGCGTCATGGGTTTCATAGGCCTGAACAATTCGCGCTACAACGGGGTGACGGACCACGTCAGTCGCATTGAAGAAGTTAAAGGAAATATCGTTTACTGTTTTAAGCACATCGATGCTGTGACGAAGTCCTGAACGCACACCGCGCGGTAAATCAACCTGCGTGATATCGCCGGTAATCACTGCTTTTGAGTTAAAACCGATCCGCGTCAGGAACATCTTCATCTGTTCGGTGGTCGTGTTCTGACTCTCATCTAAAATGATAAACGCATCGTTAAGTGTGCGGCCGCGCATGTAAGCAAGCGGTGCCACTTCAATGACGTTGCGCTCCATCAGTTTTTCCACTTTTTCGAAACCCAGCATCTCAAACAGGGCGTCATAAAGCGGGCGCAGATAAGGGTCGACTTTTTGCGAGAGATCGCCGGGCAGAAATCCCAGCTTTTCGCCCGCTTCTACCGCCGGACGAGTCAGCAGAATACGACGCACTTCCTGTCGCTCCAGCGCATCGACAGCACAGGCAACGGCAAGGTACGTTTTCCCGGTACCAGCAGGGCCAATGCCGAAGGTGATGTCGTGATTGATGATGTTATCAACGTATTGCGACTGATTAGGATTGCGCGGCTTGATTACGCCACGCTTGGTGCGGATATGCACATCTTTGGCATAGTGGCCGGCTTCGGCACGCTCAAGGCAGTGAGCTTCCTGAATCGCCAGATGCACCTGCTCGGAATCCAGGTCAGGAATGACGCCCTTGACCGGTTGTGTTTCGATATACAGTAATTTGAGCAGCTCGGAGGCACCACTGGCCTGCTGTGGTTCACCCAACACCTTAAAGGCATTGTTACGGTATGTGATCTCCACACCAAGACGACGTTCAATCTGTTTGATGTTATCGTCAAATGGCCCACACAGGCTGGAAAGTCTTTTGTGATCTTCTGGTTCTAAAATAATTTCGTTGCTGACCAAAGTACTCAAGTTACTGATATCCTCACTTTTAAAAAAATTTATGCTGTTGGCACAAACTGACCCACGCCAGTGGCGTCGGGTTGTTCATGCTGGTGCTTAGCCATAATAGATTGGGGCGAAACGGCGACACGCAACCCCATGTCTTTCTCACGGCGAACCACATCACCGCGCAATGAGTTGGTAAACACATCGGTCACTTTCACGTCGACAAATTCGCCAATCATGTCTGGTGTCCCTTCAAAGTTTACGACGCGGTTATTCTCTGTACGACCCTGTAGCTCCATCGGGTTTTTCTTCGACGGACCTTCAACCAGAATACGCTGCTCGGTACCTACCATATTGCGGGCGATACGCAGTGCCTGTTGATTAATACGTTGCTGCAACAAATATAAGCGCTGCTTTTTAGTATCTTCACTAACATCATCTACCGCATCCGCTGCGGGGGTTCCCGGTCGCGCGCTGTAAATGAAGCTGAAGCTCAGGTCATAATCAATGGCCTGAATCAAATCCATAGTGGCTTCAAAATCGGCATCGGTCTCGCCAGGGAAGCCAATGATAAAGTCACTGGACATGCTGATATTCGGGCGTACTTTACGCAGGCGACGAATGGTGGATTTGTACTCCAACGCCGTATGGCCGCGCTTCATCAGATTTAAAATACGATCTGAACCGCTTTGCACCGGCAGATGCAGATGATCAACCAGCTCTGGAATTGACGCATAGGCATCAATAATGTCATCGGTGAATTCCACCGGATGCGAGGTGGTATAACGGATGCGATCAATACCGTCGATAGCAGCAACCAGCTCCAGCAACTCTGAGAAGCGGCAGATACTGCCGTCATGGTTTTCGCCACGGTAAGCGTTCACGTTCTGTCCTAACAGATTCACTTCACGAACGCCTTGTTGCGCCAGCTGTGCAATTTCCAGAATGACATCATCTGCCGGACGGCTAACTTCTTCACCACGGGTGTAAGGCACCACGCAGAAGCTGCAATACTTGGAACACCCTTCCATAATAGAGACAAACGCAGTAGGGCCTTCAGCACGCGGCTCTGGCAGACGGTCGAACTTCTCAATTTCCGGAAAGCTGACATCAACAACGGACTTTTCACCACCTTTTAACTGGTTAATCATCTCTGGCAGACGGTGCAACGTTTGTGGACCGAAAACCAAGTCAACGAAAGGCGCACGCTGGCGAATAAGTTCACCTTCCTGAGATGCTACGCAACCACCCACACCAATAATCAGGTCGGGTTTGGTTTGCTTCAGGTTTTTCCAGCGGCCCAGTTGGTGAAATACTTTTTCCTGTGCTTTTTCACGGATAGAGCAGGTGTTAAGCAGGATAACATCGGCATCTTCCGGCGCTTCGGCCTGGCTATAGCCATGTGTCGAATCCAGTAGGTCTGCCATTTTTTCCGAGTCGTACTCGTTCATTTGGCAGCCCCAGGTTTTGATATACAGCTTTTGGGTCATAACTACTTGATAACCTGTGTGTTTGCACCAGCGTTTTAGCCTTACACTGACTTCATGATAAGAAGCCTGGCGGGGCACCTGACTGTGCGAATTCCGAAGATGGCTGGTGGATGTTCAAAATAGCCGCACATTTTACCCGTTTCAGAGCGCTTTGCCCAGAGGGAGATAGGCTAAATCTGCTTCTGACTGTACGCTTTCCCGTGCACCCGTGAGTGAACTGAAATGATAATCTGTTCAGACTTAAGCGAACGGATTTCGTCATCTGTCATTAACACAAAACGAATTCATCAGGTGTAACGTATCCCACTTTGCGCTACGTCATGGCAGCAGGCAATGGTTTGGGTCATAATGCCGTGAAGGAATAGGAGAAGGCATGTACGATTTTTGTATTAACGGCGGTGGTATGGTGGGTGCATCGCTGGCACTGGGACTGGCGCAGCAGGGCTATCACATTGCTCTGGTTGAAACCACGGTGCCAGCGCCATTTGAATCGAACTCCGGACCGGATTTGCGGGTTTCTGCAATCAGTGAACATTCGGTAGATATATTGCGTGCGCTGGGAGCATGGAAACATATCGAAGCCATGCGGGTAAAACCTTACACTGGTCTGGCGGTGTGGGAGGACGAAGGAAGTGAAACCGTGTTTTCGGCCGAGTCTGTGAATTTGCCCCAGCTAGGCTATTTTGTTGAAAACCGTATATTGCAGCTTGGCTGTTATGAGGCACTAAAAGGTTACGACAACGTTACCTGGTATACCCAAAGCCCGGTGGCCAGCTTTGATTTCAACGCGGGGGATGCCAGCACGCTGACCTTAGCTGATGGCACTACCGTCGAAGCGCAGTGGGTGGTCGGTGCCGATGGCGCGCGTTCGGCCGTCAGGATGGCAGCTGATATTGGCACCAGTGGCTGGCAATACGAGCAACAGGCGCTGGGAGTGACGGTAAAGATGCACCAACCCGTAGAGGCCGTTACCTGGCAGCGGTTCTATCCCAGTGGGCCTCGCGCGTTTTTGCCGATGTATGACAATTTTGCATCTTTGATTTGGTACGATGATGCCAACACAGTCGCTGAGCTAAAAGGGCTCTCCAATGAGGCGCTGAAAGCAAGAATACTCAGCGCATTCCCGGACCGGCTGATGGCTGGCAACAATGACTTCACCATACAGGGAAAAGCCGCGTTCCCACTGACGCGATCTCATGCCAGTGCCTATGTGACGCCCTCTGTGATATTGGCAGGTGATGCGGCTCACACAATAAATCCGCTGGCCGGGCAGGGGGTTAACCTTGGCTTCCGGGATATTGAATCGCTACTGGCTTTGACAGCCGGCAACACAGATATCAGTCAGCTGGCCTTTTATCGAGCGCTAAAAGCGAAATACGAGAAGCCCAGACAGCGCGATAACGCATTGATGATGGCGGGCATGGACAGCTTCTACCTCTTGTTTAGTAACAATTCGGGCCCACTTAAATGGATAAGAAATCAATTACTCACCGTGGCTGATAAAGTAAAACCGGCTAAACGGGAAGTACTCAAATATGCTCTGGGGTTAAATCAATGGAAGTTTTAATACTGTTGGCAGTCTTGTTTGGCGCGTTATTTATTGTCGTGCCGCTGATTGAACGCTCGAAAATGCGTATCAGCAATGAAGATGCTGCGAAATGGGCGAAATGGATCTGGCCTTTGATGGGGATCCTGCTGGTTGCGCAGTTGATCAGGTTAATGCTGCAAGGATAAAAGCCAGAAAGGATAACCGTAAAACAGCGGGAGTGCACAGGACAGTGTCGCGGTAAACAAGCTACATGCTAAATCGACGGTTCGTCACATTGCATTTCCAGTTAAACAGCCGAGCAGCTACAGCATGGCGTCGGACATTAGCAGCAAACATCAAAAAAGCGTGCCTGAGCACGCTTTTTTTGATTTATCGCCGACTATTTCTGCTCGGCCCACCTGAGCCGGGAGAAGGCCCTCATCAGTGGCTCAGGCCTTAATGCAAGTATGCTCATGCGGCTCATTTTACGCTCGCATCAAGCACCTGGCCCTGTTACCAAATTCCGTCTTCTGACTTTCCCTGAATTTCACAGTCACCGGTTTTGTATTCCGGCCGCTCACCCTTATCGTGTTTGGCAAAATAATCCTTGCTGATGGACACCATGGTGGGGGTCAGCCAGACAATCGCGGTAATATTAATCACCGTCATCAGTCCAAGGGCCATATCCGCCATTGCCCACACTTCAGGCAGCGCTGCCTGCGCGCCCCAGAAAATCATGCCCAGATAACCAACAGTATAGGCTGCGCGGCCTGGCCGGTTATCCAGTTTGAACATGTGCAGGTTACTTTCACCATACGCGTAGTTAGCGACAACTGAGGTGAACGCAAACAAACAGATGGCAGCGGCAACAAAATCGGTTCCGCCGGTGCCGAGGTGTTCACTCATGGCTGACTGAGTAAGGCGAATGCCTTCCATTTGCTCAGAAGCTGAGCCACCAGCCAGCAGAATAATAAACGCTGTGGCGGTACACAGGATCATGGTATCTAAGAATACGCCGAGCATCTGGATATAGCCCTGAGAAACCGGATGGTTTGGGTTAGGCGCGGCACTGGCTGCGGCATGGGGTACAGAACCGGAACCCGCTTCATTGGAATACAGTCCGCGCTGAATACCATTTTTGATTGCAGCCCCCAGTGCTCCCGCACCGGCCTCCTGCAGACCAAAGGCTTTGGTGATGATATCCCACAACATTGCCGGAACGGCGTCAATGTTCATAAAGGTGATAGCAAGCGCAACCAGTACATAGCCAATCCCCATAAAGGGAACGACAAATTCTGCGAAACGGGCTATGCCACGCAGCCCGCCAACCACAATTAAGGCCGCCAGCACAATGATGGCAAGGCCTGACCAGGTATCCGGAATTTGATATGCATTATTTAACGCATCGGTAATGGTATTGGCCTGCACGGCACTGAATACAAAACCATAGCCGAAAAAGAGACACAGCGAGAATGCCACTGCCAGCCAGGTTTTGTTCAACCCTTGCTTAATGTAATACGCAGGACCACCGCGAAACTCGCCGTTCTCATCTTTGACTTTATAAAGCTGCCCAAGCACGCTTTCGGCGAACCCGGTTGCCATGCCAAGCAACGCAATCATCCACATCCAGAAAATAGCGCCAGCGCCACCAAGCGAGATGGCAACCGCGACCCCTGCCAGGTTTCCGGTACCCACACGAGCAGACAAACTGGTACACAGCGCCTGGAAAGAACTGATCCCTTCACGGGTGGCCGTATTACTGTTTTTCATAAGCGCGAACATGTGAGTGAAATGACGTAACTGCACGCCTTTTAACTTCACCGTGAACCACACACCACACACAAGCAGCATCACAATGAGTACTTGCCCGTCGCCCCACAACACATTGTTGACCGCTGATACCAAATCGTTAACCACGGTGTTTCCTTTTATCGTTGTTCTTAACCCTACTGGCTGGCCGTTATCATAGCACGTGTTTAGACGTATGGAAGTCTATCCTGCCGTCATCAACAGGAATTCATCGTACTTTGTTAGTCAGCATCACACAGACCGGCCGCGTGTGAAAGAGGGGATTGGCATCGCGAAGGAGAATAGCTGGCAACGGGTTACCTTGCTCGTCGCGCAGGCTGAATACGATGCGGTGATAATATAAAGAAAGCGTGAGCAGGAAGCAGAAACAAAAAAACCGGCCTTAAGACCGGTTTTTTCAATATGGCTGGGGTAGCAGGACTCGAACCTACGAATGGCGGGATCAAAACCCGCTGCCTTACCAACTTGGCTATACCCCAACGGTGGTGCGGAAGGAGAGACTTGAACTCTCACGCCGTGAAGCACTGGAACCTAAATCCAGCGTGTCTACCAATTCCACCACTTCCGCCTTGGCTTTCACACAATAAAAAACCCATTAACTGGGTTAGTGTGAAATGGTGGCTACGGCGAGATTCGAACTTGCGACCCCATCATTATGAGTGATGTGCTCTAACCAGCTGAGCTACGTAGCCTCCGTTGTTTTTCTTCCCTCTCAGGAAGTGGCGCGTATTATGCTGATATGAGTTCGCACCGTCAACCCCTTTTTTTACACATTTATTTAAGTGCCTAATATGTAACCCGCAAGGGCTAAAAAGCGCACTAATTGATGCGCTTTTAATCAGTATCAGCGTGAGTTTCCTGTAATTTCCTCGACTTTTGTCTGGTAGTAACACACATCGATGGTGCGCGGAGTGAGCGACTTATCGTGAAAAAAAGCGTTATCTAACGTACGGGCATTTGCCACTTTTTGCAGGTAATCAGGGTGAGAGCCTCTCTGAATGCGAAAAATCCGTTGCTTTTCCTCTGGTAGCGCACTACCTAAACGGGCAGACAGTATTCTGCTCTTCTTGCCAGGGGCACTGATAACACCCCCATTGTCGCGATTTCCGCGTGGAAGCTGCTGAAGATGTTCCATGCCAGACAATACCCGGCCAATCACTGACATGTTTTTATCCAGATGACGGGGCGACTGTCCAAGTACAACATAAAACTCTGTGGTCGCGGTATCTTTGCCCGTATCTCGTGCAAACGCGACCGTGCCCGGGCAGTGAACATGCCATAACTGGTTGTTGGCAGTATCGGTACCCACAGGCATACCATTCAGAAACCCGGTTTGTGGGGCGTGAATAGCATTGGGTTCGACAACCACAGTATCTTCTGGGATAGGGGATTTAAAAAACTCGGATTTCATTGGTGACGCGAGTGCAAAGGGCTGGTTTTCCTCATTGCTGCCACCTTGCGCGACAAACCCTTCGATAACCCGGTAGAAATGCTGATTATCAAAAAAGCCGTCTTTCACCAGGTCAATAAAGCGCTCTTTATGCGTAGGTGCAGTGTCTGCAGAAAGCATTATGATCACATCGCCGGTATCTGTCTTCAGGTATACCAGATTTTCCGAAGACGGCACAAACCAGTGTTCGTCCGTGCTTTCTTCAGCAAGGTCCGTTGCTGCAACGTGAGGGCTAAACAGGACTAACGACAGCAGTAGGCCTGCCATATTCGTTATATACTTCATATTTTCTTCCTGAAAATAATTAAAAATGAGGAGTAGAGCGGTACGAAAAATCTTTGCGCTTTCTTAGCAAGCCACAGGAAGTGAGGTTAACCACATTGTATTTTGTTTCCTCTTCCCTTTTCTCGGTTAGTGCAGGTACAAGGTCGACAACATTTTCGTTTCGCGCTACCGCCTGAGAAACACGCTCACGAACCCGGCGTTCCCGCTTTTTTTGTAATACGTTTAGCAACATACGCAGCATTTCAATACCCCAATCATGTCGGTATGAAATTTATTCTGGCGCATCTTGGGGCAACACGCAAAGGTATTTGCGTTGGTCCAATCAGCTATCGTCTTACTGTTTACTGAGGGCGTCGGGTTTCAATTCAGGTGAAAAGGAAAATAAAAGAACCGGGCGAAAAGGGCAGTGGCAGAGGGAAAAAAAGTCCCGCAGGCGTTAGCGTGCGGGACTTTTTGAATAAAACAGGGAAGAGTAATCAGACGTTAAAACGGAAGTGAATCACGTCACCGTCTTTCACGATGTAGTCTTTGCCTTCCAGGCGCCATTTACCGGCATCCTTCGCGCCAGATTCGCCGTTGAACTGAATATAATCGTCATAGCTGACGATTTCGGCACGGATGAAGCCTTTTTCAAAATCAGTGTGGATCTTACCTGCTGCCTGCGGCGCAGTAGAGCCTTCGGGGAATGTCCAGGCGCGAACCTCTTTTACGCCAGCCGTAAAGTACGTCTGCAGCGTCAGCAGGTTGTAACCGGCACGAATAACGCGGTTAAGACCTGGCTCTTCTAAGCCCATGTCCTGCATAAACTCGTCACGCTCGTCATCATCCAGCTCGGCAATTTCAGACTCGATAGCAGCGCAAACTGCAACCACAACGGCATTTTCGCCTTCTGCAATCGCTTTGACTTTGTCCAGGTATGGATTATTTTCAAAACCGTCTTCGTTGACATTAGCGATATACATAGTTGGCTTCAGCGTCAGCATATTCATATAGCTAATCGCAGCAAGCTCTTCTTTGCTTAACGCAAGCGAACGCAGCAACAGACCTTCGTCCAGATGCGGTTTGATCTTTTCCAGTACTTTTAATTCAAACTTCGCTTCAGAATCGCCGCCTTTAGCGCGCTTACCCACACGGATAAGGGCTTTTTCAGTGGTCTCTAAATCGGCCAGCGCCAGTTCGGTATTGATTACGTCGATATCATCCTGCGGGCTGACTTTGCCAGCAACGTGCACGATGTTGTCATTGTCAAAACAGCGAACTACGTGACCAATCGCGTCTGTTTCGCGGATATTCGCCAGGAATTTGTTGCCCAGGCCTTCGCCTTTTGACGCGCCCTCAACCAGTCCGGCGATGTCAACGAACTCCATGGTGGTCGGGATCACACGCTGCGGATTCACAATGGCTGCCAGTTTGTCCAGACGTAAGTCAGGAACCGGTACCACGCCTGTATTGGGCTCGATAGTACAGAAAGGGAAGTTAGCCGCTTCGATGCCCGCTTTGGTCAATGCATTGAAAAGGGTCGATTTACCGACATTCGGCAGGCCGACAATACCACATTTAAAACCCATGGTGATGATACCTTGTACGCTATTTGGTTTAATCAGGCCTCGGCTTTAAAAGCGTGCAGCCGGTTTTGTGCTTGCTTAAGATCGTTTTTAAACAGGATGTCAGTGCATCTGACGGCTTCGTCGATCGCGTCTTCCATTGCCTGTTTTTCTGACGGGGAGGGCTTGCCTAAAACATGTCCCGTCACTTTGCTCTTATGGCCCGGATGACCGATACCAATGCGCAAGCGCAGAAAATCTTTGTTGTTACCCAGCTTCGACACAATGTCCCTTACGCCATTCTGACTGGAGCTTCCGCCCAGTTTAAATTTGGCAACACCCGGCGGTAAATCCAACTCATCGAATGCAACCAGAATTTGCTCTGGTTCAATGCGATAAAAGTTAGCCATGGCAGCCACGGCCTGACCGCTTTTATTCATAAAGGTAGTTGGATACAGCAAGCGTACATCCTGGCCTGCTATCGTAATACGTGCAGTTTTGCCAAAGAATTTGCTTTCAGGTTTTAACGGGGTGTTATAAGTGTCGGCAAGTTGGTTGAGATACCATTCGCCGGCATTGTGTCGGGTGGGGTCATATTCGGGGCCCGGATTACCCAGGCCCACGATAAGGCGGATATCAGCCAAGCTGATTATTCCTTGTCGCCTTCTTCTTTATCTGCTTCTTCAGCTTCTTTCTCAGCTTTCGCTGCCGCTGCTTCTGCTTCTTCTGCATCGATTACAGGTGTCTTAGGCGCAGGCTTAACAGTCACAACCGCCAGGTCGTGAGTTTCGTCGTCTTTCGCCAGTTCAACTGAACTGATACCTTTAGGCAGAGTGATGTCTGACAGGTGAACGGTTTGACCCATTTCAACGCCAGCCATGTCTACTTCGATGTACTCAGGAAGATCTTTAGGCAGACACGTGATTTCGATTTCGTTCACGTGGTGCTCAGCGATACCACCGTCGTTCTTAACGGCTTCACACTGGTCTTCGTTGATGAAGTGCAGAGGTACGTTAGTGTGTAGCTCTTCGCCCGCGATTACGCGCTGAAAATCGATGTGAGTGATTTTCGGCTTGTACGGGTGACGCTGCATGTCTTTAACCAGCGCTTCTACTTTCTTACCTTCGATGTTCAGAGTAAGAACGTGTGAGTAGAATGCTTCGTAATCTGCAGAGTTGTTGATCTTGTTGTGATCAAATGTCAGTGCTACTGGCGCTTCGTCGCCACCGTACAGGATACCAGGTACTTTGTCTTCACGACGCAGGCGGCGGCTCGCACCTTTCCCCATGTCAGTGCGGACAGAGGCATCCAAAAGATAAATTGATCCAGCCATTGCTGTCTCCAAAAAGTTATATAAGTTAAACACTGTGAATTTTCGCGACCAAAAACTCACTACTACACTGTAATGCAATCGGCAATTACAGAGACCCCGAATTTCAAGGGCGGCGAATTCTACCACCACCATACGCAAGATACAAACGCGAATTGCGGGGAATGCATAAAGCCGGTAAGGAATGTCATTTGTCGGAGGAACCCCGTTTTCTGTCGGACGTCTCCTGTATAAATTGTCACCGCACAGTATAGTGAATCAGCGGTAGAGCATATCGCTTTAATGATAACAATAATGACAGGCTTACGTCTGCGTAAACAATACCCTTGTTTACGCGATTAGTGCCCCAGGGAGTGAACATGAAATTACGTACGTTTTTGTCGATGAGCCTGCTGGTTTTGTCGACGTCTGCCAGCGCTGAGAAAACCGCACTGGTTGGTGGACGACTAATAGACGGCTTCGGCCATCAACCTATCGCCGACAGCGTTATTCTGATTGAGGATGGAGTAATCCAGGAAGTCGGTACACAAAGCGCATTAACCGTGCCTGACGACTACACCGTGGTCAGTACAGAAGGCATGGATTTGATGCCCGGTCTCTGGGAGAACCACGCGCACCTGATGTTAAACGGTCACGCGGATTACAAACACTGGGACGTGGCATATGTAGACAGGCTGGGTGACGAAATTATGCCTTCCAGTGCTGTACAGCTATTGCTGGCCGGTATTACCAGTACCCGTGATTTAGGCGCGCCACTGAAAGAGTCAGTGGAATTAAAGCAGGCTATTGAAGAGGGCAGTCTGCCGGGCCCTAACGTCTATATCTCCGGTCCGTTTCTTCAGGCTGAAGCGTACCCTGGCACCGAAAACTTTCGCTGGGGCGTCAAGACCGAGCGAGAAGCGGTTGCCAAAGTGAATAAGCTGGCCGATGCCGGTGTGGATATTATTAAGCTCATCGACCATGACAAGATGCCGCTGAATGTGGCGAAGAAAATTGTCGAGCAGGCGCATAAACGAGACCTAATCGTAGTAGGGCACTCTCACCGGCCTGATGAAATCAGAGTGGGGCTGGAAATTGGCATAGACAATTTCGAGCATACCGGGTTAACGACCGCGCCGGAATATCCCGCCGACGTGATGGAAAAGCTCAAAGAGCGCACTGCAACGGGGCGGGTAGCGGGTGGTCCGCTTTACTGGACGCCGACCATTGAAGGATTGTGGAATTTTGACAAAACGGTTGCGAATCCGGAGAAACTGGATGCCACCTGCTGGCACCGTGGCCTCAAAGACGACACGATTGCAGATATCAAAGGTTCTATTCAGGCCCCGGGCCAGCTGGAGTACACTCAGCTGACACCGCTTCGCAAGCCAACCCTGAAAAGAAAATTCCAGCAGCTTAAAGAAGCTGGCGTCGTGCTTCTGGTAGGCACAGACAGTGGTATACCCATGAAGTTTCACTGCCAGAGTACCTGGAACGAGCTTGCTGTGTGGGTAGAAGAAATGGGCATGACACCGATGGATACGATTCGCGCGGCCACTTACTGGCCGGCAGTGATGATGGGCGTACAGGATAAATTCGGTACCGTGAGCAAAGGCAAAACCGCCGATATTATCGGTGTACATGGCGATGTGCTGCGTTACATCAACCTGTTACAGGATGTCGATTTCGTGATGAAAGGCGGCACTGTTTATAAGCAGGGCGGTAACGTGGTTGAATCGGCCTTACCTGAAACTATGCGCATGTAATCACTTGCAGGGATATGCTGGTGCAGATGATACCGGCATATCCTTGTGTTCACGTCGTTAAATACCCGGATAGGAGATCTGTAGTTGTTGACAAAGTAAACAGGGGTGTCTAAAAATAGAGACATAATAAAAAAGTGCTAGTGATGGATTACTCTGGTGCTCAAAACAAAGGATTGTGATCATCAAACCGCTATTCCTGCTATGTATCAGTGTTGCTGAGAGCCGATTTTGGGGGCGCATTGGTGTCGTCCTGAGGGCGGCGCTGCTGATATTTATACTGGTGCTGGATCCATTCCACATTACCACCGCCACAGACAAAGCGTCATCAGACATTTTAAACCGCTTACATGCCGTGAGTTATCCGGATACCGGACAACAAGATGTTGCAGTGGTTTTCATTGATGACAGTTTTTTAAATGCCAAAGGTTTGCACTGGCCACTTTCCTACGCCGAGCAATCGCGCATTTTCAGACAAATATTACGATACGAACCCAAAGCGTTGTTTATCGATTTGCTGTATACCCATGACCGCTCCGATAGCAACGATGACGTAGCGCCACTGTTAAATGTCTTTGAACGCTATCATGAACGCACGCCGATTTATGTGCCGCTGGCGAACGAAACTGAGTTTGACAATGCAACGCTATTTCAACATGTAAAACCGGTTAAGGTGCAGTGGGACGGACAAGAGCACTACTATCCGCCGTCGGTAGGCAACTTGCCAACGCCTGCATTTGCAATTCATCAGTTGTATTGTCAGTCATCCAAAGAACGCTGTCTGGCGCAGCAGGACACGCCGCCACCGGTTTACGTGCAGTGGGGCGCAGCGCTGTCTGAATTACAGTCAAAGCTTACCGATAACAGTCACTGTACTGACGTTGAAAGCTTTCCGGTAACCGCTTTTAAAGTCACCCTGTCAGAAATCTTCTGGAAACTGGTGCCGTCGTGGCGTCAGAATTGTCCTTACACTACAACAATACCTGCGTCGCATCTTGAAGCCAGCGATCCAGAGGATATCGCGGTACTACGCGAAGCAATAACCGGCAAAACCGTAATGGTTGGTGCGCTGATTCAGGGCGCCAGGGATGAAGTGTATTCTCCCGTCCACGGCCTTATTGCTGGGGTGTATCTGCATGCAATGGCGTTAGACAATTTGCAAACCTATCAGCATCGGTATTACAGACCGTCGCCGGAAATCATAGGCAATGTCGATATCGCGGATATCGCAGATTGTCTCTTTTTTATTCTGGTTTTCTTCTGGCGTGAGCGGGTAAAACAATACACAGAAAGCGGGCAGCCTGTTCACCGACAGCAGTTACAGGCCATTGTGCGTTCGGCATTACTCATCATGGCGGCATTACTAATAACCGTTATCGTGTTTTCTTTCGTGCTGAACTATCAGCCCATCAACTGGGTGGCGCAACTGATACTGATCCTCACTATTTTCGCAGTACAAATAAGGCTCTTCGAGCCGGTAAAAAAACTAACCAACCATTTTAAGACGCTTTATAACAAGGAAAAACAACCATGAAGACATCAACGTGGGTTCTCGCGGTTCTGTTAGCAGTTATGGCAGGTACCGCACAGTCTGAAGAACTAAAGATACTGGGTTTTAATACGGAGAACATAGAAACGCTGGACAGTAACGGTAAGGTCATTTCAGAAGTGCCCG
This sequence comes from Alteromonas antoniana, assembly GCF_019249295.1. GTDB lineage: Bacteria > Pseudomonadota > Gammaproteobacteria > Enterobacterales > Alteromonadaceae > Alteromonas > Alteromonas antoniana. The sequence goes on from NZ_JAESDH010000002.1 coordinate 23,268, forward strand.
TTGCAGCTTTGCCTAAGCCAGAAATCGTGGTGCTGGAGCACAATAAAACGCTGGATCTGGTAAAAATTAACAACAAGGCTGGCGAGCCTGTGTGGCTGGACGTTTACTTCTTAAAGCTTAACCAGGGCAAAGTAGTTGATTTGCCATGCCATAAACTGGCTGAGACGGGTGAGGTAGATCGCCATGAAACCGGTACTATGGGGTTTGGTGGTCGTTGTGAAAAGGAGAGCTGATATGAAAGTCACTTATTTCTGCCTGCTGGCAGCATTACTGTCAATATCAGGCTGTAAGAGCACCCTGGATGGTGCCGTGGATGCGGTGAGCAATTTAGCGGGAAACGATACGCACTCCAGTTTTGACGGCACCTTTATCGATCAGCCAACCGTTGCTGAATATAAAAACCGGGAAGATAAGCTGTCCGGCGAAGGGCGGGTTATCAGTTACTCCGGCATGGACATTCCCGCCGAGCAAGTGCGCACCTCGCATGTCGTGCATGCTCCAGAACTAAACGCCTATTTGAATACCATCCTCGATAACATTCTTGCGCAATGGGACGGAACTCCGGTTAATGTGCAGGTACAGGTTGTACACTCGCAGAACTTTGCCCCATATGCAGACGCCTTTGGTATGGTAAGTATCCCGATGGGGGCACTTGCGAATATTGAAAGCGAAGACGAACTGGCGTTGCTGATCTCCCATGAAGTCAGCCACATTCTGATGCGTCACCATGAACGTGATGCCGTGGTGCAGGAAAATAAGAAAAATGTCGACTATGTTGCCAAGGCCGTAGTGATGGCAAATGTCGTGCGCGACTACGACGTTGTGAAAGCCGGCGGGCGTCGCTCGCTGCAGTACACCCCGTCTGAGCAAAGTAGCGAGAATATCTCTCAGGCCATGATTTACAACGCGGTAATTCAGACCGTGTCAGACAGTGTCTGGAATACGGCCTGGAAGCGTAAGCAGGAGGATGAAGCGGATTTACTGGGGTTTGATCTTGCTGTCCGCGCCGGCTACTCGCCTCGCGCAAACGATCATGTACTGGAACGCCTGAAAGACTTTCAGGGCAAGCAGCAGGGAATGCTATCTAAATTCTGGGACCAGAAAAAAACAGCAATGACAGCAGCCCTGCAGGGCGGTGATTTTGGCGCATTGTCGACAGAAGTTGATACCTTTCTTGCTCAGGGGTTGTCGGCGGGGTTAGGTGCTGTAACCGAGTTTTTCCAGCAGACGCATATTTCGCCGGAGGAACGTCAGGGCAACCTGAAAGAATATACCCTGAAGAACTACCGTCCGGAAATTCGCCGTCGCGTGAACGTAGCATCCTGGCAGGAGGTGAAGTCGTCCGCTGAAGTAACGGAGGTGCTGACAAGCTATCGCCGCGCATTTGAAGCCGCCAATGCGCTGGCATCAAACGATACTCAGAATGCCGAGCGTCTGGCGATGCAGTCTCTTACCCCCAGAGTTAAAAATCACCCTTATCTTCGAGAGGTGATGTATAACGTCAGAAAAGCACAGGGCGATTACGTGCGTGCGAATAAGAATCTGGCATTAATTGAACGTTGGCAGGATGCTTCTCCTTCGCTGTATGAAGTGCGTATTCAGCAGCTTTTTGATACCAAAGACTTTGATGGTGCGCTAACTACTATTGAAAGTGCAGAAGAAGTATTTGGTAGCGAGAGTATGTTTTTGATCCAAAAATCCATTGCCCTGGCTAACCAGGGGAAACAGGATGAAGCCTTAGACAGCCTTGAGAAATGTGAAAAATACGACAGTCTCAAAGCAGACTGCGCGATATTAAAAGAGCAATTTGGTTAAACGTAAACTTCTCTGAAAGGCACTGTAATGACGTGGCCCCCAATAGTTGAATAGCCGATTGTTGGGGGCTTTTTTTACCGTTGTTGAAAAGCGCATCCACTTTACCCGCTAATGGACGATAACGGGCAAAACGCATAGTGCTATGTTGACATCTTTTAACGCACTTTCGTGCAACTGATATGCATCAGTATCCAGCGTTGAACTAATTGAATTATATCAGGTAACTTTCACCATGCGGCGACAGAGGCTATGGCAGCACAGTGATCCGCACTTTTATTATCCCATCATCCGTATCGGCAATGTCGCTGAAAGCAGACCGCGATAAATCAATGATACGCCCCTGCACGAAAGGGCCGCGGTCATTAATTTTAACTATTGTACGTTCATTATTCGCGAGGTTCACCACTTCAACCCGCGTCCCGAAAGGCAGCGTGCGGTGCGCGGCGGTATTGGTCAAGTGATTATATCGCTCACCACTGGCAGTGGTACTGAACTGGTAGGTCATTGCGTAGAAAGAGGCTTCACCGACTTCAGTAAAACCAACATCCTGAGGCCGCGAGCGCTCCGGAACCGAGCTACATCCGGACACAATGAAAAACACTGCCAGATAAAGAGCCGCCGGGCGAAGTGACAAAAACGACATGATAACAGGCTTCCTGAAAAAGTGCGGAGGGCGATGCTTACCGCTCTCCGCGGGCAGACGAAAACGTTAGTGCGTCGGATTGATCGGTTTTACCATCGCATCGCTGATAATCTCAACGTCAGCGACTTTGAACACGGTACCAAACATCGTGATGGTCATGACGTCAGGCATAGGTTGGCCGGTAACTTTCACAACCAGACCATTCTGGTGATATTTTTTGTCCAGGCCCTGAAGGGTGTAGTGCTCACCATTGTCACTGACCAGTGCGTAAAAACCACCCTCCATATCTTTATAAACAATACTGCCGGTAATTGTCTGACTTTTCTCCATGGCCTCTTCCTCCTTTATTTCGGTGGTTTCAACGGCACCTGACTCTGTCTGCAGAGCAGTTGGGGCTGAGTCGGCTTTGTCATCTTCGTCACACGCACTCAGTACGAATGTAGCCAGTATGATTGTTAAAACGTTGTACTTCATAGTGATTCCTTTACTTATGCTTACCCTGACGTAATCGCCTGTTGAGCATACATTACATTAAGTGGGTAATACCAATTTACGACACTACGTTATCACGTACATATAAGTTTGCGCATTTCCACTGAACGCAACATGAATTGTTTATGACGCCGCTTAAGACGATGTGACGTCATTAAATATCATTAGAGGTAATTAACGCAGTTGGCAAAACGGTTGAATGACCCTTGCTACTTTAGGCGGTCATTCTTCAGGTGAACGTGACCTACACTTATCACGTTGCCTGACACGCTCCCCCGACGTGAACCCGTTTACAACTCAATTTTTTCTCCATCATCCAATACGCGATAAAACTTATCATTGTTGATGAGTAACCCTTCTGAACTTTTAAACGGTAAGCTGGTTCTGTAATCATTTGGATGCTTTACATCAATCGCAAAAAGTTTGTTTTTATATTGGCTATTCACGTTGAATTGGATTGTATGTCCAACGATTACCGATTTCGCTTGATAAAACATCAGCGTATTGCGCAACGTTTCTTCTGTATTGTCTTCTTTGAAATAGCCCCTGTACCAGGCAGGGCCTGTCTGCGTTGATATGACAAGGGAGGTTTTCTCATCCGCCAGGCCGGGGTAATACATATGCCTGTAATACTCTCTGTTCAGTGAATTTATTTCTGCAATAGAAATGTCATTTTTGACAATGTCAGGGTGAATACCGCCGTGAACAAACAAATATCCATTAATGCGCTCTATCGTATTTTTGGTCGCAAGCCACTGTCCCAGAAATGCATCTTTTCCCAGCAAGTCGGACGACGATTTTCTTAAAAATCCTGCGATAGCGATATATTTGTTGGCAGCGGACCTGACGTTACCCTGCATGTTCTTTATTTCGTGATTACCCACGATATAGTGTACTTTTCCGCCAGCTTGCTGTGCTTCCTGTTCCAGCTTATAGATAAACCACAGTAGCTGTGTGGTAGAAAAGCCTCTGTCTACCATGTCACCAACAAGGACCAAATGGCTGTCACCGTAAATCCACTGAAGATCGGCGCTGATCACTTTATTGGCAATAAGAAAATCTCTGAATGCCTTGTAATTGCCTTCTAAATCACTGACGGCAAGGATGGGAGAGCTTGTTTGATATAGCGCGTTCTCGTTGTCACTCAAAGGCGAAATCTTGATGTTGAATCTGCTGTCATCCAACGGAAAGTAGACCTCAGCGGCGACCGCGTCATTTACTGCATATTCTTGCGTTTCAACGTGGAAACCTTCGTCTCTGCTACCTCTTATATAACTTACCTTTAGCGCGCCGTTTTCATAAAATGCATACGGACCGTCGTCGCCTACTTTATAGGCCAGTGGCGCGTCGCCTAAACTGATTGATGCGTGTTGCGAAAAGCCCAGAATTGCGGCAATAGTGAGTAGAACTAACGACACAATCAGAAAATAGCCCAACGGACGAAGCAGATACTTAAACATAATGCTGACCGATCGAAAATTGACGCACGAACTTCAGCACTTTGTGCGTCATCAGTAATATAAGGTAACCGAGAATAAGCGCAACAGGAGACAGCCATAGTCCCTGAACCACGCCAACGGTTTCCTGCACAAGGACGGGGTTATCCAGCATTCCAATTACAACGGTGTTGCCATTGGCTTCGGACCATATGCCGATACTTCCAGGCAATAATAAATTGGCGAAACCCAGTGCAATACATGCTATCCCGATAAAATAACCAAAGCACATTAACCCCAGATATACCGTTCGTGATAACCCTTTCTTTACGATACTGATGGCTTTAAACCCCTCCGGAGGGGGAGTGCCCTGCTGGATGTGCCCGATATACTGTTGGGCAAGTTCTCTGGGAGGGCCAAATCTGTCTAAAATCGCTTCTACGTCGGCGACACCGCCTTTTACTTCAACGTCATCAATGACATCGTAAATGTGCGACTCAATTTCTTTAACCACTTCCTGTGCTTCAATGTCTTGCAACGGACTCAGGTAGCGGCTGAGATTATTGAGGTAATTTCTGATTTGTTTCCTTTCACTCATAGTGATGACCTTCTTCAATTGTCGGTGAGTTCAGAAGCTGCTGTAAGTCTTCGACTGAACGCAGCCAACGTGCTTTTAACTCATTAAGCTTTTGGTGTCCTTCCTTGGTAAGGGAGTAATATTTTCGAGGGCGTTGCTCACCTTCCTGTTGCCATGAGGCTGCTAGTAATCGCTCTCGCTTTAACCTGTCTAACAGAGGATATAGGGTGCCTTCGGTAATTTGCATGGTGTCAAAAAGGTGAAAGTAATTAAGCATCTCTAAGCCGTACATGGCGCGCTTGTGTATTGCCGCCAACACTGCCAGCTCAAGCGTTCCTTTTCTTAATTGCGCATCCCACTTTACGCTCTCATTCTTATTCTCAGGCATCTCTCAACCTTGCTATAACCTAATACTATGCATTACATAGTATTAGGTTATAGCAAGGCTCGTATGAGGTAACAAGTACAATGTTAAGACGTAACAAAATTGATATGTAAGGAAGTATTACTGCGAGGCCTAATGCGATTTTACGTGACGCACTCTATTCAACAGGCTGAACGCAATGTTACTGATGAGCAGAGCGAAGAGCCCGATTACTTTGTCGGCAGGTGATTTAGATAAGTCTTACGAAGCGCAGGTGCGCGGGAAACGTTCAGCTGTGACATTATTGGGTGAAGCGTGTGACCACGATTTTTCGTTAGCTGATGAGCGAAGCCATAATATCGTTGTTTGTTGGGGTGCCATCGTCTTAAGGTTGACCGTCGAATTCAGACCGGTTCGGTGAACAAAAATGGCGGATAACCTGTTGGCTTTCCTATTGCAGGATACCGCTACAACGTGAAATCTGAATACAAAAAAGGCAGCGATAACGCTGCCTTCTCTCGAATTCGTATCCGATTAGTATTCGAACATCGCCGAAATAGACTCTTCGTTGCTGATGCGACGAATGGTCTCTGCCAGCATTTCAGACAGGGTAAGCTGTTTTACTTTACCGGTGCCTTTCATTTCCGGGCTAAGTGGAATCGAGTCGGTCACGATGATTTCATCAATCATTGACTCTTTTAAGTTGTTTACCGCGTTGCCTGAGAAAATAGCGTGGGTTGCGTAGGCATACACATTACGGGCGCCATGGGCTTTCAGGGCTTCAGCCGCTTTCGCCAGCGTACCGCCGGTATCAATCATGTCATCCACGATAATACAGTCGCGATCTTTAACGTCACCGATGATGTTCATCACCTGTGCTACGTTCGCTTTCGGACGACGTTTATCGATAATGGCAAGGTCGGCATCGTTTAGCAGTTTTGCCGTTGCACGAGCGCGAACAACACCGCCAATGTCAGGCGACACCACAACCGGGTCAGCAAAGTCACGGCGAACCATGTCTGCCAGCAAAATTGGCGTACCAAAGGCATTATCTACCGGCACATCAAAGAAGCCCTGAATCTGCTCGGCGTGCAAATCGATGGTTAGTACGCGGTCAACGCCGACGTTAGACAAGAAGTCGGCGACGACTTTCGCAGTAATCGGAACACGCGCTGAGCGTACACGTCTGTCCTGACGAGCGTAGCCAAAATAAGGAATTACCGCGGTAATTCGACCTGCCGATGCACGACGCAGAGCGTCGATCATCACAATCAGTTCCATCAGATTGTCGTTAGTAGGTGCGCATGTGGACTGGATAATAAAAACGTCCGAACCACGGACGTTTTCATGAATTTCGACGCTGATTTCACCGTCACTGAAGCGACCGACGCTGGCGTTTCCAAGTTTGGTGTAGAGGCGATCGGCGACTTTCTGGGCAAGTTCTGGTACGGCGTTACCTGCAAAGAGCTTCATATCTGGCACAAGTGTTTCCTCAGTGCGTTGATAAAAGAGGTGGCTGGGGTAGCAGGACTCGAACCTACGAATGGCGGGATCAAAACCCGCTGCCTTACCAACTTGGCTATACCCCAATAATTTACTTCGTGTCCGATGTGGCGTTCACTTCTTGTAGTTTTTGTTTTAGTGGCGACTGATTCACACCTTTAGCCACAAAACTTTGCCATGGAGCGGGTAGCATTGCCTGTATCTGTCTGGCTAAATTTTGGTCGGTAAAGGTAGCGAAAACACATGCGCCTGTGCCCGTCATCCGCGACGGTGCGTAGTGTACCAACCACTGTAATAATTTTGCAACTTCAGGATAGCGATTACAGACAATTTCCTGACAATCGTTGCGGGTTCGCTCATAGTGATAATCATCCCAGAGCATAGCAGGGGTGTCGCGGGGCAGGTCAGGCGCGCTGAAGACCTCGGCAGTACTGATATGAATACCCGGGTTTACAACCAGATACCAGTATTCTGGTTGCGCGCAGGGCGTAATATCTTCACCGACACCTTGCGCAAAAGCCGTTTTACCGTAAACAAAAATTGGCACATCAGCACCCAGGCTGAGTCCAAGTTCTGCCAGTTCACCGTCACTCAGGCCGCAATTCCATAAGTGATTCAGGGCAACCAGTGTCGTGGCAGCGTTGGAGGAGCCCCCGCCGATCCCGCCGCCCATGGGCAACACTTTTTCAAGTGTGATGAGGGCTCCGGCCGATTTACGCTCTGCATGTGGCTTCAATAAGTTGGCTGCACGAATGATTAAATTTTCACTATCTGGGACGCCGGGCAGCGGCTCATACATGGTTACCGCGTTATCATTTGTGACGTTAAAAGCGAGTTTGTCACCGTGATCCAGCATCTGAAACAGCGATTGTAAAGAATGATAGCCATTTTCCTGCTTACCAAGAATGTGTAAAAACAGATTGAGTTTGGCGGGGCTGGGCCACCAATCGGGGGAGGTTACTGCGTTTGCCATGTGTTAATTCGGATTTTTATAAAGTTTTGTGTGTCTTTCTGGTTTAATGTCAGCGCACCGGGCAACCAGACGCCATCTACATTCTGGTATGCGCCGTACTGTACCTGCCACTGGCGACAACGAAAGCAGTTTGGCATTAACGTGTCGAGCAGGCCGTTCTCTGTCAGGGTATAGGTGTCTCTCTCGCCGGGCACACCTTTTACCCAGTTTAATAGTTTATCCAGCGGGATATCCCAGCCGGTGACCCGGTAAATCAGTCGCGAGGGGTCCGTATCGGTATAGGTTTCACCGTCGGCCTCCAGGGTGGCCTGCAACCCATTGGATTGCATATCTACCAGCGTAACACCTAAAAAATTGGTCAGACGAAATGCCAGGGCATCGTTATCTACCGACCAGCGCAGCGTAGCACTGACGGCTTCGCCATTTTCTCTCAAAGCCATTTTACCTTTGATATTCCAGGACGTGATACTGCGAAGTTTTTCTACCTGCGCGGGTAAATCCACATTACCTTTCGGACCTTCAGGCCGGGTGGCACAGCCCAGCATCAGGCTGGAAATGATAAATAAAAAAAGAAAGCGTAAGAGCATGAACAGCTGGGGTCTGATATCAAGAATGCGGTGGCCTTTATAGGAACACAGATTCACCAGCACTTTCAATCATTTTGGGTTTTTCGTACAATGCCGCTCCGACGTTGCCAGCACAAAACTTAATGACCTTACTCGCCCTCGGGATTAACCACAAAACAGCACCAGTTGCACTTCGCGAAAAAGTGGCCTTTACGCCCGATTCGCTGGTCGCGGCGTTGTCGTCGCTGAAATCTTTAAGTGGCGTTGAAGAGTCGGTGATTGTATCTACCTGCAACCGCACTGAGCTGTACGTCAATGTAGATAAAGACAACCCGCCTTGTCTGTTGTCCTGGCTGGCCGATTTTCACCATGTGGTGAAAGATGAAATTGCCAACAACAGTTATACCTTTGAGCAGGATGAAGCGGTTAAGCATATAATGCGGGTAGCCAGCGGCCTGGATTCGCTGATCCTGGGCGAGCCGCAAATTCTTGGGCAAATCAAACAAGCTTTTGGCGATGCCCGGCATTCCGGCATGGTAAGTGCCGAGTTCGAGCGATTATTCCAACATACCTTCTCTGTTGCCAAGCGTGTGCGCAGCGAAACTGAGATTGGTGCCAATGCGGTGTCTGTCGCCTACGCTGCAGTGCAACTGGCCAAGCATATATTTGCCGAACTTCCGAAACGCTCGGTACTTCTGGTGGGTGCCGGTGAGACCATCGAACTTGTAGCGCAGCATTTAAAAGAGCAGGGCGTAAAGCGACTGGCGGTGGCCAATCGTACCGTGGCCCGCGCTGAAACGCTGGCCTCGCAACTTGGCGCGGATGTGTTAACACTATCGCAGTTGCCGACGCACCTGAAAGAGTTTGATATTGTCATCAGTTCTACCGCCAGTCAGCTACCCTTAATAGGCAAGGGTATGGTGGAAGATGCCCTCAGACAGCGCCGCAACACGCCCATGTTCCTGGTGGATCTGGCGGTTCCCCGTGATATTGAAGAGCAGGTGAATGAGCTGGGTGACGCCTACCTTTATACCGTAGATGATTTACAACATATTGTTGAGCAGAACATGGCCAGCCGCGAGCAGGCGGCACAGGAAGCTGAAAAGCTAATTGCGCTGCAGATGGTCGACTTCCTAAACTGGAAGCAGGCTCAGCAATCTATCGATTTAGTGAAGCAATACCGTGAACGCGGCATGACTCAGCGCGATGAGCTGACAGAAAAGGCGCGCAACCAGCTTGCTGAAGGGAAACCGGCAGAAGAGGTTATTCACGAGCTGGCTTATAAGTTGACGAATGCGTTGATGCACGCGCCAACGAAAGCGCTGCGAAAGGCTGCAGCAGAAGATAATACCGCGCTGACACAGTGGCTGGCCGAGCACCTCTCGCTTAGCACTGGCAGCGACAATCAAGAAGGCTAATAAAAAGAATGAAAGACTCGGTCGTCACAAAACTCGAAAACCTCTCAGAGCGTTTTGAAGAAGTCCAGGCACTGCTCGGCGATCCTGACATTATTGGTAACCAGGACAAGTTTCGTAACCTGTCTAAAGAGTTCAGTCAGCTGGAAGATGTGGTTGCCGGTTTTAACCGGTATAAGCAGGCGGTGGGGAATCTTGAGTCTGCTCAGGAAATGCTGAACGAAGATGACGCAGAAATGCGCGAAATGGCGCAGGAAGAAATTAAAGACGCTAAATCAGAAATCGAGCGTCTGGAAACAGAGCTGCAACTGTTGTTGCTGCCCAAAGATCCTAACGACGACCATAACTGTTTCCTTGAGATCCGGGCTGGCGCAGGTGGTGACGAAGCAGCTATTTTCGCTGGCGACTTATTTCGTATGTACAGCCGGTATGCTGAAACCCGCGGCTGGCGTGTTGAACTGGTAAGCGCTAACGAAGGTGAGCACGGTGGTTTTAAAGAAGTTATCGCTAACATATCCGGCGATGGTGTCTACGGTATCTTAAAATTTGAGTCTGGCGGTCATCGTGTTCAGCGGGTTCCGGAAACCGAATCCCAGGGGCGTATTCATACGTCAGCCTGCACCGTGGCTGTGTTGCCGGAGGTGCCCGAGTCCGAAGCGATAGAGATCAATCCGGCAGATTTGCGAATTGATACGTTCCGCGCATCTGGTGCGGGTGGACAGCACGTTAACAAAACGGACTCCGCTATTCGTATCACTCACTTACCTACTGGTCTGGTTGTTGAATGTCAGGACGAGCGCTCTCAGCATAAAAACCGTGCGAAAGCGATGTCTGTATTACAGGCACGCCTTAACCAGATTGAAGAGGAAAAGCGCGCAGCCGAAGAAGCGTCTACCCGTAAAAGTCTGGTGGGAAGTGGCGACCGCTCTGAGCGTATCCGCACCTATAATTTCCCGCAGGGCAGGGTGACTGACCATCGTATCAACCTGACAATTTATCGTCTTGACGAAGTGATAGAAGGCGATTTACAGCAATTGATGGAGCCCATTTTGCAGGAGCATCAGGCCGATCTGCTGGCATCGTTATCTGATGAATAATTGTGTCTTTAACGGTAAATGATGCACTGGCCTGGGCACTGACCCGGCTGACCACGCAAGAAGATCCTGCGGTCGATGCCAGAATACTGCTGGCATCGGCGGCAGAACAAAATCTGACCTGGTTATACACCTGGCCCGATAAACCGCTGTCTGACGAACAATGGGTGAAGTTCCAGCACTTCGTCGAGCGCCGTAGCGAGGGAGAGCCGGTTGCCTATATATTGGGCTATCGGGATTTCTGGAGCCTGACGCTGCGCACATCACCTTCTACTTTGATCCCCCGGCCTGACACCGAAGTGTTAGTAGAAGCCGCATTATCGCGTTTGCCTCCGGGCAACCAGCGCGTCTGCGATTTGGGCACTGGCACCGGCGCGATAGCCCTCGCCATTGCCAGCGAACGTCGCGACTGTGAAGTGATTGGCTGTGATTTGCTTGATGAGGCGGTGACGCTGGCAACGCGGAACGCATCTGATAATGGCATTACAAATGCCTCTTTTGTGCAGTCTTCGTGGTTTGACAACCTTCACGGTCGCTTCGAAATGATAGTGTCGAATCCACCCTATGTAGAGCAGCAAAGTCCGTGGCTACAAGAAGGTGATGTGCGGTTTGAACCCCAGAGTGCGCTGACTTCCGGTGCCGATGGGCTGGATGATATCCGGATCATTATTGCGCAGGCGCCAGGGTATTTATCCAATGGTGGCTGGTTGCTGATTGAGCACGGATACACCCAGGGCGACGCTGTGAGAGACCTCCTGCAACGTCATGGTTTTGCACAAACACAAACCCTTGTGGATCTCGCCGGACTCGACAGAGTGTCGGTTGGACGTCTGCAGACTTGCGAATAATCCCTTATACAGTACTATCACAATTGAGTTAATGCGGTAACAAAGGATCACGCATATGAATGACGACTTGTTGTTCGCCGACGACGAAGAAGAAGAACCGTCTGAGCAACTCGGCTCGTGGAAAGTACTGGTTGTCGATGACGAACCGGAAGTCCATGCTGTCACCAAGCTGGCCCTCAGCGATTTTGTACTTAATGGCAAAACGCTGGACTTCATCAGTGCATACAGTGGAGCAGAAGCGAAAAAGCTGTTTCGCGAGCATACCGATATTGCCGTGGTGTTGCTGGATGTGGTTATGGAGACCGATGATGCCGGGCTGAAAGTGGCAGAGTATGTGCGCAATGACCTGGATAACCATTTTACCCGCATTATACTGCGTACCGGCCAACCTGGTCAGGCGCCGGAAAAAGATGTCATTATCAATTACGACATCAACGACTACAAATCGAAGACCGAGCTGACAGCACAAAAGCTGTTCACTGTGATTATTGCCGCCTTGCGCTCGTATCGGGACATCATCGTCATTGAAGAGAACCGCAAAGGTCTGGAGAAGATCATTGATGCCTCGGCAGACATGTTTTCCACTCGCTCCTTAGAGAAATTCATGCAGGGAATCATCCAGCAGCTGTCTTCCATATTGGGGTGTTCGCAGGATGCCGCTTATATCACGTCAACCGTGGCGATACCCCAGCCCATCAATGAACATGATCCTGAGGAGCTCTATGTTTTTGCCGGAAATGGCGAGTATTCCGGTAAAGAGGGGATTCCTCTGCGCGAAGCTGTAACACCCGAAGAATATGAGCTGTGCCGCAGAGCGCTGCAGGATAAAACCATTGTTTATGCGGAAGATCATGTCGTAGCGTACTGCGACAGTAAGTCACGTAAGGGCTCGCTGTTGTACATGTCTGGGCTCCCCCGTCGGATTGGTGACACTGACAAGCGATTGGTGAAGTTATTTTCTGACAACGTCCAGATCGCCTTTGAAAATGTATTGATGACCAGTGAAATCGAGGCCACGCAGCGGGAAATTATTGAACGGCTTGGAAAGGCAATGGAATGTGACAGTCCGAGCAGTCAGCATATATTGCGCATGGTTAAAATGGCTGACCTGTTGGCTGTGGAGCTTGGTCTGACCGAGAGCGAACGAACGTTGCTTCGGCTTGCGGTGCCTTTACACGATGTGGGCAACACGCGCGTGCCTGCGCAGATACTGGAAAAGACTGAACCGCTGACGGATGACGAAAAATATGCCATTCGCCAGCATGCAGAGTTTGGTTACCAGATCCTTAAAGATTCAAGCCAGCCAACCATTCAACTGGCTGCTACGCTGGCTCGTCAGCATCATGAAAGATGGGATGGCAAAGGCTATCCGGACGGGCTAAAGAAAGATGAAGTTCGTATTGAAAGTCGCATCGCTACGCTTGTGGATGTATTTGATGCCCTGTACAACAAACGACCGTATAAGTCAGCCTGGCCGATGGAAAAAGTCATCGACACGCTGAAGATAGAGCGGGGGGGGCATTTCGAGCCGCGTTTGGTGGACATTGTGATTGAGCATATCGATGCGTTTATCGAGATCCAGCGTGCACACCCTGACGAAGAATAAAACAAAAATACAATAAGGAATTACCGATGTACATGATGGCTAAACACCTGCACCTTACGGCAGTTGCGCTGAGCATTTTGCTCTTCATCCTACGATTTATCTGGGTTCAGATGGATCCGGCGGCGCTGCAGCGCAAGTGGCTTAAAATCGTCCCGCACGTTATCGATACCATACTCTTAGCCAGTGCAGTGTGGTTGTGTGTCCTCCTGTCTCAATATCCTTTCGCGCAGGCATGGCTTACCTTCAAACTTATCGGTGTCATTGCTTACATTGTGTTGGGGCTAATCGCGCTGAAAAAGGCCAAAACCGCCCCGGTGCGCTGGATTACCTTTTTACTGGCGTTGGGTGTGCTGGCGGCAACGGCTAAAGTTGCGATAACCAAACAACCCCTGTTTTTCTGATTTAAGAGAATAAAATACTGTATGACTGTTTCTACAAATGCTATTCAGGTTGGTGACATTGCCGTTGCCAACGACAATCCCTTTGTACTTTTTGGCGGCATGAACGTGCTGGAATCACGCGATCTGGCAATGCGCATTGCAGAACACTATGTTGAAGTGACGCAAAAGCTGGGTATTCCGTACGTGTTTAAGGCGTCTTTTGATAAAGCCAATCGTTCTTCGGTGTCATCGTATCGTGGTCCTGGAATGGAAAAGGGGCTGGCCATATTTGAAGAGATTAAAAACACCTTTAATGTGCCGGTGATCACCGACGTGCATGAACCTTATCAGGCTGCACCGGTTGCAGAAGTGGTTGATGTTATTCAGCTTCCGGCATTTCTTGCCCGCCAGACTGATCTGGTAGTGGCGATGGCGCAAACCGGCGCGGTAATTAATGTGAAAAAGCCCCAGTTTCTTGCTCCGCATGAAATGCGTCACATTATAGGTAAGCTGGCCGAGGCGGGTAATGAAAATGTGATCCTGTGTGAACGAGGCAGCTGCTTTGGATATAACAACCTGGTTGTCGATATGCTGGGGATGGACGCCATGAAAGCCTATGCACCGGTAATTTTTGATGCCACACATGCCTTGCAGATGCCAGGTGGCAGAGCCACTTCAGCCGATGGCAGACGAGCGCAGGCAGCACAACTCGCGCGCAGTGGTATGGCACTTGGGTTAGCTGGGTTGTTTATTGAGGCGCATCCGAATCCGGATGAAGCGAAATGCGATGGTCCGTGTGCGTTACCGCTGTCCAAGCTTGAGCCTTATCTGGCACAAATGAAAGCATTGGATGAATTGGTAAAAGGATTTGAACCGCTGGATACCAGTAATCAGTAACAGGCTGATGGCGGATACTGGCGGCGAGCACCGCCAGTATTCGTATCAGGTGTGAGAAGGTGTTACTCGCTGCGCTCCTTGCGGGCTTCAGTGGCTTTCTTCTCATTCATGGCAAACAAACCTTTCGCCAGTCTTAGCTGCGATTCTTCTGCCAGCGTGGTGACAGCTTGCTCACGTACCAGGGTTGCCACCTGATTAGCAGGAATAATGTCGTCTAATGAAATCGCTTGCTGTGCAGACTTTACCAGCTCAGCAGCAGGCAATTCCTGAGGCTGAACTGCAGCTTGGGTGGCAGCAGTGGCAAATGCCATAACAGAAACACTGGATAAAAGTAACTTTCTCATTTTTCACACCTAATATAATTAATTTAAAATTCGTTTCGTATTTGTAAAAACATTTAACAATTCATGGTCTGTAAGTGTATGTTTTAAAAACCTGAATTCTTAATGCGTGCAAATAGTAAACACTGTTGATGTGAAAATAAAACGAGTAAAAGTAGGTCACTTGCATTAGAATAACTAATGAATTTGTCACCGAACTATCACGCTGGGAATGAATGTAAGTATGCATCGCAGATTACCCCCTTTAAATGCCCTGAAAGCCTTTGAAGCCGCTGCTCGCCACTTAAGCTTCACCCGCGCAGCGGATGAACTCTTTGTGACGCAGGCGGCGGTCAGCCATCAAATCAAAGCGCTCGAAGATTTCTTATCCATGAAATTATTCATCCGTCGCAACCGGACATTACTTCTGACCGAAGAAGGGCAGGCTTATTTTCTTGAGCTAAAGGACATTTTCAAGAATTTGCAGGAAGCTACAGAAAGGTTGCTGGCAAAAGGCAGCAAGGGGGCGATTACCGTCGCAATGCCGCCCAGTTTTGCCAGTCAGTGGCTGGTACCGCGGATTTCCAAGTTTAGCCTGGAACAACCGGATATTGATGTGCGGATCAAAGCCGTCGATTTTGACGAAGGGTTTCTTGATGATGATGTGGATGTGGGGATTTATTATGGCAAAGGACGATGGAGCGGACTACAGGCCGATAAGCTCCATACCGAGTTTCTGACACCGCTATGTTCTCCTATGCTGTTTAACGGGCCGAAGCCGTTAATGCAGCTTTCTGACTTGCGCCATCATGTGTTACTTCATGACTCCAGCCGGGCGGCGTGGAAAAACTGGCTGAAACAAGTGGGCGTTGCTGGTGTCAACGTAAATCAGGGGCCAGTGTTCAGCCATTCGATGCTGGTGCTTCAGGCCGCAGCGCTGGGGCAGGGCATCGCGTTGGGAAACACGATCCTGGCCAGACCGGAGTTAGATGCCGGTCGGTTAATTATGCCGTTCGAAGAAAAAGTAGAGAGTCGTGATGCGTTTTATCTGGTTTGTGATGAAGCGCAGGCTGAACTGGGTAAAATAGCCGCTTTCAGAGAATGGATTTTGAAACTGGTAGAAGAGGAGCAGGATGATGTTTGATACCGACGTGATTGAGTCCGACGCACCGGTAGCCAGATTGATACTGGGTCACGGTGCAGGTGCAGGAAAGCAATCTGACTTCATGCAGGACGTGGCCCGCCGTTTATCCGCCGTGCACATTGAAGTTGTGTTGTTCGACTTTCCCTATATGCAGACTATCACAGAGACGGGCAAACGGCGCCCGCCAGATAAAGCCGATAAATTGCAGTCTCACTTTAAAGCGCTGAAGCAACATATCGATGACACCCGCAGCGCATTGCCGACGTTTATCGGCGGTAAGTCGATGGGCGGACGTATGGCAACGCTTATCGCCGATGAGCTCGACATTAACGGCGTGGTGGTCTTTGGCTATCCCTTTCACCCGCCGGGTAAACCAGAGAAAACCCGCACTGACCATCTCGGAGCTATTACCACGCCTGTTTGTATCATTCAGGGGGAGCGTGACACCTTTGGCACGAGAGCGGATATTCAGGGCTATGACCTTGGTGTACAGGTGAAGTGCCATTTTCTGGAAGACGGCGATCACAGTCTGAAACCACGTAAAAAAAGTGGTTTTACTCACGAGCATCATATTGAGCAAGCCTGTAACATTGCGCAGGCATTTATTAAAAAGCGGAGTCATTAATGCAAACTGTGGTTGTAGTAGCGGCGTTCAGCGCGCTAACTGCTGTTATGCTTGGTGCATTTGGGGCGCACGGCCTCAAAGGCGTATTGTCAGCCAGCGAACTGAATACCTTTGATATTGCAGTGCGCTATCAGATGTATCACGGGCTGGCGATGCTGGTGTTACCTGCCTTGACCAGCGTGGTCGCAAGGCCCTGGTTGCGGCGCGTTGCTATTGCGTTTGGTGTTGGCATTGTGCTGTTCAGTGGCAGCCTGTATTTACTGGTTTTCACCGGCAATAAGTGGTTCGGCCCGGTTACCCCTATGGGGGGCGTCGCTTTCATGGTGGGGTGGGTTTTATTATTAGTCGGGGCCGCCAGACATACCGGCGCAGGTGTTCACCATGACTGAGTTACTGGCATACTGCCGCGCAGGTTATGAGAATGACACCGCTGCTGAGCTTACCGCTGCTACAGCACAACGAGGGGTTTATGGCTATCCGATGTTGCAGTCTGATTCCGGCTACGTCAGCTTTCCGCTCTTCCAGCAAGAGGATCTTCACAAACTGGCCAGTACGCTGGTGGTTGCAGATACAATATTTCCCCGCCAGTTAATTGCCGTCACGCAAACCCATGACGCGTTGGATAAGCAGGATCGTATCACGCCTATTCTGGAAACCGTGCGCGATATAAAAGAAACCATCGGGATGTCAGGCAATGTGCTGGTAGAATATGCCGATACAGAGGATGGCAAACAGCTGGCAAAGTTTTGTCGTAAATTTGTGGTGCCGTTACGCCAGTCGCTTCGCGGCGCCGGCCTTCTGACTAAGAAAGAATCGGATAACAAACCGTTTATCCACGTATTTTTCACGAACTTCGATACCTGCAAAATTGGCTACAGCCTGCCGCAAAGCCGAAACCCCGCACCAATGGGCATTCACCGCTTAAAATTTCCGACTGACGCACCGAGCCGCTCGACACTTAAACTGGAAGAAGCCATTGTGACGATGCTGGATGCGCATCAGCGCGAACAGGTGCTGCGTGCAGGGGGACGCGCCGTGGATCTTGGCGCATGCCCGGGAGGCTGGACGTATCAGCTGGTGCAGCGGGAGATGTACGTAGAGGCAGTAGATAACGGGTTAATCGCTGATAGTTTAATGAAAACAGGACAGGTGGCGCATTTTGCCGAGGATGGATTTACCTATCGTCCTGAGTATGGCCGGGTAGACTTACTGGTTTGTGATATGATTGAGCAACCTGACCGGGTTGCCCGGCTAATGGGCGACTGGCTGGTAAAGCAGCTTGCCGACCACGCGATATTCAATTTGAAATTGCCGATGAAAAAAAGGTACGACACGGTTGTCGATGCGCTCACATTATTAACGCAAAGAATGACACAGGCGAAAATTGCATTTAACCTTCGGGCCAGACACCTGTATCATGACCGCGATGAAATTACCGTTACGGTAGTTCGACACGAATAGGTCATTCTCCCTATCAGACAACCCGATTTAAGAATATCTTCTTCGAATCGCTCAAGTTGTTGAAATAAAAGAATTATATTGAAATGTGGCGCGGATCCGCTGGATAAGTTTTATTCTTTCTGCGGAAAAAGGTGTAAATCTGGTACTAAGATCCTTTATAATCCCGCCGTTTTTTTACTCTGAACCAACGAAAGTGAACTAATGGCAGACTTATCTCTTTACAGAAACATTGGTATTTTCGCGCACGTAGATGCGGGGAAAACAACCACGACAGAACGTATTTTGAAACTTACCGGTAAAATCCACAAAACCGGTGAAGTACATGATGGTGAGTCAACAACTGACTTCATGGAGCAGGAAGCGGAGCGTGGTATTACCATCCAGTCAGCTGCTGTAACCTGTGAGTGGAAAAATCACCGTTTTAACGTAATTGACACTCCCGGACACGTTGACTTCACCGTTGAAGTATACCGTTCACTGAAAGTACTGGACGGTGGTATCGGTGTATTCTGTGGTTCTGGTGGTGTTGAGCCGCAGTCAGAAACTAACTGGCGCTATGCTAACGAATCAGAAGTATCTCGTATTATCTTCGTGAACAAGCTGGACCGTATGGGTGCAGACTTCTACCGTGTTGTCGGTCAGGTTAAGAAAGTACTGGGCGCGACGCCACTGGTAATGACCCTTCCAATCGGTATTGAAGATGATTTCGTGGGTGTTGTAGATGTACTTGAGAAGAAAGCGTACGTCTGGGACGACACAGGACTTCCTGAAAACTACGAAGTTAAAGACGTACCTGCTGACATGGTAGACAAAGTTAATGAATACCATGAAATGCTGGTTGAGACTGCGGTTGAGCAGGACGACGACCTGATGATGGCTTACATGGACGGCGAAGAGCCTTCTATTGAAGACCTCAAACGTTGTATCCGCAAAGGTACACGTGACCTGGCATTTTTCCCAACATTCTGTGGTTCTGCGTTTAAGAACAAAGGTGTTCAACTGGTATTGGACGCTGTTGTTGACTACTTGCCTTCGCCTACAGAAGTTGACCCTCAGCCTCTGACAGACGAAGAAGGTAACGAAACTGGCGAGCACGCTATCGTTTCTGCAGACGAGCCTTTACGCGCTCTGGCATTTAAGATCATGGACGACCGTTTTGGTGCACTGACTTTCGTACGTATTTACTCTGGTAAATTGAAGAAAGGTGACACCATTCTTAACTCTGCGACAGGTAAAACTGAGCGCGTTGGCCGTATGGTTGAAATGCAGGCAGATGAGCGTAACGAATTAAGCTCTGCACAAGCTGGTGACATCATCGCGATTGTAGGTATGAAGAATGTTCAGACTGGTCACACACTGTGTGATCCTAAACATCCTTGTACCCTTGAAGCGATGGTATTCCCTGAGCCGGTAATCTCGATTGCTGTTGCACCTAAAGATAAAGGTGGTTCAGAGAAGATGGGTATCGCTATCGGTAAAATGGTTGCAGAAGATCCTTCTTTCCGCGTTGAAACAGATGAAGATTCTGGCGAAACCATCCTTAAAGGTATGGGTGAGCTTCACCTGGATATCAAAGTTGACATCCTTAAGCGTACCTACGGTGTTGAACTGGTTGTAGGTCAGCCTCAGGTTGCTTACCGTGAAACTATCACGCAGCAAGTTGAAGACAGCTACACGCACAAGAAGCAGTCTGGTGGTTCTGGTCAGTTCGGTAAGATTGATTACCGCATCAAGCCAGGCGAGCAGAATTCAGGTTTCACGTTCACCTCTTCTGTTGTTGGTGGTAACGTACCAAAAGAATTCTTCCCGGCCATCGAAAAAGGCTTCAAGGGCATGATGGAAGAAGGTCCGGTTGCAGGCTTCCCTGTACTGGACGTGGAAGTTGAACTGTTCGATGGTGCATTCCACGCTGTTGACTCATCAGCTATCGCGTTCGAAATTGCAGCGAAAGGCGCATTCCGTCAGTCTATGCCTAAAGCTGGTCCTCAATTACTTGAGCCAGTGATGAAAGTTGACGTGTTCACTCCTGAAGATCACGTTGGTGATGTAATCGGTGACCTTAACCGTCGTCGCGGCATGATCAAAGATCAGGAAGCTGGCGCAACAGGCGTGCGTATTAAAGCTGACGTACCTCTGTCAGAGATGTTTGGTTACATCGGTCACCTGCGTACGATGACATCAGGTCGTGGTCAGTTCTCTATGGAGTTCAGCCACTACTCAGCATGTCCTCAGAACGTTGCTGATAAAGTAATCGAAGAAGTAAAAGCACGTAAAGAAAAGAAATAAGCTTTTCTTAAGTGATTCAAAAGCCCGCATCATGCGGGCTTTTTTGTGCGTGTTTGTCACAAAGCACTGGGGACGCAGTAATGTCCTCAGAACCAGTGAGCATCTGATGGGCATGCTAATTCATATTATCTTTTGATCCTGAAATACGTGTCTTCCTACAGCAACGCTCTCAGACAAACTAGTGTAAAGCGACATGCACTTACCTTATCCGCTGTATGGCGTCTATTAGCAAATCATTCGCTTTTCATTGCCAAATCCACGTGAATTTGTCTTTGCGAAAAATGAAATTTCTCTTACCCTTTGGTTTTTTATACTTTTTAAACAGGTCAGACGGTTGCGGGCGTTTTTCTCTTTATATCTTACCAACCTTTTTCTTGTCGGGGGAACGGGGTTACTTACTACCTACCTTGCGCTGTATCTCGGGCAAAAGGACGTATCTACATTCTGGGTAGGGTTGCTGACCTCGTGTTACTACGTAGGGTTGTTGCTTGGCTCGAAACTGGGTTACTACCTCATAAAGTCTGTCGGCCACATACGATCCTTTGGGGCTTGTACAGCAATGGTGACTGCCTGCGTCGCGTTACATGGAGTGTCGGATAATCTTTCACTGTGGTTAGCGCTGCGACTGATTGTTGGTATCGGCATGATGTGCAACTTCATGGTGCTGGAAAGCTGGTTGAATGAGCAGGCCAGCCATGAACACCGTGGTCGGGTGTTTTCACTGTATATGATCACGTCCTACCTTGGCACCGTTCTTGGTCAACTGGCATTAGCGCAATTCCCGGAGTTGGGCTACGCGCCATTGTTTCTGGTGTGCTTCGCCATCGCCGTAGGTATCGTGCCCATTTCGCTCACCCGGCGTATTCACCCAAAACCTCTGAAACCGATGGAGGTTGGATTTTTCAGCTATTTCACGTTGATCCCGCAGTCGTTAACCGCAGTGTTATTTGCAGGTATTATCAACGGCAGTTTTTATGGTCTGGCACCCCTGTTTGCCAGCCAGGCAGGGTTTGATGCATCGGGTATCGCAACGTTTATGTCTGTGACGATTTTTGCCGGGTTGGTGGCACAGTGGCCGATGGGGATCTTATCTGATCGCGTGCGCCGCAGTGTACTGATACGCTCCAATGCCGTCATTCTTGTCGTGGTGTGTGGCGCGCTTTTCATTTTACCCCTTTCCCAGCAAGCGATGCTGGTGCTGACGTTTATTTTTGGCTTATTCGCCTTTACTCTGTATCCACTCTCTTCTGCACTTGCGAATTCGCGGGTATCTGACGAAGATCGCGTGGGGGTATCTTCCGCGTTGCTGGTGGCCTTCGGTGCCGGGGCAGGTTTGGGTTCAGCGTTACTGGCACAGGTCATGGTGCACTTAGGTCATACCGCGCTCTACGGAGCTACCTCACTGCTTTGCATGCTGATGTTTGGCGTACTGTCAGTCATTAATTACAGGCAAAAGGCAGAGAAACCTGAGCACGCCGATTATGTGGTGAGTGCGTCTGATATTACGACCTCGCCGCTGGCTGCGGCAATGGATCCCAGAATCGAAGAGGCCACAGCGCAGGACCAGTTACTGGTTGTTGATGAGCATGCTGATGCTGCGGCTGAACAGGATGAGCCAACGCAAACGTAGTGCGTTCTCGTTTGAGTGCCGGGCAATCAGCCCCGGCGGGCTTTTGACGCTGCAGCGCCGTCTTTGCCGGAAAGAGAACGCCGAAGCGTCTTTAACGCCGTTTTCATCTCGTCTGACACCGAATGCGCGCGTCTACCCGGCGCGTACTCCAGCGTCTCAAACCCACTGATAATCTGATGTAGCGCTACTGTGGCCTCATTTGGCATATGAGGAGCGAGGGCTTTTTCATACTCCCGCAGCGAGCGCGCATTTCTGGCCATACCGGTGTGGCGCACCAGCACTTTCTCAGCACGGTTTACCAGTTTGCGGTGGGTTGTTGTGTCGTTTGCCTGCCAGCGGGGTAGAAAGTAAAGGGCCAGTATCAAGGCAATCCCCGCCACCACCGACAGGAAAAATACAGTCAGACGCCATAGGGTGATTTCACCGAGTATACGCTCAAGCAGGTTTTCCCGGCTTGCGGCGTCAAAACCCAGAACCCAGCGGCTCCACAGATAATCTGCATTTGCCATAAATAAGCGCAATGAGTCCATCATTGGCAACGAATACAGGCCGCTGAATGGTGACTCAGAAAGTGACTCTCCACTTTCTTCAAGGGCTTGCTGCAAGCCAAAACTCACCCGCGCCGGCGATACGATACTGGTAGGATCGAAACGTACCCATCCTTGTTCACCCAACATTGCCTCTATCCATGCATGCGCATCGTATTGCCTGACACTCAGTACATTGTCTTTCAGCTCCTCTCCGCCATGATAGCCGGTAACGAGTCTGGCGGGTATGCCCGCCAGCCTGAGCACATAGGCCATTGCGCTGGCATAGTGCGTACAAAAGCCGGCCTGCCTGTCAAACAGAAACGTATCAACCGGGTTAAGTGGCATGGGATCGGGGTTTAAGGTGTAGCGAAATTCCTGCTCTACAAAGAAGTTCATTACCTGGCGGATAAATGCGCGATCATCCGGATACTGCTTTCTCAGTTCCGCCGCCCACTCCCGGGTTGCCGGGTTACCGCTGCCAGGTAACTGAAGGTTTAATCGCGTATCCATATTCAGCAGTGTCTGATTTAGCGGCGTCCGGGGAAAAGAGCGCAGGCGGTAGGCGCGCTTACTCATGAGCGGTTGTGAGGCAATCAACTGGTAGTCTGAACTTTGCCAGATGTAGTCCCGGCTTGCCTGCGTGTGTGCGACGGCAACATCTATACCGTAGAGCCAGGATTTACCGGTAGCTTCTGCTATCACCTGGTAGTCATAAAACGGCCCCGTTGTCTGCGGAGTAAATTCCTGACCAAACAGTTTGTATTGTGCACGAATTTCTCGACGGGTATCGCTGACGGACCAGCTTTTGCCGTCAAAGTGCTCCATGGTTATGGCCCGCCAGTAGCGATCCTGCGCCGCAGGCAGGGCACTTTCAAAGGTGGCGTTAAATGCCAGCTCATCAGACTGCGAAAGGCTTGCGATATCGCCTGGTGTAACCGTATCTGACAGTCCTGTGGTAGCGCTTTTTGCCGTTGGCATTTTCCATAAGGGGGGAAGTTGCGGCAGAATAAGAAACAGTACGATGGCAATGGGTAATGCCTGTAGCGACATGACGCCAAGTTTTCGTAATTGCCGCAGCAAGGGCATGCCCGGCGAAAATAATGATGCCAGTGCGACCAGTAAGCCCACCTGCATAGCAAGATAAAATGCCGTGGCGCTCATCGACTGACTAAAAATAAATCCGCAGCCTATCAGAAACAGACTGCTGGCAAACATCTGTAAGAAATCTTTCTTGCGGGTCATCAGCATGAGCTTAAGAGAGCAGGCCATCACCAGCAGATTTATCATGGACAGTAACAAGCCCAAATCCAGACTAAACCAGGCCAGCGTTACACCACATAGTAGTGCCAGCAGATTTACCGTGCGACTGCTGGGGGCATGGTTATACCATCCCAGATAAAGTGCTACCCGCACCAGCGCCGCGCAACCAGACAGAATAAGCACCCAGATTTGTAACGGACTGTACAGGCTAAGACTGACAATAAAAAACAGCATGGCCAGGATCAGACTGGCGCGATGCCCGGCTATGGGAAGACGCGGCGCCGTCATGCTATTGCTCCTACCGGTGCATAGCGGGCAAGCGCAGTTAAACAGCGATGTTTATGATTATCGCCTGAGTCAGGTTCAATCGTTTGCCGACCCAGTTTGAGGCCAAAGGCGATTCGTTGCTCACTCAGTGTGATAACCTGAAATGCCAGTTTGCTTAACGCCGTTTCGAGATCGTCGGTAGCCGGTAAACTCAGGTAGCCCATTTTTGCCTGCTGCTGACTAAACTCTTTGCTTACCCAGTCGCCGCCTTTCGCCACATGTTTCCAGGCCACGCGGTGGACAGGCTCGCCGGGAATGTAGCTTCTGAGGGCGAAAAAATCATCGTGTCCGGCCTGTTCCGTGGTGTTGCTGCCCTCGTCGTGGCCTTCTTCCTGAAAAGCAATCTTGCAGGGGATCGGGGTTGGGTACACGACCAGCGTCTGGTTAAAGTCGAGATGTGTCCAGCAGCGGAAAAGACCCAGCGGATATTCATTACTCAGCGTTACCCTTGGCAGAGGATAAAGGCCTCTGTTGGTGGTGAAATAAGGTAATGTAAGATGCCCGTTGTGCTCAGCAAGCTCACAGGTGATTCCGTCAGCCTGTTGCCACCATGTCACGGTGAAAAGACCATCTGACAATTTTGGCTTGCCTGGTTGCTGACACTGTAACGTCAGCGAGGCATGATTTCCTGCATACACCGGCGTAACAGGCAAGGCACGTACATGTAATTTGGCAAAGTTCTGATAGCTGACAAACAGCGTAATCAGCATCAGCGACAACAAAAAATAACACAGCAGCAGCATAAGGTTATTCTGATAGTTCGTGCCGAGAATGAACAAACTGCCACAAACCACAATAAAGCCCCAGCCAAACAATGACGGGAAAATGAAGACTGACTTCAGATCCAGTGCAAAACGCTGACTGGCGGGAATGCGTTTTTCCAGCCACTTAAGGGTACGTCGCTGCAGAGCCCGGGATAATGCGGTCATGCTTTCAATCAGGCCGCCAGTGGATCGACGCTATCAAGCAGTCGCTGGCTTAATACATCGTCCTCAAAGTGAGAATCCTGTTGAGCGCGAAGCCGGTGTTCGGTCACGGCGGTAAAGACGGCCTGAACATCTTCCGGTACTACATAGTCGCGGTCATGCAGAAATGCCCACGCCCGTGCCGCCTGCAGTATTGCCTTACTGGCTCTGGGGGACAGCGGGTTTGGATACCCGGCATCTTCGCGGCTGTGCACTACCAGTCTTAAAATATAACTGATGACACTGTCACTGCAGTGCACGTCATTGACTGCTGACTGATGCTCAAGCAACACGTTTGTTGGGATGTGAGTGTCCAGAGAGGTTTTCACCCGCTCACTGCCTGATTTCAGCATCGCACGTTCTGCTTCCCACCCCGGATATCCCAGCGAGATGCGCATCAGAAAGCGGTCCAGTTGCGATTCCGGTAAAGGGTATGTGCCGGACTGGTAACCCGGGTTCTGCGTGCCGATAACAAAAAACGGCGAAGGGAGCTGGTGCGTTGTGCCGTCAATACTGACTTGCTGCTCTTCCATGGCTTCAAGTAATGCACTTTGCGTTTTCGGGCTGGCACGGTTAATTTCATCCGCCAGAACCAACTGGTTGAATACCGGGCCCGGCCTGAACTGAAATTGCTTTTGATGAGAATCGAAAATATTCACGCCAAGCATGTCAGACGGCAGCAAGTCAGAAGTGAACTGTATGCGGGAAAAGTCGAGTCCGAAGACACTTGCCAGTGCATGCGACAGGGTGGTTTTCCCCATCCCGGGTAAATCTTCGATAAGTAAATGGCCATTGGCGAGCAGGCAGGTAACCGCCAGCTTCAGCTGTTGTGTTTTTCCGATTACCTGTGTTCCCAGTGCGTCGATGACTGCCTGAAAGTCGGATCTCATGATAAAGGCCCCAGATGACAATGATTTATAAATAATATCAACTCATTAGCATTGTTAGGTGATACGTCTGATACCTAAGTATAGGTTAATACGAGAAATTTCTGGTTAAAAATCAGACAGGATAAAGTGCTGCGAGACGCGTTAGGGTTGTCTATAATGGGGCATCTTAAAAAGGAAGTAGTTATGAAAATCATTGAAATTGATGACGATTTGTATGCCTTTATCGCCAGCCAGACTAAGCATATTGGCGAAAATGCATCGGATATATTGCGCCGATTGCTGATGCCTGAGTCGCCAGCACCTGTAAGAACACCGCGCAGTGATGCGGGCTCAGAGGTGACTGATGAAGTTCCAGCCGCTATTGTCGACGCCGAACTGAACACCGACGCATCGGTAGCGCCTTCCAACGTCAGCGATATGGTTACGCCAGTCTCACCAGAAAATGCTGCAGATATTCTTGAGAACGTGACAACTGAAGCGCTGGCGACCTTTACCAAACGTGTCGATCAGTTCTTATTTGTGTTGGCGCAGCTGCATAAGCTCAATCCACAAGCGTTTGACGCAGTAGAACAAATAAAGGGAAAAAACCGTACGTATTTTGCAACGTCAAAAGAAGCGCTGCTCAGTAACGGCTCAAGTACTAATCCCAAGGCAATCCCTGACAGCCCGTACTGGGTGGTAACGAATAACAACACCGCAAAGAAAATTGCGATGTTGGAGCAGGTATTGCAGAAACTCGGATACGATGCGTCTGTAGCGCAAACGGTAACGTCGCGTTTTGCTCCGGAAGGGAGATAACGTTACGTAAAGTAGCGACGGACCTGCCGGAATAACCACTTTTACTGTAAGGAATACTCATGGCTTTACACCCTGAGGCGGGTCAACCCGCCGCGCCGGAACAACTCATTAATGTGGCTGAACTGGTTAGCCAGTACTACAGCTATCGCCCACAGCCTGGCGTAGCGGCAGAGGCAGTGACCTTCGGGACATCAGGACACCGCGGCACATCAGCATCGGTCACCTTTAACGATATGCACATCAGCGCAATTTGTCAGGCGCTGGCAGAGTATCGCGTACATCAGCAGATTACCGGTCCAGTGTTTATCGGCAAAGATACCCATGCGTTGTCAGAACCTGCCTTGAGTACGGCGATTGAAGTGTTAACCGCCAATGGTATTAATGTGGTTATTCAGCGTAGCGACAATGAAAGCCGTGGCTATACACCCACGCCGGTAATTTCACGCACTATCATTCGTTACAACCGCGGACGTACTGAAGCTTTCGCAGACGGTATTGTTATTACGCCGTCGCACAATCCACCCTCAGACGGCGGGTTTAAATATAATCCGCCACACGGTGGACCAGCCGACAGCGACGTGACTAAGGTTATTCAGGACCGGGCCAATGCGCTCATTGCTGATGACAATCGGGATGTGAAACGCATGGATCTGCGCAAAGCCAAAGACAGTGGCTTGTGCAAAGAAGAGGATTTCATGGAGGCGTATATCGATGACCTGGCTCAGGTTGTTGATATGGAGGCTATTGCCAAAGCCGGTCTTAAGCTAGGCACAGATCCACTGGGCGGTGCTGGCGTGGGATACTGGTCTGTCATCGCGAAAAAATACGGGCTGGATATTACCGTTGTTAACGACAGTGTCGATCCTCAGTTTGGTTTTATGCGTCGGGATAAAGACGGCAAACTAAGAATGGATTGTTCCTCGGCTTACGCTATGGCCGGACTCATTGAACTTAAAGATGAGTTTGATCTTGCCTGGGGCAATGACCCGGATTTTGACCGTCACGGCATCGTGTGCAAAAGCGCCGGGCTGATGAACCCAAACCACTACCTCGCTGTGGCGATACATTACCTCTATCAGCACCGCACACAATGGCCACAGTCGCTGAAAGTGGGTAAGACCCTGGTATCCAGCAGCATGATAGACAGAGTAGCGGCTGACCTGAATAAAGACGTGGCAGAAATGCCAGTTGGCTTTAAATGGTTTGTTCAGGGATTGTCGGACAGCGAAATAGGCTTCGCGGGAGAGGAGAGTGCGGGGGGTATCTTCCTGCAGCGTGATGCACAAACCTGGGCCACTGACAAAGACGGCTTCATTATGTGTTTGCTGGCAGCAGAGATCCTTGCTGTAACCGGCAAAGATCCCGGTGAGCATTATGCAGCGCTTACCGAAAAGTTTGGTTCCCCGTGTTACACGCGGGTAGATGTTGCTGCAACTCTGGAAGAAAAAGACAAACTGTCAGCCATGGATGCCTCCGTGGTCACCAGTGATACACTGGCCGGTGAGGCTATCGTCTCTGTGCAGACACATGCACCGGGTAACAATGCTGCCATAGGTGGAGTAAAAGTCTCTACAGAAAATGGTTGGTTTGCGGCTCGTCCTTCAGGTACCGAACAGATTTATAAAATCTATGCTGAGAGCTTTAACGGTGAAAGCCACTTACAAGAATTGTTGAAAGAGGCCGAATCGCTGGTTGGTAAGATCATCAAATAAAATCCAAATGTAATTAAAAGACAAGATAAATGTAAAATTAATGTTAATAAATGGGGTTTTGCATACGTTTTCATGCAAAAAGTTCTACTTTTAACAAAACTTTTACAAAAAGTTTGTTTTAACGCTGCTATATTGCTGTCATGTCGTCGAATAAGATGTAATTTTATTACGTAATTTGTGCGGCAGACGGCACCCTCCGTTTGCCTGCACTTTCAACCGTGAGATACCACTATGAACGCGAAAGTGACGAAGGCAATGTCCGCCGAAAAAATCAACAAAGCTGATTTTAAAGCTGCTGTCGTCAAGCATTTACATTGCACGCTTGGCACCGACGAAAACAAAGCCAATAACCATGCCTGGTGGAAAGCCACGTGCGCAGCTATTCAGGAGCAGGTGCTCGAAGGACTGCGCAAAACACAAAAAACCCATTACCTGAATGATACCCGCGCGGTGCACTATTTCTCTGCAGAGTTTTTGATGGGCCGCTTGCTGTCTAACAATCTGCAAAACTTTGGCCTGTTTGATGTTGCCAGTGACGCATTAAAAGAGCTGGGCGTTGAATTGTCTGATGTGATGGAAGAAGAGCCGGATATGGCGCTGGGGAACGGTGGTCTGGGACGCCTGGCCGCATGCTTTATTGACTCTCTGGCGACCATGGAGCTGCCTGCTATCGGTTATGGCCTCCATTATGAGCACGGTTTGTTCCGCCAGGAAATTAAAAGCGGCGCACAGATCGAACGCCCTGACAGCTGGCGTGACTACGGTAATCCTTGGGAAATTTGCCGTCCAGAATCTATTCAGGAAGTATCCCTGTATGGCTATGTAGAAACCAAGTACGGTGAAAACGGCCGTATCCAGAAAGAATGGCACCCGGGCCTGATTGTGAAAGGGGTACCGTGGGATATCCCGGTTGTCGGGTATGAAGGCAAAACCGTCAACGTGCTGCGTCTTTGGCAAAGTGAAGCCTCAGGTTATTTCAACTGGGATGTATTTAATGCCGGTGGTTATGTGGATGCGCAGCGCGAAAACGTGCAGGCCGAAACCATCTCTAAAGTCTTGTATCCGAACGATGAAACCGAAGCTGGGAAAGAGTTGCGACTGATTCAGCAGTACTTCTTTTGCTCATGTTCATTGAAAGACATTATCCGTCGCTATAAACGTGCACACGGTGATGACTGGAGCCGTTTCCCCGAGCAGGTTGTTGTGCAACTCAATGACACGCATCCGGCCATCGCTATTCCCGAGTTAATGCGTATTTTAGTTGATCGCGCTGAGCTAGACTGGGATACGGCATGGGGTATCTGTACAAAGGTCTTTGCGTATACAAACCATACATTATTACCCGAAGCGCTGGAAAAATGGCCGGCCCGCATGATTGAGAAGATCCTGCCGCGCCACCTGGAGATCATTTACGAAATCAATCATCGCTTCATGTCGCTGGTAGATAAAAAGTGGCCAGGCGATAATGCCGTAAAAGCCAAGCTGTCTATCATTGAAGAAGGTAATGAAAAGATGGTGCGCATGGGGCACCTGTCTGTGATTGGCTCGTTTGCTGTCAACGGCGTGGCAGAAATTCACTCCAAGCTGGTGAAACAAAACCTGTTTCCTGAGTTCGACGAACTATGGCCGGGTAAGCTCACTAACGTAACCAATGGCATCACGCCTCGTCGCTGGCTGAAGGCATGTAATCCGTCGTTGTCTAAACTCATCGACAAAAAAATCGGTGACGACTGGCCAAAAGATCTTTATAAGCTTGAAGGTCTTGCTAAACACGCGGATAACAAAACGTTCCAGAAACAATTTATGCAGGTGAAGCAGGAAAATAAACAACTGCTGGCTGATGAAATTAAGCAATCGCTGGGTATTGAGGTAGATACCAACGCGATTTTCGACGTGCAAATCAAACGACTGCATGAGTACAAACGTCAGCACCTTAACCTGTTGCACATTATGGCGCTGTATCGCCGGTTACTGGAAAACCCGGATTACGACATGCACCCCCGCGTCTTTATTTTTGGTGCGAAGGCTGCTCCGGGCTACAAGCTGGCGAAAGATATTATCTATGCCATTAATAAGGTGGCAGATAAGATCAACAACGATAACCGTGTAAACAAGAAACTGAAAGTCGTGTTCTTGCCAAATTACCGGGTGTCGCTGGCCGAGAAAATGATTCCGGCATCTGACGTTTCTGAGCAGATCAGTACGGCAGGGAAGGAGGCGTCAGGCACCGGCAACATGAAGCTGGCATTAAACGGGGCGCTAACCATTGGTACGCTGGATGGTGCGAACATAGAAATTGCCGAAGAAGTCGGTGACGACAATATTTTCATTTTCGGTATGACAGTAGAAGAAGTGGATGCGCTGCGTGCCAGTGGCTATAACCCACACGACTACTATTACCGGGATCCGGAAATCAAAGCTGTGCTGGACTGGCTGGAAACCGATTACTTTACGCCTGGCAAACCGGGTGCGCTGGTTTCTATCAAGCAAAGCCTGCTGGACAATGGCGACCCATACATGGTGCTGGCAGATTATCGTGCGTACTCTGATGCTCAGATCAAAGTTGACGAAGCGTATCGCGATAAAGCTCGCTGGGCACGTATGGCCATAATCAATACAGCGAAAATGGGTAAGTTTACGTCAGACCGCTCGATTAAAGATTATGTCGAGCGAATCTGGAAGTTGCAAAACTGCCCGGTGGATGCGAAGTAATCTACCTGTTAATTCCCCCCAAAAGCCCGGCGTTGTCCGGGCTTTTTTTGTGCTGAGAGCGGGTATGATCCCAAAGACAGTCTGACGCGGCATCACCATTCGCTGTAAGGAGCGTCGTGCGTTACTCACATCGGGCATCTGTTCCAGAATACTATTCCCGCATCTCTTACGTATGCCAGCAATACTAAACCCCATCTTTTTAAATGAGCCGCATCACAAATACAGTGCTGCGGTGATCCAGGCAGACGCGAGAGGGTGTTTATCCGCCCTGTATACAGTGGATGTAACACGCGGTTTACGCTATGGTAACAACAAGGTCTGACCACTTAATGCGGGAGATGATAATCGCATGGCGAACACGCAGAATTCAGGGGAAACCCATGAGGTTTTTAACCAGCCGCAGCCGCTGGAGCACTATAATGCCTACAGTGCTGACAGTGTTTTACAATACTGGGTAAGCACATTTGGTGGTGACTGGGGGCAGGACAGTCTCACCGGTTTCGGGCGCGGAATTGGTCATGAACTTCAAACCGCAGGTTTTCTTGCTAATAAACACTTGCCGGAATTTCAGCCTCACGACCGGTTTGGTCACCGCATCGATCAGGTCGATTACCACCCCGCGTATCATCAGCTCATGCAGCATGCGGTGGAGCATGGTCACTGCAGTTTGCCCTGGACCGAAGATAAACCGGGGGCGCATGTGGTTCGTGGCGCGATTGCCTTTCTACACAGCCATGCTGACCCCGGTTCAGGTTGTCCGTTAACCATGACGTTTGCCTCCGTTCCTGCGCTTTCGGTGCAGCCGGATATTGCAAAAACCTGGTTACCTAAAGTGCTTGCAAGGGAGTACGACGGCAGCAATAAGCCATGGTTTGAAAAAAACGGCGTTACCATCGGTATGGCGATGACGGAAAAGCAGGGCGGAAGCGATGTCAGGGCGAACACCACTGTTGCTACACCCGTTGATATTGCCGGGCCGGGGCAACGCTATAGCCTGACCGGTCACAAATGGTTTTGCAGCGCGCCAATGTGCGACGCGTTTCTGGTGCTGGCCCAGGCCAGTGACAATATATCCTGCTTTCTGGTTCCCCGCTGGCGCGAGGATGGCAGCAAAAACCCCGTTCATATTCAACGCCTGAAAAACAAATTGGGGAATAAATCTAACGCCAGTTCAGAAATTGAGTTTCGTGGTGCCCATGGCTGGTTGCTCGGTGAAGAAGGACGGGGCATAGCCACTATTATTCAAATGGTCGCACTCACCCGCTATGACTGTATGCTGGGCTCCAGTGCGCTGATGGCGCAGGCGGTGAAAGAGGCCATATGGCATACGTCCGGTCGCGCCGTATTCGGTAAAAACCTGCATGAACAACCTCTGATGCTGAATGTACTGGCAGATTTAGCCATTGAGGCGGAGGCAGCACTTGCCATCAGTTTGCGGATTGCAAAAGCGCTGGATAACAGTAACGACAGCCACGAGGCCGCATTAATTCGAAGTTCTACTGCTATCGGCAAATACTGGATCTGCAAGCGCGCCGTTCAGCATACCTATGAAGCGATGGAATGTATTGGCGGAGTCGGTTACGTGGAAGAAAACATCACCAGCCGGCTTTACCGTGAAGCACCCGTCAATGCGATTTGGGAAGGATCGGGTAATGTTCAGTGTCTGGATTTACTCAGAGTTCTGCATCGTGAGCCAGAGACGTTAAAAGCGCTGTTAAGTGAGCTGGAGCAAGCGTCCGGAAAGCATCCGCTGTACGACAGCGCGCTGGCGAAGCTCCAGAAGGCGCTCGCCCGTCGCGATAATGTCGAGATACGGGCCAGGCAACTTATGGAGCAACTGGCACTTTGCTGGCAGTGTTCAACCCTGTTGGTATATGGCGATAGATTAATTGCCGAAGCCTTTGTCCGTTCACGTCTTGCTGACACTTTTCATCAGTATGGTACGTTGCCCGATGATATAGATATTGCTGCCATCGTCAAAAGGGCGATGCCAGACGTACAGAAAGATAACCACGCGTAAACACAGGAAATTGCCAAACGGCGTCAACGACGTCTTGTTTTCAACCATTTTAGTCACCAACATAAATAATGAACAAAGGTCAGCACTCTCTAGTAAAAATCGGCTCACTTTTTGCGACAGCGAAGGAATAAGTGACTATTTCGTTATTCTTGTACGGACATTGCCTGTTATGTATGTATCCAATACACCCTCGCTGCTTGACTATATCGGTGATCCTGAAAAATCAAAGAACACCCTGAGTGAGCTGGCTTCCCGCCCCAGGGGCGCAGAGATGGCGTCCGATATCAGAAGCCTGACGGTGCTGCAATCTGATGAGGGCATCGAACAAACGGTAGAGAAAATTGCCTCTGGGGATACCAGTGTGTCGCTTAACCGGATCGGCAATTTACTGGAGCATATCAAAGGAAATGTGTTCACAGACCTGCAGGATGTTGCCGGTCGGCTTGGTATTTCCGGCGAGATTTCATTTTCCCGCGAAAACGGAAACTGGACAGTGAATCAGGATGAGCAGACAGAGCCTTCAGCCGGGATAGACCGATTACAGCAATATCTGGATAAGGCCTCAGGTCTTAACAACAAACTCAGCCAGATTAAACAGCTGTCAGAAATGTTCGAACTGGGCCAGGCCCGGGAGTATGCCAACACGCTAAAGGCGCAGGGGGCTGAAGATAGTCAAATTGTGACCTTCCTGACCGACACCAGAGCACGTATCTTTGCAGAAGATAACCTGACATTAAGTCAGCAAGGGGTAGTGGCAAAAAGTGAAGGTGTGTCGACACGCTTCTACAATGCAATATCCGGCGAATAAGGGGTTCCTCGTCAACCGGGAAGAAAATGATTACCATAACACTAGAGCCTGTTTATCTTTGTTCAGTGCTTATGCAGAGAGTAGTCACTTGGCTGTGAGCCTGAGCGACCATAGACTTATTCGCACTTTCCCTGGGTAATTCATCATTGCGGAGCTTATGTCTAAACCAAGAAAAAAGGGTCCGGTCCGTACCGTTCAGATTTCCTGTCAGCAGTGTAAAGCGCCATTATTTAAGTATCGCAAAGGCGGAAAAGGAGCGCTGGTGAAGTGTTTTATTGAACGGATTGTCGAGGATCACACCACAACGCCTTGTCAGTGTCCGGGGTGCGGACAAACTTTCGCCAGAGAAACCATGATCCGGGGCACCCCTGCCTATAAAATGGTGGGTGGCAAAGTCCATATGAAGTAACCATTATGAATACCATTCCAGAGACCTTGCGCAGCCGTTATGCGCAGTTACAGAAGCGTGCCCGTGCGGTCATCCACCGACATGAACAAGCCAGTATAAAAGAGGAACTCGCCAGGCTCAGTGATCTGGCTGGCGATAACGATGAGCGTGATACCTATGGAAAGGGTGGGGTACTGGCGCAATTTGAGTCTGAGTTACAAACGCTGTTCGGTATGCCTGCCTGCGTGTTTCTGCCTACCGGGACACTAGCGCAATGTGTCGCCGTTAAGTGTTACAGCGAATATTCGGGGCGCAGCCACGTGGGTTTGCATCCGACATCGCATCTGCTGCTACACGAACATAATGCGATTGAGGCCTTATGGGGGATTTCGGTTCAGCAATTTGGCCAGGCGCAGCGCGTCACCCAGCCTGAAGATGTCGTGGCGCTGCAACCAGATACACTGGCCGCCATTATTGTGGAATCGCCCATGCGCGAAATTGGGGGAGCAATGCCATCCTTAGCCACATTGCGTGCGCTGCGACAATGGTGCGATGAACACGACGTCGCTATGCATCTGGATGGAGCACGTATCTGGCAGGCCGTATCGTACTATGGACGTGATCTGGCTGAGATTGCCAGGTTTTTCGACAGTATTTATGTAAGTTTTTACAAAGATCTGGGCGGCATCATTGGCGCAGCATTGCTGGGTTCTGAGACATTGATCCGTGATGCAAAAATCTGGGCCCGACGCGCTGGTGGTAACCCTATCACCCAGTATCCTGACGTGTTGGCCGCCAGAGCAGGGCTAAGGCATCACCTGCCGCAAATGAACGAATACATTACGTATACTGACCTTCTCAGTAGCGCGTTAAGCAAGGCGGGATTTACGCTTATTCCGTCCAAACCGCAGGCAGCCATGTTTCATATTGCGCTGCCGGTGCCGGCAGAGACATTGACTACCCGGCTTTGTGATTACGCTGAGAGAACCGGCATTATGGCACTGCCATTACCACGCTCAGGTACATCAGACAGCTGTATATGTGAGGTGTCTGTGGGCGATCAGGCAGTACAGCATCCGCCATCGTTTTGGGTGCAGCATATTCAGGCGTTACTTTGCTGATACTTTCGGGTTAAGTCAGTCTATCTTCTGCTTCACGTTGACTTCACGGTGTCTCTGGTTAAATAGCCCCTGAACGACATAACCTGAATTAAGGAGCGTGAAAATGAAACATGTATTGCTATGTGCAGCCGTAGTTACCACGGGATTAACCTTTGCCGGAGCATCGCTGGCGCAGTTCACGGGGAGTAACGGGTCAAAATTCACCGATATTGAATCCCTTCTGGGATCCGGAAGCGACGATGATTACGTACAACTGGAAGGAAATCTCATCCGTAAAGTGGGCAGTGAAAAGTACATATTCACTGACGGAAAGTCTGAAATCCGGGTGGAAATTGAAAGTGAAGATTTCCCTCAACAGTCGTTTGATGAATCTGCAACAATTCGGATTACCGGGGAGTTTGAGAAAGACTTTATGGAGTCACCCGAAATTGATGTGGATTCGGTAACAATTATTTCGCAATAGCGTTACTCGTGCGTTAAGCGCTCTGTCCTAAGGGCAGGGCGCGCAGGGATGTATTATGCATATACTTTTGGTTGAAGATGATCCTCAGGTCCTTGAAACCGTGTGTGATTACCTTGTTCTTAAAGGACACGTAGTGGATTGTGCTTACAATGGCAAATGGGCAATTACGTTTCTTGAACAAGCACGCTTCGATTTAATTATTCTGGACGTGATGATGCCAAGACTTTCCGGAACCGAGACCGCAAAAGCTATACGTCAGCAACTTCACTTAACGACACCAATAATCTTCTTAACGGCCAGAGACTCCCTGGAAGATAAACTTGCAGGCTTTGCTGCGGGGGGCGATGACTATCTGACAAAACCCTTTGCGTTGCCTGAACTGGAAGTTCGTATTGATGCCATTAAAAAACGATGCAACGGTACAGCGCAGAACGCCGTAATTCATTTGGGATCACTACGTTACTACGTTGATGAAGAATATGCCGAAACAGACAGCGAGAGATTTAGTTTGCCCGTTACCCAACATCAGATCCTCAAACTGTTACTCAGCGCATCACCAAACTTTGTTTCAAAGGATTCTCTGATTAACACTATCTGGGCGGAGAATGTGCCTGACAGTGATGCTTTTCGAAGTCATTTATACAATTTACGTAAAACGCTGAAGAGACATGCTGCTAATGTGGAGATCATCACTGAAGTCGGGCGAGGGTACAGAATTGTCGAAAGTTCGGCCTAGTCTTACTAAGCGCCTGTCAATACTGGTTTCAATTGTCAGTATCATCTTTATTTCATTGCTGTTCGGTATTGCCTACGTCGCTGAAGAGCAAATGGAATCGATCAGTTTGCGCTATTGGCTGGATGCAGAAGCCCGAATGTACGAGCAGAGTTTTCGGCGATTCGGGGAGCAGGGGCAATTGCCGAATCCCATTCAATTTGATATTTACTGGAGCAAAAGGCAATTGCCCCGGTGGCTATCCGGCTATACTGAACCGGGGTTTTACGAGCATCAGCTTGGACCAGAGGACAAGCATTTCAAGGTTGCAGCGTCCCCGGATGGTGACGGGCTGTACTACCTGATATTTAAAGACGATGCAGACGACTTTCTGGACGAATATGAAAGTCAATTGCACTTACTTTCGTTTTCTCTGGCATTGTTAGTCAGTATCTGCGTGAGTGCACTGATGTTTTATCTGTACAGACAGCTTTCTTCACCGTTAAAACGCGTTGTGGCAAAAGTGCCATTGGTAGCACCTAATCAGGCAAGCTTTTCCGTAGATTCAGAATATAGCGAACTGGCGGAAATCGAAGAAGCGTTATTAGAAGGAAAACGCCAAATTCAGCAGTATCTTATTCGCGAGCAGGATTTTACTCGCTTCGCTGCACATGAAATTCGCACGCCTTTGATGACCCTGAGAGGCTCTGCGGACTTGCTCGGTCAGCTTGACCCGACATCACTTCCTGAGCCTGCTGTCAGGGCAGTTAAAAGGATCCACTCAGCAAGTGAGGATATTGATGAATTAATAAAAACCTTTCTGGTACTGGGGCAGGACTCACTGAAAACAGCACACTTGGAAGCAGTAGATATCAGCGAAGTAGTCATGCACCAGTTAACCAAACTTACGCCACTGACGCGCTCGCAGAACGTCGAGGTGCAGTTGAACTGCACCTCGACAGTATCTCTGCGTGTACCAAAGGAATTTGTTGTCGTGCTGTGCCGAAACCTGTTGCGTAATGCCTTGGAGTATTCTGACTCACATGTGACAGTGTCATTAACGAGCAATCAGTTGCAGGTAGTGAATGATATTGATGCAGATGCAGACAAGCAATCAGGGTATGGCTATGGGCTAATTATCGTAGAGCGTATTTGTGAAAAATTAATGTGGGACTATCGATGGGAACAATCTGAAGAGCAGTTTGTAACGCAGATTCGTTTCTTAAAAAAACATCCTTGCGCTAATTGAGAGTAAAACGCTGCGCGCGACTACCGGGCGCAGCGTTCTGTCGAGTTGTATTAGAACGCAAAGGTACGACTCACCGCCAGTACGATCCTCTCATCAGCAGTATCAATATCAAGTGTGGTATTTTCCGCCGCTACCTCAATATCAAAACCCATCCAACTGGTTAGCCAGGCAACCTTATAATGCTGGTACGAGGTACCGTCCACGTCCCACATGTACTTGTCCCCATCCAGCGAATTAGAGCTGTCAGCGCTGAAACGCAACGCATGGTTTTCTGCCAGCGAGATAGTATGGGCCACTTCCACAATGGTATGTCCGGCACCGGTACCGAAATAATCCCACGCGTACCAGAAATTTGCCTCCGATGTACCTTGCGCCCACGTGTATGCGAACTTGCTATAAGCTTCGCCATAATTCAGCGCGCTGCTGTCATTGCCGCCATGATAACTGTAGTAGGCTATTCCGTAGTCCAGACTGAGGCTGTCAGAGAGCTGCACAAAGTGGCCAAAATAGCCATCCAGTTCCTGATCAGCATCGTCGCCGTAATCTACGTTGGACGTCCACATGCCCGCGTAAACGCCGTTATCAGCGGCATAATCCAGTGATGCCTGAAATGCGGGATCGTTGTTTGTCTGGCTGACACCGTTGAACATATAGTCCGTAGCGCCTGTAACGGTCACTGACCAGTCAGCGTTAGCAGCGGGGGCTGCGCTTAGCAGCACCAGTGCTGCACCGTATGCATAGTATTTCTTCATCA
This sequence comes from Alteromonas antoniana, assembly GCF_019249295.1. GTDB lineage: Bacteria > Pseudomonadota > Gammaproteobacteria > Enterobacterales > Alteromonadaceae > Alteromonas > Alteromonas antoniana. Next base: position 62,052 of record NZ_JAESDH010000002.1, read on the forward strand.
TGGCTCCTGGGGTCTGTTGACCTTTGTCATGCTTGTGCCTGTCGTTTGCTGTATAGACTATAGCTCACAGTGTGTATAACCGGGCATTGGCCTTTATTTTCCCACTGTAAACATTCCCTGCGCCCTTTAAATTATTTCGGAGCGCTGTTGTTCCTGCCACTGCGCATCAATAGCTACCTGAACATTTGCCTCTGTTAACGCTGGCTTGCCTAATATCATGTCGGCAGCTTTTTCTGCCACCATGATGGTCGGAGCATTAAGGTTGCCGTTAGGTATGGTCGGAAAGATTGAGGAGTCGACAACATGCAGGTTTTCGATACCTCTGACCCGAGTCTCAGAATCGACGACTGCCATATCATCTTCCCCCATTTTGCAGGTACAGGAAGGGTGATACGCACTTTCGACAGCCTCGCGAACAAAGGCATCAATTTCTTCATCAGACTGCACACTTTTACCAGGCTGTATTTCTTCACCGCGGTATTCATCGAAGGCAGATTGCTGAATAATTTCCCGCGTCAGGCGCACGCAGGCACGAAAACCTTCAATATCATCTTCATGCTGCAGGTAATTAAACAGGATGGACGGCGCCTTGCTGGGATCGGTTGAGGTAATTTTTACCCGGCCCCGGCTTTTCGGTTTGTTGTGCCCGATATGAACCTGAAAACCATGGCCTTTTACGGCGCTTTTACCGTCGTAGCGGATAGCAGCCGGTAAAAAGTGATACTGAAGATCGGGCCATTTCACACCGTCTTTAGAGCGGATAAAGGCGCAGGATTCAAAATGGTTGCTCGCACCCAGTCCGTCTTTAAACAACAGCCAGCGGGCACCAATCAGCCCTTTAGAAAAGATATCCAGTTTCCCATTAATGGTGATGGGCTTTTTACAGCGGAACTGGAAATAGAATTCCAGATGATCCTGCAGATTTTGTCCGACGCCGGGTAAATGATGTTTGGGCTCGATGCCGACCTCGCGCAGATGATTTTCATCACCAATGCCGGAGAGTTGCAGCAACTGGGGAGAGCCAATCGAGCCAGCACTTAAAATGACTTTATTGCTGGCCATAGCATCGTGAAGCTCGTCCTTCTGCCGATACTGCACACCTACCGCTTTCTTGTCTTCCAGCAGCACTTTTTCAACCATCACATGGGTAAGAATAGTCAGGTTACTGCGATCTTTAATTGGATCAAGATAGGCGCGGGACGCAGAGCATCGCTTGCCGCCTTTCACCGTCATATGCATAGGGCCAAAGCCTTCCTGCTGCTTGGCATTGTAGTCATCGGTGATGGGATAACCTGCTTGTTTCCCGGCATCAATAAACGCGCGGTAAAGCGGGTTTTCCATTTCATTACCGTTGTTAACGCCCAGCGGACCATCATCACCGCGATAGGTGTTGCCACCCAGATACCAGCTTTCTGCACGCTTGAAATAAGGAAGGCAATGTTGATAGCCCCAGTTCTTCGCGCCAGACTCTTCCCATTCGTCAAAGTCGCAGGCATGACCGCGAACGTACACCATGCCGTTTATTGATGATGAGCCGCCAAGTACCTTACCGCGTGGACAATGCATTTTGCGGTTGTCCAGATAGGGCTCTTCCTCGGTGTAAAACTGCCAGGCGTACTTGTCGGTGTTCATTGGAATGGAGAGGGCTGTTGGCATTTGAATGAAAATGCTTTTATCACTCCCTCCGGTCTCAAGCAGCAACACGTTATTATTGCTGTCTTCGCTAAGACGATTTGCCAGTACACACCCTGCTGAGCCGGCGCCGACAATAATGTAATCAAAATGCTTCATGGAATTCTCCTTAAAACGGGCTTTCCAGTTTCTGCATACCCACATAAACCGATTTGGTCTGGGTGTACTGATCCAGCGTTTCGATACCATTTTCCCGTCCCACGCCGGAAAGCTTATACCCTCCGACCGGCATCTCAGCGGGTGAGGCCCCCCAACTGTTCACCCAGCAAATACCAGCCTGAAGCTGGTGGATCACCCGGTGCGCCCGGCGGATATCTTTGGTCATTACGCCAGCAGCCAGTCCCACCGGAGTAGCATTAGCACGGCGAATGGCCTCGGCTTCATCAGTGAACGTCAACACGCTCATAACCGGGCCGAATATTTCCTCTCGACATATGGTCATGTCGTCTGTGCAATCAGTAAATATGGTGGGCTCGACAAAGTAGCCGTCAGGTGCGGACTCAGGCGTCAGTCGATTACCTCCGGCTGCCAACGTGGCACCTTCTTGCTTACCTTTTTCTATGTAGCCCATCACCAGTTCCAGATGCTGCTCAGAAATCAGTGTTCCCAGGTTGGTTTTCATATCGGTTGGGTCACCGGCGACAATGTTCTCACGAGTGCGTTTGAGCAGGGTATCCATAAAGGTGTCATAAATATCGTTATGCACAAACACACGGGTGCAGTTGGTGCATACCTCACCCTGAGTATAAAAGTTACCCAGCATGGCTGCAGATACCGCTTCTTCAATGTCGGTATCCTCAAACACTAACAGCGGCGATTTTCCGCCCAGTTCCATGGTGACTTCTTTGAGCGTACCAGCTGCACTTTCCATGACTTTTTTGCCTGTGCCGACTTCGCCGGTGAAAGAGATTTTTTCTATCTCAGGATGAGATGTCAGCCATTGGCCAGTATCGGCTTCACCGTGAACCACATTGAATACACCTCGCGGAACACCAGCCTTGATAAATATTTTGGCCAGTTCAACGGCACCGCAGGGAGTCTCTTCTGAGGGTTTAAAAATCATGACATTGCCCGCTGCTAACGCCGGGGCAGATTTCCAGCATGCGATCTGGAGCGGGTAGTTCCATGCCCCTATTCCTGCACAAATACCCAAAGGTTCCTTTCGGGTGTAATAAAAGTCACCGTCAACGCTTTGCTGCTGACCTACTTGGGTAGGCGCAAGCGATGCAAAAAACTCAATAACGTCAGCCCCGGTGGCAACATCAACTTCTATCGCTTCCTGAAGTGGCTTTCCGGTATCAAGCACTTCCACCATTGCCAACTCGTCATTGTGTTCGCGTAACAGTGCGACCGCTTTGTGTAAAATTCTTGCCCGCTCTTTGGCGGGGGTGGCAGACCAGACTTTAAACGCGTTCTTTGCACTTTCCAGTACTTCCTCTCTGATATAATCGTCAGCAACTTCTACTTCAAATTCAACCTGACCCGTGGCTGGGTTTGTCACTGAAAACGTGTCTCCGGACCGGTTCGGGAGTTCCTCTCCATTGACGATATTTAAGACCCTTTTTACTGACATTCTGCGCCTCCAGTTTGGTTGACGATTTTTATACAACAACCGCAATTTTGTTGCTGTATTCATACAATCAATAGGTGATGTTGGTATTCATACTCAAGGCGAAGGAAAATGGACTGCTTTGGGTTAATATTTTGTAACCCTCAGAGCAGACGGGCGCGCATTGGCGTAGTGGCGATAACTCGCGCAACAATGCAGCTAAATGTCGGAAAAGCACGCAGGTATCTGAAGTTATACGAATTAACTGTTGCTAAGCGTGAAGCCCCGTGGTTTTATAATCCGTAAACTGAAACGACATTAGCTTGCTTGTTTAAGAGGTAACGCATGCTATGAGCCGATTGCACCAGACACTGGCGACAATCCCAAATCGATACGCGTTTATCGACACTGTCGATAACACTGCGAAGCAGCATTCACATTTGTCATTGCTGCTTATCGATGTTGTTCGCTTCTCTGATGTGACATCCAGTCTCGGCTTTCAGGTAGGTGACCGCTTCTTGCTGGAAATTGCCAACCGAATCATCAGATTGTTTCCACATTCTGCACATTTCGGCAGGATAAGCGGCGATGTCTTCGGGCTGATCCTTCCGGGTAAACACTCCGCTACTCAACTACAAAACCTGTTTGAACACCTGATTGAACATTTTAAAACGCCTATGCATTATGAAGATCATGCGTTTATTGCAGATTTTAATGTTGGCGGCGTATACGGCGAGTGCGATGCATTCAGTATTACGCGTTTTGTGTCGCGGGCAGAAGCGGCACTGAAGCAGGCCAAAGAAAACAAATACGAAAACTTTTTTCTGCTGGGTATGGAAGATAAAGCCGAAACCGGCAGAAGCCTGGCGTTAAAAGCCGACTTAAAGCGCGCGCTTTCGCACAATGAGCTGGAATTATATTTTCAGCCTCAGGTGGATTTGCAAACCTTAAACATTGTCGGTGCTGAATGTTTGTTGCGATGGAATCATCCGCTGGATGGCGTGCTGTTTCCCGGCCCGCTGATTGAAGCTGCGGAATCCTACAATATGATGAACGAACTCGCTTACTGGACGTTCGAGCAAGCTTTCCGGAGCATGGTTCAGTTAGATGCCAATGGCTTTAACCTGACCTTGTCTGTGAATATCTCTCCCACGCAATTGTATGATAGCAAGCTGATACCAACACTGAAATTACTTGGTCAAAGCTACGACATTGCACTTTCCCGAATTGAACTGGAACTTACCGAAGACGTAGCTCTGTCGAATTCGCTGATGGCGAAAAAGCAGTTGTCTGAGCTCCGCGCGCTTGGAGTTGAAATCTCAGTGGATGACTTTGGTAAAGGGTACTCCAATCTTGCTTATATTCGCGAACTGGATATTAATGCTCTCAAAATCGACAAAGTGTTTGTGATGGAGCTAACCAGTAGCGACGTAAACCGGGCGATTATCGAAGCAGCCCGGATCATTGGCCATTCCAAGGGCTGTGAAGTGATTGCAGAAGGTATTGAAACTCTGGAGCAGCTGCATATTTTGCGCGAACTGGGTATCAATATCGGGCAAGGCTACTTGTTTTCTCGCGCGATCCCGCTGGACGAATTTCAGGTTCTGGCCAGTCAGGAGATTATTGTGGGCGAGTCACCAATGCGAAAAGCGACCGGTTAAACACTCCTGATCGCTCACTCGCGCTGTCATAGAAGTGGGCCTTCGTTGATATAGTTTTTCTTCTTTGCCTGCAAATCACCCAATGCCTCTTCTCTGGTATAATCACGCTGTCATTGATTCTTTACTTCTTGCACATCTCCTGCGTGGCCGGTTCGGGCAAGAGGTAACTGCTCTGGTGGTAATTTTTCTTTTAGGCGGTAGACTTGTGGCCAAGATATTAGTTACTACAGGTGATGTAATACGTGACTCAGCCCATAGAAAACGGAGAATTTCTTTCTCTTTCCCGTCATCGTCCGGACGCGCTCTCCGGTATTTCTGAATTTACTCTGGATAACGGTACCCACGCAGCAGTGACTGCGCCGGGGATCATTTCTTTTACTCCGGAGAAGGTCGATGCGGATACCAAGCAGATCATTTACTCGTGCGGCGTGCATGGGAACGAAACCGCACCCATAGAAATCTGCGATGAAATGGTGCAGCGCCTGTTAACCGGTAAGTTGCAAGCCAGTCATCGGGTATTGTTTTTGTTTGGCAACCTGCCGGCAATGGATATCGGTAAACGCTTTGTGCAAGAGAATATGAACCGTTTGTTCAGTGGCGCACATTCAGACGGCGACGGCCTGATAAATGACGAGCGGGTCAGAGCAAAGCAGCTAGAGCAGGCAGTATCGGCGTTTTACGCGAGTGCACCGGCTGACGCTCCCCGGTTCCATTATGACCTGCATACTGCTATCCGTGCTTCCAAGAATGAAAAATTTGCGGTTTATCCCTACTTACACGAACGTCGTCACAGTAAAGGGCAACTGGCGTTTCTGGCCGCCTGCGGTGTGAAAACCATATTACTTTCAGAAAGCGCCACCACCACCTTCAGCTATTACTCTTCTCATCAGCATCAAGCACATGCTTTTACCGTCGAGCTAGGAAAAGTACAGCCGTTCGGGGAGAACGATATGTCACGTTTTGAAGACGCGAAACAGGCGCTGACAAAACTGGTTACAGAAAAAGAGTTCGCGCCTGATGTCGACTTATCTACACTGGATATTTACCGCGTGAATCAGGTTATAAATAAGCATCAGGACGATTTTGCCCTGCACTTTGCGGATGATACACCGAACTTTACTGACTATGCCAAAGGCACGGTGCTGGCGACAGAGTCAGGCGCACGTTATGAGGCGCAATTCGACGGCGAAGCGATTGTGTTTCCGAATGCGAATGTTGCACTTGGCCAGCGCGCATTACTGACAGTTGTACCGACAACTCTGGATAATCCTGATGTTTAAACTAGACGAGAGGCTTGCAAACGATACGTGTCGGGTAGGGCTGCTACCGCTTTGCGAAGTATTGTTAATGAATGACAGTCAGTTTCCGTGGGTGATTCTGGTACCGCAACTCGAGGGCCTGACAGAAATACTGGATTTAAGCCAGGAGGATCAGACCCGGTTATGGGAGGAGTCCCGTCAGGTGTCGATGGCACTTCGTGAGCTATGTCAGCCGGATAAGCTGAATATCGCTGCATTAGGCAACGTGGTGAGTCAGCTTCATCTTCACCATGTCGCCCGGTATAAAAATGATGTGGCATGGCCTGCCCCTGTCTGGGGACGACAGCCTGCGGTGCCGTATCCACAGGATCAGAAAGTGCTGTTATGCCAGCAGCTTGCTGAAAAACTAGGAATTTAACGTTTGCTCTATTGAACGACAGACTACTGCTCGCACAGTAGCAATTAAAAAGGATAAAAACATGATCATTACCACAACCCCCAATCTGGAAGGCAAGAAAATTGAGCAGTATTACGGCATCGTTGTAGGCGAAGCGGTGATGGGTGCCAACCTGTTTAAAGATTTATTCGCTTCTATTCGGGATATCGTCGGTGGGCGTTCCGGTTCATATGAAGATGAGCTGACGAATGCAAGAAAACTTGCCTTTACCGAACTCGAACACGAAGCCAGAGCAATGGGCGCGAACGCTGTGGTAGGTATTGATATTGATTATGAAGTCATTGGCGAAAAAGGCAGTATGTTGATGGTGAGTATCAGCGGCACGGCAGTTCGCGCTGTTGACTGCTAAACGCAGTTTTTACCACGTCGACACAGAGTGAACAGGGTAGTGCTGTCAAAGACGTTACTACAGCAAATAACCGGTAACGTCTTGGGCGGCCATGCGCACCTGCCTGCGTGTGCGCAATAGAGCTATCTGCTGATGTTATTGCCTAATATTATCGCTTTACTAAGGCGAAGGCCCGCATATCTAAGCAAAAGGAAGCTGGGCGGCCACCCGGTGTACGTTCGGCTTTCCAATGCTATAGCCCCAAACAGACTTACCAGCCGTCTTTTTCATCATCCCTGTCTTTGTAAGGATCGTCTTTCGGCGTAAACCCTTTTGGTGTTTTAAACCTTTTGCTGTATTTAAGCAGCATGATATTGCTCAGTATTACACCCAAAACTAAGACAACGATAATGATTATCCAGGTAAGGCTCATGATATTCCCTCATTGAGTACATAACGTGAATACAATTGTGGCAGAGCATCAATAAGCGTCTGCTTGCCTTCCAGGCTGGCACTCTCCAGTGCGTTTTCCAACGCCGCTTTGTTGCGCAGCTGTTCGAATGGCAATGCACTGACGTTGTGGCTGAGGTGCCAGCGCTCGGTGGCTACGCCGCCTCTGAATTCACTAAAGGGGCGATAAAAGCCAAACTTTTTTGCATTATCATCAAGCCATGCGGACAAGGTTGCACAGGGGCCGCCTTCGCAATATTCACTATCTACCAGTTCAAAAGAATGGTTACTGGCTTTTACACTGGCGCGATCATAAACATCAATATCGGTCCCCCAGTGATGTCTGCTCCCGCCGGGCATAGCCGACCAGGTAAGAATAGCCGTCAGTTTATCTTTTGCGCTGAGGGTTTGCGAATTCAGTAGCTGACCGTCGGCGTCATACAATGGCATTTCTCCACGCCACTTTTTATTCCAGATTTGACGCTGACGATCAAAGCTGCGATACGCGGAGACCAGCTGACAATCAATACCTGCCGCAGCGGCAGCATCCTGCATGGCGAGAAATGCTGCCAGCGTTTCCGGATGCAGACGGTGGCCATTACCGGCATCTGTCAGGTAATGATTCGCCTGGCCAAGCCAGTCTTCATCAGTCATGCAACAGCCCTTTGAGAATGCCGTAGTACATTCGTTCCAGCTTTCGCAAGTCTTCCATGCAAACATGCTCATCGACTTTATGAATAGTCGCATTCACCGGGCCCAGTTCAATAACTTCAGCGCCGGTCGGGGCGATGAACCGCCCATCGGAGGTCCCGCCGGCGGTCGACAGTGTCGTCGGCTTACCGTTCACCGACTCAATCGCAGCCTCGGTGGCTTTCAGTAATTCCCCTTTGTCTGTCAGAAAGGGCTGACCGTTAAACGTCCATTTGATGTCGTAATTAAGATGATGTGAATCCAGAATGTGAGTAACGCGGTCAATCAGTAACTGATCGGTCACCTCGGTAGAAAAACGGAAATTAAAGCAAACATGCATTTTCCCCGGGATCACATTTCCTGCGCCGGTGCCGGCATGGATATTGGAGATCTGAAAGCTGGTAGGTGGAAAAAAGTCGTTGCCATTATCCCAGTGCGCGCCGGCAAGCTCAGCCAGCGCACTTGCACCTGCGTGCACCGGATTTTCAGCCAGGTGAGGGTAGGCGACATGGCCCTGAACACCATGGACGGTAAGATCCCCGGTTAACGATCCCCGACGCCCGTTTTTCACAATATCGCCGACAAAATCGGTACTGGAAGGCTCGCCAACCACACACCAGGTGATTTTTTCATTGCGATCTTCCAGCGTATCAATCACGCGTGTCGTGCCGTTAATAAACGGACCTTCCTCGTCACTGGTGATAAGAAAAGCAATGCTTCCGCGGTGATCCGAGTAGTCTTCCACAAAGCGTCTGGTTGCTACCAGCATGGCGGCGAGTGAGCCCTTCATGTCAGCTGCACCACGTCCATGCAGATTACCGTTGCATTCGGTGGCGGTAAAAGGCGGCGTTTGCCAGGCCTCTTCCGGTCCGCTGGGAACCACATCGGTATGACCGGCAAAACAAAATACCGGACCGGTTTTGCCCCGTCGCGACCAGAGGTTTGTGGTATCTTCAAACACCATGGTTTCATTATTAAAACCCAGCTCACCCAGCCAGTTTTTCATAAAATCCTGGCACCCAGCGTCATCTGGCGTTACTGAGCGCTGGTTTATCAGATAGGTTGCGATTTCAATTACATCTTGCATCAGGAAAAAATGTCCTCGTACTGCCCGGGCTTAAAGCCAAGGTGAAGTGAGCTGTTGTGTTCAAGCACTGGTCGTTTGATCATTGCAGGGTATTCGCGAAGCAGGGCCAAGGCTTTCGTCTGGTCCATACCCGCTTTCTGCTCTTCAGATAACTGGCGGTAGGTGGTTCCGCGTTTATTCAGCAGGTTCTCCCAGCCAAGTGCCTCTGCAGCTTGTTCGAGCCAGTCTGCATCTACGCCATCTTTTCTGTAGTCATGAAATTGAAAAGCAATGTCATTGGCCTCCAGCCACTTTTTGGCTTTTTTTATTGTGTCGCAATTTGGGATGCCGTACATCGTTGTCATAGTATTTCTGATTCCTTCTTCATTATTGTTATCAGTCTATCTTTTGGTGGAAACGGATGCAAAAGGTACAGGCTACGTGTAACGCTTACAGTGAGTAAACCGGTGCTGAAATAAAAACGCCTCTGATCGCCGTCAGTGACGTGGTGTGGACGATTATCCAGGGCAGGCATGACTTGTGCATTTGTTCTTATTATTACCGTTAACACATTATTCTCGGGTGCTTTGCTAACTATCTTGGTCAGTCATCCGGTAAACAGGTAAGTCACTAAGGAGATATTCAATGGCTATAGTAAAAACAGCTTCAGCACGTTATCAACCACTTGGTAAAGACGGCAAAGGGCAGGTAAGCCTGGGCAGTGGTGCGCTCTCGGAGCAGCCTTACGGATTTAACACCCGGTTTGAAGATAAGCCCGGTACCAACCCTGAGGAAATGATTGCCGGAGCACACGCCAGTTGTTACGCCATGGCGCTGTCATTCGCACTGGCAGATGCGGGATACGACAGCGGCGAATTAAATGTTGATGCTGAAGTTACGCTGGAAAAAGACGGTGATGGATTTACCGTAACGGCTTCCGCACTGTCGCTGAATGCAAAAGTCGCAGGTATTGAAGAGCGGGAGTTTGACGCGATTGCGAATGACGCCAAAGAAAATTGTCCGATTTCAAAACTGCTGAATGCAGAGATCTCGTTAAAATATGATTTCAGCAATTAACCCGTTTTGTCCTGATGCGCATACTGCCGTTTCTGTGCAGTCTGCCTATCAGGCGTAAGCCGTAAACAAGATATCGTGAGGCGCGGTTACCTGGCTCGTCCGGGCCGGTTGCAACGCCTTCAGCGCTGAGGCATTCATTACACTTACGATGCACACTGGCGTTACCTGTTGTTGTCGAAGCCAGGCAGTATTGAGTTGCAACACCGGGTCTCCAGCCGTCACATCGTCGTTAGCGCGCTTAAGAAACTCACACTTCTCTCCCATGTACCGCGTCATATCGCTACCGTAGCACACCCGAATTTTAAGCCCCTTTTTACTGGTCACCACAAACGAATATGACAACACATCGCAATCGTTAATTTTACCGGTTACCGGCGAGCACAGAAGGTGGGATGACGTGTAAATAAGCTGCCCCGGCCCATAAACACCGCGGCTGACAAGGGCGTCGTCATGCGATGTTAAATCATCCCGTTTACCGGATACCGGTGTCATTACCGCAATCTCAAGTCGCACGGACTCCGGTGGGGTATCGGGTAAAAAGGTAGCCGGAAGCATGATGTCAGTCGTTTACGGTGTAACCGTGTTTTCGCAGCGCATCAGTGGCAGCTTTCAGCTTTTTATCTTTAACCAGAAAAAAATCGGTTTCGAATGTCGAGACGACAAAAATGGCCACTTTGGCGTCAGCCAGCACGGCGCCAATCTGAGCCATTATTCCCACCATGGAAAGATGTAGCGGACCTAATAATTCAAGTGCCCGCCATTGCGGGTCGGATTCCAGTGAGCGAACAGGAATATCAGAGGGGACAACAATGGATAACTCATCCGCTGTTTTGCCAAGAAAAAAAAGCGGACTTGCGAGCACCGACGTCGGAATATCAGCGTCTGCATCCAGACTGTGAATGACGAATTGCTGGGGCAGTATGCTAAGTGTTTGTTTTGGCATAAGCGAAAAATCGTTCCATGAGTCAATGTTCGATCATTAAATCACTATCTGTTGGTAAGTGCTACGTGTTATCCACTTAATCTGTGGATAAGTTTGTTGAGTAGTTTGGGGATGACAGCTAATTTGCTGATAAATAAGGGTTTAATAATTTGGTTAAACAATGGTCAGTGGATAAGATCAAGTTAATCACAAGCATTTTCCAGCGCTTTTGTCTACACTGAAATATCAAATTCTATCAATAGAATCCGCTGTGGGGCTATTGACAGAAACGGGTTCATTCTGATTTTTTTAAGGAGCCGAGAGTGGAAAACGCAATGTGGCTGGATATGACTGTGGAAGATGCCGACAAAGTGAGTCAGTTTTACGCCGATGTCATGGGCTGGCGACGTCAAACGGTTGAGATGGGGGATTACGTTGATTTCGTTATGCTTAAGCCTGATGGCTCACCAGCCGGTGGTATTTGCCATCGGCGAGGACCTAACACCTCACTTCCGGCAGGCTGGATACCGTATTTCACTGTGAACGAGCTGGCACCGTCTTTAGACGCTGTGGTTACCAGAGGAGGAGAGCAGGTGGGCGAGATCCGGGCATTTGGTGACGCCGAATATTGCCTGATAAAAGATCCTGCTGGAAACCATTGTGCGCTTTACGCCTCGTCAAAGCCGGTTGCCTGAGCGGTTTTCACGGCCCTATTACCTGTCCTTAAGTTCAGACATTCACAGACCTGATTGCAATCTTCCGGGCAACTGATAAATTAGCAAAAAATTTCAATAACATGGGTATGAAACGTTGACCCCTCCACTAGAAATATACGCTGGCCCCGGCGCGATGGAAAAGCTCAGGCAAGATGGCTTTCATGAAGGACAGTTCGACTATTTTGTCGGTGCTTCCGGTGGTCCGAAGTGGTTCACCTTAGCAGGGCTCGACAGAGTATTATTCCCAGAATGGTTCGCTTACCGGCGAGATACCTTGCACGTTATCGGCTCATCGGCCGGTGCTTTCCGTGCAGCATGCGCAACACAACGGGATCCCCTGGCTGCAATCAACCGGCTGGCAGAATACTATTCGACAATGGTGTATTCGAAAAAGCCAACTCGCTTTGAAATTACGCAGAAAGCAAAAGCGCTTATTACAGATTTACTCGGGCCCTCCGGGGGCGTCGATATCATCACCAACACACGGTTTAAGGCGCACATTATCGTGGCGCGCTGTCACGGTCCAATGCAAAGTGAGAATCGTCTTACACAGCTTGGTGGCCTGGCGATGAGCGCTGCCGCCAATGCGATGTCAAGAAAGCGGCTGTCGCACTTTTATACCCGTTCTGTCTTCAGCGCGCCGTGTTGTAACTTTAAAGTGCAAGATCCCTATCAGCTTCGCACAGAGTACATTGAGCTGGATATCGGCAATCTTGAGTCAGCCCTGTTAGGGTCGGGCTCTATCCCTATGGTGCTGGAAGGTGTTTCTCGCGTGATGAATGCCCCCCGGGGAACGTACCGGGATGGCGGAATAATTGACTACCATTTCGACCTCAGCTTCGGACCTACAAACGGCCTGATCCTGTATCCCCATTTTTATCCAAAACCAATTCCGGGTTGGTTTGATAAAGGGCTTAAACGTCGAATGCCGCATGCCAGTAGTTACCACAATACGGTTATGCTGGTACCGTCGGCTGACTTTGTATCGCGATTACCCTATGGAAAAATCCCGGACCGAAAGGATTTCGAAGTGCTCGATGATAAAAGCCGGATCGCATATTGGCAAAACGTACTTCAGGAGTCAGACGCATTGGGCGACTACTTTTTCAAGCTGGTGCGAACCGGAAAAGTGATGGATGTAATTAAGCCTCTGCCTTTCGAGACTATGCATGTTCCTGCTGCATCTTAAACTGACTGCATAGCCCTGGTAGTGGCTCTGGTCGGTGTTCGCAGAACCCCTGAATATAGTCAACGCCGATATCCGAAAGAATAGCTTTTGCAGCGTCGTTTTCCACACATTCGGCAACTACTTTGATGCCCTTGGCTGAGGCGATAGCAGCAATGGATTCCACCATTTTGCGGTTTATCGGATCTTTATCAATGTCTCTGACAAACATGCCATCAATTTTCACGTAGTCTATGGCGAGCTTTTTGAGATATTCGTACGATGAAGTGCCGGTGCCAAAGTCATCAAGCGCGAATTCACAACCTGTCTGATGCAGTGTATTCACGAAGCGCACCGTCGTATCGATATTAGCAATTGCTGAGGTTTCGGTAATTTCAAAGCACAATTGCCCCTTTGGAATGCGGTATTCACGAAGGAGGTTAGTGATAAACTCACAGGCACTGTCTTTGGCTATAAAGTCGCCGGACAGGTTCACACAAAAAGAGGCGTCTGTTGGATTTTTTGCCAGCCACTGGCACAAATGACTCAATACCCAGCGATCAATACTGTCGATAAGATGAAAGCGCTCAGCGACCGGAATAAACTGACCCGGAAGTTTCAGAGAGCCATCTTCGTTTTTCATACGAACCAGAATTTCTGCTTTTTTTTCGCTGGCGTCGTGAAGTGAGAGTATCCGTTGTGCGTGCAATTCCAACCGGTTTTCTGCAATTGCCTGTCGGATAATAGGAACTTGTTTTGCCTGTTTCTGCGATTTTTCAATCAGCTCGCGAGAGGCATTAAATACCGAAATCTCTCCGCCGCCCTTGATTTTCGAGTAATAACAGGTCCGCTCTGCAATACTTAGCAAATGAGACACCGAGTCGATACTGTTATCAATTTCAACCAGCGCCACACTCACGGTATGCTGAAACTGCTCTTCCTGCCAGGTAAACTCCTGTTGCTCAAGTGCTGTCTTAACCGCTCGTGTTTTCGCGATTGCCAGGCCCATATCTTCAGAAGAAAACAGGATGGCAAATTCGTCACCGCCCATACGGGCGCAAACGTCTTGTTTATCGGTGACGGCACGCAGCGTATCTGCTACCTGACGCAACAGCTCATCGCCGGCAATGTGACCACAGGTATCGTTGATAACCTTAAACTGATCAAGGTCGATAAACAGAAGGTAGTGTCGGGTGCTGCTACTTTCGCCAACGCCATCAAGCGCAATGTCCAGTTCGCTCTCCATAGCGTTCCGGTTGAGCATCCGGGTAATGAAATCATGTTCTGACAGGTAAGTAATCTTATCCTGTAAACGTCGACGTTCATCAACTTCCCGACGCAGATTTCGGTTCAGCGCAACCAGCTCGCGGGTTCTTTCCTGAACCTTCGCCTCAAGCGACTCGTTTACCCCCTCCAGCAAACTGTTAGCTTGCGCCAGCGATTTTACCAGCTTGCGAATTTTTAAATGGGTATTCACCCGGGCTATTAACTCTTCGCTTTTCACGGGTTTAACAAGGTAGTCTACGCCACCGGCAGCAAACGATTCAGACACATCGCCGTCGCTGGCGGTCAGAAAAATCACAGGAATGTCAGCGGTTTTGGGGGACGATTTTAGTTGTCGGCACACTTCTATACCAGACATCCCGGGCATACGAATATCCATCAGGATCATGTCCGGCATTGTGGACTGGGTTACAGTCAGTGCTTTTTCACCACTGTTTGCAACCAGCAATTTGATAGGCATTGACTTCAGATAACCTGCAATAATATTTAAATTACTGGGTTCGTCATCTACTGCCAGTATCGTTGCCTGTATGTTATCGTCCATGGTTACTGCCTTCGAAGTATGTCCAGTGCGCGTTCGTAATTAAATGATTCGATACAATCTACAACAGAGCTAAGTGATTTCCCATCTTTTTGGTTACTGTGCATGCGTAATTCGTTTAAAAGATCCTCAGGAAGCCACTCACTTTGTTCAAGCATGGGAATAATTTCTGCAATTACACTGTCGATATCTCTGCTGTTCTCGTGGCTGTCGCGTTCCGAAGTTTGATTTTGCTTTATGATGGCGGCAGCGTCTTCGATAGCCTCATCGAGAAGACGAAACACATCATCCACAACGTTTTTGTCTGGTGAAGCCGGTATGTGTTTCAAACACTGATAAAGCTGAGTAAAGCCCATATTGCCACTGCTGCCTCTAAGTGCGTGAACAAAGTCGGCAAAGTCATTATTCTCCGGAGACTGGCGGAAGCGCTGCCAGTGTTGACGACGACTGTTTTCATACGTTTTAACAAACACAGCAAGGCTGCGTAGATATAGCTGTGGCTGGTCTGCCAGTGCAGGGGGGGACGCTTCCCAATCTATAGATGCTAACGTCGCGGGCAGGTTCAGTGACGCAGCTTTATGTTCATGCGGTGAGCGTGTGGGTTCGGTGACACCGGCAAGCAATGCTTCAGGAACCAGAGAGAAACCATGTATCAGGGCGTCCAGTAACTCCGGTTCTCGGATGGGTTTGGCTACATAATTTTGCATGCCTGCAGCCAGGCAGCGTTCCCGGTCGCCTTTTAACGCATTGGCAGTGATAGCAACAATCGGTATTTTTCGGTAATGCTCTCCTGCGGCTCCCTCGCGGATCCGCCGTGTTGTTTCGAAACCATCCATTACCGGCATCTGTACATCCATTAGTACCAGCGTTACAGGTTGATGTGCTGGCGCGCTGTTTAGCAATGTGAGCAGCGCCAGACCATTTTCAGCCGTTTCAGCATTAAGTCCGAGCTTTTCAAGCATTCCAACAGCAACCATGGCATTTACCGGGTTATCTTCGACAACCACGATGCGGTAGTAGTTTGGCCAACTCTGTTTGTGCTGCTCAGGACGCGAGATACTCATCAGCGTATTTTCGTTTACGAATGCTGGCGCGGCGTCGTGCTGGTGGTGAACGTCAATTAACGCCAGCGCGTCGAACAGGTCCTGAGTTTTTACCGGCTTCATCAGGCATCCACTGATACCTGCCTGTCTGAATGCTTTGGTATTTACGCTTTGAGACACCGATGTCAGCACCAGCACTTTCATTGCCTGATGGTCACCATGATCTCTCAACGCTGTGGCGATCTCTACACCACTGAGTTCTGGCATGTGCATATCTGTAATAAGCAGGTCAGGGGAGGGAGAGTGCGCTTTTAAGGTTTCCAGTGCCTGCAGCGGTGACGCAAAGCTTTGTACCTTCGCGCCCCATTGAGTGAGATGTGCCTGCAATACTTCACGGTTGGTTGCGTTATCGTCAACTACACAAATGTTCCAGTCTTTGATACTGATCGCGGGAAGTACCTGCTGCGCCTTCTGACTTTCCTGCAGCGCAATACTGAATGCAAAGCAACTGCCGTGTCCAGGAGTGCTGCTGACATCAATGTCGCCGCCCATCAGTTCACACAACTTTTTAGAAATAGACAGCCCTAATCCAGTGCCACCGTATTGACGGGTAATCGAGGCATCAACCTGAGAAAACGGATCGAACAGGGTCGCGAGTTTATTGGTGTCGATGCCGACGCCGGTATCAGAAACCTTGCAGTCCAGACGCAGGCCTGAGCACGCCTGCTTCAGGCTGGCTTCCACAGTGACCTGACCCTGATGGGTAAATTTAATGGCGTTGCTGATTAGGTTCATCAGGATCTGGCGCAACCGGCCGGGATCGCCTTTGACCATAGACGACTTAATGTCGGTCACGTCCACCACCAGCTCTATCTCTCTTTCATCAGCTTTGATAGCCAGAGCCTGAGCCACGTCCTCGATCTGCTGGCGTAGATTAAAGTCGATGTGTTCTATCACCAGTTTACCGGCTTCGACTTTGGAAAAGTCCAGAATATCGTTTATTACACTAAGTAAGGCATCCGCACTTTGTCGTGCGACATCAATACGATGCCGTTGCAAATCATCCAACGAGGTGTCTGTTAGTAATGACAACATGCCAATAACCCCGTTCATGGGGGTGCGGATCTCGTGGGACATTCTGGCTAAAAATTCGCTTTTGGCTTTGTTTGCCTGTTCGGCGAGACGGGACGCTTTTTCCAGTTCCAGTTCGAGGTTTTTGTTATCCGTAATATCGAGGATTACACCATCAATGTAGTTGTCAGTATCCTCATTCAGCAGCTGCCCACTTTCTTCAACCCAGTGCAGGTTATTGTCCTTATCCAGGATCCGATACTGCACGGAAAAGAAAGGCTGGCCGTCAATGGTCTTTGAAATTGCCTGTCGTACCCGTTTTTTGTCTTTCGAATGGACCAGCGAGAAAAGATCGCGTTTTGCGGGCGAAATAAAATCCGATGGCGGAAAACCTGTCAGTCTTTCAATGTGCTCGGAAACAAACTCCATATGCCAGTGATCAGCAAGCCGGGTTCGGTAAACCACACCAGGCACATTCCCCACCAACGTGCGAAATCGTTGCTCTTTCTCACGGGCATTTTCTGACGCTTTTTCTGCCAGCTCTTTCGCTTCAGCCAATTGCACCTGCTGCGCCTTGAGTTCGGTAATGTCACGGGAAATTCCCAGAATGGCGGTCTCGTCCATCTCCGGAAACCGGACCGGTACTTTAAGCGTCTCAAAATAACGCTCTTTGCCGGAAAAGCTCTTTAACCAGCGCTCAACCCGCTTTTTCTCATTAGACGCAAGCAATGCGTTGTCATCTCTGGAGAACGCTTCTAATTCTGACGCTGGGTAGAAATCGGATTCCTTTCGCCCCTCTATCGTGTCGGGGGTAACATCGTGTAATACCGCGAAAGCGTCATTGACCGCGATATAAGTGCCATCCTGTTTTTTGCAAAATACCGGGTCGGGGATGGTATTCAGAATACTTCGTAACAATATCTGTTGATCGTTATATTCCTTATTCGCCTGTTGCAGTTCATAAGTACGCTGAGCAACGTTTTCTTTTAGCTTTCGCGCTGCTTGCCGCAGCGTTTTAGTATGACGCTGGTTCAGTATCCAAACATAAAGACCCAACGTAAGTGATAACAGCAAAGACACAACGGTAAGCATAATCAGATAAAAGCGGGAACTGTAAAATGGAGCCAGCGCCTCTACTGCATCCATTTCACTGATAACAAACACGCTAATACCATCTATAGAGCGCCAGGCTCCCACAACCGGCTCTCCCCGATGGCCGTCATAAGGTGTGGTACTGCCGTTGCTGTTGTTGTCGATGGCAGACGTGACGGCATACGTCAGTGCTTTTTCGCCGTTCTCATCGATGGTCATTGTCAGGCGTGAATAAGGTGGCGATATTTTACGTTGTTGCTGAGTAAAACGATTCTCAGAGAGTTGAAAACCGTCTGCATTAATAAAGAAACTATTACCTGTGCGCCCGAACTGGCCGGACTCGGCAAAGCGGGCAAAAGGATCTTCATACCGGACAACCAGAAATGCAATCAGCTCGGACTGACGATAAAACACAGGCTCCATAAAAAACAGCAGTGGCGGACGCTGACCGGCGGTGTCGTTGACAATGAAGCTTTCTGTCTGTTGTGAATACCGCTCTGGGACTGAAGCCAATTGCGTATTTATCCAGCCTGACAACTCAGTTGATGAAAAAATCACAGTTCCGTCGGGTGACAGAACAGAGATGGCGGTATAGCTTGTACCTGGCGTTCGCGTATCGTCCAGAATCTGTTCGATCTGGTTTTTCGGGGGGGAGTCAGATGTATTATCAGGATCACGGGTTATCAGGGCGTTTACTGACCAGATGAAGTCATCATCATTGGCTAGCTGTGAGTGAAAATTGTGTTGCTGTTCTTTCCAGGATCGAAACTCACGAATTGTCGTATCGAGGACCGCATTCAGACTGCGCTCTACTTCAGTCTCAGTGTGTTCACGTACTTGTTGCAACGCCAACAAACAAAAAAGAGAGAGTAAAACGATAAGCAGTAGCGCACTTACAACAGGAGGAATAAGACCTGATTTGAGCGGTATCGTATCAATTGCACTGTTTGTCGGTTTTGAGTCTGAAGCCATCTTCTGATACTACATTGCCTGTGGCGGCGTTCTGCTGCCAGGGCCTGTTGACCTTTAATTTTTGTTTTTGCAGAGCGTTGTTTACGATTCAGTCAGGGCAGCGTACGCGCAGTATGGTTGCTCTGGTTAAACGGGCGATGCCTCGGCATAAAGTGAAAAAACGCAGCCCGGCGTTGCTCGTCATTCATCCGGTAATACCAAACCACATTCAACGAGACTTGTTTTAAATGTGCTCGGTTTGCACGAAAGGCATACACCAAAAATTAGCAGGCCCTGATAAAACTAGTAATACTATGCGCGTTTTTGCACAAAATTACGACTACTTCCCGGTATCTGAGCAGTAAGTGAGCAAAAAACACCGGGAAGATAAAATCTTCTTGCACCTTGCTATTTGCGCGGCTATTATACGCGCCGTCTTCAGGACACAGCATTCCCCTCAATGCGTCTATAGCTCAGTTGGTTAGAGCGCTACCTTGACATGGTAGAGGTCCCCTGTTCGAGTCAGGGTAGACGCACCATCTTTATTTTTCTTTGAAAATCAACGCGAAATATTCTCGTTGAGCGTCTACACTTGACTTACGAAAATGACGTTAACATTCAAAGGAGTTGAATTATTCATGTCATCAGACGCAGCTGCGTTAGACATTAATCCTTTTGTTGAAACTTTTGAGCAGTGTGCCGTCGGGCTTGCGCACGTCAGGCCGACTGGCAGGTTTCTTCGGGTAAACCACCGATTTTGCCACTTTGTCGGCTACAGTCAGAATGAACTGGTAGGGATGACTTTTCAGGATCTGACTCACTCCAGCCATCTCACAGAAGATATTCTGAATGTTACCCGGTTACTTGCCGGTGAATGTGATAGCTATGTTATGGAAAAGCAATACATCCATAAAAATGGCTCGCTCATCTGGGCCAAACTGACGGTTTCACTGGTGCGAGACAAAGAAGGTAAGCCTGATTTTTTTATTTCGGTAATTGAAGATATTGATGCCCGAAAGCGAAAAGTCATGCAATTGTACGAAACAGAAAAGCTGTTTCGCCAGATAGTGTCGTCATTGTCTGATCACACCGTCATCTGGGTTGCATCGCCAAAATTAGAGCAGATGCATTATGTGAATGAAGGTTACCATCAGATATGGGGAAGGCCACTGTCTGAGCTGCTAACTAAGCCGAAAAGTTTTACCTTTTACGTGCATTCGGAAGACCGGCTGCGCGTTTCACGCCACTATGCCAGTGATACTCTGAGCGAGTGGGACATCGAGTATCGAATCGTAAGGGATGATGGCGATGTCAGATATATCCGTGATCGGGGGAATACTTTAAAAGACGATCATGGCGAAGCTCTTTACCTGCTTGGAATGGCAGAAGATATCAGCAGAGACAAACAGTTATATCAGGCCTTGCTGGATGCAAACCGGCGACTGGAGACGTTATCGCGGATTGATGGGCTAACCGAGCTGTATAACCGGCGGGAAATCATTAACCAGATAGAAAGTGAAGTTAAGCGACTACACCGCAAACCGGCACAATCAGTGCTGCTGTTTATCGATCTCGATGATTTCAAAACAATTAACGACAAGCATGGTCATCAGGCGGGTGACTCTGCGCTGTTACAATTCTCCCAGAGCGTAAAAAGTATGCTTCGGGCGTCAGATAAAATTGGCCGTTATGGTGGTGATGAATTTATTGTGTTGTTGTCGGACACTAACGAGCAGGAAGCAGAGCGGTTCCATGAGCGGCTGCTACGAAAGCCGCTCAAGGTTGAATTGACGCCTTATACAAGCATCACACTTAAGTTTAGCGTTGGCCTCGCAGTCTGGCATGATGCGCTACACAATGCGCAGCAGTGGATAGATGAGGCTGATAATCAAATGTATGAGGAAAAGCGCCGCCATCAACAGCACAATCAAAACAAGCAAAAACAGAAATAGAGCCCCGTTTATATTTTCCCGCACCCACTGCTGCTGCCGCGGGAAAACCGCCACCCTTATTCGTCTTTCGCAGACCAGCTCTGATACCAATGATACAGCGCCATGCGCTCTTCGTTTGTCATTTTTGTCTTATTCATGAACGGCATGTCTTTGGTAATGGCTGTTCGGCGTACGATTTGTGGTGCCTGACGCTCTATATCTTCCCAGGTATCCAGCACCACACCTACCGGCGCCACTTTAAAAACGTCGTCAGTGGGAGTACGCGAGTGGCATCCCTGACAATGTGTGGTGATGAGTTGCATAACCTGGGGTTGAGTTAACACCTCTACAGTGGCCTGCTGTGCAGATGTTCCGCTATCCGATTGCGCGGCGGAAGAAGAGGCGGCGGTTTCCGGGGCTGACTGTGGCCATGACACCCATACGGCCAGCGCAAGCATCGCTACCGCACCGCTTATCAATATTGACGGTTTTACTGTGCCGGTGTGCTTCAAATTGAAGAAGTGACGGATCCAGGCAGATATCGCCATGATCAGAATCAGTACCAGCCAGTTCATCTCGTGCTGATACGTCATCGGGTAATGATTTGAGATCATGATAAACAGCAGCGGCAGGGTGAAATAATTATTGTGCACCGAGCGCAATTTTGCGCCTGCGCCCCAGGCTGGGTCTATCTCTTCTTTGCGGGCAACGGCAGCCACCATTTTCTTTTGCGCAGGAATGATATTTAAAAACACATTACCTGCCATAATAGTGCCGATGAGCGCGCCAACGTGTATATAAGCGCCCCGGCCACTAAACCACTGTGTTGTCAGGTATGTCACCACGCAAATCATGAGCGTGAGCGCAATAGCGAAAGCAAGCGGAGATCGTGCCAGCGGACTGCGGCAGGCGAGCTCGTATAAAGCCAACCCGCCAAAAATAGTGCCCAGACCAAGCATCACGGCTTCTGATTCCGTCAGGGCGGCAACGGAAGGGTCTATCAGATAAGCCGAGGCGCCAAAATAGTAAACCAGTATCAACAGAGCGAAACCGCTCAACCAGGTGGTGTAGGCTTCCCACTTAAACCAGTGAAGGGGCTCAGGAATGGTTTCCGGTCCATAGGTGTATTTGCCAACTTCATAAAAGCCACCACCGTGCACGGCCCACAAGTCACCTTTGATGCCTTTGTCTTTTTTCCAGTCGGGCGGGGTACGCAAATTGTTATCCAGCCAGATGAAATAAAATGAGGCACCGATCCAGGCGACGCCGGCAATCACATGAAACCAGCGTATAAACAGCGATAACCAGTCCGTCCACATCAGAACAGTACTCCTTTGTCTTTATGATAGCGGCAACGCCCCGCAATCCATGTTTGTTCAATAGCGCGTTCATCACCCAGAATACTCATCGCAAACAGCATATCCTGCAAACTTTCAGTGTCCTGCAGGCGCAGGGTGGTAAGCTCGTTATAACGCGGTTCAAGTAATACAAAATCTGCATAACTCCCTGGGTTGAGGTTGCCGATATCAGCATCAAGCTGATGTGCGACGGCCGCACCCTGAGTCATCATATAGAGCCCCTCAAGCGGGGAGAAAGGGGATCGCTTCAGCTGGCACACTTTATAAGCTTCGCCGTATGTTTTTAGCATGTTAAAGCTGGTGCCGGCACCGACATCTGTCGCCAGTGTTACGGTAACGCCATGGTGGCGAGCGGCGTCCAAATCGAACAGTCCACTTCCCAAAAACAGGTTTGAACTGGGGCAAAACGCAGCAGTAGCACCGGCTTGTGCCATGCGCTCCCACTCGTCGTCGCGCATATGAATACAGTGCCCGAAAACTGCCCGCGGACGCACCATATCGTACTTATCATACACATCCAGATAGCCCTTACAGTCTGGATATAAGGACAATACCCAGTCAATTTCATCGAGATTTTCAGATAAATGGGTCTGGATGAACACGTCCGGATAGTCGCTTGCGACTTCGCCAAGCGCTGCCATTTGGGCCTGAGTAGAGGTGGGGGCGAAGCGCGGGGTGAGGGCATAGCGGTTTCGGCCGTTGTTATGCCAGCGCGATATCAATTCAACACTGTCTTGCTGGGCCGACTCAGCGGTATCCTGTAACGCCGGCGGACAATTGCGGTCCATACACACTTTGCCCGCAACCAGCGCCATATCAATTTCGCTGGCCGTACGAAAGAGCGTATCGGTAGCGTCTTTATGTACTGTAGAGAAAACCAGTCCGGTAGTCGTGCCATTTTTCAGGCATTCCCCTAAAAACAGCTTCGCCATTTGTTGTGCATACGGCGGCTGACTGAACTTTTCTTCCGTGGGAAATGTGTAATTCTCCAGCCAGTTCAGTAATTGCTCGCCAAAGCGTCCCATGACTTCAGTTTGCGGGTAATGTAAGTGACTGTCGATAAAACCGGGAAGCAGCCACTTGCCCTTGTGATCGTATACCGAAGCGTCGCTGTGCTTAGCAACCAACTGATGGTAGTCACCAATCGCGATGATTTTTTCGCCCTCAACGACAAGTGCGCCGTCATGATAAACGACAATGTCGGTTTGCGGCGAGTGCGTAGCCTTGGGGAAGTGGGCAACGTTTGCCCTGAATAACTGCTTGTGCACTAACTACCCCGATAACTGCTAAAGCCAAACGGCGAGATCAGCAGTGGCACATGATAGTGACCGCCGTCCTGTTCGAGCACAAAATGAATATCTATATGCGGATAAAATGTGTTGCCGTGTTTTTCTTGCAGATACCCGGCGCAATGAAAACGTAACAGGTACTGCCCGGCAGGAAACGACGATTGCCCCCAGCTGTTGAACCGGCCGTCCTCATCGGTAATGCCGGTTAAGGTATCACCGTTTGGCAGCGTGAGGGTAAGCGGAAGTCCACTTGCGGGACGTCCCAGCGTCGTATCTAGTACATGACTGGAAAGCGTATTCATTCTGGATCCTTATCAGGTAAAGCGCGTTTAAGCCGCAGCAACGTGATCGCCAGCTGTTGTTCTGCAGCGATGCGGATTTCTTCCTCTCGATTGTTATCAATGCGAGCTTGCAGGGCCGTCAGCATTTCCTCTGCGCTGAGGCCACTGGCGCAAATAATGAAAATAAAACCATGGCGTTTGAGATAGGCATGATTGAGGGCATGCAGCGACTTTAACGTGTCTTCACTGGCCTGAGCGGTACCAGCCTGTTCAGCGCTGGCCATGGTCTGTGTATTGGCGAACTTTTTACGCAATGTCGACACATCGCCAATCATGGGGTGGGCGTCGAAGGCTTCAAGATAATCTTTCTCGCTCATCCGGCTCCAGTGTGAAACGGCCGATTCCGATACAGCGGACTCACTGGCAAACGGGCGGCTTTCGACCATCTGCCTTATCCAGGCCGTCGCGGCGCAGGCTTGTTCAAAAAATGTATAGGCCTCGCTGGCTGTCGCATTGTTTAATTCTGTTAATGTCATACGTTCTGAAGCTCTTTACTGATTGATGCCGTTGGCGCTGTTTCTGGTGCATGAAGGCGCTGAACGATTTGTGCACTGATAGAAATGGCCACCTCAACCGGGCGCTTGCCTGGAATACGGGTGTCGCCAACAGGGCTTATCAGACAGGCGCGTTGCTCCTCGCTGTAACCTTTACGGGCAAGGCGTGTGTTGAAGCGCCGGGCTTTAGTGTCTGAACCTATCATCCCGACAAATGGAAAATGTCTTGCCTGTAGCGCTTTTTCCACAATGGCGAAATCAAGCTGGTGATTGTGTGTAAGAATAAGCAGCCAGGTATTCTTGGGCAGGGTGCTGCAGACATACTCTGGCTCGTCATCCACTACGCACCGGACATTGGGAGGCATCTCTGTCCCCTCAAGCAGTTCGGACCGGCTGTCAATCCAGTGAATTTGTAAAGGTAACTGTGCAAGGATAGGGACCAGCGACTGTGCCACGTGACCTGCACCAAATACGGCGATGTGCTGTACATGATCACAAAACACTTCATAGAGGATTTGCACAGCCCCACCGCAGCACTGACCGAGCTTACCCGATAGCGGATAATCTGTGATGGTGGTAAGTGTGTTGTTGCCCGCCAAGTACTCACGCGCCGTGTTGGTGACGGCATACTCAAGGTGACCACCACCGATGGTGTCAAAGGTTTCCGCGCCGGTGATGACCATTTTTGTGCCAGCATCGCGTGGCGCTGACCCTGCTACAGAGAGCACGGTAACCAACGCATAGCGTTCTCCCCGTTGCTGACAGGCACTGACGGAGTCAAACCAGCGTTGAGGCTTCATAGTCCCTCCTGACGCATGGCCATAACCGCGTTTAACACCCGTTCTGGTGTTGCCGGTGTATCCAGCGCCGGGTCTACGGTATAGCCGCTGAGACTGGAAATAGCATCTTTCAGTGCACACCAGACGGAGATCGCAAGCATAAATGGCGGCTCTCCCACGGCCTTAGAATGGTAAATGGCATCTTCATCGTTGGGACGCTGGAATAATGAAACATTGAAAATGTCCGGCGTGTCACCGATAGCCGGAATTTTATAGGTGGCCATATTCTCGCTTATCAGTTTGCCCTTATCGTTCCAGCGCAAGTCTTCTGTTGTCAGCCATCCCATGCCCTGAATAAAGCCACCCTCAATCTGACCAATATCAATAGCCGGATTCAGACTGTTGCCAACATCGTGCAATATATCTACCCGATCGACCGTGTATTCACCGGTGAGGGTATCAATTGACACTTCGCTGGCTGCAACCCCGTAAGCAAAGTAGAAAAACGGTCTGCCAGTGCCCGTCTCACGGTCATAAAATATTTTCGGGGTTTTATAGAAACCGGAAGCCGACAGTGACACCCGGTTCATGTAGGCAGCCTGGACCAGCGCTACAAAGTCGATACTGTGTTCACCCTGAATGGCTTTGCCATCGGCAAAAACGACATTTTGTGGATCGCCGCCAACATCCGAGGCATAAAATTCTGCCAGGCGCCGGCGTATTTCCTGAGACGCATTTTGTGCGGCTTTGCCGTTTAAATCTGTGCCGCTTGACGCGGCAGTCGGAGAGGTATTCGGGACTTTGTCTGTACGAGTGGATGTTACCTCAATACTTCCCAGACCCACGCCAAACTCGTTGGCCACAATTTGCGCCACTTTCGTATGCAGTCCCTGACCCATTTCTGTGCCGCCGTGGTTCACCTGTATGGTGCCATCGGTATAAATATGCACTAATGCGCCAGCCTGATTAAGATGTTTGGCGGTAAAAGAAATGCCGAATTTCACTGGTGTCATCGCCAGCCCTTTTTTAATCACCGGGCTGCGTTGATTAAACGCTGTGATAGCCTCGCGACGTGACCAGTACTCACTTTCAGTCTCAAGTTGCGGGATCATATCCAGCAGAAAGTTATTACCCACCTCCATACCATAGGGTGTAGTGGTGCCATTGGTGGGCGAGTAAAGATTGTGCTTTCTCACGGAAAGTGGATCCTGCCCCGTTTTGCGGGCGATGGCATCCATTATGGCTTCAGCCATAATCATACCTTGCGGGCCGCCAAATCCACGGTACGCTGTGTGCGAGACAAAGTGGGTTTTCAGGCGATGCCCGACGATGCGACTGTTGCCGAGAAAATAAGCGTTGTCGGCATGAAACATAGCCCGGTCGACGATGGCTTCAGACAAATCCGGCGAGTGCCCGCAATTGCCGTTAACTTCGACAAAAGCGTTGAGGATCCGGCCTTTTTCATCAGTACTGACTTCAAAGCGATTTTCGAAAGGATGTCGCTTACCAGTCACGTGCATATCTTGCTGGCGGGGCAACCGACATTTTACCGGACAGCCGTTGCGCGCCGCAAAGATAGCCGCAATACAGGCCCACTGTGCCGCCTGGGTTTCTTTCCCGCCAAAACCGCCGCCCATGCGGCGCATATCGACGGTGACTTTATTCAACGTAGTATCAAGTACTTCAGCCACCAGTTTTTGTACCTCACTGGGATGCTGGCTGGAGGTGTATATCAGCATACGGTCTTCTTCGTCGGGCAGGGCGAGAGACACCTGTCCTTCAAGATACATATGCTCCTGTCCACCAATATCCAGCGCACCTGACAGCGTATGCGCGGGAGAGGGTAAGTCACCCAGTGGTGATTGCGCCATGGTGTGCGTCGGGCGAACAAATGACTCAGCGGATAACGCACTGGCTACGCTAAGGTGGGGTGTGGTTTCCGTTACCGTTATTTTTGCTTTTGCTGCTGCGCGCCGCGCCAGAGTCACACTTTCGGCAAGAACTGCGAACACGGGCTGGCCAAAAAACTTGATCTCTTCGTCTGCAAGTACGGGATCGCCTGCGAAAACCGGACCGATATCCCGCTTACCCGGCACGTCAGTGACAGTAATAACGTCGATGACCCCCGGTGCATTGCGGACCTCGCTGAGGTCAATGCTTTTAATGAGGCCGGCTGCACATTCGCTGGTACCAATAGCGACATAACGGGTACCGCGGGGCTCTGGCATGTCGTCCACGTAACGCGCAGTGCCGCTGACTTGCCTTACCGCACTTTCATGTGGGGCTGGAGAATGCACTGCACCGTTACGGTTGTCCTGCTTGATCCTGTCAGTAAGCTTACGCATGAGTCACCACCCGTGTGGCTATTTTTGCAGCGTCAGGCTGGTTTTCGAGCCAGAACCGGTGCCACAGGTTGGCCAGTAACGTATTGCGATAGGCCGCCGAGGCCCGGACATCATCAATTGGCGTAAACGCTTTTTCAAGTAACTGTTTTCCCAGTGTTAATGCTTCTGCGCTCTGCCACTTCTGGCCCCGCATTACGTCCTCCAGTGTACTGCTGTAAACAGGCGTTGCAGCTACTCCCCCAAACCCGGAGCGAAGTGAAGTAATACGCCCTTCAATAATGTCGGCTACCCACACGGCACAGACGGCGGAAATGTCGTCTTCATGACGCTTGGATATTTTGTACGCCGCCATGCGCTGTGACTCGCGTAACAGCGGGATGGCAATATGTGAAATCCATTCGCCGGGCTCAAGCTGAGTCTGTCGGTAGCCGGTAAAAAAGTCTCTGGCGCGAATATCGCGAGTGCGATCACCGTTGTCTACGTGAATGGTGGCGTCCAGAGCCAGCAGCACCGGAGGCATGTCGCCTATGGGAGAGGCATTGGCTACATTTCCGCCCAGCGTGGCCTGGTTACGAATAGGCACGGAGGCAAACCGGTTAAACAACTCAGCCAGCGCAGGGAAGGCATCTAACAGAGCATCTTTTGTTTCAGAGAGGCTGAGCGCCGCACCGATATGCAGCGTTTGCCCATTATTAGTGCACTGCGTGAGTTCTTTCACCCGGCTGAGGCTGATAATGACGGGCATGGCTTTATAGCGTTGGGTTATTTCCAGTGACAGGTCAGTTCCACCCGCTATCAGGGGCGCCCCGGGATACCTGGCAATGGCCTTCGCAAGGGCATTTCTGTCTTCAGGCATTATCAGAGGACAATCATTGCTGCTATTTTCTTCATTGCGCATGGCAAGTAACGTGGCTAACACCTCATCGTGCTGCTCAGTGAATACATCCGCAGGTGGCTGACTGCAGACCGCTTTGGCTGCATCTATGATAGGGCGGTAACCAGTACACCGACACAGGTTACCGGACAACGCGTTGTTAATTTCCTCACGCTCTGGCTGGCAATTCTGGTGATACAACGCGAACATGGACATGATAAAACCAGGGGTGCAAAAGCCGCATTGAGAACCGTGGTTATCTACCATGGCTTGCTGTACGGGGTGCAGTGAGGTAGACGACAAGTGCTCTACGGTGATCAACTGTTTGTTATGGACCGCGGACATCAGGGCGATACAGCTGTTTATTGTATGATACGTCAATGCTTTTTGTTCAGCATCGGGCTGTGCAACCACCACCGTACACGCGCCACAGTCACCCGCAGCACAACCTTCTTTGGTTCCGGTCAGGTGACGGTGCTCGCGCAGAAACTGCAGTACGGTCATGTCGGCCGATGCCGGGGTTAACTGTACGGGTTCCCGGTTGAGTAAAAAGCGGATCATGATATTGTCTCGCAACGCTGAAAATTAAATCTGTCCATTACTATATCTGGAATCCTTGAGTAAAAGTAGACTATGTGGTCAGGTTTTTGGTGTAAACTATGAAATAACTGTGCCACAGCGACATTATTGTCACGGGTATTAACGCTACCCGGTTTTTCACGCTGTCGTCGAGTCAGCAGCATAGTTGGTGCCATCACGACATGTCGACTGTACCGTGATACAAAACATCAGGGTGGCGTACTTCGTGTACGATGATGTGTGCCGCGATGCAATTAATCACTTGTTACTCACTATCAGTGTGGCACTATTTACTCAGAATAAAAAAGCAGGTGTCGTTTCTGGCCGTATTTTCAGAGCGGAAACGTGCGGATTAAACGTCCAGAGCAGGCCAGGACCATTAAGTGGGCAAGCCATGAAGTGCGTAAATTGTGCAAGTCATGCCACCTGCAGAACGACGACCGCCTAGGGAAACTGCCCAGACGTGTTCATGCACAGCCTGAGGCATGATCGAGCATTTCGACTGAGTTGTGATTAAAAAGGAATAAGACGTACTCATGACAACACAACGCGTAGCCGACGCCGGTATCGGCGCTAAAAACCGTTCGCTGATTTTATCCGCTGCTGAAAAATCTTTTGCACAGAATGGCTTTAAAGGCACTTCTGTTCAACAAATTGCTGACGAAGCGGGATTACCGAAAACCAATATTCTGTATTATTTCAAAACCAAGCAGGAACTCTACATGGCGGTGTTACAGGAAACCCTGGCGCTGTGGAATTCGCATTTTGATCAGGCGACGGTAGAAGATGATCCTGCACAGGTTCTGGCCAGTTACATTGCAGAGAAAATGGAGTTGTCACGAACACGGCCTCTGGCGTCAAAGATTTTTGCACTGGAAATCCTCAACGGGGCTCCTAATCTCACCGGGTATTTCGATCAGGATCATGCCACCTGGATGCGCGGCCGCACGGATATTATTCAGGCCTGGATTGACCGCGGTAAGATGAAGGCAGTGTCTCCGGAATACCTGCTGTTTACTATCTGGGCCAGTACTCAGCACTATGCGGATTTTTCTGCCCAGATAACGCGGCTTCGCGGAGGGAAAATGCTGAAAGCCGATTTTAATGAGGCAACCAGTGAACTGGTCCATCTTGTACTGGCGGGTTGTGGACTGCAGGTTCCCGAGGCATACAGGAAATCAGACAATGCATGAATCCACCTCTTCTTATCCAAGGGACTTAATTGGCTATGGCGAAACCCCGCCTGATCCAAAATGGCCTAATGGTGCGCGCATCGCCGTTCAGTTTGTGCTGAATTTTGAAGAGGGCGGTGAAAACTGCGTGTTGCATGGTGACAGCCACTCGGAAATCTTCTTATCTGAGATCATTGGCGCTCAGGCGTACCCTGACCGCCACCTCAGTATGGAGTCGATTTATGAATATGGTTCTCGCGCCGGGTTCTGGCGACTTCATCGTCTGTTCACTGAAAAGCGGTTACCGCTGACGGTATTTGGTGTGACCATGGCGATGCAGCGCCATCCTGATGCCGTACAGGCAATGAAAGAAGCTGGCTGGGAGATTGCCAGTCATGCCATGCGTTGGATCCATTATCAGGATATGGAGATTGACGAAGAGCGTAAACAAATTGATGACGCCATCTTACTGCATCAGTCACTGACTGGCAGCAAGCCTGCCGGCTGGTATACCGGGCGCACCAGCCCCAATACGCTCAAGCTCATTGCCGAGCGTGACGACATTCTGTATTGCGCTGACTCTTACGCTGACGATTTACCTTACTACGATAAACATTATGGAAAGCCGCTGCTAATGGTGCCCTATACGCTGGATACTAACGATATGCGATTTGCCACGCCGCAGGGGTTTAACAGTGGTGAGCAGTTCTTTCAGTATTTAAAGGATGCCTTTGATGTTCTGTACGATGAAGGAGCAACTCAGCCTAAGATGCTCTCTATCGGCCTTCACTGTCGCATTGTTGGACGTCCGGCGAGGCTGGCTGCACTAAAGCGGTTTATCGAGTATATTCAGGGCGTTGATAACGTGTGGGTTGCGACACGTGAAGACATCGCACGCCACTGGAAAGCGCATTTCCCGGCTGACGCAGGGGATAGCCTTTGACACGTCGCGGTTGAAGGACATTGTTAATAGCATTTATCAACGTCAGCGGGTTTGCATAGGTATGTGTTATCTGAGGCGAACTGTTTAACATCAGGAGACAGCATGAAAAATCGTATTATCACTCTGGCACTGGGCGCACTGCTTCTTGCGGGTTGTTCAAAACTTAACAAAGAAAACTATGACAAGCTGGAAACCGGCATGAGCCAGGCCGAGGTAGAAGCGGTTATTGGCACAGCTGATAACTGCAGTAAAAGTATGGGCACGGTGAGTTGTCTGTGGGGTGATGAAAATGGCAAGAACGTAAAAGTCGTGTTTATGGCGGATAAAGCGATTGGGTTTTCATACGACGGTTTGTAAATCCCGTCTTTTGTCCACGCGTTACTTTTTATCTGTTATGTCCCATTGCGGTTTAAAAGCCTGAGCAACACTCAGGCTTTTAGCTACAGGCTACATGTGTTGTTTACGCTTGACTACGTAGAGCCTGAATAGCAGAAAAAGCGGGGCAAGTAACGACAAGAAAAAACCAACCCCCAGTCCCAAAAATATACCAACCCGTGGGGGTGTGTGATCAGCTCAGAGGAAGAGGAATGTCGCTAATCGAGGCACATTGATGAAGGAATGCTTGTGCCTTTCAAGTCGATGTAACGAAGAGTAGCGACATTCCTCTTTCTCCCTTCGGGCGCGGCTTTTTACACTTATGAGCTGCGCCAATTTGGTTCGATATAGCCCCACTAAACCTTCACAAAATTGGCTTGTCAAAAGTGCAAAAATTCACGCGCTGAGTGAGCACACACCCTCACGGGTTGGTATTATACCTTTTCGAGGTGACTCCGACAGGTTTCTGGCAATCAAACCGTTCAGCAAGCCTGTGACCAGACCGCAGATGATCATTGACCAACCTAGAGAGTGTTGACCTTTGTTCATAATTTATGTTGGTGACTAAAATGGTTGAAAACAAGGCGTCGTTGACGCCGTTTGGCAATCCAAATAAGTCAGCGACAACGCAGTTAGCAGCCATTTTAGTCCCAACCCTTCGGGCAGTGGCCAGTTTTGCATCATACTGCTCACAAATTCGCTTATTTAGACCCACTAAACTACGCTCATTCGCGATTGTCTGATGCAAAACTGACCGACTGCATGAAATATGAACAAAGGTCAACACTCTCTAGTACGGACGCATTGTAATCGCCTGATAATAAATCCATTTTTCTTTCTCCTTCAGATAAATGCGAATAATTCTGTGCTCGTACCCTTCTTCACCAATTCCTGCATCGTAACGATAAATGTGAATTTCAGCCATAGTGGCGTGAAGCTGGGGGAAATAAGCAAATAAGTCTATCGCCCCTGACCAGTTGTCAGATGCCAGATTACTTCAAATCAAAAATGTATCTGAGTAAAAATACCACGGCCAGTGCATAGGTGATAGCGCTGACGTGACGATAGCGCCCTGTCCCCATCATTACGCCCACATAGGTGATGAAGCCCAGCGCGATACCCTCTGAAATGCTGAATGTGAGCGGCATCGCCAGTAGCGCCACAGAGGCGGTGGCCAGGGCACCAACATCATCGAAGTCAAGCTGTCGGATCGAGTCCATCATCAAAATCCCTACCATCAGAAGCGCAGGCGTGGTTGCCATCAAGGGTATCACTTTCATCAGCGGCGTCAGAAACAGTGCAGCAACAAAACACAGCGCCACCACGATAGCTGTCAGGCCTGTCCTTCCCCCGGCAGATGCGCCAGCTGCGCTCTCTACATAACTGGTAACCGGAGAGGTACCTAATGCTGCGCCAGCGATACTGGCAGTGGCATCCGCTGTCATCGCACTACCGATTTTGGGAAGTTTGCCTGATGGCGTAAGCAGGTTAGCGCGGCGCGAAACACCAATGAGAGTGCCAATAGTGTCGAACATATTGACAAACATCAGCGCAAATATCAGGTCCCAGGTTTGTGAAAAATGCGCGATAGGGTACCAGATATCCATGGCAAAAAAGGTATCTGAAATGGGCTCAGGCATGCCTATAATCGCGTCTGGTGTGGGGGTTAGCGTACCACTTTCAGTAGGAATAAAAGCCCCGACAGCGGTTAACAACACAATCGATAGCAAAATCCCTCCGGTTACTTTTTTCATCACCATGACAATAGTAAAAAGAATACCTGCCAGCGCCAGTAGCACCGCTGGGTCAGACAGATCCCCCAGCGTCACGAATGTGGCAGGGTGATCGACAACCAGCCCGGCATTTTTTAACCCGATAAACGCGATAAATAACCCGATACCACACTGAACGCCGATTTTCAGCTCAGCCGGTATCGCCTCAGCAACTTTTGTCCTTATTCCGGTTAGCGTCAGAAGCAGAAACAATACGCCATTCCAGAAAACGATCCCCAGCGCGGCGTCCCAGGGTATGTCCCGCGTCATGCAGATGGTGTAGGCGAAAAAAGCGTTAAGGCCCATACCCGGTGCCAGCGCGATAGGGTAGTTGGTCATTGCCGCCATCAGCAACGTTCCGATGCAGGCCGCCAGCGCTGTGACGGTGATCAAGCCTGCTACCGGCATACCACTTAAGCCTAAAATACCGGGATTGACGACCAATATGTATGACATGGCGGCAAAGGTTGTCAGTCCGGCAATGCACTCTGTTTTGATTGTTGTGCCGTGAGCCTCAAGCTTAAACCAACGCTCCAGATAATGATTCAGCATAGATGTTGTCTCAGAACTCGTTTCGTTATTATTATGTGGCGTGAAAGTAGCAATAAGCTGACCATGTAGTCAGATTGTTGGTGTGTTTTGTGCTATTACTGTAACAATGTCAAAGATAACCACGTACTTTATGCCATGTACCGGTAGTTCCGCTACTGTCATCAGGGGCATCACGCCGGCAAGCCTTAGCTTACCCTGCTTCGAGTCTGCTGCCCAGAGTACACTAATTGCACCTCGCTGGTGATTCTGCATTATTATTGTGCATTACCTGCGGTCAGGAGAGGGAATATGTCGCTAAAATCGTTATTATCGAGGATGCCAAAAGCAGAGCTTCATCTGCATATAGAGGGAACGCTGAGCCCGACACTGATGTGGCAGCTTGCCAGCAAGCACGGTGTTACGTTGCCCTATGAGAGTGTTGAAGATATTGAAGCCGCTTATCGTTTTGAGGATCTTCAGAGCTTTCTGGATTTGTATTATCAGGGCGCAGATGTGCTTCGCGATGAAGATGATTTTTATCAGTTAATGATAGCGTATCTGGCAAAATGCCATGACCAGCACATCGTGCACACTGAAATGATGTTTGATCCGCAAACCCATACAGAGCGAGGGGTTGGTTTTGACGTCTTCATGCCAGGGTTTCTGCGCGCGATAAATGAGGCAAAAGCGCAGTGGGGGATCACAGGGTATCTGATCCTGTCATTTTTGCGCGATATGTCACAGGACGCGGCGTTTCAGACCCTGAACGAGGCCGAACCCTGGTATCAGCATATTACCGCGTTTGGACTGGATAGTGCAGAGGTCGGTCATCCACCGGAAAAATTCACAGCGGTATTCGACAAAGTCCGTTCTCTTGGCTTCAAAGTAGTTGCTCACGCGGGTGAGGAAGGGCCACCGGAATATATCTGGCAGGCAATAAATTTGCTGAAGGTTGACCGGATCGATCACGGCGTGCGTTGCCAGGAAGATGACGCTTTGATGGCGCTGATCAAGCAGCAACAAATTCCGTTAACAGTATGCCCGCTAAGTAACCTGAAACTTTGCGTTATCGACGACATGAAACACCACAATATTCTGCAACTGCAGGAAGCCGGATTGCTGGTTACGGTGAATTCTGATGATCCCACTTACTTCGGCGGCTATCTGAATGACAACTTTCACGCCTTAGAGCAAGCTCTTGATATGAACGAAGCACAAATGAAAGCGCTGGTTATCAATGGGTTTAAAGGCAGTTTTCTACCCGCAGTCGAGAAGCAGCGCTGGATAGACAAGGTGCAGGCAATCTGACGCTCAACGCCGGCGGTTGAGCTGGGGAACAAAAGAAGTAGAAAAAGCGTTGATCGCAGAGTCACAGCCGCGCGCTGACAGTGAATGCGTTACTATCTCGC
Organism: Alteromonas antoniana; assembly: GCF_019249295.1. Taxonomy (GTDB): domain Bacteria; phylum Pseudomonadota; class Gammaproteobacteria; order Enterobacterales; family Alteromonadaceae; genus Alteromonas; species Alteromonas antoniana. Next base: position 97,258 of record NZ_JAESDH010000002.1, read on the forward strand.
AGCGGCGTTGATGTGCAGCGAACCTGCTGTTTTGAGGTTGGCGGCTACCGCCAGATCCCGGGTTACGCAATCCGGGTGTCGGCAGCCAGCGTCACAAAAATGGAGTGACGTATTTGATTATCCAGTGCCTTTGAGCAATGTCCTTCGCCCTCGGTATCTTCAAGCAATACGACATCACCAGTACCGAAAATGCGCCGCTCACCATTAGAGACGGTAAACTCAGCGCGTCCTTTGATAATGAACATTAATTGCCTGGCCGGTGCGGTGTGCCATTTAAAATCGTAATCTGCAGGCGTTTCGCGGAAAATGATTTTGTCTGCGGCAAATTTTTCTGAAAGCAGCCCGATAGGGCCACCGTCTGCAAGCGGAATGTCTGCATAGCCAAAGTGGCTTTTGCCATCATTGTCATGATAAATACGTGGAATTTTCAATTGCGCATCCTGAATTAAAACGAACTTTGCTGAACAACCTAAAGCCTGTTTATCTTTGTTCAATGCTTATATCGTCGCCCAGTGTTGGCCAGACAATCGCCAATGTACGAGATTTAGCATCCAACATACATAACGGCCAAATATAAACAGGCTCTAAAACCTTAAGTGTTTTACCATGTGATGCAGCACTGCCAGGCTGGCTGCGACATCGTCCTGGGTGATGGACTCAAGTGGGTGATGACTTATACCTCCCTTACAGCGTGTAAAAAGCATCGCTACCGGGCCAATATCTGCCATTGCCATCGCATCATGCCCGGCGCCGGAAGGCAGAGAGAAGGGCGTTATGCCACAAGCACTGGTCGCTTCCATTAGGGCTTCCTGAAGATGCGGTGCGCATTGAACTGCGCCAGCGTCATGGGTAACGTGGTGAGAAAGCGTAACGCCATGCTGCATTGCCAGATTGTTTAGCTCATGCAGGATATGCTCAAGCGCGGTATCACGCCGGTGGTTGTCATCGCTTCGGATATCCAGTGTGAAATTAGCCTGGCCGGGGATCACGTTTACCGCATTAGGTTTGACTGTCATGCTGCCAACCGTAGCCACCACGCCCGTGTACTGCCTGACAGTTTGTTGAATGCATAATACCATCGCTGACGCGGCGCAAAGCGCGTCCTGTCGCATTTCCATCGGCACGGTTCCGGCGTGTCCAGCCATTCCAGTCACTTCAAACGCCAGACGTCTGGCACCGGCAATGCCGGTTACTGTTCCTACCGGCAAGTTGTGTTTTTCGAGAACCGGCCCTTGTTCGATATGCAGCTCCAGATAGGCCAGCACGTTATTCCCGGAAATTGCCGCCTGGGATACCTTATCGAAATCCAGCCCAAACTGCTGCATCGCTTCTTCCAATGCAATGCCATCTGCATCTTTCATGCGACGCCAGTCGTCCGGCCACTTACCGGTTAGTGCGCGACTGCCTAACAGCGTACTGCCAAAGCGCGTGCCTTCCTCATCACCGAAGCCGACCACATCCAGGTGAAAGGGGAGAGCGTGGCGCTCTCCTTTCAGTAATGCGGCGATGGTAACCGGTGCCAGTACGCCCAGCATGCCGTCATATTTACCGCCATTGGGTACAGTGTCCAGATGACTCCCAAAGATAAGTCGTGGCGCTTCCGGTACAGCCGATTCGAGCCGTCCCCAAATATTACCTGCCGCATCCTGCCAGGTGCCCATTCCCGCCTCATTCATCCAGTTTGCCGTGAGCTGGTTGGCCTGACGGTGCTGTTCTGACAGATAGCGCCGGTCTAGAAATTTATCACTCTGGGATACCGACCCAAGCATTTCCAGGCGTGCCATCGTGAGCGCTGCTGCATCATCATAATTGCTCACCTCAGGCTCCACTGTAAGCGGAAAGAGCGGCGTCAACAGCCGCGCCAGCGTCTACACCGAACCCCGCGCGTCGCAATACAGTCTCAAGTGACTGAAGGGTATGGTACACAGCATCCTTTCTGGCATTGTAGCCCATGGTGCCGATACGCCAGATTTTACCTTTAAGGGGACCGAAGCTCGTGCCAATTTCAATATTGAAGTCGTGTAGAAGCTGATGGCGTATGGCTTCACCGTCTATGTTGTCGGGAATATAGACACCCACGACATTGTGCATTTTATACCTGAGATCACCAAACGGCGTGAGACCCATTGCCTGCACTCCCGCTAACATGGCGTCTCCGGCCAGCTTGTGACGGCGGATCACGTTGTCATGGCCTTCATCCAGCAGTGTAATGGCGCATTCTCTTGCACAGTAAAGCATGCTGGCAGCCTCGGTATGATGATTCAGGCGCTCTTCGCCCCAGTAATCCATGATCATACCCAAATCAAAATAGTTAGAGCGTATTCTGGGGCCCGGCGCATCCTCATGGTGTGCGTCGCGAATGCCGGCCTCCACATGGTGTCGGCGTCGCACGGTATCAACAAACCGCTGGCTTAATGTAATTGGTGCACTTCCTGACGGACCGCCCAGACACTTCTGCAGGCCAACCGAAACCGCATCAAGATGCCAGTTGTCCGTTTCAAGCGGGTTTCCGCCAATTGACGCGGTGGCATCGCAGTAGAACAACACATCATGCTTGCGGCACAAATCACCTATGTCAGCTAATGGCTGCAGCATGGTTGTGGACGTATCACCCTGTACAATGGCCAGCAGTTTGGGCTGCACTTTTTTGATTGCGTGTTCAATCTGCTCAGGCTCGAATACCTCCCCCCAAGGCACCTCAATGGTGTGAACTTCCGCATCGGCACGCTCAGCAATTTCTGCCAGCAAATGCCCGAAACGACCAAAAATGGGTACCAGAACTTTATCGCCCGGCTCAATGGCAGATACCATCACCGCTTCAATACCCGCGCGGGATGTACCGTCGACAAGCAGGGTTTGCTGATTTGACGTATGAAACACCTTGCGGTACAGCGCCATTACCTCATTCATGTAACCTGTCATCACCGGATCGTACTGGCCAACCAATTGCGTCGACATGGCTGACAGCACGCGCGGATAGCAGTTGATGGGACCCGGTCCCATGAGCAGGCGTGGTGGAGGGGATAACGACGACATGATTAACTCCTAAAGTGCAGCCTGCACAAGCATGCGCAGACCAGTGATAATAAGAACAACAGCAAAGACCTTTTTCAGCATGGCCGCGTCCAGCTTTGCAGCCAGTGAGGCGCCAAGCGGGGCAAAGAGCACCGTTAGCGGTACAATACAGATAAATCCGATGAGATTGACAAACCCGTATGTACCCGGCGGTGCATCTGGCGGCGTGCTGCCAGCTACCAGCAGCGTCAGTGCCGCTGGCAGTGAAATGATCAGGCCCACAGCGGCAGCGGTGCCTACCGCACGGTGCGCCGGATAGTTACAAAATGTCAGAGTGGGGACGGTAAGTGTGCCGCCCCCGATACCTACCAGCGAGCTGAACAGGCCAATAGCAGTGGCGATAACTCGCTGCCCGACTTTGCCGGGCAACGAAGTGAATAAGGCGTCTTTTTTGCCAATCAGCATATTCAGTGCAGATAACGTGGCAATAACACCAAATAAGATGGTGAGATAGTTGCCATCGATGCGGGTGACAATAACGCTGCCTGCGAGCACACCAATAAGAATGAACAGCGCCCAGGCTTTGAGCAGGGCAAAATCGACATTCCCTTTACTGTGATGAGCACGAATAGAGCTGACAGAGGTAGGAACAATGGTGGCCAGCGAGGTAGCCGTGGCGACAACCATGGCGGTGTCAGCAGAGACTCCCAATGCCTGAAACAGAAAGTACAGCACCGGTACAATCACAATCCCACCGCCAACGCCCAGTAATCCAGCCAGCAAGCCGGCAAACACGCCGGTTCCGATGAGAGAGAGAACCGTGGTCAGATTATTGGCTATCCACTCCATTAACGACCCTCCACGTTGCTAATGCTTTCGAAGAAAGCTTTACCGTCGCTACGCGGATCGGTGGCTGCTTCAACGGCACCGTCAGGATGGCGCACTACCGCACCGGCGTGACCCATTAATTCGTTACAGGGGTCAACCACAACCATATCGTGGCCCCGCTCCCGAAGTGCGTCACCAACATATTCAGCCAGATCCCGTTCTACTTTCAGGTTGTGGCTTTGATCGCCCCAGGTCCGGCCCAGTAGCCAGCGTCCGAGCGTGATGGCTTTTTCCAGTGGCTGGTTGTGATAGATATGTCTGACAAAAATGGCGGCCTGCGTTTGCGGCTGTCCTTCTCCCCCCATGGTGCCGTAACTCATTCTACGTCCGTCGCTAAGCTCCGCAAACGCGGGGTTGAGTGTGTGGAAGGGGGCACGCCCGGGCTCCAGTGCTTGTAAGTCGGCCGGATCAAGGGAAAATGAGGTGCCGCGGTTGTTCCATACAATGCCTGTGGAAGGGCTGACAATCCCGCTGCCGAATTCCCAGTAAAGTGACTGAATGTAACTGACCATTCTGCCTTTGGCATCACAGGCACCCATCCAGATGGTGTCGCCGGGTTTCGCTACATGCGGCCAGGGTTGTGCCTTATCAATTGCGATATGGGCAGTCATGGCATCCAGCGAATCTTCATCAAGCAAGGCCGAGAGCCGGCCTGATAAGCGCCCCGGGTCCGTCACGCGTTGATTTCTGGCAATAAACGCCTGTTTGGTGCACTCAATGAGCAAATGCACCATATCGGCATCTGACGTACCCAGATGTTTAACGCGATCGTAAAGCGCCAAAATGAGTAGCGATGCCACACCCTGAGTAGGCGCGCCAAGATTAAACAGCGTCCCGGCACCGGTTGTTACTTGCAGCGGTTCGCCGGCGCGGGCCTGATAATCATGAAAATCGCTCAGGGTAATGGGTGACCCGGCATCCGCAAGATCTTTGGCCAGCATGGTCGCGAGATCGCCGCGATAAAAATCATCTAATCCAGTTTCCGCTAACCGCTGCAGGGATGCTGACAACGTCTGTAGTTTTAAAATTTTCCCTTTTTTGAGTGCTTTCCCTTTGATCAGAAAAGGCGAAAAGGCGTCTTGTGCGCCCAGTTCATCAAAGGTTTTGATACTGGCATCAGATAAGCTTTGGGTAACTTCAATTCCCCAGTTCGCCTGACTGATTGCGGTGTCCAGTAATTCGGTTAGCGGAATGCCTGACTGCCAGCGATGACTGATATCCAGCGCTTTTTGCCAGCCAGATACCGCACCTGCCATAGTCAGTGCGGCTTTTCCACCGCGACTGGGGATCGCTTCCATCCCGGCGTAAAATTCTGGTGTTGCCTGCTTCGCTGCCACGCCTGCAGCGTCGATGGTTACCGGCGTCTTACCCGGTTCACTGATCAGCCAAAAGCCGTCTCCGCCCAGTCCATTCATATGCGGGTATTCCACCGCAATAGAGGCTGCGGCGGCGACCATGGCTTCAATCGCGGTGCCACCGCGTTGTAATATATTCTGTCCTACCTGAGAGGCGGCGTAATGAGGTGCAGTAAATCCAATTTGTTGCTTCATTGTGTGTATTCCATAAGCCAGCGGGCGTAGCTGATTAGTGCAAGATCACTGCCTTTTTTTCCAATCAGAGACAGGCCGCATGGGGCGTTGTGTAGAGTAAAAAGTGGCAAATGCAGTTGCGGGAGTCCGGCTAGCCCGGCAAACGCCGTCAGCGAAAGCAGTTGCTGTCGGTACGCTACCATTGAGCCCGCTGGTGCATCCAGCCGCGGGGCGATGCCCGGCGTCGTCGGTATAATGATCGCGTCTGTTTGCGACAATACCTTTTCGAGACTTTCTGCGATTTGCTGTTGCGTGCTTTTCGCACGCTGTTGTTGTTGTATTGTGATGCGCATACTGGCATCAATCCGTTGTTGAATATCCTCAGCAATATCGGGTTGATTTACACTGAGCCACTCGCCATGCTCGTCGCGTATTTCTGCGCCCTGCAAGATCCGAAAGGTCTCGGCAACATCCAGTGCAGCAGCGTCCAGTGACATGTCGTGTAAAAGCGAACTACTATCCAGTCTGTCTGACCACTGCCGAATGAGGTCGGCGTGGTCACAGCAATCGAGCAAGGAGTCTGCAAGCGTCAGATGTGGCTGCAGTGGCTCTGGCGCCGGTGTGTCACATAACACCTGCATGACGCTTGCTAATGTTGACAAATCCCGCGTCATCACGCCAACCGTATCAAAGGAGGGAGCCAGGGCCACCATGTTGTCCCGAGCAATCAGGTCGTGCGTAGTGCGTAAGCCAAACAGGCGGTTGTAGCTTGCCGGTACCCGAATTGAACCGCCGGTGTCAGTTCCCAGGCCAATGTCTGCTTCATTTGCGGCCACGGCCACTGCTGAGCCTGAAGAGGAACCACCAGGCAGCCTGTCGGGTGTGACCGGATTAACCGGTGTACCATAGTGTTTGTTCTGTCCATTCAGACTGTAGGCCAGCTCGTCAGTAACGGTTTTACCCACATAGCTGGCGCCATGTGCAAGCAGGGTTTCAACGACAGAGGACGTTGCCTGAGGAATCGCGTGTGTTTGACTCCAGGTTGGGTTGCCTGCCGTCGTCGGCATGCCTTTTATCGCAAACAGATCTTTTACCGCCAGCCGAAGGCCTGCCAACGAGTCCGATCTTGGGGACACGGCATAGGGAAACGGTTCACGCTGTATAAAAGGTGAAGTCACGGCAAATCTCTGGAGAAAACAGGTTTACCAATGAAACACCCGTTGTACCTTCAAGTCAAGTAAAACTGGGGGGTATTACGTTAAAACCTGACCGTGTGGTCAGTCTTTTTGTGGCCTTTAAAATGAAAATTCTGACGTGGCGAGAAACTGCAGCTCTTCGTCTGTTGATGCTCTGCCTATAATCTCATTTCGATGAGGATACCGCCCAAACCGTAAAATAATGTCGCGATGGCGACGCTCGAACTCAAGTTGGGTTTCCAGGCCTGAGACCGCAAAAAGCTGCATGGCTACATCATGGACAGCCGCTGACTCACTGTGCATGAAAGGCATGTAGAGAAAAGCTTTTTCTGTGGGGGTCAGGGAGGCGTCTGCATTCACGCTCACGGCTTCCTGAGCCAGACAAAGTGCAGCGGCGTCCTGTTTAAAAGCCGCGGGTTTGTTGCGATAGATATTGCGTGAAAACTGATCAAGCAAAATAATTTCGGCAAGCCTGCCGTGGGCTGTTGCCCGCCACGGCCAAAGCTCACAGCGCGACGCGGCTTTGTGCAGCCCACCAAACTGAGAAGCGATCATGGCATCAACGTTCGGATCTGCACCAAACCAGTCCTCTTCGGTCAGCTCTTCAAACCAGAATGAGAGCACCTGGCTGGCATCTTCCATGGGAACGTGAATATTCTCCATCTCTGTCTTCTTCCTTCTTCCAATTCGTACACAAATCTGTCAATAAGCGGCTGACCCAGTGACATTGTGCCGTTATGCGAACATGGCTTTTTGCATTACTGGTAATCGCAGCAACGCGTCAAAGCTGAAGCCGGTGACTGCCTGAAGACGCTCACATAAAGGGACGCCATCTGCATCGCGCACTGGTTGTCCGTCAGGGCATTTGCGTGATGCAGTGTCATTCCTCAGTTACAGCGTTCACGTCGGACACTACGTATAGTCTCAGCAGGTGAAAAAATGTTCAATCTATATCGGCAGGAAAAAGAATGACTTAACGATTAATACTACAAATTCAGAAGATAGTTCAACCTGCAGGCGAGACCGGGACATACAATTCTGTGTAAATTATGACCATTTTGCTCAGCGGGCCCTGCAAAAATATAGGGGGTAGTTTGCCAAATAATGCCCGGACAGGTGCATTTTTCTGTGTAACTGGCTACGCTAAGGAAAATGTGAACAGAACTGTTTTTATCAGACTGAAACGCTGTTTACTTATTTTTTAAGAGATGGCCATCGCAAATTACTCAGGGAGTGACAAACTATGCGTGCATTATTATTACTGGCTGTAGCAGTGCTGCTGGCTGCATGTCAGTCGGCGCCAACACCGGAAGTTGTGCTCGAACAGGAGCAACCCATCCCGGCATATTCCGCAGAAACGTTTTTTGATAATGAATCGGTATCGGGGAATGACATTAGCTTTGATGACAGTGCGGTACTGGTGACATCAGATAAATCCGGCGTGTTTAACGTTTATCGTTACCCTATTGATGGCAGCGCTCCCTCGCAATTGACCTTTTCTGAAACCGATGCTTACCGCGGTCTATCCTGGTTTCCGGCCGATGACAGGTTTCTGTTTTCCGCGGATCAGGGTGGCAACGAATTAACGCATATTTATGTTCAGACCCCCGACGGCACGGTGACAGACCTGACCCCCGGCGACAAGGTGAAAGCCATGTTTTTGGGGTGGCAACGCGACAACCGCCATTTCTTCATTGCCACTAACGAGCGCGATCCCAAAGCCTTCGATTTGTATCGGTATGAGGTTGATAGCTACCAACGTACGCGCATATATGAAAATACAGAGGCGCTCTCGCTAATGGAGGTTAGCCCGGATGGTCGTTACCTGACGCTGGTAAAATCATTAAGCAATACTGATGACGACCTCTACCTGCTTGAACTGAATCGTCGTCATGCTACCCCTGTATTGCTGACAGACGAACCGCAGCAAGCCAGTCACACTGTATATACCTTTACCCCCGACTCTTCAGCGCTAATCTATGGGACCAACGCAGGAACCGAATTTGTCGAAGCATGGGAATATGATATTGAGGATGGTACGAAAACACTCGCGTATTCCGATGAGTGGGACGTTACTTTTTACAATTATTCAGAGAATGGCCGCTACCTCGTTACCGGACTAAACGCCGATGCGCGCACCGAAATCGCTATCGTCGACATACAACAGCAGTCTCCGGTGATGGTACCGAATCTACCTGCAGGTGATATTTCTGGTGTTACGTTTACGTCCGATGAAAACACGATGGTGTTTTACCTCAGGTCCGATACGGCCCCTGCTAATTTATATAGCTATCAGTTTGGCGGTGAGCTGAAACGGTTAACTGATACCCTTAACCCGGCCATCGAACCTGCTAACCTGGTAGCCAGTGAAGTCGTGCGCTTTTCCAGCTTTGACGAAGTCACAATTCCGGGATTGTTGTATAAGCCGCATCAGGCAAACCGGGTTAACCCGGTGCCCGCCGTGATCCTCATTCATGGTGGACCTGGCGGCCAGTCCCGCGCAGGCTACAGCGCGCTTATTCAGCATCTGGTGAATCACGGGTATGCGATTTTCGCTGTTAATAACCGTGGTTCTTCAGGTTATGGGAAAACCTTTTTTCACCTGGACGATCAACGTCATGGTGAAGATGATTTACAGGATATCGTTTATGCCAAACGCTATCTGACGTCGTTGCCGTGGGTCAATGCCAGCGAAATTGGTGTCATGGGCGGCAGTTATGGTGGTTACCTTACCATGGCAGCAATGGCCTTCACGCAGGAATTTGACGTCGGTATTAATATATTTGGTGTGACCAACTGGGTACGCACGTTAAAAAGCATTCCGCCGTGGTGGGAGAGCTTCAGAGAATATCTGTATGCGGAAATGGGTGACCCGGCAACAGACGAAGCGCGCTTGTATCGAATCTCTCCGCTGTTTCATGCTGACAAGATAACGCAACCTGTTCTGGTAGTGCAGGGTGCAAATGATCCCCGCGTGCTGCAAGTGGAAAGTGATGAAATGGTAGAAGCAATACGCGAAAATGATGTGCCTGTAGAGTATGTGCTGTTTGACGACGAGGGACATGGATTCCGAAAAAAATCCAATCGCATCGTGGCACAGAATGCGTACCTTGATTTCTTAAATACGCACCTGAAAACCACCCCATAATCGACTGGAATCAGCGAAACCGGGAGAGTGAGATGCATATGCCTCGCGCTCCCGGTTTCCTGCTGGTCAGGCAGCATGGGGGACACAGTGTAATACTGCCTCTTTACGTCTGTAAGTTGTGCCCCCCGTTGCCGTTAACGTGTATTTTTTGCCAGTAATGCACGCGGCGGATGTGAATATGCGCAATGCTTTTCATCCCGCGCACGTCCCAAACGGTTTATGTAAGCTGACAACACTCTCCCTTTAGCGACACTCCGACGTCACTCGCTTCCTGAACGCGTGCATCCCGATTCAGGCAGAGTGCAAGCCATGTGCGCTTTACATTTATTGCCTGTTTTTTGCACATTGGCACTACACTTTCATAATGAAATTCATCTAAATGTCATATACCAGTCATGAAAGTGGAGTAGCGGGTGGCAAAACTTTGGGCAGAATTGATCGGGCTGTTTTTTCTGGCACCGGTGGCAGTCATGGTTTGGGCGAAACAGCTGGGTAGTTTTTTGATGCCTCTGCTTGGCGCTGTCGGGTTGTTATGCCTGGCATTGTTACTTGCCGATAAGCAGTTTAAGCGCATTCGCCTTTGGCATTGGGAAGCCTGGCGTCAGCATATTAATGATGCGCTTAAGTTATTTATTCCGTGGGCATGCTTATTAGCGTTGCTGGTTTATCTGGTAAAGCCCGAAATTTTTCTTCACTGGCCGCTTAACGAACCCTGGATGTGGGTAACGACATTGCTAATTTATCCGCTGGTATCGGTTATTCCTCAGGAAATTATTTTCAGAACTTACTTTTTTCATCGCTATAAACGCATATTGCCCTCGCGTTATGCGCGCTGGGCGTTAAGCACCTTTGTATTCGGTCTTGCACATCTGGTTTACGGGAACTGGATAGCGGTAGTGATCTCCTGGATTGGCGGTGGCATTTTCGGGTATCGCTACATGCAAAGTCAATCTACACCGGTAGTGGTTATCGAACACGCGCTGTGGGGGAGTTTTGTTTTCACCATCGGCTTAGGTTCCTATCTTGTGATTTCAACACCTGCCTGAGGTTGATTGGTGACACTATTAACGTCTTTTTCGCAGCGTTTTCACGCTATTGGCTACAGAACATCACTCGGCGCGGCCTAAGGATGAATTATGCTGGCGGCAATGAACCCGGTACGCTTTATAAAACGTATTGAGCACAGGTAAGTCTGGCAGGTTAACACACGGAAATTCAGGAGAGTGTTATGGAAGAGTCTACGGCGGGGGCCGTGAGCGAGCTTACGCAGGGAGTAAGTGCATTTTATGAGGCCGCACTGGCCCGGTTACCGGCATTGGGACTGGGGCTGGTTATATTGATAACGCTGGTGCTGCTGGCCGGGCCGCTATCGCGGATAATACTCCGTCCGTTCAACTATGTAACGCAAAGTGACCTTATCCGCTCAGTAAGTCGCAGAAGTGTGAGTATTTTGCTTATCCTGCTTGGCGTCTATGTTTTTCTGAAACTGGCTGGACTAACAGAGTTTGCGGTTGCGGTCATAAGCGGTACCGGGGTAATAGGACTGATCCTGGGATTTGCGTTTCGTGATATCGCTGAGAATTTTATCTCCAGTCTCTTGCTAACGGTACAGCGTCCTTTTCGACTCGGAGATGTTGTGCAAATAAACGACTTCCTGGGCGTGGTGCAAAAAGTCACTTCCAGAGCCACTACGCTGGTGGATTTCGACGGCAATCATATTCAAATTCCTAACGCGACAATTTACAAGGGCGTGATAAAAAACCTCACCGCCAACCCGAAAATGCGCGGACACTTTGTTATCGGCGTGGGCTATGACTGCGATGCCAAGGTAGCGCAGTCACTGGCCAGACAGCGTCTCGATTCTCATCCCGATGTACTGGATGATCCTGAACCGCAGGTATTGGTTCACGAGCTGGGGTCGTCCACACTGAATTTAAAAGTGTATTTCTGGGTTAATGCAGAGCAGATAAGCGTTTTAAAAATGGCCTCCGTGTTGATGCGGGATATCGTTTCGGCGTTTACGGAAGCCGGGATCAGTATGCCGGATGACGCCCGTGAAGTCATTTTTCCACAGGGAGTACCGATTATTCATAGCCCATCAGACGATGCGCCAGAAGCGAAAAAAGAAACAGTCGTACCGGCTGCATCACCCCGCACTGCCGCGTCTGATATTGACACATCGTCAGATGCCGCGCATGACGATGTGTCCAGCGAAAACGACAACATCCGCAAACAAGCTGCTGAATCCCGAGACCCAGAGGCCGGTGAAAACATACTTTGAACTAGCGCTTCATTATGCGGTGAGGGGGAGCTGTTAAGCTCTTCCCCCATTGTTTGCTTTTCGCCATGAGGCGTCAGGTCGCCATATACCGCCTGAATTCGTCATGTCGCTGCAGGCATAAGAAACCAGAAACGTTAGCTGGCGGCAGGCGCTGTCGGTGAGAGGTTGCAGCGTTTCAGAAACCGCTGCCAGAGGGTAACGTGGTCACTGACCGCTTTCTGGTACGCCGTAAATTTTAGTTCGCGCTCTTTCAGAAAGACGTTAAATGATTCGCTGAGTGAGGGATCGGTTTGCCACTGCGTGAGTACGGGTTGAATCTGATAATAGTACTGGTTGATGTTGCTGCCTACCGGCTGGATTTGCTCAATAAAAAACAAATAAAATACATTCCTTAGTATTTTAGCGTCGTCAGAAGCTCGCCCTTCAGGACAGCTCACTGCGTTTAGCGGCTCGGCCAGCGATGCGGTCAGTTCAGTCAGCGTTACCTGCAGGTAATCCTGCGTCATCCACAGCCGCGCAGGTAATCGGGAGGACTCAATTTGCTTAAGTTGCTCATCCAGCTCGTTTACAGAAAGTGAAAGCGTGCTTTTCAATTTATTAAGATAGCCAATGGCATTTACCGCCGCACCTGCATCCGGATTGAGATCTTGCTGGATCCAACCCCGTGGTAGAGTCATCGCCAGTCGCATCGCCTCAGAGGTTGTGATTAGATTAGCCCACACGGTATCCCGTTGCTGCAGCTTTTGCTGCTTCCATTCAGCCAGTTTCTCTGCCAGTTCAGGCTTCTCGTTGTTCAGCACGTCGATGCACGCATCTAATGCATTAATAAGTCGCGTTTCATAGCGAAAGCGCTGGGATGGGTGAGGGGTTCGCCCCAGTGCGGTATTACGCTCGGCGACCAGAGTGCCAATCTCGCAGTCCTGCAACGCATAAAACTCACGCAGATTGATATTCATTGACGGTACATCCACATGCAGACTTTCTCGTGAAGGAAAGTTCAGCGGCGCGGGTGAGGGCAGGGTTACTGGCGTAATATCCAGAACCCGCGTCAGTCTCGCCTGATACTCTTCAATGGAATCTGGCACATCGGGCTGGCTGCAGCCACCGAGTAACATCAGCCAGAGTACATTCCACAAAGTGAGGGGGTTATGCGCTGGCATGGGTGTAAATACTTCGCCCGCCATCCACAAACAGGATTTGGCCGGTGATGTAAGGGGCGTTGATTAAAAACAATGCCGTTTGCGCAATATCCTCGGGCGTGCCTAACCGGTTAAGCGGAATACTGTCCAGCATTTGCTTTTTATCAGCATCACTTAGCTCCCGCTCGGGCCATAGAATGGCGCCGGGACCGATACCGTTAACCCGGACTTGAGGCGCTAATTCTGCAGCCAGCGATTTTGTCAGGCTCGCCAGGCCATTTTTTGCCAGGCAATACACACTGTGCTGCTTAAGTGGCCGGGCAATGTGCATATCGACCATATTCACGATGCAACCACCGGACTGTTTCAGTGAGTCAGCCAGTGACTGTGACAGAAACAGCGGCCCCTGAAGGTTGCTGCCAACCAGCGATGTCCAGTCATCAAGCGTAATATCGCCAACCGGGGTGGGGTAAAAGGACGACGCGTTGTTAACCAGAACATCCAGTCGTTGCCAGGCTTCCTGCGCCGTTTTTGCAAGATGCTGAATATCATTGTGATTACGCAAGTCGCCTTGCACGGTAACGGCCGAATCCGGACGCTGTGCATTAAGCTTTGCTGCCAGAGAAAAAGCATCCTGTTCGGATGTGCCATAGTGGATCACCACATTGTATCCACTGGCATGCAGCGCCTGAGCAATCGCTGCACCAATACGTTTTGCTGCACCTGTTACCAGTGCAACCGGCTTGTCAGTCATGAATCGTCCCGTTAAAACTGTTTTTCCAGTGCCATGATCGCAGATTTTGCCTGCGACAAGTAGGCCCCGGTAAAAAGTAATGCGTGATTCAGTACGTGATAAAGCTGATAGAGGTTTTCTCGCGTCGGGTAGGACGCATCAAGAGGAAAAACAGCGTTATAGCCTTCATAGAAAGACGGCCCAAAGCCGCCAAATAAACGGGTCATTGAGATATCCGTCTCGCGGTCGCCCACATAAACAGCCGGATCAAACAGCACCGGGCCTTTTTTGCAAAAGCCGGCATTACCGGACCAGAGATCACCGTGAACCAGCGAAGGGGCAGGGTGGTGCGAGGAAAGGAATTGTTGAACTTTGGTCACGAAAATGTCGGCTTGGGTCAGTTTGTGACCTTTCATTGCCAGCCGCTCGAGCATGCTTCCAATGCGGTACTCAGCGTAAAATGTCGCCCAGTCGCTATGCCAGGTATTTGTCTGCACACTGGCGCCAATAAAATTGTCCGCTGACCAGCCAAATTGCGTCTGGGATACCTGATGCAGTTTGGCCAGCTGAGCACCCATGGTGTGCCAGTCTGACGGGGTGTCGATAAACCGGATATGATTCAGCACCAGATACTCGAAGCCGTCAGGTTTGTCTTCCGTGATACCATAGCAGACCACATGGGGAGTGATTACCGTGTCGGTTGATTCCAGTGCCTGCAATCCCTCCATTTCACAATGCAAGGGGCGGGTAGCATCATCTTTTCTGACTTTGACAAAAAAACGTCGGCTGTCATCGCGGATGACAAAGCACTCGTGAGTATCTCCGCCGTGCGCAGCAGTGCGCCGCTGGCAAACAAATACGTTGCCGGTGGCCTCAGAAATGTGATCGCTGATGAAATGCCACATCGTCATATGTCGTAAACTCATCTTAGTGAAGTATGGTCAATAATTCGCGCATTGCGAGCGGCATAAGATGAATTATGTTAGCTGAACATGCCGGTGTCAGTTCCGCTTTCCTGATACGCCTCGTGTTATAAAAGGTAGCATTGTTACTCAGCGCACAAAAGTGAGCATTGCAAGTCACTGTATAGCCGTTATAATCCGACTCCTGTGACAGACATTGGTATTGTCTTCACCCATCGGACACCGCCATGGTGTCTTTTTCATTTATAGATTTGATAAACAAGTGGCGCAGAGTAGGCGTCACCACTGTAAAGGAATGAACATGCCTGTAATTACTCTTCCTGACGGAAGCCAGCGCGCTTTCGACCATGCCGTCTCTGTAATGGATGTTGCCTCTGACATCGGTCCCGGTCTCGCAAAAGCGACCATCGCGGGTAAAGTGAACGGTGAACTTGTCGATGCGGTAGACCTGATCGAGCAGGACGCAGCGCTGCAAATTATTACTGCCAAGGACGAGGAAGGTCTGGAGATTATCCGCCACAGCTGTGCGCACCTGATTGGTCACGCTATCAAACAGCTATGGCCTGATGCGAAAATGGCGATTGGCCCGACTATCGACAACGGCTTCTATTATGATGTCGATATGGAGCACAGCCTGAGTCAGGAAGATTTACAAAAGCTGGAAAAGCGCATGCTGGAGCTGGCGAAAACTAACTACGACGTAGTTAAGAAAAAAGTCAGCTGGCAGGAAGCGCGGGAAACCTTTGTTGACCGTCACGAGCCATATAAAGTCGAAATCCTCGACGAAAATATCAGCCAGGACGACAAGCCCGGCCTGTATCATCACGAAGAATACACCGACATGTGTCGCGGCCCGCACGTGCCTAACATGAAGTTTTGTCATCACTTTAAACTGATGAAAGTTGCCGGTGCCTACTGGCGCGGTAACAGTGAAAACAAAATGCTGCAGCGCATTTACGGCACTGCCTGGGCTGACAAGAAACAACTGAAAGCTTACCTAAACCGTCTTGAAGAAGCGGAGAAGCGTGATCACCGTAAAATTGGTAAGACGCTGGATCTGTTTCACTGGCAGGAAGAAGCGCCGGGTATGGTGTTCTGGCATAACGACGGCTGGTCGATTTATACCGAGCTGGAAAAGTTCGTTCGTCAGATGCTGCGTAAATATCAGTATGATGAAGTGAAAGGCCCGCTGATGATGGACCGTGTGCTGTGGGAGCGTTCCGGGCACTGGGACAAATATGCTGAGAACATGTTCACGACCGAATCGGAAAAGCGGGAATATGCAATTAAGCCAATGAACTGTCCGGGTCATGTGCAAATTTTCAATCAGGGACTGAAATCTTATCGCGACCTGCCTCTGCGTATGGCTGAGTTCGGTTGTTGTCACCGTAACGAGCCGTCGGGTGCGCTTCACGGTTTAATGCGCGTGCGTGGGTTTACCCAGGATGATGCCCACATTTTCTGTACCGAAGAACAGATGATGGATGAGGTGTGTAGCTGTATCGATATGATTTACGATGCCTACAAAGCATTTGGATTTGAGAAAATTGCGGTAAAACTGTCAACCCGACCTGAAAAACGTGTCGGCAGTGATGAAATTTGGGACAAGGCCGAAAAAGCGCTGGCCGATGCACTGGACAGTAAAGGCATAGAATTCCAGTATTTGCCGGGTGAAGGTGCATTTTATGGACCCAAAATCGAATTTACCCTGTATGATTGTTTAGATCGTGCATGGCAATGCGGTACGGTTCAGGCTGATTTTTCAATGCCAGGCCGCTTAGGTTCTACCTATGTAGCTGAAGACGGCGAGCGCAAAGTGCCGGTAATGATTCACCGTGCGGTGCTGGGTTCACTGGAGCGCTTTATCGGTATTCTGACGGAAGAATATGCCGGTTTCTTCCCGCTGTGGTTAGCGCCTCAGCAGATAGTGGTGATGAATATTACCGACAGTCAGGCCGAATATGCCAACAAATGTGTACAAAAACTGCAAGAATTAGGGTTTAGAGCAAAGTCTGACTTGAGAAATGAGAAGATAGGCTTTAAAATCCGCGAGCACACCTTAAAGCGTGTTCCGTACATGTTGGTGGTCGGTGACAAAGAAAGAGATGCCGGACAAGTTTCCGTGCGCTCTCGCCGTGGTGAAGATATGGGCAGTATGCCGCTAGAAGACTTCATCGCTTTGGCTGAAAAAGAAGTTGCCGATAAAGTAATTTAAAGTTGAGCGATTTCGCTCACACAGCGCTTGCCCGGTGGGATACGGGCAGGCACGAGATTTTAGTTTTTGGAGGAATAGCACATTAAAGGCGCTAACAATAAGGCTCAGGGCAGTAAAGCCCGCATTAACGACGAAATTAAAGCCACCGAAGTTCGATTAATCGATGCTGAAGGTGAACAGGCAGGTGTTGTCTCGCTCGCTGAAGCAATTCAAACAGCAGAAGCTGCCAGCTTGGATCTGGTAGAAATCAGTCCGAATGCCGAGCCGCCAGTCTGTAAAGTTATGGACTATGGCAAATTCCTCTTCGAGAAAAGTAAAGCTCAGAAAGAGCAGAAGAAAAAACAGAAGCAAATTCAGGTCAAGGAGATTAAATTTCGCCCTGGCACTGATGAAGGCGATTACCAGGTAAAACTGCGCAACCTGCGTCGCTTTCTAGAAGGTGGTGATAAAGCCAAAGTCACAATCCGCTTCCGCGGTCGTGAAATGGCGCACCAAGAGATCGGTATCGAACTTTTGAATCGCGTTAAAGGCGATTTGGAAGACGTTGCCACTTGCGAGTCTTTCCCACGTCGTGTGGAAGGCCGTCAGATGATCATGGTGCTCGCCCCAAACAAGAAGTAGTAGTGGTCTAAAGTTTTCAGAGATTCTGCACCTTTGAAACACCCTGCTGCAAACATTAACCGGCCTACGGTGCTGCACACCCGGGTCGATATTAACAATGCGGAGTTTTAGCAATGCCTAAAATGAAAACTGTAAGCGGTGCCGCCAAACGTTTTAAGAAAACAGGTTCTGGCCGCTTTAAGAGCAAACAGTCTCACTTGCGTCACATTCTGACCAAGAAGAGTACTAAGCGTAAACGTCACCTTCGTGGCAAAAAACTGGTTCATGACGCCGATACCAAATTGGTTCAGCGCATGTTGCCTTACGTTTAAGACTTAGGGAGACTGATTAATGGCTCGAGTAAAACGCGGCACGATTGCACGTGCACGTCACAAAAAAGTCCTCAAGCAGGCAAAAGGTTATTACGGTGCTCGCTCACGCGTCTATCGCGTTGCAGTACAGGCTGTAACTAAAGCTGGTCAATATGCTTACCGTGACCGTCGTCAGCGCAAGCGTCAATTCCGCCAACTGTGGATTGCACGTATTAACGCTGCGGCACGTCAAAATGGTATGTCATACAGCCGTTTCATCAACGGTCTGAAAAAAGCGTCTGTCGAAATCGATCGTAAGATCCTTGCCGACATCGCGGTACATGACAAAGCGGCATTCAGCGCACTAGTCGAAGCGGCTAAAGGCGCATTAGCTTAATTATTAACTAATTAAGTTTAAGTTCTTTCGGGAAACGGCGAGCAGGATGCTCGCCGTTTTTCGTTTCTACGCGTAAAAAATGGATTCTTACTCTGTCTGAGTCTGCTCGCTGTATTGTTGCTTAGGTGTTTGAAAAAAATGACCGGGAAGCAACGTGCTTCCCGTCAATCCGGAAGCGTCAGTGAGCTGCGGTGACGGTCACAGCATCACTGGAGGTTTCCGGTGTGATAACGCTCTGCGGCGTTTTAAATTCTGATCCTTGGCGACGAAGTACCGACTCAAAAAAGCGAAAATTATCCAGTTCATCTGACTGGTAATACATGGCTGGCGCATGTCTGACGCCTTCAAATTCTGCATAGTCGTAAGGGATATTAAGCTCGTCCAGCAACTGAATACTGGCTTGATTGTATCGCCTTGTGCCGTCCTGCGTTCCAACCCGGATACGAATAGGCATGCCGGACGCGCGAATACGTTCAGCGTTCTCACGTAGCCAGAATGCCGGAGTATTGGTAATAAAATAGTTGAGATCGGCATCGAATACGTGACGGAAACTACTCTGATCCTGCTGTCCAGGGGGATGGGTTTCACTCAACAGTGCAGCGCCATAGATATTGACGCCGGCAAATTTGTCAGTGTATTTGGCGGCCAGCTTTAATGCGCCAAACCCACCCATGGAAAACCCTTCAAGCAGTCGTTTGTCAGCAGACTGACCAATGTTGTGGCGCTTCTCCACGGTAGGGATCAACTCATCAATGATCATCGTTTCCACTGGCATATCTGCATTTTTGGCATCGCTGTAAAAGGAGTGGCGTCCACCGTTGACAAAAACCATCGCCGTGGGGCGAATAATGCTTTGCTCGATAGCAGACTGGAGAAACCGTGTAACGTGCGTTCCCCGGCTCTCATTGCCGTTCTTGCCATGGAGCCAGTAAATAACCGGAAGCGGTGTGTCGTTTCTGCCTTCGGGTAAAAAAAGGGAATAGCCTACGTCCTGATTTATCACCTTGCTGGTGAAATGGTAGTGTTTGATGGCTGCATTCCCGGACTGCACTGGTGGATTATTCCAATAGCCCCATACCTCATCACTCTGTGCAAATGCTGTTGATGTCGCAGGGGATGGAGTATCGGCAGTTGTCATGGAGGCATTTGTAGCAATATCTGCCGAACCCACTGCGCTTGCCAGCGCCGTAAATGCACTGGTGTCTCCAAACGCCAGAAAATCACTCAGATACACTTCAAGATAATGAAAACCGTAGTGCTTTGTAAGCACTGCAATCTCGCGCAGAATGTTTTCACTGTCGCAGGGACGCTGGTTTCCATTTGCTCTGCAAGAGCGGGTATCTTTTGCTGGCCACAGAAATTGCGCTGCGGCATAGGGGCGGGCGTTGAATACCATTCTCCAGCCGTACAGCTGTTGTGTTGTTATTGGATCCGGGGTTCGGGTTGAAAGATTGTGTCGCTGCATGTAAAAGCGCTCTGGATAGGTTTGACTGGCGTAGCGATATACTCTTTCGGCAAGTGCATAGCGGTTTTGCATGAGCGATGGCGGGAGCGGACCAAACGCCATCTTCAATGCCGCGTGCCGGAAAACCCCGGCTGCGTGATCAATCAGTGTTTTGCAGGCAAAAAACAGTTTATCTTCGGAAAAAGCTGCGCGCCCCCAGCTAATGTTGTCCGGTATATTCCAGTCGTCCGTGGTGGAATTGGCGCACTGCAATGAAACAATATCGATAAGCCCTGTTTCATCAAACGCACTGGCGATCTCCGATAGCAATGTCTTTTTCGCATCAATCAGGGATGTATCCCAAAATAACGGGATCGTGATGTGCTCACCTTCGCTTTTATGAAACCGGTTTTTATTCATAAAGCTGATCTTTTGGGTGTTTTCCAGCACTCTAGCCGGAGTATTTACGCCACCATTGTTAATAACCAGGCTGACAGCTTTACCGGCATCTCTGGCACGTTTCGCCTGTGATACAAGATGTCCGAAAGCCAGCGCATTGTCCTTGCCGCTAATACTTTGCCAGTTAGCTCGAAGTACAACCCCCGTCACCCGTTTGCTGTTTAACACTGCCTCAGGAACCGGGGTTTTGGGCGGGATCAGAATATACAGGCCGGCCGGGACGGCAGCTTCAGCCTGTGTCTTAAGGACACAGCTGAACAGTAACAGCGATGCGAGAATGGCAAGAGCAAAATTACTGAACAAAGTATGGGTTCTCCCATAACATAAGTTTGGCGTCTGAGACTTCCCACATCACACTGGCGTGTTTATCAAGATACGTCATCATGATTTCACCAGCACTGCTCATAGAAGCACCTGACGGCGCAAACAAGAACCATACCCGACGGTTTTGGTGCAGCATTTCTTTTAACGTAAATTTGTCCTGAATAACCGGATTACCTATCCACTTATCAAGATAAAATGGCATGGATTCACGATAGTAGAATACGGTTGTAGAGGTTCCCTGCTGAATGTAGTAATCACCGGTCAATGGGGTATAAAACATAAATGGAAAAGGAGCCTGGATTACCACAATATCCCCTTGCTGATAGTGATGGTTAAACGCCTGATAAATACTTCTGAAGCCAAAGCCTTTTGATTCGAACGCCATTTCAAAAGGGATAAACCCGGTGCGCGTCGGGGAGTAAAATTTAAATCCCCACGCAGAGCTCAGAAACGTGGTAAGTGCAAAAAGTAAGGCGAAGTGGAGTGCGGCAAACTGACGTGCAGAAATCCGTGCTCTGGCAGCAAAATATTTGAGAGGTGACGTGGCTTCCAGCAAAGCAATCGACGAGACGATAAGAATGGCAGGAAGTACAAAATAAACGTAGCGAAGTGCGTAGTAGCCAAGCATTGTGGTAAGTAAAATAAGTGCAAAGCCGACAATCATGATCAGATACATCGCACTCCACTGTTTTCTGAGCAAATAGATCCCCAGTGCAAATGCCAGTACAAACAGCAGGTTTTCTGGTGTTGTCAGTGACTCTACGTAAAAGGTCGGGTCAAACGAATAGGCTTCGTAGGCAGGCTCAAGAAATGACACATCAGAGCGACTGGTGCCCAGTGCAACATATGGCGCGCGTAAAACAGTGCGCCACGTCAGTTGTGCCACCACGGCAACGATAATCAATAATGCGGCCAGCCACGCATGTATGGATTTCAGAAATGTCCATTTTCCCCATGTCAGTACGATAGCGGTGACGAAGAAAACCGGCAATAGAAAACCAGATCCTTCCCAGCTCAGATAAGTCAGCAGGATGCAGGCGGCAATAAGATAGAATAGCCAGGGCTTCTCATTGCCGTGCTGTAAAATACTGTGCAAAACCAAAATGGTTACCAGCGTAATGAGTTGCAACTGTGAGGGGTAGAACGCGTTGGTCCCCCAGTATATTGTCCAGGGGAGCACCGCAAACATTCCTGCTGCCAGCAAACCTGCGCGAAAACTGTGAAACCGTTCGCCCGCAAATACGATAAGCAGGGTAGTCAGCGTTGAGAAAATCAGTGCAGGAACTCTTACGGCAAATTCAGATTTCCCTAAAAAATACATTGAAGCGGCAATCGGGTAGGGCACCAGTTCATAGGTAGATATCACAAACTCGCCGTTATTTTGCATGATGGACGGATAGCCATTTTTCAACACCCCCTGTGCGAAGAGGATCATCGTTGACTCGTCCTGCGTAATAGAACGCTCATCAATAACAGACAGGCGCAGGAAAAAACCGGTTGCCAGAATGACGACAATAGCAAGCCACCTTACCCGGATATCAATGTCAGCCTGATTCATGGCAGTCTTCTCTGTCGTTAAAGGTGAACAGGGATATACACATCAGCATGGCGCAGAGCAAACCAAGGTATGGATGTAGCGGGGCCGGTAATTGCCAGCCAATACGGTGAAGAAAAATAACAAGCATCCCAAATAAGGACAGGAGTAAAGCCAGGCCTGTTACCGACAACATACTGTTTTTAACACTGTTGCCCTGCACAAAAACTTTGATCAACAGGCAGCAAAGCACAGCCAGGATAAGCGGAAATGCATTGAGCAGCAGGGTAGTAAGTTGTGCGCGTAAATTCAGCGTAGCATGCTTTACCGGTCGAAAACGTATACCCGGCGGCGAGTCAGCAAGTGTGCCATGAGGGAGTAACTTACTGTCGGCTTCCCAGTTTTCGTAGATTGATAAGTCTTCTGTAGTCTTTGCATCCAATGTATAAAGATAGCCAACCAGCGCTGCGCGGGGCTGGAAAACCTTACTTTGCAGATAAACATCCAGTCGGTTGTAACCACGGCGCAAAAATGCACTGAGATCGTGGTACTGCACCACGTTGGGGTGGCCGGCAAAAATCGCGGCAATGGTCTGGTTTACCCGTATTTCATAAGAGCCATCAATGGCGACGCCCAAATACAGTTCGTCTCCCTGCGACACAAACACTGAGCGGCTCAGCTCCAGGGCGGGATCAATGGGATCGGATGCCCAGAACCACTCGCCGGCAGCAGAGGCGGTATTGGTCGTCAGAGGTAAACCACTGATATTTATTGTTGTAGACGAGGGAAGGGATACTAATGTCGGTGACTGCCACGTATCTACGGCAGCCAGGTGCTTTCCCCATGGCCGTAAAAAATGATTCGCCTGCGCAGTGCCCGTCACTTCCCACTGCAACTGTTTAGGCGTTACTGTATTCTTACCCGGATGTTTGCTTTCCACGAAGGCGTTAAACATGGCCGGTATGTTGCGGGACTGACCCAGTATCGCGATGACCAGCGTATTAGCGCCCGGTGTGATATTGGCCGTTAAGTCAAAGCGCGACTGGATAAATTCCGGGTTCGCCGGGATCCTGCCGATTTGCTCACCATTGACAATAATTAATGCTTCATCCCGTGAACCTAGCGTCAGAAAAACTGCTTTTTCATTACGGGACACTGTGAGTCTGGTTCTGGCCAGCAGCATTTCCGTACCACCTGCCACCTGCATCCAGGGGCCTTTCGGCATTTGCCACTGCGGCTTGACGCTGTTTTGTGTCAGTATTTCACCGACATTGGATAGAAATCCGATACAAATCAGCAAGTAGATGATCAGCACCCGCCACGTCATCAGGTGCCTCCCAGGCCGCTGACAGCCCAGTAATTACGTTCGTTGTCGAAGTTTGCACACTGCAAATAGAAATGACGGGCTCGTTTAAAATACATATTGGCCACCATGGCATCGCCCAGCGTGCAGTAAAGGTTTGCGATGACAGTATCGTTTTCCAGTTCCTGGACGGCCTCTTCAAAGGAAGATATGGCAGCATGAAGCTGACCCTGCCGGGCTCTGGCATAGCCAAACAACACCCATGACGCAATGTCATCGCGAAACCAGTCATTATTGGCCAGCATGGTGGCGGCCAGGTTGTATTTTTGTTCCCGAATTGCTTCCAGTGCTTTCACACTCATAAACGTACGATAGTGACGCTGTCCAAAGTCTCTGAACATACGGTCCATGGGACTTTTCACTGGCATGTAGAGCAGCGGCGTAAGGCGGTGCTCAATTTCAGCGAATTTCGCCTTGTTCATATAGATGAAGTTTTGATCGCCCATAAAGTCATATATTACCGGGATATGCGCTACCGGCCCTGACCAGCCTGCATAGCTGACGTAAGCGCGGGCGCACAAGGTGACAAAATAATCTGAAGACGCCAGCTCAGGGTTAAATGACAGGGCGCTGCTACAATGATCCATCAGATTGACTGAGCGGCCCGCATCCATTGGGATTGTATTGATGCGGTAAGGGTCTCGGACGTAATAAAACGCAAAAATCATTATCACCACACCCCACATCGCAAGATAATAGAGCGTGGTGCGGGCGCGGCTCGCGGTCACCAGCCGGTAGGTAAGCGGAATAAACATGCCCATTATAACAAAGGCGTACCAGCCAAAGCTGAGATTTGAGGTCACCATTAATGTGCGCTCAAGAACACTGCGAACATCAAAACTGGCATTGTAGGCTGGCTGCATATTGTAGTTGTTCTGAACCTGCAGCCGAAACACCTGCTCAACTAACGCGCGCGCTCTGGCTTCGTCAAAAAAGTTAGGCAGTAATCCGGAGGTTTCGTTCGCAATAATGATTGGCCAGCACAGCGCAAGCAATACAGGAACCAGCAAAAATGGCAGGGCAGAAGGAAAGTGTAATAAGCCCAGAAGCGCGCCGGTGAGATAAAACGTCAGCACCAGCAATGGCAGAGAGTAACCGAAGAAAGACAGTTCGGCACCGGTGGGGCTGGCAGACAACGGCATGTTGAGCCAGTCCAGTTGCAGTAATAGCACCATGATCGCGAGGATGAGCAAAAACAGCACCGCTGCGCCGAGTTGCTTATACTGAATCTGGTTCGCAATTGCCAGCGTAGCCATCAGGGAATCACCTCTGTGGTAACGGTGCTGTCCGGCTTTTTCAGAAGCGTGCGGACATCATGCAGTGTGTATACCCTTAGCAGCACAACGGCTGTCAGGTAAACTGCGGCGAAACACACAGTCCCGGCTATCATCCGGGTTACCGGCCCCATATCCGGGATGCTCAGATAAGCCAGCGCTGCAAATCCGGCAGACAGCAGTATGCCTGTCACTTTCTTTCCCTGTGAGAAGGTGACACTACGTCGACGAAGCATGGTTAAGCCAGTAATCAGCACTACGGCTTCAGTGACCGCGGTGCCTATTGCCGCACCTACGTAAGTAAAAGGCAGAATCAGTGCGACCCCCAGAAGCGTGTTAAGCGCCAGGCTGATAAAAGCCAGCTTCATTAACGCTTTTTGTTCTCCCAGCGCCGCAAATGTCGGGTGCAGCAGTGCAGCAGGAATCAATGCCATAAGTGCCAGCCCCAGTACTTGTAGCGCTGGCGCTGCTTCTGCGTAAGTGCTGGTATAAAATAACGGGATCAATACGTCGGCTGACAGCCAGAACCATAGTGCAAGCGGAACTGACGCGGCAAACAGAAATACTGTGATGTGATTGAAGGCTACTGTAAAACGGCTGATATCCTGTTTCGCCAGCTGCGAAAGTCGAGGCAGCATGACGCCGCTAAATGCAATCGATGCGGTTTCAATCAGTTGCAGTACCCGATATGCGGAGCTGTAAAGTCCGACCGCAATCGCTGTCGCCAATACCGAGAGCAATAAAATGTCGAGGTGGACGGTCAGTTTTCGCAATACCAGAGACGCACCAAGCGGCAACGATTCCGTAAATATGGCCTTCCATCTGGGCCAGTGAAAGCGGAACTGAACACGGCCGTAGCGTTTGTTCACTTCTGACAACAGCCAGAGTGTCTGGATAAGGTTGGCGGCAAAATTCACTGCGCACACGGCGATTAAGCCGCCTCCGGCGGCCAGCACAGCCCATATGCCGAACGCCAGGATGGCTTTGTGCACGACACCGATAAATGCCGTAATGTGCATATCCTCGCGCGCGCGAATGGCAGCACCGAAAATCAACCCTTGCAGGGCGCTGAACCCGGCTAGCAACATAAACAAAAACGAATACAGCAATTTGCTGTCCATGCCCCAGGCGTAAAGGCTTACGCTGATAACCGTGATAATGACTACCGACAGCCCAAGTAAGCCTAAAGAGGTGAAGCCGATCTGCTCCTGTAATGCATCGGGTTGTCTGGCTATATCGCGAATAGTGATATTGACCATGCCGCCATCGGCGAACAGTTGAATGATGCTGACAACGGCAAGCAAGGTGGAAAAAATCCCGAAATCTGCGACGCCAAGATACCTTGCCATCACTACCATAGCGAGAAATACAAGCGCACCGCCGATTGCCATACCGGCAGTCACAACCAGTGAATTTTTGACCAGCTTTCGATTATTGGCCATATTGGAATGTCACATCTCTGGGATCGATAGCGTTCACTAAATCGCCATCAATCAAATCTAACTGACCTGCTACTACCACGCGATCGCCATCTGCGAGGCCACTGCTAATGCCAACAAAACCGCTGGCCCGCTGCCCCACTGAGACATTCACCAGCGTGGCGGTATCTCCTTCTACTTTAAACACCTGAGCCTGGTCCTGATTCTGGTTCAGCAAGGCGACTGCCGGTATGCGCAACACTTCCTCTGTAGAAGTAAAGCGGATAAAGCCAGTCATATTGGCCTGAACAACCAGTTCCTTGTTATCCATCGTGAAATACCAGTTAAGGTTATCTATTTGCTCCTGATCAGGATTCAGTGGCGCCTCCTGTAAGAAGTGCCCTGAAAATACGTAGCCATCAAGGCCCTTAAGCACCACTTCGCCTTCATCACGATTCGCCATCAGGAACTGGTAGTCGGTAGTATCGAAGACGCAGTTGGCAATCATTGGATTGACTACAGTAATGGTTGCGACGGTTTGATTAAGACGGGCTACTTCTCCCTGTGCGGCAATGATATCGACACGCCCGGTGACCGGAGAAAAAATATCCGTTTTTTCCAGCTCAACCTGAGCCAGTTGCAGGTCTTCATCTGCGGTGGCACGTTCCCGCTCGGTCTGTATCAGATCGATAAACGCGCGGCGGTAGTCAATTTCCAGCGACTGTCCACTGGCGCGGTTTTCACGGTAATAGTCCACCAGGCTGGCGCGCTCTTTAATCTCTTCATTAAGCCAGCGGATCTGATCTTTTGCTTTGGACAGGTTTGCTTCAATCTGTCGTTTATCCAGCTCCAGCAGCTTCTGGCCTTTTTCCACTATGTCGCCTGCTTCAAAGTAGCTTTCACGGATGAGAATGTCATTGATTGCACTGGCCAGTTCTACACTTTTACTGGGTTGCGTATTACAGCTTCCCACTATCAATGGCTGAATAGGGGCGACATTCGCTTCGTAAATACTGACTGGCAGCGCCTGTCCGGCTTTACGGGCCGAGTCGGCATCAACAATGTTGGCATGACGCCGCATCTCACGAAGCAGGAAGAACGCCATTGCCAGCAAAATCAGAATGATAGTGGCGGGGACCATGACCTTGACAGTAAACTTCATAAACGACTTCACTGGTTAATCTCCTTTTTACTCAATGACACGCCCAGGTCTGATTTTCTTGAAATGTAGAACAGCGTGATGCCAATCAGCGGCAGGTATATAGCAATATCGATAACGGCATTTCTTATATTTCGCTCGCTTAACCAGTTATCGTGATATACCCCCTGAAATAAGGTCACAGGGAAGCCGAACTTTTCACGGGAAAACGGTAGCAGCGCAGGGATGCCGTAGGAGTCATTAAGACCAGGATCCAGTCCGGTGAGTGCATCAATCAGCAAGTGGCTGGCAATAAGTGCTGTGGAAAGCAACGCTACCTTATGTCCCCACACCGCGGCGATAAGCAGCCCGGCAAGTACGCAAAACAACAGACTATGCGTATGTTTGTAATGCCACCTGACATCACCAAAAATCAGATAGGAAGGGATGATGTCGAAATCCGGCAAACAGGCCAGAAACATGGCGAGAAGCACCCATAGCCAGACTGACGGTTTAACATCAATCCAGCCTCTGGCCAGCGGAATTGCCAGTAGTATGACGCCTGCACAGGCATGAACAAGCGGTGTTGCCATTATCTGACTCTCCGCTGAACGTAACGCGATGCCAGGGCGTCAGTCTGATCTGACGGATGGACACTGATCAATGATGAGCTAATGCTGATGGAAATCATAAAATTCACTCATATTGGGGGAATGTCAGTACACCGTTTTTTAGGAAGGGATCTGTTGTTGCCAGCTCCGCGCCTTCAACAAATTCAGGAATGTAAGATTTTTTTACCACGCCTTTTAGCCGTGACGGGTCAATATCGCCGACTTCGACCAGTTGCCGGTAAATTTCAATGGTGCCGAGCGCGATAGCATCCCAGTCAAAATTGCCTGAAATGGTCTCGTAGGCTCGCCGGCCAAGCGCTGTTGCCAGCGGCGGATTGCTGAGTAACAGCAGCATACCCGCGGCAAAATCGTTGATGTCTTCGCCTTGCGCGACATAGCCGTTGTAGCCATGGCACAAGGCTTTTGCACTTCCGGCGAAACTCACAATGGGTTTACCGGCAGCCATATAGTTGAGTAACTTTATGGGGTAGCCGGGACACGACGTGCGCGGACTCACGGTAATGGTCGCAGCATCCAGAAAGTCGGGGATTTGTGGAAAGCTGACGTTATCGACAATGATCATCGACGCTTTTGCGCCGTGCTTTTCAGCTAACGCCATCAAATCGGTTTTGGCCTTGTCATTGTTCACATTGCAGGCGATGACGAGCCTGGCTGCAGGTATTGATGTGGCAACTATGCCCATGGCCTTGACTAGCAAATCGACCCGCTGAAAGCCCTCAATAGCGCCCGTATAAAGAATAATAGGCGTATCTGGCGACAGATTCAGCTGATCATAAATGACTTGTTTGTTTCCGTCGGCGAACAATGCCGGATCTACCCCGGGCGGGATAACAAAGACTTTTCTGGCTCTGATACCCATATCGTCCACCAGGTACGATTTCAGTTCGTCTGAAAGCACCATAGATGCATCTGCCATACGCGGTACGGTGTAATCCAGGCATTTCCCGAAAAAGCGGAAAAACCATTTGGGTTTCAGTACGCTGTAGGTGGGAAGTTCATCTGCCATGCTGTTAATGCCGTTGTAGACTAATGGCTTGCGGGTTACCAGTTTGGCAACCCATCCGGCAATGTTGGCTTCGTAATTGTGAGCATGGATAATGTCGATATCATGCTCGCGAATGACCTCAATGAGCTTACCAATAAGGAGGTAATCGTATACTACCCGCGATTTACTCGGACCAATCGTGATTTTATCGTCTTTGAAACGCGTTGATTCAACCCGGTGTATATGAAGACCTTCTACGGAAAGCCCTTTTTCGTACTGCGGGTAAGTGACTACATGTATGTCATGTCCTTGTTTACGTAAGAACAGGGACAATTCCCGAATGGCGCCTGGCGTTCCGTGATTTGCAGGGAACGGACAGGATGCCACCATCGCAATTTTCAGTTTCTTTTGCATAGCGTCGTCTCGCGCAACAGTGTTAAATAATAGGTGGTGAAAAGGACATACCTGTCACAACAGGGCGAGGTAAGGGAACGTCATCACAACGTGTCAGTGGCTGATAGTCAGTCCCTTAACCTTCAGCAGGCATTACCAGTGATCTCCCACGCCATCCAGCTTCTCCTGGATCCAGGTGGTTTCCTTTGACACCACCCGGGCAGGAACGCCAACAACGGTGCAGCCATCCGGCACATCGTTCATAACCAGTGAATTGGCGCCTACGACGACATTGTTGCCAATTTTGACGTCACCCAGTATTTTCGCGCCGGCACCCAGAAACACATTGCTCCCGATTTTGGGGGGCCGTCCACCCTGACCGCGCAAATGCCCTATGGTGACGTTCTGAAACACGAAAAGGTTGTCTCCCGCAGTCGTTGGCGGTATGAAAATCCCGGAAAAGTTATGAATAGCAAAGCCTTTGCCCATCTTGAACGCAGAGGGAATGTAGATACCAAACCCCAGCACAATGACCGATTTCGCCATGATGTATATAAGGCGTAGCAACTGTTTAATAATGGGGACGCGCACATGGCGCGTCCAATGTCCGAAACGATATACAACAACAGCCAGAGTGCCTGGTTCCAGCCACACCCGGATGTTCTTATTGAACGACGTATCGTTTTTTAAAAACCAGTGTTTCTTCAGATCGATATCCGATTTCACCAGTGACAGAAATTCTTTAAATGTCATTCGCATTTCATCACTCCCGATACAAATGTGTTGAGTGAGTCAATGGAGTGGAACGTGTCCGGCTCCAAATCCTGGTCGCTGATACTGATATCAAACACATTTTCCATTTCCGCGATCAGCGTGATCCGGTTAATGGAGTCCAGCTCAAGGGGAGAAGAGGTTTCCACGTTGGAAAAATCTTCTCCTTTGATCTGTCCCACTGTTGACTTCAGCATTTCCAAAACATTAAGTGCCATGGTATTTCCCCTTCTCGTTGTAGCGGTTATTCAAATAAAGCTTTTGGAAAACGTTCGGTAATCAGAATGGCTGGCTGTCCGCCAAGGACGATGCGATAGGTGCGAAATAACACATTGAGTTTTTGCATCTTGTCGGTGCCTTCCTGATAGTGAAATGTTGGAAATTTTTCTAAGCCGATTTCCAGCACTTCCCGATAGGATTCCATCCCTGAATCTCGGATCAGCATGCCAATACCAATTTCGCCGCGCAGCAGACGTTGCCTGAAAAAGGCAGGAATAATGCGTGGGCGAATGATTGAGAACGCCGTGGCATAAACCTGATGACTGTTTGCGCCCTGCAATTTAACCTCACGGGTAAGGACGTCTTCACCGTGACTGACTTTCAGCCAGGGCACATCGTACTCGGCTTTTCGTAATCCCTGATCTGTCGGCACAACATTCACTGGTTCCCAGAAATAGGCCTCCAGGCTTTTGGTAACCGTGCCATCTGTCACCAGCAATGTGCGCAGAAAAGGGGGAACGTCTTCCATGGGAAGTTTGCTCTCCTGGCCTCTTTGCGGAATAGACCAGTCTTTTACAAACCCCTCTTTTTTAAACAGGGTTTGTTCGTTTTTTGGCTTGCAGTAGTAAGGTTCAATCATTGTTAACACTCCGGTTGAGCGGCTAACCTGAACAGCGAAATCAGAGGTATTTTCTAAGCACTTTGCCTAACGGGCTTTTGGGTATAGCCTGTAAGAACACGATTTGCTTAGGTACCTTGTATTCAACAAGTTTCCCTTTGATAAATTGATATAAATCGTCGGTGGTGATCTGCCTGTCTGGAAGCAGTACGACGTAAGCGACGACCTGTTCTCCATAAACTTCATGTGGTTTTGCTACTACTACAGACTCTTCAATCAATGCGTGGCTGTTAAGCAGACTTTCTACTTCTAACGGGTCCACTTTATTACCTGCCACGTTGATAAGGAGTTTTTTGCGACCCGTAACGCTGATACCAAGCTCATTGCGAACTCCGAGGTCGCCGGTACAGAACCATCCGCCAACAAAATTTTCTTTTGTGGCTTCAGGCATACCGTCGTATTGATGCGTCATGGCCGGGCTGCGGACCCAGATTTCTCCCTCCTGATCATCGGCGAGGAGGTTGCCGTCTTCGCCTCTTATTTCCAGTTCGACACAGGGAATGGGAAAGCCGACCGTCGTCGCATTGTTAACGTCCGGCGCGGTATTGCAGCAGATGACGCCGGTTTCACTGCTGCCGTATATTTGTCCGATATATTTGCCGGTCTTTTGATAAAAATCGTTAACGATTTTCGGTGACAGAGGCGCGCCTGCAGAAAAGCAGTGTCTGAGTGAAGAGAGATCCGGTGGCGTTCTGAAGTTCGCCAGCGCCATGATCTGATACATAAAAGGAACAGCGGGATAGAGTGTAATGCGATGATCCGCGAGTGCCTGCAATGTCTTGCGGCCATTAAACTCGTTAGTTAACAGAATACAGGTAGCACCGCTAAGCAGTGCCATCAGTAAACCATTGGAAAAGCCGTGAGAGTGATAAAGGGGTAATGTACACAACACATTGTCGTTTGCTGAGGCGCTTAGTAATGCTGACATATCATCGTATTCGTCAAGCAGGGCATGCTGAGTTCGAAAAACCCGCTTTGACTTTCCGGTTGAACCGGAAGAATACAAGTACATGCCTCCCTTATCGCAGGGAGAGGCAGTGCTGACTGTTTGGGCGTGCGATAACGCGTTTTCGTCTAACCATGGGATAGCATGGTTGAAAACATACTCACTGACATCGGATAACGAGCGGGGGCCGCAAACCAGCTTTACATCGGCATGATCCAGGTAATACTGAATTTCTTCCGGTTGATAACTGTTGTTCAGTGGCAGCAGTACTGCGCCTGCACTAAACGTCGCCAGCGCAAAAACAATAAAGTCATAACCATTAGAAAACATAACCGCAACACACTGCTCGGGTTGCACACCAGCCTGGTTAAGCAGTTCACGGGCTTTGTTCACATCCGTGTGCAGTGTGGCATACGTATACGGGACGTCATCGATAACCAGTGCAGTAGCAGTACCTGCCTCCTGCGCGATTTTTTCAAAGCGGTTGCCCAGAGAATCCATTTTCCTGTCCTTTTGTTACAGATAGTGAGTCGCAGCCCCTGCAGGGCAGAGGCGTCACGGTTACTGAGACAACTTTTTATTCACAGCCAAATCCATCGCAGAGGCTTGTGGTTTACGAAGCTTGCTGTACATTTCAAACAGCTCGCGGAAGGCTTTAAAAATAACTTTGATGTTAGCGCCCGTTTGTTCACCGACTTCCCTTGAATAGTGGTTTACAGGCACCTCTTTTATGGTCATCTGGTTCATTTTGGCGCGCGCCAGAATTTCGGTATTTATCATGGCGCCTACTGATTCCAGCTTATAGCCTTCAAAAACATGCTTGTGGAAAAGCTTAAACGCACAATCAATATCTCTGACTTTTACGCCAAGCACCGTTTTCACCAGCATGCCCCAGCCCCAGGCATTCATTTTCCTGATAAAGGGGTCGGCGCGTTTGGCACGATACCCGGTAACAATGTCGTGATGATCAATCCAGTCCAGCAGCAGCTCAATTTCATCCAGATCAAACTGTAAGTCTGAGTCAGAGAAAAAGATGAGTTCGTGCTGAGCCGACTCAATCCCGGTGCGAAGCGCTGCGCCGTACCCCCGGTTTTTAGCATGATGCTTGGCTACCACCTGTGGCGTTTTCTCAGCGATGGCATCCAGTCGCTCACACGTCTCGTCGGTACTGCCATCGTCGACAACGATAATTTCTACCTGGTCAAAAAAGCGTTCGAAAGATTTCAGTGCTGCATCGACAGCACGCTGGACGTTGTCCTGCTCGTTAAACGCCGGAAACACAACAGAGATCCCCTTATAAGGTTTTCCGGTATCCGAGAACGCAATGCGTTCTTTCATTCTTGCTGAGTATTCAAAACTGCGTGGCTCAGCAGAGGTAGTGGCGGATCCTTTAACCTTAAAATCCGCGTGCTTTGAGTGGTTTTTACGGTATTCCATAAAATTTCCTTAATAACAAAGTTCGATTGATTCCTACCACTAGATGAAACCACTGTTAGTAAACACGACATCAATTGGCGTATAACGCCCTAGTACTCCCTGAGTAAAACATCACACGCTAAACGGAGCTTATTTAGCGAGTGTCTGACAAAAAGACTGTTTTGCGCGGCGTTGCGTAGTGTAATGATCGCTTTTCGCTGCAGTTTATAGCTGGTCCAGCGCGCCGAATGATTCCCCTTGCGACGTGAGGCCGCATTCTGGTTGGAAAGCGCATCCTCCACCGGTTGCCACATTGTCTCGGGCGAATACCCGTATGTGGCGATATCATTGTCTGAAATACGACTCAGAAGCTGGCGCAAAAACTGGTATTTTTCTGGATCTGCAGCAATTTCGGTTGCCCAGCGTTCAATACTGTTTGTGCTTAACCCGTTGTACTTTTTTATACCAATTGGATCGCCCAGCCCCTGCGTGCTCTTGCTGGCGCTGACATTCAGCATGTCTGATTCAAAATCAATATTCAGAAACTGGCAAAGTTGTCGGGTCAGCGTTTCCGGCTCACTGACAAGCTGTTCATATTTGACATGAAAAACAGACAAGTCCGGGTCCCGCAACAAAGCAGCTATGGACGGAATATACCGTTCAAAAAGTGGCTCATGCTGTTGAGTGAGGGCATAGTCACCTTCAAAAAAACTATTGGCAAAAGACGAAAAGACGGCAGCGGGATGGCGGCTGAGTACGATATATTTTGCGTCAGGAAATACTTTTTTAATGAACGGCCAGACCGTTGCATATTCCGGAGTTTTATCCAGATACAGCATGTTCTCGTTGCCACCGGTAGCGCGGTTATAAAGATACTGCGCGTAACACCGACAGGCTTGCCAATAGTCGTTTTCCTGCCCCGGCAAGCTGGCGATAAAGTCTTTCTGACCAATGCCTGCAACGATGTGATCGTAAGGCGCTTTATCCACATTTGCCCATACGCCAAGATGCGCCAGAGGCGTAAGCAAGTGTGGTTCTGGTCCACCCATTACCTGACTGTGACTGGCGATGATGCGTTCTAACATGGTGGTGCCGGAACGTGGGGCCCCCACCAGAAATACAACTTGGCTGTCCATAGTAATTACTCAATCTATCGGCTGAAACATTTTCGACTGGCAGCACTTTTCCACTACCACGAACGCGAGGTTTCGCAGTAAAAAGCAGTCTTGGTACGGCTAAAAAAGTACGTCTACGGCAAGATATTGCTGGATTCTATGACCAGGCTTTAGGTTTCACGCCCACGAGGCGCTCAAATTCTTTATTATGGGTTTCAAAATATTCGACTAATTGCTCACGGCTTTCAGCATCGATGGATGGCGGCCGCTCCTTGCTGTCGTTGACACGTCGCAATACTTTCGCGATACCAGAATCAACTACCCATTTAACGAAACGGGTATGGCCACGGCGTGATAGCCAGCGATAGCTTTGTACCAGTACATTTTCAAGCAACAAAAAGCGATAGTTTTTGGCTTCGTTACTAGGGACATGGTAATCCGCCGGCAGGTAATCGACGTTTTTAACCCCGATATGCTGATATATCTGGCGCATGCCTGCTGGTATGTCTTTAAGAAAGTCTTCAAGTACGATGACCAGAATTTGTTCTTTGGGAAATTCCGCGTAGAAGTTTTTCAGGTATTCGTGGTATCTGCCAGGCGCAAGGTTATCTTCGTCTTTTATGTACTCTGAAAATGACAGGCTCGGCGAAATATCTCCTTTCCTAATAGAGTGCAGGTAATTGGAGAAAGCACGTTTAACCGGGTTTCTGACAATGGCAATCAGCCTGGCGTCTGGAAAATGTTTTTTTATCCTTGCTGGTGCTTCAGGGTGCGCCAGGTAAGTGACAGAGAATTCTCCTTTAAGCAATCCATCATCGCCTGTGCCAAACTGAGACTCATACCAATCAAATTTATGCTCAGGATACAGATCACTGAAGTAGTTGAGTTCCTTCAGATTTTTACTGCTAATTTCCGGGTGTTTGACAATATTCTCATAAATCCAGGTAGAACCGCATTTCCCTGAGCCTATGCCAATAAAGTCCACCTTAAAGGGTGCATTATTCATGGCGGCGTCAACCTTCTTCCGATGAAACGATTATTAAGTACGACCTACAAAAATAGTAGCAATATGTTTGCCGTAATGATGAAAGTCGGGAATGACAGTTGGATTACAAGTGTGTAAAAAACGAACAAGTTGTTGATTTTTTATAAAATATTTTATTAAGAAAAACTTAAAAGTCTGTATTTTGACGCTCGTGTCAAGCCGTTGACGGGGTAGATGCTCGAGAAGTGATAGCACGAGATTGTACAACAATGGTGCAAATTACGGTGTTGCACCGCTCAATACGGTGCAATCGTGCGGTGCAATGTCATACCTATTACTGATGCAATTGCTGGTGATACTGCCTGAGTTCACTGTGCCACGCCGGGTTATCGATATCCCATACATAGACTTCGAAATACTGGGCATTAAAGGCCTGCATCCCGTATTCAATACCATCTGTAGGTTGGCCGAAACGAAGTTTGGGTACGTGGTTTATGTTAAAGGGACGGTCCCAACTCCCTAGCATCTGGAATCCTGTTAGCAGACCATTGGTATTGGCGAGATGTTGCGCCCAGCTTTTTTCAGGAAAGCCACGGTAATTACTGCAATTGGGGCACGGGCGGTTGGCAGCCAGATTATCCATCCACAGGCCAGTCTTGCTATAGCGCGAGATAGCTGCCTCTATATCTTCCCAGAGCGCTTGCCTGCGGTTGCCATCGTGAATGGGCCACAGTGATACGAACGTCACCTGATTTGGAAAGAGGGCTTTTGTCATATTCATCACAGGGAGAATATTGCCTTCGATTAATTGCTCCCGGGTAAATCCGGGTACGCTGGAGACGCTAACCTCACCTTCATCGCGTATCGCGCCACCCGGAGTACCTGGAAAGGTAGGATGAAACAGGGCAAATGCAGAGTGATCCCGCAGACGGACAGGCCGCCCTCCGGCTTTAGGATCTGCAATTCTGTGGTTTGCTGCAGCCGTTAAAAAAGCGCGGTATCGCTCGAGTAATTCTGGGTCCCAGGGTAACGGGCGCAACGTGCCCCCGGCAATGTAGGTACTGATTTGCCTGTCCTGACTAAGGTAGCGCGGTAAGTCCGGCATGATGATCCAGGAAAACTTTTTGTCGATAGCGGCAAGCCGGGTAACGATATGTGTCAGCGGTTTGAAATCGTAAATACCCTGGGAAGGCTCCATTTCGCGCCAGCTGTATCGCCAGGCAAATCCGTCGACGAAGTCATAATCGCGGATATTCGCATCCCGAAACGTACCCCGGTTGCCATCCAGCACATAAATCCCCGTAAGTGCCGATGTCGCTTGTTGAGCAACAGTATGAAAAGACGTAAAGCAGAAAAAAATGACAGCTGCCAGAGACGCTGCTGCATGCTTTTGGAAAAATTGATATGTCATGATATGACCCTTAGTTGAAAGTAGGTTCGCGTTTGTCGTATTCCATTCGCATAGCGATGTCATTCAGTGTCAGTGCCACGTATTGTGATGTAACAACACGTATTACGTCCGGTGCAGTCGTTATATTTAGTCCGTGCTCGCAATGACCAACCGCCGTAGCGGCTCGCCTGGTTTAAGCTATAAAGGGGAGGAAGGGGGCCATATACTGCGCTCAGTAAGATGACGGCCGTTTTATGTCTTTTATAGTCTGATGGCAAAAGCCGGGCCAATCTCCTGAAACAGACAGTTATTTAAGGCTGCGTCAGCGCAGCAGAAAAGAATTCTTCGAATAAACAAGCACCTGTTCATGTCTGTTTTGGATGATGTGTCATGCTGAGTGCACGATACTTAACAGCGATAGCAAGCTACATGTTGCCATTCGGTAACAGGATGAATCGACGAACTGTTTCAGTGTGATTTGTGCGTGAATGAAGAGGAAGTGGCTTTTGCAGAGAAAGGAAAACACCCGCAGAGGCGGGTGTTTTAAGGTTAGGAAGCTAAATACGATTACTGGTGCAGACGTTCTTGCATTTCTTTCAGGCCTGCCTGCCAGTCTTTGCGCTCGATATCCCAGATGTAAACTTCAAAGTATTGAGAATCAAACTTATCAATTGCAAAGTCCATTCCGTCCATAGGTGTGCCGTTTTCTACTTTAGGAACGTGGCTTACGTTGAAAGGACGGTCCCAGGTACCCAGCATTTGGAAACCGGTCATCAGACGGTCAGATACGTTAGTCATATGCTTTGCCCAGCTTACCTGCGGAAAGCCTTTATACGGCGCACAGTATGTGCAGTCACGTGAAGCGGCGAGGTTGTCCATCCAGATACCGGTATTCCAGTATTGAGAGAATTTGTCCTGTAGCGCTTCCCATAGTGGCTGGCTGCGATCATTGTCGTTAATTGGCCACAGAGAGAAGAAAATCGCTTGTTTAGGAAACGTCTTGCGGAACAAACTGGCGACGAAATCGACGTTACCATCAATTAACTTACTCCGGGAGTAGCCAGGAATATCTTTGATTTTGATACCCTCGTCGCGCATACCACCGCGAGGCGTTCCTGGAAAGGTAGGGTGCAAAATAGCGTTAACTGAGTGCCATTTAAAAGGGATCATGCGGCCATCGCGTTTTGGATCCGGCATACGATGCATAGATACTGCTTTTACAAAAGCTTCGTAACGCGCCAGCAGTTTCTCATCCCAGGGAGAGGGAATGGCTTCGTTATTATAAATATATGTGTCCATTCCGGGTTCTTTAGCCAGATAGTCAGGCAGATCTGACATGATAATCCAGGACATTTTTTTATCGATGTCACTCAGGCGTTTAACAATGTGCTCGAGGCCACGGAAATCGTATTCCCCTTTCTTAGGCTCCATGTCAGCCCAGGAAAACCGCCAGGTATAGCCGTCAACAAAGTCATAATCGCGGATATTAACGTCACGGTATGTACCGCGGTTACCGTCAAGAATATAAAGTCCGGTAAGTGGCTTCATTTTTTCATTTGCAGCAAGAACGTCAGAAGCAGAAGAAAAAGTTAATGCAAGTGCTGCAGAAGCAGTAAAGACTGCTTTTTTTAAAGAAGAAGCGTGTTTGGAAAAAAAGTTACTACACAACATGGGAAAACCTCAATACTACGAAAAAAGAGTGCGCGGGGCTGACCCCTCAACGCGGTAGTGAGAATAGAGCGACGACTCTCGGATTACAAAAGGTATTGGTTATGAGTACTTATCAATAGGTATGTATAATTAAACAGTTGTTTAAAATCAGTGATTTATGTATTCGTTAAAGGTGTTTTCCCCCATACAAAATATAATTATGTACACTTTTTGTACTGAAATTATGTTTTTTTAAAATGAAAAATACGGTGTGCACCATTGAGGTGCGGGCGGAAATAAGTAATATTGGAAAGTTTTTCATAAAAAAGTACTAGGTCAGATTATGCTTTCAGAAAAAAACTCA
Organism: Alteromonas antoniana; assembly: GCF_019249295.1. Lineage (GTDB taxonomy): Bacteria > Pseudomonadota > Gammaproteobacteria > Enterobacterales > Alteromonadaceae > Alteromonas > Alteromonas antoniana. Next base: position 136,132 of record NZ_JAESDH010000002.1, read on the forward strand.
TGCGGACTTATTATTGTCGATATTCAGGGTAACCTCGCTGACCTGGTCAAGGATGGAAAAAATCTTCAATCCCGGGTAATGACATTGGTCACGTTATGCCAGGCGCAAAAACGTCCGGTTATTCTTTGTGAGCAAATGCCAGAAAAGCTGGGTGCAACCGTGAGGCAAATCTCTGACGCCGCAGGCGCGGCCAGTCGCTTTCAGAAAAGTAGCTTTAACGCTATGCAAAACACCGATTTCAAAAACGCTGCACTAGGCGCAGAGCGCTGGGCAGTCGTCGGGATCGAGGCGCACATCTGCGTGTATCAGACCGTCAAGGGGTTAATGGCTGAAGGCATAGGTGTATCGTTGGTCACTGATGCCGTATCAAGTCGGCACGCGGGTGACCGCGAAGTAGCGATAAGAAGTATGCAGGCTGCGGGGGTGAGGTTAACAACGACCGAAATGCAACTTTATGAATGGCTTGAGCGGGCCGATACCTCCTTATATAAGCAGATGCTGCCCCTGATAAAAGCATTACCGCCTAATGCGTCCAGCGATAACCCTCAATAGCATATCTTTTGGAATATGGTTGCGTAAAACGTCGAAAAACGCACTGGGTTCATTGGCTGTGATAAGGCCGCTCTCTCACTGGGACAATCCAAAGGTCACGTAGACCGACAAGAGAATAGTGAGCGTGACGCGACTTCTGCAACCCGGGAAGTAATGACTGTTATTGAGTAATGCTTGAGCACTGCTCTCGTGATTGGAACAAAAAGTATCTATGGTGAGCAGACAAATAGTCCGGTTTCTGACGGTACGGTGCAGCACGGAATAGCAAAAGCGCGGGTTTCACAGCAGAGACGGTAAAAAAATCACGAAAAACTGTCATTATCAGCCTGTTAGGGTAGCCGATTGAAATGTCTGTCGTGTAAACTATCGGGCTTTATATCACAGTGGATTGCGGTCGCGCGGCTGCAGTCTCCCACGCAAGATGTCAATTGAGGATAATATGGAGCTCGATTCCATTATCAATCAGGCGAAAGGCCAGATTGACGCTGCTGAAGATGCAGCCACACTCGACCAGGTGCGCGTCGAGTTCATGGGTAAGAAAGGTAAGCTTACCGACATGCTGAAAAGCCTTGGCAAACTGTCAGCCGAAGAACGCCCGGCGGCAGGCCAGAAGATCAATCAGGCAAAGCAACAGATCCAACAGGCGATTGCCGCAAAAGGCGATGCCTTGCGAACTGCCGAAATGAACAAGAAGCTGGCAGAAGAGGCGATCGATGTCACGCTGCCAGGCCGAAGCGTGCTGCCAGGTAATTTGCACCCGGTAAGCCGCACCATTGCCAGAATCGAGCAATTTTTCTCCGAGCTTGGTTTCGCAGTAAAAACCGGACCAGAGGTGGAAGACGGGTTTCATAATTTTGACGCATTGAATATACCGGCAAATCATCCTGCACGTGCGGACCATGACACCTTTTACTTCAATCCTGATGTGATGCTGCGCACGCAAACTTCTGGTGTGCAGATCCGCACCATGGAAGCCGAAGCGCCGCCGCTTCGCATTATTTCTCCTGGCCGGGTATATCGTAACGACTACGATCAGACGCACACGCCGATGTTCCATCAGGTCGAAGGTCTGATGGTCGATAAGAATGTCAGCTTTACGGATTTGAAAGGGATCCTGCACGATTTTCTTCATCACTTTTTTGAAGAATCTCTGGAAGTACGTTTCCGTCCTTCTTACTTCCCGTTCACTGAGCCTTCTGCCGAAGTGGATGTGATGGGAAAAAATGGTCAGTGGCTGGAAGTGTTGGGCTGCGGCATGGTTCATCCGAATGTGCTGAAAGCGGTGAACATTGACCCTGAAGAATATACTGGCTTTGCCTTTGGTATGGGGGTAGAGCGTTTGACGATGCTGCGTTACGGAGTTACCGATTTACGGGCATTCTTCGAAAACGATTTACGTTTCCTCAAACAGTTCAAGTAAGGCAGTAGTTAATATGAAAATTAGTGAAAAATGGTTAAGAGAGTGGGTTAACCCGTCACTGTCCACCAATGAACTGTCTGAGCAACTGAGCATGGCAGGCCTGGAAGTGGACGGGGCTGAACCTGTAGCAGGTGAGTTTACCGGTGTGCTGGTGGGTGAAGTGGTCGAGTGCGGGCAGCATCCGAATGCCGATAAACTGCGTGTGACCAAAGTCAGCGTTGGCGGTGATGAGTTACTGGATATCGTTTGCGGCGCGCCTAACTGTCGTCAGGGCATCAAAGTCGCTGTGGCTGTGGTTGGTGCGGTACTGCCAGGTAACTTTAAAATAAAGAAAGCCAAACTCCGCGGCGAACCGTCAATGGGTATGCTGTGTAGCTTTTCCGAGCTGGGTATTAGCGATGATCACGACGGCATCATGGAATTGCCGCAGGATGCCCCTATCGGGAAGGATCTGCGTGACTACCTGAACCTGGACGATGCCAGCATTGAGATTGATTTAACGCCAAACCGTGCAGACTGCCTCGGTGTTCGTGGTATCGCCCGTGAAGTAGGTGTGCTGAACAATCTTGACGTGTGCGAACCTGTAATTGAAGACGTTGCTGCGCAGTCAGACGAAAAGCGTAGCGTGACATTATCGGCTCCGGAAGCCTGCCCACGTTATCTTGGTCGGGTTATCAATGGCGTAAATGTTAAAGCAGACTCGCCGCTCTGGTTGAAAGAAAAACTTCGCCGTAGTGGTATTCGCAGCATAGACCCCATCGTTGATGTGACTAACTTTGTGCTGCTTGAACTTGGCCAGCCGATGCACGCGTTTAATTTGAACGCCATTGAAGGTGCTATCAACGTGCGAATGGCAGAGCAGGGCGAAGAAATTACTCTGCTGGATGAAAGCACGGTTGAGCTGAGCGACAACACGCTGGTTATCGCTGATGACAACAAAGCGCTGGCCATGGCAGGCATTTTTGGTGGTCTGCACTCCGGTGTCACGCTGGAAACCACGGACATTCTTCTGGAGAGTGCCTTCTTTGCACCCGATGCAATAATGGGACGTGCGCGTCAGTATGGTCTGCACACTGACGCATCACACCGCTATGAGCGCGGTGTCGATCCGCAACTTCAGCGAAAAGCCATGGAGCGCGCTACCGCGCTGGTGCTGGAAATTTGTGGCGGTACACCTGGCCCGGTGGTAGAAGCGGTGGATGACGCCAAACTTCCAACGTCTGCAACGGTTACCTTACGTAGAGAAAGACTACACAATGTGCTGGGTGTGGCGATTAACGATGATAACGTAAGTGAGATTTTACGACGTCTGGGTATGGATGTTGAAAAAACCGATGCTGGCTGGAAAGCCGATGCGCCAAGCTATCGTTTTGATATCGCGATTGAAGAAGATTTGATTGAGGAAGTGGCGCGAGTTTATGGTTATAACAATATTCCTAATGTGGCGCCGAAAGCGACCCTCAGCATGCTGCCAGCAAAAGAAGCTGAACTTGCAGTCGGGACGCTCAAGGCGTTAATGGTGGATCGTGGTTTCAATGAAGCTATTACCTATTCCTTTGTTGATCCCAAAGTACAGGACGCGTTATTCCCAGAGCATAAATCGTTGGTGCTTCCTCACCCGATTTCTTCTGATATGTCCGTTATGCGGGTATCGCTGTGGCCAGGCCTGCTCGGCGCCGCTGCCTATAACCAGAAGCGCCAGCAATCGCGCATTCGGATGTTCGAAACCGGGCTTCGCTTTATTGCCGATGCACAAGCACCCAGTGGTGTCTCACAGCAACCAGTGATTGGCGGAGTTTTGGCCGGTCGTCGTATGGACGAACATTGGGACGGTAGCGATGAACAAGTCGACTTTTATGATGTCAAAGGCGAGGTCGAAGCGCTGTTGGCGTTGACGGGCAGAACGGATATCAGATTTGAAAGCGCTGCGCACAGTGCGCTGCATCCGGGAATGACGGCGAAAGTCTTACTGGGTGAAAAAGAAGTGGGCTTGTTAGGCGCCGTGCATCCGCAATATACTAAATTACTTGGAGTTTCTGGCCGTCCGTTTGTTTTTGAGCTTGATCTTACGGCGATTACAGGGCGTAATCTTCCTGAAGCTGTGCCTGTGTCCAAGTACCCGGCAAACCGCAGAGATATTGCGATTACGGTGAAAGATGAGGTCAGTGTAGGAAGCCTTCTTTCTTATGTAGAAAAAGTTGGCGTAAATCAACTAGTTGGCCTAAACTTGTTCGACGTGTATAAAGGGAAGGGAATTGAGCCCGGTTATAAGAGCCTGGCGATATCACTCACCCTTCAGGATCCGGAAAAAACCCTGGAAGAAGCTGAGATTCAGCATGCTGTAGATACTGTGGTTAAAAGTCTGGAAACCAAATTTGGGGCAGCGTTAAGAGAGTAAACTATGGCACTAACCAAAGCCGAGATGGCTGAACACTTATTCGAAAAACTGGGTATTAACAAAAGAGACGCAAAGGATCTGGTTGAAATGTTCTTTGAGGAAATCAAAGGCGCCCTGGAGTCCGGAGAACAAGTGAAACTGTCGGGTTTTGGTAATTTTGACCTGCGGGATAAAAACGAACGACCAGGAAGAAACCCCAAAACCGGGGAAGATATTCCTATTAAAGCGCGTCGGGTCGTGACGTTCCGCCCGGGTCAAAAGCTGAAAAGCCGGGTAGAGAACTCTAAACCGACGGATTAGTCCGATACGGTTATCTCTTCAATAACGCGGGTGCGCACAGCACCCGCGGTTTCTCACGCGCGTGCATAACGTTTTAACATGTGACGTTAGCCTCGTTGTCTTGCCTGAATCGCAAACCATTCACTGCAAAAATGAACACCAAATGTCAAAAGGGTCTAGAGAGTGTTGACCTTTGTTCATTATTTATGTTGGTGACTAAAATGGTTGAAAACAAGGCGTCGTTGACGCCGTTTGGCAATCCAAATAAGTCAGCGACAACGCAGTTAGCAGTCATTTTAGTCCCAACCCTTCGGGCAGTGGCCAGTTTTGCATCATACTGCTCACAAATTCGCTTATTTAGACCACTAAACTACGCTCATTCGCGATTGTCTGATGCAAAACTGACCGACTGCATGAAATATGAACAAATGACAACACTCTCTAGCGAATACTTCGTGCCACCTTCGCGATTTCCGGTGCCAGTGCGTCCAGACGGGTGTCGTTTTGATACACCGTCAGTGTCGTCAGACTCGAAAAGAACGCCCGCTTATTATGCAGGTAATTTAAGCCCGCACGACTTTGATAAGTCTCCCCCCAGCTTGCAAAACGGGGTGAGGGTTTTCCATATTCACGCAGCATCTCCTGCCAGACAGTGACGCTCACTTCTTCACGTAACATCAGGTACGCGATGGCCCGGGCCATGCGGTAAGGCTCGCCATCGGTCAGAGCCGGAGCACCTAACGGGGAGATGTGTTGCAGCAACATAGCTGCGGACTGTTGTATCTGATCGTGGGTTAACGCCGGATTCAGTGCCAGTTGCAAAACGACATCTGCAGCATGGGCCAGACCATGACGCCAGCCTACCTGCTCACTAAAGCCGCGATAATCCGTTTGTTTTTCCAGATACGTCGAGATGATATTTATGGCTTGCTGGCGTTGTTCGGTCGTCAGTACCGGCGAGATGCGATCGGTGCGAATGACTTCGCTGTAAGCGAGCACGGCAAACGGCAGAAAGACACTGTGGGGATCGTTTACATGCGCTGCGATATCCGTGGAAAGACGCTCAAAAAGTGCTAACACAACCGGTTGTGACGGCGTGGCCTGACGAAGCAGCACTGAAAGCCCCTGATACCCGATGTCATCCCGTATTGCAGGCTCCGGTGATGCCAGACAGGCATAAAGCCGGTTTACCAGTTCGGTTGTGTCGGCCTCAGTGTCAGTGAACTGCGACGTGATGTACTGTTGCCAACGTTGTTTATCTAAGTTCGCGTCATTACAGTATTGAGGATCAGGTACGGCTGTCGCGTTAACACTTAACAGCAACAGAAGCATCGTCATGTAGTGAAACCGGCGCATAATGCTCTCGTAGTAGCGGAATAATAATTAACATTACAGAACCACAGCATGATTGCACAGTAATTACGATTAATCACCGGCAATTCGTTTCTGGTCTCCAACGCGTAATGGATGTGTCACGCAAGGATAAGGTGGGAATCATTGTGATACAGCTCGTTAGTGTCTGTGATAAACCGTGCCACCTTGATTAGGTGATAACTGGTCACAGTAAATATAGTGTCGCGGTCAGCCAATATCGTTCGGTTTCTCATTACGTCTGATATGGTATCCTTGGCGCGCACAAGCCGCATTGCAAATGTGATTGCTGATTGACGGCGTTTTTATTCAAAAAACCATGTTGGGAGAGTTATGAAAGGGGTCATTGCCGTTCTTGTTGTTGTTGCGCTGGCTGTTGCAGGCAGATTTATCTATTTGTCGCAGAGCTCGTCCAGTGAAGAAAATACACAGGTGCCGGTGATCACAGTCATGGAGATCCTGCATGCCACCGATCTGCAGGCAGGCATCAAAAGGGCAGTAAGCGAAAACGATAATCAGGCAATTGATGACTGGCTGGACAAAGCCCGGAATGTGGGAGAGCAGGCCGCACTTTCCAAAAGTGATATGGCCTATCTGTCATCCGGGCAGGCAAGAGAGTATGTCATTTTTAATGCGAAACGGGCGTTATTCAACGAGAAGTTCGAAACCCGCTATCTGAATCTGCGGGGTATTGATGATCTCAAGCAAGCGTATCCGGAGGCAAAGGATTTGTTTCCCAGAGCAGAAACATTGCTGCAGAAACGGAATGATATTATTGAGCGAATTGCACAGACGCTGGCGGGTGGAGACGTACCCGACGAGGAACATATCCGTGAAGCGCAGGCGATGTGGAAGGCGCGTTACCGCGAGCAACAGCAGCCAGCGTTATCACCGGCCGCTGATGCGGGCTAGGACGTTATGCCTCAGTTACCGGCGCGACTTTCGCATTGGTAAGTAAAATAAGCTCGCTGGGGCTGATGGCAATTTCCAGCCCGCGGCGACCGCCACTGACGTAACAGACCGGATACTGGCCTGCAGTATCATCAATCACCGTCATAAGCTTTCTCTTTTGAGCCAGAGGGCTGACGCCTCCCAGTATATACCCGGTAGCGGCAGTCACTTTCGACGGTTCCGCCATCGCTGCCTTTTTTACACCACATAATTTCGCTATTTTTTTCAGACTAAGTCGCGCGGTAACCGGGATCAGTGCCACAGCGAGCTTTCCGTTATCCAGCTCAGTTACCAGCGTTTTGAATACCTGTGAAGGTGGCAGTGAAAGCTTTTCAACGGCTTCCATACCGTAGGCCTGGCAATCACTGTCATGGTCATACTCAAGAATATCAAACGCGATCTTCTGTTTCTTGAGTAGTAAAACCGCTGGCGTCATTGCGTTGCCCCCGGACTGAAGGTGCGTGTGTGCTGAATGTTGCCGGGAAGTAGTGGGGTTGAGTCTCCGGAAATATAGTCTTCGAACCCTGCCCGGTAATAGGGTGATAATGGATGCCCTGACTGACCACCCGGTAGCGTAAGGATTGCCTTGTCCAGCGCGCCGGGGCGAACAAAAAATCGCTCGGATGCGCCAAACGTCGGTGCTTGCACAGCAGGCATATAGCTGTCACCAAAACCTGCGGCCGTGTCCATATTCAGCATGTCACCAAGTACCGGGATCTGGCCAGAGAAAGGGTGCCTGATGCGAAGTGCATTGACATTACCCCAGGTCGCGCTTGCCAGTGTATTGTCCGGGCTTTCTTCCTCTATTATCCGTGACTTTGCTTGTTGATATGCCTGAACCAGAAAGTGTTGCCAGTTAGAAGCGCCATTGGGTAACCAGCTGTCTGGCTGTTGGCGAAGCAGCTGCCATAACGCAGTTTCAACGCCGCGTAATAGCGGACTGACAGGCGCGTTTTGCTTCTCCAGTGCTGTGAGAACCGGCGAAAGCAGATCCTGCATCACCTGTGAACGAAACCGGCGAACCAGCGTGTAGCCGACAGAGTCCGGACAAGCGCAGGCTCCCCAGTCCTCTAACAACGAGATATCGGTAGCAAATTCACCACGGTTAGCCTGTATTGTGTTGAGGAGTAAGCGATGCCAGGGCATTAAAAAGCGCGCTTCGTTGTCCAGTTGAATGCGGTAAAAATCCTGCTCAGCAAATGTTTCTATGTCCATCAGTCTGTCTCGTATCTGCACCGCTCTGGCACCAAGCGCGTATCCGCCATCACCAAATCGGGGTAAGTCGCTGGTACCTACGACTCTGGCATTGGCAGTCCATAGACGACCCAGCGGCGGATTCTTTACCACTGGTACGCCGGACTCCTGAGTTGCCCATTTATCGTCAACCATATCTGGCGTGATCGCAGTGTCGCTGGGAAGGGTTCTGCCGGTTACCGCGCCAGCAGGTGTCCACGCCAGATTGCCTGCTGTGTCAACAGTAGCCATGTTTTGTACCGGCATTCCCATGGTCGGGGCAATAGCCAGCGCCGCGTCAACATCCTTTGCAAGATCCAGATCCATAACCCTGAGATTGACGGCATAAGGCTGATGTGCCACCCACGTCAATGCATATTGTGCGTTATTCAGCGTTCTTACCGGACCAAACTCACTCATTGTGATTGAATAGGGTTCTTCGGTATCGGGAAGCGCGATGGGGCTGTCAATAGTCTGAGTAAGCGCGTCATCTGGCAAGCGTACCCAGTCAACATTATCCAGGTTTGCATTGGTAAAGCCCCACGCGATATGTCCGTTGGTTCCTACCACGACACCGGGTAGACCGGGTAATGAGACACCGGTAACGCTGACGTTTTCACCGTCTCTGACATACTTAAGCTGGGTGCGATACCAGATAATCGGAACCCGCAGTCCAAGGTGCATATCGTTCGCCAGCATCGCACCGCTGCCGGTGGTAAGTTCACCGCTCACGGCCCAGTTGTTGCTGCCAATATCCCAGGGAGGCTGCGATACCATCGCGGTAGACGCTTGCTTTGCGGTATCAGAAAGGGTAGGGATTTCTGCTCTGCCAGTGGGTAAGCGACTGCCATCCAGCGCTGCCTGGTACTGCGAAGGTTGCGTCAGAAAGCGAAGCATATCCATACCGAAGGTATCTTTAAGCGCCGTGCGGGCAAGATCAAGGTCCACCTGACCGCGCTGTAAATCCATGTACATACTGTAGACCACCAGAATACTGTCACTGGGTTGCCAGGGGCGCGGCTTAAAACCGGTAACGAGGTATTCAAACGGCAGTGCCGACATCTCGCCAATGGCGTCATTCACGCCTCTGGAGTACTGCTCTAGCAACTCTTGCTGAGAGGGAGGGAGTTGTGAAAATGTGCGACTGGCCCGGGTTGCAAACTGATGAAAGCGTGCTCGCTTGTCGACCTCAACAGCCATACTGCCGACCCATTCTGCTAATTCGCCAGATGCCGCGCGCCGTTGCAGGTCCATCTGAAATAAGCGGTCCTGCGCGTGTGCAAACCCCAGTGCATAGGCTGCATCCGTCCGGTTGCTGGCGCTAATAATGGCCTGGCCTAACGCGTCACGGCTTAGCGAAACGCTGGCACTGACCGCTGAAGTCCTTTTATCGCCTGACAACTCAGGCAAACTCATGCGTAACATGCTGTAGGCCACAATGCCAGCGATGCAAACCAGCGCAATTGCGCTTAAAACCAACCACTTAATCCAATTTAGCACGTGTATTACTCCGCTTTTTTTTCTATCCTACCTATTCTCAATGACGAATAGAAGACAGGAAGCGAGGCTACGATGGGACCCTTGATGCTGGATTGCCGGGAAGCGCTGCTGCTGCCGGAAGAGCGCGAGAAGTTGGCGCACCCGAATACCGGTGGCGTGATTTTGTTTTCCCGTAACTATCATGACAACCAGCAGCTCCGCGAACTTGTAAGATCCATTCGCGAGGCGGCGGGTAAACCGGTGCTTATCGCCGTTGACCATGAAGGTGGCAGGGTACAGCGTTTTCGCGAGGGCTTCACGCGTTTGCCTGCCATGGGGGAACTTCAGTCGATGACGTCCTCGCTGGAAGAGGCCACAGCGCTGGCCCACGATTGCGGTGTGATTACCGCTTATGAATTAAAAACTGTGGGTATTGATTTCAGTTTTGCCCCTGTGCTGGACATTAACGGGATTTCCCGCGTTATCGGCGACAGAGCCTTTGCTGACAACGCCAGCGACGTTATTGCACTTGCATCAGCCTTTATTACCGGACTGCATGACTGCAATACACCCGCGGTGGGCAAACACTTTCCGGGGCACGGGAGTGTAGCGCCTGATTCTCATATAGAATTGCCCGTGGACGAGCGGTCACTGCAGGATATCGAACGTACCGATATGGCGGTATTTGTGCAACTTATCAGTCAGAGAAAGCTGGATGGGGTCATGCCTGCACATGTGATCTACTCTCAGGTGGACTCGGCGCCTGCCGGGTTTTCACCTGTCTGGCTGCAGCAGATATTAAAGCAACAAGCAGGCTTTAGTGGCGCGATTTTCTCAGATGATTTGTCTATGCATGGCGCGAGTGTCGCGGGCGATTACGTGTCCCGCGCTCAGCTTGCCCTGACAGCAGGTTGCGATATGGTGTTGGCCTGCAACAATGTGGCGGGGGCAGAATCTATTCTGGATAACCTGGCAATTACCGATAAGTCTTCTTCTGCGCTGAGCGCGTTTGCTGGCAGAGTACTGCCTGAAAAAGCCGCCTCGCGCTACCAGCAGGCATGCAGGAGACTTTCTGATTATGGATAAGGTGAAGCCGCAGTTTCTGTTACTTGGATGTGTTATTGCAATAGCTACGGCCGTGGTGTCTGCGATGTCTGGATTGCCACTACCTATGACGTTAAGTGCAGCGATTACCGCGTTAGTGGCTACGCTATGGGTTACCGAGGCATTGCCGATCGCGGTTACCTCGCTGATCCCTTTTTTCGCGTTTCCTGCAGCAGGTGTGCTGGACTATCCTGACGCCGCCGCGGCGCTGGGAAATCATGTCATCATTTTGCTGATGGGGGCGTTTATGCTCTCAAAGGCACTGGAGAAGTCTGGCGTTCACCGACGCCTGGCTGTGTATATGATAAGCGCAACCGGCGCGTCCAGTGCCCGTCGCCTGGTACTGGGGTTCATGATCACCGCTGCCGTTCTGAGCATGTGGATTTCCAATACCGCCACCGCCCTTATGTTGCTACCAATTGCGCTCGCGATTATCGGGGCAATGAATTCTCCTGCACTGGCCTCAGCTATTTTGCTGGGTATTGCTTATGCGGCGAGCGTGGGCGGTGTCGGAACACCCATAGGTACTCCGCCAAACATCATCTTTATGAGTGTATACCAGCAGACCACAGGAACAGAAATCAGCTTTCTTAACTGGATGAAAACCGGCATTCCCATCGTCATCATCGGCATACCGCTCATGGCGCTGTGGTTAACGCGTAAACTGTCGACGCTGCCAGCACTCAGTCTGCCTGAAGCCGGGAAATGGGCGCCTGCAGAAATCCGGGTGCTATCCGTATTCGGTACGATAGCACTGGCCTGGGTGTTCCGCCCATACTGGACGGCATGGCTTGGAATGCCCTTTATTGGCGACAGCACGATTGCCCTGGCGGGCGTGGTGTTAATGTGTGTGATCCCTGATGGAAACACGTCACAACCGGGCCGTTTGCTTGACTGGAAAACAGCGGAAACGATCCCCTGGGGAATGTTGCTGGTGTTTGCCGGGGGAATATGTCTGGCGAAAGCGTTTACCGCTTCTGGCTTGAGCGACTTAATGGGGGAAGGGCTGCGTGGCCTGGCAGTCTTGCCGCTGCTGTTGCTGATCTTAAGTTTGTGTCTGGTGGTGAGTTTTGTCACAGAAATTACGTCTAATACTGCGACAGCGACGTTGTTAATGCCAATACTTGCCAGCGCGGCCGTCGCTATTGAGGTTGATCCCATTATTCTAATGATGCCGGCGGCTATCAGCGCCAGTTGCGCTTTCATGATGCCAGTGGCGACGCCCACAAATGCCATCGTTTATGGTAGCGGGAAATTAGCGATAAGCCATATGGCACGGGAAGGCGCTATCCTGAATATACTGATGGCCTTTGTCATCACCGGTGCGATTATGTTAACCCGGTAGGGTCGGGGTAACAGTGCCGGCACATTTTGTACTAAAAGGTCGGAACTGCAACATGCGTTTTTAGCGAACGCTAACGGTAGATTAATTTGTATGATAATAGTGTGTGGCGCGGATCTCTGTTACCATTTCGCCTTTTAGAAATGCAGCAATAAGAGAGGCGCATGGCAAAGCAAAAGCCGCAAATTGAAGTTGTGAGTTATGGCGTTTACCGACACTGGGACGCCAGGTCGAAGACATTGCCAAAAATTCAGCAGTTCACCTTAGTCGTGCCTGCCCAACTGGATATTGAGTTCGGCTTTATTGTTAACATTAAGAAAGCCAAGAACAGTAAGATACGCTATTGCATCTATCACCCTGATATTCCTGATGACAACGGTGAGCCCATGCCACCGTTTGACGGTGAAGAATATGTGCGCAGTAATGACTGGGATTTCTATCTCGGCGACACGTTATGGGATCCCATCGAAAATAAAGTTGGCGACTGGAGAATGACCATAGAGCTTAACGGCGAGGTTATTGTCGAGAAAACGTTTTCTATCGAAGAATCCTTGCCGTTTGATGGTGCCCAGTTCTGGAATAAACACCGTGGCAAGCGCAAAGCCATTGGCCGTGGATAGGATGTTCTTTTGACACTGCCGGATAGCTTAATTTTTTGGCGCAATGAGAAGAAACCACAGCGTAGTGATCTACTCGCAAAGGGCCGCGCATACGACAGTGCCTATGTGAAAAGCACTAATAGTATTAAAACAGAGAAAACAGAGAGGCCAGCACAATCCAGCGTCTGGCTGTTACTGCCATGTCATCTGAAATATCCGTGCCGGTGAGGCGATACCCAACCCCAGGCAACGTTTCGATAACGAAAGGATGAGGCGTTTCTACCTGTTTCAACTGTTTCCGTAATCGGCAAATAGCGTGATTAATGACATCATCAGACACTACGTCGTGTCCCCACACTTGAAACCGGATCTCGTCACGCGTAAGAATATGGTGCTCTGCCTTTAAAAAGAGAGAAAGCAATGCCGCGGAATGCTTACTTAAAAGCCACGCGTGCGTATGATCTTCATCTGTGATTTCTCTGGTCTGTGCATCATAATGTATCCGCTGAGAGCCATTCTGCAGCGTTTCTGATCGTGCATCCATGAACGGCTTCCTCTGTTGGCAATGTCATTAACAAAAGCTACGAATAAGTCTCGTGTTCGCTCAGGTACACAATCGGCCTGCTGAGTTTACCAATTTGGGGATTTAACGAATAAAGGCCAAAACTATCTGTTCGGAGTGCTCCTTTGGCTAAAAACCTCGCAGCTCGAACCCGGAATCATGCACCAGCAGCGTAATACTTCTTGGCAAGCACGCGTGCCACGCCCTCTGGTCCCACCCCTGAAACGACACACTTCAGCAGTCGCTGACAAATTATAAGATTATTCGCATCTTTGCTAAGTATAGTGTGTACTGCTCTGTTCTGAGCTAAAAGTGTTATCGCGTTATGGACTTTAGGCGCGTCATAAATGCATAAGAGGAGCCTGCACTGCGCTGATGCAGACAAAATGACGACACGTCGCGTTTAGCGGTATGACAATCATCTGACATGTAGATGTCATGAGTAATTCAGTGTTTTGTCATCGCACATTTTCCCTCGTTTCTTACAATTTTCCTCGTTCATGAAAGTGATTGTTGTGCTTGCTCTGTTGGTGGGTATCGCGAGACTTTCTCTAATAAGGAGCGAACGATGAAAACAAAATTAATAATAGTAGCAACTGTAGTAGCAGGATCCGTACTTGGCTCAAGTCAGGCTCTGGCAATGGATAGTTATCTGGAACAGACACTGGTGAGTTTCTGTGAATCAACAATGAATAACGATCGCCTGCAGTTAGATCGCGATATCAGAAAACACCGTTTTGACCATAAGACCGTTGCCACGAAAGTGATGTGCAATGGACAAACTATTATGTCTTTTGCCAGGCAGTATAATGCCAATCGTACGTTAGCTGCATTTCAAAGCCGCATGCCATCAAACTGGCGCCCGGTGACAGAAATTAAGGATATTACGGTGGCGTCAGCCAACGGACAAAAATGGCATGTTACGGTGGATGTGGGTCATTAATGCCCTGACACAAACAGCCTGATGAATATGTGTTCTTAACCGGACAACTGAGAGCGGCGCGAATAGCGCCGCTCTTTTTTATTCAGCAACAATGTGGCGTGCGCTCAGACTTCAGAGGGACTGATGCCAGACTGATGATTCAGGAACACGGCCAGCGTATACAAATAATCGGATAGTCGGTTTAAGTAAGCCATGACCGCAGGCGGGACGGTATGATGATTAGCCAGCCGTGTTGTGGTGCGTTCAGCGCGCCGGCAGACCGTTCTGCATACGTGGCTTTGCGCTGCCGCTGGCGTGCCGCCGGGCAGCACGAAACGGGTTTGCTGCGGCAGGGATGCCGTCATGACATCGATGGCCTGCTCAAGCTCGGTGACATCCGCATCAGTGAGCGTAGATGAGGCAGAAATAGCAAAGCCTGCCTGAAATAATTTGCGCTGAACCGTTTCAAGAAACGCCGGGACTTCACCTTCACAGAGTGTCACCAGCAGACCAATGTGGCTGTTCAGCTCGTCAATATCACCATAGGTTTCAAGCAAAATATCATCTTTGGTCACGCGCAGTGATTCTTTAGCGTAGACTTGCGTGGCACCTTTATCGCCTTTACGTGTGTAAACTTTCATTCCTGACCGGCGTCCTCTTGCTGATCCGGGCGCTCGTAACGACGAATTTCTACGACCATACCAAATAGCGGATGATCAAAGTAATGTAACTGGTTACTGATTACTCGTCGTAGCTGTTTGAATGGCACTGACACCAGTCTGTATTCTGGCTGCTCCGATGCTACTTGAGACAATTTTGCCGTTACCGGTACTGGCTGGCGATAAAACATTTCGCTGTCTATGTGAAGATAGGGAACCCGGTTAATGTATTTCAGGAAGACTCTCATGTAGCCATCAATCTGCCATATTGGCGTATCGGTATTGGCTGTTGGTTGTTTGTCCTTCACACCGCTTGCGCTGTCTTTTCTGGCCTGAAGCTGTAACAGGCGTGAAAGTGGTACCGTCTGAGGTGTTGCCAGGCGGGCATTGAGATCGGCAAAGAACGTATCTTCTGTCAGCGTTTTTATTGCGTCCTCTTGCTGAGATTCTTCTACAGGTGCTGGCATCTCAAGTGTCGGAGGAACAGCATAGCCATCAAGGGTAAAGCGATCGGCATAATTCTGACCGGCATAGAGTCGGACAGTAGAGGCCTCTTCCTGGCCAAATCTGACTTCCTGACGCCAGGTGACATGCAGTAGTCTTGTCAGATCACGGTTTCTTCGGATCTGCTCTGAGAGTTTTTCCAGCTCCTGCGCATTCGCAGAAAGCAGATGGGCCTGGCTGGCCCGAGGCCAGTCGTGACCACTTAACTCAATGGGAATAGCTTGTGGTGCAGGCAGGCGATTGTCCGCAGTGTGACGTTTCCAGCCCGAGTCAGAATATGTCAGCCAGGGTAACGTGTCTTCGCAGTACCGAAACGGTGGAACGGCTACGGGGCTGGCTTCACTGATGCCACTAAATTCTACCCAGTACCCGGCGATGTCAGCAGCCTCAACAGTGAAAGCGTCTGACCCATTAAATGCATTATCTGTGGACGTCGGTATGACACCAGACTGGAGCTCCTGCCTCTCGCTCTCATCGTCTACCAATGAAGAAGCCATGCCCGAGGTGCGGTGTTGTTCCTGCAGCCATTGCTCATGGGTCTGCGTAATGTCCTGCAAGGACAAGACCGGTTGCCACAGCGGCGCATCGCTGCCATCACATCTGGCCAGGTTCTGTTTTATCCAGTTGATGTCCGGGCGGATGATATTGCCAATGACATCAATGTCAGCAGAATATGGGCTGACATCTTTCGCGATCTCAAAGGTTTCCTGTAAATGCGTGAGCGCCGCGTTTCTGTCAAATACGATGACTTCCACATCAAACCACCAGTCATCTTCGGCCTGCACCTGGAAGGTTGATAAGGCGAGCATTGCAGACAGCAAGCCCCCACCAACACGGGATAACCTACACATTAACGTGACTCCTTGGCAAAATCGGCGATGATATCTTCGGCCAGTGCCAGTCTGTCTCTGGCACTCTCGGTTTGCAATACAATACGTAATTTCTGACTACCTTCAAACCGGAAGGTATTCGGCTTGGTCTGGACGAGCTGAATAATATAGCCCGGATCGACAGAGGTAGACTCTTTGAACTCTATGGTGCCACCCTGAGCAGACAAATCAATCTTCAGGATCCCCAGTGACTTCGCTTTTAGCTTGAGCTCTGCCACCTTAATCAGGTTTTTCGCTGCATCAGGCAGTAATCCGAAACGGTCTATACATTCCACCTGGAACTCATCAATATCGTCCTGCTTTTCACACGACGCCAGTCGTTTGTATAAGGATAAGCGGGTATTGACGTCAGCGATATAGTCTTCCGGCAACAGAGCGGGTATTTTCAGGTCAACTTCGGTCTGTGCTGACAGCGCATCATCCAGCGACGGCTCTTTGCCTTCTTTCAGTGCGGTTACCGCCTGATCCAGCATATCCATATACAAACTGAAACCAATACTGGCGATTTGACCAGACTGGTCGTCACCGAGCAATTCACCCGCCCCCCGGATCTCAAGATCATGAGTGGCGAGCGCAAAACCAGCACCAAGATCTTCCAGTTGCGAAATGGCATCCAGTCGCTTGACTGCATCACGCGTCATACGCTTAGGGTGCGGCGTTAGCAGGTACGCATACGCCTGGTGGTGGGACCGTCCCACGCGTCCCCGCAGCTGGTGCAACTGTGCCAGCCCCAGATGGTCTGCGCGGTCCATAATGATGGTATTGGCGCTGGGCACATCAATGCCGGTTTCGATAATTGTGGTGCACACCAGCACATTGTATCGTTGATGATAAAAGTCACTCATCACCGCCTCAAGGTCACGCTCGCGCATTTGACCATGTCCTACCGCAATGCGGGCTTCCGGCAAAATTTCAGCAATTTCCTCGGCGGTGCGCTCGATACTTTCTACTTCGTTGTGCAGGAAATACACCTGACCACCGCGCAGAATCTCCCGCATGACAGCTTCACGTATGATGGCTTTGTTTCGCTGCTGCACAAAGGTTTTGATCGACAAACGGCGGGCAGGGGCGGTAGCGATAATAGAGAGATCACGCATACCGGATAACGCCATATTCAGCGTTCGCGGTATGGGGGTGGCTGTCAGCGTGAGAATATCCACATCTGCACGCAACGACTTAAGCTTCTCTTTCTGGCGTACGCCAAACCGGTGTTCCTCATCAATAATCACCAGTCCCAAATCGTTAAATTTGATGTCGTTGGAAAGCAGCTTGTGCGTGCCAACCACAATGTCTACCTGACCTTGTGTAATTCCCTCGATTACCGATTTCTGTGCCTTGCCACTGACAAAGCGGCTCATCACTTCAATACGGAACGGCCAGTCGGCGAAACGATCTTTAAAATTTTCATAATGCTGCTGCGCGAGCAGGGTAGTGGGTACCAGTATGGCAACCTGCTTGCCCTGATTGGCGGCCAGAAAAGCCGCACGCATAGCCACTTCGGTTTTACCGAAGCCTACGTCACCACAGACCAGTCGATCCATTGCCTGCGGGTTGCCCATATCCTGAATGACGGCATTAATAGCCTGCATCTGATCGGGCGTTTCCTCAAACGGGAAGCTGTCAGCAAAGCTCTGGTATTCTTCCCAGTTTACCGGATAGGCAAAGCCGGGCTTGGCGGCACGGCGCGCATACACATCCAGTAGCTCAGCTGCGACGTCGCGTACTTTCTCGGCCGCTTTTTGCTTGGCTTTACTCCAGGCGTCGTTGCCCAGAGAGTTAACGGGCGCGTGGTCAGCGTCTCCGCCGGTGTAGCGGGATATCAGATGTAACGATGCCACCGGTACGTATAATTTCGCCTGTTTCGCATATTCGATGCAAAGGTATTCGGTAGTAACGCCACCGGCGTCCAGCGTTTGTAACCCCAGATAACGACCGACACCATGATCCAGGTGCACGACTGGCTGGCCAATCGACAACTCGGCAAGGTTACGGATAATGGCGCTTTCATCCGTATGTGAACGTTTTTCTCGTAAGCGTCGCTGGCTTACCTTATGGCCAAGAAGCTCGGTTTCGGTAATAAATAGCAGTTCGCCTTCCTGGCTCTGCCAGCGAAAGCTGTGCTCGACCATACCAATGTCGATACCCACACTATCGTGTGTCTGCAGAAACTGATTAAAATCCGTTGCCAGGCTGGGTTTGATGCCGGCCTTACCGAGAATATCCAGCAGGCTTTCACGCCGGCCCTGAGATTCAGCACAAAACAACACCCGTGCACCGCGCTCACTGGCGGCTTTCATGGTATTTAGCAGCCGTTCTGCAGGCTGTTTTTTCTGGGAATTGATGCCAATATCATCAAGCTTGTCGCACCCCAGATTGTGGTTGCCCGGCTTATCTTCCAGAAGGTCTTTACAGAGTGTCACCCTAGGCCAGTGTTTAATCTGACTGAACAGCTCTTCTATGGGAAGGAATACCTGCGCCGGCGGCAACAAGGGCCTTGCCGGGTTGTAGCGATGCTGCTCGTACCGCTCTGCGACATCCGCCCAGAAAAATTCACTGGCGTCTTTGATGTCGCCGTGCAGCATGACCAGAGAGTCGCTGTGCAGGTAGTCGAAAAGTGATGCAGTGTGTTCGAAAAACAACGGCAGGTAGTATTCAACACCACTAGGCATGGTGCCCTTACTGACCTGATAAAACACCGACTCTTTTGCATTACTGGCATCAAACTGGTCAAGAAACTGTTGGCGGAATAACGAGATGGCGTCTTTGTCAGTGGGGAATTCTCTTGCCGGTAGCAAACGAATCTCGTCGACGGTCTCGCCAGATCGCTGACTGTCAGTGTCAAAGTAGCGGATGGTGTCGATTTCATCGTCGAACAAATCAATACGAAACGGCTTATCACTTCCCATCGGGTACAGGTCGATGATACTGCCTCGAATAGAAAATTCGCTGTGGCTC
Organism: Alteromonas antoniana; assembly: GCF_019249295.1. GTDB lineage: Bacteria > Pseudomonadota > Gammaproteobacteria > Enterobacterales > Alteromonadaceae > Alteromonas > Alteromonas antoniana. The sequence continues at coordinate 155,352 of NZ_JAESDH010000002.1, forward strand.
ATCACCTGACTGACGTGCAGATAGCCGGCTTGCTCCAGATTTCTGCGAAACTGATCCCGGTCCAGCGAATCGCCTTTGTTCAGCATCAGCAGGTACTTCGCCAGATAATCTGTCGGCGCGAGACGCTGCATCAGCGTATTTACCGGAACAATGAAAATGCCTTCTCGTTGCTGGGTAAAGCGAAAGAGCGTTTCAAGACGCTGAGAGACAATATCCTGATGGGGCGAGAACGAATCGTAGGGTAGGGTTTCCCAGTCGGGAAACAGAGTTACCGAAGTGTTTTCCCCTTCAAGAAAATACGCCAGCTCGCGCTCCAGCTTGAGCGCTGACGGCGTGTCGGCTGTGACCAGCACAACCGGGCCCTGATGCTGTTTTACAGCATAGCTGATAGCCAGAGCGCTACTGCTGCCGTGTAATTGTCCCCAGTGCTGATGGTCCTGCGCACCCGTTTTAGATTTTTGCTTCGGTAGTGGCAAAGAGAGAATCGTGGCTGTCATGTCACCCTGAAAATGTCGGTATTTGGTTACGTCTGCTGCGTGATTACTCGGTACTGTCTTTCGCTTGTTGTGCCCGCTTACGCAGCTGCTGCGACTGCAGATGCAAACTCGCTCTGACCAGCAGTTCCTGATCCTGTTCCCGGATACGGTTAAAAAAGAAGGCTATATGGTAGTCATTGCCAACCTGCTGGCAAGTAATAACTTCGCCAAAGCAAAAAATCGCGGCGGCTTCTTCGTCGATAAATACTTTGATTTCTGCCTGCGTGCCAATGTCCATAGGCTCATCACTGCTCACCAACATGCCCCCGCCGCCGAACTTTACCGTTTGCAAACGATACTTTACGTCGTCCTGCTGGTGCAGGATAAAAGACATCATAAGATCAATTTTTCGCGACTGGTGGTTAAGAAAATCGGCCAGCGCCTGGGCGTGGTCACCTAACTGACGAAGCGGTCGCAAGGCTTTGGTTTCAATATCTGCGATCTCACTGGCGATACGAAACGCATAGGGCATACGCTCTTCCAGTTCACTGACAGCAGGAAGTGCTTCATTATCCTCAAGCGGCACAATATTGACATTCAGCGCATGAGCAATCATAAAATACTCTTCGAATTGGGCTTGTTTCTGCTCCAGCGTTAGTGTGTCCATATTGTCTCCTACCACCAAAATCTTGTGCGTACAGTAGCTTACACGTAGTATACATACATTACGAGCAAACCGCCGATATGTGGTCATTTCCGGTATCACATATCTGAAAACGGCCGCTTCAGAATTAGCTGAACGGTTCGCAAACTGAGTAAATTTGAGAAAGTATGAGCCTTCCTTTACCGGCCTTTATTGCCCTTCGTTACGCGACCGCCGGCAAGCAAAACAGCTTCGTTTCCTTTATTAATAAATTTTCTGTGGCCGGCATTGCGCTTGGGTTGGCTGCACTCATCATTGTGTTATCTGTTATGAACGGGTTTGAAAGTCAGTTAAAACAGCGTGTACTGGGGATCGTGCCTCAGGTCGTGGCATATGCCCCTTTATCTGATGAAACTATAACTACGTTACCAGGCGTCCGTGCTGCGATGCCATATCGTGAAACTGAGGGCGTCATTCAGTCACGACAGGGGTTGCGTGGCGTACAAATTCATGGCGTCGATGCTAACGTGATGTCTGCGCAGAGCATTGTCAGCGATAATCTCCTGACAGGGCGATTTTCAGACCTCGCCGCGCGTTCTTTTCATGTGATTATTGGGCGGGCCCTTGCTACTCAGCTGGACGTGCGGCCAGGCGACAGGCTGCGTGTGATGTTAGCGGGAGCAAGTATTTATACGCCCTTTGGCAGAATGCCCAGCCAGCGTCTGGTCACGGTGTCCGGGATTTACGATCTTGGCTCGCAGATGGATAGCAAAGTGGTGTATATGTCACTGGCTGATCTGACACGCCTTATGCGCCTGCGGGCAGATACCCCTGCAAACACCCGGTTGTTTCTGGACGATGCGTTTGCCTATCAGCAGGTAGTGGATGCATTAGCGCCACTTGAGATCACTGTCGATAACTGGCGCAGCCGCCAGGGACCGCTATTCGACGCGGTGAAGATGGAAAAAAACATGATGTTTCTCATGCTGCTGCTTATTATTGCGGTAGCGGCGTTTAATATTGTGTCCGCGCTGGTCATGGTTGTCAGTGAAAAGCAGGGCGATATCGCCATTCTGCAAACGCAGGGAATGACGGGCAGGCGGATGATGTCAGTATTTATGCTAAATGGCCTTTTTAATGGCGTGAAAGGCGCACTAATCGGGCTGGTTGCTGGTGTGGCCATTGTGATTAACCTCAATACTTTATTGGAACTGCTGGGAATACCTATTGTGCTGTCGGCCGATGGGGCTGGCGTTCCTGTTGTAATTCAGTGGTCACAGGTTATTTTGGTAACCGTGTTTTCTCTTATGCTTTGTGTACTGGCTAGTGTATACCCTGCGACCCGTGCCATGCGGGTAAATCCTGCAACAGCTTTACAGAATGAATAAAAGAGAAATCTGACCAGTTGGTGGATTTGGCCGTGCAATATACGGCAATTTTCACTATACTCGCGGTCTTTTAAAATCCGGACCGGTAGACGATATGAAAAAGAATTTTATCACTTCGCAGGCGCTGCTACAGGACTCATTCCGCCTGGCTTCTCAGGTATATAATGACGGTTTTCGTCCTGACTTTATCATCGGCATCTGGCGTGGTGGTGCACCCATAGGCATCGCGGTGCAGGAATTTTTTGAATTTAAAGACACATCTACTGATCACATTGCGGTGCGTACGTCTTCTTATTACGGCATTAATAAGCAGTCTAAGGAAATACGCGTTCATGGCCTGCATTACCTGGTGGAAAATGCGAATGCCGGTGATAAGCTGCTAATCGTTGATGATGTGTTTGATTCAGGGCGCAGCGTAGACGCACTGATAAAACAAATAAAGAAGCTGATGCGCCTGAATATGCCAACGGATATCCGCATTGCCTGTCCGTGGTACAAGCCTGCCAACAATAAAACCGACATCGTTCCGGATTATTTTGTCAATAAGAGCGATGAGTGGCTGGTTTTCCCACATGAAATTGCAGGTTTGAGTGAAGAAGAAATCAGGGCCGGAAAATCGGAACTTGCCGATGTGATGGACATTTTGTTCGACAAGTAAGTCTTATAGACGTATTGAAGTACGGGTGCTCATACGCCTGGAAATTACACACGCCAGCGTTTTCGCTGGCGTTTTTGTTGCTGTTGAGACAATTGGCTATTCAGTATGCAGCATTGTCGCCTTGGCAAGCGACTATATACGCTACAAACGATAAGTAGTAGCGCCGGGAATGTTCAGTGCACCCGGAACCAATGGTTGTCTGCGCCACTATGCTGCAACACTTGTCACCAGAAAGCTGATTTTTTTGCGCTTTGAATGTCACTTTACGCTGTTAACTAACTGGGCTGCACGCCAGAAAGGGGAAGTGAGGAAAAGCGGTTATTTCTTGTCCGGGTCGAGATAAAACTTATCGTGAAACGTATAAACCCATTCCGGTTTATATATCACCAGTAAGGTCATGGTCACGCCATTGATAAACCCTTCCGGGAAAAGAATCAGCGGTATCAGTAGCATGTAATTATCGATTACCGTATCCCAGCTGTATATGCCATCTATTGCATAGTAACTTCCCAGTAACGCCAGCTTCAGTGCGATAACAATCGCGCCGGGGAAAAACGCACACACAAAAATATAGACGAACAGATGGCGTGGGATCTTATGAAACGACACCAGGTAAATGAGATACGAAACGCTGACCGGCATCACCACCCCGATAAGCCCGTTAACGCCCAACATCTGCCAGCTTTCGTTGCCTACTGCGGTTATCCCAAGCAGTGCTGCCAGACCGGCAAATAATGCATATCTGAAGCCCAGTATCAGCGTAAGTGACGTTAACCACAGAAAATGGACGTCCAGCCCCTGAAAAATACCGGCACGGAAAATCCACATGAAAAAGGTCAGGGCGGTGGCACCAAATACCAGATGCTGGCGTGATTTATCCTCTTTTAACGCTGCAAAAGGAAGATGCCGCCCCACAAAAAACAGAATTGCCGCTAACACCAGCAGCGCCAGAATCTGAAGAGTCGTCAGCGTATCGGTCATATTCAGTCTGCGTATGTCGCCCAGATTGGCGCGTGGTCAGAAGGTTTTTCAATACCGCGTAGTTCGTAATCAATCCCCGCATCTTCCAATTTGTCATGAAGCGGCTGCGTGGCCAGAATTAAATCAATTCGCAACCCGCGGTTATCATTGAAACCTTTTGAGCGGTAATCGAACCAGCTGAACTGATCGGTGGTATCGGGATTCAGTTTGCGAAAGCTGTCGTAGACTCCCCATTCGCAAAGTGTGTTCAGCCACTCACGCTCAACAGGTAAAAAGCTGCATTTACCGGTGCGAAGCCAGCGTTTGCGATTGTCTTCACCAATGCCGATATCCTGATCATGATGAGAGATATTCATATCGCCCATAATAATCACGTTTTCTTCGTTGCTGTGGCTGGTGTTCAGATAGCCCATGAGATCAGCGTAAAATTTTCGCTTAGCCGGGAACTTCGTTTCGTGGCTTTCATTTTCGCCCTGAGGAAAGTATCCGTTTAAAATGGTTACAGGCTGGTCATTGTTATCTTTTAGCGTCACCATGATCATGCGGCGTTGTGCATCTTCATCATCAGTGGGAAACCCGCGCTGCACATGCTCGGGTTCTTTTTTCGTTAACATGGCGACGCCATAGTGGCTTTTCTGGCCATGGAAGTAGACGTGGTAACCCATTGCCTCTACGGCATCTGTAGGGAACTGCTCGTCGTGTACCTTAATTTCCTGCAGCCCAATGACGTCTGGCTGATGTTTGTCGATGATGGCCTGAAGTTGATGTAACCGGGCCCGGATACCGTTGATATTAAAAGAGATGACTTTCATGTTGTCGCTGTCCTGTACTACATAGTCCGCTATGCTAACAAATTATTGTTTTACTTAGGAGCCGCAAAATGAGATTGATGCTTTGCCTCAAAGCGGCGCAGTTACAGCTATCGACGCTTCAGGCAGGCTGCATGACAGCGGTTACTTTACTGGCGGTATTTCTTAGTCCGCTGAATAAGGCATTCGCGCTGCGGCAAATTTTTTCACCTTCCTGCACTGAGAGTGTCAATGTATCTACGTAGCGACGATAGGCGGCCCAGTGTTGGCTGCAACCGGACAATGTCTGATAGTAATGCGTTGGCAGTGAGGCTGGAGCGTTATTTTGCAGCCAGCGATGAATCATTTTCGCGCCCATTGATGAGCCCAGCCAGACGTACCCACACGCGATGATGTCAGTGCTCTGACTGGTTATTGTCTGGTCGTTAACAAATGCCGGCGCTGATATCGCGTCTAACATTAACAAATCTGTATCAAGGGCCTCACAGACTGCGCATGCGTCAAGCATAGTGCTGACTGGGTGCGTCGGAACCTGTTGTGTTGCATGGTGAATCGCGCCATGAAACGAACGTAGCGTCAGCAATACATCCTGATAAACCGACACAGAGAAACGGTCTGTCATCAGCGCAGCAAAAGGCATAGTGCTTTCAAGTGCCTCGTGTTGGTGCGCGGTTTCGGTTCTGAGTTGTTGCAGTACTGACGTCATAAAAGCCTGATAAAGATGATCTGTGAACAGGAAAATAATGTAATGTATGGGCTAGCAAATTATAATTACAATATCATATGAATTCTGCATGGACGAATTAGACTTTTCCCCCCCCGCCGACCTGACAAATTGTGATCGCGAACCCATTCAACATCTTGGCAAAATTCAAAGCTTCGGCTGCTTCCTGGCGCTTCAGACCGACTGGATAGTTGCCGTATGCTCAGACAATGCTGAAGATTTTCTGGGGATCGCACCTGAGGAACTGATAGGGCAGGCATTACATCATTGTATCGATCATCAGACGCTGCATAATCTGCGTACGGCGTTACAGTCGGCAATGATTACCGGACGCAATGAGCGACTCTTTGAACACACCATTGAAGCAACGCAACGGCGTGTTGATTTCTCCGTTCACCATAACGGCGATTACATCATTGTTGAGATGGAAGTGTGTCATGGGCCGCGCGAGCCTCACGATACCTTTGTACGCTCGCTGTTGAGCCAGTTCTACATGGCCAAATCTGGTCAGGAACTCGGAGAGTTGGTTACCCAGCAGCTTCAGCTTATCACAGGCTATGACCGGGTCATGCTGTACCGGTTCTTACCGGATGGCGCGGGTGAAGTAGTGGCAGAATCTAAAAATCCGGATTTGTCGCCGTTCCTGGGTCTGCGCTATCCCGCCACGGATATTCCAAAGCAGGCAAGGGCACTGTATCTTAAGAGCCTGCTGCGTTTGATCGGCGATGTCAACGATCCCACCGTTGCACTTATTAATGAGCGACCGGGTTCGCCGGTCGATATGTCGTTCTCGACGTTGCGTGCAGTATCGCCGATTCATATTGAATATCTCAAAAACATGGGTGTAGAAGCGTCCTTATCGGTGTCAGTCATTGTCCGCGGCAAATTGTGGGGACTGATTGCCTGTCATCATTACACGCCGAAAGTTCCATCCTATTATCAGCGTACAGAACTGGAGCTGTTTGCAGAGATTTTCGCACTCGAAATGGGAGCCCGGGTCTCTGCTGAGCGAGATAAAGAGACCAGCCGAACCCGTGACATCATGACGCAACTGATAGCGACAATGTCTTCTCAGGGTGTGCTGATAGACATGTTGGAGAATCAGTTTCCTCAGTTGAAAATGTTAATACCGTGCGATGGTGTTACAGCGTTTATCGATGGCCATGCGGTTGGTGCTGACAGCCGGTTAAATGAAGAAACGTTACTGAGGCTAACGCGCTACCTGAACGCGCAGGCTCCGGGCAAAGTAATTGCGATTAACGCATTAGACGAAGCCATTTCTGGCTACGACACCGATGCACAGCGTATTGCGGGCGTGCTGGCAGTACCGATATCAAAAAGCCCCCGTGACTATCTGCTGTTTTTCCGACATGCGCAAACCCAGACGATTAAGTGGGCGGGCAATCCTGAAAAAGCAGTGACACACGGGCCAAACGGCGCAAGATTGTCGCCCAGAGCCAGTTTCGATGTATGGATGCAGACCCACAACAATCGTTGTCATGAGTGGAGTGAGCAGAATGTGAGTGACGCAGAATCACTGCGCGTGACACTGCTTGAAATTGTTATCCGCCATGTGCAGGAACGCGATCATATATTGCAGGAAGCCAGCCGCAAACACGAGGTATTGATCTCGGAACTCAACCACCGTGTGCGAAATATTCTTAATCTGGTAAATGCCATTATTTTGCAGACTGATCAAAACGAACGCTCTGTTGCTGAGTTTGTTAATGTACTGACTGGCAGGATGGTAGCGCTGGCATCGGCGCATGATCAGCTTACCGCGTCAGAATGGAGTAAAGTGAATTTCCGGCACATTCTGGAAACGGAAATCATGGCCTACATTGATCTGGAAAACCATGTCACGCTGTCCGGGCCTGATGTGGAACTGAAACCGGATGCGGCTACCCCAATTGTGCTTGTGATCCACGAAATGTTTACTAATGCGGCTAAGTACGGGGCGCTGGCAGCGTCGCTGGAGAAGGGAAAGGTGTCAGTACAGTGGACGTTTGAGGAAGGCCACGGGCTAACGCTCAAGTGGGAAGAAACCGGCGGCCCACCGGTGTCGCCGCCAAAACGAGAAGGGTTTGGTATGACACTTATCCGGTCCGTTATTCCCCATGAGTTGGGTGGCCGACTGGATATCGATTTTGCACCTGTTGGGGTTAATGCCTCGATTTTTATTCCTGAACGTTATGTGAGCGCCTATAGCGCGCCGACATCTGAAACGTCAAAAGCGCTTCCGGAAACAAAAGCAACGGAAGCGCCGACACTTCCCGAACGCGCGTTGGTAGTAGAAGACAGTCTTGTTATCGCCCTTGATGTTCAGGCAAAGCTAAAACGAATGGGGATTGCACAGGTGGCTGTTGCAGGCACCATTGAAACGGCGCGGGCGCAAGTACAGACACTGCGACCTGGCCTGGTGGTATTTGACATACATTTAGGTAAGGAAACCACGCTGGGTTTGCTACAGGAAGTGATAAACAGTCACACGCCCTGTTTAATTGTCAGTGGATACGGTGAGCAACTGAATCTGCCTGCCCGGTTTGATGCGGTTCCGGTAGTTTCAAAGCCGGTTTCTGAACAGAATCTAACACAGGTCGTATCTACCTTGTTTCCATCGCATGCAGAAAGTAGGAAAACTGAATGAGCTTACTAGCAGGAAAGCGCGTCGTAATTGTAGAAGACACTACGATCGCGGCGACATACCTCGCCCGGGAAATAACCAATATGGGAGCCGAGGTGGTTGGCCTGGCGCGTTCTGAGGAACAGGCATTGTCTCTGGTTGAGAAGGGTAACCCGGCACTCATATTGATGGATATTAATTTGTCTGACGGTGGCAGCGGTATTGAGGCCGCCAAAACAATTTTAAGTACGCGTAATATTCCGATTGTCTATACCACGTCGTACTCCGATGATGCCACGCTGACCCGTGCATTAGAAACCAGTCCTTACGGATATATTGTTAAGCCATTTGATACAAAAATGATCAAAACTGCCTGTGAAACAGCCCTTCACCGGTTTGCACTGGAGCTTCAGGTGACGGAATCGGAAAAGCGTTTCCGGGTTGCATCTGAGGCGGCACAGTTTGGTGTGGTGGCGTTAACAGAAAGCGGTAAAGCCTTTGATTTTCAGGGCGCGAGTAGTTTGAAAAACCGGCTTGGCGCCGGCACCAGCATGCCGGTAAATGAATTTATGGCGCTGTTTCCGGAAGCCGAGCGTGACAACATTGCTGACTGCATACAGCGCGGCGACACGGTTCGTAAAACGATAAAAGTAGACGGGGAGTCGCTCGGGGAAGAAGCGCTCTGGCTGGACGTCGTGTTCAGTGACGTGAGCATAGATAACGAACAGATTAAAATTGGTGCGGTAATTGATGTTACTGAACGTCAGCGCAAGTTACGCAAACTTAAACTGTCTACCACCATTCTTGATCAGCTTGCAGAAGGCGTCGCGGTACTGGATAAACATGGCATTATACGCGACGTCAATAAAGCGCTTTGCCGGTTGTTCGGGGTCGGCGCGCAAGCATTGGTGGGTGCCTGTTTATCTGAGTTCGGTATCCGACGTGATGAGCTTATGGAATCTGCGGCCAATGGCCCTTGCGGCGTGGCGAGCCGACAGAAGCGCACGTTGTTAACTGCCCATGGTGAAGCGTTTCCGGCACTGGTCACACTATCCGAACTGGAAGAGCTTCATGGCGATCTGCGGTTCGTCATGACGGTATCCGATATCTCTGAGCTCACCCATGCTGAGAAACGTCTGGAGTCGCTTGCCTATACGGATCAACTCACTGGCGCTGGCAACCGGAACTATCTTAAGCTGGCGCTGAATGAGAGCATGGAAGCGGACACGTTGAAGGCACTTATCTTCATTGATATCGACGGCTTTAAGCTGGTAAACGACACGTATGGCCATGATGTAGGTGATCAGCTGCTGGCAAAATGTGCAGAGGGTTTTCAGTCTGAGTTAGATGCGAACGATGTATTTATCCGTCATGGAGGCGATGAATTTGTCATTCTGGTACAAAGCGACACTGACGTGACCAGCCTTAATAAACGGTTGCTAAAAACGCTGGATACCCCCATGATTTCTGACAGTGCCGTACTGAAAATGAGTGCCAGTATCGGCACCGTAGAATACGAGCAAAAGCAGGACGTGAACGAGTTGCTCAAGCAGGCAGATATTGCCATGTACGAAGCCAAGAAGCGCGGTAAAAACCAGGCTGTCGCTTATTCAAAAGAGCAAAATGAGGCAATTGAGTATCGCTTGTATGTAGAGCAGGGCTTATACAACGCGTTGCTGAATAAAGAGCTCCATGCGACGTTTCAGCCGATTGTCGATACCGAGCAAAAGGTTGTGGCACTGGAGGCGCTCTGCCGCTGGCATAGTCAGGATATTGGCGATATTAACCCCGCGTCTTTTATTCCGGTAGCCGAAGAAACCGGGTTAATCAATGCGTTGGGCCTGAAGATGCTGCGTGAAGTCTGTATCGCCCACTCTCTGCTACGGGAAAGCGGTTTTGGCCATATCAAACTGCACGTAAATGTATCCATTTTGCAGCTTAACTCTTCTGAACTGGTGAAAGAATTTCTGGATTATCTGGCTGACTTTTCTGTTTCTACGGATGATATCGTACTGGAAGTGACAGAGTCTGCTATGCATGACTTCACCACGCGAAGTGTACTGAAGACCTTATCAGAAGCGGGCTTTGGCATTGCTATTGATGACTTCGGTGCCGGCTATGCGTCGGTGTCCGAGCTGGTACAATCCTTTACCACTGTGGTGAAGCTGGATAAAAGCCTTGCCCCCAGTCAGGATCACAATAGCCAGCAAAATATTATCGCGGAATCGCTTGTGCAGCTGTGCCGCAAACTCGGTAAGAAGGTCCTGTTTGAAGGCATTGAAAGCAAAGCGCAGTCTGACTTTGCTACTCAGGCCGGATGCCACTACATGCAAGGCTTTCTGTTTGCCAGGCCGATGTCAATAATGGAAGTTATCAATATGCTTCGCGACGCCAAGCCTGAGGCAGTACCCGCCGGTAAATAGTCAGTAAAGCCCGTCCTTGCATACCATAACGGCGCAGGGGCGGGCATTTCGGGTAACAGGACATTACGGGTTTACCGGAGAACGAGTCTTTGCGGTATGCTTACCGTAATTCCATCGCGTCGCGAATAGACGTGGGTTGCATCACTGATAAGTAGTAACAGTAAGCATGTGGCATGCTGTTTTTCTGAGCCTGTGCAGGCATGAATATGTCAGCGTGACAGGCGTATCAGAACTCTGATGTCATCCTCAGTCGCGATGCTGCGCGACAAACTGCGACGGCGTAAGTGCAGCGTCGTTCAATACCGGTACGGCAAAATCTTTGGGACAGTCCATCTCTTCCAGCAACGTGTGCACCAGATGTGACTCTGGGGTCGCAATAGCGATTTCGCAAAACAACTTTGAAATCTGTGCACAAATTACGACGCAGGCAGAGTCTTGCAGCAGATCGTTGATATCCGCGACCATACTTTTGGCTGCGTGAGGCAACATGTTATGACGATCCTTCTGATTAAATATCCGTGCAGAGTCCGTCCACGGAAAGGTCACGTTCACCACGTGATAGCTGTCATCCGGCATGCGGTTTTCCATCAGCCACATGGTAAACTGACGAAAGTTTATGCTGATGAGGTCCCGGTAATGAAACGGTAACGGATCAGACTCAGAAATTATCGGTAGCGACAGTTTCATTTTACTGACCTCTTTATGGCCTTCCTATACATATTCCCTTTCCATGTTGTGATTGTTTGCGTACATCGAAATAGGAAACTTGTCATAAATCTTATTTTTAAGCGCACTGGTCATATGCACAACGAACAGATTGTTGTGCTCTTTTCCATGTTCAGCGACAAACACGTTAATAAATTCTGAGATCAACTGGTTTGATTCGTCAGTCGCAATTTTCACCAGGTCCATCGCGTAATCATGAAGTCGGTTCACAGATTCATTGAATTCAGAGAGAACATCAATCAGGTTGATTTGCTCTTCAACTTCTTCAAATACCGACACTCTGAATTCAGCGGGGCCACCGATATAATCTTTCTCTACCAGCGCTTTGAGCGAATACCGGCGAAATATGTCACCGTTTTCGTCTTCTTCCGCCAGACTTTCAAGCATTAGCGTATGAATGCTGATGCCGTATTGCGATACATAATCGTACAGGCTGTCAACAAACCGGTACGCAAAAGAAAGCCGGTATTCCTTTTCCATTTGCCGCGTCAATGCCTCAGTGAGATCTCGTTCCTGTGGCACGCAGGCCTGAACATGTCGCTTTAACTGGCTGGTAAAAATGCGGGCACTTAACACATAATTATTCACACAGGCATTAAGATGAGGTTTAGCGGTTTCCAGCGCTTCCGATCCGGCCTGGTCTACATAAAGCCGGCCGAGACGGGACATGGCGTCAAGCACCATCTGTAAATTTGCATTTACCAAGCGAAACTTATGTGTGATGGCGTAGGCAGAGGAGAGCCGTTTCCGCACGCGTTTCAGCTCTTTGAACTGATCTTCATCCAGTGACAGCACGTTGTCATCAAGACGCGACGTTATAAAATATTCTGATTGCATCCAGCCTGGCGCTTTAGTGGTGAATTATGCAAAAGGCTACCACGGTTGCGCTTGCTATTTAAATTAAAAATGTCTTGTTGATTAGTATTTTAAACCACCTATGCTGACTACTGCGTAATGGTAAATGGCTTTTTGCTGCCCAGTGCGCAGCTGATATACTCACAGAATGAAAATTAGCATTTTGGATTGAACGTGTTTCCTGCAACTGTAACCGAAAAACTGCCCGCCGCCATTGTTAAACAGGTATTCTCACTATCCGCAGATGACCGCCAGACGCTGTTTCTGGACTACGTTGAAAAAGCACAAGCCGTGTGGCTGCTTAAAGGCAATGACGGGTTTGTCATGATGGCCGGAGAAGAGGGTGAACGGCTGCCGGTATGGCCGCATTTCGATTTGGCTTCAGCATGGAATGGAGAAACTGAGGCAAACACCGAGGCTGTGAGTATTTCACTTTCACAGTTTGTGCAGGACTGGTTACCCGGTCTTGGTAAAAATCAGATTGAGCTGGTGCTGTGCCCAAGCCGGATAGAAAAAGAAGATCCCGTTCTCAGCGCCGAAGAGCTGCTGGCGTCACTTCAGGATGAGGAGTAGCGGGTGACCGACGAGGCGCAACTTTTGTTGCCGCTGGCGGCCCGGGTAGCCGCTGCATCAGGCTGGGACAACGCGACCAGAGCCATTATGCTGGCGGGCAAAGCTTTGCCTGAACTGCCGCCAGAGATGCGTGACCCGCAGACCTACATCAGCGGCTGCGAGTCTGATGTCTGGGTTGCTGTTATTGAGCTGGATGGACGTAAAGTCATTGCCGGCTGGTCTCCCAGCAAAATTATCCGCGGCGTTTTGAGTATCATACTGGAGAAAGCGAATACACTGGATCCCTCAGCACGGGCAAAGTTTGATTTTGACCGCTATCTTACTCTGTGTGGTCTGAACAGGTACCTGAGCCAGTCCCGTGGCAATGGGATGAAAACGGTCATAAACCGGCTGCCAACATTGCAGTCATGAAAGCCGTGTCCCTGAGGAATCAGATTATCCCGCCGTCTGGCAGATTCTGATACACCTCCTGCGCGCAGTGAATGTCCGCAGATGCAATATCACATCGTAACGGGATAAACGTCACCATCAGGCTTACCGTCGCGTCATTGCTGTCATAATTCATGATGCAGGCGTGCGTGTAGAGCGTGCCGGTCCATTCTGCTGTTAACGTATGAGTGTGGCTGATGAACGCATCGATTGCGGGCCGCAGGTCCCGTCGCGCGTGTTCTGATATTCGTGAGATAACCGCCAAACCTTTGTTATCGCTATCGTCCACGCCGGCTTCCCGTTCTGCCTGTATGAGGCTGACCGCTTCCCCCATGCCCTGGCAGATGGCGATACGGTCAATGCGTTGTTGCGCATATCCTGAGAACGATAGCACGCTCAATAATACGATACACAGTTGCCATTTCATCAGTAATACCTCTTGGAGCGCGGTAGTAAATGGTAACCTTTATAACCAGAACGGCCGGGCCTGGTTCACTCTTTCAGCTGATTTTTGGCGGCAATCCACTGCGACATATATCGGGTACTGCTTAATGTGTGATGCCACAGAAGGTGTTGCAGGAAAAGCGGCTGCCGGTGGGACTGAGGATCGCCTGTCAGACTCAAAATTCTATCTAGCAAGGTCGGGATATGCCTGTCCGGATGAAAAGCTCTAAGACAAGAGAAGCCGGCCTGTTGTGCGGCTACCCACGATGGCTTATCAGCATACAAGCTTGCCGCACTCTCAACAAATGCGTCCGTGTCATCGTGGCAGGCCCCGGGCCATTTATCTGTCTCTGCAATACCTTCAGCGCCAATGGCGGTGGTGACACTCGGTGAGCCAGCCTCCATCGCCAGGAGTAGCTTTCCTTTGAGTCCTGCGCCAAAACGCAGCGGCGCGAGCAATACCCTGGCGTGACTGACCACTTGCCAGGCATCGTCAGCCCAACCCTCAACACAGAATCCCTGCGCAGGATTGTGTAGTTGCGTGGCTTTCTTCGGCGGATAAGCGCCATAAATACGCAATCGGGCACCGGGCACACGCTTTCTGAGCAACGGCCATATATGCTGCTTTAGTTGCAGTACGGCATCCCAATTGGGGGCATGCCGAAAATTACCAATGGACACAAAATCTTGCCGTTGTTCATAATCTGGCAGCGAGCTATGAGTATGGGCTTCCTGAACATCGTGAAGCAACGGGAAGTACAAAAGCTGGGAGGCCGGTACCTGATAGTGAGATGTCAGCAGGGAATATTCAGCAGAGGAAATCACCAGTGTGACATCGCTTCGCAAGATACTGGCAACTTCACGCTGGGCGAGCAGCGTATTTTTACACGCCTGGTCAACCGGAAGACCATTACGGACCGCCTCCCAGCGAGCTTGTCTGAGACTATGAAGATCTTCCGTGTTGAGAATGCGAATGGCTGACGGACATACCTCTCTGACACGCCAGGAAAATTGCTCTTCGGTCATGTAGCGGTCAAAAATAACTACATCGGGACGTATTTCTGCGATTCTGTGATTGAAACTGTCGCAGTTTAGCCGCACACATTCGACTGCAACACCCAGTGCGCCCAGATCGGCTTTGTGGGAACTGTCAGCCGCAGCGGTCATAAACACGATGTCGTGGTTCTGCTCACGCATTGCGGTGAGCAGAGTAAGCATATTTTTCCCGGCGGCAGAGGAGTCAGGCTCTGGCCAGACATAACCGATGATGACAATACGTAACCCAGACAACACGTTTACTCCCGAACCAAAAAAACAAATGATATCAGATGTTCGCAACGAATGAGTTATCGACAACGCTGACAGAAGATTAGCGCTAATGGCATACTGGTGAAAAAAGGAAACCAGACGAATGCATCATCTGATATTTGGAAGCGGCCTGATTGGTAGCTACCTTGGTAGTGTCATGACACTCAATAGCGCTAGTGTTGCGTATGTGGCAAGGGGCGTCTGGAAACAGCGTCTCTCTCAACCGCTGCAATTGACCGACTACCTTGGAAATAAAGGTACCGTAGACGCTCAACACGTTGTTGATGGCTCTATGGATACACTGCCAGATGTCGTCTGGCTGACGGTAAAATGTACGGCTTTAGCATCAGCATGTGAAGCGCTGACTGACTGGGTAGGCTCTGACACGGTTATTGTCTGTTGCCAGAATGGCATCAGTGCACATGCTGAGGTGAAACGGTACTTCCCGCGTCATCAGGTGCTGCGGACGATGGTGCCGTTTAATGTGGTCATAGCAGGTGAGCAACACCTTCACAAAGGTTCGGAAGGCACGCTAGTTATCGAACAGTCTGCCGACAACGTGCTGACTGACTCTCTCGTCAACATC
This sequence comes from Alteromonas antoniana, assembly GCF_019249295.1. Taxonomy (GTDB): domain Bacteria; phylum Pseudomonadota; class Gammaproteobacteria; order Enterobacterales; family Alteromonadaceae; genus Alteromonas; species Alteromonas antoniana. The sequence goes on from NZ_JAESDH010000002.1 coordinate 170,998, forward strand.
CTGTCGCATCCACTTCTGCATGCCACGTCGTCTGACAATATCGAAGCGGTGCAGTGGGCGAAGCTGCAACTGAACCTGGGTAACGGCGTGAATGCGCTTGCAGATATTCCGGTAAAAGCCATGCTGGAAAACCGCTATTACCGAAAGGTTATTGCCGCGCTGATGTCGGAACTGCTGACCGTCGCGAGGGCGAGAGGCATGCAGTTACCCAAAGTAGCGCGTCTGCCGGGCTCTCTGATCCCCTGGGTACTGCGGCTGCCAGACCGTGTTTTTAACATCGTCGCCAAACAAATGCTGGCTATTGATCCGACAGTGAAAACCTCAATGTGGTGGGATCTTCACAACCACAAAGCAACTGAACGTGAATACCTCTACGGCGCGCTGGTCCGGGCTGGCGAAGAAGTGTCGGTGCCGTGTCCGGTTAACGCATTACTGAACGCATTGATAGCGCAGGTGGAACGTGACAATGACACGGCATCGTATACGCCGTTACCGGCTCAAGTGATGTACGAAAAAGTCAGAGAAGTGAAGGGCCGCATCTAGTCAAATTCGAAAGCAGGTCTTTGCCCTGAACATGTCTGGAAGGCGGGCGTGTTGCGGCTGGCCTGCATGGAGCTGTTCAACGTGACGACCCCTTGGCAATTACGATAGCAGAAATTGCTGTGTTTACCGTAACCCCACAAGCCTGCCGTAAATCTACGCGCACACCATAAATCCACGCACCGGCCACATGTTTTCTGGAGATTCGCCTGGTATACCGCAGAAAAAAACAGATATCCTGTGCGATTTTTATGGCGGGGTTGCGTATAATGTTCTATATCTGAATAACGGATTTAGTATTCGCGCAGGGAACAGCATCGTAATCCTTTTAGAGGTTTCGGAGCATCTGAAAATATGAACGTGCAAGATATCGCTGAAAAAGCGAGTGAATTATTTGTTCTTCCTGACTCAGTTACCCGCCTGAAAGCGTGTATGGATGATGATGCCGCAAGCATGGACGACATCGCTGAAATTATTGCTTTCGATCCCTCTCTGACCACACAGTTGTTGCGTGTTGCTAACAGTGCGCTGTATCGTTTTCCCAACAGAATTGAAACCATCACGAAAGCCCTGCAGGTTATCGGAACACGTTCTGCTTACGATCTTGCGCTGGCTTATGGTGTTACGCATGCGTTCAAAGACGTAGAGGGTAAGGCCATAGATCTGGATAAGTTTTGGGAGCAAAGTGTCTCCTGTGGCTTACTGGCTAAATATTTTGCTGAAAAAGAGCGGATGAAACAGCCCGAACGGCTATTTGTTTCCGGTTTGCTTCATAACATCGGTGAATTGGTCGTGGTGGCACAAATGCCGGAAGAGGCCAAACGGTGTCTGGCGTTTAATTCCAGAGTCAGTCCTCAGGAGTTACAGGAAGCCATCCTGGGGTTCAATTACGCCGAGCTCTCGGCGGAACTGATTCGACTGTGGGGTATCCCGGCCTGTATTTTCGAGCCAATTCAGCATATACATGAAACGGACACCCCTGCACACAATAAAGATCTGCAAATTCTTCAGCTCTGCTACGTGCTGGCGCTGGACAATGTTAATCCCGAAATATACCCCAGTTATAACAACCTCAAACCACATCAGCATGAAATACTTGAACTGGAGCGCGAAGACCTGGAAGACGCGCTTGATATCACTAATCTTCAGTGTATCAGTGTAATTTCACTGTTTAACCCAAGTGCATTTATGCTCTACTGAGACGTTTGTTGGGGCTCTCTACAGTTTGTGTCGTCTTATCAAAAAACGCAGAGTAAAGGGAAATACGTACTAAAACGAATATTCCCTTTACTGCGCCTTACCGCGTGGAAAATTCATATTCTCGTTAATCAAACACGGCGACGGTCTGTCTGCTTAGCGCAATCACGTCGCCGTGCGCGTTCCAGATTGTTGCTTCGGTATGGCCATAGCCGTCCGCAGCTTGACGGGTATGACACTGGTAGGCAAACCAGTCTGTTCCGCTGACTTCATGATGAGGATGGATAAACTCAATATTCCAGCTTACCGTGCTGGCCGGCGCCGGAAACTTCATCATCTGTAGCAGAGTAGGGGGCCAGGCATCAATAAGTGTAATGACATGGGCATCGGTAATGCGTTCAGGGGGTTGCTTGAAACGCATGAATCCATGATAGACGCTGTCTTTTTTCCAGCTAAAGGGCAGTCCGCCTTTATCAATAGACAGGTCAAAGTTTCGTACGAAGCGTGGTGTCACCTTAGGGATTTGCGGAATAAATTTGCCTTTCTTAGGGATCTCCATACCGTGACGCTCGCTGCACTCAACCTTAATTCCGGACTTTCTTGCTTTACCAAAACAGGCCTGACAAAACACGCAGATTTTTCCATTCTGAACAATTTGTCCGGAAAACTGAGATACGTTACTCCCTTCTCGTAAGCGGGTTACCTCAATGGTAAACGGTGTATCGAGTGCCAGAGGGCCCACAAAGTTGGTGGTAAACGACCGCAGTAACCGGGCATCGTGTACCTGACGGACAATAGCTTTGTACACCATACCGGCTGAAACACCGCCAAATGCAGTGCGGCCCTGCGCCCAGGTGTCGGGGATCACTCGCTCTTTAAATACCCACTTTGACTCACTCTCCTGAACAGGTGTGGGCAGGGATAATAACTCGTCTACATGCATAATATTCTGGTCTGATCAGTTCAATGACGTCATCCTAACCTATACTTACATCGTCGCCAAATCGAATGCTAATACATCTGCTTATGTTAACAAATAACTAACATTTAGTGGTAAGCGCGAGCGTCTGACGTAGACTGGGACAAACTATCAGGAAGTCAGGTGAATTATGTCTCAATCAGGCGTGGCTACAGCCTCAAAAACGGAGTCGGGGTCTAAAGCATATCGTAATTACGTGCTTTTCATTCTGACACTGGTTTATGCGTTTAATTTTATAGACCGGCAGATTGTCGGCATTCTCTCCCCGTTTATTAAAGCGGACCTCGGGCTTGATGACGCCCAGTTAGGCTGGTTGAAAGGTATTTACTTCGCCTTGCTGTATACCATTGTCGGGATCCCGATTGCCTGGCTGGCAGACCGTTACAACCGGGTAAACATTATCGCAATTTCCCTGACCATGTGGAGCGGCTTTACTGCGGCGTCAGGGTTTGCTGCAAATTACTTTCAGCTGGCCGTGGCGCGAATCGGGGTAGGTATTGGTGAGGCGGGCGGCAGTCCGCCAGCACACAGTATTATTTCCGATCTGTTTCCAAAAGAAAAACGGGCGGGGGCGCTGGCTATTTACTCGCTGGGAATTCCCTTTGGGATCATGCTGGCATTTTTCGCCTCTGCGTTTTTTCTACAGGGTGGAAAGGCAGACTGGCGAACTGTGATGATTAGCGTAGGCTTACCAGGCATTGCGCTTGCGCTGTTGCTGAAATTCACAGTAAAAGAGCCAGCCAGAAGTGCAGCGAAACCACCGGCAGAGGGAACCAAAGGGCCTACCGTCTGGACGTCGGTAAAAGCCTTGTTAAGTGTGCCAACCTGGTGGGGAATGGCGTTAGGTATCTCCTTTGCTTCTTTTGGTAACTACGCGATTTCAACCTGGATCATTGACTACTATGTTCGAGCGTTCGCGGGGCTGGATATTACCCTGCTGTTGGTAGTGTTTGGTATTACGAACGGTACAGCTTACGCGGGTGGTGTATGGCTGGGTGGCGTTATTGCCGACAGGTGGGGTAAAACCAATAAGAAAGCCTATGCATTGTTACCCGCTATTACTTTGATTATCGGCGTGCCAGCGTTCTATTTTGCGCTCCAGTCACAGGACTTATGGACCTCAGTCGCGTTGTTGACTATTTTACTGTTTACCACCGGATTTTATTTCGGCCCCTGTTTTGCCATGGCACAAACACTGGCTCCGGTAAATGTAAGGGCGATGTCTACGGCGCTATTCTTCTTTGTGCTTAACATCATCGCGCTGGGTGGCGGACCAACCATTACTGGAATCATCAGTCAGGCGCTGGTACCCACGTTGGGTGAAACAGAAGCGCTCAGACAGGCACTGTTATACCTTATTGTTCCGTATACCATTGCCATTCTGGTATTCTTCTGGACCAGTACCAGAATCGTGGAAGACTGGGATGCCGCAGAGGCCCGCGGCCAGTAATTCATAACTATCAGGAGTCAGTGTGGATAAGCAGTATGATGTAAAAAAGGATGCCGGTGACGGCATTGAGCAAACCGCTTCCACACCGACTCCGGTAACCTACCACTTCGGCCATGCCAATGGTTTCCCGGCTGAAAGTTACACCACGCTTTTCAATGCGTTGCCTTCACACTGGCAGCGCTTGAGCGTGTCTAAGTTCGGTCATGCGACTCAGTATCCGGTTAGCGCCAATTGGCGGAATCAGGTGGATGAGTTAATTGCGCACGTTAAAGCCAATCGTCCGGACTCGCAGCCTGTGTATGCTGTCGGACATTCTTTTGGTGCTGTCATTTCTTACATGGCGGCGTGCGAAGCACCTTCACTTTTCAAGGGCCTGATCATGTTCGATCCGCCTTTGGTGACCGGGGTAGCCAGTCTCTTTTTCCGGTTAGCCAAACACACCCCTTACATAGATAAGCTCACGCCCGCGCGACTGGCAGCCTCAAGGCGAACGAGCTGGCCGAGAAGTACGGATCTCGTGGCGTATTTTAAAGGGAAAGGACTGTTTAAAAACATGGACAAACGTTGCGTTGAAGATTATGTCCATGCGGTTACGCGTCTGCAAGGTGATCACTGGCACCTGACATTCAAAGCCGATGTCGAAGCGGAGCTGTTTCGAAACGTCCCGCATAATTTGCACCGATACTATGGCAAGTTAACGTGCCCGGCCGTACTGGTGACAGCCAAAGACACCACGGTGTGCACAGAACAAAGACGAAATCCGTTTATCAAAGGGAATAATCTGCGCCACGATGTCTTACCGGGAGGGCATATGTTTGTGCTGGAGCGGCCTGAGACTGTGGCGGATTATATTACCGCCACAATTTCCCAATGGGAAGCGGCTCAGGGAGCCTGAAGCCCGCCAACGGGCTGGCCGAGCATTTCCCGGGTAACCAGTACGACGCCTTTATCAGATACCCGGAACCCACGAGCGCGATCCTCGTCATGATTGTAGCCGATTACCGTGCCCTCAGGGATGACGCAACCACGGTCGATAATGACTTTTTTCAGTTTGCAGTGCCGCATCACTTCGACGTCAGGCAACATCACCGCTTCTTCAATAAGACCGTATGAGTGCACACGAACATTCGAGAAGCACAAACTTCTGCGTAGTGTAGATCCGGAAATGATACAGCCGCCTGATACCACTGAGTTTATGGCTTCACCACGGCGATCATTATCTTCCCAGACAAATTTAGCGGGTGGTAATTGCTCCTGATAAGTCCAGATGGGCCACTTCTGATCGTACAGATTGAGTTGTGGGACTGGCGCTACCATTTCCATGTTAGCTTCCCAGAACGAATCAATCGTTCCTACATCACGCCAGTACGCGTTGCCGTCGTGGCCGCCTTCAAAGGGATAGGCGCAAACGATATGATCTTTAATGATAGAAGGGATGATGTCTTTTCCGAAGTCTCTTTGAGAACCCGATGTTTCTGCATCCCGGCGCAGTTGCTCGAACAAAAATTCAGTGTCAAAAACGTAATTCCCCATAGAGGCCAGACAACGGGTAGGATCATTGGGTAGCGGAGTGGGTGAGGCAGGTTTTTCCTCAAAGCCCAGAATGCGGTAATCCTCGTCTACCGACATGACACCAAATGCACCCGCTGCTTCCTCTATCGGCACTGACATACAGGAGACGGTCATTTTGGCGCCGCTTTCTTTATGACGCGCCAGCATGTGTCCATAATCCATACGGTAGATATGGTCGCCCGAGAGGATCATGACGTACTTTGGCAATTCATCGCGGATAATGTCGATATTCTGGAAGACAGCGTCAGCCGTGCCTTCATACCAGCTATCAGAGAATCGTTGTGATGCCGGTAAAATTTCTACTGACTCTCCCAGCTCTTTTTTAAAGTGTCCCCAGCCGCGCACCAGGTGGCGGATCAGCGAGTGTGATTTATATTGAGTGACGACCCCGATGCGGCGAATACCTGAGTTAACACAGTTCGACAGAGGGAAATCGATAATCCGGAACTTACCGCCAAAATACAGTGCCGGTTTCGCCCGCCAGTTGGTCAGTTCATGCAACCTGGATCCTTTACCACCCGCAAGAATAAGCGCGTAGGTATCCCGGGTCAGGTTACTGATATAGCGTGAACTGTGATCTGCCATCTCTTAATCTCCATCGATCTGGACACGATACCACTGTGTCATAGTGTTTATTTGGCGCATTTCGCCGTTATCGAGAGGGTCTGTTATGAAAACAGAAGCCCCGGACCTGGGGAAGGTGCGATTAAGTCTATAGTCACTCAGCGAGTCCTGAAGTGCGTAGTTGCAAGGCAGGGTTCGAAGGCAATGGCCTTAGCCCTTGGCGAGAAACCTAACGCAGCAAATGCGTACTTCAGGGCTCGCCCTACGGGGCTTACAGCCAAGCGCCTATTCTTTGTTAGCCTTTTTTGGCTTAACCCGTTAGGCCTGCAAAAGGCCGTCTCGACTAGCCACTTGGCTGTAAGCCTGAGAGTCCATAGACTTATTCGCACCTTCCCTGGCATCGCAAACTACGGTGTCCGGTTGTAGAGGCGACGACATCATTTGTCCGTGTTAACCTTAAATCCATATTACACAAGAAAAAATAATATGCCATGAAAGTGTGTCAGTGTGTCAGTGTGTCAGTGCGTCAGCCGCTGATGTTCACGATTGGTGTGTACAGGAGTAAGTATGGCTGATTCAGAAACCAGACGCCGGGTAATTTTTGATCATGACGGCGGCATTGATGATTTGTTATCGCTTTTATTGTTATTGCGAATGCCGAACATAGATCTGGTCGGAGTAAGTATAACGCCTGCAGACTGCTACCCGGGTGATGCACTGATATCGACGCTGAAAATTCTCTCGTTGTGCGGAAAAAGTGATATCCCGGTTCATGTCGGAAATAAGACAGGACCCAATCCGTTTCCCCCAGACTGGCGAGCGCAGCCACGAATTTGTCATTCTTTGCCTGCTATGTTGCGCGTACAGGAAGCGTCGTCTCATCACGCTGATGTTCCGGCGCATCAGTTTATTCGCGAAACCCTGCAACACAGTGATACCCCCCTGACCGTGCTTATGACCGGTCCGGCAACCAATCTGATGTGGGCGTTACAAGACCACCCGGTACTTTGCGAAAAGGTAGAAGAAGTCGTGTGGATGGGCGGTGCCATTGATGTGAAAGGAAATGTGGCCATGCATGATCATGATGGCAGCGCTGAGTGGAACGCCTACTGGGATCCTGCGGCCACAGCGTGGTTGGTAGCGAGTGGACTGTCATTGTGCCTGGTACCGCTGGACGCCACCAACGCCTTGCCTGTGGATCGTGATTTTTTGCGAGAGCTGGCGACATGCAACACGCCGGTATCTGATCTCGCGGGGCAGTTTTGGGCTGCCACGGTGACAGCCATCCCCACCTATGAGTTTACTTATTATATGTGGGATATCCTTTCTACCAGTGTATTAGGGCTGCCCATAGACACCTATGTGCGAGAGCAGGGGACATTGTCGGTTTCTACCTCTGCACCGCAGGCAGGACGCATCTATCGTGATCCTGCTGGCTGCAGTGTGAGCTGGGTGTCATCCGTGGAAGCACAGGAAGCGCGAAGGTTTGTGTTACAGCATCTTACCGGAGATTTTTAATCTCGCACTGCTAATTGTTAATCTTTTGTTATAATCTGGTCGGTGCAGTTACCTTACTACGGAGAAAGGCATGTCGATGCTGAAAAAATTAATCTATGGAATTTTGATTATTGTTGCTGCTGCCGCGGTAGTCGGTTTTATGCTACCCAGTCACTATAAAGTTGAACGTAGTATTGTTATTGAGGCATCGCCCAATACTATTTATGATTATGTGGTCGATCTGAAAGCCTGGCCGCAATGGGGCGTGTGGTTCCAGCGTGATCCACAAATGCAGATTTCCTATGGCGGTCCTGACCGCGCAATTGGCATGCGTTCGAAATGGACGAGCGAAACCCAGGGCGACGGAGAAATGGAAATAATTCAGTTGGAGCACAACCGCAAAGTTGAATATAGCCTGTATTTTCCTGAGTTTGATATGGGATCGGTGGGACGCGTGACGTTTGAGCCAACAGATGATGGCACCCGCGTTACCTGGAGCGATGAAGGCGAGGTGGGGAATAATCCTGTAGATCGTTACTTTGTGCTGATGCTTGACGACATGATTGGCTCTGATTTCGAAACGGGACTGGAAAACCTGAAAACGGTAGTTGAGAACCAGGGCTAGACCTTTCCATCACTGTCTTTTTGGGCGTTGTGAGTTGTCTGACGCTATCAGGAGAAAAAGCGTATTCATGAAATACGCTTTTTTATCAACGAGAAGAAATATCTCAACGCTGTTGCCGCAAAAGCCTGGCAAGGAGAGGAGAAACCGTCGAACCATCTGATCTCTCAGATAAAATACAGCGTAACGTATCTGGTTGCGAAAACCTGACCAATCAATTGATAACCCTGTCATGGATGTAACATGAATAATATATCCTGCACGGGGTTCACCTCATTTCGAATAAACGCGGTATGGCAGCAGCTGTAAGAGGAGTACTACGTGGCGATCAGCAATAAGGTTAAACTGGTAGTAGGGCTGGCGTTTAATAAGCTGGCTGACTTATTGGTTTCGCCCAAAACGACATTACCGGCATTACTAATCACCCTTGGTGCGCCTAGTTGGATGGTAGGCTGGCTGGTCCCCATCAGAGAGTCTGGTGCACTGTTACCGCAAGCTGGCATTGGCGTCATTTTACGACACTATTCAGCGCGTCATCACGTCTGGCGTATCGGCATGGCCGTACAAATCTCGTCGGTTTGCACCATGGTGGCGGCATTCTTGCTGCTAACCAGTGCGACTGCAGGCTGGGTTGTACTGGGCGCATTGGCTGCACTGAGTCTGGGCCGCTCTGCCTGTTCGTTAACTTTTAAAGATATTGAAGCGGATATTGCGCCTAAAGGAGAACGGGGCAAACTCATTGGCATTGCCTCTACCGCCTCAGGGATCGTGACCCTGCTGGTGGCCGTGCCGTTGGTTTATTTCCAGGACCGCCTTGGAGACAGCATAGCAATAGGACTACTCGGACTCGCTGCGCTGTCATTTATCACGACATTTCTGATTATTCTGCCGGTGAAAACCTACGTTGATATTGAACAATCATCAGCAGACAAGGATAAGACGCGATTCTGGCAATTCGACAGCGTGGTGTATCGTTTCGTGCTGGTACGGGGATTGTTTGTGCATTCTGCGCTAGTGGCACCGTATTTTATGCTTGAAAGTGATTACGGTGCGCAAGCGTTGTTGCCGCTCTACCTTGCGGCGCAGGCTGCAGCGACAATGCTGTCGTCTTTTTTCTGGGGAGCGGTGTCAGACAAGAGTGCAAGACTGACCTTGCAACTGGCGGGGACGCTGGCCATTCTCGCCTGTGTTGGATTATTGTTGATGGACGCAAGATCGTTATGGTTATCAGCGGCGTTATTTTTTGTGCTCTCTATTGCCCACGCTGGCGTTCGAACGGGGCGCAAAACTTACAGTCTTGACGTAAAGTCAGGGCAGGACCGTACTGAACTGGTCGCCTTTAGTAATACCGCGATAGGTATCATTCTGTTGGGCTTTGGCGCTATGTACGCAGCGCTCGAGCCATTTATCTCATTTTCAGTTGTCTACATCATGACCGCGTTTCTGGCGCTGGGTATCGCTCTCAGCTTTATTTTGCCCGGCGAAAAACAGGATAATAACTAGCGCCTTGAGGTGCGAATACAGCGGTTATCATGCGGTAAGCTCAGTGTCGCGCTTTCTCGGTGTCAGAATTTTTCTCCGGGAAGTGTCGGCGTTGTTCAGGATGAGACAACGAAAACAAAAAAGCTCAGCAATTGTTGCTGAGCTTGTTTATTGTCAGGCGGGTAGCTGACCTGTGCCTGATATCGGGCACGCAGTCACTAAGGCTCTACACTGAAACGCACAGAGTGCGACCGTTGCCGGCCACACGCGGTTATAGGTTATTTAACACCCATAGCAGTCGCCACCTTAGATACCGGGGGACGCTGGATCACACCACTGATATGGCGGGTGGCTTCAAGCAGGATATCCATAGAAACGCCGGTGTTGATGCCCATACCGTTCAGCATATACAGCACATCCTCAGTAGCAACGTTTCCGCTCGCTCCCTGGGCATATGGACAACCGCCGAGTCCGGCAACCGCACTGTCTATGGTGCTGATACCATACTCAAGCGCTACCAACAGGTTCGCCAGTGCCTGGCCGTAGGTATCGTGGAAATGTGCAGCCAGGGCTGACGCCGGGGCAACATTGAGCACAGCGTCAAGCATCGCCGCCGTTTTTACCGGCGTTCCGGTGCCGATAGTATCGCCCAACGATACCTCATAGCAGCCCATATCCAGCAAAGTACGCGTGACTTCTGCGACAGCCTGCGGGGCAATTTCACCCTCGTATGGACAGCCAAGCACACAGGATACATAGCCACGGACTTTCAGGTTCTGCGCTTTGGCTGCCTCCATTATTGGTGTAAAGCGAGCGAGGCTTTCATCAATCGAGCAGTTTATGTTCTTTTGTGAGAACGATTCTGATGCCGCCCCAAACACTGCCACTTCGTCAGCACCGGCTGCTACAGCGTTTTCAAACCCTTTCATGTTTGGCGTCAACGCTGAGTACACCGCCCCTGACTTGCGGGTGATACCGGCAAAAACATCAGCTGAGTCAGCCATCTGCGGCACCCATTTCGGTGATACAAAACTGCCGGTTTCGATGCGGGTCAGTCCGGCTTCTGCCAACAGGTTTACTAACGCAATTTTATGCGCCGTGCTCACTTGCGTTTTTTCGTTTTGTAAGCCATCGCGAGGGCCTACCTCAACAAGGCTGACTTTGTCTGGATACGAATTACTCATCTTCATCAAACGCCAGCAGGGTAGCGCCTCCATCTACCAGTTCGCCCGGTTTGAAGTAAAATTCAGTCACTTTACCGGCTTTATGGGCTTTGATGCCGTGTTCCATCTTCATAGCCTCCATTACTAGCAAGGTAGTGCCTTTTTCCACACTCACACCCGGTTCTACGAGCAAGTCGACAATGGTCCCATTCATAGGTGCAGTAAATTCGCCAACACCCGCATCGGCTGCTTCGTCGCCGTAATCGGGTAACTGATGAATAAAGTGATAAGCGGCGTCGGCAGCAAACAGCACAAACTGAGTGCCTTCCCGGGACCATGCGAAACGTTGCCGGTGTCCGTCGATATAGGCATGTAGCGTGTTACCCTGCAACTCGCCGGCCACAGTCCAGGTGTGATCGCCACTGCTGACTTTCCACTGTGGCGCGCCGCTTTGACCTGCAGCCTGCGTCTCGATAACAACACTGAAATCTTTATCGCCGTACGTCAAATTAAGAGATTGAGTGTGTGCCTCGTTGGCACGCCAGGCCGTTGGCTGTGCCCAGGGAGAAGTGGTATCGCCGGAAGATACGGTCACGTCTTGTTGTTTAGACAATAACACCAGCAACGACATTACCGGTAAGCGGTCTATGTTCAAATCGCCTTTGGCGCAGAAAAGCGCATCCTGATGTTTTTCGATAAAGGTTGTGGTGAGATCTGCGTCGCGGAATGCCTTGTTGGCAGCGACGTTATACAGGAACTCAATGTTCGTGGTCACACCATTTATATGGTATTCACGCAGAGCCTTTAGCATTCTTTCCAGCGCAATATCACGGTTCTCACTCCACACAACCAGCTTTGCGATCATCGGGTCGTAGTAGACAGACACTTCATCACCTTCAACCACTCCGGTATCGACACGGACATGGCTGTCTTCCTGTGGCGGTTGCAACAGCGTCAGTGTGCCCGTAGCGGGGAGAAAGTCATTATCAGGATCTTCTGCATAAATGCGTGCTTCAAAGGCATGGCCATTGATGGTTAAATCCTGCTGCGCTTTGGGAAGGGCATTACCTTCAGCAATACGAATTTGCCACTCCACCAAATCTTCGCCAGTGATCATTTCTGTCACCGGGTGCTCAACCTGCAGACGGGTATTCATTTCCATAAAGTAAAACGAACCATCAGCATCAAGCAGGAACTCAACCGTACCCGCGCCGACATAATCAATCGCCTGGGCTGCTTTTATCGCAGCTTCACCCATGGTGGCACGAAGTGAGTCGGTCATGCCCGGAGCAGGGGCCTCTTCAATGACTTTCTGATGGCGGCGCTGCACTGAACAGTCACGTTCAAACAGATAGACGCCGTTGCCTTCAGTATCACAGAACACCTGAATTTCGACGTGACGAGGCTGGGTCAGGTACTTCTCAACCAGCATGATGTCATCGCCAAAGCTGGCCATGGCTTCACGTTTCGCAGCATCCAGCGCATCGTTAAATTCACTGTCGCTCCATACCTGGCGCATGCCCTTACCGCCACCACCGGCAGCGGCCTTCAGCAATACCGGGTAGCCCATATCATCAGCGGCCTGCTTTAATGTTTCGCGAGCCTGATCTTTACCATGGTAGCCGGGCACCAGCGGAACGCCTGCATCTTCCATGATATTTTTTGCGGCAGACTTCGAGCCCATCGCTTCAATAGCAGAGGCCGGTGGGCCGATAAAAATGATGTCGTTATCTGAGCAGGCATTGGCAAATGCCGCATTTTCAGAAAGAAAGCCGTATCCGGGATGGATAGCATCGACGCCAAGCTTTTTGGCCGCATCAATAATGCGCGAGGCTACCAGGTAGCTGTCTTTTGATGGGGCAGCGCCGACATGAATAGATTCATCAGCCATCTTCACGTGCAGCGCATTCGCATCTGCATCAGAGTATACGGCTACGGTGGCAATGCCGAGGCGACGTGCTGTTTTGATAACACGGCAGGCAATCTCACCCCGATTCGCGATTAAAATTTTACGTATCATCGTATTACTCCTGCCACTTTGCCGGACGTTTTTCTAAAAACGCGTGTAAGCCTTCCTGGCCTTCCTCAGAGACCCGGATGTTGGCAATCATCTTGCTGGTTTCCTGCATCAGCGAGTCATCAACCGGCCGGTAGGCAACATCACGAATTAAGGCTTTTGCCTGACCAACGGCAACCGGGCCGTTGGTCAGAAGCTGACTAATCAGATCATTTACCGTCGAGTCCAGCTCTTCTTCGGTCACAGTCTCGCTAAGCAGACCCAGGCGGCGTGCACGGCGCGCCGAAAACACCTCTGCAGTCTGGAAATAGCGGCGGCAGACACGCGGCCCCATAGCCTCAATAACGTACGGGCTGATTGTGGCAGGAATAAGCCCGATTTTGACCTCACTTAAACAGAATTTACTGAGTTTGCTGCCGACGGCCATATCACAGCAGGCAATTAACCCTACTGCACCGCCAAATGCGGCGCCCTGTACCCTTGCGATCGTGGGTTTGGGTAGTGTGTTCAGGGTATGTAACATCGTCGCGAGTCCCATGGCATCAGCGTGATTTTCTTCATAAGAATACTCTGCCATGCGCTGCATCCAGCGTAGATCGCCCCCTGCACTGAAGCTCTTTCCTTCAGCTTGCAGTACCAGTACACGCACATTATTGTCGTCACCGGCTTTCCTGAAGTAGCGGGTAAGGCCTGCGATCATTTCATCATCGAAGGCGTTATGTTTTTCGGGACGGGTCAGCGTGACGTAGGCAACGCCTCGCTCGTCAACCTGATAATGAATCGCTTGATTGTCGGTAGTCATAATCTCTGTCCTGTCCTTACATGCGGAAGATACCGAAACGGGTATCTTCAATCGGTTTGTTCAGTGCGGCTGAAAGTGAAAGGCCAAGCACCATTCGTGTGTCAGCGGGATCAATCACACCGTCGTCCCACAGGCGGGCAGATGCGTAATAAGGGTGTCCCTGGCTCTCGTAAGTATCTACGATAGGTTGCTTAAAGTTCGCTTCTTCCTCTTCACTCCAGCTTTCGCCTGCACGATCTTTCTGGTCGCGTTTCACCTGGGCCAGAACGCCAGCAGCCTGCTCCCCGCCCATGACAGAAATACGCGCGTTTGGCCACATAAACAGGAATCGGGGATCGTACGCGCGTCCACACATGCCATAGTTACCGGCACCAAAGCTACCGCCAATAAGCACGGTCAGCTTGGGAACCTGAGCGCAGGCAACTGCCGTAACCATCTTGGCGCCGTGTTTGGCGATACCGCCAGCTTCATACTGTTTACCCACCATAAATCCGGTAATATTTTGCAGAAACACCAAGGGAATTTTGCGCATTGCACAAAGCTCGACGAAATGCGCACCTTTCAGGGCACTTTCGCCAAACAAAATGCCGTTATTGGCGACAATGCCTACCGGATAGCCGAAGATGCGGGCAAAGCCGCATACCAGCGTGGTCCCGTAAAGCGGTTTAAATTCGTCAAACTCTGAACCGTCTACTACACGTGCGATAATTTCGCGAACGTCAAACGTTTTGCGGGTGTCTTTAGGCACGATGCCGTATATCTCTCTGGCATCGTATAGCGGCTCTGTCACCGGTCGTACATCTAATTCGACCTGCTTGGTTCGGTTCAGACGTGACACCGCGTCACGGGCCAGTTTCAGCGCATGATGATCGTTATTCGCTAACTGGTCGGCCACGCCAGATGTGCGCGTATGCACATCCCCGCCGCCAAGCTCTTCTGCCGAAACCACCTCACCCGTAGCGGCTTTCACCAGCGGTGGGCCGCCTAAGAAAATGGTACCTTGCTCTTTAACAATGATGCTTTCGTCAGCCATGGCTGGCACGTATGCGCCACCGGCGGTACAGGAGCCCATAACGACAGCAATTTGTGGGATGTTTTTGGCAGACATATTGGCCTGATTAAAGAAAATGCGGCCAAAATGGTCTTTGTCCGGAAACACTTCATCCTGCCGGGGCAGGTTCGCGCCGCCTGAGTCGACCAGATAAATACAGGGTAGATTGTTTTCATCTGCAATGGTTTGCGCACGCAGATGTTTTTTTACTGTCAGCGGATAATAGGTGCCACCTTTGACCGTGGCGTCATTCGCCACAATCATGCATTCGACACCGCATACGCGACCAATACCGGCAATCACGCCGGCGGCAGGTACGTAGTCATCATAGACTTCCCAGCCCGCAAGCTGACCAATTTCCAAAAAGGGAGAGCCATCATCCAATAATGCGTTTACCCTGTCTCTGGGGAGCAGTTTACCGCGGGATTCGTGACGGGCTGCGGCCTTTTCGCCACCCCCTAATTTTATCTTCGCAATTTTATCGAACAGGTCATCGACCTGTGCCTGCATATGCGCGGCGTTTTCAGCAAACGCCTCGGATTTACTGTTTATTTGCGTACGTAAGACGGGCATACACCCTCCTGTGTATCCTGAAAAAATGCCACGCCGGTTAACAACCCGCGCGGCACCCTGAGTATTAACATGTCACCGTTATTCAGATTCTTTGAAAAGCTCGCGTCCGATCAGCATGCGGCGAATTTCAGACGTACCTGCGCCAATTTCATACAGTTTGGCATCTCGTAAGAGGCGACCGGTCGGGTATTCGTTGATATAGCCATTACCGCCTAATAGCTGAATGGCATCCAGCGCCATCTTAGTGGCCAGTTCGGCAGAATATAGAATAGCGCCAGCGGCATCTTTACGCGTGGTTTCCCCGCGGTCGCAGGACTTCGCTACGGCATAGACGTAGGCGCGAGCGGCGTTCATCTGCGTGTACATGTCGGCCACTTTACCCTGAACCAGCTGGAACTGACCAATAGACTGACCAAACTGCTCGCGATCATGAATGTAAGGCACTACCACATCCATGCAGGCTTGCATAATTCCCAGTGGACCACCTGACAACACCAGGCGCTCATAATCGAGGCCACTCATCAGTACTCTGACACCGGCTCCGACACCGCCAAGTATGTTTTCTTCAGGCACTTCACAGTCTTCGAAAACCAGTTCACAGGTATTGGATGAACGCATGCCTAACTTGTCGAGCTTCTGTGCGCGGCTGAAACCCGGATAATCACGTTCTACGATAAATGCCGTAATCCCTTTAGGGCCGGCTGCAACGTCGGTTTTTGCATAAATAACGAACGTATGCGCATCAGGACCGTTAGTGATCCACATCTTGTTGCCATTAAGAATGTACTTGTCACCACGCTTTTCGGCTTTCAATTTCATACTGACAACGTCAGAGCCTGCATTTGGCTCACTCATCGCCAGTGCACCGATATGCTCACCGGATACCAGTTTTGGCAGGTATTTTTCCCGCTGGGCTTCAGTACCGTTGCGGTAAATTTGATTTACGCACAAGTTCGAGTGCGCACCATAGCTAAGACCGATACCGGCAGAGGCGCGACTGACTTCTTCCATAGCCACAGTATGTGCCAGATAGCCCATATCTGAGCCGCCATACTGTTCTGATACGGTGACACCAAGCAGCCCCATTTCGCCAAGTTTTGGCCATAGCTCATTGGGGAAATTGTTAGCTTCGTCAGCCTTTTCAGCCAGCGGTGCAATTTCATTTTGCGCGAATTGATACACGTGATCGCGCAGCATATCGATATCTTCGCCAAGGCCGAAGTTCAGTGTAGGGTAGGGAGTATTCATGCAAGTTTTCCTTTTTTGATCTCTGCCAGTTCTTCGCGGCAACGGGCTTCCACTTCATCTAACTCGTTCATTAGCATCTGGATGTCTTCGAGTTGTTGATGCAGTACGGCCCGTTTTTGTTCGGTAAGTTCCAGCATCGTTTCAAGCTGGGCGGCGGAATTGTTGTGGGTGTCATACAGTTCAAACAGGGTTTTCACTTCTGCCAGCGAGAAGCCCAACCTCTTACCACGTAAAATAAGCTTTAACCTTACCCGGTCTTTGTTACAGTAAATTCGGTTCTGGCCAGTTCGTTTGGGACTCATCAGTCCCTGCTCCTCGTAAAAACGAATGGAGCGCGGCGTGATATCAAACTCACGGGCCAGTTCGCCGATGGTATAGGTTGATTCATTGTTATGGTCGGTCATTTCACATACCTTGTGATGTACACCCAGTCGTTACCCGGTTTACGTGCGCTTGCTGGCTAAAAACCAGAGAAGCGTTGACACGCAATGTCTTCAGGTTTACGTTAACGTTAATTACAATTTACGTAAAGGTAAAGTAACATTTTGCTAACGTCAATCCATGACAGCGGAATGATGCACTTACCACCAAAGTATTGTGTTTAATTTTGTATACGCGCAGTACGCTAAGAACAGCGGTATCCCGAGAATACAGTGAACAGAGGCTTACACATTATGAGTAACGAATCGGTAGTAATAGTAGCGGCAAAGCGCACCCCCATGGGCGGATTCAACGGCAGTTTGTCGGCGGTTCCCGCGACAGAGTTAGGGGCGGTTGCCATCAAGGCAGCGTGTGAAGAATTTGACGTGTCAAACGTTGATGAAGTGATTATGGGCTGCGTATTGCCAGCCGGACTGGGCCAGTCTCCTGCTCGTCAGGCATCACTCAAAGCCGAATTGCCATTGAGTGCCGGCGTCACCACCATCAATAAGGTATGTGGCTCAGGTTTAAAGGCGGTCATGCTGGCACATGATCTTATCAAGGCAGGCAGTGCAGAGGTTGTCGTTGCCGGTGGTATGGAAAGCATGAGCAACGCGCCATATATGTTACCGAAAGCGCGAACGGGTTATCGTATGGGTCATGGTCAGGTGCTCGATCATATGATGCTGGATGGTCTTGAAAACGCTTATGACGGCAAAGCCATGGGATGTTTCGCACAGGATACTGCAGATGATGAAGGTATCACGCGAGGTCAGATGGATGAGTTTGCATTAAGCTCATTGTCTAAAGCTAACGAGGCTATCAATAGTGGTGCCTTTGGCAATGAAATTGTGTCTGTTACCATTTCAGGCCGTAAAGGTGACGTGGTTGTCGATACAGACGAGGGGCCGGGGTCTGCCCGCCCGGATAAAATCCCCAGCCTGCGTCCGGCGTTTAAGAAAGACGGTACCGTCACAGCGGCAAACTCCAGTTCGATTTCTGATGGCGCAGCAGCGTTACTGGTAATGAGTGAGTCCAAAGCGGCATCTCTAGGTATGACGCCGCTGGCGAAGGTTGTGGCGCATGCTACCAATTCTATCAAGCCGGAAGATTTCACAGTCGCTCCGGTCGGCGCAGTCGAAAAAGTCCTGGAGAAAGCAGGCTGGTCGAAGGATGAAGTCGATCTTTTCGAGATCAACGAAGCCTTTGCGATGGTCACCATGTTGGCTATTCGTAAGCTGGGTCTTGATGAAAGTAAAGTAAACATCCATGGCGGCGCCTGTGCACTTGGTCATCCAATTGGAGCCTCTGGTGCACGTATTCTGGTTACATTGCTTCATGCCCTTAAAAACGAAGGTAAGAAAAAAGGAATTGCTACCCTGTGCATCGGTGGCGGTGAAGGGGTCGCACTGGCAGTGGAAATGTTGTAAGCAGAATTCTACTGGGCATAGCGTCCTTTTTTACGCACAATGGCACCCTAAACGGGTGCCATATTTTTTTGGAGTGAAGTATCAATGCGGGTAAGTAACGGGAGCCTATTCCTGGTAATACTGAGTATTTTACTCACGGTTGTATCCTTACCGGTACGCAGTGAAGACGCTATACAGCTCAATGTGCCGTACCGCGCCTTGCTCGAGCTTCCCGTCAGCGGCGCGGATGCGTCCATACACTACGGTGACGACCCGTTACAGGTGATTTATCAGTATGGTGAGATAAGTGAAATGCACACTGCGGTAGTGTTTGTACACGGTGGCTGCTGGTTAAATGCCTATGATATCAGTCACAGCGAAGGGTGGATGACTCACCTTGCGAAAGCAGGAATGACCGTGTTTGGCGTGGAGTACCGGCGAACCGGAGACGAAGGCGGTGGCTGGCCTGGCTCACGTGATGATATTATCGCGGCGCTGAATAAACTCCATGCGCACTTCACTGCAACTACTTTTCCGAAATACCTGGTGGTGGCCGGACACTCTGCAGGGGGGCATCTGGCATTGTTAGCCAGTGAATCAGCAAAACTCGAAGCAGATAACATTATCGGCCTTGCCGCCATCACTGACATCGCTGGCTATGCTCAGGGGACAAACAGTTGTCAGCAGGCAACGCCTGCGTTTATGGGGGGACACCCTTCAGAAATACCTGAAGCGTACCGGGAGGCACAGCCTGTTATAAACCGGATGGCAGGGAAGGTGGTGTTAATGCAGGGAACCGCAGATGCCATCGTGCCTGTCTCCCACGCCTCTCTGGAGCAAAGCGAGCAGGTAGTGATCGAGGGCGCAGGTCATTTTGACTGGTTATATCCCGGTTCGATAGCGTTTAATGAATTTTTAAAACAGGTTAAGCCGTAGTTATGCAAATAAAGCAACATGCTCTTACGCTTGATAAGCAGGATCCGTTAGGTGACAAAAAAGCGTTATTCGTACTGCCGGAGAATGTCATTTATCTTGATGGTAATTCACTGGGTGCGATGCCCCTGGCCGCGCAGCAGCGGGCAGAATCGGTGGTGCGGGAGCAATGGGGAAACGGGCTGATAACTTCATGGAATCAACATAACTGGATTGGACTTCCGCAGCGGGTAGGCGACAGGATCGGGGCGTTGGTGGGCGCAGCACAGGGACAGGTGGTTTGCTGTGATTCCATTTCCGTCAACCTCTTTAAAGTGTTGAGTGCGGCGTTAAAAATGCGCCCGGAACGACAAGTTATTGCTACGACAAAGGATAATTTTCCTACCGATATCTACATGGCGGAAGGCCTGATTTCCTTACTTGGTGACAGCCATGAGCTGACATTTATTGACGAGCAGAATATTGCTGATGCCTTGCATGAAGACATTGCAGTACTGATGCTTACGCAGGTGAATTTTCGTACCGGTTATCGTCAGAATATGGAGGCGATAACCCGGGCTGCGCATGATAAAGGGATCCTCGTTGTCTGGGACCTGGCTCACAGTGCAGGCGCTTTTGAAGTCGCGCTTGATGCCTGTCAGGCTGATTTTGCAGTAGGTTGTACCTATAAATACCTGAATGGTGGCCCGGGTGCGCCGGCATTTATCTATGTTGCAAGCCGCCACCAGCAGGATTATGTCCAGCCGCTCAGTGGCTGGATGGGGCACGCCAGCCCGTTTGCGTTTGACCCTCACTACCAGCCTGCTGACGGTGTAAGCCAGAATTTATCGGGCACACCGGGGGTGGTCGGAATGAGTATTCTGGACGCCTCGCTGGATGTATTTGAAGGCACCGACCTGGCTGAAATAAGAAACAAGTCCGTGGCATTGATGGACTGGTTCAGTCAGTGTCTTAAAACGTACGAGCTCGACACCGAGCTGGAGTGCTGCTCACCGCCTGTTGATGTGCGTGGCAGTCAACTGGCATTTCGTCATCCTGAGGCTTATGCTATTTGTCAGGCCTGGATAGCTGAGGGCGTTATTGCCGATTTTCGTGCACCGGATATCCTGCGTATTGGCTTTGCGCCGCTGTATTTGTCCTTCGGCGATATTGCCGAGGCGGTCAGTCGTCTGCATGACGTTATGCAAAACAAAACCTATTTGCAGCCAACGTTTCAGCAAAAACAGACCGTCACCTGAGCGCAAAACCTTTCATATAAGCCAGCTGTTTTATCGGCTCGCATTCTCTTAATTACGTTGCACATTCAGTGAAGCGTTTTGTTGCAAATCATTCTCATTGGCGAGATACTGTGAACGATTTTTTCTATTTATGACAAGGCGTTATCTGATTTTGTTAAGCTTTTTCCGTTTCCTTTCTCTGCCTGTCCTGCTGGTTATCAGTGTATTCGCTTGGGCACAGCAAGAAACCATCAATTACTGTATTGATCCGAACTGGGCGCCGTACGAAGCGTTGAGAAACGGCGAGCATATTGGTATTTCTCGCGATTATCTCGACAGAATAGAAAAGCGGACGGATTTTGATTTCCAACTGGTGCCCACTGATTCTCTTGAGCAATCGCTCACGTTTGTTCGCGAAGGGCAGTGCCAGATGCTCACAATGCTTAACACCAGCCCCTCACGCGCCACATATCTGGATTTTTCAATACCTTATTTTGAGGCGCCAAACGTACTGGTGGCGAAAAAAGGCAGCGCAATGGTGCAGGGTTTACAGGCTGTTCAGGATGAATTAGTCGGCGTTATTGAAGGGTATCGTCATGCAGAATACCTGGCGCGGAATTATCCCGAGGTCAGAGTGAAAACTGTAGAGAGCGAGGCTCGCGGACTCGTTCGCCTGTCCCGAGGTGAATTTGATCTGATGATTGGATCTTTGCTGAGTGTCTATTCAGGTATTAACAGTATGAAACTCGATGACCTGGTTATTGTGGGCTATGCCGAGCCCTATGATTCACTGAGCTTTGCAGTGACTAAAAATATGAGCGACAAGCTACTGCCTCTGATGAACGATCAAATTCGCAAGTTTCCTGAGCATCAGAAAGTGGAGATTTATAAACGCTGGAGTAATGTAAAAAGCGTTGATGATACCGATGTGCTGAAGCCGTTTCTGATTGTGTTGGTTGTCGCGCTTATAGGTTTTGGAATCATACTAAGAAAGCGGGTTGTTGGCAGCTATACACAACAACTGAAACAGAAGAGTAAGGAAATAGAGTCGCTACAGGGAGCGTTGCTAGAGAAGAACCGCACACTCGAGTTCTTATCTAATCACGATGCCCTGACCGGACTCTATAATCGCAACCATGTCATGCACCGTGCAGAAGAAGAGGTATCCCGCTTTCAGCGCTTTCATACTCCGCCCAGTCTGATCATCGCCGAAATTGATAATCTGTCGGAATTACATGCTGCTTATGGTGCTAAAAATACAGATGATATATTAAAGACCGTAGCAGGTGTGTGTTTAAGTACAGTGCGGGAGGTTGATGTAGTGGCGCGCTGGAGCGGTGAGCAATTTCTGATTTTATGCCCGCAAACGGACATTGCGTCAGCGGAAATACTTGCACAGCGGTTATTAAAAGCGATGGCAGAAAATGACGAGCTTTGTGCCAGACAACCTAATACGGCGGTGGGAATCGGGGTGCTGCGTGACAATGAGTCATTCACTGACTGGTTCGACAGAACGGCGAAAGCCCTGTACCAGTCAAAGCGGTTGGGGTATGGCGTAGCGTGCACTGCGGAATAAGTCCGGACGATAAATGCAGCAGTGTGCAGCGAGGAGTTAAGGCCTGACATTCTTGCCAGGCGCTACCAATGCATTGCAGGCGCAGTGAAGTTGAAGCCGGTACAGTCAAATAGAGGCCGGTGTGACGGAATATAACGGTAGACTGATTGCCGACAGTGCCTCTTGCTTACAATGTCAGGATGTCATTGGTTCATGATGCCACTGATGTGACTCGTACCTGACCAGCGAACGGTCATACTCTCGCTCTGAGCGCCAGTTTCGGTTGTTCAGCTTCACTGCCACACCGGCATAGAGCCGTTTGTTGGCGATAAGCTTAATGTCATTCTGATAGTTGTCTTTTGCCGATTTCATTTCCAGCGCTTTTTCTTCTATCCAGCTTAGTAGCGCGGCTTCGTTTTTCAGCAATTCAAGCGCTTCGTTGACTTTCCCGCGCATTTCTTTAGGAATAATTTTGGATTTGATGTAATCAATTTTTTCTTTGTGGCGCAGGTTGTTTTCTCTTAGCTGTTTTAACAGTTCATCGAGGTTATCTTTACGCTCAATTATCAGATTGAAGCCAGGTGAAAAGTCTACTTTCAGCGTGCTGCCGGATACCGCTCCCAAGGTACCTGCAACAATCGCTGACTGGCTGACAATATCACAGGCAAACAGGTTACCCTGCGGATTATCAATTTGTCCGACAATAACCGCGCCGCCGCAGCGCAAACGGCTGTAAGCCAGTTGCCTGCCCACAGTAATATTACCAGAGCACTGTATATCCAGGCCCTGACCGTGCTGAACATGCACGTTGCCGGCGGCAATTAACTGACAGCTGTAATCGCTCTGGTTGTCATTGACTTTGCCCATGGCGCCTTCAGTGATAATAATGTCGCCACCGGATTCGATTCTGGCGGACTCTACGAAGCCGTTAACCGTGACATCGCCAGCCGCCTTAATAATCATTTTTTCTGTGACATCGCCGTTCACCAATACCGCGCCGTCATAGTTTACATGGCCTGAACCTACGTTGACGCCGCTACAGATGTAGGTGTCATCGATATTCATAGTCAGATCCTGATACTTTGGCATTCCGGCAATAGTGGATATCAGCAGGTTTTCGTCATGGTCGCTGACTCGCGTACCTGAGCCCATTTTAAAATGTAACCACTCTCCGGCTTTGGCAGGCATCACATTACCACGAACATCAAAACCGCTACGCCCCTTACTGGGCGAGGATCTGCGTAATACTTCTGTGTTTGCCTTTACACAGATCACTTCACCGAGGTTTCGCATGTCTACCCGGCTACCGTCGCTGCTTTGTGGTCGTAACACACGTTCAAGTGCATTGGGAACGAGCGGTACGAAACGCGATGATTTTCCATCCCGTGGCGGAAGGCCAAGGGCGATGACGCCTTCGACTACTGCGCCCGGAGGCGAATTTTTAGCTTCGATGAGCAGGTTCTGTATGCGCTTGATACCTACGCCCCGGCGAATTTTATTTTTCAGGGCAAGGTTTTTTATCGCCGTAGCTGAAGGCATCTTACCACCGTAGGGCGTGGTGAGTACCAGACTGGCTGACATCCCATCTTCGGGTATACGAAATTCCACTTCGGCATTACGGCGTTCACCCACCCGTTCGGTCACTTCGGTGGGGTCCTGGGTTTTATAATAGTGGTTTGCTTTATCGCAGGCTGACTTAACGGTGGACTCGGAAATATAGAGAGACTGAAACTCGCCCTCGGCAATGCGGTCAAAAAGTGCTTTTGAATTTAACTCGTTTTCGAACTCTGCCGGTTTGAGGGTGAGATCTACATAATTTTTTGAGTCATCGAAAGATACTGTTACGCCGTTCATTACATCATCCATTACCGGTCTATATTTGGGGTATCGGCTTACTTACCACTGCCTTAACTTTTATTTTATAAGGCAGTGGCACAGCGAGGTCAAAGGTTTTCAGCGTATTGATAAAGTGCACGCAGAATCGCTTGCTTGTTCGGGTCGTCTGCGTGTTCCTGCGCCAGTGTTTCTAATGAGAACAAAAATGACTCCATCGTCAGTGACGCGGGGGAGTCCGGGTCGGTTAAACGAGACTGTCTGTGATGCTGCCAGCGCTGCATTTCATCGGCAGATAACGTTTGGGGAAAGTTGCGGGCGCGATAGCGAAACAGCAACGTCCGCAGTCTGGGATTGTGGGTTTTGTCTGCCATCACGGCAAGTTGATACGGTTCGGACTCACGCACAGCCTCACACCATCGCCGATCCTCGTCATTGAGAAAGCCACCACTATATAACGCGTGGTCGGCATCATCCTGGCTGTCACCGTGTGGTTCGTCGAACACTGCTATTACCTTGTCCAGTATATCCTGTCGCTGGCTTAGCAGCCTGAAATTCTCCAGACACTGTTCGCGGTCAAGGCCCAGTCTTGCGGCATTCTCTTCCGTCATCGCCTTGGCGGTCGTTATGAACGGCGAGCGGTTTATGTGGATGAGTTTTAAGCCTGGTCTCAGGGAAGGATCGTCGAGTTCGTCCTGCCGGGCGTAAAGTGCCTGACGAATCTCGTCCGGACTTGCCGACTCCAGCAACGATGTCGTGCGAGACAGGTCTATCACAATAACCGCATTAGGATTGTTCGGGTGCATACCAACGGGCATGACCCAGGTACAACATCCCTGGTGTGCGGGCAGCCGCGATGAGATGTGCAACAACACCGAGGGCCGGGAAAAATCAAACTGCTTTAACACGTTTTGTTTGCTTCGCAGTGAAAACGCATAGTCATATAGCTTGGGTTGGTGCGTTTTAATCAGTTTTGCCAGACCGATTGTGGCATGAACATCGGATAGCGCATCATGTGCATCGCCGTGGACAATGTCATTAGCCTGCGTCAGGTGCTCCAGTTTGAAACTTGGCGCGCCATCTTCCCGCAAAGGCCAGTGTATGCCGTCGGGGCGCAGCGCGTAACATGCCCGTGCCAGGTCGATAATATCCCAGCGGCTGTTGCCATTGCGCCACTCGCGGGCATATGGGTCGTAAAAGTTCCGGTAGAACAGATACCGTGAAACCTCATCATCAAAACGGATACTGTTATAGCCTGCAACACAGGTGTTTGGCTCGCTCATCGCTGCAAACACCTGACGTGAAAACTCAGCCTCAATCATGCCGTCGCGAAGCGTCTGTTGCGGTGTAATGCCGGTAACCAGACATGCTCCAGGCTGCGGCAGATAGTCATTTGCGATCTGGCTCATGATGTTTATTGGTTTGCCAATAATATTAAGGTCGCTGTCGGTGCGGATGGCGGCAAACTGGCAGGGCAGATCTTTTTGCGGGCTGGTCCCGAATGTCTCGTAGTCGTGCCAGAGGATGCTGGGTTCGGTCATGATAAGTGCTTTACGTATCTTATTAGGTTTTACGTTAGTCGGCGAAGTGTACACTGCCTGTTAACCAATACCAATGGGACGAGGCTGCCAAATGTAACGGTGAGGGGGCGCGGATTTTTTCGCGCAAGGTGTGTACAGTAGGGTGACGTGTTTCACTAATGAGAAAAATAATATGAAAAACTGGATTAAAGTGGGTGTATTTGCTTGTGCAGCAGCTATGAGCACATTCACGCAGGCAGAAACAGATGCGCCTGTGGCCATTGTGATTCATGGCGGTGCAGGGACAATATTAAAAGAAAACATGACGCCGGAACTGGAAGCAGCGTATCTGGCTAAACTGGAAGAAGCCGTGCGACACGGCCACTCGCTGCTTAAAGCAGGTGAGCCCGGGGAAAAAGCGGTGATTGAAACTATTCAGATCCTGGAAACGTCTCCCTTGTTCAATGCCGGTATTGGTGCGGTTTACACGTTTGATGGAGAGCACGAACTGGATGCGTCAATCATGCATGGTGGAACCCTGAACGCAGGCGCCGTGGCCGGAGTGAAAACCATACGCAGCCCCATTGCTGCAGCCAGCGCCGTGATGAACCACTCTCCTCACGTCATGCTGTCGGGTAGGGGAGCTGAGATCTTCGCTGAGTCACAGGGAATGACGCCGGTAGATAATTCATTGTTTGATACAAAGCGCAGAAAAGACGCACTGGATCGTGCAAAAGCCCGAATGAAAACGGCTGGTATTACCCATGGTGGTCAGCAAGGCAATGAGCGGTTTGGCACAGTAGGCGCGGTAGTGCTGGATGCAGACGGCAACCTGATAGCTGGCACGTCCACCGGTGGGATGACTGCAAAGCGCTTTGGCAGAATTGGCGATTCGCCGGTGATCGGAGCAGGCACCTGGGCGGACAACACCAGTTGCGCCGTTTCTGCCACCGGACACGGTGAGTATTTTATTCGTTATCACGTAGCCGCAGATATCTGTTCCAGAATGAAATATCAGGGGGTATCCCTGGATGAAGCCGCTGATACTGTTATCAATGGTGTGCTGGCTGACGTCGGCGGTGACGGCGGTATTATTGCGGTGGATGGCAAAGGCAACATCGCCGCACCGTTCAATTCTGCAGGCATGTACCGCGCAAAAATAGATGCTAACGGGAATGTGTCTGTCGGTATCTATGGCGAGTGGGATGAACGCCTTACTCCGTGATATAAAATATTCACGCAAAAAATAGCCGGATGAGGTAACTCCGTCTAGTCTTAAATGTAGCGGTAACAAACACCAGTAAGTGTGAGCCGTAATTAACAATAATGCGTTTAATGGCTATCAGCGTGCGCTACGCGGGGAGGCAAGATGAAATCGTTGCAGGTGTGTGACTACATGAACACCCATCCGGTAAAGCTGAAAATAGACATGCCGGTTGCTGAAGCAGTGGAAACGCTGCTTGCTAGCGGTCAAACCGGTGGCCCGGTAGTTAACGAGAAAGGGAAAGTCGTGGGCTTTTTGTCCGAGCAGGACTGCATCAAAAATATGGTGGAGTCGAGTTACTACCGTGAACAGGTGTGTCGGGTGTCAGATATTATGAGAACGCCAGCGCTGACCATCAAGCCGTATTTATCCGTAGTCGAACTGGCCCAGACGCTGATAAAAGAAAAGCCCAGAGTTTATCCCATTGTGGATGATGACGGTGTGCTGTTAGGCACCATCAACCGTACCGCCGTACTCAGAGCCATTGATGTGCAGCTGCGCTCAGGCTATCAGGCGGCCAGTTGACTCGCCGCCTGATCTTGAGTGTGTCAGGGCTGGTGAAGTATCGCCCTGATGTGTCTTGTAAGCTTACTTGCGTCAATAATCTTAAAGTTCTGGTTGTCGGAGGGCATTACATTATGCCCGTCCTGAACCACTATCATGCCTTCAGGGAACGGCTCACCAAAGTTCAGATTGCTGGCATCAAGCCCGTCAGTTTCTGACACGCCATCTATTCCCTTATCCCAGTTGATGCCAATCGTGAATGTGGCCACCAGCACCGGCGTAGTATCCGTTGTGTATAGTGCGTAACGGTGGTTCCCCTGGCTGGAAACCAGGAGGTAGCGAATGCCGTCAATGTCAAACAGTGCCATACCTTCTATGTCTGCTTTCACCGGGCCGCTGATGTCTGTTACGCGCACCGGTTCTGCGTTTGGCCGAGAAAGATCTTTGTGCCAGATCCCGGCGCTTTCCTCGCCCATGTAAAGCCTTTGTCTGGCGTCGTCGGCGACACAACCTTCAGGTTGGCTTGGCAATGCGAATTCTTCTATCAGTGAGGAACTGATGCTGCCGTTTTCTGGTATCAGGCGGTGTCGCTGGTAACGACCATCGGTATCGTTAACAAAGACATCGATGGTGTTTTTCGCCTGGTACAGGCACAAGCCATAAACATCACTCAGACCGGTTGCGATGCGCGTGACTTCACGTACTTTACCGTCGTCATGGGTAACTGAAAAAATACTCAGGCTGTTATCAGAGCGGTTGCTGGCAACAGCAATATCGGCGTTATCAAAATAATGGCCGTTATCGTAGCGCACATCCACATTGTTGACTCTGCCAACAGCAAGCGACTGGACAAGCGACCCGTCCAGCGAATACATATTGAGCCCGGCTTTTTTATCGGTACCCAGAATCAGGCTTTGCCTCGGGGCTTTGGCGTTGTACCAGATAGCAGGATCATCGGCGGCATCGCCAAAGCGCGCTACCGGCGTAGTTTCAGCATCCGCGCTGACGGTAAAATCTACACTTGAGATATCAGGGTTTTGCATGACAGGATCCGCGGCTGGTATGGTATAGACAGACACTTCTTCGGCGGCATCGTCGTAAATGCTGAGAAGGGTTTTTGACGTTGTGGCAATCACATGAACGGCTTCCGGCTCTGAACCGTCATCCAGTGGATAGCGCGTTATCGCATCACCTGTTAAGGAAAACACGGCTGGCTGATCGGGGGAAACCCAGAAAACCGTCCCGTCAGGCAGTGCGCTGACACCCTCAACCGCATTCTGGGGGTGATGGTATACCAGGCTGCGACGTTCATCAGATTCGATATCGGTAGGGTAGGCCCAGATACCGGCATACTCATCAGCCAGGTACAAGGTATTGACATTCTCTGCCACGCTACAGCTTTTGATGCCGGGGGCGGCGGAAAGGGTTCTCAGAAGCACCGGCTCTGACATAACAGACGATACCACTGGCAAGGCATACTGGCTGATACTCCCGCGGGCATTGACTACAAACAGTTCCGGATAGTCTTGTTCATCAGATAAGCAAACTGCTTCCGTATCGGCATCACCGGGTGGGAGCACCGCCAGTGTTTCCGGGGCCTGGTCTTCAGAGAACAGGATAATGTGGACGTCGGAGGTATTGGTGTTGATGGTGCTTACCAGTACCTGATCCCGGAAAGTGATAATGTCTGAGAGTGAATATCTGCCGGAATGGTGTTGCACCACCTGGTTGTCTTCAGAACGCAGCGTCAGCCCCGAGGTTTCGCTTGTGGTGAGATAATAATGATTATCGCCAATGTTGATCGCGTGTGTGTTTACCGCGCGAAAAGTGGCTGACTTCTCTGGCTTTGGCCCCGATAGGGGGGGCTGGCCGTGGGTGTACAAAGAGGCTGAGCCAAGGGTAAACAGCAGCGCTGACAGTAGCTTCATGGCTGGTTTCCTTTCTTAATAGTATAGTGATAAATCTTATTGCCGCTGTGATCGACAAACTGCACGTCCAACGTTGTCTTCCTGACTGAGACGGTGGCGAACCCTCCGGTAGAGCGCGCAAACTGTGTGAAGTCGTAGGATGAAACCGGACGCACTTCAGACCCGCCACCCGAGATGAAATGCTCTACGTGTTTACCCGCCACTTTGTTGTGTTGCATGTCATGTTCATGACCCGCGAAATAGGCATCTACGCGGTACTTTTCGAATACTGGTTCCAGCACATCCCGGATTTCACTGGTCTTGCCATAGCGCTTACCGCTGGAATACAGCGGGTGATGACCAATGACCACGTTCCAGTCAGCGTCAGAATTTGCCAGGGAGGTTTCCAGCCAGCGCAATTGTTGCTGCTGTCCCTGGGCCCGTGTCGCCGCGTATTTTTCCTCGTTATCGTAGGCAGGGTTTAGCGGAGAGGTGTCAAGAAACAAAAGCAGCAGACGGGTGTCGTCATCCAGCGTCACGGATTTTTTGTAATAGGGTGCTGGCATTTCCCAGCGGCGGCTTCGCTGACTGTAATCGATTTGTGCCTGCCAGTTACCCCGGTAATCGTGATTTCCCAGCGTAGGGTGCCAGTCGATGAACAGGTGAGGGTAGTGGTAAACTTCCTCAAATGCGCTTTGCCAGTAAGGGTCCGAAACCGACGCCACACCGTTGTCGTAAAAATTATCGCCGGTCGTAGCGATAAATTCTGCATCCAGTTGCCAGGACGCCATATCCATCCATTTAGCCACATCACGCTGATAGAAATGCCCGTTTCTGCCCCAGTCCCCCAGTACCAGAAAGTGATAGGCATCTTCATCAACGGTAAGCGTGTCTATCTGATGTTGTTGATACCAGGTGTCGTTCGTGACTGTGGTTGCCAGTGTCGGCACCGATACCAGAAAACTGAAGAAAAAGAAGCTCGTTTTTAACATAGTTACTCTCGGAAATGAGCGGCGGGATTACCCGCCACAAACGTGTTACTGAATTTGCCAGGTGAAACCCAGCTCAAAAGTGCGCCCGTATTCTTCGTACTGCGCATTGCGGTTGCGCGAGTCAAAGTAGTGATAATAAGGCTCGTCATTGATGTTGATGGCATTGAAGTAGACGTTCATGGTGTCGTTTAAGTAGTACTTGGCCATGAAATCTAACTGCGTATGATCATCTTCGATACGAAGCATGTCGCCATCGATTTCTTCAAAGTTGTCGCTTTTGTAGGCCGCAGTCAGCCGCAGGCTGACATCATTGCCTTCGTAGCCCAGCGTGATATTCCCGATGCGGTCAGACTGATTCGGCAAGCGGGTCTCAAAGCGTTCACCATCAAGGAGCGTTGTGGCATCAGAGCTGGAGAAGGTGGCGTTGGTCGAAATCAAAAAGCCATTATTGAAAGCTTTTACCCAAGACAATTCTACGCCGTGAATCGATGCTGACTCGCCATTAATAGCCTGAACCACTTCATCATAGCCGTCCCAGCCTTCTGTCCCCGCCACGTCGGCGTAAACCACAAAGTTATCGATGTCTTTGTAAAATAAGCCGGCAGAGAGCACGCCGATATCGCCTGGGTAGTATTCAATGGACAAGTCAAGATTGTCAGCTTCGTAAGGCTTGAGTTGCGGATTGCCCACTTCGGCTTCGCGTTCCGTAACAAAGACGCCGTCCTCTTCCTCGGTTTTGGTTTCAATGATCTGAAACGCGGCCACATCTTCGAACCTGGGACGGGAAATTGTCTGGGTGTAAGCACCGCGCACCAAAAGCTTTTCCGTAACAGCCCAACGAACGTTAATACTGGGAAGCAGATAGTCGTAGTCGCGCTCATTGCGCCATGGTGTATTCTCTACGGTTTCCACATCGCTTTGTTCGTCCTCGATAAGCTCTACGCGCATGCCGTTTGTGCTGAAGTCGGTTTTCTCGTAGCGAACCCCGGCTACAATACGCCAGTCATCGATATCGACAGAGGACATCAGGTACGCAGCGAAAATGTCTTCTTTGTTGACGTAAGACGCGCCGTTGGATTCCAGCTCAGAATCCAGCTCTGCCAGTTCCAGTGCGCTGCGGTTGGCGTTGAAGCTACTGCGCATCGCTGCTCTGTCCAGCCCGGGGCCGAAATCTCCCAGCCCCCAGTCAGGCGTGTTCAATGCGAACATGGCCGGATCGACGCCATCAAAGTCGCCGTCATAAATGAAGATGCTACTGTCGCGGTCTTTCTCGCGAGACCGGTACTTGGTACCCAGCTTAATTTCACCTTTATGGCGGCCAAACGTCACTGGACGGGCGATATCTACTTTAATGCTGGTTTCGGTATCTTTGGTATAGTTATCCTCAAACGCAATCTCGTCCAGTTCATAAGTGGATAGAGACATGGCATCGGCGTTTTGGCTGACCGACGGGATCCGGGTTTCCAGATCGGCATTAATGCTGTCGTTTTCGGCGATAAAATCGTAGTACAGCGCGTCCGGTTCGTCTTCATCCGATTTGGCGTAGCCGAGCTGCCAGTCAAGTTTCCAGGTATCCAGCTGATGCTCACCACCTGCTGTTAACGTAAGAATCGACTGAGTTTCCAGTCTGTCCTTACTGCCTCGTTCAATCTCACTGTCTTCGCCATCAAACACAAAAGTGTTCGCCAGACGAAACTCCTCATCTGTGAATTCGCTGTACAGCGTGCGCAAAAAATACTGATTGTTGAAATCGGGGCGATAGTCAAAATTCAGCGCCGCGCCCAGGCGCTCGCGGTTGATCGCGTAGTAACGCTGCTCAACCTCATCATCGCCATTGGATTCAATGTTGTCTGAGCCAAAATCCCGGTCAAACCAGGAGAGGGCCGCCGCAACACCAAAATCTTCCGTTACTTTGCGCGTCATGCTGCCGGAAACTTTCGGGCTGGTCTGATCCCGTAATGCATTCTGGCTACCCTGAACGGTAATGGTGGCGGTATTCGTTTTGCGATCAAACGCACTTAAACTTTTGACTTCTACCGCGCCACCGATGGCGTCAGCATCCATGTCGGATGTGACTGACTTGGATACTTTCAGGGTCTGGATCAACTCTGAAGGGATAACATCCAGCGCAACTGAACGCACGCCTGATTCAGGAGAAGGAATATTTAGTCCGTTAATGGTGACGTTGTTTAAGTTTGGATCGATACCGCGGATCCCGACAAACCGACCTTCACCCTGGTCACGTTCAATGGACAAACCGGGCAGACGTTGTAATGATTCTGCGGCGTTCTGATCCGGGAACTGGCCAATGGCATCGGCCGATACGATTGATGAGATGGTATCGGCAACACGCTGCTGGTTTATTGCGCTGGCCTGACCGCTGCGCTGCCCGCGAACAATCATT
The DNA here is from genome assembly GCF_019249295.1 of Alteromonas antoniana. Lineage (GTDB taxonomy): Bacteria > Pseudomonadota > Gammaproteobacteria > Enterobacterales > Alteromonadaceae > Alteromonas > Alteromonas antoniana. Next base: position 203,713 of record NZ_JAESDH010000002.1, read on the forward strand.
TCCGTCATGGCACTGTCATCGTCAAGCGTAATAACTGGCGTAATGGTACTGTCTTCAGAGACCGTCACCTGCTGCGTAATCGTGTCAGCACCCAGATAACTGATTTCCAGCGTGTAGGTACCCGCTGGTAGGGCCGTGAATCGAAACGAGCCGTCACGTTCAGACTGTGTTGTACGTCCCAGCTCGACAACGGTTATCTGCGCGCCGGCATACACCCGGTTTTCCGCGGTATTGGTAAGCTGACCTACAATCGTTGCATTGTCGGCGGCGAAAGCGGGTGATACCGCACTCAGTGAAGCCAGTCCCAGAGCCGCGATACACGCCCGGGAGAGTAGAGAAAGTTTTCGTGACATGGTGTTCCCTTTTTTCTGCTAAGCAAGTGTCGTGTGTTGTGCGTCGCTTACCCTAGGCAGGGCAGATGACAATTATGTGACCGGGTTATGACGTAATCGCGACAGGGCAGGTTTCGGGACAGGATTTACCGTTTTTTGTAACTGGGTGAGCCGATTTGACCCTCTGCTAAGATGCTGAAAATAAAGTTTATTTTACATGTTTGGAAGGTGACTTCAGGCACGTGCGTCACGTGTCTGTCACATTCGTGAGCCAGAATGACCCTGTTCATACACCGTCGTTCCTTGTTAATTAGAGGACGAAACATGATCAATCCACCATCAGTGAGTCAGTATGTATAACGTGACACTATTCTCCCAGCTGGGCCGGCACAGTCATTTGATTGGCGCGGTGCTGGTGACTGTCTGCTCGGCTTTTACGCTGGCAATAACGCAGGGGACAGCAAAGCCTGCGATAATCATATCCTGGCTGGATATTACCGGTGAAGGCAGCGTTGTCCTGCTTACTTTTGGCTGGATCGTTGCCGTACTTGCCAGCCGGCCTCCGGGAAAAGTCACGGCACTACTTACCCTGGGCTTAACCTTCTTTATGTTTTCAGCGCTGCTGGATGTGCTGGATGAGTTTCTGAGCTATCCCGCGTCGGCTGACTGGCTGAGTATGGTTGAGTCTATCCCGGCTGCTATTGGCATGGTAATTATGTCAGTGGCGCTGTTTTGGTGGCATCAGGAACAACTGGTGCTCAATACCCAGTTGCGGCGTAAAGAGTGGGACAGCCGGAGTCATGAGCAGGTTGATCCGATCACGCAACTTTACCGGGGCGATTACTGGCAGGCGTGTGCACGCAATATGTTGGCGCAGGAAAGAACGGGCTGCGTGGTGGTGCTGGATATTAATGATTTCAGTCAGTTTAATCTTCGCTATGGTCAGCAGGAAGGCGATCGGTTTTTAAAGGAAGTGGCGCAGCTTCTGGTCATGCACCTTCGCGACTGTGACCTGGCATGCCGTTACGCCGGCGACCGGTTTGCTTTGTTGTTACCAGACATGAACCGCGACGAGGTCAGTCACCTTATCAGCCAGCTTTGTACCTCTATCCGCCATTTGGCGTTTCGTTGCAACAGTCAGACAACGGCGGTGTTTAACAGCGCACGGGCGGTGCAGGCGCAGTTAGTGCCGGGAATGGAAGTATCGGCGCTACTGCGTCACCTGAACGAGCAGCTTGATACCAGTGCGTCACAGGTGGCCTGATGCAGGTTGTCACACCGGTAGTAAAACACGATAAGGTGATCCCGGCATCCGCCATCATCAAAGCCGTGTTGGCGGTTACCGGCCCCCGGGGAGCGGCGGAACATAAAATACTTCGTGGCACCGGCATTTTTCTCTCAGATCTAAAACAGGAAATGCTGGTGAGTCCGGCACAACTGTTAACGTTATTCGCCAATGCTCAGAGTTATGCCAACGGGCCAGACGTTGCCTTTCAAATTGGAAAGTCCATGGCGACTGCGCACCTTACCGGCACCTGGCATGGCATAGGCAGCTGTCATAACGTTCTGGACGCACTGCAAATTATTACCCGTTTTCGCTGGCACTTCTGTCCACTGATATCGATGTCGATTTATGCGGGCAAAGGACGGTGCATTCTGGCGTTTCAGGATCCGTTTGGTTGCGGCAAACTCTGGCCCTTCGTTACGCAGCTTTACGGGGCGTTTTTTGTCTCCCTGTTTCGGTATTGGCTGGGGCAGCGACTGGCGTGCAATTTCAGATTTAACTTCAGCCGTCCCCGCCATGTTCATGAGTATGAGGCGCATCTTGGCTTTCGACTGGCGTTCAATCAGCCCATGCTAAGTGTTCAGCTGGAAATGAAGGAGCTGAGACGGGCTTTTCCCAAACGGGATGTCTTTTATCGTCACGCTCTGCTCACCCACTTGCAGGAGCATACGGCCGCTCGCGGCAGCCTGCTGGATATTGTGCGGGAACAAATTGCGTCACGACCAGGCTGTACGTTGTCGTCGCTGGCATCACAGCTCAATTACAGCCCGGCAACGCTTAAACGCAAACTCAAGGACCATCAGACCACTTTCAGCGAACTGAACGATCAGGTTCGCCGCCAGCAGGCTATCTACTTACTGTCGGTGCAGAAACTCAATAATGAGCAAAGTGCGCTGCAGATGGCGTTTACTGACCTGCCAAACTTCAGGCGCGCAGTGAAACGCTGGACAGGTCATACGCCAAGTGAACTACGCGAGGTATAAACGCCTTCTCTCGTCATCTTGTTGTGGAACACCCGTTGTCTTTGCGCTTCACAACGAGCCTGTCAATTTGCCATGATTTATAACAACCTGCGCTTGCATTACCGTCAAAACGACTTATTCTGACGCACTTTTGCAGTAGACCCCGTCCGGAGAGCCCTTGCAGTCTGATATATCCGCCAACCCTTTCGGGTTGTTGCCCATTTTATTTTTTGTCGTATTGGTCATAGTGACAGGGGTAATCACCGGTTCAGTCACAGCAATGCCCATACTGGTCGCATTTTTTCTGTCCGCCGGTCTGGCTTTGGCGCTGAATGATTGCAAAAAGTCGCTTAACGTGGCTGATAAAATTCATATATTTTGTCGTGGGGGCGGGGATAAAAATATCATTTTGCTGGTATTTATCTTTCTGCTGGCCGGGGCCTTTTATGCGCTGACTATCGATATTGGCGCGCGTGATGCCACGGTAAATCTGGCGCTACAGTTTATTCCACGCGGTGTGATCCTTCCTGGTCTGTTTCTTATCTGCTGTTTTATTTCGTTTGCCATGGGAACGTCAATGGGGACAATAACGGCGCTGTCACCGATTGGCGCAGGTCTGGCCGAAAGCCTGGGGATCCCGGTACCCATGGCGCTTGGCATTGTTGTGGGTGGTGCGATGTTTGGCGATAACCTGTCATTCGTATCTGATACCACCATCGCGGCCACCCGGAGTCAGGGGGTGAAGCTTACTGATAAATTCAAAGCGAACCTGGTCATTGCCGTGCCAGCCGCGCTGGTCACCGTTATTCTGCTGTGCCTGATACCGGTAGACACCGCGGTATTGCCTCAGGGCGGGCCGACACAATGGATGCTGGTGTTGCCCTATATTCTTATCATTATTGCCGCGCTCGCCGGGCTTAATGTGATAGCAGTTCTTGCCATCGGTATTGGGAGCGCCGGTATTGTTGGCCTGCTCAACGGCAGTTTTACTGTTATTGAAATGCTGCAGAGCATGCAAAAAGGACTTGGATGGATGCAGGATCTGGCGATGATAGCCATAACCATCGGCGGTATTGTGGCGCTGATGCACGCTTATGGCGGCATTGCGTTTCTGATACAGGTGCTTACACGCAGGGTAAAAAGTCGTCGCGGCGCTGAGTTCAGTATTGCCAGCTTGGTAAGTTTGCTGGATGTGTCGACGGCAAATAACACCATTGCGATTGTTGCTGCCGGCCCCATCGCGAAAGACTTAAATACAAAGTACGGTGTTGATCCGCGACGTACCGCCAGTCTGCTGGATGTATTTTCATGCGGGTTTCAGGGATTGGTGCCTTATGGCGCTCAGTTGCTCAGCGCTGCTGCGGTGGTGGGCATTTCTCCATTGTCGGTGACAGTTTACAGCTGGTATCCGATGTTGCTGCTCGTGTTTGGCATTATTGCCATTACTTTTAATCTGCCACGTTACATCACCCGTAACGGTGATGAACTGTAGTCGGCCAGACTAACGCGTTGGCGCGCTTCGGATTGGTATTAATTCTGGCTGACGGCAACGAACAAGAGAAATGCAACCGGTATGTGGTTCGCAAGTGACCGACGGGCGTGCCGGCCTGTGTCCTGCCGCCTTTTAGTTGCACAACCTGAATCAGTTAATTAGGATCTGCGCCTGATTTGAATAAGGAACACGATTTTGCCTGACTCCGCCGCCAATACCCCTTCAGTAAAACAGTTGTACAGCCTGCTTGATGAGACGCTGCTGGCGGACCGTTTTCGTTTGAAACGCCGATTACAACAGGCTGTGGCTGCGGACAAGAAAGGCGAGGGGGATAACAACGATAAACTGGCAAAGGTTGCCCAAGCCATTACCGCCTCGGTTGCAAAGAAACAGCACCGGGCCGAAAATCTGCCGGAAGTAGATTATCCGCCGCTGCCGGTAAGCGATAAGAAGGAAGATATTAAAGCTGCTATCGCGAGCCATCAGGTGGTTATTGTGGCTGGTGAGACGGGCTCGGGTAAAACCACACAGTTACCTAAAATCTGTCTGGAAATGGGGCGGGGAGTCAACGGTATGATTGCCCACACCCAGCCACGCCGGCTTGCGGCCCGCAGTGTTGCCAACCGGATTGCAGAAGAACTCAATACGCCGCTGGGCGAAAAAGTGGGGTTTAAGATCCGCTTTTCTGACCAGGTCTCTGAACAATCGTATATCAAACTGATGACTGACGGCATGCTGCTGGCAGAAATGCAGCAGGACCGCTTTTTAAACCAGTACGATACGATCATCATTGACGAAGCGCACGAGCGCAGCCTGAATATCGACTTTTTGCTGGGGTATCTCAAACAGCTTCTTAACAAGCGTCCGGAACTGAAGCTGATTATCACCTCAGCGACTATCGATCCGGGGCGCTTTTCGAAGCACTTCAATGATGCGCCCATTATTGAAGTGAGCGGGCGCACGTATCCGGTGGAAGTACGTTATCGTGACCCTGCCGAAATGGGAGATGATGTTGACCAGACTGATGCTATTGTCAGTGCAGTTGATGAGCTGTTCAGAGAAGCGCCCGGTGATATTCTGGTATTTCTCAGCGGTGAGCGTGAAATTCGCGATACCCAGGATGCGCTGAATCGTCAGCAATACCGGCATACCGAAGTGGTGCCGCTGTATGCCAGGCTGTCGGCATCTGAACAAAACCGGATTTTCCAGTCCCATTCCGGACGCCGTATTGTGCTTGCTACCAACGTGGCTGAAACCTCACTGACGGTCCCTGGCATTAAATACGTAATTGATCCGGGCTTTGCCCGTATTTCACGTTACAGCGCGCGCAGCAAAGTGCAGCGCCTTCCTATTGAGCCGATTTCGCAGGCCTCCGCCAATCAGCGGGCAGGACGGTGTGGCCGGGTGTCAGATGGAATTTGCATTCGCCTCTACAGTGAGGATGATTATCAGGGGAGACCCGCGTTTACCGATCCGGAAATCCTTAGAACGAATCTGGCCTCGGTGATCCTGCAAATGCTGGCGCTGGGACTCGGTGACATTGGCGGCTTTCCTTTTTTGCAGCCGCCCGATAACCGTAATATCAATGACGGCTTCCGCTTGCTGGAAGAAATTCAGGCGATTACCCGCAAAAAAGGCATGCCACACCTTACTCAGACCGGCCGTCAGGTGGCACGTTTGCCGATTGATCCGCGTTATGCCCGGATGGTGATTGAAGCGGCCAGAACGCAGGCTTTGAATGAGGTAATGGTGATCGCGGCCGGCTTGTCTATTCAGGATCCCAGAGAGCGGCCGCAGGAAAAGCGTCAGGCAGCAGATGAGAAACACAGCGAATTTGCAGACAAGGATTCTGATTTTATCAGCCTGTATAACCTGTGGGTGGCGTTTCGGGAGCAACAATCGGCACTTAGTCACAATCAGCTGCGCAAGTGGTGTAAGACCCACTTTATTAATTATCTTCGTATGCGCGAGTGGCAGGATATTGTCAGTCAGCTGAAAAAGTCAGTGGCTGAACTTGGCATGGGGACTGTTAAGCAAACTGCCGACTATGAAGCCATTCACCAGGCGCTGTGTACCGGGTTGTTATCCCATCTGGGATTTAAAGATAAAGACCGGGAATATCTGGGATCGCGCAATACCCGCTTTATGATTTTTCCTGGTTCCGGTTTGTCAAAGTCTCAGCCAAAGTGGGTGATGGCCGCAGAGCTGGTGGAAACTTCCCGCTTATTTGCGCGCGATGTTGCGCGAATCGATCCGCGTTGGGTAGAGCCGCTGGCAAAACATGTCACCCAGTCGAGCTATTCCGAACCTCACTGGTCCAAAAAACGGGGCGCTGTCATGGCGTGGGAGAAGGTAACCTTATTCGGTTTGCCGATAGTGATGCGCCGGGCCGTGGTGTACAGCCAGATCGATCCGGCGGTTTGTCACGAGCTGTTTATCCGTGAAGCGCTGGTGGAAGGGAATACCCGCCTTCGCTATGACTTTCTCGATGATAATCATGCCTTGTTGGCGCAGGCTGATGAATTAGAGCAGAAAACCCGTCGTCGCGATCTGATGGTGGACGAGCAACAGCTGGTCGACTTTTATGCCTCACGTATACCTGTTGAAGTCAATAACGAAGCCGCGTTCAAAAAATGGTGGAAACAGCAGAGCAGCGACGCCCTGCGTTTCACTGAAGAGGATGTGTATCGACAGCAGCCGGGGCTGGCTGTGGAAAACGCATTTCCGGATGTGTGGCGACAGGGAAACCTGACGCTGCCGCTGCGTTATCATTTTGAACCCAATGCCGCTGACGATGGAGTTACGGTACAGATACCGCTTCCCTTATTAAATCAGGTGGAAGATATTGGCTTTGACTGGCAGGTGCCCGGACTGCGGGAAGAGCGCATCACCGCGATGATCCGCGGGCTGCCCAAACGACTTCGCAAAAATTTTGTACCAGCGCCTAATTTTGCGCAGGCTTGTATGTCCGACATCAGCCAGACAAACAAAAAAGGTCAGCCGGTTACTCTCGTGGATGCGGTCACCGACAAGCTGCGTCGTATGACAGGCATTACGGTCAGCGAAGATGAGTGGGAAGAAGTGCAGCTGGAGCGTCATCTTGTAATGCACTTTGCGGCTGTCAACGAGCAAGGCGACACGATTGCCCGCCATGACGATCTCTATATGCTGAAACAGCAATGTCAGGGGCAGGTTAAAGAAACCTTCGAGCAGGCCGCGACACCAGAACTGGAACGCACTGGCATTGAAACGTGGGATTTTGACAACCTGCCAGAAACCTTCGTACAGAAAATGGCCGGGTTTGAGGTCCAGGCGTTCCCGGCGCTTGTGGCCAAAGGAAATAAGGTGGACATTGAGCTTGTTGATGAAGCCGATAAGGCGTCAGCGCTGCACCGTCAGGGCGTCAACGTGCTGATTAAAAATGCTATGCCGTCACCGCTTAATTACCTGCAAAATAAATTACCTAATAAAGCCAAACTGGGCTTGTACTTCAACCCGTTCGGGCAAATCAAAGCCCTGATAGATGACTGTATTATGGCTGGCATCGATGAGCTCGTCGCAAAGTTCTGCAAGCAGCACAACACAGAGATCCGCGACCAGGACAGCTTTGAGCGTTGTGTTGATGCAGTGCGTGCTGATATTAACGACGAGGTGCTGAAAATTGCCCAGCAGGTGGAGGAGGGGCTCACGCTGGCCAATCAGTGTCAGAAGCAAATGAAGGGCAACGTGCCGCTGACTATGGTCAGTGCGTTGGGAGACTGCAAATCGCACTTATCTCAACTGGTGTATCCTGGGTTTGTCAGTGACATTGGTGCGGCGCGTTTACCTGACTGGAATCGCTATATCAAAGGCCTGGTGCGACGCCTGGAAAAGCTGCCTATTGACCCGAATAAAGATCGTATGCAGCAGGTGACAATAGACAAAGTGACTGCAGCCTGGGAGAAAGCGAAGAGCAAGTATCCTGCTGACAAAGTACCCGATGCGTTGCATGAGATACGCTGGATGATTGAAGAATTACGCGTAAGCTTATTTGCGCAACAGCTCGGCACCGCGTATCCGATATCCGCGAAGCGGATCACCGCCAGGTTAGATGAGTTAGTTTGACGCAGGCACCACCACGCAATGTCCCTGGGGCGGCGACGTCAGAGTCCTTCCACCTAAAACGGATAGGGTTCAGGCCTGCCTGGACAAATGTCGATGGTAGCGAACTTAACAATTTAATGTCAGACCGTAAGCAGATAACTGCCGGATAGATAAACAAATTACCCGGTCTGGTGAAAGATTTGTAGCAATGGTGTTGCGCTCATTTACGTTTACGCATTGACAAGCTTAACCATGCGCCCTATAACGAGAGTTACAGGTGAAGGTATAGCGGTTCAGGTTGATCTGAGGTAGGAGAAGTAAAATGTTGGGATACGACGATAAACGCAACTTTTTCAGGATGATGGTGAATTCCCCCTGTCAGTTGGAAATTAATGACGAGGAGTCAAGTCGCACATTGCAAGCGGTGTGTAAGGACATCAGTGCGACAGGTATGTCTCTGGAAGTTGCAGAACCATCCGTTGAGCTTGGCACAAAAGTCAATGTGTCGATAGATTCAACAAGCTCTCAGATCCCGTCACTTTCTGCCATCGCTACCGTGGTGCGCTGCGTACCCGAATCGGAAAGCAGCTGCCTGATTGGTGTTGAAATTTCTGAAATGAAATAACCAAAAAAAGCGTGCACTGACACGCTTTTTTTGACTTTGAGTGTCCTTTGCAATGCCAGCGGCTGCTATTTATTGGCAGTGTAGTTATGACGATTGTTAATGGCGCAACGCCTCTGCCGGTTCAACGGCACGGGTTTTTCCGCTGCGCCAATTTCGTTTGATATAGCGCCACTAAACCTTCGACAAATTGGCTTGTTAATAGCCGAAAAATTCACGCGCTGAGCGAGCACACATAATTGCGGGTTGGTATCACTAATCGGTGACCTCACAAATCAACCCTTTCAGGTAATGCCCTTCGGGATACGTTCCGATAACCGGGTGATCGCTGGCTTGTGAAAGGCGCTCAATAATTTTAATGGTTCTGCCGGCATCCAGCGCAGCATCCGCCACGATCTTCTGGAATAAGTCGCCAGGCATCAGGCCTGAACAGCTGAACGTAAATAGCAAACCACCGGGTTTCACTGCGTGGATACCATACATATTGATATCTTTATACCCGCGTGACGCTCGCGGCAGAGATGCTTTCGAATCAACAAATTTTGGCGGATCCAGTATGACCATATCAAACTGGGTTTTCTGTTCGTAATATTGCCGTAATACCTGAAAAACGTCCTGATTGACCATGTCACACCGTGCTGTGTCCAGGCCGTTCATTTCCAGGTGTTTTCTGGCTAAGTTCAGCGCAGGCTCAGACACATCTACATTGGTAACATGGCTGGCGCCGCCTTGTAAGGCATAGCAGGAAAAGGTGCCGGTATAGCTGAAACAGTTGAGAACCGTTGCGTCTTTTGCATATCGTCCTGCGGCAGCCCGGCTATCACGTTGATCCAGGTAAAAGCCGGTTTTGTGCCCCTGTTCAATATCAACCAGTATATTCAGCCCGTTCTCAGTAATCGTGACCTGCTTTTCCGGCTCTCCCGACAGTACCTGCACCACCGGTTCCAACCCTTCTTTTTTGCGCACGTCCACATCACTACGCTCGAAGACAGACAGTTCCGGAAGAAGTTTATTCAGCGCCCAGACAATTTTACTCCGTTGTTTTTCTGCGCCTGCGCTGAGAAGCTGCACAACGGCAACCGTATTGTAAATATCGATGGTTATTCCGGGAAGCCCGTCAGACTCCGACGCAATCAGTCGGAAACTGTTGGTATCGCGGCCGGCGAACAGCCGCTGGCGTAAGCGCAGTGCCTGCTCAATGCGGCGCAAAAAGAAACCGTTATCAATACTTTCTGATGAATTGAATGTCCACATCCGTACCCGGATTTGAGACTCCGGTGAGTAGGCGCCTCGTCCCAGCCATTCGCCGGCTGCGCTGACAACATCAACGGTGTCTCCGCTACGGCATTTTCCGCTCAGTGACGCAACGGCACTTGCAAACACCCACGGATGGCGACGTTTCAATGATTTTTCACGGTCCGGGTTCAATACGACGGTTGCTGACATAGGGTCCTCGCTTACTGATAAGCTGGTTGCAGGAAAACAGGGCGCGAAGTATAGCGGGATTCATCCACTGCCGCGACTTTTGCGTAGCTATCCTCTACATTGAATCATCATAGTAATAATCGATATTACGATGTGCGGAAAAATGACTATCGCGTTCAAAGCAGCGTTCGTTGTATACACTCATGCAGTGAGTTAACACGGTTTATGACGTGACGCTGCAGAACGCGCGCCCGCGCGCCACGACAAGTATGCGTTTATTCCTCAGGGGATGCGTACAGACACTGGGAGTTTTTTATGCAATTTGTGGATTTTGAGCAGGGGAAAGGTCCGGAAGGGCTGATCGTTGGGCAGACAGCGAGACCGACTCTTAAGCCGGGATATGTCAGAGTCAGGGTTGCCGCGTTCGGGGTAAATCGTGCCGATACGTTACAGCGTCAGGGACATTACCCGCCACCGCCCGGAGAAAGTGACATTCTGGGGCTGGAAGTTGCCGGAGAAGTGATCGAAGTCGCCGAGACGGTCTCTGACTGGCAACCGGGTGACCGGGTTTTCGGGCTGGTCGCCGGCGGCGGTTATGCAGAAGAGGTGGTAGTACTTGCAGCGCATATTATGCGGTGCCCGGCATCGCTGTCGTTCGAACAGTGTGCAGGACTTGCAGAAGTCTATCTTACCGCGTTTCAGTGCCTTGATGTCATAGGCGGCGTGGAGCAGGGGCAGCGTGCCCTTATTCACGCTGGCGCGAGTGGTGTAGGCCTTGCCGCATTGCAGCTTTGTCGTTATTTCGGTGTTGAGGCCGCCACCACAGCGTCAACACAAGAAAAGCTGACGTACTGCGAGGAAATGGGGGCGTCGGTGTGTATCAATTATAAAGAGAAAGATTTTCAGGACGTATTGAAGGCAGTCTGGCCTGATGGCGTCGAGTTTGTACTTGATATGGTAGGTGGCGATTATCTGAACAAAAATCTGTCTGTACTAAAGCGTGATGGCATTGTGGTGTATCTGGCAATGCTTGCGGGCCGTTATGCTGACAAGCTGGATATGGCAAAAATGTTGGCCAAACGAGCCCGTATTCAGGCTACGACACTCAGAAACCGAAGCGATGACTATAAGTCTGCGTTGATCCAGCGGTTTAGTGAGCGTTGCTTGTCTGCGTTTGAGACCGGCGAACTGGTAGTGAACATGGATACTGTGTTCGCTGTACAGGATATCTCTGAGGCTCATCGCCGTCTCGAAAACAATGATTCAGTCGGCAAATTTGTCGGGAGATGGTAGGACAATGTAAACCTGCGATATGTGGGTTTGCCAGAGGATAAGAGCAAGATCGGACAAACACGCCTGAGTTGAACAGGTATACTCGTGTGCAAGGAAAAATCAACAAAGCGATAGTCATGAAAAAGGAATTGGACCAGGTAATCGACTACATTTACGATAATCTGGATAACCCGCCGACGCTGGCGCAACTGGCACAATTTACCGGCCTTTCTGAAAGCTATTTCCAACGGCGTTTTCTGGCGCAGTACGGTATATCGGCCGATGCGTTGCAGCGTTTGCTCAGGTTGCGCAGGGCAGCATGGCAGTTGGCGTTCCGCCCTCGTCAGAGCATTACTGATATCGCCTGTGACGCTGGTTTTGAGAGTGTAGCGGCGTTCAGCAAATCCTTTCGCCGTCACGGTGGCCTGACGCCCTCGGATTTCAGAGCAAACCCGGACTGGGATTACTGGAAATCGCTGGAAACGCCACTGGCGGGACTGCGCACAAAGCATAATGATGATATTGAATTTACGCCGGAATCAGCAAAGCTAGTTGCATTTCCCTCACTTACGCTCAGCGGTATTCATCATCAGGCTGATGTCGTGACTCTGGCTAAGACACTGCGACAACTTATCAACTGGCGCCAGGCTCACGGCGTATCACCACCACGGTCCAGAACCTTTAATATCTTTCTGGCTCCACCTACGCCAGGGCACCTTGATATTTTTGTTGGCGCGACTAACGGTGCAGGCAAACCGCTGGAGGCCGGTATGCGTCACTATGTGTTACCCGCAATGGCGTGTCTAACATTGCCCTTTACTGGTAACGAAACGGCGATGGGCAGGGCAATGGCCAGATTGGTAGAAGAGGCGGGCGGTTGCCTTTGTCATCCACCGTTTATTGAACGGGTTCGCTGGTTTCCGGATGTTCCCGAGGAGGAGGCTGAGTACCGACTATATGCGCCAGTGAAGTTAAGCTAGGGAAGGTGCGAATAAGTCTATGGTCGCTCAGGCTCACAGCCAAGTGACTAATCAAGGCGGTCTTTTGCAGGCCTAACGGGTCAAGTCAAAAAAGACCAACGACGAGTAGGCGCTTGGCTGTAAGCCCCAAGGGCGAGCCCTGAAGCATGCATTTGCGGCGTTAGGCTTCTTGGCAAGGGCGACTGCCATTCCCTGCTAATCCTGCCTTGCAACTGCATGCTTCAGGACTCGCTGAGTGACTTTAGACTTGTTCGCATCTTCCCTCGAGACGTGCGCCCCGGCATGCTTTGTAAACGGGGCGTGTGGCAATGCAGTTTTATAACGCAGAGATTGTTAGCCTATCCGCTGAAACCTTCATCAGGTTGCGTCGGGTTGGCCGACGCCGCCTCGCGGGCAAGATCATCACAACGTTCGTTTTCAGGATGACCAGAATGTCCTTTCACCCAATGCCAGTCGATATCATGGCGTTTCACAGCTTCATCAAGCTGTTTCCAGAGATCGGCATTTTTAACCGGTTTTTTGTCTGACGTTCGCCAGCCGTTTTTACGCCAGTTATGGATCCACTGATTAATTCCGTTTTTGACATACTGGCTGTCAGTTGTCAGGTCCACCTTGCAGGGCTCTGTCAGACTGTTAAGTGCAACGATGGGGGCCAGCAACTCCATGCGGTTGTTGGTCGTATGAGCAAAACCATCGCTTAATTCTTTTCGGTGAGATTTGTACACCAGAACCGCGCCGTAGCCTCCAGGCCCGGGATTACCCAGACAAGAACCGTCGGTGAAAATATGAATTGTTTTTCGGGTCACCCGATTACCTCTTTTTGCTGTTTGTCATAGCGTGTAGCGATGGGATTGATATACTAGCAAAAAAGAGAAGCAAAGCAGAGATAACATGCGTCAGATTGTACTGGATACAGAAACCACAGGTATTGATCCGAAAGAAGGTCACAGGATAATCGAAATTGGTTGTGTGGAAGTGGTAAACCGGAAACTTACCGGTAATCATTTTCACGTGTATATCAATCCTGGCCGCCAGATAGAGCAGGAAGCGATTGAAGTCCACGGGATCACTAATGAATTTCTGGCTGACAAGCCGGTTTTTAAAGATATTGCCCAGGACTTTGTTAATTTTATTCGCGGTGCGCAGCTGGTGATCCATAACGCGCCTTTCGACGTGGGTTTTATGGATCATGAGTTCTCCATGGAGCCATCTACCCGCACGGTTAAAACGGCGGATATCTGCACGGTACTCGATACTCTGGTCGTTGCCCGGCAAATGCATCCGGGTCAGAAAAATAACCTCGACGCGCTGTGTAAACGCTACGGCATTGACAATTCCCACCGGGAACTTCACGGCGCATTGCTGGATGCGGAAATTCTTGCCGATGTCTATCTGTTGATGACAGGCGGGCAAACCAAGCTCAGGCTCGCCGGTGAAAACAGTGACTCGGACAATAGTGCTCATGCCATACGTCGTGTTCAAAGAAACGGAAAAAAATTAAAGGTTATCAACGCATCCGCCGATGAATTAGCACAGCATGAAGCCAGACTGGACATTGTCGAGCAAAGCGGCGGTAAGTGTCTCTGGCGGGCAACGGGCAGCGAAGAATAACAGCGGGAGCCAGCGCAAGTGACGGGTAGGATATGGGTGGTTGTGTTACTGGTGATAAGTGGTCTATGTGCTGCTCAGGAACCTGTATCTGTGAATCCGCAAGCGTCGAGCGAATCTGAAAGCACTGATAACGAGGCTTCACCGCTGACTGAGCTGGGAACGGAATACCAGAACTCCATTGAACTGCTGCGAAACCGCTTTCGCATCGACTATAAAGTCGATGAGATCACCATGGTGTTTTTCCGCGAGTATGGCTCTGCGCCGGTGGTGTTGGTGCGACCGGATGGCTCTAAAATCTTCCAGAGTCAGGTCGAGGGAGACGATATCTTCTGGTATGACGCTGACACCTACGACATGATCAGTATTAAAAACCCCGTTCCCGGACCATGGCAGGCGGTGGGAAGGATTTTGCCAGGTAGTCGCGTGATGGTGCTGTCTGATATTCAGTTACATGCTGATAAACTGCCATCAATCATTTTTTCCGGTGAAATCCTTAAAAGCACGGCGTATCTCACTAATGACGGTAAGCCCATCGACTACAATGAATTTCGTGACGTGGTCGAACTGACCATCGAGCTTATCAGTACCAATAACCCCAATTATGATAACTTTGGTGCCAATGATCAGCTTATTGCCACATTTGAGGATAATGGGCGTGGCATGGACGAAGCCCCACTGGACGGTACGTTTACTGGTCAATTTAATTTGTCTGTGCCGCCAGGTGAATGGAAGCCGATATTCAGGGTGACTACCCCCATGTTCACCCGCGAGCAGGAAAATCCACCCATCCTGCTTTACCCTAATCCTATTAAGCTGGACGTTGAACTTGATGGCGGTGGTGATCGCTACCACAAATTACTGATTGATACAGACAGGGAACTGGTTGACATTGAGTCATTACTCATTGATGGAAAAATTCGCTTTCCAAATGGTGATATGCAGAATTTTTCTCTGACCGAACCCAGTAACGATGTCCGTGAACACCTCATTGTGGCTTACGAAGAAGGGGTGTTCAGGGTAAAGCTGACAGCGTATGGCACGACCTCCGAGGGCCGTGATTTTATTCTGGATGTTCCGGAGTATACGTTTTTAGCGGAAGCTCCTGAGCCAGAAGTGGTTGATCCGATGCTGGAGGAGACGCCGACTGCAGATGATGGCCAGACAGCAGTGCCGGATACGTCAATGGATCTGGATTCGGATATTGGTATTGCTGACAGTACTGCTGAGCCAGAAGTCAGTGATGAGATGGATGACAGCACGATAATGATGCTGATTATTGGCGTAAATGGCACTATTGTTGTGATTGGCTTACTGGTTGTTACCGGCGTGATGGTAAAGCGAAAAATGGCCAGGAAAAAAAGCCTGAGTCCGTCAACGCCGCCAGCGTCAGCCGAGGGGGCAGGTGACGAGAAGAAAAGAGGTTCTATGCTGTCAAAACTCATTGGCATGTTCAAAAAGTCTGGTTAAGCTCGCTTATTCACTTATTTTCCTCTTCGTTTCTTCTTTTCTGCACGCTATAAACCGGGCTTCGCACGTTGCAGCTGGTTTATGACCGTAATCCTTGTCAAATACCGCAGATGCAGGCGATTTCCTGTGTTTGTTTCTCCTGAACGGCATAACGGCCGCTCTCGGCATTGGTTATAGTCTGTGTTGATATACAACGAGCCAGGCACAGGCACTGCTAAAGAGACGTTGCGATTTTGCCTCAATCCGTATTTCCGGGTTTAATCAGGCCGCTGAGTACCTTTCAGACAGCAATTGTTGGTAAATAAAACATTCTGTTGAATTTACGTGCAAACGGGCCGCAGATGACGATTTTATTAAAAAAAACCATTGACTCTATTTGGGTGAAACCGTATTATCTGCGCCGCAGTGAGGGCAGGGCGATTCGCTAAACGCAATTAACTCACTGAATATATTGAAAAAGTGGAGCGGTAGTTCAGTTGGTTAGAATACCGGCCTGTCACGCCGGGGGTCGCGGGTTCGAGTCCCGTCCGCTCCGCCACTAACTTGCATGTCCTGTGTGAGTTATCTACCTCAAAAAATCACCAAATATTACTTCACAGTATTCGCTTTACTGCGCTTTCGTGTTGGTATTCGCGTGTCTATCAGGATACCATTCTCTTAACATTACCAAGAGGGTCAAAGCAGACATGGAAGCAGTGATTGCATGTCAGGGGATTGTAAAGTCCTACCGGGAAGAAACCACTACCACTAACGTGTTAACCAATATTTCTTTTACCGTAAACGCGGGCGAACAGGTTGCCATTCTTGGCAGTTCAGGTTCGGGGAAAAGTACGTTACTGCATATCCTGGGTGGATTAGATACGCCTGATGAAGGCAAGGTACTGATTAAGGGGCAGGCGCTTCATGCGTTGTCTTCAAAACAGCTGGCGGCGTTGAGAAACCGTGATATCGGTTTTATTTATCAGTTTCATCACTTGTTACCCGAGTTTACTGCGGTTGAAAATGTGGCTATGCCGCTGCTAATCAACGGGACATCACATAAACAGGCACAGGCAGAAGCAACACACCGGCTGGAACAGGTGGGGCTTGCACATCGTCTTGATCATAAACCCGCTGCACTGTCTGGTGGTGAGCGCCAACGCGTTGCCATTGCCCGGGCACTGGTAAACAATCCGGCGATTGTCTTAGCCGATGAGCCGACGGGCAACCTGGATCACCGCACCGGGGATCAGGTGTATGCGCTGTTGCGTCAGTTAAGTGAAGAGCAGGGAACCAGCTTTATCGTGGTAACACACGATCGGTCTCTGGCCGCACAAATGGACCGCACACTTACCATTATGGACGGCAAGTTACAGTTGCCAGAAGCGCAGGCTGATACTGTATGAAGCTGGCGTGGGAATTGGCAAAGCGATTCCGTCGTGCCAAGCAAAAGAACCGTTTTATTTCATTTATTTCCTTCTCTTCCACACTGGGAATTGGTCTTGGCTGCTTTGTGTTAATTACCTTGCTGAGCGTCATGAATGGCTTCGAACGGGAACTCACCCACCGTATTTTGTCAGTGATCCCACATGGTGAGCTTTATGCGACAGAGTCCACGGGAATACGTCACTGGGAGGCACAGGTTCACAGATTGGAGCAGGATCCAAGGGTTAGTCAGGTCGAACCTTATACCAAGATAACCGGCATGTTGCAGTACAAGGGTGAACTAAAAGCGGTTGAACTGACGGGGCTTGATACGACATCTGACAACACTATCGCCTGGCGCTCCAGAGTGCCAGAGTCAGACTGGACGCGCTTTCAGTCCGAACCGGATGGTGTGCTGTTAGGCAAGGGGGTTGCCGAGAAACTGGGAATAGAGAAAGGCGACGCGGTGCAGGTACTCATTCCGACGATGACGGCTGACTTGTCCTTTAAGGCGCCACACAGTGAAACCCTGACAGTGTCGGGGATCCTCAATATTGGCGGTGAGCTTGATAATTATCTTGGCATGATGCACCTGAAAAAAGCCTCTCAGGCACTGGATATTGACTCTGGCGCACTGGGGCTTCGGTTTACCTTGCATGATCCATTTTCGGCCTTTGGTACCATGCGTGAAATTGGCTATAGTTTTCCGCAATCTGCTTATATGTCTGACTGGACCAGAACGCAGGGTCACCTGTACAACGACATTCAGCTGGTCAGAACGGTCGTGTATATTGCACTGACACTGGTCATTGCGGTTGCCTGTTTTAACATTGTTTCAACGCTGGTTATGGCGGTGCGGGAAAAGCGCGCCACTATTGCTATCTTAAAGACAATGGGGGCGACCGATGCCCTTATTCGTCAGGCATTTGTATTGCAGGGCATGATTAACGGTGTCATTGGCATTGTATCGGGTACATTGGCAGCCCTTCTTATTGCGCCGAACCTGTCTGCTATCGTTCGCGCAATAGAAAATGGTTTAGGGATCAGCGTACTTTCCGGAGATATCTATTTTATCGATTTTCTACCCTCACAGCTGCATACCCAGGACGTGATAGTCACCGTCGTGGTGGCGTTTATCCTGTGTGTGCTGGCAACGTTATATCCTGCTCATAAAGCGGTAAAAGTTGAGCCTGCTACGGCATTAAATGGCTAGTGTTTGTCGCAAGTCGCTTAATACGGATTGGATAAGATACAAATTCAGGTGATAAAAAAATAGCCCGACTTAGCGGGCTATTTTTTGTTTAGCAGATTATCCGCTAACTGTTTTTATCAAAGTGCTGAAGGTCGATGTTTTCTTCCTTCTCGCCAGCATTTGCATCGTAGTAGACGTCCTCATCAAGCTCATTCTCACTTTTTGCCACGACGCACGAAACCATACAGTCGCCGGTAATATTCACCGCAGTACGGGTCATGTCTAACAGGCGATCCACACCGATTATCAGGGCAATGCCTTCTACCGGCAGATTTACCTGCTGCAATACCATTGCCAGCATAATGAGACCCACCCCGGGAACGCCGGCAGTACCGACCGAAGCGAGGGTCGCGGTAAGCACAACCATCAAATAGTCGCCCAATGTGAGATCAACGGCATACACCTGCGCAATAAAGACAGTAGCAACCCCTTGCATAATCGCGGTACCGTCCATGTTGATGGTGGCGCCCAACGGCAGCGTAAATGAAGAAACAGAGTTACCCACACCCAGCTTATTACGGGCGGTTTCCATGGTCACCGGCAGTGTGGCACTGCTGGATGATGTGCTGAATGCGAAAAGCGCCGCATCACGCATTTTTTTGAACAGCACAATCGGATTCAGGCCAGTCAGTACTTTCAGTAGTATCGAGTACGTTACCAGGCCATGTATCGCCAGTACTGCCAGTACCAGTACGAAATATTTAGCCAGACTGAAAATGGTATCCACGCCGATGGTGGCAAACAGTTTCGCCATCAACACAAACACCCCGTAAGGTGCCAGGTTCATGATGATGGTCACCAAACGCATAATGACGGTGTTTACGTCCTCGAAAAAGGCCCCGATCCGTTTGCCGGCTTCACCGGTCATTGCCATGGCGATACCGAAGAGCACCGCGAATACGATAATTTGCAGCATATTTCCTTCCGCCATCGAGTTGATGGGGTTGGTAGGAAACATATTCACAAATACTTCTGACAAGCTGGGTGGTGTTTTCGCTACGTATTCATTTTCAGTACTTAAGTTAAGGTTTTCGCCCGGAGAAAACAGTAAACCTAAGCTGATAGCCAGTGTTACCGCAATACCGGTTGTGACAATATACAGGCCGACAGATTTTGCGCCTAAGCGCCCGAGTTTACTGGGCTCAGTGAGGCTGCTGGTGCCACAGATAAGCGAGACAAATACCAAAGGTACGACCAACATTTTCAGGCTGGCGATAAATATTTGTCCGAGTGTAGAAAATATACCTTCTACCAGAATGCCATACGTGGATAACTCGAAACCAAATATCGAAAAACGTAAATCTCCGCTATCATCAAACAAGAATTGTAGCAGGGCGCCGATAATGATTCCGGCAACCATGCCGATAAAAATTCTGGTGGTTAAGCTATATTTATGTGCAGTTTGAGACATGTATGTTCCCTGAGCATATTTTATTATTCTGAATTGCCCCGATAGTGTGCCAGATTCTGGTTATTTTTAAACGTGAAAACGGCCCAATTGTCATTAAAAGAGGTCCAGGAAGACAACTATGCATGCATTATTCAAGTCGCTGACGTTACTCAGCACAATGATTTTACTTGTTGCCTGCGGTGGAGGCGGCTCTGTATCCAGAGACGGGGACACCGGCGGTAATACGGGCGGTGGCGGTACAACACCTGACCCTACAATCAGTATTAGCATGGATGTGCAGGACAGCGAAGGGAATACAGACAGAAACCTGACTATCGATAACCCCCTGACCGTGATTGCGACCGTGTCTGACTCAAACGGGGATGCCGTAACTGATACGTTAGTGACGTTTAACCTTAGCAACAGCGAGCTGGCGGTGTTTTCTAACGACACTGGTACAGCTCGTACCGATGACAATGGCGTAGCAACGATAAACATGACAGTGGGAGCGCTGGCGGGTGACGGTCAGATCACGGCGACAATAGCATCCGGTGAGGAAGGAACCACTACGTTCTCCTCTTCTGGCAGCGGTGGTGGCAGTGTACAGCCCGCCACATTGCAGTTGTTTGCCAGTACAGTGCAACTGCCCTCCAGTGGCTCCGATGAGGTTGAGCTGATAGCGCTGGTGAAAAATGAGCAGAGCGTGTTGATGGAAGGCGTCGATGTTAGCTTTTCGGTAAGTAATGAAGCCGATGTGGAACTTCAGCTTACGCAGCCAACGACTGCTGCAGACGGCACCGCTCGCGCTTTGTTGTCTACACAAAATAATGCCACTAACCGCACAGTAACGGTTACTGCGCAAACGGGCACGCTGGTGCAAACGGTGAATGTTGATATTTTCGGCACCGAAGTGACCATCAATGGAACCAGCTCTATTATTCTTAATGACTCTGTAGAGTTAACGCTGCGCGTACAGGATTCGGACGGCGTGGCTATCCCTAATCAGACAGTGGCTGTAGAAGCGCAGACTGGCACACTCAGTGCTGGCTCAGTGGTCACCGGCTCAGACGGTCAGGCTAGCGTGACTTATACCGGCACGGTGTCCGGGCAGGATGTGATAACGGCTTCGGCACTCAATGCAGAAACTGAATTCACTATTTCTGTACAGGAAGACGAGTTTACTTTCGTCAATACACCTGACGATGACATTCCTTTAAATACCAACCAAACCCTTACCGTTCGCTGGAATAAAGACGGCGGCCCCTTCGCCGGCGGAAATGTCTCGTTTACGGCGTCGCGCGGCACCATAATGTCTGGCGGAACTGGCACTACCGATGCTAACGGAGAGGCAAGCTTTACTATTGCGTCTACCAATGCCGGTCTCTCGTCCATCACCGCGACAGGTGAAGACGCAGATGGCAACGAGGTAAGTGCACGCGTAGAGATCGAATTTGTTGCAACCGTACCTGATACGATTCAGGCTGACGCCAGCCCCGATCTGATTGGCCCCGACGGCCAGACGAGTACTATCACCGCTATCGTCCGGGACGCGGAAGGTAATCTGGTGAAAGGTGCTGTTGTCTCATTCAATGTGGATGACACCAGTACTGGCTCAATCTCGCCGTCGCAGGCAACCACTGACAGTAACGGCGTGGCGTCTACTATCTTCACCTCAGGTTCCGTCACCAGCGAAGATGCTGTGGTTATTACTGCTGCAATTAATGGTATGCCGGCGGTAAGTGACACAGTCACGCTGACGGTAGGTAACCGTGCTTTTGATGTGTCGATTGGTACAGGTAATATCATTATCAGTCCGGACAATGCGACCTATTTAAAGGAGTTCTCTGTATTCGTAACGGACTCTGTCGGCCAGCCAGTCCAGGGTGTTGCTCTGACGGTGTCGGCAACCCCGGTCAAGTTTGCTAATAACGGGGTTTACAGAAAAGGCGCGTGGGCTTGGAATGGCACGGTCTGGCAACCGGTAACATCCACCACCTGTGATAATGAAGACATTAACGCAAATGGTATTCTGGATGTGGGTGAAGACACCAATGGTGATGGCTTCCTCACTCCAGGGATTGTCGGCTCCATCAGTTTCGCTGGTCAAAACGTAACTGATGAGAACGGTCAGGCGATTGTTGAATATCGCTACCCGAGAGGATTTGCCGCATGGTATGAAGCAAATATACGGGTATTCGCACAGTCTACTGGTAGTGAAGCCAGTGCAACGCTTTACTACAGGCTCTCTGCCGCGGCAGATGATCTGGATGACGAGGCGGAAGTGCCGCCGGCAAGTCCCTTCGGTACCAACGCGGTATGTACGGACACGCTATAGTGTTGAAGAAGCCCGGTTAATCCGGGCTTCGTTATTTTTACAGCACCTTCTGGGCAGGTCAGACTATTACCAACG
This sequence comes from Alteromonas antoniana, assembly GCF_019249295.1. Lineage (GTDB taxonomy): Bacteria > Pseudomonadota > Gammaproteobacteria > Enterobacterales > Alteromonadaceae > Alteromonas > Alteromonas antoniana. The sequence goes on from NZ_JAESDH010000002.1 coordinate 225,700, forward strand.
CTTACAAGGCATGCCTGTCCTGTTTGTTTCACACAAGTATTTCACAACCTGCTTTTTCTTTGATTATCTTCTTGCGTAGGTATTTTCCGGAACCTATCTCATATCGGTCAGGTACGCGTACCTGCGCATCGGTGAAGGCTTGCTACTAGTCAGCACGGAAAATGCCATCACAGCCGCGTACAGGCGGCCTCAAAAGAGGGAAATGCGCTTGGGTCGGTCATTGATTAAGGCAGAAGAGTATTTAAGCAGGTCTGTTAAAGGGTGACGGAGATCATCAAACAGTTCAACGATAACCCCTTGGTTTGCTAAACGTCTCGAAAAGAGAGCTCTGAAGTAATTTTGGTTTCAGTGAATTAGAAAGACGTGGTGGCTATAAAAACTACGATTTGCGAGAAGCCTGTCCTGCAACACCAGGTTTGTATGCAAAGCAGCGATGATATAGATGTAAGGCTTTTTACCTGAATAATGTAGTAGTGCGATGGCGACCTGATTCGGGATTTGGCAGGTGCAACATGCAATGCGATGGCAAGTGTGCACCTGCTCAAGCGATGTGATCTGTGGTTCGGGTAATGGAAAAAAGCCCGGGCAAGCCGGGCTGTATCGATTTTTGTCTGCTTAGCTCTGCTTAATCTTGCTGGAACGGATATACCGAACCCAGTTTCAGAATTTGCGTCAGCTCATCAAGCGCTGTGCGCGACTCGGTCACAAGCTGCGGGTCGCGCAGGTCGTTTTCTGCCAGCTCATCACGGTAATGCTTATCTACCCAGGTATTCAGGCGCGCGAATTGTTGATCGTTAATCAGCGTGTTTGGATTCACAGCGTCGAGTTCCTGCTCTGTCAGCGCAACGCGTAAACGCAGGCACGCCGGGCCACCGCCATTGCGCATACTTTGTTTTACGTCAAAGTAATTGACGGATTTGATAGGCGTACCCGTGGTCACCAGGTTATCCAGATAACGGCTTACGGCGTCGTTTTCCTGACACTCTGTTGGCGCTATGATCGTCATGTCACCTGAGGGGAGGGTGATGATCTGTGTATTAAACAGATAGGTTTTAACGGCATCCAGCACGGAAACATCATCGGTCTTCACTTCAATGAAATGCAGAGGATGATCGCCGAACTTACGACGAATTTCATCAAGCTTAGTCTGGGTATCGTAAAATGCCTGTTCATGGAAAAACAGTACATTCTGGTTACCTACCGCAATTACGTCGTTGTGAAATACACCCTGGTCAATCACATCCGGATTTTGCTGTATGTAAACCACTTGCTCATCACTTAATCCATGCAGACGTGCGATCGCCTGGCTGGCTTCCAGCGTCTGGCGGGCAGGGAATTTCTTCGGCGCTGGCTTGCTAGGGTCAAAGGCATGTCTGCCGTACACAAACAGCTCCAGGCCTGCATGCCCGTAATCGGTACACAAACGGGTATGGTTTGCCGCACCTTCGTCGCCAAAATGTTCATTGTCCGGCAGGTGCGTGTGGTGGGCAAAGTACTTGTCGTTAGCAAAGGTGGCTTTCAGGATGCGCCCGGTCACTTCGGGTTCAAGAGAGCGGTGAAACTTGTTGGTCAGGTTGGCTGGCGTGAAGTGAACACGGCCATCTGCTGTGTCGGCACCTGGCGAGACTGTTGCCGCATTGGCGGTCCACATGCTTGATGCTGAACAGCATGCGAGCAACACTTCGCGGGCCTGTTTAGCGGCACTTTCCAGTACAGAAGCATCAGAACCGGTGAAGCCAAGACGGCGAAGCGTGGCAATGTCAGGGCGCTCCTGAGGGGCAAGGATCCCCTGCTTCATGCCCATGTCCGACAGCGCTTTCATTTTGCCCAGGCCCTGTTTTGCAGCTTGCTTGGGACTGCTTACCGCATTGGCGTTATTCAGGGAGGCAACATTACCAAATGACAAACCCGCGTAATTATGGGTTGGTCCTACCAGGCCATCAAAGTTCACTTCGAATTGCTTCATACTTTCCCTCTGTAGGTTGTGAGTGACAAGAATGCCACCTTATTACAGGTCGGTGAGAAACTCCTGAGAGGCGACGACTGGCCCTTGTTTCCTTTGCCGACCTGATTGAGAATAGCGTCGAATGAGCGGCATTATACGGGTTTTCATCGGGTTGCCAATCGAGGTGGTTAAAAAGTGAGCTAAAATTGCCGCTGATACCGGCAAGTGAAAGAATAACTATTAAGAAGATCTTGTTTTCCATTCACTTTGTAGATATATGTTAAAAAAGCACGGGCGTTGTCAGGGCACATTCCAGCTCCCGTTTCATACAGTTAGCAACTGTAAAAGTTGCTATAAATCAATGGGTTTAGTTCAATTATATGGCAAAATCACTGGTCATAGTCGAGTCGCCAGCCAAAGCGAAAACGATAAATAAATATCTCGGTAAAAATTTTATCGTAAAAAGTTCAGTAGGCCACGTTCGCGATCTCCCGACCAAAGCACTCGGGAAAGTAGAGCCTAAAAAAAGTGCAAAAGAATTAAAAACCTTCAGTGAAGAAGAGAAGTCTGAATATCTCCGTCGCCACGAATATAAAAAACTGGTCGACCGGATGGGGGTAGACCCCGAGCAGGACTGGCAGGCACATTATCAGGTGCTGCAGGGAAAAGAGAAAGTCGTTAACGAGCTTAAAAAGCTGGCTAAAGATGCAGACACCATCTATCTCGCGACCGATTTGGACCGCGAGGGAGAAGCCATTGCGTGGCATCTTAAAGAGCTTCTGGGCGACAAAAATAAAACCTATCAGCGTGTGGTGTTTAATGAAATCACCAAGAACGCTATACAGGAAGCCTTCTCCCATCCCGGAGAAGTGAACACCGATCGCGTCAATGCACAACAAGCGCGTCGGTTCCTTGATCGCGTTGTCGGCTTTATGGTGTCTCCACTTCTGTGGAAGAAAATTGCCCGCGGGCTGTCGGCTGGCCGTGTACAGTCAGTGGCGGTGCGCCTGGTGGTTGAGCGTGAGCGGGAAATCAAGGCGTTTGTCCCTGAAGAGTTCTGGGACGTGCATGCTGACCTCACCACAGAGCAAAAAAATGCATTGCGAATGCTGGTTAATAAATACCAGGGCAATGCATTTAAACCAAAAAACAAATCCGAAACAGACGAGGCGGTAAAACGTCTGGAAGCGTCGCCTTACGTTGTTGAGAGTCGTGAATCCAAACCTACTCAAAGCCGTCCGTCAGCACCTTTTATCACGTCGACGTTACAGCAGGCGGCAAGTACCCGCTTAGGATTTGGTGTAAAGAAAACTATGATGATGGCGCAGCGGTTGTATGAAGCTGGCCATATCACCTACATGCGTACCGATTCGACCAATTTGAGTCAGGAAGCGCTGGATAATTGTCGCGACTACATAAACGACAATTTTGGTGACAAATACTTGCCCGCATCGCCTATTCGTTACGGGAGTAAAGAAGGCGCACAGGAAGCCCACGAAGCCATTCGTCCTTCTAATGTGGCAATTAAGGCGGAATCGCTTAAAGAAATGGAGCGCGACGCACAGCGCCTGTATGAGCTTATCTGGCGTCAGTTTGTGGCATGTCAGATGACACCCGCGAAATATGATGCCACCACCATTAAAGTGGCGGCAGGGGATTACGAACTCACCGCGAAAGGCCGGGTACTGAAGTTTGACGGCTGGACCCGGGTGCAGCCTCAGATCCGCAAGAAAGGTGACGAAGAACTGATGCTGCCGGATGTACAGAAAGGCGATGTACTTAACCTCAAAGCGTTGGATCCAAAACAGCACTTTACTAAGCCCGTCGCTCGCTACAACGAAGCCTCACTGGTAAAAGAGCTTGAAAAACGGGGAATAGGTCGTCCTTCCACGTATGCCAGTATCATTTCGACGATTCAGGATCGTGGCTATGTGCGCCTGGAGAATAAACGTTTTTACGCTGAGAAAATGGGCGAAATCGTTAACGACAGGCTGATGGAAAACTTCGATGACCTGATGAGTTACGATTTCACGGCCAATATGGAGCAGCATCTGGATGATATCGCCGAAGGCAATAAAAACTGGAAGCAGGTCCTAAACGATTTTTACAGTGACTTTTACAATAAGCTGCTGACCGCTGAGAAAGATCCTGACGAAGGCGGAATGCGTGCGAATCAGGCCGTGCCCGCAGGAATATCCTGTGACAAGTGTGGCCGTGAAATGAACGTACGTACTGCATCTACCGGCGTGTTTTTGGGATGCTCAGGCTACAATCTGCCGCCCAAAGAGCGCTGTACCAACACCATGAACCTCACACCTGGCGATGAAGTTGTGAAGGTTGATGATGAGGAAGAGATGGAAACGGAGGCGCTACGAGCTAAAAAGCGCTGTCAGATTTGCGGTACCGCCATGGACAGCTACCTGGTTGACGAGACCCGGAAACTTCATGTCTGTGGTAATACCCCGACATGCCCGGGGACATTGGTAGAGACAGGGACCTTCAAAATTAAAGGTTATGACGGCCCGGTTATCGAATGTGATAAATGTGGCAGCGATATGGAACTTAAAAATGGCCGTTTCGGTAAGTATTTCGGCTGTTCCAATGACGAGTGTAAAAATACCCGTAAGTTACTTCGCAATGGCGAGCCTGCGCCACCGAAAGAAGATCCGGTAGATTTGCCTGAACTGCCATGCGAGAAATCCGACGCACACTTTATGCTGCGTGATGGTGCTTCAGGTATTTTCCTCGCGGCGCATAATTTCCCTAAATCAAGGGAAACCCGTGCTCCGAAAGTCGAGGAACTGGCACGCTTCAGGGAGCGAATTTCGCCGAAATTCTATTATCTTGCAGATGCGCCTCAGCAAGATCCTGATGGCAATCCGACGATCGTTCGTTTCAGCAGAAAGACGAAACAGCAGTATGTAATGTCTGAAAATGAAAACGGTAAATCTACGGGGTGGTCCGCCTGGTATCAGAACGGGAAGTGGGTGGCACAAAGTGCCAAAAAGCCCGCCGCGAAGAAAGCGACGAAGAAAGGGTAGCTGGTATGGCGTCATTACAGGACCAATTACTGAAAGCCGGACTGGCTGACAAAACGTCAGCCAAACAGGCGCGCGCAGAAAAACGAAAGAAACAAAAGCTGAAAAACAAAAATAAAGCGGCGGTTGTGGACGAAGCGACGCTGGCTGCGCAGGAAGCAGCAGAAGCGAAAAAGGCAAAAGACAGGGCACTGAATGAGGCGCGGCAAAAAGAGGTTGAAAAGAAATCTATTGCTGCGCAGGTTAAACAACTTATCAGTGTAAACCGCCAGTCTAAAGGCAAGGGCGATACAGTACTGAACTTTACTCACAACAATGTGGTAAAGCGCATGTACGTGACGGACGACGTGCATAAACTGGTTACCCAGGGCCGCTTGACGGTGGTCAGTTTTGAGGATGGCTATGAGCTTGTTCCGACACCGGTAGCAGACAAAATTGCTCAGCGTGATGATAGCGTCATAGTTTACCGTGCGGATACGGCACCGGAAGACCAGGCGGCATCGGAGGAAGATGACTGGTATGCGGATTATCAGATCCCGGATGATCTTACCTGGTAGCTGGTCGTTAATAGCACTTTAAAAAAACCTGCCCTGTGAGTGTAAACTGACAGGGCTTTTTTGTTACAGGAACAGCTTCTTATGTCGGATTTGCAGGATCCCAGAGTGTTATTTGCTGCTGAGCGAACGTTACTGGCCTGGAACCGAACCAGCCTAGGCCTGGTTGCGTTCGGCTTTGTCATAGAACGCTCAGGTTTTTTAATTAAGGCACTTGGACAAAACACCGAACAGTTTGCCGCCTACGGACCTACCTTTATTCTGGGCTTATTATTTATCCTTCTGGGAGCGTTTTGTGCTGGCGTCTCAGCCTATCAGTTCTCAAAAGTGCTCAAGACGCTGAATGACAAAGAAGTGCCCGAGAAGTACAGACCGCGGTGGGGAATGACTATTAACCTGCTGGTGTCGTTGTTAAGTCTGCTTCTCATTGGTGTGCTTTTTTACCTGCATCAATAAGGCAGATGGTGCCTGGAAACATACCTTTCAGTAAGTTGCTAGCTGGTATGAACAACTGCTACGTCTTCGAGTCCAGCGTTGGAACTTCATACGTCCGGGCTTTCCGATGATTATCGATTTATTCGAGCTTTTCTCAAGATATGATACAGCAGTGCGGGCGGTTGATGTTTTCAGTGTGTTTTAATCTGTCGTTAATCTAATTTTAATCCTGCCGACAGGGCTCTTTTAGTCATTTTTTTTATTCTTGTTGCTATCAAACAATGAGGAAAAAAATGAACAACGTCATAAAACAGATTGCAGGAGTTTCGTCAGCATTAGGGCTTTGTTTATCAGCCTCTGGCGCATTAGCGCAGACGGTCAGTGACAATGTCATTTCTGAACAGCGAAAGAACCTGGCAAGAGAAACCCGCGGTGAAGGCTATGGGCCTCAGTCCCCCAGGGATATCGAACAGTATTACGGACTCAATCAACGCGTGTTCGCGAAGGCTCCGGTGAGAAGTCAGATGAATCTCTGCAACATCCATTTCCATAAAGGGGCCGAGCACAAAGGTGGGCAATTTACCACTTACGCCGGTAACGGTAATGGTGCCGGACTGGGAACTGGCTATCTCTATAATGGTGAATTGTCTGCACAACAACAAGCGCCACTGCCAGCAAAAGTCTGTGCAGCAAAGGGGGAGGGACTGCAGTCCGGCGATACCATTGAAGTTCACTATGTATTCTCTACTGCCGCGGTTGAGCCTGGCGCTACGTTGGGTGCCTGTCTGGCTGACGAGACCATGAATCCACAACTGCGGGTAGAAGCACAGGTGATGGTGCTGGCGAACGATGAAAATGCCCCGGATTTTGAGCGGTTAGCACAGGTGAGTGAGGTGAATGGATACTATCAGGCGCCGAATATTCCTTCTGACACCGGGGTGCCTGTTGAATATTCAGGCTCTACAACCGGGCCGTCCTACAATGAAAAAGGATCGCCGTTACAAGTGTCCTGGAGCGTAAGGCCCGGTGTCACGCTCGTCAATGCGGCATCGGTAGGTGAGTGGTGTGAAGATAACGAGTTTGAGGAAGATCATGCCCATGGAGTACGTAACCTGGTGGTAAATCCGGAATTACTGTCTACTATTTACTAGTTACCAACCTTGGCAACAATCGCTGTTGGCGTCCCCAATCCGCTGGCAGTGATTGTTTGCCATATCCTGCACGCATGTAGTGCTGCTCCCGCCCATTACAGTATTGGTAATGGTCAGGCACGATAATTAAGCCGATAACCATTCCCACGCAGGGTTTCAATATCAATCAGAGTATCTTTCGGTACCTTTTGCCGTAGACGACTGATGTAAACATCTACCACATTTGTCATCGGATCGGACTGACTTTGCCACACCCGGCTGATTATCCGCTCACGAGATAGCACCTTATTCGCACTTTCCACCAGATACTGAAGCAACTGATATTCGATACGGGTCAGAGAGAGTTCCTCGCCGCAGGCGTAAACGATCCGCGATTCCAAATCAAAACTCAGGCCTCCCAGAGTCAGCGCGTTTGCAGGCGAAGTGGAAACGGAAACACGCCTTCCCAGCGCCATGATCCTGGCCAGCAACTCGTCAAAATCAAACGGTTTGCAGAGGTAGTCGTCAGCGCCTGCTTTTAGTCCCTGAACCCGTTCTCTCACATCATCAACAGCAGTTAGCAACAGCACCATCGGCGAGTCAGGCAATGCCTTGAGATTGTCCAGCACAGTGATACTGTCCTGCTGACCAAACATTCTGTCGAGTATGACAATGTCGGGTTTGTCCTGCTTGACTCTGGCTGTCAGGTTAAATAACTGATGCTCTGTAGAACACTGGTAGCCCTCGGCAGATAAGCCTCGGGCGAGAAAATCAGTTAACGGCTTTTCATCATCGGCTATCAGAAGTTTCATTTCACTAATACCTGCGGAATACGTATCGTAAATGTTGCGCCTTTACCAGGTGAAGACAATACCGTTATGTCGCCGCCGTGGGCTTCAATTATGGCTTTTGCAATGGGCAGGCCTAATCCAACACCACTGCCGTTGCGGTTCAGTCTGACAAAACGCTCGAAAATATGTTCCTGTTCCGCCAGAGATATGCCGCAGCCGTTGTCTTTTACTGAAATACTATAGCGTGAGTCGGTGCGGGATAATACCAGCTCAACTGGTGTACCACTTTCGGAATACTTAAGTGCATTATCCAGAATAATGGTGATAGCCTGTTCGAACCGTTGCACGTCGAGCAACGCAGAACTGTTGCTTTCATTGCTGACAAAGGTAATGTTTCTGTCAGCGTGTGTACGCTGCCACGCCTGAACCAGTTGCAGAATTACCTGTGCGATATCGCAACTCTCCCGTTCCAGTTTCAGCTGGCTCATTTCTGCGCGTACCAGCAATAGTAAGTCGTCTACCAATCTGCTGAGGTTAACCGATTGTTCAAGGATCGCAGACAGTGTCTCACGGTACAGATCTTCATCCACTGAAGATTGTCTGAGTGTCACCTGCGCTTCACCACGGATAATGGTCAGAGGCGTTCGCAGCTCGTGAGACACATCGGCGATAAACTGGCGTCGCTTATTATCAATGTTCGTTAGTTGCTTGTTCGCTTCGGTCAGCTCGCGAGTGCGGCTTTCAACTTCGAACTCAAGTTCTTTTCTGTATGCGGCTGCCTGTGCCTCGTGTTCAGAGAGCTGGATAACCATATCATTCAGCGCTTTGACCAGTTCACTGAATTCCTTATCGAGGTTCTCCGGAAACCGGTACGCATAGTTTCCTGACGCGATAGAGCGAGTACCAGATTGAATAACGGTAAGCGGCTGATAGAGCGCGCTGAACAACCAGTAACATCCCAGAATAATGAAGGGGCCAGCGATAACGCCAAGCCCAATAGTAAACCACACAATGGCCGTGTTGAGTGTCTCAATACTCGCATTCGTAGCTGAGACAACGCGGCTCTGGCGTATCACCGCAGAGTTGATGGCTTCCCTGAAACGATTATCAATGGTGATTTCCAGCAACTCCTGTAAGCGCGCCTGTTGGTTCAGAGGTGTATCGTTATTGGCTTCAACAATCGTCCGAAACTCTGAAATAATATCGTAAATCAGTGTTTCAAGTTCGTCGGTGTCTTCCACGCTTCCCTGAGTGACTTTTTCACCCAGAGCCAGCCTTTGCTCTATTTCAAGCGCACGGATCCGCTCAACAGACTGTTGAATCAGTTCCTGCTTGTTTCTGACCATCGCCTGATTGGCATTTTTGCCAAAAATTAACTCATCGGTCAGCTGTTTAAATAGCCGGTAAGAAATGCTGGAAAGCTGCAGGTGCTCAGTGAGAAGAGATTGCGCAATCTGACTTTGGGTCAGATTTACCCGGGTCAGGTGAGCAGTGATTGCTGACGAGGCGAGGGCAATAAGTAACATAATGGTGGCTACAAGCCCGAACAGGTAAAGTTTTTTCTTATACATAATGGTTTTATTGTTATTGGCGCAATAATTATACATCCGGACAGCGAAAAGGTATCACTGGTGGCTCATGTTACTTTATACAGCAGTTAAGCAAAAAATTGACTGCCATAGCCGGCGATCATCCTGTTGTGGAGGGAGAACGTCCTGTATCAATTGCTGATTATGTTGCTGCAGGCTGTCAGTAAAACCACGGCATGCCAGTGCATGAGATGGATACAGCCCGGTTAGGTGCTAAGAGAATACATAGTACCCGAAGATGCTCGATAAGCTTAACGCCCTGGGTTTAATGCGTAATGCCTGTGGTATCCCGCTTAGCCGTTGGCAAGTAGCAGTGTTAAGCCCTGTCGGGTACGCTCAAGCAAATCACGGTTGAGTTTGGCATGTTGCGGACTCCAGCCGCTTAAAAAACGGCAGAAATCGGCACAGGCAACAGGATAGGCGTTTCGCCACTCAGCAATGATGGCATCGGATTCAGCATCAAACCGTGTTGTCGATAGTGCCTGTCGCAGGCAGCTGAAATAATAATCGAGGCAAGATTCGGTATGCGTTATAAGCGCTGATTCATTCAACGCACTGCCTAGAAAATACGCGACATCAATTATGCCAATACCAGAACCGGTATACTGAAAATCGACAGCGGCGCATTGCTGCATATTGCTCTGAAAGCAAAAGTTAGCAACTTTGGCATCACCGTGCAGTAGGGTTTTGTACTGACAGTTGGCGAGGTAACTGTCGATAGCTTTTGCGTTGCGCTTCAGCACGCCATCACGCATCGCCTCCCACTCCTGCTGTCGGGTAGAAAGGTGCCAGTAACCGCCTGCGTGCCAGAGCGCGTTGTCATCGGTTTGCATGAAGCGGGCATGAAAGTAAGCCAGCCATCGCAGTACAGTGTGACATTGTCCGGGCGATAATTCTGTCGCTGTTTTTGTAAAGCCTGCTGCTGATAAATCTTCAAGCACAAGCAGCTGGTTTTCTCCGGCCGATTCATGTGCAGCCAGTAAGGGGGCATAGCACTGCTCATCAAGGCGCGGCTGATAACAGCGGTAAAAATGCGCTTCTACATCATAGGAATGAAGTTTTCGCTGATGACTCTGTGAAGTCTGCCATCCTCTTGGATGTTTTGCATCCGGGCGCGGCAGAATCACTTTCGCCACAAGGTATTGATGTCTGAGCGGGGAGTAAAACCTGCAGCACGTACCATAGCCGTTCCACAGTGACTGAATTTGTTCAAAACCCGACAGGCCGGGATCACCAAGTGTCGCTGATAACCAGTTTTGCCAGTGTGCTTGCATCGTTACTTTCCCAGACAAAAAAGCCGTATCAAAGGATACGGCTTTTCATTTTTGCAAGTGAACGTTTAGCCAGCTTTGGTAGCCGGTGCTGACGCTGTAGACTTACTGTTAGCCAGTGTCGCGAGTCGTCCGGAAACCAACAGTGCCGGGCGTTTCTCGTCAGCACAGCTTACCAGTTCGACGTTACCAAAGGTATCGTTGATGGTCTTTGGTAATGCCATCGGGTGTGATGCACGCTTTCTGCCTGCACTACTTGCCGGCGTAACGGCCTCTTTGGTTGTCGCTTTCGCTGGCTTGGTGTTGGGCTTTGCAGCGGGCTCAACGTTGTTCTGAACCGGCTCAGGTGTGGACGCCGGTGCTTCTGCCGTTGCCTGTACGCTGTCAGATGCTTCTTCGCTTTCTGAAACTGATGATACCTCTTCCGCTGCATTAGCTACTGCTTCAGTCTTGGCGGCAGGTTTACCCGCAGTATCAGAATCAGACGCGTTGTTAGCGTTCTCTGGTTCAACTGATGGAGAAACTTCTTTCTCAGTTGCAGCTACTTCTTTCTCAGTTGTAGCTACCGGTTCGTCGGCCGCCAGGTTAATTTCTACCTGCTTAGGTGATTCAGTTTCGGCACTGGCAGGGATGTCTTGTTTTGCGCTGTCGTTTCCGTCAGCAGCTGAGGCGTCCTCTGGCATATCAAACTGCAGCTCATCCTGTCTGATTTGTTGCGCTTTCTGTTCACTGATCTCATCGTCGCCTTTGTCCTGTTCCTTCTTGCGACGCTGGCCAGCAGCGCGAACATGACGCGGAGAACGACGTGAGCGGCCTCGATTTTCGCGCTTTTGCTCTTCATTGGATGCGTCGTCTTTATCTGCATCTTCGGAAGGTGAGCTAGTTGACGCGTCATTCTGAACCGGCTTGTCGTTGCTTGTAGCATCCTCGGACGCCGCAGGCTTTTTCTCTGACACCGGTGTTATCGGCTCCTGAGAGGTCTCTTCTTGCAAAGACGGCTCTTTGTCAGCAGCGGCTTTCTCTGTAGCCGGCTTCGCTTTCTCTACCTGTTTTGCTTTCTCTACCTGTTTTGCAGGTTGTTGAGTCGGCGCTTTAGTTTCTGCTGAATCAGCCTCGACTTGAGCGCTGTTCTGTGAACTTGGCGCGCCGTTATCGTCCTTGCGAACCCTTACGCTGCGACGTTTATCACGACGCTTACGACGTTCCGCGACTTCACGTTTTTTCGCCGGCGCATTCTCTGCATTCTCCGGTTTGTCCGCGTTGTCAGCTTTATCCGCAACTTTCTGCTCCTGCTGACGGTTGTTAGGCTTCTGATCGTCACGATTTGGCTTGCTACGGCCCTTACGGTTGCGATTAGGACGCTTGTCATCCTGATCCTGACGCGGCTTCGGCTTGTCTTTGTCGTTGCTGTCGTCTTTCGTGCTTTGCTGACCATCCTGTCTGCGAGGCTTACGGCTCTTACGACGGCGATCGTCATTATTGTTACGATTGCGCGGAGGACGGTTTCTGTTCTGTCCACCCTTATTCTGTGATTGCTTTTCTTCTTCTTCTTCTTTTTCTTTCTCTTCTTCACCCAGCAGATTGCTAAACCATTTGCCGACTTTGGCAAACAACGACGGCGTTTCAGCAATTTTCTCTTCTGCTTTTGGAGCAGCCTGTACGATCGGTGCCTGAGTCGGAGCAACCAGTCCTTTCAGTGCTGGCTCTTCGCGCTTAGTCACAACAGCGGCTGGCTTGTCTGCGTCCGTTTCTTCAGGCTGGACCAATTCAACATCGTAACTGGCTGCTGATAAGACTTCATCCGGACGACGACGATTGACCTGATAGTGAGGTGTTTCCAGATTAGCGTTGGGGATCAGCAGAAGCTGAACACCATGGCGCTTTTCCAGTGTTTGAACGGATTTACGTTTCTCGTTCAGTAAGTAAGTTGCCACAGGAACCGGAAGCTGTGCTTCAATTTGCCCGGTGTTGTCTTTAATACTTTCTTCTTCAAGAATACGCAGTATGGAAAGTGCCAGTGACTCTGTACCACGGATCGTGCCATGACCCGAACAGCGAGGGCAGACATGATGCGCTGATTCGCCCAGCGAGGGACGTAAGCGCTGGCGTGACATTTCCAGAAGACCAAAACGTGAAATGCGGCCTAGTTGCACGCGGGCTCTGTCAGTACGAACCGCGTCTTTCATGCGGTTTTCTACTTCGCGCTGATGACGAACGGGCGTCATATCGATAAAGTCGATAACCACCAGACCACCAAGGTCGCGCAGGCGTAACTGACGGGCAATTTCATCAGCCGCTTCGAGGTTGGTGTTAAGTGCAGTCTCTTCAATATCGCCACCTTTCGTGGCGCGCGCTGAGTTGATATCAATGGAGGTCAGTGCTTCCGTTGGATCGATAACGATAGAACCGCCTGATGGCAGACGGACTTCGCGTTGGAACGCAGATTCGATCTGACTTTCAATTTGATAGTGGCTGAACAGAGGCACATCGCCCTGATACAGCTTCACGCGACTGGCAAAGTCCGGACGGACTAATTGGATATGTTGTAGCGCCTGCTCATAGATGCTGGTTTTATCAATCAGTATTTCACCAATATCGCGGCGCAGATAGTCGCGAATGGCACGCACGATGACGTTACTTTCCTGGTGAATAAGGAAGGGGGCAGAGCGTTCTTCAGCCACTTTCGATACCGCTTCCCAATGGGTCAGCAGTACTCGTAAATCCCATTCCAGCTCTTCATACGATTTGCCAACACCTGCGGTACGAACAATTAGCCCCATACCATCAGGTAAATCCAGCTTGCTAAGCGACTCTTTCAGTTCTGTGCGCTCATCGCCTTCGATGCGGCGAGAAATACCACCTGCACGAGGGTTGTTAGGCATCAGAACCAGGTAGCTACCTGCCAGAGACAGGAAGGTAGTTAGTGCCGCTCCTTTTTGGCCTCGCTCTTCTTTATCGATTTGAACGATAACTTCCTGACCTTCCTTGATAACATCTTTGATGTTAGGACGGCCTTCAAATTTGTAACCTTTGGGGAAGTAAGTGCGGGCAATTTCTTTTAGGGGAAGGAATCCATGGCGCTCAGCGCCGTAATCAACAAAAGCAGCTTCAAGACTGGGCTCTACGCGGGTAATTTTTCCTTTGTAGATGTTGGCTTTCTTTTGCTCGTGTCCAGGACTTTCTATATCCAGATCGTACAAACGTTGCCCATCTACCAGGGCAACACGCAACTCTTCTTGCTGAGTTGCATTAATTAGCATTCTTTTCATTGTATCTAACTCTGTTTCCTACAGCCGTTCAGACACAAAATTAAAGTGACATGTGCAAACCCTCACCGCGCAACCTCACGGCTGGACGGGGACTTTGTTGTAACGCCGTAATACCCTTTTACTACCTGTTTATTCGTTAGGTATTTCTGTCATGATGGGTGTCGGGAACGGCTAGCCCTGTATTTCTTTACTTTTTCGCACCCTCGAGATGTATTAACCCAAGGATTACTGTCAATTCAATTCTGTTTTGCTAAACGGCGAACGTTTTTGTTTGCTTCCTGTGATGCTTTATATCGATATCAGGCGTTTAGTGTTCTGCCTGTGTTCATTTCAAAGGGCCTGTGTCATTACTGAGCGACCTGCATCACATATGATGTCTGACATTATTGTTCAAACCGGTTTTATCGTTCATTTGAAACGACTAAAACGCTTCGATTATTGCATTAATATTGCGGGATACGCAAGTTATTGCGTCAGTTATCGCCGCTTATTTGGTAGCAATGAGTAGAATTATCCTGAATTTCATAAAGCAAGCGTTGTGAAACGGTTATTTTTATAAAATTAATGGCTTTTCGGTAGGAGTCAGGCTCAGGCTTCATGTATACTGCGCGCCATGAAAGAAGAAGCACAACAACAAGTCCGCTTTGTCACCATTGACCCCGATCTTGAAGGGCAGCGAGTGGACAATTTTTTGCGTACCCAATTAAAGGGGGTACCGAAAAGCATGATTTACCGTATTTTGCGAAAAGGTGAAGTGCGGGTTAATAAAGGCAGAGTAAAGCCAGATTATAAACTTAAGGCCAACGACACCGTGCGTATTCCGCCGGTACGAGTGTCTGAAGGTGCACCTGCGCCGTCGCCTAAACTGGATAAAATCGCAGCGCTTGAAAGTCAGATCTTATTTGAAGACGATCGCATCATAGTGATTAACAAGCCTTCCGGGCTTGCTGTTCACGGCGGCAGCGGGCTCAATTTCGGTCTGATTGAAGGCTTGCGTGCGTTGCGCCCCGATGCAAAGTTTATGGAACTGGTGCATCGACTGGATCGCGACACCTCTGGTTGTATTTTGATTGCCAAGAAACGTTCAGCGCTGCGCCACATGCACGAGCAATTGCGAAACGGACAAATGGACAAGCGCTATCAGGCGCTGGTTGCAGGGCAGTGGCCGGAAAACCGTTTCAAAGTGAAAGCACCGCTACAAAAGAATGTACTGCAATCCGGTGAGCGACTGGTTAACGTGTCAGACGCAGGTAAGCCGTCTGAAACCCGTTACCGTATTTTGCGCCAGTTTGCTGATGCTACTCTCGTTGAAGCTTCCCCCATAACCGGGCGTACTCACCAGATCCGCGTGCATTGTCTGCAAGCCGGACATCCTATAGCCTGCGACTCAAAATATGGCGACCATGACTTCGACGTCAACATGCAGAAAGTAGGACTGAACCGGTTATTCCTGCATGCGGCAAGTATCAGGCTGCTGCATCCAAAAACCGAAGAGCCCGTTACATTCAGCGCTCCTCTGGATGAAAATCTGACGATGGTACTGGAGTCGTTATCTTGAAAGCGTACGAGTTAGTTATTTTTGACTGGGATGGCACGTTAATGGACTCAGCAGCGAAAATCATCCGCTGCATGCAAACCGCAGCCCGTCATTGTGATGTAAATGTGCCGAGTGCTGACGCGGTTGCCCACATCATTGGTATCAGCCTCAAGCCTGCTATCATGCAGCTTTTTGCTACCGAGGACGAGCAGTTAGCCGATCGGCTGGTGCAGGCTTATAAAGAAGCTTATTTGCATGAAGATACGATCCCTTGTCCGCTGTTTGAGGGCGCAGAGGACTTGTTGTCTGCATTGAAAGCAGAAGGCAAGACACTGGCAGTAGCAACAGGCAAAGCACGAAGAGGCTTGGATCGGGCATGGAGCAATACCGGTACTGGCCATTTCTTTACCACATCACGCTGTGCTGACGAGGCTCACTCTAAGCCGTCTCCGGACATGTTGCTGCAGATACTTGACGAGCTGAAGGTAAGTGCCGGTGACGCGTTGATGGTCGGCGACACAACGTATGACATGCAGATGGCACAGGCAATCGGCATGGACAGAGTTGGGGTGTCTTACGGTGTACATGCGCAAGTGAACTTAGAAAAGCACCACCCCGAAACGATAGTGCATTCTATTCCTCAATTGCATAGTTGGTTAAAGGGTAACTGAAGATACCAACACTCACAGTGTACCGGCTCTCCGGGATAGAGTAGGGTGGAAATGGCGGGCTGGAACTTAGCCCGCACTGCAAGCGATGTCGAGCAGGCTGACATCAAGTTCACTGAGTAAGTCCCGCAACAACATTAATGGCAGACCAATGAGCGCGTTAGGGTCGCGACTGGCGATGCGATCGAAAAGCAGCACGCCACGGCCTTCCGATTTAAAACTCCCGGCGCAGTCATACGGCGTCTCGGCCAGCAAATATTGTTGGATTTCTTTATCAGTGAGCTCAAGGAACGTTACCGTAGTTATCTCGACACGGGTAACCTGCTTGTCACTATCTTTATGGCATACCGATACAGCAGAATAAAATTCTACGGCTTTTCCTACGCAGAGCTTAAGCTGTCTAACTGCGTTCTCGTGCGTGCCGGGTTTCCCTAAAACATGTGTGGTATCACCGTCGTTAACAACGGCAACCTGGTCTGCACCAATCACAATTGCTGATGGGTGGGCGTCAGCAACTGTGGCGGCTTTTTCGCTGGCAAGACGAGCGGCCAGCGCGTCAGGCTTCTCCCCCGCACTTGCTGTTTCGTCAATACCGGGGGCGATAGCGTCGGTATTGATTCCCAGGTTCGCAAGTTGTTGCTGACGGTATTTTGATGACGATGCCAGTATGAGTCGCACTGTGTTTACATCCAATTCACTGATTTCAGAAATAATCAGGCTATCATAGGTGACGAAGGTATGCTTTTCGAGTCTGCTTTCTTTCTTCGTATCTTGCCTGATTTTTGGATAGCACCGTGGTTGGCTGAAATTTGTGTCAAAAGCAGATTAAACCTTTGACAGGCAAGGGATGAGCCTATATGATGCGCGCCCTATGCAGAAAGTGAAACTACCTCATTCGGTCGACCCGTCCAAAAGTGCGATGAAGCGCTCCGATTATTCGGGCGTGATTGCATCGAAAGATATGGAACGATTGAGCGAAGCAGTTGTCAGTTGTGATGAATGGGTGAACGCCGAAG
Organism: Alteromonas antoniana; assembly: GCF_019249295.1. Classification (GTDB taxonomy): domain Bacteria; phylum Pseudomonadota; class Gammaproteobacteria; order Enterobacterales; family Alteromonadaceae; genus Alteromonas; species Alteromonas antoniana. The sequence continues at coordinate 242,943 of NZ_JAESDH010000002.1, forward strand.
TACAGTTCGAAAAAGACGCGCAGGGTCTTACTGTCTTTCACGGTCATCTGGACACACAGGTAACACTTATCTGTCAACGGTGTAATGGGGAGTTTGACTACCCACTGCATGTTGATTTTTGCTACAGTCCGGTGCAGGGACAAGGCGATGTTGACAGCGAAACATTACCCGAAGCTTATGAACCGGTAGAGGTCAACGACCACGGAGAAGTCAATCTTCTTCAAATTTTTGAAGACGAGTTGATATTGTCCTTACCTATTGTCGCCCTTCATGCAGAGGAGGATTGCACAGTGAGTGAAGATGATATGCAGTTTGGCGAGATTGAACCGGAACAAGAGCGACCAAACCCTTTCGCGGTTTTGAAAGAACTTAAGCGAGACCAGGAGTAAGTTATGGCAGTACAACAAAATCGTAAAACGCGTTCTAAGCGCGGTATGCGTCGCTCACACGATGCATTGACAGGCGCGACTTTGTCTGTCGATTCAACGTCGGGTGAAACACACCGTCGTCACCACGTGACCGCTGACGGTTACTACAAGGGCAAAAAAGTTATCGGTGGCTAAAGGCTGCGGTGACATTCTTTGTCCATGCTAACCATCGCGTTAGATATCATGGGGGGCGATCATGGTCCCCCTGTTATCCTCTCTGCTACCCTCAAAGCAATTCGTAAACACGCCGATTGTCATTTTATTTTATGTGGCCAGAATGATGTTATCGAACCGGCACTTAATGATCTGACAGCTCAGGAGCGTGCCCGCGTTACCGTTTCACACTGTGAAGAAGTGGTTGAAATGGGCGAGGCGCCTACCTCCGCGTTACGTAACAAAAAACAGTCCTCAATGCGTCGTATTCTGGAGTTAGTTGACTCTGGTGAAGCGGATGCGTGTGTCAGTGCCGGTAACACCGGTGCACTGCTTACCCTTGCATTTTATATTCTCAAAACATTACCCGGTGTCGACCGTCCCGCGCTGGTGTCTGCAATGCCAACAACAAGCCACCACAAAGTCTTTTTGCTGGATTTGGGCGCGAACGTGAACTGCACGTCAGAGATCTTATTTCAGTATGGGGTAATGGGCTCTGTACTGGCGAGACAGGTTGCCGGTATTGAGAACCCGAGGGTGGCGTTGCTGAATGTCGGTGAAGAAGACATCAAAGGCAATGCGCAGGTGAAATATGCCGACCAGTTATTTAAAAACGCAAAAAGTATTAACTATATTGGTTACGTCGAAGGCGACGACATCTTCACCGATTATGCTGATGTCGTGGTAACAGATGGGTTTACCGGTAATGTGGCACTTAAGTCCAGCGAAGGTCTGGCTAAGCTGGTCATCAACGAAGTGAAACGTCAGTCGCAGCGTAATTTAATGACCCGATTAATGGCCCGGGTCGCCTTGCCGTTACTAAAAACTATCTACAATAGCGTGAACCCCGACCAGTATAATGGCGCCAGTCTGTTAGGATTGCGCGGCATTGTAGTAAAGAGTCACGGGAACGCATCTGCAGATGCCTTCTATTACGCCATTCATCAGGCGATGCAGGAGGCTCAAATGCGGGTTCCGGATAAAATAAAAAATAAGATAGAAACGGTATTGTTGGAGCAGCTTTGAGCAAATATTCACGATTTATCGGAACCGGCAGTTATTACCCCAGCGACATTCGCACTAACGCAGACTTAGAAGTGATGGTCGAAACCAGTGACGAATGGATAACTGATCGCACAGGTATTAAAGAACGTCGCATTATTGGTGACGACGAAACTGCCGCTACCATGGGAGCAGAAGCCAGTAAAAAAGCCATCGAGATGGCAGGCATCGATCCCAAGTCTATAGACATGATTGTCTGTGCCACCACCAGTGGACGTTATGCACTTCCCAGTACAGCATGTGAAATTCAGCGGATCCTCGATTTAGACGGCATTCCCGCGTTTGATGTCGCTGCAGCCTGTGCGGGTTACTGTTATGCGCTAAGTGTTGCAGACCAGTACATCAAATCCGGCATGGCCAAACGCATTCTGGTGATTGGAACCGACTGCTTAAGTCGTTTGATTGATCCGGCTGACCGAACCATGGTTATTCTGTTTGGCGATGCTGCCGGCGCGACTATCATAGAAGCCAGTGACGAGCCCGGTATACTCTCTACCCATATTCATGCCGCCGGTTCGTACGGTGATTTATTATATGTGGGTAACCCCACTCGCGGTGATGAAGCATCGGTGCATGAAAACTGGGGGGTGATGAAGGGAAACGAAGTCTTTAAAGTTGCTGTAACCAAATTGTCTGAAGTGGTAGAGCAAACACTGGCGGCAAATAATATGCAGAAGTCTGATTTAGACTGGCTGGTGCCCCACCAAGCCAACTTCCGAATCATAAAAGCCACAGCGAAAAAGCTAAATATGTCGCTGGATCAGGTAGTTATGACGCTGGAAAATTACGGTAATACCTCTGCAGCTACCGTACCCACCGCATTGGATACCGCAATCCGGGACGGTCGCATTCAGCGTGGACAGAATCTATTATTAGAAGCATTCGGAGGTGGTTTCGCCTGGGCATCAGCATTGGTGCGTTATTAATCTTTCAGGCAACCTTCGTGATACAAATAAGAAAAAGGAAAATACTATGACTCGTACAGCCTGTGTGTTCCCTGGACAAGGCTCACAGACCGTTGGCATGCTCAAAGAGCTAGCCGACGACTTTCCGGTAGTCACAGACACGTTTAAAGAAGCCTCTGATACCCTCGGCTACGACTTATGGGATCTGGTTCAGCATGATGAAGAGGGGCGACTGAATGAAACACATATCACCCAGCCAGCGCTGCTTACAGCGAGTGTTGCGATCTGGCGCGTATTGCAGGAACAAGGGCTACAGGTAGATTATCTTGCCGGTCACAGCCTGGGTGAATACTCCGCACTGGTTTGTGGTGGTGCTATGGCGTTTACCGACGCCGTGAAACTGGTTGAGTCTCGAGGTAAATACATGCAACAAGCGGTGCCTGCAGGCGCCGGTGCGATGTTTGCGATAATTGGTCTTGATGATGCAGCCATTGCAGAGATTTGTCAGCAGACCGCGATAGCGACCGGTGATGTTGTAGCGCCTGTGAATTTTAACTCGCCTGGACAGGTGGTTATCGCCGGCGAGAAAAATGCTGCGCAGCAGGCTGCCGATGCCTGCAAAGAGGCTGGCGCGAAGCGCGCATTGCCGTTAGCGGTCAGTGTGCCGTCGCATTGTGAGCTGATGCGTCCTGCTGCTGATCAGTTAGATGATGCGTTGTCATCTATTACGATCAACACGCCGAAAATTAATATCGTGAACAATGTTGATGTCAACATTGAAACCGATCCTCAGGCCATAAAAAGTGCGCTGGTACGCCAGCTATACTGTCCGGTACAGTGGACGCGAACGGTGGAATACCTGGCGTCTGCGGGTGTTGAGCGCGTCATCGAGGTGGGGCCGGGTAAAGTGCTGACAGGTCTGGGTAAGCGAATTGACAAGTCACTTGAGTCAGTGGCGGTAAACACGCCGGATTCTGTGTCTGCGTTAAATAAGTAAGGATTGAGAATGGAACAACTGCAAGGTAAAGTCGCGCTTGTCACTGGCGCCAGCCGGGGTATTGGTAAAGCGATAGCGACGCAACTGGCAAGTCTGGGTGCTACCGTTATTGGAACGGCAACCAGCGACAAGGGTGCGCAAGCCATTACCGACTATCTCAGTGAAAAAGGCGGCAAGGGTTTTGCGTTGAATGTGACGGATAAATCCAGTGTTGATGGTGTTCTCAAAGCCATTGCGGATGAGTTTGGCAGTATCGACATTCTGGTTAATAATGCCGGTATTACCCGTGACAACCTGCTGATGCGGATGAAAGACGACGAATGGCAGGACATCATTGATACCAACCTGACATCAATATTTACCCTGTCAAAAGCTGTACTTCGCGGTATGATGAAGAAACGTTTCGGTCGTATCGTCAACGTTGGTTCAGTTGTCGGAAGTGCGGGTAACGCCGGTCAGGCTAATTATGCTGCAGCCAAAGCAGGTGTAATTGGTTTTTCTAAGTCTATGGCAAGAGAAGTTGCATCAAGAGGTATTACCATCAATGTGGTAGCACCTGGATTTATCGATACAGATATGACAAAAGCACTGACAGATGACCAGCGGGAAGCTATCTTCAAGGATATTCCTGCTAACCGTTTGGGGCAGCCAGAAGAAATTGCGTCCACGGTAGCTTTTCTGGTGAGTGATGGTGCAGCGTACATTACTGGTGAAACAATCCATGTAAATGGCGGGATGTATATGAACTAAATTCGCAAATTGTGCGAATTTAACGTACTTTGGGGTGGTATTTCTCCGAAGTTGAATGTAAAAATAGTAAATTACTGAATTTTGGTCGTTGCTGGTTTGACCAGAAAATTTGTTTAATCTGGTGCTTGCAAGGTACTACCTTGCCAAATAAACTAGCGGCACTTTTTATATCTAGTGACGTTAAGGGAAACCTAGAATTATGAGTAACATTGAAGAGCGCGTTAAAAAGATCATCGTTGAACAGCTTGGCGTGAAAGAAGAAGAAGTAAAACCAGAAGCTTCATTCGTTGACGATTTAGGCGCTGACTCTCTGGACACAGTAGAGTTGGTTATGGCGTTAGAAGAAGAGTTCGATACTGAGATTCCTGACGAAGAAGCAGAAAAAATTACTACTGTTCAGTCAGCTATCGACTACATCAACGCTAACAAAGACGCATAAGTCAGGCTTAGCAAAAACGGCTCCTTAGGAGCCGTTTTCTGTATATAACCTTCCTTAGTTCCAATGCGAGGGCTTTTTGTGACAAAACGTCGCGTAGTGGTTACTGGTCTTGGCATGTTGTCACCTCTGGGTCAGTCTGTTGACGAGACCTGGCGTCGTCTGCTTGCGGGCGAGAGCGGTATTGGTGATATTACCCATTTCGATTGCAGTAACTATTCCACTCGTTTTGCCGGTCAGGTTAATGATTTTGACCCGCAAGATTACATCGAAAAGAAAGAAGCGAAGAAGATGGACCGGTTTATCCAGCTGGGTATTGCAGCGGGTAAACAAGCGTTAGCAGATTCTAAACTGGAAATTAGTGCCGAAAATGCACACCGTGTGGGTGTGGCAATAGGTTCTGGCATCGGCGGACTTGAGCAAATCGAGATAAACCACCAGAAGTTATTGAACAGCGGGCCAAAGCGGGTTTCCCCTTTCTTTGTTCCTTCTACCATTACCAACATGATATCCGGCTTTCTTTCGATTATGGAGGGCTTAAAAGGCCCTAACCTGAATATCGTTACAGCTTGTACTACCGGTGTGCATAATATCGGTGTTGCTGCGCGAACTATCGCGTATGGCGATGCAGATGCGATGCTTGCAGGCGGGGCGGAAGCGTCCATCACGCCTCTGGGTATTGCCGGCTTTGCGTCAGCGCGAGCATTGTCCTCGCGAAATGATGACCCACAAGCGGCCAGCCGTCCCTGGGATAAAGATCGTGATGGGTTTGTCATGGGTGAAGGCGCAGGCGTTGTCATGCTGGAAGAGTACGAGTCAGCAGTGGCACGTGGTGCAACCATTTACGGTGAATTGATTGGCTTTGGTATGAGTGGTGACGCTTACCATATGACATCACCGCCGGAAGACGGTGAAGGTGCTGCTGCATCTATGCTTAATGCAATTAATGACGCTGGTATTGATGCCAGTGAAATTGGTTATGTCAATGCACATGGCACATCAACACCGGCTGGTGACGTGGCGGAAGTGGCTGCAATTAAACGTGTTTTTAATGAGCACGCTTATCAGTTGATGGTTAGTTCTACAAAGTCAATGACGGGGCATCTGCTGGGGGCTGCAGGCTCGGTAGAAGCAATATTTACGTTGTTGGCGCTGCGAGACAAGATGGCGCCGCCTACAATTAATCTTGATTCGCCAGGTGAAGGCTGCGATCTGGACTTTGTGCCGAATAAAGCCAAAGTACTGGCTGCTCCGATAGCCTTATGTAACTCCTTTGGATTCGGCGGCACAAATGGCTCGCTGATTTTCAAGCGTAGTTAGCGTAAAAGCAAGTAACAAAAAGGCCGCCGGAGCTTTCCCGCGGCCTTTTTTATTGGTATCTAAAATGGCGATATCGCAGCGGTTTTGCGCGTTGTTTCAGCCTAGGCGGGACGTTGGCAGGCTGTTATACTTCGACGTTATTGTGCAAATGATGCATTAAGAAGGACATCAGCATTTCTCACTTTTTTTCAGCGTCAGACCGGGCTGCCAATTATGGCGACGGTGTGTTTACAACAATGTCAGTGACAGACGGAAAAGTGGCGTTATATCAGCGCCATTGCCAGCGGTTGGTGCGGGATGCCAAACGGCTCGGCTTACCGCTGGATGAAAAGACTATAGCGCGGCGTATTGGTGAGGAAGCCCGTCTTCTTGGCGACGGGGTGTTAAAGCTACTGGTATCAGCAGGCGAGGGTGGCAGAGGTTATGCACGTCCCGAATTAGTAGCGCCCACGTTGCATTTCACCCACGCTGCTATGCCGGTGCATTATGCTGTACAACAACGAGAGGGTATCATCCTTGGCTGCGCGACATTACGGCTGGCCGTTCAGCCAGCGTTGGCTGGCATTAAGCATCTTAATCGACTTGAACAGGTATTGATAAAGCGCGAATTGGCGCAGCAGGATGTCGAGGATTTGATTGTGCTTGATGCCAACGAGCACGTTGCAGAAGCAACGGCATCAAACGTATTTTGGTATAGTGACGGAACGTGGTTTACGCCAGCACTTGAGCGCTGTGGGGTGCATGGGGTGATGCGAGAGTTTTTAATAGACTGGTTATTACGCAATGATCAGGAGCTTCGTGTTGGCGACTTCAGACTCAGTGATCTGATTCAGGCTGAATCAGCTCTGGTGTGCAATGCTCTAATGCCAATTATCCCGCTGCGTGCGTTTACCAGAGATGGTCAACACATCAGCTACTCGAAATCACGGGTAGAATCACTTTTTTATGCTGTTCAGTCGGCTTACAAGGATGAGTATGCGCCTGCTAGTTAGTGTCTTTTTCATTGTATTACTTGCTGTAGGCGCGTTGTTAAGCGCTGTTTACTATGTGCACAGTGAAATAAAGCAACCATTGTCAATTACGTCACCTTCCTTGGTCACTATCACATCTGGTCAGGCAGGGATGCAGGTTGTAAACATGCTCGCCGAGGAAGGTATGACTGACGTGCATCCTCTGGTCACTAAGGTATGGTTAAAGTTTTTCGCTCCTGAGCGCGGGCCAAAAGCCGGTACCTATCAACTGACACCGGGGATGAGTTTACAGCAAGCTTATCAGCATTTTGTACAGGGTGATGAATTTCAATTTGACGTCAGCCTGATAGAGGGACTGACATTCCGCCAGTGGCTGGAGATTTTGCGCTCAAATGAGTATATCGATTTTGATGTGGACAACACGCAAATCTCGAAAATCGTGTCTGCGTGGCCTGCGTCTGAATTTGGTGAGGCGACCTCGCCCGAAGGCCTTTTCCTCGCTGACACTTATCATTTTACTGCCAACACCAGCGCCAGCGTGATCCTGAACCGAGCAATGCAGGCGATGGCTGACTATTTGCGCAGCAACTGGCCATCCCGTGCCGTCGATTTACCACTGTCATCAGCTTATGAAGCGCTGATCCTTGCCTCTATTATTGAGAAGGAAACCGGTGTCGCTTATGAGCGTCCGAAGATTGCGGGTGTATTCGTTAACCGGTTAAACAAAAATATGCGATTGCAAACCGACCCTACCGTTATCTACGGCATAGGAGAAGGCTTTGATGGCAATATTACCCGGGCACACTTAAAACAAAAAACACCGTACAATACGTATGTTATTAATGGCTTGCCGCCGACGCCAATTGCAATGGCAGGTAAACCCGCCATTGATGCTGCACTGCAACCATTGCCAACCGATGCGTTGTATTTCGTCTCACGAGGAGACGGCACACATCAGTTTTCCACCAATCTGGAGGATCATAACAGTGCGGTTTACCAATATCAGATTAAAAAGCAGGATTGATTCGCGAGTATGTCCGGAAAATTTATCGTTGTAGAAGGGCTCGAAGGTGCCGGGAAAAGTTCGGTCATCTCTTTGATTGTAGAAACGCTGCGGGAGAGGGGACTAACGGTAGAGCAAACCCGTGAGCCTGGTGGCACACCGATGGCGGAAGCCATCAGAGAATGTGTCAAACATGACTGGGAAGAGCAGGTTGCCGAGGAAACTGAACTCATGCTGATGTATGCAGCGCGGGTGCAGTTGCTGACAAATCGCATTAAGCCAGCGTTAGCACAAGGTCACTGGGTTGTGGGTGATCGCCATGACTTGTCTTCACAGGCTTATCAGGGAGGCGGACGTGGCATCGACGCTAACACCATGCGTGCTCTGAGCGATGTCGCATTAAAAGGGTTTAAACCCGATCTGACCTTGTACCTGGACGTTGAACCTGCTACCGGATTGGCAAGAGCAAGAGGACGCGGTGAACTGGATCGGATTGAACAGGCTGGTCTTGCCTTTTTTGAGCGGACCCGCGCGCGGTATCTGGATTTAGCAGCGAACGACGATCGAATCATTACCATTGATGCCATGCAGCAGATGTCAGCCGTTCACGACAGTGTCCGCCAAACTATAGAGCATTATATTGCATGAACCTGCCATGGCTGACGCCTGTCTTTACGCAGTTAACCGGCCGTTTTCTGGCCCAGCGGCTGCATCATGCCTTGTTACTTTGTGGCCCGGCCGGCATAGGGAAACAGACGCTGGCTGAAGCCTTTGCAAAAACGCTTCTATGCCAGAGACCATCGTCACAAGGCGCATGCGAAAACTGTCAAAGCTGTTCGTTATTCGACGCGGGTACCCATCCTGATTTTCATATCCTCGAAAGTGAAAAACAACTGGGTGTGGACAAGATACGTGAGGGAATAGGTAAACTCAGTGCGACGTCACAGCTTGGCAGAAATAAAGTCCTGGTGATACCCGCTGCAGACTCGATGACCGATTCTGCGGCAAATGCGTTGTTGAAAACCCTGGAAGAACCCACAGATAATACGTTCCTGATGCTGTTAACTGACAAAGTACAGCACCTGCTGCCGACCATTTTAAGTCGGTGTGAGAAAGCCGTGTTACCGCTGCCACCTGAAGATCAAAGTCTGGCGTGGTTGCAGCAACAAGGCCTTGAAGAGGCCAGCCCAGCGCTTTTACAGGCATATGGCGGCGCGCCGTTAAAGCTGCTTACAGCGATTAATGCTGAAAGTGAAGGGTTGTCTTTCCGGGCATTTAATGAAGGAGTAGACGCGCTAATGGCCGGTAGTGCGACGGCTTTAACGCTGGCCACGAAGTGGCAGGATTCAGCCCGTCAGGTTGTAGGTTGGTGTCAACAGCGTGCTCATCACGCATATACTGCCAGTCAGCGAGTGGAAGATTATGCGGCGTATGCGCAGGCAACGCAGTCAGCGAGGCAGTTGCAGCATCCCGGTATTAATAAAGTGGTCGTATTGACACAGGTACTGGAAAGGCTGATTCGTCCGGCAGCTTCCTGACAGTAACGAAAAGAGGTTATTTTGTTTGTAGATTCTCATTGCCATCTCGATCGATTAAAACAATCCAAAGAAGAACTGGCGGAAACACTCAACTTTGCCCGCTCACGCGGAGTGAAACATTTCCTATGTGTGGCTGTGTCAGTGGATGATTATGACGCAATGGCCGAAACCGTGTCAGAGTTTAGTGACGTTTCGGTATCTTGCGGCGTGCATCCTTTGCATCAGGAAGACGCTTGTGATTACGACACGTTACTACAAAAAGCGAGTCGTCCGGAGGTGGTCGCTATCGGTGAGACCGGACTGGATTATTTCTACAGTGCCGAGACCAAAGCGGTGCAGCTGCAATCATTTGTCGATCATATTCGGGTGGCGAATGCGTTAAACAAGCCCCTGATAATTCACACCCGCGATGCGAGAGAAGATACATTGTCGCTTCTTCGCGAGCACAAAGCGCCGGAGACTAACGGCGTATTACATTGTTTCACTGAGTCACTGGAAATGGCGCAGGAAGCTATCGACATGGGGTTTTACATCTCGATTTCAGGCATTGTTACATTCAACTCAGCTGACGAGTTGCGTGAGGTTGTGAAAGCGGTGCCGTTGGAGCGGCTGTTAATTGAAACAGACTCTCCGTGGCTGGCACCAGTTCCTCACCGGGGTAAGCAAAACCAGCCTGGTTACGTTGTGGAAGTTGCCGAGTACATTGCAGATCTGAAGGGCGTTTCGGTGACTGAACTTGCCAGGCAGACAACGGATAACTTTTATCGCCTTTTTCCGCTTGCGCAACGCTAATTCAGGGAGAAATCATGACATTGTGGCGTCAGCAGCTAACCAAAAGTCTTCACCAGACTCGCAATACACCGGAAAGTCGTTATTTTCAGCTGGCAACATGTGATGCCAACGGGCTACCACAGTGTCGGACAGTGGTATTTCGCGGCATGACCGACGACCATGCGCTTGAAGTTATCTCGGATACCCGCACGAGTAAGTATCTGGAAATGTCACAACAGCCAGATGTGCAGGTATGCTGGTATTTCGCCAAAACGCGGGAACAGTATCGCTTCACTGCCACCGCAGATATTATTACTTCCAGCGACGATGCCAAGCGGGTCGCTTCACATTGGCAGAAGCTGTCTGATGCTGGCAAAAAGCAGTTTTTGTGGGGCGAACCTGACACTGTTCGCGATCCTACCTTACCTTTGGTAGTTGATGGCGACTTCAGCAACGTGCCCGCACATTTTTGTTTGTTAAGCCTGACAGTAAAGGCAGTGGATTACCTCAACTTACGGGGTAACCCTCAGTTACGGGAAAAGCACGCCATTGGTGCCAATGGTGAGTGGCTAACAACGTCAGTAATACCTTAAAAACGCCCGGCTGCAGCGTCCTGACAGGCTGATAGTACCCATTACCGGGTGTACAGTGAAGAGGGGAAAATTGTCTAATCTGTATAAAGAGCCGCTTTCATAACAGTAAGTAAGATACCTTATCGGTAAAGGAAGGTGGCGCTGTATTGAATGTAGCGCGCCACCTGTTGCTGAGTAATGTTATTTCAGCAGCTCTTCAGGCGACTGATTGCCTTCAAAGAGTTCAAACACTCTGTTGGTATCGTCCTCTTTCGCCGTGGCCAGTACAACCATATCCGCAACATCCTCGCGCGTAATTTTCATAGCGTCTCTTGAGTCGGGGCGCTTAGCTGTCACTTTCCCGGTAGCAGCTTCATCTGTCAACGACCCGGGACGCAGGACCGTATGCCGGATACCCGCATTTATCAGATGTTCATCAGCCATATGCTTGGCCACCAGGTAGGGTTTGATATCACTGTCAATTTCATCAGGATCGCCAGCTCCAACAGCACTCACCATAATGAAGTGTTTAAGCTTTGCACGTACCGCGTATTCCACTGAATTTCTTGCTGCCCACAAATCAATTAACAACGTTTTATCAGGCCCTGTGCTGCCGCCTGATCCTGCGGTAAATATGACACTATCCATACCCTGAAAGGCCTGAAAAAAATCAGACTCCAGATCTTTTTCAAAGATATCCAGATTAGGGTGATTCATGCCGCCTAGCTTATTGGCGTCCCGCACCATAGCCCTGACACGATAATCCTTATCGAGAAGCTTCTGAGTTATCATTTTGCCGATTTGTCCACTAGCGCCAATAACCAATACAGATTTCATTTTTACTCCCTGAATGTAACTTGTAATAGTTATTGATTCACATTGTGGTAGACAAAAGATCAGGAACAAACAGAATAAATAAGCATAAAAAAGCCGGGCAATGCCCGGCTTCGTGTTATCTGACGACTACCAGCCGCACTGTCTGCCCTGGTTTTGCTCGTCGAGCCACTCTTTTAAGGGGGCAAAATAAGCCTGGATTGTGCTGGCGTCCATTTCAGGACTGCCTGTGATCTTCTCCAGTGCGTTTTGCCATGGCTCACTCATGCCCATTTCAAGCATGTCGTTAAGCGCTTTGCCTGCTTCCTCGCTGCCGTAGATTGAACAGCGATTCAATGGGCCTTCATCACCAGCGATATCACACAGCGCCTGGTGAAACTGGAACTGAAGAATGTGCGCCAGGAAATAGCGGGTGTAAGGCACGTTAGCAGGAACGTGATATTTTGCACCCGGGTCAAACGCATCGGCGGGGCGGGGAACCGGAGCCATAACTCCCTGATATTTTTCACGAAGCTCCCACCAGACCTGATTGTAATTTTCAGGTGTAACCTCACCGGACAGTACTTTCCAGCGCCATTGGTCAACCATCAGGCCGAATGGGATAAATGCAATTTTATCCAGTGCCACCTGCATCAGCATACCAATATCGTTAGACGCATCCGGGATAGTATCGATCAGACCAATTTGCTTGAGGTATTTAGGCGTAATGGATAATGCGATGGTATCGCCAATGGCTTCGTGGAATCCATCGTTGGCTGAACCGCGATAAAGCAGGGGCTGATCTTTATAAGCGCGCTGATAATAGTTGTGTCCCAGCTCATGGTGAATAACGTTAAATTCTTCACCGGTAATTTGAATACACATTTTGATCCGCAGATCGTCTTTATCATCAAGATCCCATGCAGACGCATGGCACTGTACGTCACGGCCCTCAGGTTTCTGAAACTGTGACCGCTCCCAGAATGTCTCAGGCAGTTTCTCAAATCCGAGTGAAGAGAAAAATGACTCAGCTTGCTTCACCATCTTAATCTCATCATACCCTTGGGCTTTTAGTGCACCGGTTACGTCTGGTACCACCATTTCCTGTTCTGGCTTAACCAGATCGTACACATTGCCCCATGTTTGCGCCCACATATTTCCGAGCAGATGTGCAGGAATTGGTTTGTTTTGCGGCACGTTATCTGTACCGTAATGTTCACCCAGCTTGGCGCGCACATGGCAATGTAAAGCTTCGTAGAAGGGTTCAACCTGACCCCAAAGGCGATCGAGCTCTTGTGGAAAGTCATCCGCTGGCATATCGTACTTACCGCGCCACAGTTCACTGACATTCGCAAAGCCAAGTTCTTCCGCTCCCTCATTCGCCAGTGCTACCTGCTCTTCATACAGCGGCTTCATGGGTACAGCTACCTCACGCCAGCCTTTCCAGAACTCAAGCAGAAGATCATAGTCACGGGATGATGCCATTTGAGAACTCATCTCTACCAGACTGAAACACGTATTGTCGTCACGACAATACTCGCCGGCACCATACATGCCATCTAAATCTGAACCGATTTTGGCTAAACGCTCCGATTTTTCAGGATCGGAAGGGGGAGGCAATGTCAGGCCATTTCGAAGGAGGTCAAGCTTTCGACGCGTGTCTGCATCTACCTCAACGTTATTAAACTTTGCGGCTTCTTTTGCCAGTTGCGCCACCTTTGTGGATAACTGTTCACCCAGATAGGCACTCACCGCAGCGGTATCAACATTTATGTTGGTGGCGTAGCTCCATTGAGCATGTGCTGCCGGCAATTGAATTTTTGCGATGTCATTTTGCGCCTGCTCTAAAAAGGCTTTCGCGTCGGCAGCTGTTAGCGATGACGCTTCTGCAGACGTTGACGACGACTGTGAAGTATTTTGTTCAGGCTGACTACAGCCGGACAAAGAAAGACCGACCATAGCAGCAACGAGTGTGGTTTTTATTTTAAACATAGACAGTTCCTTGGAAAGCTATTCTTATGAAATAAAAGAGACATTCTTTTTCTTCAGCTGACGGCTAACATCAACGTTTAGTGTTGTGCAGACCTGACCTTGCATACAAAGCGCTGTGTCTGAGCTAACACCAAAATGAAAATTGGCATGCCAGATCAGACTGTTTTCATATCCGTTTAGGATATTGCTGCCGGGCACACCATGTTTTTGTGAACCTGACGACGCATAACGCTTTGAAAATGCCTCTGTATTATTTTGGTTATTTGCAACTGGTCACGAAGACCTGCTGGCTTTGTTCGTTAAATAGCGTAGCGCATCTATAATACACAGCAGAGACAATTTCGCACCTGATATCCTTATTAAGCGGAGTGATCCCCGGATAAAAAGCAGAGCAAAATGAAGAGGAATAGCTGAAAAACAGAGCAGAAAGGCCGCTTAAGCGGCTTTGTTCAGGCAGCACTGTTTAAACTTTTTGCCACTCTGGCAAGGGCAGGCATCGTTACGACCAATAGCAATTTTACCGAAATCACTGTGAAGGTCTCCAGAGGTGTACACCCAGCGCCCGGATTCCTTTAAGAAACGAGACGTTTCATGCAGCATATGGGGACGCCTTTGATAGAAATAATAGGCTTTGAACTCGACGCAATCATGCTTCTGTTGTGGCACTATCTGCAACGCAAACCACTTGTTTTCACTTGCGTGCTCGGCAAGTGCGTCCACAGTCAATGTTGTTTTGGTTTCACTGTCGTAGGTATCCAGAATATACCCGTAATCTCCAATACAATATGCACTGTAGCGCGAACGCATTAGCTTCTCAGGAGTCTGTGCAGGTTGCTTTCCTTTAATAACAGGCTCACAGCAAACAGAAAACGTATCTTCAGAACAACAATAACAGCGCATCTCAACGAGCTTGGTTTAATGAATGTTGACTGAATTTTACCGGCTCATCGGGCTGTTTACCACGGCCCAATCACAACATTTTGCTGCTCGTGCTGTGATGCCGCTATCGTAAGGTTCACTACCGACACACTGTATTTCTGACACAAAGACTGAATACGGGACTTCTCTGCCTCGTTAAGAGACAAATTTTCTACATAGATTGTGTTGCACTGACCAGATTCAATGATTCGCTGGATCCAGCCTGGCACCTTCTCTTGATTTGGCTTTTGTATTCTTATGCCGTGCATCACGTCCTTTTTAAATGCCACAGACTCTGCAAGCAAATAAGACCAACCTTTATTGTTTTCGCCTGTACCCGGATATCCCTCGAAAGGCAGTGGTAGTTGCACTACGTTATCAACCTGAATCATTTGGTGTGAATGTGTCATGTGAAAGCCTTGTGTGTTTATACAGTGTTCGTATATACAGTAGTACTGTATAAATAAACATGCAAGTGTTTTTTTTATACAATGTGTTTTGTCTGATTGTTCACAAAGGGGGTGCCATGAAGCCCAGACTGCAAGGCAGAGAACACGAGAAAAATCGTCGTTTCCTGATAAAGGCTTAAGGTCTTACTTTGGCAAATGACATTTTTATTACGCTTTTATTGCAAAAATATGACAAGAAGATAGACTTCGCACAGTTTGCGAGCATCACTATTGGTACATTATGGGTTCCAGATTTTACACTACGTTTATAACGCTACTCTGTAGTGGTTTTACCGGTTCCGCCTTTTCTTCAGATAATGTGAATGTGACATACGCCAAGCCGGGTATCACTTTCAGCACATCTGATGAACGTTACAAGGTGAATGTCCATGCGCGTTTTCAGTTTCGTTATGCGACCCCCGATGATTCACAGCCATTAGTTCCCGACGATTATCTCATTGAAGAGGGAACCGAGTTTGGTACCAATCGGGCCCGACTCAAAATTAAGGGAAATGTAAGCCAGCCGTGGCTGCGGTTTTCCATGGAATACGATCTGAAAAATAACTATTTGCTCGATTACCGCTTCAGGGTAGAGAAATATGACTGGCTGAAATTTAAAATAGGTCAGTGGAAGCTTGAGTATTCCAGAGAGAGAAGTATTAGTAGCGGCGGTCAGCAAATGCTGGACCGTTCCATTATTAATCGTCATTTTACGATTGACCGTCATCAGGCAGCATCTGTTTATGGACATATTGATCAGGGCGGATGGATTAATTTTAACTACTGGGCAGGCGTAGGAACCGGAACAGGCCGTGGAAACAGCGCCGACGACGATAGTCATCCGCTCTACTTTGGTCGTGTGCAATGGAATTTTCTCGGACAGGAAATGCCGTTCGTTGCCAGCGATATAAATATTACCGAAACACCCATTGCCAGCATCGGCTTTGCATCTGCTGTAAATCGAAGCAAGTATACCCGCTTCTCATCTTCGGGCGGTGGCTCATTAGTTGGTTTTGATGAGGGGGAAGAAGGGCAATTTGATATTGAGCAATACAATGTGGATGCCGCATTCCTTTACAAAGGAGTCAGCGCTCAGGCCGAGTATCACGAAAAAACGGTCAAAGACTTGTTGAACGGAGGGCTGGAGCGGACATTAACGGGTTATTACGTCCAGGGTGGATACTTTTTGCACCAGTTAATACCGTCATGGCCTAAGCCGTTAGAAGTTGCAGCACGATATGCCAGTTATGATCCTGCTGAGACAAACGCCATTACGCAAAAAGAAAAAGCACTGGCATTCAACTGGTTTATTAGCGGACATAAGAATAAAGTTACAGTCGATGCTACCCGGTTTGAATATTCAGGTGATCAATCAGAAAACCTGGATGAATGGCGTTATCGGGTACAATGGGATGTGAGCTTTTAGCAGATATAAAAGAGGCCCGGGGAACCGGGCCTCTTACTATTTTTTGCATCTGTGTACACACGTAGTGTAAAGACAGAATAGGCTCTGATGCTACTCAAATCACACTGTCGCCAGTGGAGAGTTATACACCAGATTCACGTCAGCGAGATGGGAAAAGACGAATTTCAGGAAAAGGCTTAAAGCCAACCTCATCGCTGTACCACCACTTTGCAGGTGTCTGCGTACGTGACGTTACCGGTCTTACGTTATCAATCAGTTAGACAGTAACTCAGATTTCTTCTTAATCTTACAATCGAAAATACGTTGCGTGTTTTTTCTACCAATGTAAAAAGCCACGGTGTACGGATGCTTGCGTTTGAAAAATTTCATTAGCGATTTTAACATTGAAGCCTCCTTATCTATTTTCGCCTATTCAGAATAGAAAAATCCTGAAGAGATGTCCAGTATTATTTCAAAAAAGTGTCATAAAGCTGTAACAAATGGGTGTTAACCGTCAGGGGAGCTTCCTGGCTGGCCTTGCCAGTTTAATCAACTTGTCTCTTCTTATTAGCAACAGAATAAAGAGTATGCCCCAGTAGAAAAGGGAGTCGCCAAACAGTGTTTTCTGTGACCAGGTGAAATGAAGCAAGGCAAGTATCCCGATAAGGTAAATACTGTTATGCAAAGATTGCCAACGAGGTCCGAGGCGACGGCGGATCCGGTTCGGTGAAGTCGCGGTGAGCAGTAACAACAGAATCAGCGCAGAAAAGCCGACGGTGATGTAAGGCCTTTTGGCAATTTCACTAATGATTAACGACCAGTCGAACTGAATTTCAAAGGCACAATAGGTCAGAAAGTGAACGCAGGCATAAACAAAGCTGTATATGCCCAACAGACGTCTGAAGCGCACCAGAGCGGGGAAGGGGATCCATTTTGCCAAAGGAGAGACCAGTAAAGTCACCAGTAACAGGTTTACCGCCCATGTGCCGGTTGTATGTAACAGCGCTTTTACCGGATCAGCCCCGAGGTTGTCGGTGACACCCAGATAAAATAACGTAGCGATGTGAAGCCATATAGCCAGGTGAATCAACGTCTTTGCAGCGATGATTTGTTTTCCCGAAAGCGGTACCGGCTTTTTTAACAGACGACGTGTTAATACCACTTACGAAGATCCATTCCTGTATAAAGTGACGCTACTTCTTCATAACCATTGAACGGCTGAGTAGGGATCCTGTCTTGGGATAATAATCCACCGGTAGTGATTCGACGCTCAGATGCCTGGCTCCATCGCGGATGAGCGACAGCTGGGTTCACGTTGGCGTAAAAGCCGTACTCATTGGGCGCAAGCCGGTTCCAGGTAGTGGGAGGCTGTTTGTCCGTTAATGATATGCGTACAATCGACTTGATGCTTTTAAACCCATACTTCCATGGTGTGACCAACCTTATTGGAGCCCCGTTTTGTGTGGGCAGCGTTTTTCCATACATTCCTACGGTCATCAGTGTCAGCGGGTGCATTGCCTCATCTATTCTTAACCCCTCAACATAGGGATAATCGATACCGCCGCCAACAAAGCGATTTTTCTGGCCTGGCATCTGGCTGGGATCATAAAGTGTCTGAAATGCCACATAACGCGCGGAAGATAGCGGTTTGGCTTTTTTTAGCAAGCTGGCAAGTTCAAAACCAATCCACGGGATCACCATTGACCAGGCCTCTACGCAGCGTAAACGGTATATTCTTTCTTCGAGAGGAAACATTGATGTGAGCGCGTCTGCATCCAGCGTCAGGGGCTTTTCCACCAAGCCATCAATTTTTAGTGTCCATGGATCGGTAACGAGTTCTCCGGCATGGTCCGCCGGATCGCCTTTGTCCATGCCAAATTCGTAGAAGTTATTGTAAGTCGACGCTTTTTTGAAAGGTGTTTGCTTTTCCGTGGTGCTTAGCCCGGGACTTTGTGAAAACGAAAGCGGTTTCAGTACCTGCGCCTTTTTATCGTCGTCTTCCCAGAACCAGTCTGCTTTGGCCGATGATGACAACAATGCCGATGCGCCAATAAAACCCATTGATTTTAGCAGTTGGCGGCGCTGTCGATAGACTGTTTCGTCAGTAACATCATTGTCGGTCAACGCGACCGAAGGCTTGAAAGGTTTGGCCATATCGCACTCCTGATTAATCGGGCTTATTCGCTTCTACGTGATAAGACCCGGGGAAGTGCAGTAACCTTTCACAGATTTAATAAACAGGGAAAGCTGCATCATAGGGAGACGGTAGTGGCGCTGAGAGTACATCACCGAAGCAGTAATCTTGTGTTTAAAAGGACATGGTGTCCTGTGTGGTGCCGCGCTTAGGTACGAACAGCGTGCCATAAAGTCGTGCGGCAAATTCGTCCGTCATTCCCGAGATATAATCCGCAATGACCCGCATGCCATTATTATTCTCCTGCGCCGCCAGCCATCGTGTCTGCGTGTTTTCTGGTAACAGGCGCTCTGGATCTGAGCTGAAGGCTTCGAATAATTCCATAACCACCAACTGTCCCTTATATTCAAGCATCTGTACATCAGGTCGCCGGATGACCTTTTTAAATACAAACCCTTTGAATAAACTCAGCGCCTGCGAGTGCGCCTCTGACAATCTGGCATTATAGGCAAGCAGGGGATGGGTGAACCCTTCCACCTGCTGAATTTCGATTGCGGTAATAAATGCATTTACCAGTGCACCGATGGCGTTTTTGCGTTCGTGATGATGTTCACTGAACAGTTTCTCTGCCAGCGGGAGTGCTTTTTCGGATATTCCCGGAATATCGAGTGCAATAAGAGGCTCAGCAACATCTGAAATAAAATCGGCGGAATTGACCATGCCCATGACAATACTGTCTTCCAGATCATGAATGCCATAAGCGATATCATCTGCCAGTTCCATGATTGAGCAATCAAAAGACTTAAATTGTGTTTTCCCCGCCAGCCCTGGTTGTGCGGTGAACGACATAAAACGTTCACGATCATCTTGCGAAAGCGGTGTCAGCAGCCATTCAAAAAGGTTCTCGTCGCAACGAAACAGGCCTTTCGGCGGATGCCACTCACTGGCTTTTACCTGTCTGAGCGTCGTGGAGCGTGATGGGTAGGCAATATTCTGGCTTAGCGTATCGATAAAGTTGGGATACTTTATTAGCCCCAGCACGCTTCGGCGGCTAAGGTTCATGCCGTGATCGGCAGTATAAGGCTCAAGTTTTGTAATGATGCGAAATGTCTGTCCGTTCCCTTCAAACCCGCCGTGCTGATGCATCATATAGTGCAGCGCGACTTCTCCACCGTGTCCGAAAGGAGGATGACCAATATCGTGTGCGAGGCAAAGCGTTTCAATAAGGCTGTCATCCATGCAAAGCAACCTGGCCAGTTCGGGGTACTTACCGGAGAGCTGGGCATTAATTCCCGTCCCGATTTGCGCAGCTTCCAGTGAATGCGTTAGACGGGTACGGTAAAAGTCACTTAAACCGACACCCAGCACCTGGGTTTTTGCCTGTAAACGGCGAAAAGCGGCAGAGTGCAGCACTCTGGCCTTATCGCGTTGATAGGGCGAGCGATGGTCGCCATCACGACTTTGTACCCGTGGTAAACGCCGCTCGAACCATTGTGATTCCCAGGATGACGTCAGGGCATGTGAAACATTCGATTCGTGCTGACTCAAACTTCGCTCCTTTGACCGTTTAGTTTGGCTCGTCTTGCGTTATTTCATCCAGACTCAGTGAAAAACTTGGCACGTAGCGGGTGATAAAATAGTCCACCTCATCGGAATGATATGCTTTTAAAATGGTGTCCAGCCGCTTTTTTGCAAGCTTAAACTCCTGATTACCCGCCGCCAGTTCCTCCAGCGTTTTCAGATACGCACACAAAACATCTGCGGCTTTTACAATAAAAGCCTCTTCTTCGGAATGCAGCTGACTATCAATCAACGCAGCATAATCGTCCCGAAATGCCTCTGGCGCCATGTCAACAAGCTGTTGCTCAGCAATGCGTTCAATTTTTTTGTATTCGTCTTTAATCGCCGGATTGAAATATTTCACTGGGGTAGGCAAATCGCCGGTCAGTACCTCTGATACATCGTGAAACATGGCAATGGTAGCAATACGTTCAGGATTCAGCGTACCGCCGAAAAACCGGTTTTTAATCAGAGCAAGAGCATGCGCAACCATAGCCACCTGCAGGCTGTGCTCCTGTACGTTCTCCGTACGGATGTTGTGCATAAGTGGCCAACGGTTGATTAGCTTCATTCGCGATAAATGGGCGAAGAAGTGGCTTTTATCCGACAACGCTATGCTCCTTGCGTATAGTGGTTGAAAAATCGTCCGATCCGGGTCAACGCAGGGGAGAGCACATCGCAGTGCGGTAAAAATACCAGCCGGAAATACACGCCGTCATGTAAATTAAATGCCCGACCATGTACAAGCAGGATCTTCTCAGCACTCAGCAGGTCGAGGATCATTTGCTCGTCATTGTGAATATTGAATTTTTTCTCGTCTACCTTTGCAAAGCAGTACATAGCCCCGTTAGGTTTCACGCAGCTTATACCATCGATGCTGTTCAGCATGTCGCTGGCAAGATCACGCTGGAGTTTCAACCGACCGTTGTCGCTTATCAGATCGTTGATGCTTTGATACCCGCCCAGAGCAGTCTGTATCGCACTTTGACAAGGCACATTTGCGCACATGCGCATAGAAGAGAGAATATTCAGCCCTTCAATATAGTCTCTGGCCACGCGTTTATTGCCGCTGACTACCAGCCATCCTGCACGAAAACCGGCAACACGGTAGTTTTTAGATAAGCCGCCCAAGGTAACGCAAAACACCTCATCAGTCAGCGAGGCGATGCAGGTATGTTTGGCGCCATCATAGAGAATCTTGTCGTAAATTTCGTCGCTGAAAATTACCAGGCCATGCTCGCGGGCAACCTTAACTACCTCTTCTAAAAGCGCTTTGTCATACACCGCGCCGGTAGGATTATTTGGGTTTATCAGTACGATCGCGCGGGTTTTGCTGGTAATTTTGCTTTTGATGTCGTCGATATCAGGAAACCATCCGGCCTGTTCGTCACACCGATAATGCACCGGCGAGCCAGAGGATAGGCTAACCGCCGCTGTCCACAGCGGGTAGTCGGGGCTTGGTAGCAACACTTCATCACCATGATTAAGCAGGGCCTGCATCGCCATCATAATCATTTCACTCACGCCATTACCAATGTAAACATCGTCAACACGGATGTGTTTGATATTCATTTGCTGATAATACTGCATAACCGCTACGCGCGCGGCATAAATACCAGTAGAGTCTGAATAACCCTGAGAAGTGGGCAGGTTGTGGATCACATCTTTCAGTATGTCGTCCGGTGCTTCGAAGCCAAACGGAGCAGGGTTACCAATATTCAGTTTCAGGATGCGATGACCTTCATCTTCCATTTTCTTTGCCTGGGCGGCAATGGGGCCTCTGATGTCATAGCAGACATTGTCCAGTTTGTGTGAGCGTGCTACGGTTTTCATGGTCTATCTGGTTGATTTACATACTCATCAGAGTATCGCAAAGCATCGGTGCTGGCTAACCCTAATTTTGCTTATTACCATGTTTTTTTGTCTAATATCGGCTGCCACTTCTCACGGGAAAAAATGGGTATGCAGCGTTGTTTCCTGACACATTTATATACAGTTTGTCATTGGCCTGTAATCCGAAAATCAGTTTAAATACCATTGAGACCTGTTTTTACGCACAATCTGATGTTGTGCCGGGAATAATCTATGCCTTTACCTCTATTATGGCTTGGTGCCGGTATTGCTGCCGCTTACGCGGGTTCACAAATTGCCAGGGAAAAACAAAAATCGGATGGTCACATTCGACATTTTCCCGGTGAGCACCAGAGCGAAGTTACTCCGGTAGATGGATCTGTCGTGTGTTGCGGTATTTATGAATTGTTTCAGCACACGGGGATCTGGCTGGACGGTAATATTGTTGAATTAAGGGGAAATGGCCTTATCCGCGGGATTTCTCCCTCACGATTTCTCGCTGACCGTTCCGGTAACCGTATTTTTGTCGCCTGTGATGATGCACTGACCCCGTTAGTCGCACCAGATGCTGTCAGCAATGCCTTAGAAAGACTGTACACCTATTCAGAGTACGATTTGGTGTCTAACAACTGCCACCGCTTTGTGTACGAGTGCGTTAGCGGACATTCCCGCCGCATTACGCGTTTTGCAGAGCTTAATGCTGCACTTAAAGCGCAGTTTCAAACCCCGGTTCACTGGCAACCTGTACACCCATCGCGCAGATAGGCTGGCGCGAAGGCGCCAGTTAGAAGCAAAAACTCTCTGACATCGTGGGATAAGCTCCCGTTACTCATTACTGTCCAATAATCTCCCCAAGTGACCATGCGTACTTGCCTGAGGTATTTCTTTCTTCTGTGTTTTGCAGTGACAGAAGAGATTTATTAAATTAATTTATGTTAAAAATTTGTGAACCTGGCCCGATAGTCCTATCGTAATTAGTAGTACTCCGTTAAAAGCGCATCTATAGCGCTGGGCGGATACGCTTGAACAATCAGACTTCTGAGGGGAAGCTATGTCACAGCATTTCAAAGAAACACCACAAAACGCGATTACAGAAAGTGGAATTGCCAGGGTCATTCCCTGTAAAGAGCTTGATGTGGGTGATCCCATTAAATGGTTATCGCTTGGCTTACGCGACATGTTAAAGACACCCGGGCTTACTGCTTTTTATGGCATTATGTTCGCCTTAATTCCATGGCTGATAACTTACCTTGTCGCAATGACGGGCTGGCATCTGGTGATAATGCCTGCCATCGTCGTATTTATGTTGATTGGACCGTTTCTGGCAGCTGGTCTCTACGATGTAAGCTGGGAGTTGGAAAAAGGGCATAAACCTTCATTAAGACACTCGCTTCGCGCTATGCGCCGCAACGCAGTCAATGAGTGGGGCTTTGGCATCCTGCTGATGGTGATGATGATTTTCTGGCTTCGTGTGGCGTCGTTGATCCATGCGCTGTATCCGCCTTATCTTGATGAGACGCTGGAAAGTCTGATGCCGTTCCTGATCCTTGGCACCGCTGTAGGTGCAGTCTTTACATTAGTGATGCTGTTTATTACCGCTTTCACCCAGCCCATACTAATGGAAAGAAAAGTCGATCTGGCAACCGCGGTACTTACCAGCGTAAATGCAGTCTGGCTGAATAAGGTTCCCATGCTGATTTGGGGCGCTATTATCTTCAGTGCAGTCGCCATTGGCTTTGTTACCGGCTTCATCGGCTTTATCTTCCTGATGCCTCTCATTGCGTATGCGTCCTGGCATGCTTACATCGACGCAATCGAGACGAAAAAGCCAAGGAATTACGAATAAGCTGTAATTTTATTACATAAAAGAGGTGCTTTTTGCTGCAGTTTTGCCAAAAAGCGCCTTATTTCTGTAAAACTTTCAGTAACAAAGTTACATTTTTAGCGATATTTAGACTTTAGTATTAGACTTATTTTGTTTCTATTTGAGGGTTTATATTCCCTTATGTTATATGCGTTGGTGAAATATCTATTTTTATCAATGGTTTAACTTGTTAAAGCTTCCGTAACATTCTGTTTTACCGCCCATTTACCCGCTTACAACAATATTCCAACAGTAATTTATTTTCAGATGAGGCATAACTTAATAGCGCCAGGGCAGCAAAGCCTGGCGATACAGAGTTTGCCAAAACATGAGGATTAAATGATGAAAACTGTAAAAGCACTTGCAATGGTATTGGGTATGGTTGCGGCTTCAGGAAGCGCAGTAGCAGCGGCTCCGCAAAAAGACGTGCGTTTTGTCGGTGATACGCAGTTCTCTGGATTCTGCAAAGCTATCGTTATGGACGACATCAAAGTATTGCGCGCTAATTTGTCTCGCAACGTAGGTCGTATTGGTGCCAGTCAACGTGAAGTATTGCGTATGGTTACCGCAGAAGATGGTTTGACTTGCAATGGCGAAACGCTTATCGACTTTTCCATGAAGCGTGACGCGAATGCGGTATATGAATATCTGACGTCGCGCAGCTAATTGTGTACTGGCTAAGCAAACGGGTGCGCCGACTTTGGCATAATTATCGGAGCACCCGTCATGATGGCTATTGTTGGCGAGTTATGCTCGGATCATATCCTTACCCAACGGGATACCCGAGCACGACTTTCAGCCATAAGACGTTGGGTATGGAAACGAAGCTTCAGCAGCAGCACGTAAGCCAGCGGCACCAGGAAGAGACTGGTGAGCGTTGAGAATATCAGTCCTCCGATAATGGCGATGGCCATGGGGGAATAGGGAGGGCCATCGCCACCTATTCTTGTACTACCAAATGCCAGAGGTAAGAGACCAAGTACGGTAGTCGCCACTGTCATTAAAATAGGTCGGATCCGTGACTGACAACCATCAGCGACGGCATCAAACAGACTTTCTCCCTGCTCAATCAATTGATTGATTCTGTCTACCAGAACAATACCATTGTTCACCACTATCCCCATCAGAATTAGCATACCAATCATGCCCATGACTGACATTGACGTGCCCGTCAGCATGAACGCCCAGAACACCCCTGTGAAAGAGAAGAGTAATGAGGTAATCACTGCCGTGGGTAGCAGCAATGATTCGAATAATGCCGCCATCACAACGTAAATCATGCAGATAGCCAGCAACATATTCATTTGCATCACCGCGTTAGCCTCATCCTGGCGACGGAAGCTGCCATCCAGCGTCCAGCTATAGCCACTGGGCAAGGCGATGTAGCTCATTGCTGATTCGATGCGCTCGCGTGCCTGCTCGACGGTTAGATCATCCGCCAGATTAGCGCCAATAGATAAGGCGGTCTGACGATAATGACGGTCGATTTGTGAAAGCTGCTGGGCAACAGTGATATCTGACACCATATCCAGCGTGATGCTTTGGCCCTGAAGGTGAGTGATGTTGATATTTTTAAGGGCATACAAAGAAGACTGCACATCCTGCCCGTACATCAGTCTGACGCCCACTTCTCCGGCATCACCATAACGAAAGGTACGAAGGTTGTTACCACGCAGCGCAGTGGCGACCAGCGCCGCGACGTCGCTGACATTCAGACCCAAACGATGGGCTTTTTCACGATCGATGCGTATTTGCAACTCGTCACGTTTAGACCCGGTATCTGCTTTTACATCTTCCAGGCCTTCGATACCGGACAACACCGGCACAATTTGCTTGGAGAGCTGTAACAGACGGTCGGAGGACTCGCCCAGTAACGTCAACCTGACGCCACCGCCATTGCCAGAATCCCACTGAAAAGAGGGCCGCGCTCTGACAAACGTTGGCATGGCTTCACGAATTTTTTCTTTAATCTCGCTGACGCTTACTGGTAAGTCGTCATTAAGGGTAATACCGGATACCGCATGGCCAGCCTGAAAATACGTGTAGACCTGTTTTATATGAAATGCTTCCTGGTTGTCATACAGAAACGCTTCCATTTTATTCACTGTGCCTTCGACTTCTTCGAGCGAGTAATTTTGCACAATATGATAGTTGAGCCAAATCCGCTCCTGATTATCATTACCCTCGTCATCGCCCGTGACAACCCCCATAGGGATAGCTGTACTTAGCAATATCAGTACAGCAATTATGGCTGTTTTACCCTGATTACGCATGGTCCAGTGCAGGATCCGGCCATACCGCGCAATGTATCCAGGCTGCTTTGCCACTTTTTGCTGAGGTACTTTAATACGCGCCGCCAGTAAGGGAATGAGCGTTTGTGCAATCAACAGCGACGCAAACAGGGAGATACAGATGGCGATGGCAACGTGTTCCAGAAAAACGGTTAAATCAATCTTTACGCCAACAATGTTGGGAAGAAAGACAATGGCCGTGGTGGCGGTACCGGCAATAACTGCCAGACTGACTTTGCCTACACCGCGCTGAGTAGCCCGAACGGCGTTGTCATCTTCACTGCGCTCCTGGAAGATGCTTTCTGTAATGACGACAGCATTGTCTACCAGCATCCCGATCGCCAGCATCAGCCCCATCAGCGACAAAATATTCAGTGAATACCCCATCAGATACATCAACCCTAACGTAATGCAGATAGAGAAGGGGACTGACAACACCACGATTAAGGTGGTGGATAGCTGACGTAAAAAAAGAAACAATACGACTACAGATAAGACAGCACCAAGTAAGCCGGCTGAAATCAGGTCCCCTAAAGATGAGGTCACACTTTTGGCGGTATCGTCCATCACGAATAGATTGATGCCGTTGAAGGCCGGGTCAGTCTTGGCTTTCTCTATAACGGCCATTACGCGCTCTGAGACCTCAACCAAATTACTCCCTGATTCACGAAAGATATTAAATCCAACCGCGAAAGTACGATCAAGATGTCGGCCTTCATTACGCTTCGGGATCTCATAGGCTATATCCGCTATGTCAGACAGCCGCACGCCGTCTCTTATCCACAGATTGCGGATATCATCCATGTCGGTAAATTCACCCATAGGATTCACCAGAACTTTCTGGTCCATGGCGTATATGTGCCCGGCAGTCATTGAGAAATTGGCTTGTTGAAGCGTTGTGCCAAGGCGGTCAGTATCAATTCGTAGTGCTGCTATTTTTTCCGGTTTCAGACGAATACTGATTTGCTTCTTCAGCACGCCGTAAAGCTCAACTTTGGATACCCCCGGAACACGCTCAAGAGGACGCTTCAGGTTTCTGTCCAGCAGGTCATAGGCACTGGACAAGTCTCTGTCACTGGAGACCCTAAGCTGGAAAATGGGCATGTCGTTCGTGTTGAATTTGTACACCATCACGCGTTCAACATCATCAGGCAGCAAGTGTCGGATAGCGTCAATTTTTTCTCGTGCTTCGATACTTTTGGCCTTTACGTTTTCATCCCAGGCGAATTCTACAAAAATTTCTGCTTTGTCCTCGAAGGAGCTTGCGCGCAAGCGCTTGATGCCTGACATCGTGGCTACCGCTTCTTCGACGGGACGGGTAATCATTCTCTCTACTTCTGAAGGCGTGGCATCGCGGTAGGGAATTTCAATCACCATTTGCGGAATATCGATCCCCGGAAATTTTTCCAGCGGCAGCAGCCGTCCGGCAACGATGCCAAACAGCAGCATAGAGAGAAATACCATACAGACGGTGACTGGACGGTTCATGGCAAACCGGGCAAGCCCGGCGCCGGCGTTGGCGATCTTATCCATAAACCTTCTCCTTGTCGCTCGCATCGACAGCGTCGAACTTCTTCGTGTCGAACAGACTATAGAGTACCGGCAGCAGGATGAGCGTCAGAAGGGTCGAAAACAGCAGCCCGAATATGACGGTAACGGCCATTGGCGTTCTGACTTCAGCTCCTTCGCCAAATCCTATCGCCATTGGCAATAAGCCCAGAATGGTGGTCAGCGTGGTCATAATAATAGGGCGCAGACGTGTTTTCCCGGCAGCGATGATGGCTTCCTCTTTTTCCATGCCCTGAGCACGCAGTTGATTGATACGGTCCACCAGCACGATCGCATTATTAACCACGATCCCTGCCAGCATTATCAGCCCGATAAAGACGACAACACTTAAATGGGTACCGGTAAGCCACAAACCGTAAATCGAGCCTGCGCCTGCCAGCGGCACCGCAAATAAAATCAACAGGGGATGAAGCAGCGATTCAAACTGAGACGCCATTACCAGGTAAACCAAAAATACGGCCAGCGCCAGCGCCAGCTGCAACGACTGGAAGCTTTGCTGCATATCTTCACTTTGGCCTGCAATTTCAGCACGCAGACTCAGTGGCATGCTGGTATCGTCTATGATGCGTTGAGCCGCGGCAACACCCTGGGCGAGGTCGCCATAAGTCAGATTGGCTTCAATCAGCGCCACCCGTTGCTGGCCAACCCGCGTGATTTCACTCGGACCAACACTCATATACACATCAGCAACCGCGGCCAGTGGGATGGGGCGTTCACTACCCGGGTTCACGATGATTTCTCTGATATCATTGATGTTGTCGCGTTGGGCATCACGTGTCCGAACCAGCACATCCACTTTGCGATCTTCCATGCTGTATTGCGTTGCCACTTTACCGCCAATTTTCGCGGCGATGAGTTCTGATACCGTTGGGGCCTCCAGGCCAAGGCGCGCAAGTTTTGCATGGTTAAATGCGATTTTCAGTTCCGGATTGCCGCTACGCAGTGTGCTGGTGACATCCGCGAATCTGTCTTCGGCTTGTAGTGAATCCGTCAGACGCTGACTTGTTGCCATAAGCTGGCTTAAATCGTAGCCCTGAATTTCTATCTGAATAGGCGCATCGAAGCTGAAAAGCTCTGGCTCGCCAAACTGGCTTTGAACACCGGCCTGTCGCGATAAGTAATCGCGAAGTGCTTCGCGGGCCTGATGTAATGCTGCCTCATCGGACGCAGGCTGCATTACCACATTCAGTCTTCCCCAGTGATCGCCACCCTGGCTGGGCGCTGCGCTGACAAGAGACCCCGTGCCAGCCAGAGAGTAGGTGCGAGCTACGCCATCCTGCTGTTGAGCGACGCCGGCGAGCTGCGAAAGTAAACGATCTGTTTGATCAATTCTGGCGCCGGCGGGCAGTGATACCTCAACAGAAAATTCCCCTTGTGACATGCTTGGGATCAGCTCCATGCCAAGGCGTGGCAGTAGTAAAACAGAAAGACCTGTGACGACTACGGCGATGGTAAGCACCGCGACACGTGCAGCCAGAGCCAGGCTAAGTAACTTGTCGTAGGCTTTTTCAATACCGCTGAACATAACGGCGAAGCACCATGCCAGTGGTTTAAACAGCCAGTGCAGAGCCTTGGAAATAATGTGCCAGGCGCCAATGACTAACGTCATAAGTGCAGCAGGAAGGTACACAAAGACTATGCGCAATATCAGACGAAAGGGGAAAGACACCCAATAAAATATTTTTCCAATCAAGGTTTTGGGCTGCGTTTTCTCTGGCGAAGCAAACACATCAGCGTGCGCCTGTTGCGTTTTTTTCTGGCGGCTGGCTAAAGTCGGTATCAGTGTCAGTGCGACAATCAACGACGCAGCAAGGGCAAAAGAAACGGTTAGCGCCTGGTCGCGGAAAAGCTGGCCGGCAATACCGTCAACAAACACCAGGGGAATGAACACGGCCATTGTGGTGAGTGTCGATGCTAAAATCGCGCCGGATACTTCCTTGGTTCCTATGGCTGCTGCTGTTTTGCGATCGCTTTTGTCAAGCTGACGTTTACGATGGCGGTCGATGTTCTCAAGCACCACAATACTGTTATCAACCAACAGGCCTACCGCCAGCGCAATACCGCCCAGGCTCATAATATTCAGGCTGATATCGTTCCCGTACATCAGATTAAAGGTGGCAATCACAGACACCGGAATAGAGACAGAGATAATAAGGGTAGGCCAGAAGTCACGCAGAAACAGATACAACACCAGCATTGCCAACAGGCCGCCGATAAGCGCCGCAGACTTCACGTCGTTAATGGCCTGTTCGATAAACGTACTCTGGTCATAGACCAGCGCAAGCTGATAGTTGTCAGGCATCTCTTTACGAATATTATCCAATGCCTGTTTAACGCGGGCGGCGACATCAACGGCATTGGCATCACCTTCTTTATATATCGCGATTTCTGCGCCTTCAACACCATCAAAACGGGTGACTGCATCTCGTTCTTTATAGGTGTTAGCCACAGTGGCAACGTCTTTAAGCTGGATATTGCGACCTTCAAATCGGCCGATATACACATTTCGTATTTGATCAAG
This sequence comes from Alteromonas antoniana, assembly GCF_019249295.1. Classification (GTDB taxonomy): domain Bacteria; phylum Pseudomonadota; class Gammaproteobacteria; order Enterobacterales; family Alteromonadaceae; genus Alteromonas; species Alteromonas antoniana. The sequence continues at coordinate 273,216 of NZ_JAESDH010000002.1, forward strand.
GTTATCAAACTGATTCAGGGTTCTTACCAGAAAAGCCTGAGAGCCATCCTCCACACGACCGCCGGCAGTGTTTACGTTCTCCCGTTCGAGCCGGTCGATAATGGACGACAGGGTAATATTCAGTTGGCTGGCGCGCTGCTGGTCAATAAGCACCTGGATCTCATTTTCCAGTCCCCCGCCAATTTTTACCGAGGCTACACCTTCGATTGATTCCAGGTTGCGCTTAATTTGTTCCTCTGCATACAGGCGCAGGCGCTTCATCTGTTCGATTGAGGCCTGCTGCGTTGCCGAGTCGGCGAACCCAACGCCCATTTTAATGATCGGATCCAGACTGGGGTTAAATCGCAGCAATCGTGGCTTTTCAATGTCCAGTGGCAACTGCAGCACGTCCAGCTTTTCTCTTACCTCCAGGCTTGCGAAATCCATATCTGTGCCCCAGGCGAACTCCAAAACCACATCAGACTGGCCTGCTCGGGAAGTAGAAGTCACAGTTCGGACCCCCTTGACCACGCCAATGGCCTCTTCAATTGGCTTTGATACCAGTTGCTCGACTTCAGCAGGGGCCGCGCCGGTATAGTCTGTGCGGATAGTCAGTGTGGGATAAGACAGTTCAGGTAACAGGTTTACGGAAAGTCGGCCCAGTGACACCATACCAAACAGCAATACAGCAAAGGTGAACATGGCAACGGCTACCGGCCGCTTTACGGCGATATCGACAAGTTTCATAGTGAATATCCTTATGCGCGGGTAAAGGCCAGACTTACGCCTGGCTGTTCACCACTTCCACGGGAGAGGCATCTTTCAGGTTCTGGTGCCCGGTGACCACGACATTTTCATTGCCGTTGAGGCCATGGAGAACTTCAACCATGTCTCCCTGTTCAAATCCCGTGCTGATATCGACTTTTTTCGCGACGCCATTATCGACCACAAATACACTTACATTGTTATCAATGCTGACCAGCGCTTTACGTGGCAGAAGGGTGGCGTTTTCATGAGTGGCGTAATGCAGTGACACTTCGCTGAACATACCCGCTTTCAGAATTTCGTCATGATTCGGGACACGTAATGTCACCTTGAAGGTTCCGGTTTCAGAATCAATGACCGGACTGATACGTTCGACAAACCCCGTCACTACACGATCATTCAGTGCGGAAACCGTCAGTGCCGCTTTTTGATCTTTTCGAATTTGTGGCAGCTCGCTTTCCGGCAGATAAACAATTCCCTGTAGTTCACGTTGCTGAACAATATGGAACATCCGTTCACGCTGGAAGGATTCAGTAAGGTTTCCTACCTTGGCATTGCGTTCTGCAATGTAACCACTGATAGGCGCCAGGATGGTGGTTTCTTTTAAATCCAGCTCGGCCAGTTTTACAGACGCGGTTGCGGATTCATATTGCGCGGTGAGCTTCTGAAATGCATCTTCACTAACCAGTTTTTTACTGTAAACCTCATTGATTTTTGCAAGCTCTTGTTCAATGCCTCTCAGATCGGCTCTTGCTTTGGCAAGATTAAGCTCGTAACGCTTTTTATCAAGTTGCGCCAGCACCTGACCTTTTTCGACATAGTCACCTTCTTCTACCAGGATTTCTTCAATAATTCCGGATGCGCGGGCAACCACGAAGGCTTCCTCTTTTGCTTCCAGAATAGCAGTGGCATTGTAAGTAGAGGCGATAGTACCGCTTGAGACAACTTGTGTTTCAACCGGAATGGTGATTATCACTTCTTCTTTGGGTTGTTCAGAGGCGTCGGTGGCCTCGGCATTGCCGCAGCCGGTCAAAGTAACGGATAGTCCGAGCATTCCTGCTGCAAGAAGAGAGTGGCGAAAAATTTTTGTTGTTATATCCATGGTAAGTACCTGCACGAAAAATGTGTTCTTGTGTGCAAGAGAGCATCGACTGTGCCATTTTATGAAATAATAAAAAAGCCATTAAATTCAATTGGATAGCAATTTTCACCAGCGGGCAGTGAATACCGCTTAACGTATTAATTAGTGATTTTAACTATAAGGTAGCGATAATGACTATTGATAAGGAAGGGGGTTGGCCATACAGGAGGAAAAGGAAGTGGCAGGCAAACACACGGTCTTGATGAGGTTAAACGAAGACAAGAGGGCGCGACATACCACGCCCCATGGTGGTCAATCTGACGATTTACTGTTCAATGATTTCAAAGCTGGTGGTAATGTCGACTTTACCTTGCAGCATCAGCATGACTGAACAGTATTTTTCTGCCGATAAGTCCACGGCGCGGCTTACGGCTTTTTCTGTCAAGCCTTCGCCACTTACCACGTAATGAGCATGCAGTTTTGTGAACACGCGAGGCGGCTCATCAGCGCGGGTAGCATCCAGCTCGCAGCGGCATTCGGCAAGGGCAAAACGGCCCTTTTTCAGGATCTCTACCACATCCACACTGGAGCAGGCCCCGGCAGCTACCAATACTGACTCCATCGGCGATATGGCATTACCATCGCCGTCCATGACGGTGCGATAACCACTGTCTGTGGTGCCGGTAAAACTTAAACCGCCATCCCAGTTAACCGTTGCTTTCATTATGTGTCCTTATTGTTTCAGTTCAGAGTGAGACGGGCTGAGTCGGATTGCGTCTTTTTCAATGATGATCTGACGCTGTTTAAATAGCGCGCCTAACGCTTTTTTGTAAGCATTTTTGCTAACAGTAAAGTGCTTGTAAATGGCATCGGGTGGGCTTTTATCGGTTAATGTTGAAAGTCCGCCGTGAGCGATGAGATCATCGATGATTGCCTGTTGAAGCGCATCCCGGCCTGCCTGATCCTGGCGCTGCATAGTGATATCAATTTTGCCATCTTCGCGGACCTGTTTTACCACTGCCGGAACAGACTCCCCGATTTGTAATGCGATGAGTGCATCACTATGGAAAATTAATCCCAGATATTGCTCGTTTACCAGTACTTTGTAGCCAAGTTCTGTCTTGGCGTAAACCAGCGCGGTCACATTGTCTCCGGGGTTGGCATACGCGGACTGCTCGGGATAAAACAGGTGTAAACGGGTAGAGCCGATGAGTCTGCCTGTCGCCTTATCGACAAAGGCATGCACTACGTAATTCATACCTTCGTTTACGGGGGTATTTTGCTGATTTGCGGGCACCAGCAGGTCATTTTCCAGACCCCAGTCAAAAAAGGCGCCGAAATGTGTTGCGCCAACGGCCCGCAATACGCGGGTTTCGTCACGTTGAATCTTCGGCGTGTCGGGCGTAGCGATCATCTGACCGCTATTGTCCGTAAAGACAAATACAGAGAGTGCCTGACCCTCGGTTAACCCTTCAGGTGCATTGTCCCGGGAAAGCGTAGCCCGTTCGCTTTCGTCAGCATCACTGTGAGTGGCAAGCTGAAATCCGAAAGGGAATTCGGCGATAACTGTAAGACGGTTTATTTTACCAACGTGTAACATGAGGAATGATTTTTAGGAAAGAACGGGTAACATGATAACGAAATGGAGAACAGAGCTAAACCATTATGATGTTAAATTGTGATTTAGGTGAAAGTTTCGGGGCATGGACCATGCCGGTCGATGAAGAGATCATGGTGTATATCGACCAGGCGAATATAGCCTGCGGTTTTCATGCCGGCGATCCGGTGACAATGAAAAACGCCATCGCGCTGGCGATAAGCCATGATGTCACCATTGGAGCACATCCATCCTATCCTGATTTACAAGGTTTTGGGCGTCGCAGCATGGCAATGAAACCACCAGAGCTTGCTGCTTGTCTGCAATACCAGATTGCTGCTATCGACGGTCTCGCGAAGATGCAGAACGCAAAGGTCAGTTATGTTAAACCCCACGGGGCACTGTACAACGATTTGATGAAAGATGTGGCACTGCGACGTACCGTCATGACAGCCGTTTATGAAGCCGGTAAAGGCGAGCTTGCATTGATGATCCAGGCACATCCGGAGCATGCTGCTTTGCGGGCGCAGGCGGAGGATATTGGCATTCCGCTACTCTTCGAAGCCTTCTCAGACCGGCGCTATACTGATGACGGCTATTTGGTATCGCGAAATAAGCCTAATGCGGTATTAAGTGATTCCGATGCACTTAAGCAGGCAGAAACCCTCATGGACGATGGGGTGATTATCTCTGAGTCAGGTAAGCGCCTTGCGCTTGAGGTCGATACCTTGTGTGTTCACGGAGACTCTCCTGGCGCTATCGCCATTGCAGAAAATATTCGTTTGGCGCTGACGCGCAGAAAATTGGGTGAAAAGCATCATTATGGTAGCGACAACGAATGATACCGTTTAACACAATATCATCTATTGAACCTGCCGGGATGAACGCCATCATCCTGTATTTTCATGATCTTCCGTTGGTTGAGGCCAATAAATCCTGTCAGCGTTGGACATCGGCTTTAGATACCGTGGCACCAGAATGGCTGGCTGCCCTCCTGCCATCCTATGATTCACTGGTGATAAGTTTTCACCCACAGATGATTGACTACCATGGTGTGTATCGTTTTATCCATGATTTAAAAGCGTCCGACCATGGAGCCAATCCCCGGGGCAGGGAACACACCATACCGGTGTGGTATGGCGCAAAGGCGGCGGATGATTTGCATTTGGTAAGCGAGCATACCGGCCTCTCAACCGATGACATCATAGCGCTTCATTGTGGCCAGACATACCGGGTGTTCGCAGTGGGCTTTGCTCCAGGTTTCGCATATCTCGGTGAACTTGATGAAAAGCTGGCCTGTCCGCGCTTATCATCGCCTCGTCAACGCGTGCCCCAGGGGGCAGTAGCCATTGCAGACAGACAAACGGCTATCTATCCGGCAGAGTCACCAGGTGGCTGGCACCTGCTTGGATTGACGCCAGCGTCGATGTTTGATGCTAAACATGCCCGGTCGCTGCTTAATGTGGGAGATCTTGTAACGTATGTGCCTATCAGTCAGGAAGAGTTCGAGGAGGCACACTATGACCGCTAGTGGATTGCTTATACAACAACCTGGTCTGATGAGCGCGATTATCGATGCCGGTCGCGGCATACACCAGCAACGTGGTTTCTCTGAATCCGGGCCAATGGATGACGATGCTTTCTTTTGGGTAAACTGGTTGTGCGCCAACCCAGAAGGGACACCGGCGATTGAATGGGTGGGACCGGCAGAATTTGTGGCAACCGCCGATTTACACGTCGCTGTCACCGGACCTAGCGCAAAGGTCAGCGTTAACGCTGGTACGCAATCCCTGTGGGAAACATTACCTTTAAAGGAAGGGGATTGTCTTAGGGTAGAGCCTCACAAAACGGGTACCCGGCACTACCTTGGGATAAGAGGAGTATGGAATGTGCCACGTGTAGCACAAAGCGCCTGCACCGTAGCCAGAGAAAAGCTTGGTGGTCTGCATAAGGATGGCAGTTACTGCGCTGCTGAAGACATCATTTCAGTAACAGCGGATACGCCACTGACTACACTACGAGAGGTGCCGGCCTGGGGACGGCCAGATTATTCTTCTGATATTCCAATAAACGTGATTTTAGGTTATCAGAGCCGCTGGTTCAGCGATGTGGCAAAACAGCTGTTTTTTACCTCAAACTATAAGATAACCAATAAAATCGACAGAATGGGCTACCGTTTATCAGGAACCCCGGTAAAATGCGCGCGTTCTGAAATGCATTCCGAGGGGATCACCCTTGGCGCGGTGCAATGCCCACCGGATGGACAGCCAATAGTCATGATGCGCGATCGTCAGACCCTGGGGGGATACCCCAAGCTGGGTTGTGTCTCACCGGTGGATCTTAATCGGCTTGCCCAATCGGTTCCGGGAGAGCAGGTGTCATTTCAGCCTGAAGATGCAGACGACGCGCGTGCATCTTTTCTTTTGCGACTATCTCGGCGACGAGCGATTACAGGTAATTAAGCAATATGACCACGGCGTATTTAAATGGTGAGTACCTTCCACTCACGGAAGCCCGGATCTCACCAATGGACAGGGGATTTCTGTTTGGTGACGGGATTTATGAAGTCATTCCCTGTCATCAAGGTAAGCCGATAGGGTTTGATGCGCATATGTCGCGGATGCGAGAAGGACTTGCCGCCTTAGATATCCACTCAGGTATGACACCTTCAGACTGGCTTGAAGTAGTAACGGCATTGCTGGAGAAAAATACATCTTTTATCCCGAGTGGGTATATAGGCGTGTATCTTCATGTAAGCCGTGGCGCTGATACCAGACGTTTCCATGCTTATCCGAAAGACATCAGCCCCACCTTATTTGCATTCGCGTTTGAGCTTGCACCGCCTCCTACGCCAGATATCAACAAAGTGCGGCCTCTGAAAGTCTCGCTGGCACAGGATAAACGCTGGCAGCGTTGTAATATCAAATCGACGTCGTTGTTGGGAAATGTGATGCATTATCAGCATAGTCACCAAACCGGGCTGGATGAGACCATTCTCTATAACGCCAGTAACGAGATTACCGAGGCCAGCTCCTGCAATGTGTTTGCCGTGATCGATGGCAAAGTGGTTACCCCGCCTCTTGATCATCAGTTGTTGCCCGGAATAACCCGGCAAATTGCACTGAAGGCACTACCCGAGGCGGGGATCGAATGTCATGAACGCGTGCTTACGCTGGAAGAGTTGAAAGGTGCTGACGAAGTGTGGTTAACCAGTGCCAGTAAGGAAATATCGCCAGTGGTCGAGATAGAGGGGCAGATGGTAGCGGATGGTCGGCCGGGTAAACGATGGCTACAGGCGCTGCAAGCGTTCAATCAGGTGAAGTTTTCAGCCTGAAGCGGTGTTGTTCAATAGTGTTGAGTAGAGCGTGGTCCTTTGTGTTACGTGGGAATGCGCCTTCAAACCCCCACGACATGATAATGCCTTTTCTTTAACGCATTACCGTCTCTACACGCAAATTTACTTATGCAGCAGGCTCGGCGTAGTACTGAGCCTGAAATCACTACTCACAAAAAAGCCTGCAAATGCAGGCTTCAGATACAATCAAAAACGAGATAATTTAGTCTGCCTGATCGCAATTGCCATCGGTGCACTCACCGTAAAGATAAAGACTGTGATGGGTCAGTTTCATCTTATTCTGCTTAGCCACTTCTTCCTGTCTTTGCTCAATCACATTATCTTCAAACTCGATAACTTTACCGCACTTCAGACAGACGAGGTGGTCGTGATGATCTTTGTGGCTGATTTCGAAAACCGACTTTCCGCCTTCGAAGTGATGGCGATTAAGGATCCCGGCATCGTCAAACTGGTTTAAAACCCGGTATACCGTAGCCAGACCAATTTCTTCACCGTGTTCGATCAGGATTTTATACACGTCCTCAGCGCTGATGTGCTGATTCTCTGGCTCCTGAAGAATTTGAAGAATTTTCAGACGCGGTAACGTGACTTTTAAGCCTGCTTTTTTTAACTCTTTATTCTGGTCCATGGCCTACCATTTCTGTTAAGGCGTTTCGGGGTTAGACGTATTATAGGTAACTCTGATTTATTTGGAAGTAAAAGCGGCATGACAGTCACTGGTTGGTTGAAAAATGAACGGATAACGGATAGATGTGTGAAACCCATAGCCATAAATTTTCGACTTTGGTGTAAAGGTACTTTTGTCAGATGCCGATATAATTATAAAAGAGACTGGAAGTTTATTGTGGCGCGTTAATTGTCATATAAAAGCGAGCAACACATATTCTGGAACTACGCCAATTTGGTTAGTAACGTGTTGGAAAATGCGCTCATAGTGATTGGATTTTCGCATTTTCATAAAATTAATTCATAAACCCTTTTAATTCATTGAAATATTGGATTAACATCTTGTAAACAAAAAAGGGAATACACCTGGATGTCGACAGGTGTATAAATCTCAAAGCGAGACCACGAATGCAGTTAACCGTCGTTAATAAAATTACCCTGGGTTTTGCCCTTTTTGGGTGTCTTCTTCTTCTTACCAGTATTCTTTCCTATTTTGGCCTTAATGATATCCGTCATTCCGCAGTGGATGTGGTAGAAAATAAGATGCCGGTGCAGGCAAAAATGGTCGAAGTGAAAACAGACATATTGTCCTTATCAACGATCACCGCAAATGGGTTTCATGAATCCTCCGTAGCTGATTTAAACAAAAACAGAGAACGATTTGACGCTCTGGCTACTCCGTTTCTTGGCAACCTCGAGCAACTAAAGCAGGCTACGGGCGGGAGTGACAGTGCTGATGTTGCTATTGAAGCCAGTACACGTTACGTCAGCGAAAGTGAGAAAATGTATGCCGCTCTGCAGCGTAAGCTGGTGTTGATTGGGGACATTGCTGAACAACTCGAAAAAGTACTGTTATCTGCTGATGAAGCAAGTGCGTTAATGCTGGACCTTTCTTATCTTGACCCTGATGAACCAGGCATCCAAACCCTGATAGGCGCCGGCACCAATATTGACAACAAGCTGCTTACTATGAATACCGCAATAGGGGAGCTTGCCGCTACCGCCGACCCGGTTGTTACTAACAATATTGTCGAAGACCTCAATTATCAGTTAAGCAACCTGGAGGTTGATAAGAATTACATTAACCGTCTTGCTGAGGGCGTGGATGACGGCGGAACGGTGGCGATGTTTAACGAGCAGTATGAGAATCTCATCACCCAATTAACCGGGCAGGGCGGGTTAATTTCGCTGCAGCAGGAGAAGCTGGCGCAAATTGAGGCCAGCCAGTCATTTCGTCTCTCAGCGAACAAGGCGTTAGATGAAGCGCTGGCAGAAATTAACCGGTTATTTGAAAATGTCAGTGGCTCAACCCTTAACGGCCAGAACGAAATTTTAAATACGGTTCAGGACAACCTGGTTAAGAATATTGTGGTGTCGGTGGTGGGTCTGGTTGCAGCAATATTTTTGGCCACCATTTCTACCCGAAGCATTGCCAGGCCGCTGGCCCGTATTAATCGGGGCTTATCGCAACTTAGTAAAGGTGATTTAACCCGCAAACTTGAAGAATCCGGCAACGATGAATTTTCGGCGCTGGCGGTAAAAGTAAACAGTCTTACCGATAGCCTGCGCGAACTGGTGGGGAATATTCTTGAGCAAGAAAAAAAGCTGGTTTCCGTCACCAAGGAAAGCGTATCTATGGGCGAAAAAAGCCTGCTGGACGTCGATGCGCAGCGCGAGCAGGTAAAAGTGACGTCAGGTAACACCCAGGTTGTCAGGGATACCAGTCGCAGTAATCTGGACCAGATAAACGTTGCCATGAGTGAGCTTAATACAGTCACGGCACAAAGTCAGGCAATTGCCGAGCTGGTAGAAGAAAACCGCCAGCAGGTTAATAATCAGGCTAAACAGGCGGAGGCATCTGCGCAGGTCATACATCGCCTGGATGAAAACAGCCGCAATATAGGCAGTATTCTGGACGTGATTAAAACCATCGCTGAGCAAACGAATCTGTTGGCACTGAACGCCGCTATCGAAGCTGCCAGAGCCGGAGAGCAGGGCAGAGGCTTTGCGGTTGTTGCTGATGAAGTCAGAACGCTGGCAAACAGAACGCATAACTCCACAGAAGAAATTGAGTCGATGATAGGCTCATTACAAAAAGACGCAGCACAGGCGGTAAAAGCCATTAATCTGGGCCGTGAGCAGGCTAACAAAGGCGTGGAGATTACTGAGCAGGTAAGTCATCAGGTAGAAAATATTCGCACCATCATTGTGAAGCTCAGTCAGATAAACCAACACATAGTGACAGATACGCAGCAACAGGATGATTTGTTGGCGGATGTCGCCAGCAGCCTCACTACCATTGTTGAGTTAGCCGATTCCAGTGCCCAGAGCACGCGACAGGCAAATGAATCGACTATGCAGTTGGACGAGCAGATGGAGCAACTGAAAAGGGCGGTTGAAAGGTTTCAGTTGTGATGGTAAGACTATGCTCATTGGTAAGACCTGGCCAACCGGTGGCTAGTCAAGTTTCTGAGCAATCGGTTACCTGATAAACAGGTAATATGGAGTGGAGGTTGCTGCTACCCTGTTACCACAGAAAGCGTTGGTGTTGCGGATATCAGATTGTCGGGCTATAAACACAGCGCGTGCGCCTTGCAGCCGTTTATGCAGATTTTGTAAGGTGTTTTATACAGCTGCAATAAAAAAGGGTTACCAACAGTTACATATGAACTGCTCTGTAACCCCTTATCGTATGACTGCGAAGAGACGCAGCTACCGTTTTTGCATTTTTGAATCTAATGCCAGCTAATTCACACTTTCTCAGGCGAGCTCAGCAAGACAAAGTTCATCATGGATCTGTTTACACCAGGCTTTTACGCGCTCATCAGTAAGCTCAGGTTGTCTGTCTTCGTCAATACCCAGGCCTACAAAATGGTCATCATCTGCCATGCCTTTTGACGCTTCAAAGTCATAGCCTGCGGTTGGCCACTTACCAACCAAAATAGCGCCTTTAGGCTCAACGATGTCGCGGATCATACCCATCGCATCGAGAAAGTATTCCGCATAGTCTTCCTGATCACCACAGCCGAAGATAGCAACAAGTTTGTCGTTGAAATCAATTTCTTCCAGTTCCGGAAAAAAATCGTCCCAATCACATTGCGCTTCACCGTAATACCACGTGGGGATACCGAAAATCAGCAGATCAAACTCGGCGATTTCTTCTTTACTGCTTTTCGCAATGTCCTTAACATCAATCAGGTTTTTACCTAATTCTTTCTGAATCATTTTGGCGACATGCTCGGTATTCCCGGTATCGCTGCCAAAAAACAGGCCAACACTAGCCATAACCTACCTCTGTTTTCTCTGTTTGCTTACTCACACGCCCGTACTTAACCAGAATAACTCAATGATCCCTTTCGCGACGAAGCCAAGCGCACCCAGGCCCAGAACGCCATAAGCAACGACACGGCCTATAAGAGGAACATTATTCTTTTTCAATACGTCGTGTACCGCAAAGCCCATCAACGCAAAAAGGCATACAAGGCCGCCGTAAAGCATGATGGTCTCTATCAGTTCGTAATTTTCTGCAAGCATAATCTGTCTTAAAATAAAATCGGCGAAACTATATCACAGTCTATACGTCTGTCAGAGTGAAAAACGTTTAAAAATACCTGAAGCGAATTGCTAAAAAAGCTACGCAGAATTCAGTTACATTATTTTAAATTTTTTTCAACAATTGCATTAAATGCCTGTGGTTTTTCAGCATGAAGCCAGTGACCAGCACCTTCTATGATATGGGCTTTTGCATGGGGGAAATATTTCCCGATGGCGTCTCGATGAGAAGGCTGTAAATAGTCTGAATTGGCACCTTTAATGAACAGTACTTTTCCGTTGAATGTGGCGTCAGTGTCTTCCCAGCTGCTGATTTGATCGTAGCTTTGCTTTAAGCCGGACAAATTAAATCGCCAATTCCAACTATCGTTTTCAGTCTGATAAAGGCTTTTAAGTAAAAACTGCCTTACACCGGGTTCGCTGATATGTTCGGCCAATTGCGCTTCCGCTTGTTTACGGCTGGACAATGTATCCAGATCGACGTTTTCAAGGCCTCCGATAACCTGCTGGTGGCGAGGAGGGTAATGAACCGGTGCAATATCAGCGACCAACAACCGGGTTACCTTCTCGGGATAATCAAGCGCAAATCGCATCGCGACTTTTCCACCCAAAGAGTGACCGAGTAACGTTGCTTCTGTCACATTAGCGTGGGCGAGAGTCGCTTTCAGACAGGCAACCGCGTTACTAAGGGTAAACGCGTCAAAGTGCGGGGATTGCCCATGATCCGGAAGGTCAACAGAGATAACATCGTATTCAGACTCCAGATGCCTACGGACAGAGGCAAGATTATTCAAATCGCCAAATAAGCCGTGAAGCAGAACAACCACCGGACGCTTATCTTGTGAACCTGTGCGTGAAAAATGTAGAAGTGTGGACATAGAATTAAGAAGCAATAAGTAGTAATAAGAAAAAAGCCGCTTAGGGATAAGCGGCTCTGGATAAGGTTCAGATAGAAAAGTCTTCTAACTTTTTACCGTTTTCGATAGCTTCTTTAAATACTTTTGGCATGCGACCAATGCCTGTCCAGGGGTGTGATTTCCCTTCTTTATCGGTGAGCTGATATTTTACCGGACGTTTTTTCCCTGTGCTTTTCTTAGGGACTTCAGCAGTAAGCGATTTTAAATCATCAACATTAACACCAGCTTCTTCCATCTGCTTCTGGATTTCAGCGATTTTTGCCAGCTTTTCTTGCTCTGCTTTTTCTTCTTCCTGCGCTTTTTCTTTACGTTTTTCGATGATATTCGCTAATTTATCCTGAACTGATTCCAGTTCTTTAATGCTAAGTTCCTTTGTCGCACCTTGTAAACGTCTTCCGTGGGTTAAAATATCTAAGAATTCGCTCATTTATTAACCTTGCGTTTAGTGAAATAAGTAGTTCGTTATTGATAGTAATTAAAAATCAGACAAAAAAAAAGCAGTATAAAACTGCTTTCTTTATTTTAGTCCTTTATTGGTATTTACATATTTGGATAATTCGGACCGCCGGCCCCTTCCGGAACCACCCAACGGATATTTTGTGAAGGATCTTTAATGTCGCAAGTTTTGCAGTGAACACAATTCTGCGCATTGATCTGAAATTTCTTCTCACCTTCCTCTTCGATTACTTCGTAAACCCCTGCAGGGCAATAGCGCTGCGCAGGTTCGTTATATTTTGGAAGATTAATCTGAATTGGGATACTGTCATCTTTTAATTGCAGATGGCAGGGTTGATCTTCTTCATGATTCGTATTGGATAAAAATACAGAGGATAATTTGTCAAAACTTAACACGCCGTCCGGTTTTGGATAATCCGGCTTTTGACGTTCGTCTGCGGTTTTCATTTGCGCGTAATCTTTATGCTCGTCTTTCAGGTTAACGAACATATTGCCACCAAAAAAGTTTTGCTCCAGGGTATTAAAAGCACCGCCCCAGAAGTTACCAAATTTATGGATTGCGGGTCCGAAATTGCGAGAACGATACAATTCGTCGTAAACCCAGGAGTTTTTAAAGTTGTCTGTAAATGCGCTTAATTTCGTAGCCGGAGATTCCGGGTTTTCAGAGATGGCGTCAAAAATCGTTTCAGCAGCAATCATGCCCGACTTCATTGCTGTGTGATTGCCTTTTATCTTCGCAAAATTTAACGTGCCGGCATTGCAACCCACTAACAGGCCGCCGGGAAAAGTCATTTTGGGAAGCGAATTAAACCCGCCTTTCGCGATCGCTCTTGCGCCGTAAGAAACGCGTTTGCCATTTTTCAGATACTGGCTGATGACAGGGTGATGCTTTAACCGCTGAAACTCATCAAACGGACTCAAATGCGGATTTTCGTAGTTTAAATCTACGATTAATCCTACAAGAATTTGATTGTCTTCTGCGTGATAAAGATAACTTCCCCCCGTCGCATCCGACAACGGCCAGCCGGCAGAGTGAACAACCAGTCCTTCCTGATGGACTTCTGGATCAACGTCCCAGATTTCTTTAAAGCCAATGGCGTAATGTTGAGGTGAACTGTCTTTATCAAGTTCGAATTTTTCAATTAATGTTTTGCCCAGATGACCGCGACATCCTTCTGCGAACACGGTGTATTTGGCGCGCAATTCCATGCCTGGCATGTAGCCATCTTTAGGCTCACCGTTTTCACCTACGCCCATGTCGCCGGTGATGACGCCACCTACGCTGCCATCGTCGTTGTAAAAAATGTCAGCCGCTGCAAAGCCGGGGAAGATTTCAACGCCCAGTTGTTCTGCCTGCTCAGCCAGCCAACGACACACGTTGCCCATCGACACAATGTAGTTACCTTTATTGTGCATGGTTTTAGGCGTCATGGCGTTGGGCAGCTTGCGTGATGATGTGTCATCATTCAGCAGATAAATATGATCTTCGGTGACTTCCGTATTTAACGGAGCGCCTTTTTCTTTCCAGTCCGGAAATAACTCATTCAGTGCGCGGGGCTCGAATACGGCACCGGAAAGGATATGGGCACCCACTTCAGAGCCTTTTTCCACCACACAGACCATTAATTCCTGGCCTTTTTCGTTGGCTAGTTGCATCAGTCTGCACGCAGTGGACAGACCTGCAGGTCCGGCACCGACGATGACAACGTCAAATTCCATCGATTCTCGTTCCACAGGAGGCTCCTTTTTCTTTATTTTTTATAATGCACTATTGATGAAACAAATAATGCTGAGTGTCAAAAACATGTAAATTAATTGTCGTCCTGAAAGGTAATCCAGGTTGACGTTTACGTCAACAGTAAGTACATTGCCAACAGGTTTACGTTAACGTTAATTCATGCGACACATTCGAATTACGGAACTTTGAGTTTACCCCTGTTGCCGTATAGGCTTTTACTGGCAGTAACAGGATCTGGATGAAAACTGCTTGCCTGCAGTTGTTCTTTCTCAGGTAATTCAAGATGCGTGACGGTGCCACGACACCGGCAAACTCAACAATTGAGGTAACTATGAAAATACTCGTACCGGTCAAACGCGCAATTGACTATAACGTCAAGGTGAGAGTGACATCAGACAACTCTGGCGTTGATCTAACGAACGCAAAAATGGCGATCAATCCGTTTTGTGAAATCGCTGTGGAAGAGGCTGTTCGTTTAAAAGAAAAGGGCATAGCGGAAGAAGTTGTTGTCGTCTCTATTGGCGATAAGGCATGCCAGGAACAGATTCGTACGGCGCTGGCGCTAGGCGCTGACCGCGGTATCCAAATTGAGACAGATCAGTCTCTGGATTCGCTTCAGGTCGCAAAGCTTCTTGCCAAGCTGGTTGAAGAAGAGTCGCCTGAACTGGTTATTCTGGGTAAACAAAGCATTGATTCAGACAACAACCAGACCGGGCAAATGCTTGCTGCCCTTACCGGCATGCCTCAGGGTACATTCGCCTCTGAAGTGGTTGTCGAAGAGGGTAAAGTAAACGTGACTCGCGAGATTGACGGCGGCTTGCAAACCGTTGGCTTGACGTTGCCTGCAGTGGTAACGACGGATCTTCGCCTGAATGAACCGCGTTATGCATCTTTACCAAATATCATGAAAGCCAAGCGTAAGCCGCTGGATGTTAAGCCGGCTGCCGATTTTGGCGTGTCACTGGAATCTAACGTGAAAGTGATTAAAGTGACGCCGCCACCGCAGCGCGAAGGTGGTATCAAGGTGGCTGATGTCGCCGAACTGGTAGATAAGCTGAAAAACGAAGCGAAGGTGATTTCATGAGCATTTTAGTTTACGCAGAGCATGATAATGCAGAACTGAAGCCAGACACGGCGAAAGTGATTAATGCCGCCAGTAAGATGGGGGATGACATCCACGTGCTGGTTGCCGGCGAAGGTTGCGATGCTGTGGCACAAAGTGCTGCATCGCTGACGGGTGTGAGCAAAGTCTTGGTTGCTGACAACGCGGCGTATGGTCATCAGCTTGCGGAAAATACAGCGGATCTTCTGGTTGAAATGGCCGAAGGTTATACACACATTCTCGCGGCAGCAACCACGACAGGCAAGAACTTTATGCCACGTGTCGCGGCACTATTGGATGTAGCGCAAATTTCCGACATTATTGGGGTAGAAGGTGCCGATACCTTTGTTCGTCCAATCTACGCAGGTAATGCGATTGCTACGGTTCAGTCATCTGATAGTGTAAAAGTCATTACTGTCCGGGCTGCCTCCTTTGATGCAGCGGGCAACGATGGCAGCGCCGAAGTCTCTGCTATTGATATCGTGAAAACGGCTGACAAGTCCGCCTTCGTCAGCGAATCACTGACCGAATCTGAACGTCCGGAACTGACAGCAGCAGAAGTGGTTATCTCTGGTGGTCGTGGCATGCAAAACGGTGAAAACTTCTCTTTACTGGAAGGCATTGCTGACAAACTTGGTGCCGCTATTGGCGCATCACGTGCCGCTGTGGATGCCGGTTTTGTACCTAACGATATGCAGGTCGGTCAGACCGGTAAAATCGTTGCACCGCAGCTTTACATCGCGGTGGGCATTTCCGGAGCGATTCAACACCTGGCGGGAATGAAAGATTCAAAAGTTATCGTTGCCATTAATAAAGACGAAGAGGCACCGATATTTCAGGTCGCTGATTATGGTCTTGTTGGCGATCTGTTTGATGTGCTGCCAGAACTGGAAAAAGCGCTGTAACTATATACAACGTATTGCTAAAAGGCCGCTTAATGCGGCCTTTTTTGTGCATACAAAGCAGGGTAGAGGATACCAACGCTAGATCCTGTCTTACACTGCTTTTTTACCGCCACTTCTACATCACGTTTTACACCCGGACTACCGAGTTGTCCTCGAAAGATACGGCTGACGGTGAATAGGCATCAGCGGCCCAGTCATTTTCCCACTTACCATCGTCTAGCAAGTAACGAAACTGGTATTCATTATCTTTTTCAAGCGTGACTGTCTGCGTAAAATCGCCATTCTTTAGCTTTTTCATTGGCTGAGTGCTTTCGTCCCACGCGTTAAAGTCTCCAACCAACTTTGCCGATTTCGCGGCGTGCGCCTCATTAGCGCTTAACCGAAAAGTGACTTTGCATACAGGTTTTGACTTCAGGTATTGTTTCTTCAGGCTCATGGATTGTCTCTCATCACAATGGTGTAATAAAATTACATGGTAAGGCTAAATAATCACCATTTTTGGTGGGTCAAGCAAGTTTTTTCGTTATTTGATTACGTTATGTGTGTAAATAGTATACTGCAATGGTGGCATTTCGATAAACCCGTAAGATGATTTCGGAGAAAGCCTCACATCATCGTGGTATTTGTCACGTTGAACGTAACGTCGTTAATAATTTTTACAAAGTTCTCAAAGCAGCCAGACAACAAAGGGGCTACACTAGCCACGCATAAAAATAAAAATCAGTGTACTAACAGGGCTTAATTAAAGTCTCGGTTTAACGCACGGTCAATCTACGCTAAAGGGATGGTAATGAAGAATTCGCTTATGAAAGCAGGGATCCCTCTGCTCATATTAATTGTGGCAATTGCTGTGGCTACGATAATGGTAAAAAGCCGCAAGCCGCCCGAGAAAAAGCCGGTTGAAGAAAAAGCGTTCCTGGTAGATGCCAAGCCAGTGAATACTCAGCCTGTCACATTCAAAATTACCTCTCAGGGAAACGTCGTTCCAAAAAATAAAACCAGTCTTAGCGCGCAGGTCAGTGGACGTGTGGTATCGCTGTCTGAACAATTTGTCTCCGGTGGTATGGTAAAAAAAGGTGATGTACTGGCAACGCTGGAACAAGACGATTATGTGACCGATGTAAAACTGGCCGAGGCAGAACTGGCACAGGCAAAAGCGGCACTGGAAGAAGAAATCGCACGCGGCAAAGTGGCCCAGGCAGAATGGCGCTCAGTTAACAGTGTGGTTCCCCCTGAGCTGGGTCTAAGAAAACCGCAGTTAGCCCGTGAACAGGCCAATGTGAAAGCGGCGGAAGCAAAACTGGAGCGTGCACAACGTAATCTTGACCGCACCGAAATTAAAGCACCCTATAACGGACTGATTGTCGAGCGAAATATTGATTTGGGCCAGTATGTCGCCACCGGCACCATGATTGGGACGGTATATTCTACTGATGTTGCAGAAATCAGGCTGCCGGTGACAGACAGTGATCTGGCCTTTTTAGATGTGAAAAAGGCTCAGGGTAGCCAGAATAATGTAGAACTGACCGCCTCTGTGGCAGGTAAAACGCGCCGCTGGCAGGCTTCGCTCACACGAACGGAAGGCGTCAGAGACAGCGCCAGTCGTGTGATTTATGTTATTGCCGAAATTACCGATCCGTACCAGCGCAATGCCGGCAACGATGCAGCAACTGCACTGCAGTTTGGGCAGTTTGTTGAAGCTGAAATTAGCGGCACGCAAGCTGAAGATTTAATTGTTTTACCACGGACAACGCTGCGACTTGATAACACGGTTATGGTAGTGGATGAAGACAGAAAACTTCGTATTAAACCTGTTGAAGTGGTGCGCACCAGTGCTGATAGCGTGTATCTTTCATCAGGGATTGAAGACGGTGAGCTGGTAGTCGTCAGTGCTGTGCCGAATCCTTTCGATGGAATGGAAGTACGATTACCGGGTGATGAGCCTGAAATGCCGGAAGAAGCCAAAAAGGATAAGCCTGACGATACCAGCAGTATCACTCAGGAGGATTCAGAATGAGCCGGATAGATACAAAACACGGTGTAATTGCCTGGTTTGCACGCAACAGCGTAGCGGCAAACCTGTTGATGTGGATGCTGCTGATCGGCGGTATTTTCGGGGCAATTGGTATTCAGAAACAAATCTTTCCTACCTTCGACATTAATGTCATTAACGTTCGCGTGCCGTACCTTGGTGCCGCCCCTCAGGAAGTCGAAGAGGGGGTAATACTCAAAGTTGAAGAAGCGATAAAAGATCTGGAAGGGATCAAGCAGATAACGTCTACGGCAGTTGAAGGAATGGGCACTGTCAGTATTGAGGCTGAAGAGGACTATGATGTTCAGGCGCTGCTTGATGAAGTGAAGGTACAGGTGGATGCCATTCCAAGTTTCCCCGGCAATACCGAAAAGCCCGTGGTATATCGCCAGAAAGTCCAGCAGGACGTAATTTGGATTTCCGTATATGGCGATGCTTCAGAGCGCGAGCTTAAAGAGTTCGCGAAAAGCATGCGGGATGACATTGCCAATTTACCGGGCATATCCAGTGTTCAGGTAGTCGGTGCGCGGGATTATGAAATTTCTATCGAGCTTTCTGAAGCTGATTTACAGCGCTATAACCTGACATTCTCAGATGTGGTTAACCGGCTGCGGCAAACCAGTGTGGACTTACCCGGCGGCTCTATCCGCACGGACAACGGCGATATTTTGCTAAGAACCAAGGGCCAGGCCTATACCGGCTGGGACTTTGCGCAAATCGTGCTGTTGACTGATGCCAGTGGCACCCGGGTGACGCTTGGCGATGTGGCTTTCATTAATGACGGGTTTATTGAAAACAACCAGTATGCACTGTTCGATGGCAAGCCGGCGGTCAGCCTTCGCGTGCGTGCGGTGGGCGATCAGAATGCGCTTGAGATTTCAGAGCAGGTCAACGGCTATATCAAAAAAGCCAAAGAAACGTTTCCCGGTAATATCAACGCTGACACCTGGGGGGACAGTTCGTTCTATCTCGCAGATCGGTTAAACATGATGCTGGAAAATATGTTTTTTGGCGCCTTGTTAGTGTTCATCGTGCTTTCCCTGTTCCTGAAACTGAAACTGGCGTTTTGGGTTATTGTCGGGCTTCCTGTGTGTTTCTTAGGGACCTTACTGGTACTTCCTATTGATGCCCTTGGCGTGTCCATAAACCTGTTGAGTTTGTTTGCTTTTATCCTGGTTCTCGGGATTGTCGTGGACGATGCGATAATCATGGGGGAATCAGCGTATTCGGAAATCGATAAAAAGGGGCACAGCACAGACAATGTGATCGCCGGCGTGAAAAAAGTCGCCATGCCCGCCACCTTCGGCGTACTGACCACGATTGCCGCGTTTACGCCCATGTTAATGGTGTCCGGGCCGTTTGGCGTTATCTGGAAGACCATTGGCCTCGTGGTCATTGTTTGTCTGGTTTTCTCTCTGATTGAGTCCAAGCTGATATTGCCTGCGCACTTAGTGCATATGAAGCTCAAACCCTACAACCCGGAGAAAGCTAACCGGCTTCAGCGTTTCCGTGACTTTTTCAGTGAAGGCATTAAGCGCTTTGTACAAAACAAGTACGCCCCATTTCTGGAGAAGGCGATACGCAATCGTTACGTGACGTTATCGACGTTCCTGGCGATGCTTATCCTGACTATCGGGCTCTTTGGTGGTGGTATTGTGCGCTTTGTTTTCTTCCCGAATATTCCAAGTGACTTTATGATGGCCACGGTTGAGCTAGAGCCGGGCTCGTCATTGCAACAACGTGATAATGCCATCTCGACGTTACTTGACGCTATGCATCGGATGGATGACAACATTAAAAGTGAAACCGGCAGCGGTGTTGTGAGTCACGCCATCGCTTTTGACAACGGTACGCTTAGCGGCCAGGTGTTTGTTGAGCTGACAAAAGGCGAAACCCGCGAACGCAGTGATACCGAGATCCAACAGTTATGGCGAGAGCAAATGCCGGAAATCGCTGGTGTTAAGACGCTAAGCATCGGATCGCCTGGTGGGCCAGGGGGCGGCTCTGATCTCAGCTTTGAGTTTAACTCTGCGAATATTGATGCACTGCGCAGTATCAGCCAGGAGCTGAAGGAACGATTAGAAGCTTTTAACGGCGTTTCAGACATAAACGATACGTTTTCAGGCGGTAGCGATGAAATTCAGTTGTCGCTAACACCCCAGGCAGAAGCATCAGGCATCTCACTGCAGCAACTGGGGCAGCAGGTACGTTACGGCTTTTATGGTGCGGAAGTGCAGCGTATACAACGTGATGAAGAGGAAATTAAAGTGATGGTGCGTTATCCCAAGGAGCAGCGCACCAGCATTGAGCATCTTGAGACAATGCGCATCCGAACGCCCAGTGGGGACGAAGTGCCGTTTGAAGAAGTGGGTAACATCGACCTCGGTCAGGGCTTCGATACCATCATTCGTGTAGACGGCGAGCGCTCTGTTACGGTAACCGCAAAGGTAGATAAAGCCCAGTTAGATCCCGGCGAAGTGACCCGTGAGGTGGTTTCTGAAATTATGCCTGATTTGCTGGAGCGTTACCCGCGCGTTAGCTTTGAGCTGCAGGGAAATTCACGCGAACAGCAGGAAGCAACGATGGGGTTACTTAAGGGGCTTGCGTTCGCATTGTTCGCCATTTACGCGCTGCTGGCGATCCCCTTGCGCTCCTATTCTCAGCCGCTGATTATCATGTCTGTCATACCGTTTGGTATTGTTGGTGCCATCGTGGGCCATCTGGTGCTGGATATGGCGGTCAGTGTGCTTTCGATTTGCGGAATTATCGCACTATCGGGCGTGGTAGTGAACGACAGTCTGATTATGGTGGACTTTGTTAACCGGGCCCGCAAAGAAGGGCATTCGTTAAAAGAGGCGGCCATCAGCGCAGGCACGCAGCGTTTCAGAGCGATTATTCTGACTTCTCTGACTACCTTTATGGGGTTATTGCCCATCGTTTTCGAGCGCAGTTTACAGGCCCAGATAGTGATACCTATGGCAATTTCACTGGCCTTCGGTATTCTGTTTGCCACAGTGATCACATTGTTACTGGTACCTTCTTTGTACCTTATTCTGAATGACATAAAAACCGCATTCAAAGGCAAAAAGAAGCAGCCCGGAGATGATGTCGGGATCGGAGTTTCACAGGGAAATTAGCATGGCAGTTATAAAAAAATACATAGTGCAAATCGTCGCGGTTGCCGGCATTGGGTTGTTGGCAAGTGGCTGTAGCGTATCGGAAAATACCCGAGCCGATACAAAAACTGTAGAGTATCCGGTATCCCGGACGGTCACTCAGACGGATAGCTATCATGGCACCATGGTCAGCGATCCTTACCGCTGGCTGGAAAATACGCAAAGCAGTGAAGTGGCAGAGTGGGTAGCGCAACAAAACCAGTTGGCGCGGCCCTATCTTGAAGCGCTGCCAACCCGTGAAATGTATAAAAAGCGCATGACGGCATTGTGGGATTATGAGAAATATAATGTGCCGTTTACGAAGGGCGGAAAATTTTTCTATTCGCACAATAACGGGCTGCAGAATCAATATGTTTTGTGGATGGCCAGTAGTGCCGACAGCGAACCTGATGTGCTGATCGATCCTAACACATTCAGCGATGACGGCACGGTGTCTATGGCCGGTTATGAAATCAGCCCGAAAGCCAACAAAATTGCATATTTCACGTCAGACGGCGGCACCGACTGGAAAACTATCCATGTGCGCGACGTCAACTCGCTTGAGGATGAGCCCTCTGTCATCGAAGGCATAAAGTTTACTAATGTCTCATGGCTGCCTGACGAGAGTGGCTTTTACTACTCCCGCTACCCCAAAACGGACGGTAAGTGGAACGACAGTAAAAGCGTTAGTATCTGGTTTCATCAGCTTGGTACGCCTCAAAGCGATGACAGGCAGGTAGTGGCATTTGGCAATGAGCCTGCCTGGAACCCTTATCCGATAGTGATCAATGAGGGAAAGACCCTGTTGATAAGCGTATGGGATGGCTACGAGACGAATGCCGTTTACACGCTTGACCTGACTCAGGCGTCAGCGACGCCTGAGCCACTACTGGCAAAATGGGACGCACTGTATAACTTTATTGATAAAAATAGCGATGAGCTTTTCTTTTACACCACCAAGGATGCCCCAACGGGACGCGTGATTGCGCTGAATACCAAGTCAGGCGCCCTCCGGGAAGTTATTCCTGCTCAGGCCGAAGCTCTTGATGAAGTTTCGGTTCTGGACGGTAAGTTGTTTGCTCAATACATCAAGGACGTAAAGTCAGCGGTATCTGTCTATAGCCTTGAAGGGGATAAACTCAGTGACATCGATTTCGACGGGATTGGCAAAGTAGATGGGTTTTCCGGTGATAAAGACAGTGCCAAGACGTATTACAAGCTCACTGGCTTTACCAATCCGGGGGCAATATACGAGTACGATTTAGAAAGCGCTGAAAGCCGGTTATACAAAACCATTTCGGTTCCTGTCGATCTGGACGCATACGAAACCAAGCAGGTTTTCTATACCAGCAAAGATGGCACCGACATTCCGATGTTTATCGTGCACAAGCGTGGAATGACGTTAGACGGAAACAATAAAACGCTTCTTTACGGTTACGGTGGCTTCAACATCAGTTTACTGCCTGGCTACTCGGTGTCACGCATGACGTGGTTAGAGCAGGGCAATGTTCTGGCGATTGCCAACCTCAGAGGTGGTGGCGAATACGGACGTGAGTGGCACAAAGCAGGAACGAAATTACAGAAACAGAATGTGTTTGATGATTTTATTGCTGCGGGTGAGTATCTGATTGAGAAGCAATATACCTCTCCGGGCAAACTTGCGATTCAGGGCGGAAGCAATGGTGGACTGCTGGTAGGCGCCTCATTAACCCAGCGACCCGAGCTTTTTGGTGCAGCATTACCTGCCGTCGGTGTACTGGATATGTTGCGTTACCATACACCAAGTGCCAATGCCCGCGCCTGGTCATCTGATTTTGGACTAAGTGAAAACGAAGATGAATTTGCGGCGATGTACAAGTATTCGCCGGTGCACAATACGCAAAAAGGGGTGTGCTATCCGGCAACCTTAATTACCACCGGAGATCATGACGACAGGGTAGTGCCCTGGCACAGTTATAAGTTTGCTGCTGCGCTTCAGCGCGACCAGGGCTGCGACAATCCAATATTGTTGCGCGTGGAAACCCGCGCAGGACATGGCGCAGGCACACCTACCTGGATGAGAATTGAAAGCTATGCCGACCAGTGGGCATTTCTGGAAGAAGCGCTTCGCTAACTGCTGATATTTTCAATCGCAACGGAAAAAACCGCAGCCAACACTGCGGTTTTTTTATGTTAAGCCGTTCGGGAGAGCCGTGCATTTGCGTGCAATCACGCTGGCGTATTTTCTTTGATTTGCCTGTGGCGAATAAAAAGTGAACGATTCACTTGATAACTGTATAAATAAACATATACTGTATATGTAAACAGTTAAGAGGCGATAGTGATGGAAACAGGCATTAAAGCACTTGATAAATTATTGACAGCACAGGGTATTAAGCTTTCACCAGGAAGTAATGGATTTCAGTCAGTCACCGAGTTACGCCCTGCTGATCCGAAAGTGGTAGATTTAAAACTTCCCTATTGCATGTATCAGAAGGTCATGATGTTGCCGCTGGGCAGTCGGTTGAAGTATCACCATTTTTATCTGCAGCATCGTCAGTGCAGACTGGCCAGTTATTTGGTTGATAATAACGGAAACATAGTCGAGCAGGTCTTTTATCAGCGCGACACACGCTCAGTCTCAGCGTGTAAAAAACTGGCGACCCTGATTCAGAAACGTTACAGAATGCAGGAACGAGAAGCGGCTTAACAGGAAACAGGTGTATAGAAGCTGCCAATTGCCTGAGGCGACAATAACGTTCACCGCGATGCTGTGTGACGTGTTAAGCCACTGGACAACTTATGTTCACAGTATAATGGTGTGAGATGTGCCGGTTTATCGCATATTGGAGCATCTGTGTCGTCCTAATATAGGTTGACAGTTATTAGGCCAGCTCTCGAAGCTGGCCTTTTCTATTGTGCACTGCGTTAGG